>CAVVDD010000004.1:0-709580 GCA_963746915.1 uncultured Bacteroidota bacterium | reverse complement strand
GGTCAGCCGCTCGCCGCGGATCGCCTCGCTCAGCGTCGGGAACATCGTCGCGAACAGCACGAAGAACGCCGCAGAACAGCAGCACCCAGTTGTTGGCGAGGAACGCCGCTTCGCGCGACGCCCACGAGTCGAGCTCGTTGCGCGACGCGCAGCAGCGGCAGCCGGTAGATCACCAGGCCGAAGCTCACCGTGAGCGTGAGCGACCATGAAGACCGTGAACATCCACGCCAGCTCGCGATCCTCGCCGAACGCGTGCACCGACTGCACGACGCCCGACCGCGTCATGAACGTGCCGAAGATCGTCAGGAAGAACGTCACGATGACGAGCGAGACGTTCCAGACCTTCAGCATCGCCGCGCCGCTCCTGCACCATCACCGAGTGCAGGAAGGCCGTCGCCGTGAACCACGGCAGCAGGCCGGCGTTCTCGACCGGATCCCAGCCCCAGTAGCCGCCCCAGCCCAGCTCTTCGTACGCCCAGAGCGCGCCGAGCGTCGAGGCCGACCGTCAGGAACAGCCACGCGATCATCGTCCAGCGGCGCACCGCGCGCAGCCACGAGTCGTCGAGCTGGCCGGTCGCGAGCGCGGCGATGCCGAACGCGAACGGAATCGTCATCCCGACGAAGCCGAGGTAGAGCATCGGCGGATGGATCGCCATGTAGAAGTTCTGCAGCAGCGGGTTCAGTCCCTGCGCCTGTCGGCCGGCGTCGCCGTCGAGGAACGTCTCGAACGGGTTGTTGTGAATCACCATCAGGAAGAGGAAGAACATCTCCACGACGGACGATCGCGGCGACGACCCACGGGATCAGGAGCCGGTGCCGCTCGCGATTGACGTACGACGGCGACGCTGCCGAACGAGCGCGAGCAGCGTGACCCAGAACATGATCGAGCCGTCGAGGCCGCCCCAGTACGACGCCAGCTTGTAGAAGAGCGGCTGCGCGGCGTCCGAGTAGCGCTGGACGTACTTGATGCCGATAGTCGCCGGTGACGAAGGCGTGCATCATGACGGCCGACGCGACGAGCATCAGCGCCGTGACGACGTGGAACAGCCCGATGCCGCCGTCGATCGAGCGACGGCGCTGCCGGCGGCGCGCGCCCGCGATCGACGCGGCGAACGCGCCGCTCGCGACGACGAACGCCGCGAGGATGAGGAACGTGCCGAGCGAGGACATGCGCATACGCTGCTGTCTTGCCGCCGACTGCCGTGGTCGCGCTTCGTACCTCGACGGGCACTTGGCCATGACGCCGTTCGGGCTCGACGCTGGAAGCCGTCCGGCGCCGAGCCGGCCCTTGAGCACGACCTCGGCGCCGTCCTTGAACGTGTCGGGCACGACGCCGCGTGTAGGTCGACGTGCACCGACGTGCTCGCCGGTCTTGACCTTGAACCGGTAGTCGAGCGTGTCCGGCTTGCACTCGATCGAGCCGTCCACGACGAAGCCGTGGAGCTGCAGCTGCTTGCCGTACCACTGCTGCGGGCTGCGCCATCACCTCGTCGACGTGCTTGTAGTAGCGGCGCGCCCTCGCGTGAGCGGTCACGCACCAGGAGCAGCGACGAGCGCGCTCAGGATCGACGATCCGCCGACACCGAGCGCCCGAGCGGTCTTCTTCGACATCGGTCAGACTACGTCACTGAAGAGGACTCCGGGAGTACGCGTCACGTCAGCGTCGAACTACTCCCGGCGTCGCCTGATTCCTCGCGGCACTGCCCGGTCCTAGCAGCCGCACCACCGTCGCCACGGGCAGGCCGACGACGTTGGAGTACGAGCCGTCGATTCCGGGATGAACCGCGAGGCGCAGCCCCTGGATCGCGTAGGCGCCGGCCTTGTCGATCGGCTCGCCGCTGGCGACGTACCAGGCGATCTCGGCCTCGGTCAGCGCGCTCATCCAGACGCGCGTGCGCTCGACCTGGACGCCAGATGCCGCCCGGCCGCGCCACGGCGACGCCCGTCAGCACCTCGTGCGCGCGGCCCGACAGCCGGCGCAGCATCCGCCGCCGCGTCCTCGGCGTCGGCCGGCTTGCCGAGCACGTCGCCGTCGACGCACGACGACCGTGTCGGCGCCGAGCACCGACGCGCGCCGGGATGGCGCGCGGCGCCGGCGCGCGCCTTCTGCACGCGCGAGCCGCTCGACGTAGGCGCCGGCGGCTCGCCGCGACTGCCGGCGCTCGTCGACGTCGACCGGGATCGACGTCGAACGTCGAATGCCGGCCGCGGTCGAGCAGCTCGCGGCGGCGAGGCGACGCGGACGCCAGGACGAGCGACACGCGCGGATGATACAACCCGGTCGCGATTTGAAGCGCCGCGCACTGATGCGATGATGCGGCGTTCGGCCGCTGCCATCTCGCGATGGAGCCGCTCGACACGACGCCGTCGCGCGTCTTGCGCACGCTGCTCGCCGATCAGCCGACGACCGCGGCCAAGGTCGCGTTCGCGTGGCAGATCGCCGCCGGGCCCGGCGCTCGGCGCGCGCCGCGCACGCGTCGTGGTCGGCGACGGCACGCTGCGGCGTCGCGCGCCGCGACCGCCGCGTGGCGGCGCGAGATTCGTGCGCGCCCGGCCGGTGATCGCTCGAGCGCCTGCGTCAGCTGCTCGGCGCCGGACGTCGTCCGCGACGATCGTCCGATCGATCATCGTCTGAAGGCCGGATGTCCGAGTCCATCGCATGCGTGAAACCGTCATCGTCAGTGCCGTCCGCACGCCGACCGGCAAGTTCCTCGGCGGGCTCGAAGGATTTCAGCGCGCCGGACCTCGGCGCGCTCGTCGTGCGCGAAGCCGTGCGCCGCGCCGGCATCGACCCGGCGCGCGTCGACGAGTGCATCATGGGCAACGTCGTCAGCGCCGGGCTCGGCCAGGCGCCCGCGCGGCAGGCGGCGCTCCGCGGCGGGCTGGCGAACGGCGTCGGCGCGCTCACGATCAACAAGGTCTGCGGCTCCGGCCTCAAGGCCGTGATGCTCGCCGCGCAGGGCATCGCGACCGGCGACATCGACGTCGCGGTCGCCGGCGGCATGGAGTCGATGAGCAACTGCCCGTACCTGCTGCACGCGCGTGCGCGAAGGCCTGCGCATGGGCGACGGCACGATCGTCGACTCGATGATCCACGACGGCCTGTGGGACTCGTTCCACAACATCCACATGGGCCTGACCGGCGAGCACGTCGTCGGAGACGTACCGCGTCACGCGCGAGGAGCAGGATCGCTACGCCGTCGAGAGCCACCGCAAGGCCGCGCACGCGACGCGCGAGGGCTGGTTCAAGGACGAGATCCTGCCGGTCTCGATTCCGCAGAAGAAGGGCGACCCGATCGTCGTCGATCGCGACGAGTCGATCCGCGAGGACACGACGCGCCGAGTCGCTCGCGCGGCTGAAGCCGGCGTTCAAGAAGGACGGCACCGTCACGGCCGGCAACGCGCCGGGCGTCAACGACGGCGCGGCCGCGCTCGTCGTGATGGGCGCCGACGTCGCGCGCGCGGCTCAACCTCACGCCGATCGCGCGCATCGTCGGCCAGGCGACGGCCGGCCTCGAGCCGAAGCTCGTGATGATGACGCCCGTCGAGGCCGTGCGAGAAGCTGCTCAAGAAGACCGGCTGGACGATCGACGACGTCGGATCTCGTCGAGCTGAACGAAGCGTTCGCCGTGCAGGCCGTCGCGGTCACGCGCGAGCTCGGCCTCGATCCGGCGCGCGTCAACGTCCAGGGCGGCGCCGTCGCGCTCGGCCATCCGATCGGCGCGAGCGGCGCGCGCATCCTGACGACGCTGCTCTACGCGCTGAAGCGCCGCGGCAAGAAGCGCGGCATCGCGACGCTCTGTCTCGGCGGCGGCAACGGCGTCGCGCTGGCGGTGGAGCTCGTCTAGCCCGTGCCGCAAACCATTCAAGACCGTCGGCGTCATCGGCGCGGGCACGATGGGCAACGGCATTGCGCAGGTGTTCGCGCAGGCCGGATTCGCCGTGCGAGCTGCACGACGCGTGCGCCGGGCGCGCTCGACCGCGCGCGCGCGACGATCGAGAAGAGCCTCGCGAAGTTCGTCGAGAAGGGCAAGCTCGACCGCGGCCGACCGCGACGCGGCGCTCGGCCGCCTGACCGCCGCGCCGTCGCTCGACGACCTCGCCGACGTCGACTACGTCGTCGAGGCCGATCGTCGAGCAGCTCGACGTCAAGCGCGACCTGCTTCGCGCGGCTCGACGCGCTCACGCGGCCCGACGTCATCCTCGACGTCGAACACGTCGTCGATCTCGATCACGCGCGCTCGGCGCGGCGACGAAGCGGCCCGACCGCGTGCTCGGCATGCACTTCATGAACCCGGTGCCGCTGATGACGCTCGTCGAGCTCGTGCGCGGCCAGGCGACGTCGGACGCGTCGATGCAGACCGGCGATCGACCTGTGCAAGGCGCTCGGCAAGACGCCGGTCGAAGCCGCCGACTACCCCGGCTTCATCGCCAACCGCATCCTGATGCCGATGATCAACGAGGCGATCTTCGCGGTGATGGAAGGCGTCGGCACGCCCGAGGCGATCGACACGGTGATGAAGCTCGGCATGAACCACCCGATGGGCCCGCTCACGCTCGCCGACTTCATCGGCCTCGACGTCTGCCTCGCGATCCTCGAACGTGCTGCACGACGGCCTCGGCGATCCGAAGTACCGCGCCTGTCCGCTGCTCAAGCGCATGGTGGCGGCCGGACAACTCGGGCGCAAGAGCGGGCAGGGCTTCTACTACTGTACTCCTGAAGTTCGGGGTGAAGTGCGCTCCGTGCTTCATGACGGACCTGCGAACGTAGCAGCTTCGAGTAGTGCCAGCCTTCAAGGATCACCGGACTTCAAGAAATACCGGACCTCGAGAAGTTCCGGACCTCGGAGGTCCGGAGAAGTGCGGAGTCGCAGTAGTGCCGGACCTCATAGTCACCATGAATGTCGTTCACATGTTGCCGCCTGTCCATGCAGGGATTAGGATGATGCCCCTGGGAGGTGTAGGCGTGGATCTCGACGTCCGGCATCTGCGGCTCGTCGTGGCGGTCGCGGAGCATCGCAGCCTGACCCGCGCGAGCGAGGTGCTGCACCTCACGCAGTCGGCGCTCAGTCATCAGTTGCGCGACATCGAAGGCCGGCTGGGCACGCCGCTGTTCCTGCGCTGAACAAGCGCATGGCGCTGACGCCCGCGGGTGAGCGCCTGCTCGTCACGGCCAGGGCGGTGCTCGAAGAACTCTCGGGGACCGAGGCGGCGATCCGCGGCGGGCTCAAGGACGCGGTGGTGCCGCTCGGCTCAGCACCGAGTGCTACACGTGCTATCACTGGCTGCCGGCCGTCCTGAAGCCCTATCGCGAGCGGTATCCCCAACGTCGAGATCCGGATTGACGCCGCGTCCACGCGCCGGCCGCTGCCGGCGCTTCTCGAAGGCAAGCTCGATCTGGCGATGATGAGCTCGTCGGTCCGCGACCCGCGCGTCGTCGTGCGCCCGGTCTTCGAAGACGAGCAGGTCGCCGTCGTCGCCCGCGACCACCCCTTCGCGCGGCTGCACATTCGTCGCGGCTCGCCTTGACTTCCGGAAGGAACGGCTGCTCACCTATGTGCGAACGCGAGGACAGTCATTTCGTGACCCGGGTGCTGGAGCCGGCCGGCGTCGTGCCGCGCGCCGATCGACCCGGTGCAGCTGACTGAAGCCATCCTCGAGATGACGCGCGCGGGGCTGGGCGTCGCCGTGCTCGCCCGCTGGGCCGTCGCGCCGTACCTGCACGACGGGACCCTCCGCGCCGTGCGCGTCACCCCGGAAGGACTGCGGCGCGAATGGAAGGCCGTGCTGCCCAAGACGCTCGAGCACGCCGACTACCTCGACGAGTTCATCCGCCTCGTCGTGCAGCATACGCCCTCGCCACGCGCCCGTGCCGTGCTGCCGTTCGACGGCCGGCGCGGTTCCCGCGCCAGCGGATAAATACTCTCCGAACGTATGACGCGCGTTCATCGCCGGCGGAAACGCCGGCGATGCCGCGCCGTATGAGCCGCGCTCATAGGCGTGTGCACGACGTTGCGCTGGCGCGCGTGGACCGCCGGTCCGTAGCATCGAGCGCATGCCGAACCTCTTCGCCCTGGCGCTTCTCGGCGCCGTCGTGCCGATCGTGCCCATCATCGAGCCGCCGGTGGCTCCGCTCCCGCACGTCCGCGCGCTCAGCCCGGCGGCCGACGAACTTGTCGCCGCCGGCCTGCACGCATCGACCACGTTCCGGCAACTCGTTCGCGAGCTCGACGCCGCCAACATCGTGGTCTACGTCACGACGACGGCGGAGTGGGCGACGCGTGGGTCACTCGACTACCTCTCGTCGGCGGCGTCGATCACCTACCTGCTCGTGCACGTGCGCACGCGAGCCCCGGAACGCGGATCGTGTCGCCGCCCTCGCGCACGAGCTGCGGCACGCGCTGGAGATTGCCGGCGCGCCGATGCCGATCCGGCGCGCCTCAGATCTGCGGCAGCTGTACACGTCGGTCGGATTTGCCTGCGGCCCGCGGAGCTACGACAGCACGGCCGCGGCCGTCACCGAAGCCGCCGTGCGGCGCGAACTGGACGCCGGATCCACCAGACGGCCGCGGTGACTGGCGCGAGGATCACGATTTCCCAGAGTGCGGCCGTCAGGTTGTGCGCGACGAAGCCGGGCTGACACCAGCGCCGGTAGATTGGCAGGAACCAGCCGACGCGCATGGCGACATGCTCGCGGCTGAACGGCCAGAACGCCATCACGCCGTACGGCACGGAAGTGTCCGGCGCCAGCGAATCCAGAGCGGGTGCGTCGCCCACGCAAGAAACGCCGCCGAGGCCGATCCTGACGCGCGTGCGGGCAATCGGCCATCGGGCGGCTGCCGCGACGACGCCGGCGATCGCGGCGGCGCCGAGGCTGTGCGTGGGCCGCGCTGTGGGCGCCGACCAGCAGATCGAGATCCGCCGCCATCGCGAGGCCCGCGAGGATCGCGGCCTGCGTGACGAGTGCGCGACGACTCTCGCGCGCGACGCCCGCACCGCCCACCCGGTCGCGACCAGCCAGTCCCGTGGCCAGGCCGGCCCAGTCGCGTGTACCAACGTCGGGCTGCGGCATCGCCCAGCCTCATTGCCTTCGCTCCGGGCTCTGACCCGCCCTGTCACGTGTGCCGTTGCAGAATCCTCAAGAGCGCGGCCGGCCAGGATCGCAGATTCTGCCAGGCCGTCCTGGAGCGAGGCGAAAGTGGCGACTGGTGCTTAAGCCATTGCTTTGTCAGAAGGATAGAGACACATGACGACACGATTTTCGCTTGACACCATCGGCTGGCACGTTCCTAGAATCACGTTCGGTCCGGCGCGCGTCGCCCCTTTCGGCGGCGCGTCAGCGAGGAGTCCCATGGCAGCACCTGAACGCACAGAAAAAGTCGAGAATTCGAGATCGAACAGATCGACGACCGATCGCGACGAGCGGCGACAAGGAACGCGCGAAAGCCGTCGAGCTGGCCGTCGGCCAGATCGAAAAGCAATTCGGCAAAGGCTCGATCATGCGGCTCGGCGGCAAGGACGCCATCGCGCCGATTCCGGCGATCTCCACCGGGTCGATCAGCCTCGACTGGGCGCTCGGCGTCGGCGGCCTGCCCCGCGGCCGCGTCATCGAGATCTTCGGACCGGAGTCGTCGGGCAAGACGACGCTGGCGCTGCAGACGATCGCGCAGGCGCAGAAGCTCGGCGGCGTCGCGGCGTTCATCGACGCCGAGCACGCGCTCGACGCGCAGTACGCGCAGAAGCTCGGCGTCGACCTCGACAACCTGCTCGTCTCGCAGCCCGACAACGGCGAACAGGCGCTCGAGATCGTCGAAGTGCTCATCCGCTCCAACGGCGTCGACGTCGTCGTCGTCGACTCGGTGGCCGCGCTCGTGCCGCGCGCGGAAATCGAAGGCGAGATGGGCGAAGCGCAGATGGGCCTGCAGGCGCGGCTGATGTCGCAGGCGCTGCGCAAGCTCACCGGCGTCGTCTCGAAGTCGAAGACGTGCCTCATCTTCATCAATCAGCTGCGCGAGAAGATCGGCGTGATGTTCGGCAATCCGGAAACGACCACCGGCGGCCGCGCGCTGAAGTTCTACTCGTCGGTCCGCGTCGACATCCGCCGCATCGGCGCGATCAAGGACGGCGAGACCGATGGTCGGCGGCCGCACGCGCGTGAAGATCGTCAAGAACAAGGTCGCGCCGCCCTTCCGCGAGGCCGAGTTCGACATCATGTACGGCGAAGGCATCTCGCGCGAGGGCGACCTGATCGATCAGGGCGTCGAGCGCAAGATCATCGAGAAGAGCGGCACCTGGTTCTCGTACGGCGGCGAGCGTCTCGGCCAGGGCCGCGAGAACGCCAAGGCGTTCCTCAAGCAGAACCCCGAAATGGCCGCCGAGATCGAGCAGAAGCTGCGCAAGGACATGGGACTGCCGGAGTGAAGAGCGCTTCTTAAGTTGGAAGTGAGCAGCCAGAAGTTGGAAGTTATTGGGCGCTGGTCACGCGGTTGCAGCGTGCAGCCGTAGGGCGGCCCGGGCGTGAGGGCCGCCGACAAGGGCGCAATGACTTCTAACTTCTGGCTTCAAACTTCGGACTTAACGCAGACGGATTACTGAACAACTCGAGCCGTTCTCATTCCCCTGTAGCGACCTACGCGGTGGAATTGGGCCGAAATGCTCGAGATGCTTGCCGGTTAGGCTCTACGCGGAAATGAGAACGGCCCCCACCGTCAGCCGACGTGAATGCGCGGCCGGCGGGCGGGATCCGGCTCCGCCTTTCGCAGCACTTCACGGCAGACCGGCGCGGTATCGCCTTCGCCGAAGGCGAGGAACTTGAGCAGATAGGCGATCGGATTGCCTTCGGTCCAGCCGAAGTAGGCGTGCGGAATCGTGTCGGTGCGATCGCGCAGATCGAGCAGCAGGCCGGCGATGGCGTTGGGCACCGCCGGGCTCGTGCAGCGAAGGACGCGGTGGCCGCCGACGTCCACGCCGCTCACCGAGCAGACGGCCGCGTGAAGTCCGAGGCATCGCCCGGCGTGACTTCCAGAAACAGCACGGCGTCGTCGGGCAGGTGATGCGATTCGCTGCGCCTGCACGAGTTTGCGCGCGTACTCGTCCGGCAGTCCGGTGTTCGGCCGGCTGGCGATGATGCGCACCGCGCGTCTTGCCGACGGCGTCGTTGACGAAGCGCCCGGCCGTCGCGTCGTACTCCACGCCGTCGATGCGCACCTCGGTCGACCGCATCACGCGCGAGACGAGCGAGGCGCCGATGATCGACGAGGATGAACAGCGCCGCGATCTGGATGCCTTCCGGCCGTTCGATGATGTTCACGATCGTCGTGTAGACGAAGACGAGCGTGATGATCGTGAACCAGCACGCGCCCTCTGGCCGGATCGCGATCGTCACGGCAATCGCGGCCGACGTCATCAGCACGAGCACGCCGGTCGCGTAGGCGCCGCCCTGCGCGTTGACGTCGGCGTTGAACGCGATCGTCACGACGAAGCCGATCGTCGTGATCACGATCACGAGCGGACGCGTCGCGCGCGCCCAGTCCGGCGCCATGCCGTACCGCGGCAGATAGCGCGGCACGAGATTGAGCAGCCCGGCCATCGCCGACGACCCGGCGAACCAGAGAATCGCAATCGTCGACAGGTCGTAGAGCGTGCCGAAGACCTCGCCGAAGTCGCGATGCGCCAGGTACGCCAAGCGCGCGGCCGTCCGCCGGTCCGCCCGTCCGCAGATCGGCGGCAGGAATCGTCGTCGTCGTCACCACCGCGCTGCCGATGAGCATGGCGCTCATGATGAGCGCCGCGGTGAGCAGCAGCTTGCGCGTGTTGCGGATGCGCGACTGCAGCACCTCGTCGCTCGTCGCGCCGTCGCCCGCTGACGAGCGGCATCACCGCCACGCCGGTCTCGAAGCCGGACAGGCCGAGCGCCAGCTTCGGGAACAGCAGCAGCGTGAACGCGACCATCATCAGCGGGTTGCGACTGCTGGGTGAACAGATTGCTGCCGCCACTCCGCGATGGTGTCGGGATGCCGCGAGACACGCCAGACAGCTCGCGGCCGATGATGATGGCGTTCAGCGCGAGGTAGATCGCGACGAGCGCGACGGCGAGCCAGATGGCTTCGCGAAAGCCCTTCAGAAAGATCAGCGCCGAGCGCGGCGAGCAGCACCAGCGTCACCCGACCGGATGATCGAGCCAGTGCGGCACGAACGGGTTCTCGACGATGTGCGCGGTGGCGTCCGCGGCCGAGAGCGTGATGGTGATGACGAAGTCCGTGGCCGCGAATCCGAGCAGGCACAGGACGAACGCCTTGCCGCGCCATCGCGGCAGGTACTGCTCGAGCACCGAGAGGCTGCCCTGCCCGTGCGGGCTGAGCGCGCGCGATGCGGTTGTAGACCGGCAGCGCGCCGAAGAGCGTGAGCAGCACGAGCACGAGCGTCGCGAACGGCGAGAGGTAGCCGGCCGCGAGAAACGCGATGCTCGGCTGATAGCCGAGCGTCGAGAAGTAGTCGACGCCGGTGAGGCACATGACCTGCCACCAGGGCGCGGTGTGCGGTGCTCCTGTCGTGGACGAGTCGCGATGGTCGGAAAGCAGCCAGCCGCGAAGCGGCGGCGCCCGGCGGGAGCCGAGGCGAGCGACACAAAACCCTCCCAAAGCCGACGGGGTTAGCTGACGGGCTCGAGGTGGGTAGTCCTCGCCGGGCACTGTCCCCGGTTCGCCCCTGGGCGCACCTGCGCCGTTGGGTCCCCCGCCGGTCGTTGAACGGACCGTTAGGCGGCCCTCAGGCTAACACAGCCGCGTGGCGCGGCTCGGGTTGAGAGCCGCGAACCGTGAATCCCCGGCGCGCCGTGGCGTGGCGGACTATCATGACGCGATGTCGTTGACCCGCGCCGAGCTGTGGCACCTGGCCGCCGGGCTTGGCGGCGTCGCGCTCGTCACACTCGTCTACTCGACGTGGCTGCCGATTCGAACGTCGCCATCGTCTCGACGACCTTCCTGATGGTCGTCCTGCTGGTCGCCGGCGACGTCGCGCCTGCGGTCGCCGTGGTCACGTCGATCGCGGCGATGCTCTGCTCAACTTCTTCTTCCTGCCGCCGGTCGGCACGCTGCACGATCGCCGACCCGCAGAACTGGGTGGCGCTTGTTCGCGTTTCTGGCCGTCAGCCTGGTGGCGAGCAACCTGTCGGCCGTCGCGCGCGCGCGGACGCGAGGAGGCGCTCGGGCGGCGCGACGAGCTGGCGCGACTGTTCGATCTGGGCCGCGACGTGCTGCTGATGACCGACAGCCGCAGGCGATGTCGATCCTGGCGCGATCGGTCGCCCGACGGTTCGATCTGGAGTTCGTCGCGATTGCCCTGCCGCGATCGGACGACTGGGACGTGTTCGAAGCGGGAGCGCGCGCCGTCGCGCTCGACCACCGCGAGCTGTCCAACGCCTTCGCGACGGCGCAGACCGTCGCTCGAGTTCGATGCCTACGCGCGCACCTACGCGGGTCACCGGACGATCGACGGTCGACGGCGCCGACGATTCGGCTCGTCCCGCTGCGGGTCGGCACCAAGCCGATCGGCCTGCTGGCCGCGACCGGCCGGCCGATCGAAGCCGGGCACGCTCGACACGCTGGCGGGCGTCGTCGGCGATCGCCGATCGAGCGCGCGCAGTTCCTCGAAGAGCGCAAGGCGGCCGAGCTCGACGCGCCAGAGCGAGGAGCTGAAGACGGCGCTGCTCGCCTCGCTCGGCCACGACCTGCGCACGCCGCTCACCGCCATTCGCGTGGCGGCGAGCAACCTCAAGACCGCGGACCTGGCGCCCGGCGATCGCGGCCGAGCAGAGCGACCTCATCCTGACCGAAGTCGAGCGGCTGACGCGGCTGTTCCAGAGCATCCTCGAGATGGCGCGCATCGACGCCGGCGCGGTCGCCACGCGAATCGCGCTGGGTGCATCCGTCGGAGATCGTCGCCGCCGCGCGCGATCAGGTGGAGCACACGCTGCAGCGGCACCACGCTCGACGTGCGACGTCGATCCCGACGTGCCGGTCCAGCTCGATCCGCGACTGACGGCCACGGCGCTGGCGCACCTGCTGGAGAACGCGGCCCAGTACTCGCCGGCGGGTTCGGTCGATCACGGTGACCGCCCGCGTGACCGACGAAGGGCTCGTCGCTCCAGGTGCGCGATCAGGGGCCCGGGCATCGCGCCGGCGGACTGTCGCGCACCTGTTCGAGCGGTTCTACCGGGGCGCGGCGGCGACGACCCGCGCGTCCGGGACCGGGCATGGGCCTGGCGATCGCGCGCGGCCTGCTGGCCGTCGAACGCGGCCGGGTCTGGGCGGAGAATCATCCCGACGGCGGCGCGCAGTTCACGATCGTCGTGCCGGCCGCCGCACGCAGGACCGCTGAGCCGCGAATCCGGCGACGACATGACGCAGCCGGCCCGCATTCTGCTCGTCGACGACGAAGTCTCGATTCAGCGGGCACTCGGCCCGCTGCTGCGCATCGCGCGGCTACGACGTCGAGATCGCCGGCGACCGGGACCGAGGCGCTCAGGATGTTCGGCGACCGGACGCCCGACCTGGTCGTGCTCGATCTGGGACTGCCGGATCTCGAGGGCACGGAAGTGTGCCGGCGCATTCGCGCGACGTCGCCCGTGCCGATCGTCGTGCTGTCGGCGCGCGGCGCGGAAGCCGACAAGGTGAACGCGCTCGATCTCGGCGCCGACGACTACGTCACGAAGCCGTTCGGTCCCGAAGAGCTGCTGGCGCGGATCCGCGTGGCGCTGCGGCGCGTCGCGTCCGACCACGACGCGGAGACCGGCCACGTCCGCGCCGGCGACCTGACCATCGACTACGATCGGCGGCGCGTCCTCGCGGCAGGGAACCGAGATCCGCCTGACGCCCAAGGAGTTCGAGCTGCTGTCGCTGCTGGCGCGCAATCACGACCGCGTGCTGACGCATCGCGCGATCCTCAAGGCCATCTGGGGACCGAACGCCGTCGAGCAGCCCGAGCACCTGTGGACGCTGGTGGCGCAGCTGCGCAAGAAGATCGAGCCCGACCCGGCGCACCCGCGGTATCTCCTCAGCGAGCCGTGGGTCGGCTACCGGTTCGCGACCGGCGACTCCGGCAATTCCGGCTGAGCGGGCGCCGCTAGGTCTCCTGAGACGGCAGGAAGACCGTCTCGTAGCCCAGCTTCGTGAGCTTGCGCGCCAGCACCTGCTCGTGGGTCTCGAGGAAGTGATGAATCGGACCAGCCAGCACGACCGTCGCTCCGCGCGGGAGCACGTGCGCGAATTCGGCGGCGCGATGCGCGTCGGTTTCGACGACCGAAATGGCCGGATTGGCTTCACTCAGGACCAGACCGCGAATCTCGTCGATCGTAGCGCGATCGCGCGCCTCGACGTCCTCGACCTGCAGGTTGTACGCGTGGGCAATGGACGAGTTGAGCATCAGCCGCCGCGGACGCGACACCAGCACGGTGACCGGCTTGCGCGCCTCGCTCGCCAGCGCCCGCGCCACGTCGAGCGCGTGCGCGGTCGCCGCCAGCGTGGTCGCCACGACATAGACGAAGCCACGGGTCTCGAGATCACCGGTCGAGGTGGACATCTCGCCTCCCTCAACGGACGTGCTCGGCGAAGGAATCATCTCCATACCTCCAGCATGGCAGCCGCGGCCTTGAGGAGGACTGAAGAGTTCCTGAGAAGTCGCTGATTGGCCGATTTCGGGGCCGTCCCTGCGCCCGGAACACCGGTGAGGCTCAGGAATTCTTTGGGCCATTTTCAGCCCAATCTCAGGTGGCCGTCCCTATCCTCGTGAGACGAGGACGGCGATGGTCAAACACCTGCCCGGCGTGCCCGTCGACGGCGTCCAGCGGTGCGAACGCTGCGGCCTGCTGTTGGTCGCCTATTGCGACGAGACGCTCTTCCCCGGCGATCACCTCTTCTTCCGGCCGTTTGTCGAGATCGCGCAGCAAGGCGCGTACACGGCGGTGGTCGACCGGCTGTCCGCCGACCTGCCAGACTGCGAAGCGGCCACACCCGTGCGCCGCATGAAGTCGGCGCGCTGACCTGAGGCCTGGTCAGCTGGCCTTCGTCCGCGACAGGCTCCACTTGAGTGCCGGTGGGGTGATGACGGTCGTGACGATCACCATCGCGACGACCGCCGAAAACGTCGACGGGCCGATGACGGGGACGCCGTTCAGGGTGAGGCCGGCGCCGACATTCGCGAAAATCAGTCCGACTTCGCCTCTCGGGATCATCCCGATGCCGACGGCGAGCCGGTTGACGCCTGGCACGTTCACGCCGAGCCCGCACGCCTGCTTCCCGATCACCGCGACCACGATCAGCGCGGCTGCGAGGGTCCAGCGCGCCGGGCGCCGCGAACGCGCCGAGATCGGTGCGGAGGCCCATCACGACGAAAAACACCGGGACCAGCACATCCGAGATCGGCCGGAGCAGTTCCTCGAGCGGCCGTTCGCCGCGATCGACGAAGTCCTTGAAATGGACGTCCTCGAGCACGAGCCCGGCGGCAAAGGCGCCGACGATCGGCGCCAGTCCGATGAGATTCGACGCCCATGCCAGCAGGAAGCATAGGCTGAGACTGACCGAGACGAGCACGCCCCGCACTTGAAGCAGCGACGCCGCCGAGAAGATCCGCCGCGCCGTGGTCGCACCGATGACCAGCGCGCCGACCAGGAATGCCGCGGCGGCGCCGGTCGTCTTCGCTGCCGAGGCCATCGAGAACGGGATGCCCAGCGCCGCCGCGCCGATCGCGCCACCGACCGTCCCCAGGATGACGAGCCCCAGCACATCGTCGATGACCGCGGCGCCCAGAATGATGCGCGCTTCCGGACTGCGCGACGCCCCGAGATCATGAAGGACGCGTGCGGTGATGCCGACGCTGGTCGCACACAGCGTCGCGCCGAGGAAGGCATGCGCGTACAGCACTCGCGTCGGGGAGCAGCCACGCCCCGACGGCCCAGCCCAGTGCGAACGGCACGATCACGCCCAGCATCGCGACGAACAACGCCGTCACGCCGACCTTGAGCATCTGACCGATGGTGGATTCGACGCCCACTTCGAAGACCAGGATCAGCGCGCCGATCCCGGCGAGCACACCGACCGTCTCGTTCATCCCGAGGGCGTGAAAGGGCGCCCACCCGCCGAAGGACAGATTCCCGAGGAGGATCCCGACGAGGAGCTCGCCCAGCACGGCGGGCTGCTTCAGGCGGGTGGCCAGCTCGCCGCCGAACTTGCCCGCCAGCAGCAGGACGCCGAGCGCGCCAACGACAGGGGCGACCGCATCCGTATGCGCGCTTGCTTGCGCAGCGAGCGGCTGGACGGACACCGCCACGAGGAGCAGCGCGAGCCGGCCGCGCATCAGGGAGACGACAGCGTGAGTCGCACGGTGGTGCCGGAACGGTCAGCCTCCGTACTGCTCTCGATCTGCACGGTCCCGCCGTGCGCGGCGATGACGTCCTGCACCAGGCTCAGCGCGAGACCGGCGGCATGGAGCTGCGCTGCTGATCGCCTCAAGAGCTGAGGTACCTTGTCCTTCGGGATCCCGCTGCCGTCGTCCTGAACTTCGAGCACGACCTGCGACGCGGTCGGCTCATAGCGGGCGCGCACGACGATGGCGCCTCCGGCATCAGGCGGGTGCCGTGTCGGACGAACCGCAGCGCGTTGCCTACGAGCGCGGTGATCACCCAGGCCATCTTCTCCGGATCCAGGTCGATTGTTCGCGGAACATCCGGGCTCACGTCGAGCGTCAGCGCGACATCTACGGCGCGGGCCTGCTGCTTCATGACATTGATGGTCGATGCGAGCAAGGCGCGCGGGTCCGTGGCGACGCGACGGACGGGCAGGGCCGAAAAGTACAATCACGCGCACTGGTTGTGCGGCCTGCGAGTTGGCGTCCGTCACACTCGGCGGCGTCGCGCCAGAGCTGAAGCGGCTCCGCGCGTCGGCCACGGCGCGTCTCACGTCGTCCGGCACATCCGTTCGTTCTTCGAGGCGAGTGCCGGTCCAGTCCGCGGGCGCTCCCTCCACACCGAGGACAATTCCATTGGCGTTCAGCACGAGTGTCCGTTCGGGCGCCATTGCTCGCCATCGTAGCTTACAATCCCGCGCACGATGCCGAATCTCGATTGGCTTCTTGGCCGTCGGCTCGCATCAGACGAACAGGTGCACCAGCAGATCGGCCCGGCCGCCGGCATTCCCGTGCTCGGGCTCGACGCGATGGCGTCTGCGGCGTATGGTCCGGAGGCCGCGCTGACGCTCATGATTCCGCTCGGCGCGCCGGCCTTCAGTACGTGGGGCCGATCCTCGCGGTCATCATCGCGGTGCTCTTCATCGTCTATTTTTCCTACCGTCAGACGATCACCGCGTACCCGGGCGGAGGCGGTTCGTACACCGTCGCCAAGGCGAACCTCGGCATGATGTGGGGGCTGACGGGCGGCGCCGCGCTGGTGCTCGACTACATTCTGAACGTCGCCGTCGGCATCGCCGCCGGCGTCGGCGCGCTGGTGTCGGCCTTTCCTTCGCTTCTGCCGCACACGCTCGCGCTGTGCCTGATCATTCTCGTCCTCTTGACGATCGTGAACCTGCGCGGCGTCCGCGAAGCGGGCATCGCGTTCATGGCGCCGACGTACACCTTCGTCGTCACGTTGCTGATCGTGATCGTCGGTTGGCGTCGTCAAGGCGCTCGCGAGCGATGGTCACCCGGCGCCGGTGGTCGTGCCGCCGCCCGTCGGCGCGGCGACGCAGGCGGCGACGCTGTGGATTCTGGTGCGGGCGTTCGCGAACGGCTGTACCGCGATGACCGGCGTGGAGGCCGTCAGCAACGGCGTCCCGCTCTTCCGGGCGCCGACGATCGCGAACGCGCAGCGCGCGCTCACCGCGATCGTCGTCATTCTGGCGATCCTGCTCGCGGGCATCGCGTACCTCTCGCGCGCGTACGGCATCGCCGCGACCGATCCGGGACAGCCCGGCTACCAGAGCATCGTCTCGATGCTGGTCGCCGCCGTCATGGGGAGGGGCGCGTTCTACTACCTGACGATTGGATCGGTCGTGACCGTGCTCGCGCTTTCGGCGAACACGAGCTTTGCCGACTTTCCGCGCGTCTGTCGCGTGCTCGCCGAAGACCGCTTTCTTCCGGACTCGTTCGCGATCCGGGGCCGGCGTCTCGTCTACACGCAGGGCATCATCGTCCTTGCCGTGCTCTCGGGCGCGCTGCTCGTCGTGTTCGGCGGCATCACCGATCGGCTCATTCCGCTCTTCGCGATCGGCGCGCTCCTGGCGTTCACGATGTCTCAAGCCGGGATGGTCGCGCACTGGCGACGCACTGGGCGGCGCAGCAGGCCAGGCACTCCTTGCCGCTCAACGCCGCTCGGCGCGATCGCCACCGGCGTCACGGCCGCTCGTCGTCGCGGTCTCGAAGTTCTCCGACGGCGCCTGGATCATCGTCGTCATCCTGCCGCTTCTGGTCACGGCGTTCTGGCGGATCCACCTCCACTACAACCGGGTCGCCGAACAGGTCGCGGACAGCCAGCCGCTCGGCGTCGATACCGCGCCCGCGCCCGTCGTCGTCGTGGCCACGCAGTCGTGGAACAGGATGACGCACCGCGGGCTGCAGTTCGCGCATGCGTCTGTCGCCGGACGTCTATGCGGTGCAGGTTCAGGGCGGAGACCGCCAAGATGAAAGATCTCACCAACGACTGGGCGACGCTCGTCGAACAGCCTGCGCGCGCGGCGAACCTCACGCCGCCCAAGCTGGTCGTGCTCACGTCGACGTTCCGCCAGCTGTTTCAGCCGCTCGTCGATTTCGTGCTCGAGCTCCGCGATAAGAACCCGACGCGCGACATCGTCGTCGTGATTCCCGACCTGGTCGTCAGCCGGTGGTACCAGGCGCCTGTTCCACAATCACCGCGGAACGATCCTGCGCACGCTCCTGCGGCTGCGCGGCGGCCCGCGCGTGGTCGTCGTCAACACGCCGCTCTATCTGCGCGACTGAGGAAACGCACGCAAAAACGCGGAATTCTCCGATTTCAGGAGTTTCTCAGGGACTTTTGGGCCCGTTTTCAGGTGGCACTTTCTATGCTGGTGGGTCAGGAGCGTATCCGTGACTCGCAGCCTAATCGTCGTCGTCACCACTTGCATGTTTGTCGGATCGGGAGCCGTCGCCGCGGCGCAGACGCCGGCGCGCACGCCGGACCCGGCGGGCCAGGCGTCCGTCAGCGCGGCTGGTCCCTCTGCACCGGCGCAACAAGCGAGCCGGCCGGCCAGTCCGCACCCGCGCAGCCGGCGGCCAACCCGTTCGAGTACGTGCAGCTCGGCGTCACGTTCGAGGGCTACTACCAGTTCAACGCGAACCGCCCGTACGATCGGATCAACCTCCTGCGCGCGTACGACACGCGGGCGAACGTGTTCGGCATTCAGCAAGCCGCCGTCGTCCTCGAGAGCGCGCCGGCCGTCGACGCGGGGCGGCGCTTCGGCGCGCGGATCGATCTGCAGTTCGGCCAGGCGACCGAAACGCGCGCAGGGGAGTCCGGCGAACGAACCGCGCCCGGACGCCTATCGCAACGTCTGGCAGGCGTACGGAACCTACGTGTTCGACGTCGGCCGCGGGCTCACGGCCGATTTCGGCAAGTTCGCGTCGATGCTGGGGTACGAGACCAACTACGCGAAGGACAACAACCAGTTCTCGCGCGCGTATCTGTTCAATTTCCTCCCGTTCTATCACTCGGGTGCGCGTCTCAGTCTGCCGGCCGGCGACAAGGTCACGCTGATGTACATGCTGACGAACGGCATCCAGCAGACCGAGGACTTCAACAACTTCAAGAGCAACCACATCGCCGCCATCGTCAAGCCGAACGGCAGCCTGAGCCTGGACGACCAGCTACTACTTCGGTCAGGAGCAGTCGGATGGCGGCCTGCCCGATGGCCCGGACGGGTTCTTCAAGGTCTTCGACACCTATGTGTCCTACACCGCGACGTCGAAGCTCAGCTTCGGCGCGGACGTCAACTACGTGACCAACGAGGTCAACAAGAGCGATCCGTCGCTGTCGCTGCAGGGCATTGGGCTCTACGCGCGGTATCAGGTTTCCGATCCCGGCGGCGCTGTCGCTGCGCTACGAGCGGCTGGACGACGAGGGCCTCTTCGGCGGCATCGCGCAGGTGCTCCAGGAGCTCACGTTCACGGGCGAGTACAAGTTCGCCGACGGCTTCCTCGTGCGCGGCGAATTCCGCCGCGACTGGTCGAACGAGCTGTTCTTCACGAGCCGCGAGCCCGGCGATCTGCGCGAAGGGTCAGAACACGTTTCTCGTCGGCCTGGTGTGGTGGTTCGGCAACAAGCAGGGTGCGTGGTAACAACGGTGCGGGCTGCGGGGTGCGCGGTGCGGGGTGCGAGCTAAAGAAAGAGAGGACCGCGCGACGAGAGCGAGCCCGGAGCGCGCGCGGGGGGTGGGCCGCCTTCGCGCCGGAGGCGCTTCGGCGAGCTCGCCGACGCCTTCGCGGAGGTGAGGCCCCGCGCGCATGAAAGAAGACCGCCCGCCGCGCGAACGTAGTGAGCGCTCGGCGGGCGCCGCGAGCGGCGGTGGGGCCCCGCGAGCGTACTAAGGAAGACGACATGCTCTTACTTGCCATGCTCTTGCTGGGTCTCGTGACGTTCGCCGCGCATGGCCGGGTTCGTGAAGCTCGTGCGATCGCGTTTAGGTGAAGCCATGGTCCTACTGGCGTTGCTGTTGAGTGTCGCGGCGTTCGTGTACCTCGTGTACGCGATGCTGCGGCCGGAAAAGTTCTGAGGATCAGATGGGCACCGAATACATCGCCATCGGCTTCACGATCCTGTTCACGATCGCCACGAGCGGGCTGCTCGGGCTCTACATGGCGAAGGTGTTCAGCGGGCAAGCGCACCTTCCTGGATCCCGTCCTCGTACCGATCGAGCGGCTGGTGCTGCGCGTCACGGGCGTCGACGCCGAACGACCAGCAGGACTGGAAGCGCTATTCGATCTCGCTGCTGGTCTCGAACGTCGTCATGTGGCTGGTCGACGTTCGCGATCGTGTCGCTCCAGCAGCGCGCTGCCGCTCAATCCGGACGGCATCGCCAACATGGAGCCGACGCTCGCGTTCAACACGATCTCGAGCTTCACGACGAACACGAACCTGCAGCACTACAGCGGCGAGACCGGGCTGTCGTACTTCTCGCAGATGTTCGTGATCAGCTTCCTGCAGTTCGTGACCGCGGCGACCGGCGTCGCGGCGGCCGTCGCGATCATCCGCGGGCCTGGCAGGGAACCGCCTGACGCAGCTCGGCAACTTCTACGTCGACCTGACGCGCGCCACGGTCCGGGTGTTCCTGCCGCTCGCGCTCCTCGTGTCGGTCTTCCTGATGTGGCAGGGCACGCCGATGACGTTCGAAGGCGCCGCCAAGGCGACGACGCTCGAGGGGCCGGAACAGACGATTGCGCGCGGGCGTGACGGCCGGCGTCGTGTCGATCAAGCAGCTGGGCACGAACGGCGGCGGCTACTTCGGGCCGAACTCGACGCATCCGTACGAGAACCCGACGCCGCTCTCGAACTTCGTCGAGACCTGGTCGATCACCATCATTCCGATGTCGATGGTCGTGATGCTCGGTCACATCGTGCGGCGCCGCAAGCTGGCGATCGTGATCTTCGCGACCATGCTCGCGATCTACCTGCCGATGGTCGTCTTCGGCGTCGCGCAGGAGGCCGGCGGCAACCCGGCGATCTCGGCGCATGGGGGTCGACCAGTCCACCGGGTCGATGGAAGGCAAGGAAGTGCGCTTCGGCGCCGGGCCTGTCCGCGCTCTGGGCGGTGACGACGACGGTGACGTCGAACGGCTCGGTCAACTCGATGCACGACTCGCTGACGCCGCTCGGCGGCCTGATGCCGATGATCGGCATGTGGCTCAACAACATCTTCGGCGGCGTCGGCGTCGGCTTCATCAACATGCTGATCTTCGTCGTCGTCGCGGTCTTCGTCGCGGGGATGATGATCGGCCGCACGCCGGAGTTCCTCGGCAAGAAGGTCGAGGCCAAGGAGATGAAGCTGGCCAGCCTGGCGCTGCTCTGGCATCCGCTGGCGATTCTCGTCGGCACCGCGGTCGCCTGCTACGTCTGGGCGACGACGGCCGATCCGGGCACGGCGCTCGGCTGGCTGAAGAACCCCGGCGCCGCACGGCTTCTCCGAGATGATGTACGAGTTCTCGTCTGCAGCCGCCAACAACGGATCCGGGTTCGAAGGCCTCGGCGACAACACGCCGTTCTGGAACATCTCGACCGGTCTGGTGATGCTGCTCTCGCGCTACATCCCGATCATCGCGCCGCTGGCGCTGGCGGGCGCGCTCGCCGCCAAGCCGGCCGCGCCGGAAACCGCCGGGATCGCTGAGTGCCGACAGCGCGACGTTCGGCATCACGTTGTGGGCCGTCATCGTCATTCTCGGGCTGCTGATGTTCCTGCCGATCGCCGTGCTCGGGCCGATTGCTGAGCATCTGGCGATGTGACAGGCGATGGCGAGCGTCGCCCTTCGACAGGTCGGGCGCGAGCGTGAGGCGCGCGAGAGCCTTCGCCGCGCCGGTGGGGGTGGGGCCCCACAGCGCAACCAAGGAAGCAGACCGTCATGCTCAAAGAACTCAAGCAAGGCCTGCTTGTTCACCCTCGTCACGATCGTGCTGCTCGGCGGCGGCTACAACGTCGCGCTGTGGGCGATCGGCCGTGTGCGTCTTTCCCGGCGCAGGCCGAAGGCAGCCTGATCCGCCGCGCCGACGGCACGATCGTCGGCTCGCGTCTCATCGCGCAGAAGTTCACGCGGCCGGAGTACTTTCAGCCGCGGCCGTCGGGCGTCGACTACAACGCGGCATCGACCGGCGGCACGAACTACGGTCCGTCGAACCCGGACCACCTGAAGGCGGTCAAGGAGCGGCTCGACGCGCTGACGAAACAGGAGGGCGTGACGCCCGCGCAGGTGCCGTCCGAGATGGTGACCGCGAGCGGCGGCGGCATGGATCCGCACATTCCGCCCGCCGCCGCCGAGATCCAGGCGCCGCGAGTGGCGTCCGCGCGCGGGGTCGATGTCGCGCGCGTGCGAGACCTGATCCGCGCGCACACCGAGCCGCCGACACTCGGATTCCTCGGCCGGGCGAGAGTCAACGTGCTCGAACTGAACCTCGCGCTGGACGAGACGTTCGGCGCGAAGCGCGCAGAGCCGGGCGGCCCTGCGGGCAAGTAAGCAACGCTGACTGCCCGAGGCGAAGCCGAGGACAGGTGCGCGGGGGTGGGGCCCCGCGCACGACTAAGAAAAGTAAACCGGGCCCGCGGCAAATGCAGGCGCCGGGCCCCACGCGCAACCAAGAAAGCTAAACCGTCATGTCTGAACGCGCACGCAAGCTGTCCATTTGGGATCCCGGCATCGTCCGGCAGGCGGCACTGGATTCGTTCCGCAAGCTCGACCCGCGGATTCAGATCAAGAACCCGGTGATGTTCATCGTCGAGGCGGGCAGCCTGCTCACCACGATGATCTTCATCCAGGAGTTGGTCAACGGAACGGGGCGGCCGCTGTTCACGGGGCAGGTCGCGTTCTGGTTGTGGTTCACCGTGCTGTTCGCCAACTTCGCTGAGGCGATGGCCGAGGGCCGGGGCAAGGCCCAGGCGGACACGCTTCGGAAGACGCGCACCGAAACGGTGGCCAATCGCGTTGCTGCCGACGGTCGCACCGAGAACGTGCCCGCGGCGAGTCTCCGCAAAGGGGACATCGTCATGGTCCATACCGGGGAGTTCATTCCGGCCGACGGCGAGATCATCGAAGGGGTCGCGTCGGTCGACGAATCAGCGATCACCGGCGAGTCGGCTCCTGTCATTCGCGAGTCTGGCGGCGACCGGTCCGCCGTGACCGGCGGCACGCGCGTGATCTCGGACTGGATCAAGGTGCGCGTCACCTCCGATCCCGGCCACACGTTTCTGGACCGGATGATCGCGCTGGTCGAGGGTGCCGAGCGCCAGCGGACACCGAACGAAATCGCGCTGAACATCCTGCTGGCCGTGCTCACGTTGATCTTCCTGCTTGTCGTCGTGACGCTGCAGCCCTTCGCGTACTACGCCGGGACGCAAGTGCCGATTCCGGTGCTGATTGCGCTGCTGGTGTGTCTGATTCCGACGACGATCGGCGCCCTGATTTCGGCGATTGGCATTGCCGGCATGGACCGACTCGTCCAGCACAACGTCCTGGCCATGTCGGGCCGCGCCGTCGAGGCGGCCGGCGACGTCCACACGCTGCTGCTCGACAAGACCGGGACGATCACGCTCGGGAACCGGCAGGCGACCGAGTTCGTGCCGCTGCCCGGCGTCACCGAGGGTGAGCTGGCGGACGCGGCCCAGTTGGCGTCGCTCGCGGACGAAACGCCGGAAGGACGATCGATCGTCGTGCTGGCCAAAGACAAGTACCGCATCCGCGGCAGAGAGCTCTCCGACAGGCACGCGGGGTTCGTTCCGTTCACGGCGCAGACACGGATGTCCGGAATCAACCTCGACGGCCGCGAAATCCGGAAGGGCGCGGCCGAGGCGATTGCGGCCTACGTCAAAGGCAACGGCGGCGTCGTCTCGGCGGAACTGCAGGCGATCGTCGAGCGCGTCGCGCGCTCGGGCGGCACGCCGCTCGTGGTGGCCGAGCGGATGCGCGCGCTCGGCGTCGTGCACCTGAAGGACATCGTCAAGGGCGGGATGCGCCAGCGGTTCGACGCGCTGCGCGCGATGGGCATCAAGACCGTCATGATCACCGGCGACAATCCGCTCACGGCGGCCTCGATCGCGAACGAGGCAGGCGTCGACGACTTCCTGGCGCAGGCGACGCCCGAAGACAAGATGGCGCTGATCAAGCGCGAACAGGCCGCCGGGAAGCTCGTCGCGATGACCGGCGACGGCACCAACGACGCGCCCGCGCTGGCGCAGGCCGATGTCGGCGTCGCGATGAACACCGGCACGACCGCCGCGAAGGAAGCCGGGAACATGGTCGACCTCGACTCGAACCCGACCAAGCTCATCGAGATCGTCGAGATCGGCAAGCAGCTGCTGATGACGCGCGGGGCGCTGACGACGTTCTCGATCGCGAATGACGTCGCCAAATACTTCGCGATCATTCCGGCGATGTTCATCCTGGCGTTTCCGCAGCTCGGCGTGCTCAACATCATGCGGCTGGCGACGCCGGAATCCGCCATTCTGTCGGCGGTGATCTTCAACGCGGTGATCATCATCGGGCTGATTCCGCTGGCGCTCAAGGGCATCGCCTACAGGCCGCTCGGCGCGGCGGCGATTCTGCGGCGCAACCTGCTCATCTATGGCGCTGGGCGGCGTGGTCTTGCCGTTCGTCGGGATCAAGGCGATCGACGTGCTCCTCGTGGCCGTCGGCCTGGCGTAACGCACCGCCCTGGGCCGTCGCATACGAACGCGCGAGAGCGCATGCATGCCCGACCAGCGACCGAGCGCAGACGCCCTGCTGGCGCGGCTGAAGGAGCGTGAACGCGCCCGGCTGCGGATCTACATCGGCGCCGCGCCGGGCGTCGGCAAGACCTACGAGATGTTGCAGGAAGCGCACGCGCTTGCGCGCACGCGGCCTCGACGTCGTCGATGGGATTCGTCGAGACCTACGGCCGGCGCGACACCGAGGCGCAGCTCAAGGATCTCGAGATCATCCCACGGCGGCGCGCGGACTATCGAGGCGCGACGCTGGAGGAGATGGACGTCGACGCCATCCTGCGGACGCAAGCCGCAGGTCTGCGTCGTCGACGAGCTGGCCCATACCAACGTGCCTGGCAGCCGGCACCCGAAGCGCTACGAAGACGTCCTCGAGCTTCTCGATGCCGGCATCCACGTGATGACGGCGGTGAACATCCAGCACCTCGAGACGCTCAACGACGCCGTCGCCAGGGCGACCGGCATCCGCGTGCGCGAGACCGTGCCCGACACGTTTCTCGATCGCGCCGACGAAGTGATCAACGTCGACGTCACGGTCGAAGAGCTGCGCACCCGTCTGCGCGAGGGCAAAGTCTATCGCCCGGAGAAGGTCGAACAGGCGCTCACCAACTTCTTCCGCAAGGGCAACCTCTCGACGCTGCGCGAGCTGGCGCTCCGCGCCGTCGCCGACGAGGTGAGCGAGAAGGCCGCCAGCTATCGATCGCGAGAGGGCCTCGAGCCGGCCCTCATTCCCGAGCGCGTGATGGTGTGCATGAGCTCGAACCCGCTGGCCCCTCGGGTCATCAGTGCCGGCGCGCGCATTGCCGGACGGCTGGGCTCGAGGTGGTACGGGGTCTATGTCGAGACGCCCCGCGAACAGCCGAATCGCATCAGCGCCCGGGATGCCGAAGCGTTGCAGCAGAACATCCGGCTCGCCGAGAGCCTCGGCGCCATTGTCGTCCGCGTCAAAGCCGATCGGCCGGCGGATGGTCTCATCGCTTTTGCGCAGCGAGAAGGCGTCACGCACGTGATCTTCGGCCAGAGCGCCCGATCTCGCTGGGAGCTCATCTGGCGCGGCTCGACGCTCGACAAGTTTCTCAGCGCCGTGCCGGATGCGGCGGTGCAGGTCGTGCCGCTCAACGACGGCTGATCGGCGTTCCCATGTACAGCTTCGATCAAGATGGCTGTCACGGGGCCCTCGACTTCGGCCTCTCGCGCTCGGGGAAGCTGGCGCGCTCAGACCGCGGGCCGCTGGCTCGGCAGCCTCTTGCTCTTCAGCAGCGGGTGCGGCGACGTCAACGACGGGTCTGGCCCAGCTCGCCGAGGCGCGGCAGTCTGGCCGCAAACCTCCCGTGCAGTTCGTCAAAGCCGCCGACGCCGGCAAACCTGGCGGTGATGGCCGAGACCGACACGACGTCGGTCGCGTTCGAGCGCGAAGCCGAGCGGGCCAAGCAGGCGGTCCAGGCGAACGCCGACGCGCTGCAGTCGATTCTCGAGGAGCTCACTACGACGCCGAACTCCGTCGCCTGCAGGACTTCGTCAGTCGGTTTGCACAGAATACCGCACGCTCGATCGTCGGATTCTCGATCTCGCCGTCGAGAACACCAACTTCAAGGCGCGCCAGCTTTCCTTTGGTCCGGCCCAGGCAGGCCGCCGACGCGTTCCGGGATGCCCTCGACGGCATCTCGGCGTCATTCGCGGGCCAGGACAAGTGGCGCGCCGAGGCGATGGCCGCGACCGCCGTCGCGGCGGTCCGCGAGATTCAAGCGCTCCAGGCCCCGCATATCGCCGAGGCGGACGAGGCAGTGATGGCCCGGCTCGAGACAGCGCATGGCGGCGCGGAAGCGGCTGCCCGGAGCGCCCTCGCGACCCTGACCGGACGCTGGCCGCGCCCGCTTCGCGGACCGCGACTCAGAGCCGCCACGACTGCCCTCGATCAGTTCGTCGACGTCGGAAAACAAATCATCGTCTTCTCGCGCCGTAACACTGACGTCGAGTCGCTGGCGTTGTCGATGAACGAGAAGCGACGGCTGGTGCAGGTGTGTGAAACGGAACTGCAGTCGCTGCAGGAGGCTCTCGCGAAGCGCGGATACCCCCGCGGACGCTACTGAACGGCCCGGCTGGCGATGGCCAGCGCGAATACACGCTTCAGGAACTTTTCAGGCACTTCTGGGCCCCACATTCAGGTCCGTCTTCCTATGAGATGATGGGCGGCGCCTTCGGGCTGGGTGAGGCTGATCCCACGACCGGCGCCGAGAAAGGGCGGGCGGCGGCCAGCCGGCTCGAGATGCACGCCACGGTCGCGATTGATATCTGCACCGCTTCGTCATCGATCCCGACCATACCGGCCGGCTCGAGGGACACGTCCGCTTTCCGCCGCTCGGCGACCACCTGCCTGCGACGACCGGGCTCGAGTGATTGTTCTCACGTCCCAGGTCCGGCGGCTCCCTGCGCATGGTCTACCAGATGGGGTTCACCGCCGGATCCCGCGACTACTACCTGGCCGGCGAAAAGTTCGTCGGCCAACGCAACGTCCTCCACGCCTGGGGCGAGACGACCACGCTCTTCACCTGGCTGCACGAGGGACAGAACGTGGACGGCGCGGTCGTCGGTGCCGGCGTGCTGAAGCTCACCGTGGGCGAGTTCGCGAAACAACTGATCTCGTTTCGCGCGCCGGGCGCCTCGGTCGCAAGCGGCGCCGGCACGATGCTCCGCTTCGGCGCGTTCTTCGCCGGCCAGCTCCTGCGCGCGTATTTCTGACGAGCGCCGCTCACGCCAAACACGACGCGGAGGGATACTAGTCGCTGTGCCTCTCATCGTGGTTGCGATCGGCGTCGGCATCATGGCGCTCGCGCACACGGCACCGTTCCCGTTCCTCCTCGAGTGGATTGGACCGGGCAAGTCCGTCTGGCACCAGCCGAGCGCTGACGGCGTCCCGACGATCTACCTGACGTACGACGACGGCCCGAACCCGGAGGCGACGCCGGCATTGCTCGACGTCCTGCGACGTGAAGGTGTGCCGGCGACGTTCTTCGTCATCCCGAAGCACTTCACCGACGAGACAGCGCCGATTCTCAAACGCCTGCACGACGAGGGGCACGCCGTCGCACTGCACTCGCATACGCGCGCATTGATGCTGAAGTCGCCGGCCGCGCTCGATGCACTGCTACGCGCCGACGCAGATCGTGTGACGCAGCTTGCCGGCGGTCCGCCGTGCCGGCTGTTCCGTCCGCATGCCGGGTGGCGCGGCGGCCAGATGTACGCGGGGCTCGATCGCGCGGGCTACCGGCTTGCTGGCTGGAGCTTTGCGATGTGGGACTGGAACTGGTGGCGCCCGTCGCGCCCAGAGAAGCTCGCGAGCCGCCTCGCCGCCCGCGCCTCCGACGGCGACATCGTCGTCATGCACGACGGGCATCACGAGACTGCCGCGGGCGGATCGCGTGCGGACCGTCCGCGCCACGGCCGAGCTGATCCCGCTCCTCAAGCAGAGAGGATTCCGGTTCGCACGACTGTGTACTGCCGCCCCTGGTGGGGACGCCGCGGCCGCCCCCGCCTACTGACGCGACCGCTTCGTACCGGCGGTCTCCAGCTCATGCCGAGAGTGGCGCGCGTCAAGGCCAGAGGTATGACGCTCGGGCACCCAATGTGGATCTCGATTCGCCACCCCCAGGCGAGCGGCGTTTCTGCGCGCGAGCGACGGCCGGTGGCACCCGACTTGTATCAGATTGTCGTCGGACAGGAACGCGGTGCAGCGTTCGAAGGAGACCGCCATGGGATTGCTGCGGCGCACCTCTACCGCCACCGACGGGCTCGCGATTCGCAAGGTCACCTCCCGAAAGAAGGGAGCGCGGCTGTCGGTCGAGTCGGCGTCGTTCGCGGCCAACGGATCCATCCCCGAATCGTCTGCCGGCCCAGTTGGCTACTTCGGGCCGCGGCCACCGCAGGGCAGCGGCGTGCATCACTATCATTTCGAGGTCTTCGCTCTCGACTGCAAGCTCGACGTCGAGCCCGGCGCCGATCGCGACGCGGTCGTCGACGCGATGCGCGGACACGTGCTCGCAAGCGGCGAGGTCATTGGCACGTACCAGGCGTAGGCCGCGAACTTGGGGGGCGGCCGCGCCGGATTCGCGTCGCCTTGCGAACGTTCCCGTGGCGCGTGTTATGATTTTCGGTCTGTTTGACTCTACTGCGCCCTGCCGTGCCGAGGTAGCTCAGTTGGTAGAGCACGTGACTGAAAATCACGGTGTCGGCAGTTCAATTCTGCCCCTCGGCACCATTTAAGATCTTCCAAGTCAACAACTTCGACGAACGACGTGATTCGCTCGCTGCGCTCGCGTGTCCTGGAGGGCACATGGAGGGCACGAGCGGCGTGGCGGTTTGCCACGATCGGCCCCACGGTGTGCAGCACGAATGTGGACGGCAGAGGACCCGCGCGTGATCTTCGCGGTGCCGGTCGGCTCGAGGTGTCCCTGTCGTTGGATGATTCGGCGGCAGTCTTCTCGGAGGCGAGGGCCCACAGCCGTGTGGATGGCGTTATCGATACCCGCAGGCGATGGCCGAAAGCAGCCGAGCAGTTCCCTGATTGGCGGCATTGACGATGGCATCGACGGTGAGCGTCGTGATGTCGCCCCGCCACAGCTGGAGTCGTGCGCCGGAAATGGCTGCGCCGTCCTCTGAGGAGCTGGGCTCGCCCGAGATGTCAACCATTTGCCTGAGGGCGGCCTCTTCGCCAAACAGGTCGTCCAACCTCTGCTGAATGTCCGGGGGAATCGGGCGAGCCGGCCGGACGGTCAGCAGGCGGGTGATCAGCCGTCGCATAGCGTCCCTTCGATTCGGAAGTGTGTCCTCCGCGAGTCCGGCATCCTGAATCAACCAAGCCGTCAGGTCCTTCAGATCACCGGCTCCGCTGCCGGTCGCCCGCGGTGTCCGGGACGGTCGAACACCGCGTGGAGGTCAATGGCGTCTGCGTAGGCGACTGGGTCGGGAGAGTTGGTCAAGGTTCAAACAAGCTGGCTGCCGGGCCGGGATCGGCGATCGGTTGGACGAGGGCCAGCTGCCCTGTGTGAATCCATCGCCTCGGGTATCTTCACAGTCTTGGGCTCACTCTCGTCCAAGGAATAGATGCCGTCCACCCCCACACTCGAAGACATCGTCCGGCAAGCCCTCGAAGGCGACCGGGATGCGCTCGACCGCCTAGTCCGGGCGCTCCAGGGCGATCTGTACGGCTTGGCCCTCCGGATGCTGTGGAACAGAGAGGACGCCGAGGACGCGACCCAGGAGATTCTGGTGCGGATCGTGACGCGGCTCTCACAATTCAACTTCCAGAGCCGCGTGAAGACGTGGGCGTACCGGATCGCAGTCAACTACATCCTGGACACCAAGAAGAGCGCGATTGAGCGGCTCCACTTGAACTTCGACCGATTCGCCGAGGATCTCGTGGGCGGCCTCGAACTCGTGAGCGCTGACGACGCCGAGCAGTCGCTGCTGATCGACGAAGTGAAGGTCGGGTGCAGCCTCGCGATGCTCCAATGCCTCGACCGGCCGCACCGATTGGCGTACGTCCTCGGCGAGATCATGGAAGTCCCTGGGCCGGAGGCGGCTGAAGCCCTCGAGATTGCCCCAGCCCTGTTTCGCAAGCGGTTGCAGATCGCCCGCCAGGCGATCCTCGAGTTCACGCGGGCCCATTGCGGACTGGTCTCCGATGCGGCGCCATGCCGCTGCCACCGTCGAGTGCCGGCGACGAAACTCTCGGACGCTCCGCAGCCGCTGCACTTCGCCCGCCGCGCCCTTTCCTTTCAAGAAGCGCGGGCCCTCGTGCGTCGCGTCGACGACGCCCGCTCAGCCCTTGAAGTCCACCGGACGAGCCAGCCGCGCGAATCGTCCATCGACTTCGCGCACCGATTGCTGGACGCAATCGACCCGCCGGTGGGGCCCGGTCTCTCCTGAGCTCCCGATAGCTCGGATCTCGACCATCGCGGCCAGGCGGCCGGAACTACCGGATCCCGCCCGAGCCGCGACCTTCGTTCGTCTCTACTTTCCGGCGACTGCGAAGTCGTAGGGACCTTCCATCTGGATCAACAGCAGACACTCATTTGCGACGCACTCGTCGCCGTGCGGGGCTTTGCCAGGCTGATACCAATGGCTGCCGGGACCGAGCGTCGCCGCATTGGCTTCACCACCCGCGGGCCAGTGCTTGGCCTGTCCGCGCACGACGATGCCGTAGTAGCCAGCCGTATGCGTGTGCAAGGGGGCCGGACCTTTCGGCAACCTCAAGAACAGCGTGATCGGCCCCTTGCCCTGGAGATCGCCCGACACGACGGCAATATTGGGGCCTCCCGGGTTCTTGAGATCCAGCGGAGTGAACTTCACCGCATCCGCACTAGTCACGTACTGCGCGGGGGGCTTGTTCTGCGCCCGCACCGCTCCGACGACCGACGCCACGACCAGGACACCGAGTACGACGAACACACGCTTAGACATCACAGCTCCTTTTCCTCGCTTCTTTGGACGACACAGGCCACAGCACTGTGAACGCCCGCGCGGTTCACACCGGCTTCACACTCGAATAGTGGTCCTCGTCAAACAACATGGGACGAATGCTCCCCTCAGGAGACGGGCGATGAACAGACGACAGGCACTTCGGACGACGCTCACGATGGCGGCCGCGGCGACCCTGCGCGGCGACGTGCTCGCCCGGCAAGCAACCAGTCCGAGACCCGCTGGTCCTGGCGGCACGCTCTACGTCAGTCCTGGCGGCGCCGACGCGAATGCCGGCACCAAAGACGCGCCGCTTCGTTCCCTGGCCGAGGCGGCAAAGTGGATCAACGGGAGCACGGGCACCGCCGCGGCAACCCTCGTGCTCACGGAGGGCATTCACGCCGTCGGCGAAACGACGTGGCTCAAACCGGCGAGCCGGTCGTTTTCTCGCGCGGAGCGGTTGACGATCCGTGCCGAAGTCTTGCCGGGCGATCCCGGCTGGCACATCGGGCGCATGCCAACGCTCATCCACACCCTGCCGCTGTCTCCAACGTGGAACGGCCGACCGGACTCGCTCGGCGGGGCGGCCGACGGCATGTTGATCGAGACCAGCCACGTGACGATCCAGGGTCTGCGGATCTTAGGAATGCCTGTCGTCGAAACACCGCAGCCGGGGCAAATCAAGCGCCTCTACGCGATCAGCCGGCTCCGGCGGGACCTGGACGACCTGGAAATCGGGCAATGTCTCTTTGTGGGCGACGATGAGACCGCCCCGAATCACGTGGGGATCATCGCGAACGGGAACGGCGTGAATGTGCACCACTGCATTTTCCGAGGCCTCAAGATCTCGGTCGTCTACTGGACGCCGGGTAGCACCGGCCACGCCATGACAAATTGCCTCTGCCACAAGGTGTACGGCAGCGGGGTGTGGACGGCCGGCATAGCCGGCGACTTCCTCTATCGCAACAACGTGGTGGACGGTGGGAACTACGTATGGACTGCGCAAGGAGGAGCGTCGGCGTTAGCGGACGCCGGTGGCCGAGGCGGACGACAGGGCGCAGCTACTCCGGCTGCCCCTCCCACGCCGGCGCAGCCGCAGGCGGCGACCCAGTACCGCATCGTGGGAAGCTATTTTGCGAATAACCGAAGATTGGCGGGTTCGGTACCGGGGCGAGGCTTCAGTACGCGGACATCGATCCCTCATTCCTGGCGCTCGTGGATACCACGGTCACTGGCCAGCCCATCGTCTTGCAAACTGATTCCACGAAGCCTGACTATCTGCATCCTGTGGCGGGGTCCGAGGCGGCAAAGATCGGCGCGGGTCTGTTCATGAAGCCGCCTGCCTGAGATCCGACGCGTCATTTCTTCCACGGGAGTCGGCGGCGTTCAGCCGCTGGCGAGATGACCACTGGGAGCGTGACGTCGTCCTTGCCCACGGAGAGTTGTCGTGCGCGCAGCATGGTATGAGCAGCAGGCCCACAAGTGGGTCGAACGTTCGTCGCGGCGCGGTCGCGCCGTCGTCATGCCTTAGACCGGTCCCGCGGCTGGAAAGTCGCGCAAGATTTGCCTGCTCAGACAGTCCACCGGCCAGATAGTCGAGAACGTCGGAGACCTTGATTCGCAGCCCGCGGATGCAAGGCTTGCCGCGTCGCTTGCCAGGTTCAATCGTAATGATGTGCTGATAGTCCATACGTCCCTTCAGGGTCCTCAGACTCACTCAGCCGCTTTCAAGGATTATCGGGGCTCCTCACTCCTCGCCGAGCCGTGCCAGCACTTCGGCATACAGCGCCGGCCCGATCCAGAATCGTGCGACCTGAATCAGGTCGTCAAGCACCGGCTTGGCAGCGCTGACCACTCCGGTACGCTTCGTTCGTTGCGGCGCGGAGCTTCCTCGTAAACGGCCGTTGGAATCAAGACCTCGCCATAGAGCGAACGCAAGATTTCAAGCCGGCCAATCCGGGCAAGACTCGAGAACCGGAGAAGTTCGCCATCGGTGCCGTCCCGCGCGGCGACGGAAAGACCCAGTCGCTCGGCTGCCGCGGCGGATGCCCCTTCTTCTCTCGCCAGGCATTCGCTCGCCGGCGGTCCTCCTCGAGGCGAGTGCCGACGGCCTTCAGAATCTCCAGGACCGCGGTGCTCAGGAGCACTCTGTGGCTCCGTCGGTTCTTCGTAATTTCGCCAGGAACCGTCCAGACCGAACCGCTCGGTTCCTGCGAGATGTCGCCCCACTTCATCCGCAGGACTTCCCTGCCCCGCTGCGCTGTCAACAGCCGAATTCGGTAGAACGCCGCAATCAAGTATCGACCGGCCTGCTCCGCTTGCTCGAGTGCTTCCCAAAACAGGCAGATCTCGTCGTCACTGAGCACACGATCGCGCGACTGTTCCCGCGATGGCGGCTTGATCTTGTGGCATGGATTGCTCTCGACGAGATCGCGCTCGAGGCCGAATCGGCAGTTCAATTCTGCCCCTCGGCACCACGTAAACAACCCGATAAACATTGACGATTTAGCGATTTTAGAGTTTTCGCCGGATCGTCCAAAATCGCCGCGTGGTAGCGCCATGAGCGTTGCGACAGGCACGCGTCGTTGTGCGTGCCCGAATCGATCTGGCCGTGGTAGCGGCGAACCGCTGTCGGGTGTGTTACCGAGTCAATACAGCCGATTAGACCGAGCGAGAGTGCTGGACACGCTGCACCAGGCGTCCGCCGAAAGCAGTGATGGCGCTGAAGACAGCCGACCCGAACACGCACGCCACGAGCATGACCACCAGCAGACTCTCTGCATAGTGCTCAACAGGATGGCCATAGGTTCGCGCGTCCACTGACGCGGCGAGCGTCTGGGGGAAGGACAACGTCCACTCTGCTGGGGTGAGCAACCAAATCGCAACGCCAGCCAACAGATACCCGAGAACCGCCGAAGATACGACCCGAGAGTATGGCTGGTTGCCGACTTTGCTCAATACGAGCGCGAAGACGCCACAGCCGATAAACGCCAGGAGGAACAACAGCAGAGGCGTCAACATCAGATATTGCCATCTTGGAGTCTAGCACCGTCGCTGGCGAATCGTCTGATCACACGCGTGGCCCGTCTGATGTCAATCGGACGCTGACCGTCCGCCAGGGGCCAAGAATTACCGCGGCAGGCCAAGATCCGTCGAACTCCTACGACGGCCCCAGCCGATAGACGGCGTAGCCCGCTGCGGCCAGCGCAGCAAGGCCCAGCTTCGACGACCGACGTGATTTGCTCGCGGCGCTCGCGTGGGCTGGAGGGCACATGGCCGATTTCGTCCTGAATGGATCCAAGGCGATCGGCGCGCTTGAGCGCGCTCTGCGTCATCACAGTCAGCTCCTGAGATGCGCTCCCGTCACTCCGTAGTCTGTATCTTTAGGCTGCCTAACAAGACCCTTCAGATCAACAACGTCCAGATCAACAACGTCGACTGGCCTGATTCGCTCGCTGCGCGATTCATTGGAAGTACTGCTGGCCGGCGAGCCGGTCGCCGAGGACCAGATCAAGAAGGCGCTGCGCGAGGCGACGATCCGGCTGAAGCTCGTGCCGGTGCTGTGCGGGGCCGCCTTCAAGAACAAGGGCGTGCAGCCGCTGCTCGACGCCGTGATCGACTACCTGCCATCGCCGCTCGACGTCCCGCCGATCGTGGGCGTCGACCCGAAGGGCAACCCGGTCGAGCGCCGCCCGCAGCCCGACGAGCCGTTCGCCGCGCTGGCCTTCAAGATCATGACCGACCCGTACGTCGGCCAGCTCGCGTTCGTGCGCGTCTACTCGGGCACGCTCAAGGCCGGCCAGAACGTCCGCAACTCGACCCAGGAGCGGCGCGAGCGCGTGAGCCGGATCATGCAGATGCACGCGAACCGCCGCGAGGACATCGAGTCGATCTCGGCCGGCGACATCGCCGCGCTGGTCGGCCTGAAGAAGATCTACACGGGCGACACGCTCTGCGCCGAGCACGCGCCCGTGATCCTCGAGTGTCGATCGACTTCCCGGACCCGGTCATCGAGATCGTGATCGAGCCCAAGACCAAGGCCGATCAGGACAAGCTCTCCGAGGCGCTGCAGAAGCTCGCGGTCGAGGATCCGTCCTTCCGCGTGCACACCAACGAAGAAACGGGCCAGACCCTGATCTCCGGCCAGGGCGAGCTGCACCTCGAGATCATCGTCGACCGGCTGCTGCGCGAGTTCCAGGTGCAGGCCAGCGTCGGCAAGCCGCAGGTCGCCTACAAGGAGACCATCACGCAGCCCGCGCACGCCGTCGGCAAGTTCGTGCGCCAGTCGGGCGGCAAGGGCCAATACGGCCACGTGGTGCTCGAGCTCGAGCCGCTCGAGCGCGGCAAGGGCATCGTGTTCGAGACCAAGGTGGTCGGCGGGCGCGTGCCGCGCGAGTACTTCAAAGCGATCGAGCAGGGCGCGCGCGAGGCGCTGCAGACCGGCGTGCTCGCGGGCTTCCCGGTCGTGGACGTCCGGGTGCGCCTGGTCGACGGCTCGTACCACGAGGTCGACTCGTCGGAGCTCGCGTTCAAGATCGCCGCTTCGATGGGCGTGAAGGACGGGCTCGACAAGGGCAAGCCTCAGCTCCTCGAGCCGATCATGTTCACCGAGGTGGTCGCGCCCGAGTCCTTCATGGGCGCGGTCATCGACGACCTGAACTCGCGGCGCGGCCGGATCACCGGCGTCGAGGCGCGCGGCAACACCCAGGTGATCCGCGCCGAGGTCCCGCTCGGCAAGATGTTCGGCTACGTCAGCGCGCTGCGCTCCACTACACAGGGGCGCGCCATCTACACCATGCAGTTTCACCACTACGCGCCCGCACCGGAGTCGGTCGTGGCCACCGTGGTGCAGACCTAGAAGAAGGGCCTCGTCGAATGTCCAAGGAGAAGTTCGAGCGGAAGAAGCCTCACGTGAACGTGGGGACGATCGGGCACGTGGACCACGGCAAGACGACGTTGACGGCGGCGATCACGGCGCGGCAGGCGACCAAGAAGCTGGCGCAGGTGATGCGTTTTGATCAGATCGACAAGGCGCCCGAGGAGCGCGAGCGCGGCATCACGATCGCGACGGCGCACGTGGAGTACGAGTCCACGAAGCGCCACTACGCGCACGTCGACTGCCCGGGCCACGCCGACTACGTGAAGAACATGATCACGGGGGCGGCGCAGATGGACGGGGCGATTCTGGTCGTCTCCGCGGCGGACGGTCCGATGCCGCAGACGCGCGAGCACGTGCTGCTCGCCCGGCAGGTGAACGTTCCGTACATCGTGGTGTTCCTGAACAAAGTGGACATGGTGGACGACCCGGAGCTGTTGGAGCTGGTGGAGCTCGAGGTCCGGGAGCTTCTGTCGAAGAACGAGTTTGACGGGGACAACACGCCGATCGTGCGCGGCTCGGCCTTGGCGGCGGGGAAGGCCCCGGACGACGCGGCCGCGAACAAGTGCATCGACGAGCTGATGGACGCCTTGGACAGCTGGATCCCGGAGCCCAAGCGGGCGCTGGACAAGCCGTTCCTGATGCCGATCGAGGACGTGTTCTCGATCTCGGGTCGCGGGACGGTGGTGACGGGGCGTGTGGAGCAGGGGAAGGTGCACACCGGGGACGAGGTCGAGATCGTGGGGATCAAGCCGACGACGAAGACGGTCGTGACCGGGGTGGAGATGTTCCGGCGTCTCTTGGATGAAGGTCAGGCGGGCGACAACATCGGGTGTTTGCTGCGCGGGACGGGCAAGGACGACGTCCAGCGGGGCCAGGTGCTGGCGAAGCCGGGATCGATCACGCCGCACACGAAGTTCAAGGCGGAGGTGTACGTGTTGACCAAGGAGGAGGGCGGGAGGCACACGCCGTTCTTCAAGGGATACCGGCCGCAGTTCTACTTCCGGACGACGGACGTGACGGGCTCGGTGGAGCTGCCGGAAGGGACGGAGATGGTGATGCCCGGGGACAACGTGACGATCGGGGTGGAGCTCCACACGCCGATCGCGATGGACGCGGGGGTCCGCTTCGCGATCCGCGAAGGCGGCCGCACCGTCGGCGCCGGCGTCGTCACCCAGGTGGTCGAGTAACTCGCCATGGCGGCAGACGTCGGCACCCCGAAGATCCGGATCCGCATGAAGGCGTTCGATCACAAGCTGCTCGACATGAGCGCGTCCGAGATCCTCGACACCGCGGTTCGCACGGGGTCCCGCACCGCGGGGCCGATCCCGCTGCCCACCACGATCGTGAAGTACACCGTTCTGCGCGGCCCCCACATCGACAAGAAGTCGCGCGAGCAGTTCGAGATCCGCACCCACCGCCGCCTGATCGACATCCTCGATCCGACGCCCCAGACCGTCGACGCGCTGATGAAGCTCGAGCTCTCGGCCGGCGTGGACGTCGAGATCAAGCTCTAGGAAGTTCGCGATGGACCTCGATCCCAAAGTCTTCGGCGCACCGGTTCGCAGCGACCTGCTGCACACGGTGAACCTCGCCCAGCAGGCTGCCAAGCGCTCCGGCACCGCCGCGGTGAAGAACCGCGCGAACGTGTCCGGCGGCGGCATCAAGCCGTGGCGCCAGAAGGGCACCGGCCGGGCCCGCCAGGGCACCATCCGCGCGCCGCACTGGGCCGGCGGCGGCGTCGTGCACGGACCGCGCCCGCGCGACTACTCGGTGTCGGTGCCGAAGAAGGTGCGCAAGGCGGCGCTCCGCTCGGCGCTCTCGCTGCGCAAGCGCGAGGATCGGGTGCTGGTCGTCGATTCGCTCGTTCTCAGCGAGCCCAAGACCAAGCTTCTCGCCGCCAAGCTCCGGGAGCTGGGGGCCGAGGACGCGCTGATCGTGACCCGCGAGCGCGACCGCAACCTCGAGCTCGCCGGCCGCAACCTCCCGCACGTGCGCGTGCTGCCCGTGATCGGCGTGAACGTCCGCGACGTTCTGCTGCGCAAGCATCTGGTGCTGGTCGGCGACGCCGTCGCGGCGCTGACGGAGCGACTGCAATGAAGGATCTGCGCCAGGTGATTCGCCGCCCGGTGATCACGGAGAAGAGCACGATCGAGCGCGAGACGCGCAACATCGTGACCTTCGCCGTCCACCTCGACGCGAACAAGCACGAGATCAAGCGCGCGGTCGAGGAGCTCTTCGACGTGAAGGTCGAGGACGTCCGCACGCTGCGCGTGCGCGGCAAGATGCGCCGGGTCGGCAAGACCCAGGGCCAGCGCCCGTCGTGGAAGAAGGCGCGCGTGCGGCTGCGCGCGGGCGATTCGATCGAGTTCTTCGAGGGAGTGTGAGTTGCCGACGCGAAACTTCAAACCGACTTCTCCCGGCCGGCGCGGCATGTCGGTGCAGGACTTCGTCGAGATCACGAAGACCACCCCCGAGAAGCGGCTCACCAAGGGCAAGTCGAGCTCGGGCGGCCGCAACAACCGCGGCAAGATCACCAGCTACCACCGCGGCGGCGGCCACAAGAAGCGCTACCGCCAGATCGACTTCCGCCGCGACAAGCGCGACATCCCCGCGAAGGTCGCCGCGATCGAGTACGACCCGAACCGCTCCGCGCGGATCGCTCTGCTCCACTACGCCGACGGCGACAAGCGCTACATCCTGGCGCCGGCCGGCCTGAACGTGGGCGACGTGATCCAGACCGGCGAGCGCGCCGAGATCAAGCCGGGCAACGCGCTGCCGCTGCGGCTGATCCCGACCGGCTCGCTCGTGCACAACATCGAGCTCAAGCCGGGCGCCGGCGGGCAGCTGGTGCGCTCGGCGGGCATGGGCGCGCAGCTGATGGCGCTCGAGGCGAAGTACGCGCAGCTGAAGCTGCCCTCGGGCGAGACGCGCAAGGTGCTCGCGAGCTGCCTCGCCACGATCGGGCAGGTCGGCAACGCCGAGCACGAGAACGTGGCCATCGGCAAGGCCGGCCGCTCGCGCTGGCTCGGCATCCGGCCGAACGTGCGCGGCGTCGCGATGAACCCGGTGGATCACCCGCACGGCGGCGGCGAAGGCCGCACCTCCGGCGGTCGCCATCCCGTCAGCCCGTGGGGTCAGCCGACCAAGGGCCACAAGACGCGCAACAACCGGCGCACGGACGTCTTCATCGTGCGCCGACGAGGACAGAAGTAATGGCGCGCTCCGTTAAGAAGGGACCGTACGTCCAGGCGTCGCTCCAGAGGAAGATCGAGCGGCTCGCCCAGTCGGGCGGCCGTCAGATCATCCGCACCTGGTCGCGGCGCTCGATGATCACGCCCGAGATGATCGGCGGCACGCTGCACGTGCACAACGGCAAGCTGTTCATGCCCGTATTCGTGACGGAGAACATGGTCGGCCACCGGCTCGGCGAGTTCGCGCCCACCCGCAAGCCCGTCGTGCACTCCGGCGACCGCAAGGTGAAGGCGGCCCCGACCGGCGGCCCGCCGCCTGCGGCGGGCGGCGGCGGCGCGCCCGCGCCGAAGGCGGGCGGCTGATGGAAGTCGTGGCCAAGCTGCGCGGCGTGCGCTTCCGGCCCCAGAAGGGCCGGCTGGTCGCGGACCTGATCCGCACGAAGCCCGCGGGCCTCGCGCTCGAGATCCTGGTCTCGTGCGAGAAGTCCGCGGCGCGCTCCTTCGAGAAGGTGCTGCGCTCGGCGCTGGCCAACGCGGTCGAGCACAACGCGCGGCATCAGGCCGGCATCGACCTCGACAACCTGTACGTGAAGCGCGTGACCGTCGACGAGGGGCCGCGCGCGTGGCGAATCCGCCCGCGCGCACAGGGCCGCGCGAACTGGATCAACAAGGGCTCGAGTCACGTGACCGTCGTCCTGGACGAGCGGTAGGAGAGGGCGTGGGACAGAAGGTACATCCGTACGGCTTCCGGCTGGGCGTGATCTACGGCTGGCAGTCGAATTGGTTCTCGGAGCGGAACTACTCGACCAATCTGCACGAGGACCTGCGCATCCGCGACTTCATCAAGCGGCGCGCATTTCACGCCGGGATCAGCAAGATCGTGATCGAGCGCCGCGCCGAGAAGATGTCGGTCAACATCCACACCGCGCGGCCGGGGATCCTGATCGGCAAGCGCGGCGCCGACGTCGACGCGCTCCGGCGCGAAGTCTCGGAGATGACCAAGAACGAGGTCTTCATCAACATCCGCGAGGTGCGCAAGGCCGAGACCGACGCGCAGCTCATCGCGGAGAACATCGCGCTGCAGCTCGAGCGCCGCGTCGCGTTCCGGCGCGCGATGAAGAAGGCGATGAGCGCCGCGCTGAAGTTCGGCGCACAGGGCGTGAAGGTGAAGGTCGCGGGACGGCTCGGCGGCGCCGAGATGTCGCGCGTGGTGCAGTACATGGAAGGGCGCGTGCCGCTCCACACGCTGCGCGCCCAAATCGAGTTCGGCTTCTGGGAAGCGCGCTGTCCGTACGGCGTGATCGGCGTGAAGTGCTGGATCTTCAGCGGCCTCGTGCCGGACGCGAAGCTGGCCGAGCACCGACTGGGGACGCCCGAAGAGGCGCAGGCGCGCTAGCCGCCGCGGAAAGAACCGATGCTACAGCCCAAGCGAACCAAGTACCGGAAGGTCCAGAAGGGCCGCACGCGCGGCAAAGCGTACCGCGGCAGCGAGCTCGCGTTCGGCGAGTACGGCCTGCAGGCGCTCGACCACGGGCTCGTGACCGCGCGCCAGATCGAGGCCGCGCGCGTCGCGATGACCCGCCACGCCAAACGCGGCGGCAAGATCTGGATCCGCATCTTCCCAGACAAGCCGATGACCAAGCGCCCGCCGGAAACGCGCATGGGCAAAGGCAAGGGCAATCCCGAGTTCTGGGCCTGCGTCGTGAAGCAGGGACGGGTCCTGTACAGATGGAAGGGGTCGACCGCGCCACTGCGCGCGAAGCCCTGCGCCTCGCAGCGCACAAGATCGGCCTGCGCACGCGCATCCTCGAGAGGCACGAAGCATGACGCCCGCCGATCTGCGCAAGCTGTCCGACATCGAGCTCGACGAGCGCGTCCGACAGATCCGCGACCAGGTTTTCGACCTGCGCATCAAGCAGGCGACCCAGCAGCTGGAGAAGACCGCGACCCTGCGCCAGGTGCGCCGCGACCTCGCTCGCGCGCTCACGATCCAGGCCGAGCGGAAGGAGAAAGCATGAGTGCGCGCGGTCTGCGCAAGACAGGTTGTTTGCCCAATCAATTGAAGATATAGAAGCACAATTTGGAAAAGGAGAGTTAGATAAAGCAAAAACGTCGGTGGATGCTTTTCTTACTAAAGAAAAAAATGCAGCTAAATCCGATGGCTGGTGGTACAAAGGCCTTATCTATAACGAGATCGCCAAAAGTGAAAAATACAAAACCCTGGCGCCGGAAGGCCGCATGGATGCCTTTAATGCTTTTAAAAAATATTATGAGCTTGACCCAAAAGCCATTAGAGCTACACTTGAGCAGCATGTAAGACTATTTGATATTTACAATGGATATTTTGATCTGGGTGTGGCTGGCTTTGGGGCCTCAAAGTTTGATAGTGCATATATCAACTTCAAAAATGCATTAATGGTTGAAGAATATATTGGAGGCAAAGGTTTTGAATATAACGGCTTTAAGTTCCCTGTTTTCGATACTACTTTAATTCAAAACATAGCTTTAAGCGCTTACAGGGCGAAGAAAGATGACGAGGCTGCTGTCTACTATAAAATGATAGCCGATCAGAAAATAGCCGGAAAAGATAATATAGATATTTATCAATTGCTCATTGAATATTATATGAAAAAAGGTGACAAGGCAAATGCAGAAAAATATTTCGCCTTAGGCCGTGAGCTTTACCCGGCTGATGATCGTTGGTACCAGATGGAGCTGGAGCAAGTGGATTCAAAAGATAAAAAAGCTCTTTTTGCAAAATATGAAGAGCTGATGCCGAAATATCCGGGCAAGTACCTGATGACATATAATTATGCGGTAGAGTTGTTCAATTATACGTATGCAGGCGATACAAAACCCGCAGACTATAAAGAGACACAAAAGAAAATTGAAAGTGTTTTAAAGACAACAATAGAAAACAATAAGAGTTATCCGGAAGCAAATGTGCTGATGGCTCGTCATTATTACAATGTTCTTTATGATTTCCAGGATGACATGCAGGCAATAAAAGGAACTACAGAAGCAGATAAGAAAAAGAAAGCTGATCTGAAAACAAAAATGAACGAGTCTGCTGATCAATTGATCGTTTACTCGCAGGCTGCTTCAGACCTGTATAGCGCTAAACCAACATTGAAAGCCGGTGAAAGAGGAAATTACAAAGTGGTGAATGGTTATCTTTCTACTGCGTATGAAGTAAAAGGGGATAAGGTAAAAGCAGATGAGTACCGAAAGAAATCAGAAGCAAATAACTAAAATTGCTAAACCACCGAAAGGTGGTTTTTAAATAGCATACTCTATTTAACATAAGATACATTATAAGAAAAAACCTGATTCTGATTTTCTTGATATATGTTATTATGTTGAATAGTGTTGAAATTTTCATTTTATTTTATCCTTGTCTCAATTGTATATTTATACAAATGAACAAGACTCCTGATAGTTTGGATCATGTGCAATTTGATCCGAAATATAATCTCCAGATGATGTTTGAATTGCTTGTTGAAATTATTGCCTTACAACAAGCAACAAATAAAGTGCTGACTGAAAGACTTTACGGCGAAGAAGCAATTTTAGTTGAAGATGAAATAATTAAAGCCTGCGCCGATCTGAAACCAAGGATCATGGAATCATTGTACGTCCAGTTTGGCAAAACGCCGTCGATTAAGCCAAAGTCGAAACCTAAGCCCAGGCCCCGGTCGTAATTTATTTCCTTACGATCTTATCCCTGATCTCTTTCCAGGCAAGCATTAATGAAATTAAGAGAAACGATATTAAAAGAACATTCGAAAGCCAATTGCCTGCGAATTGTAAAATGGGTTGGCAATGATCAAAAAAGATTTGATGAATTATTCAATTTGTTTTTGAATGATGAATATCGTGTTGTGCAGAGAGCTGCATGGCCAATGACTTATTGCGTAGAAGATCACCCTGAGCTTATTAAAAAACATTTTGCAAAGGTCTTAAAGGCACTTGAAAGACCCGGAGCCCACGATTCAGTAAAAAGAAACAGTATTCGTTTTTTGCAATATGTCGATATTCCTAAGAGATTTCATGGACAGGTAATGGATATTTGTTTTCGATTTTTTTCCTCGCCTACTGAGGCTATTGCAATAAAAGCCTTTTCAATAACTGTATTGCAGAAACTCGCCAAACTATATCCTGAGATCATTAATGAAATAAAGCTGGTCATTGAAGAAAGATGGGATTATGAAACGCCGGCATTTAAATCAAGAGCAAAGAAATTACTCAAAGAATTTTCTTAGTAAAAATGGTGGCTGGCGATCCTTCCGCAAGAAATACTGATGAAGGTTGTTTATCATTTAAAGATGCGAAGTCATTTCCATAAAGAGTTTTGAAATTGCTGTCAATGCTATATTGTTCTATTGGATAAATATTCCATCGCGGATGTTCCACCTTGAATTCTTTCGTTTTATTTTTATTAGTTGATGAATAACCCCAGTAACGTTCGGTAATAAATTCTTCTTTGCTTCCCGGTTTTAATTCACGAAGAACTATATCAGCCGTTACTTCCATTTTATTCCATTGCTGATCTTTTTTCCAATAATAGCCGATCATAAGCTTTTCATCTATTTCGCATTTGTGTTTTAAAGGAAATGTTACAAATCGTTCCTTATACAATTTATTGGCAACAAAAGTTATGGCATGCTTTGGAACAAACTGATTGATAAAAACAACGCCCCGCCTCCAATCATTGCCTGATCTATATCGAACATAGAACCTGAGATTTACTTCCGGAAAGTTTGAATGAAAAGGTATCCTGAATCCATGCAGCTTGGACTTTAAAACCATAAATCCAACAAGGCTTATGTAATATTTATTTTCCCAGGGGTCTAATTCAGTTCCGGCAGGCAGGTATTTTTTAAGGATGCCCGGATCAATTTCATAATTAGCCAATATCAACTTTCTCCATTCTGCAATAAGAAGTTTCTGTTGACTCATTTTTTGGGGTTCTCAAATTCTTTGAAGATCAAAAGGCTTTGATCATAGGTAAAGTAATTATAGAGCCAGGTTAAAAAAACAAAGAACTTGTTTTTTACTCCGAGTATCAGCATCAGGTGCAGGCTCATCCATATTACCCAGGCGAACCATCCACCAAAATGCAACTTTGGTTTTGGAATATCAACCACTGCAAGATTTCTTCCCACCGTTGCCATGGTGCCCTTGTCCTTATATTCATATTCTTTCAGATCAGTTTTACCTGCGTTTATCTTCAACAGGTTCGTTGCTAGCAGTTTTGCTTGCTGTATCGCAACTGTAGCAACCTGTGGATGTCCGTGAGGATATTTAGGTGTTTCCATATAGGCAAGGTCCCCGATCGCATATATATTTTGAGAGCCAAGCACCCGGTTATACCTGTCAACTTTTATCCTGTTTCCCCTGGCAATAAGAGAATTATCAACGCCACCTGGAATATTTCCTTTAATGCCTGCGGCCCATAAAACCGTTGCCGAAGAAATTGTTTTTCCATCTTGCAAATGGATATTTTTTCCGTCATAATCTTTAACATGTGAACCTGTCATCACTTTCACTCCTAATTTTTCCAGATATTTTTTTGAACGGGCAGAAGAGAATTCACTCATATGTGCCAAGCGTCTTTTGTGTACCTTCTAATAAGAAAATATTCATTTTGGAAAAATCAAGCTCCGGGTAATCTTTCGGCAAAACATATTTTTTCATTTCTGCCAATGCACCTGAGATCTCTACACCAGTTGGGCCACCTCCTACTACAACAATATTCATTAAACGCTGGAGATCTTCTTCATTTTTTGCGATTAATGCATCTTCAAAATTTTGAACGAGTTTAAAGCGAAGTTGTAATGCTTCCACAGAAGATTTCATTGGAAATGCATGTTCTTCCAATTGCTGGTTGCCAAAAAAGTTTGTGTCGGCGCCGGTCGCAAGAACTAAAATATCATATCGCTCCTCTCCGGTTCCGGTTATTATTTTATTTTCTGCAGCGACGATCTCTTTCAGATCGGCGATCCGGATACGAATATTTTTGCTGTTCTGAAAGGCTTTTCTTAAAGGAAAAGAAATACTGCCTGCATCAAGGCCTGCAGTCGCTACCTGGTAAAATAATGGCTGAAACTGGTGATAGTTGAATTTATCGATCAGTAATATTTCAACGCCTTTTTTATTGCTGAGTTTCCTTGCTAATTTTAATCCGCCAAAGCCGCCGCCTACGATAATTACTTTCATCTGAGTATCATTTACAATTCAAATTTACACAATTTTCAGTATTTATTGAAAATATAAAATATTAATTTTTTACCTTGAGCTGAATCAGCAATCTATTCATTTTTGCTCAATTGAAAACGGGACCCTTCGGTTCGCTCAGGGCAGGTTGCTGAAGATGATGAATAGAATTGGTGAAGTACAAGTGAGTGATCCTTCCACTTCGCTTTGCTCAGTGTCTGGATAAACTGCGACTACTTTTCTCAATAGAGAAGAGAACCTTGAACGGAGCGTCGCAACAGGCGATGCTATGAAAAACTAATGCCGGTATCAATATAACATTCTCACCTTGATCGTTTGCTTCACTTCTTTAAGCAGTTGCAATGCTTTTGAAGAAATTTGCCTGTCAACATCAAGAACAACATAACCGATCTCTTCATTCGTTTTTAAATATTGCCCAACAATGTTGATATTGTTTTTTGAAAGTGTTGTGTTGATCTCTGATAAAACACCCGGTACATTATTGTGAATATGCAAAATGCGATGTGATCCTTCCTGCGGAGGTAATGCAAGTGCCGGCACCGTATGTGAACCAAACGTAATTCCTTTTTCAAGATAATTAAAAAGTTTGCTGCTTACATCCTCACCAATATTTTCCTGTGCTTCTTCCGTAGATCCGCCGATATGCGGCGTAAGAATTACATTGGGAAGATCCTGCAATGGCGTTTGAAAACTGATCACCATTTTTTTCTGGTTCAACAGGAAAAACATCAACGGCAGCGCCGCCAATATGTGCCATCAAGAATTGCTTTTCGCAGCGCATCAAGGTCAACCACTTCTCCCCTTGCATAGTTTATTAATATCGCCCCTTTCTTAAATTGTTTAAGATTGGTTTTATTGATAAGATTTTTTGTTTGGGAAGTTTCGGGTACATGAAGTGTTACAATATCTGAACGATTTAAAAGTTCTTTCAATGATTTTGCATCTTCCGCATTACCGAGTGGCAATTTTGTTTCTACATCATAAAAAATAACTTTCATTCCCATTGCTTCTGCCAACACACTTACCTGGCTACCGATATTTCCATAGCCAATTATACCAAGTGTTTTTCCACGTAATTCATAACTATTCTTTGCCTCTTTCATCCATGTGCCTTCATGTGCTGCTTTGTTTTTATCGGGTATGCGACGAATAAGCATAATGGATAAGCCAATTACCAATTCGGCAACTGATCTTGTATTTGAATACGGCGCATTAAAAACAACCACGCCATTTTTTGTTGCAGCTTTCAGATCAACCTGGTTCACGCCAATGCAAAAACAACCGATAGCCTGCAATTTTTTTGCAGCATCCAACACCCTTTTTGTTATTTGAGTTTTTGAACGAATACCCAGGATATGAACATCTTTAATTTCTTTAATGAGATCATCCTCAGTTAACGCCTTTGTGATTTTTTCCACGTTAGAATACTCGTGGCCACGGAAATTTTTCACAGCAGTATCACTAATGTTTTCCAGGAAAAGAATTCTTATTTTTTCTTTGGGATAACTGGTTTTTTGTGCTTCCATTTCTGCAAATATATAGTTGTAACTATTAACATTTTGCTACAAATGGGGAAAAGTACTCTCAATTGGGCATGACTTATGCTATTATTTTTGTTTAAACTGTATTCTACTTGAAAAACCTCCTTTACCCTCTGCTGATTGCTTTAATATTGGGATGCAACTTTTCCAGCCACAACAAGGATGTGCTGGAAGATTCGCTGGCATATTACCCGCCTACCCCTAAGGAATTACCAAAACAGGAATTCCGTTATTATTATACCGTCGCAAAAAATCATTTCGATAGTTTGTTGTTCAGAAGAGGTTTTAACGGTCAGCTATTAATTGCAAAAAACGGAACCATCGTTTTTGAAAAGGCAATGGGTTATGCTGATATGAGAACGAAAGATACACTCAGCGTAAATACGCCAATGCATATTGCCAGTGTAAGTAAGACTTTTACATCGATGGCGGTGTTGCATTTGATGGAGGCAGGAAGCCTGAAACTTGATGATACGTTGGGTAAATATTTTCCGGGCTTTCCCTATACGGATGTTACAATTAAAATGTTGTTAAGCCACAGAAGCGGACTTCCGAATTACCTTAACTATTTATCGCTTTTAAAAAAGAATGATACTTGCTATAGTAACCAGGATGTGCTGAATTCGCTTTTCACTCTTCAACCAAAGCTTGAATTTAGGTCCGGAACAAGATTCAGCTATAGTAATACGAATTATGTTTTACTTGCGATGATCGTTGAGAAAATAACTGGTAAGCCTTTTCCAGCTTATTTGAAGGAGACCTTTTTTACTCCATTACAAATGACAAATACGTTTGTATATGCTAACCAGGATACATTAACTCCAACTCCGAGTTTTGCATGGACGGGAAAATTTTGGGAACCTGATCCTTTTGATTGTACTTATGGTGATAAGAATGTTTATACAACTGCACATGACCTGTTGAAATGGGACCAGGCATTGGTTAGCGGGCAACTATTCAAACAAGCAACCCTGGATTCTGCCTTTACACCTTTAAGTAATGAAAGAAGATCGATCCATAATTACGGATTGGGCTGGCGTATGATGATCTTTCCGAATGGAAAAAAATTGATCTATCACAATGGCCGCTGGCATGGAACTAATGCAGTGTTTGTAAGATTCCCTGATGAAAATGCAACGATGATCTTAATTGGTAACCGATACAATCGCAATATTTATTATGCTGCAAGGACAGCCTATAACCTGTTTGGCAATTATATGCCTGGCCAAAATCAACAATATGATGACAGCGGACCAGATGATAATTCTGTTGGAGAAAATTCAATAAAAGAGGAAACGTACACTCCAAAAACAAAATCTTCCAAAAAAAGGCGGTAATCATTTCTTTTTGAGAATTCTTCCTCAACTTTAAGCAGGAATTCTGAAAATGAAAATTTTAAAAGCGGATCAAATAAGATCATGGGATCAGTTTACGATCGAACATGAGCCTATAGCTTCCATTGATTTGATGGAAAGAGCCGCAACAAAATGTTTTGAATGGCTTGATAATAACGGCTGGTTCGTTCATCCTTTCGCTATTTTTTGTGGTAAGGGAAATAATGGTGGTGATGGCCTTGCAATTGCAAGAATGCTTGCAGGCTGTGGCTGTAAAGTTTCTGTTTACATTCTTGAATTCGGTCATAAAGGAACTGACGATTTTCAAACTAATCTTGCAAGACTTCATCAATACCCGGCAATTGATATTCATTTTATACAGGAAGAAAGCAATTTTCATATACTGTCTCAAGAGACTGTAATTATAGATGCACTTTTTGGTTCCGGGTTATCAAGGCCGCTGGAAGGATTTACAGCCAACCTTGTCGATCATATTAATAATAGCGGTTGTTCAGTAATTGCTATTGATGTTCCAAGCGGCATGTCGGTTGATCAATCCTCTAAGGGAAATCAAATTGTCAAAGCAAATTATACATTGAGCTTTCAATGCTATAAGCTGGCATTTCTTGTGGCAGAGAATGCTGCATTCATCGGTGATGTGGTTATTCTTGATATAGGGTTGCTGCCTGAGTTTCTTGCTTCCCTCGAAGCAGATCTTGAATTGATCGATAGATCAATTATCCGTTCAATTTATAAGCCTAGAAACAGGTTTGCACATAAAGGAAATTTCGGTCATGCATTGATAATAGCAGGCAGTTATGGAAAAATAGGCGCTGCGGTCTTAGCAGCAAAAACATGCTTGCGAAGTGGTGTTGGCTTGCTGACTTGTTTTGTTCCAAAATGCGGCTATGATATTTTGCAAACAGCTGTACCGGAAGCGATGGTAATGACAGATGCAAATTCATCGGTCATTACAAAAATTGATGATGATGTTTTAAAATATGATTCAATTGGAATTGGCCCGGGCCAGGGAACTGCATCGGAAACAAGAGCTGCGGTTAAAGAATTAATTTCTATTTATAAGAAACCAATGGTGATGGATGCAGATGCATTGAATGGTTTGTCAATGGAAAAAAAATTGCCTTCACTCTCACCGGGTTCTGTTCTTACTCCGCATCCAAAAGAATTTGAAAGATTGTTTGGTGAATGTAAAAATGATTTTGAAAGAATTGAGAAAGCATTGCAGAATGCGAAATTGCTGAATTGTTCAATTGTTTTGAAGGGACATCATACATTTATAGCAACAGCTTCTGGTAAAGGATATTTTAATAATACTGGTAATGCCGGAATGGCTACTGCCGGCAGCGGTGATGTTCTCACTGGAATGATCACAAGTTTATTGGCGCAAAAGTATAGTTCTGAGGATGCTTCAATACTTGCCGTGTATCTTCATGGATCAGCAGGGGATATTGCTGCAAATGAATATTCAAAGGAAGCAATGATTGCTGGCGATATAATTGATTGCATTGGAAAAGCATTTAGAAAATTTAGCGATTAATCAAAGTGAACCAGAACATATCATTCACCTGCTTAAATTGTGGTACAGAAATTTCTGATCAGTTTTGTCCACATTGTGGTCAGAAGAAAGATGTAAAAAGACTTACCTGGCATTCGCTTGTTCATGAGGTTGCACATTTCTTCAGTCATATAGAAGAAGGATTTATTAAAACATCAGTTCAACTGGTTTACCGTCCAGGCAGGACGATCAGGGAATACCTGGAAGGTAAAAGAAAAACATATTATAAACCGGCGGCTCTTTACCTTGTATGGGTTACGATTTTTTTAATTACTCGTAACCTGGTAAGCCGGTGGATGCACTATGAAGCCCAATCAATCGATAACTTTTTATTTTTTAGCAAAGAAACCGGGAACTATTTTGTTCAGCACAGGAATATTTTTGAGTTATTACTACTTCCTATCTTGACTTTATTTGCATGGTTAATAATTACAAGACCAAAAATGAACTATATAGAAACACTGGTGTTGGGCATTTATATATTTTCTGTTATCGGGATGTTTAACACATTGCAAATAATAATAAATGGGTTGCTGCTTAGAATAAACTTTATGACCAGCATGTTTGAAATACAGATCGTGATCGTTAATCTTAGCTGGGGATTTTTTTGCCTGATGGATTTTTATAAAAAAGAGAGAAAGTCATTCCTTCCGTTCCGGATACTTGCTACTTTTTTTATCGCAATAATAGTTTATTATAAATTAGGTGCGATAATCGTGAATTTTATTCTTGGCTTTGAAAACTGAAAATTTTATGATCCTGAAACAATTATTTATGAAGCAACTGATATCCGGAATCATGGTTTTGTTTTTTGTAGTCCCATCTTTTGCAAGTGGAAAAGATTCAACGATCATTTATAACCTGCCCGACAGTGTAAAAGCCGTTTCATTTCTTGCAGAAGTTTCGGTTGGAACAATTACTACAAAAAAAGAAGTATTTGCAGGCATCAAAACCGATGTTGTAAAACTTTCATTGGAATCAGATAAAAAAGAGAGAGAAATTGTTTTTGAATTTCCTTCTTCGGCAACAGTAATGGCAAATGGGCTTGCTGTTAAGGTTGAAAAAGGCGAATTAAGCTGGAATTATAATTGGATGGAAAATGAGAATTACAAATTGCTTATTGCTACAGCCAGCGATTCAGCAGGGAATTTTGCTTTGTATTCCGGCTATATTTTTTTACCCAAAGAAAAAAAATGGAAGTTGATCGGCACTTGTAAAATTTTGGGACAATGGAACACACTGAAACAGCCCGCAACTTTTAGTTCTCAGGGAAAAAATAATTCTTTACAGTTAAACATTCATGAAGCCTGGTGCCAGCGTAGCAATGGTTCATGGAAAAATCTATTGGAAAAAAATATTTCTTTTCCTGTTGTCAATCTTTTTTCGCATGTCGATAGCTTAGAACAATTAGAAATAGATAAAAAACTAATTACCTCGGCAAATACCGATGCAAAAAATATTCATGATGGAGTTTATTATACAATGCTAAAAGAAGGAAATGGCCGACAGGTTTCGGTCAACGATACGGTTACTGCTTATTACAAGGGCTACTTGCTTAAAGATGGTTCTGTATTCGATGGAACGAAAGATAAGCCTGCAATATTTCCATTGAAAAGACTGATCATGGGTTGGCAAATTGGTGTTCCACTTTGTAAAGTTGGCGGCAAGATCAAGATCATTATACCATCAAATATTGGCTATTCTATTAGAACAAGAGGTGCAAAAATTCCTCCCAACAGTGTTTTGGTTTTTGAAATAGAAGTTGTGGATGCAAAAGCTCCTCAATAATCAAATTAAGGGTCATTCTAATTTTAGCATATAGTTTGTTACATTTACAAAAAATAAGCACATGAAAATTTTCGTTGCCGGACTCCCCTATGATCTTGATGATGCTGAATTAGAAGAGATATTTGAAAAATTTGGCAAAGTGGTTTCAGCCAAAGTTGCCATGGACAGAGAAACCGGAAAAAGCAAAGGTTTTGGTTTTGTAGAAATGCCAAACGATGCAGAAGCAAAAGAAGCAATTGAAGGTCTCAATGATATTTCCCTTGGTAAAAAGCCATTGATCGTAAAACAAGCCGAAGATAAACCGGGCGGTAGTTCACAAGGCGGCGGCGGTTATCGTGGTGGTGGCAGCAGCGGCGGAGGTGGCGGTTACCGTGGTGGCGGTAGCGGCGGCGGAGGTGGTGGTTATCGTGGAGGCGGAGGTGGTGGTGATAGAGACAGAAGACCCGGTCCGAGTGGTCCAAGAGACAGACGTTATTAAGACAAAATTATTTTTAATATTAGGTAAGCCCGGTTAAACCGGGCTTTGTTATTTATAACTGTCGCAGGTAACTTATTTTAATGATCGCATGATCTTCAGTTTGTCTTTTTTGTTGTGCATTATCAAAACCGCGACGATTGAATACAAGATAAACATATGAAAGCGGTTGGTATTCCCATGAGAGTCGAATATTATAATTACTCAAATTGTTTTCTGAATTCTTTTGATAAAAACCGATAAGCTGTAACCTTGGATTTAATGCAAGTCTTCCGGAAATGCTATACAAGTCAACAGTTTTATCAGTAGCCGGTTCACCTACTTCTTTAAAATGATTGCGGTTGTATTGTCCCTGTAAAAAGATATGAGGTATAGGCGCAAAATTTAGTGTGATTGTTCCTGCAGTCAGGTTCCCATTATAATAAGAACCCGTTTCAAAATTTATACCGCTGCTGATCACTCTTGATTGATCGGTGCTGAAATAAAATGTATGTCTTAGGTAATTATATTTTCCTTCCGGAATATTTATTCCAAGGGGGGCAAATGGCTCTGTCAATAATTGATAAGTTGGAGTAATGATATATCCGAAATATCCTCCATTCTGAAAATTGAACCAGATCGGGTTCATCGTAAGCTGTCTTTCTATCAATTTTCCTGTTGATGCCTGGTGATAAAACTCAGGAAAGATACCCGGCTCAAAAGCACGGATCCATTTTTTAAAAGGCAAAAGTATACCACGGTAATACCAAAATATTCCTGGTGTAGTACCGATCACATCGTTTCGGGAAACAAAGCCTAATTCAGGATTGAAATCTTTTGTAACTACCGTTTGCGTCCACCAGATCTTCCATTGGTTACTGGTGTAATAATATTGAGCATAACCTGCAAAGGCACTTTTATTTGCAACATTTGGGTCCTTAGTATTGGTATTTGAATAGATCAGCATTGTATTCAGAGAATGCGATTCGCCCATTCTGAAAAAACCATCTATGGCGCCAACTGTATTCGTGCCATCAGAGTTATTTTTATAAGTCAATAATCCGCCTATCCTGTTTTGTTTACCAAAATTTTCAGAGAAGCGACCAACAAAAAAATTTGTAGCTGGTGTTGTTGTTGATTCTCTCTGGCGCATTGCCATTACACCTGCGTTTCTTTTTAATGAACGATAAACAAATCTTCCGCCTGCATCGATCGGGATCGGGTTTCCAAAATCATCCAAACCAATTCTTCTGCTAAAGAAAGGTTGAATACGCATCGCTCCACCTGAACCATCTTCATTCGGCCTCACTCCCACTCCAAACAAGGATGCATTTTCTAAAAAGAATTGTCTTCGCTCGGGAAAGAAAACAGAAAACCTGGTTACATTATTTACCTGCCTGTCCGCATCAGCTTGTGCGAAATCTGTATTTATAGTTACATCAAGAATGCTGTTTGGATTGATAGCCCATTTAATATCTCCACCGGCACGGAAGCTATTTTTTTCAGGCTCGGTTGATGGAGGAAAATTTTTATAATGATCGTAAGAACCAAGAACGTATGGCTGTATCCTGATATTTGGTTTTGGCGGCGGCGGTTGCAAATTTTTTAAAAGACCGGCATAAGCCATTCTTGTAAAGCTGAAATTTCTAGGATAACCCGAAAAAGAACTTATTTCATTACTCATTCTTCGTGTTCGATAAACATTGAATCCCCATTGTTGTAACGAGTCTTTTGTTTTTGGATAACGAAGCGTTTGCCATGGGATTGCTATTTCTGCTATCCAGCCAGAATCTGTCCTCGTCGTTCTTACTTTCCAAAGACCATCCCAGTCAACATCGGTTAAAATATCATCAAATACAAGCAGGTCTCTTTGCACGCCGTAGGCATTTGCCATTAATGCCATTGCATTCCTTGTATCATTAAATCCATCAAATGATAAAGCAACATGGTCATGACTGCGAATGCCAAAGTCACGTCTGAAATCTGTAGCACGGATTGCTTTTTTACCCATTGAATCATGACAAATAAAACCAACGTATAAATATTGACGATTGTATAAAACCTTTACTTCCGTCTCAAAGTTTGCGGGCATACCTTGTTGCGGTTCGATCTGAACAAATCTTGGTGATGGTGTTGCCAGTTTCCACTCTTCTTCGTTTAATACCCCATCGACCTTGATCGTATTGCTAATTTGCACAGCAGTCATTTCTTTTTTTACAGAGTCGGGCTTAAATACAGTGGCGTCCTGCGAATAAGTATGAAAAGCGAATAGTAAAAAAATTATTAAGGCAACTTGTTTTGGCATAAGTATAATGATCGGGAAAAATAGTAAATCTATCTTAGTAAATAGTAATGAATTTACCAGCGGTGATTAATATCTTTAAAAGCAAATAACTGCTTATGATCATGTATCCATCCTGCGATATGAACTGGCCTTTATGGAAAAGAATATTGTTTCGTTTCTTTTTCATTTTTCTTACGTTATATATGGCACCATGGGGCTGGTTTGATTCCCTGCTTTTTGAAATAAAATTATCATGGCTCACTCAGTGGTATTCTGACCTGGAGGATTGGGCTGTTCGTTTTGCGAATGCTAAACTATTTCATATAAAAGAGGAGTTGGTTCCAATATCGGGCAGCGGTGATACATCATGGGGTTGGGCACAGTTGAGTTTATTTTTATTTCTTGCTGCAGTGGGTTGTATTATTTGGTCATTGCTGGATCGCAAACGGAAAAGTTATAATAAAGCCGATTATTGGCTTTGCCTTTTTACCCGTTATTACATAGCCTTGTTTGCATTTTTGTACGGCATTATAAAGTTGTTTGCATTGCAAATGACCTTCCCTAACCCGAGTTTATTAGCCACACCACTTGGTGATCTTTTACCAATGCGTTTATCATGGATGTTCATGGGTTATTCAACTCCTTACCAGGTTTTCTCAGGGGCCATGGAAGTTTTGGCAGGAATTTTATTACTGTCTAGACGAACTGCCACATTCGGAACAATGTTGGCTACCGGTGTTTTTGTTAACGTAATGATGATGAACCTCAGTTATGATATTCCTGTAAAAATATTTTCGATGCGGCTTGTATTTATGTGTCTCTTTTTATTGGCACATGAATACAAACGTATTCTTTCTTTTTTTCTAATGAATAAAGCAACAGACGCATGCAGTACTTATAATGTTCGGTTTGAAAAGAAATGGATGAAGATTGCAAGAGTTGGTCTTAAGGTTCTCTTCATCGGAGTTTTTGTTGGTTGGATGTTTTATAACACTCTTGAGAGATATAACCAGTTTTATGCTGTACAACCTGATGGCCCAATTGCCAAAGGAATTTACCAGGTTGAATCTTATGTTTTGAACAGGGACACTATCCCACCACTGATCACCGATACCATTCGATGGCAGGACATAATTTTCGAAGAAGGATATGGAAGCATCAAAACAACTGACTCTCTTTTTAGAAAACGATATGGCAGAGCTTATTTTAATTATAAGATAGATTCAGTAAAACATTCACTGGATTTTGTAAAGTCTTTTGCAGATACAAGTTCACTCCTTTCATTTAAATATGAAATACCAGACAGCAGCACCGTCCGGCTTTGGGGTAAACTAAGAACTGATTCATTGTTTATAGTTCTACGAAAAAGTAACCGGCATTTTCAGCTGACCGAGCGGCAGTTTCATTGGCTGAGCGAATCAAACAGGTAAATCAATATTTTTTTCGTTTGCAATTATTATCTTACGACAAATCTCAAATAATGGCAAGACCTCATCATCGCAAAGGACATAAAGAACACCTGAAACAATTTCAAAACAGGACTGCAGGCGGTACAGGTGAATCAAAAGCTAGAGCAAAAGCAAGTTCCGTGTTTGCGGTTGGTGGCGGAATAGTAGGCCTGGCGATCTTATATTTTGCTACGCAAGGTGATTTTGTTTGGGCACTTGGAGGTGCTGTAATTGGCGCGGCAGTTGGTTATTTGATCGGGAAAAATATTGACAGGGCTGCCAAAAAATAATTGAATTTACTCCTGGTATAAGATCGTGCAACTATAGGGTTCTGCTATAAGATTGGAAATATCTTCATCTTCAAAATGATTATTTAAGATCGCCGTCTTCCAAATGCCATTGGGAAGACTAACAGTTTTTTTTGAATCACTATTAAGAACGATAAATATTTTTTTCCATTTATCATTTACTTTTTGCCCGTTGATGATATAGGTAATTATTCCTTTTTGTCCGGGATCTGTAAATTGGATATTAGCAGCTATTTCTTTTGCGCTCTGTCATTCTGAAAGCAGGATGTTCTTTTCTTATTTTGATCAATCCTTTCACATATTCAAATATTTCTTTGTTCTTTGTTTTCAAACTCCAGTCAATTGCATTGATACTATCCGGTGATTCAAAACTATTCTCCACTCCTTTTTTTGTTCTTAAAAATTCTGTGCCTGCATGTAAGAAATGAAATTCCCTGTGATGTTAGCACAATTGACAATGCAAGCTTATCCATTTCTTTTCGTTCTGCTTCTGTTAGCATTCTTTGCTGATATTGCCAGCTTATCCCAAAGCACATGATTATCGTGACATTCACAATAAGTGATCGTATTCCATGGCTGAGATGAATATGGAGCTTTGGAATAATTAACCTTTGTATAATCAATCTGTGGATGCTTGCAGGAAGCGACAACCCCAAACTTTATACTTTCTTCCATTCCGGGCTTTCCACTTGCAAAACCTTTGTCCTCATGTTCAAAAACGCTTCCTTTTATTCCGTCCCGTATATCATCACTGAAAACGGCGATGCGATCTAATTTGTAAGCATATTTTTTTATGGCTCTTAATGAATCAGGCAAGGGTGATGAACCGGCAGTCCACCCTTCTCCGTATAATAAGATATCAGGTTTTATTTTATGAAGTTCTTTTGAGATCAGGTTCATTGTTTCAATATCATGCACTCCCATCAGGTCAAACCTGAATCCGTCAATATGGTATTCCTTTACCCAATACAAAACCGATTCAAGCATGAACTTTCTCATCATATATCTTTCACTCGCTGTTTCATTGCCGCAAGCAGTTGCATTGGAAAATTTTCCATCTTTTGTTTGCCGGTAATAATAACCCGGCACTAATTGATTGAAATAAGAATCATCCGTAAGCCTTGTATGATTATACACAACATCCATTATCACTCTTAATCCATTTTGATGAAATGCCTGGACCATTTGTTTGAATTCCTTAATTCTTGTTACTCCATCATAAGGATCAGTAGAGAATGAGCCCTCCGGCACATTATAATTCAGCGGATCATAGCCCCAGTTATATTGTGCTTTATCAGGTTTGCTTTCGTCTATCGAGTAAAAATCAAAACAAGGCAACAGATGAACATGTGTAACTCCTAACTCTTTAATGTGATCAAGCCCTGTTGAAAGACCTTCCGTATTTTTTGTTCCTGTTTCAGTCAGTCCTAAATATTTTCCTTTATTTTTTATTCCTGAATTGGAAGCAATGCTTGCATCACGAACTTGCAGCTCATAAAGTATCGCATCAGTTTTATTTTTGAATAGAGGGCTTTTATCTTTTTCCCAATCAACCGGATTTGTTTCTTGCAGATCAACCACCATTGCTCTTTTACCATTTACACCAACAGCTTTTGCATACGGATCTGGAACGTCATTTGACCATTTACCATTTATTTTTACCCTGAAGGCATAAAATTTTCCTTTAAGATCATGATCAATGCTAACCAACCATAACCCTTTTTCTTTCTTTGACATTGAATGTCTGTTCAGTTCATTGCCTCCATCTCCTTTATCATATATAATTATTTCGGCTTCTGTTGCAGTTGGCGACCATATACGAAATGAAGAAAGATTGTGACCAAAGGTCAATCCAAGATCATTTCCTTTATAAACAGGATATGAATCATATATATTCTGTGATTTCGAAAAAATAAAATTCAATAACCCGAACAGGATCATAACGGATCGCTTCATTGTATAAGGAGGAGTTTGACAAACGAATATACTATGCTAACAGATGTGCGGAGAAATTTTATGAAAAATAAGCAAGGTGATACTTTATCGTGTAAATTGACGCCCAATTATAAAATTTTTCGAAAATGGGAGACCTCCAGATCAAGAAACAACCAAAAAAGTATGATGCGGTAATTGTTGGTTCAGGTGCCGGTGGTGGAATGGCTGCTTATGTGTTGGCAAATGCCGGCTTAAAAGTTTGTTTACTCGAAGCCGGTCCCATGTATGATCCGCAAAAAAACATTACACAATTAAAAAATCCATGGGATTCGTCCACGACGTGGTGCCAGTACAAAATTTCGTCCCTTTGGTGATTTTGATGCATGCTATTGGGGATGGGAAATAGATGGTGAACCCTATACACAAGGCACAGGGAACCGAATGGGAATGGTGGCGTGCAAGAATGCTGGGTGGAAGAACCAATCACTGGGGAAGAATTTCACTTGCGCTTCGGCCCGAAAGATTTTAAAAGAAGAAGTATTGATGGGCTTGGTGATGACTGGCCGATCGGTTATGAAGATATAAAACCTTATTACGATAAAATTGATAAGCTTGATTGGTGTATTTGGAACCAATGAAGGATTGGAAAATGATCCGGATGGAATTTTTCTTCCGCCACCTAAACCACGGCTGCATGAACTGTTTATTAAAAAAGTGCAGCAGAACAGGCAGGTGTAACAGTTATTCCTTCACGGCTTTCTATTCTTACAAAAAAAATTAAAAGACGACGATCGTGGCGCCTGTTTCTTTTGCGCACAATGCAACCGCAATTGCAGTATGGTATATGCTGATTTTTCTTCTCACCAATGTTCTGATTTATCCTGCGATAAAAACAGGTAATGTTGATGTGATTGCCAATGCAATGGCCCGTGAAGTATTGACAAATAAAGAAGGACTGGCTACAGGTGTTTCTTATATCAATAAAGAAGATATGCAGGAATACCAGGTAAATGGTCAGAGTAGTTATTCTTGCTGCCAGTGCCTGTGAATGTGCAAGATTATTGTTGAATTCAAAATCAGCAAGACATCCGAATGGTTTGGCAAATTCAAGTAATGTGGTTGGAAAATATTTGCATGATTCAACCGGTGCTGCAATGGGTGGTTATTCCCAACTCTTTTTGGTCGCAAAAGATATAATGAAGATGGTGTTGGTGGTATGCATGTTTATTCGCCCTGGTGGCTAGATAATAAAAAACTTGATTTTCCCCGTGGTTATCATATTGAATATTGGGGTGGTATGGGCCAGCCTGCTTATGGATTTATGGGTGGCATTGAAAACCTGAATGGTAAATATGCTGTAAATGGAAAGCAAAAAGAAGCCGGTGGTTATGGCAAATCATTGAAAGAAGATTATCGTTTCTTCTATGGAGCAGGTGTTGGTATGGCTGGTCGTGGTGAAGCAATTCCAAGAGAAGATAATTATTGCGAAATTGATCCGAATGTTGTTGACAAATATGGTATTCCTGTTTTAAAGTTCAATGTAAAATGGAGTGACTATGAAATAAAACAGGCGAAACACATGAAAGAAACTTTCAAAGAAATCATGCATAATATGGGTGCAGTGATTACCTGGGGTGGAGATGATGGTCCAGAAAATCAATTATGGATTGGCATAACCGGGAGAGATCATTCACGAAGCGGAACAGTAAGAATGGGTAATGATGCCAAAAAATTCTGCACTGAATAAATGGAACCAGGCACATGATTGTAAAAATCTTTTTGTGTGGATGGTGGGCAGTTTGTTCACAGGCTGATAAAAATATTACCTGGACGATACTGGCATTAAGCATGAGAGCAAGTGAATATATTGTTGATGAAATGAAGAAACAAAATCTTTAGAGCCCACTAAATCCTCCGAAGGAGGATTTCGAAGAGTCTGATAAATGAATGTTATTATATGAACAGAAGTTTCAAATCATAGTAAACTAAAGCCTTCGCCTTAGGTGGAAGTTTGGAGGAGCTTTAATATGGACAGAAGAAAATCATTAAAACTAATTGCTACCGGCGCTGTAGCTGTACCTGTAGTTGTTGCCGGTTGCAAAACAGATGATAAAAGAAAGCTGAAGCAGTTGCTGAGCCAACTTTCAATCTTGACCGCAATCCTGATGAAGTGGAAAATGAAAAAGAGATACTGGCAATGGATAAATTTTTTACTGATCATGAAATGGCAACCATTACGATACTTGCTGATATCATTATTCCAAAAGATGAAGTAAGCGGCAGTGCAACTGATGCAAAAGTTCCTGAGTTCATTGAGTTCATTGTAAAAGATATGCCGGATCACCAAACACCTATGCGTGGTGGTTTGCGCTGGCTGGATATGCAATGCTTGAAACAGTTATGAAAAATCATTTAAAGATTGTACACCACAACAACAGATTGAAATGGTTGATCAGATTGCTTATCCTGAAAAAAGCAAAACCTGAAATGGCACCAGGGAGTTGCTTTTTTTAACCTAATGCGAAATTTAACTGCTACCGGTTTTTATACTTCAGCAGATCGGTGTAAAAGATATTGGCTATATGGGCAACACTCCCACTCAATGGAATGGTGTGCCGGATGATGTACTGAAACAATACGGTCTTGCTTACACAGAAAAAGAATTGAAGGAATGTGTAAGTTTTGATAAAACATGAAATATTAATGAATGGGCTAAAGCCCTACAATATATCCACTAAATAACCCCAGCCTTAAGGCTGGGGTTAATAAAAAATAATAAGGACTTTAGCCCAAAATTCAATCAATTTAAACTAAATTATTAATATGAGTAACTCAAGAAGAAAATTTATAAGAAACAGTGCTGTTGCAGGTGCCGGTTTCTTTATTGTTCCCCGCCATGTTATTGGACGCGGTTTTATTGCGCCAAGTGATAAACTAAGAATAGCCGGTATAGGCGCTGGTGGTAAAGGAGAAAGTGATCTTTCTGAATTTGCAAAAAGTCCTAATGTAAATATTGTAGCGTTATGCGATGTTGATGACAGGCAGGCTGTGAAATCAGACAATCATTTCCGAATGCAACATACTATAAAGATTTCCGGGAAATGCTGGAGAAAGAAAAAAATAATATTGATGCCGTGTTCAGTTTCCACACCGGATCATACACATGCTGTTGCTACAATTGCTGCAATGCAATTGGGCAAACATGTATATGTACAAAAACCATTGACACATGATATTTATGAAGCAAGGATATTAACGGAAGCTGCAAAAAAATATAAAGTAGTTACACAAATGGGTAACCAGGGTGGTTCTGGTGATGGTGTACGAAAAGCAAAAGAAATCTTTGATGCAGGTATGATCGGTGATGTATACGAGCACATGCATGGACAAACAGACCTGTATGGCCACAAGGTATTCCCACACCTACAGGTAAATTGATATACCAAAAGAACTTGAACTGGGATCTTTGGCTAGGCACTGCGCCAAAGAATTGATTTCAATCCTGCATATCTTCCATTTAACTGGCGTGGATGGTGGGCTTATGGTACAGGTGCATTGGGTGATATGGCATGTCATATCATGGATCCTATTTATCAGCATTCTTACCGATTCGTTTATCCTGATTCAGTTGAATGCAGTGTTGCTACTATCTGGGCTAAAATGTGGGATGATTCGCAAAATCTGGATGCATGTCCTGCCTTCATCCATCATTCATTTGAATTATCCAAGAAATGATGGAAAGGAAATATAAAAGTATCCTGGCATGATGGTGGTTTATTACCACAACGTCCTGATGAACTTTTACCAGAAGAAGCATTTGGTAACTGGGATGGTGGTGTATTGTTTACTGGAACAAAAGGAAAATTATTATTGGATTGCTATGGTGCTAATCCAAGATTGTTGCCTACAAAACTGATGAAAGAAACAAATTTGCCGAAAGAATCTATAAAAAGAGTTCCAGAAGGACATTACGTGCAATGGGTAAATGCCTGTATTGCTGGTTATGGAAATGGATAACCAAGTTCTCCGTTTGAATATGCAGGACCATTTACAGAAAGTATTCTGATTGGTAACCTGGCAATTCGCAGTTTCTTGATGAAGAATCCAAACGGAAAAGGTTGGGATGATAAATAGCTTGGTCGCAAAAAATTGTTGTGGGATGCTAAGAATATGAAGATCACCAATTTTGATGAAGCCAACCAGTGTGTGAAGAGAATACAGGGATGGTTGGACATTAGGCGCTTAATTCAGAAAGTGTTCAAATTATTCAATGGTTTAATTCGAAAGGATTAAACCATTTTTATTGCGTTCTCGAGATCTTCGATGGCCCTGAGATAGACATATACCTAACTAAGATCGTATTGCCAACTTCTGTTATCATATCCTTATGAGGAATTTTCAAATAATGTGAAGTCAGCATCTGTTCAACTTTGTCGTTGTTATTATTGTCAGAAATATAAAACAACGGGATTACTATTGTTTTTCCTTTGCACGTTACACATTTCCAATCACCCAAATCAGCAGATCGCAGACTACTTAATATTTGATAGATAGTATCACTTTTTATACCTGAAAAGTCAAACTTATCAATTGTGCCCTTTGAATTTACACTTGCAAGAACGTAAATAAACTGTGAAGAACGCTTTGCATCATAAACGGTATCCTTTTTAGAAACAAAAGAATCAAGCCTATTAGCCAATCTTACGAATTCATTCCTTGACAGGCTTTGTGAAAAACAGATTCCTGAAATAGAAATAGCCATGGCAAATATTAAAACCTTTTTCATGGTTAAAATGTTTAATTAAAAGTAAGATTTTGCGCCGTAACACTTTCAATTTGAGATATTTTCAAATTAATAGAGCAACAACAACATAAAATTATTCAATGGTTTAATCCGAAAGGATTAAACCATTTTTATTTGAGCGATAAAATTGTCGTAACTTATCAGAAACTAAATCACTATGAGAAAATTATTTTTTGCAGTGACAGCTGTTTTTTTAATTTTTTCTGCCTGCAGTAAAACCGAAAGCATTAATTCTACACGCAGTGCGATCAATGAACCGCCAACAATAAAAGTTATTTCCCCGCAATCTATTCCCACGCTAAAAGCGGGTGATCTGTTAGAGGTAAAAGCCGTTTTCACTGATCGTGATGTTGTGTATGTTGCTTCATGGGAAGCATTACGGGCTGAAGGACTATGTGGTGGTAATCCCTATAGCGGTCAATTTGAGCCAAAGATCTCTGAGTATGAAATGAATTTTAAATTTATAATTCCAAGAAATTTTGCCGGCAAACAAACAATTCGTTTATACGGAGTAGATGGCCCTGGAAACATATCAACTTTTGATATTAAGTTTACGGCAACAAATTGATTCGTTTTGATCTTCCCGAACGGTATTAATGAGATCCTTCTTGCCTTAAATAATTACAATAATACCGGTCATCGGAACTTATTGTCTTACTGGTATGTAATTCAGTAAATTGATAGTCATCATCCATAAAACTATTTTAACCATGAGCAACAGTAATCAACGCCGCCGGTTCATTAAAAGCTCTGCATTTGGTTTGATCGGTATTACTGCATTCGGCAATTTATCTGCAAAGGATACTGTTAAAATAGAAAAAGCTGAAAACGCTGAGCCACTTTTTTACCGGTATCCAGGTATAAACGATAGCATGGCAAGTGGTATAGTTGGTGCATCGCATGGAAATTTTGATAAAGTAAAAGAACTGGTGAATGCCCGGCCTGAATTAGCAGGTGCTTCCTGGGATTGGGGCTTTGGTGATTGGGAAACAGCAATTGGTGCCGCTTCACATGTCGGTCGTCGTGATATTGCTGAGTTTTTAATGAGTCATGGTGCAAGACCAGATATTTTTACATTTGCAATGATGGGTATGCTGAAAAGTGTACAGGAAATTATAGAAACGGTTCCTGGTATCCAATCGCATAACGGGCCACATGGAATTACTTTATTGCAACATGCAAAGAATAGATTGGAAAATAAAGATATTTCTGCAGCTGATGCAGCCAATGTAAAAAATGTGATCAGCTATTTAGAAAGTTTGGGTAATGCAGATATAAAACCTAAAAGTCTAGATGTAACTGAAGAAGAAAAGAAAAAATATGCAGGTGAATATCGTTTTGGAACCGGTGAAGGAGAAATATTTGTAGTAGATACACATCGACTGGGGTTTTTGCAAATAGGGCGAAAAGGTTCGTCTCCCCGCAAACTGAATAAAATTGATGAAAGCACTTTTTCACCTGCAGGTGCTCCTTCGGTGAAAATAATTTTTAAAGTGAATGATGATAAAGCTGTTTCATTAAGTGTACATGAACCTGAGCCGCTGGTGACTGCTGTAAGAATTTAGTTATATAACAAGCATCATTTTCCCTGAATTTTTTAAAATAAAAAGATGACCCTAACTGGATCATCTTTTTATTATAGTGCAGAAAAAACTAATCAAGCATATTCTTCCTTCGCATGTTTAGCATGCTCATCAATTAATCTTCGCTGTATCTCAAAAGGCACAGGAGCATATTCCAAAAATCCGCTTTTGAATTTTGCCCTTCCCTGTGTTATCGAACGAAGTGATGATGAATAACCATCCATTTCAGCCAATGGAACTTTTGCAATTACTTTTTGAAAATGTCCTTCACTGTCTATTCCTTCTACAATTGCACGACGGCTTTGCAGATCACCCATTACCGCACCGGTCAGATCATCAGGACAAAGCACTTCCACTTTATAAATTGGTTCCAGTATCTGCGGATCGGCTTGTTGGAATGCCTGGCGAAACGCCTGCAACCCTGCTATCTTAAATGAAATATCATTGCTGTCAACAGGATGCATCTTTCCATCATATACACATACACGTATATCACGGGCATACGAACCGGTAAGCGGACCATTATGCATTTTTTCCATTACACCTTTTAAAATAGATGGTAAAAATCTTGTATCAATAGCGCCACCAACTATACAATTATAGAAAACAAGTTTACCACCCCAATCCAGTTCGTATGTATCACGACCTCTTACATTCAGGTCTTTTGGTTCAGGCATGCCTTCATGCCATGGTTCTATTCTCATATATACTTCACCAAACTGACCGGCGCCGCCACTTTGTTTTTTATGACGATAACTTGCATCAGACATTTTGCGAATCGTTTCCCGGTAAGCAATTCTTGGTTTTACAAATTTCACTTCCACTTTATGACTATGTTCTATTTTCCATTTTGCAACAGCCAAATGCATATCTCCCTGGCAATGGATCAATGTTTGTTTTAATTCAGGAGAAACCTCAACAATTAATGTTGGATCTTCTTCTCTTAATTGATGCAATGCCTGTGAAAGTTTTTCTTCTTCGCCTTTTTTCAAAGGTTCAATAGCAACGGTCATATTCGGAGATGGGAATTCTATCGAAGGCAATTCATAATTCTTGCCTCTTGCATGTAATGTATTATTGGTATGGGTGTTTTTTAATTTTAATGTAGCACCAATATCACCTGCTACCAGTTCATTAATGGGCATTCTTTTATTTCCTTCAACCAAAAACAGCTGGGTTATCTTTTCTGTTACATTGGTACTTTCATTTTCCAGTTCCATTCCGCTTTTTACCGTACCGGAATAAACTTTAAAGAAAGACAGCTCTCCTACATGCGGTTCGCTGATCGTTTTATAAATAAAAATACATGCAGGTCCGCTTGCATCGCAGGAAATTTTGTCGCCGCTCCTGGTTGTTTGTGGCGGCATTTCATTGGCACTTGGACACACATTGTCAATAAAACCCATCAAACGGCCACTACCCATATTTCTTTCGCCGGATAAACAGAACAATGGGAACAGATCATGATTGATCATTGCTTTTTTTAATCCCATCTTCATTTCATCTTCCATCAACTCACCTTTATCAAAATATGTTTCCATCAGGGTTTCATCATTGCTGGCAATAGCTTCGATCAACTCTTTGTGCAATTCTTCTGCCTTTGCTTTTTCTGCATCGGGAATAGGAAGTTTTTCTGGTTTGCCACCAGTGTCTTTAAATTTATACATCGTCATACGCAACACATCAACTATTTCATGAAAACCTGCACCCTGTTTGCAATGGATATTGCACAACTACAACCTTACTTCCAAAATGTGATTTTGCTTCACGAACTGTTCTTTCGTAATCAGCATTATCATCATCCAATTTATTTACTGCAAAGATCATCGGTGTTTTAAATTTCTCTGTGTATTCCCAGATAATATCTGTTCCTACTTCAACACCCATTACTGCATTTAAAAGCATGACGCCGGTATCGGCAACTCTTAATGCAGAAATTACTTCTCCAACAAAATCATCATATCCCGGAGTATCGATCACATTGATTTTAAAGCCTCGCCATTTTGTGTGCATGAGCTTGCTAAAAATAGAATTACCACGTTCTTGTTCAAGTTCGTGGTAATCTCCTGTTGTGTTTCTTTCGGCTATGCTGCCGCGGCGGGTAATTATGCCCGCTTCATAGAGCATGCATTCCGCTAATGTGGTCTTACCGGAGCCAGCGTGGCCCAGCAAGACAATATTTTTTACGTGTGAGGTATCAAATTCTGCCATGGCAAGTGTTTTAGAGACAAGGCATGCCTTGCCTGTATGTTATTAAATATTTTTATCGGTTCTTCAGAGGCGAAATAAAACGGAGACGGGATCTTAAGAACTTTTTTCAAAGTTCCTCGAAATATATTTTGATGATCATGATCTAATTCAGGAATAGAGCTGATCTATATTATCTTATGGCGTTCGATGAATAAAATCGCCAAATTCTTCACGTAGATTCTTGATTGTGCTGTCGAGTGATTGGAATTCTTCAAAAAGTCTTTCATGTTCTGCGATCGTATCTTCTGCTAATTGGCCGCTGTTAGCAGAAGTTTCAAATTGTACGCGACGATCATGAGATTTGATAGATTGTTTCAGGTCGTGAACATTGATAAGTTGAATGTGAAACTGGTTGTGATAATGTTCTACGTCATGCAGCTGGTCTTTAGTAAGATTTTGAGCTGCCGTTTGCTGAAGTTGTTTTTTTAATTGGTTTAAATCATCGCGGTAGGAACGCAACGAATCCCTCCAGGTATTGCATTCCCCAGAGAGCTGTGAGATGTCAACTGTAACCATGGGATTTTAATTTAAAGGTGAAAAAAAAGCAACCGTCCGAATTTTTCAGTGGCGGAAATGTATCTGTATAAATTTAAGCCAGTTTATTCATAAAGTCAAGAAATTTTTTCAACCTACCTGCCATGATCCAAGCTCAATTTAGGATATTCGCAGACTGATTTTAGTCATAAATTGATTTCCCAGAATACCATACAACAAATACTTGGCCGCATTGATATTATTGATGTGGTCGGTGGTTTTGTAAAATTAAAAAAAAGAGGCACCAATTATCTTGGCCTCTGCCCTTTTCATAATGAAAAAACACCTTCTTTTACCGTTTCTCCCTCCAAAGAAATTTATAAATGTTTTGGTTGCGGTCGCAGCGGCAATACCATCAGCTTTTTGATGGAGCATGAAAAGTACAGTTATGTTGAAGCTTTGAAATGGCTGGCAAATAAATATGGAATTGAGATCGAAGAAACTTTTCAGACTGATGAACAAACGCAGCAAAGCAGATCGGCGACAGTCTTTATATCATCAACAGTTTTGCTCAACAATTTTTTTCAAAAGCAATTATTTGAAACAGAAGAAGGACAGGATATTGGTCTTAAGTTATTTGAAAGAAAGAGGTTTCAGGGAAGACATCATCAAAAAATTTCAATTGGGTTATTCTCCTGAACAAAGAGATGCTTTTACAAAAGAAGCAATTGCCAAACAATACAATACTGAATTATTATTAAAAACAGGTCTTGGTTGTCAAATCGTAATGACCAGTTGATGGATAATTACCGGGGCCGGATCATTTTTCCTGTACATAATCATAGTGGAAAAGTATTGGGTTTTGGTGCAAGAATTTTAAAGACAAATGATAAAGCGCCGAAATATATCAATACACCGGAGAATGAGATCTATGTAAAAAGCAAAATTCTTTATGGATCTTATTTTGCCAGGCAGGCAATTGATAAAGCCGATGAATGTTTATTGGTAGAAGGATATACCGATGTTGTTTCATTGCACCAGGCAGGAATTGAAAATGTAGTGGCATCAGGTGGTACTTCATTAACACATGATCAGCTAAGGCTGGTAAAAAAATACACCAACAATCTTACAATTATTTATGATGGCGATGCTGCAGGTGTAAAAGCTGCACTTGCGCGGACTTGATCTTGCACTGGAAGAAGGACTGAATGTAAAACTGGTTTTAATACCGGATAATGAAGACCCGGATAGTTATGTAAATAAAGTTGGCGCTTCTGCATTTCAATGAATTTGTTCAGAAGAATAAAAAAGATTTTATTCTTTTCCAGCTGGAAGTAGCGTTGAAAGATGCCGGTAGTGATTCCACCAAAAAAGCTGAAGTGGTAAACCAGATGGCTGAAACCATTTCCAAAATCAATAAGGCGGAAGATTTTACCAAACAACAGGATTATATCAAGCAATGTTCCGAGATATTAAAAATTGATGAAAGTGGTTTGCATGCATTGGTAAATAAATTTATCCGTGACAGGATTGTACGCAGGAAAGAAAGCTTGCCATTTGAAGAAGCAAGAACTCAGGAGGAAAATGCAAAACAAGCTGAAGCGACTGATTATGATGATGCCACGTTTAATTTTTGTTCAAAGATGAATTGCAGGAAAGAGAAGTTGCAAGAATATTGCTGGAATATGGAATAAAAAATGGGATGATTCAAAATTGGTTGCCGAATATATTTTTGAAGAAATGGTGGATGAAAGCCTGATTGATAACACGGATGTATTAGCTTATCAGCTGAATTTAAAGAACTTTTAGGACAAATAGAACGCTTCGATACGCAATAAAAATTATTTTATTTATCATCCTGATACAAAGCTCAGTGCCCTGGCTGTTTCGCTTGCTTAATTTTCCTTATGAAGAAAGTGAACATTGGCGAAGAGAATTCAGCCAGGTCACCGGTTATCAGAAAAATTGTTTGAAAAGAGTTATGAAGATTTTATAACGATCTGTAACTGTTGATAATGAAGCAGAACTGATGACATTATCTGAAAATGGATGAAGACAAAACCAATGAAGAAGTTGAATCAGCCGTCAATTATCTTAAAGCTCCGAAAAATAAAACGAATGCTACTGGAAAACCAGGTGGATCTGGAAAAAAAACATACTCCGGAAGAATATCGAACATGCTTACATCAAACCCATGAACATTTGAAACAAATGGAAATGGAGATTACCAGGAAAATTGGGAGCCGTTATTATCAAATAGTATCATTCACTTTCATCAGCATATCGCTATAGATACTTCAATCAGGTCTTCTTCTTTAATTCCAAATTCCTTCATATAAAAATCACATTGATCTTTTAATTCTGCCTCGGTTATGATCAGCCAAAATATTTCCCGCTTCTATTTCGACAAAAGATCCAAGGCCGGGTACTTCATCAATATGAAATTTCACATTGTTGATATAATAAATCTCTCTTTTTTTCTTTACGATCACTTTTATTCCGATTGATTTTCTAAGTACTTCTTTCAAACCTTTTGCATCCTCAATTTTTACAAGATTAAAATGTGAATTCTTTGGACCAGCCTGGTTAGTTCTTTCATAAAAGATCAGGTTATTTTCAATATTTCCTTCCCGTAATTTCAATCTGCCGGATTGACATTAAAATAAGTATCTGTTTGTTCATCAGTTCCTTTATAATTCAGCACTGTTGGCCAACTAAATAATTTCGGATAAATGAAGGATCATTGACGATCGCTTTTATTTCTACATTAGAGATGGGACATAAAAAAAATAACCATGAAAATATCATGGTATAGTTTTGCTTAGCCAATAAAATTTTTTAAGCTTCCATCTGCAGCCATTTCTCTTGCGGCTGATCCTTATTCCTTCAACCAATTCACCCTTACAAAGCGCATAGCACTCCAAACATGATCCAAAGTTCAACCCGGTCAATGCTTTCATAGCCATCGCAGGTCAGCTGTTCCAGCTGCAGTCACGGTTAAGATCTGTTACAATTTTGGAGGTGGTTTTAGGATAAGCTACCCAGAATTTAGAATCTTCTTTAATGCAGGCATAACATCCTTCAAAATGCCGTTCAGCTGATTTTCGTTTACGGCAAATACCAGTGCAAAATCAATTTTCCGGCTCTTTAAAAGCGGCGTCATGTTTTTGGCAAAAGAAAGTTTGCTGAACTGTTTTTCGATCGAAGAAGGCAAACCCTGAATTAAAAGATTCTTTTCGTCTGCCAGTTGTAATTTTTCAAACAGCGTTTGTGACATACCTGGAAACTGATTTTTTAGGGTTTTCCGCAAACCGCCCGGTTCGTAGACCGGCTTAACAGAGTTCTCAAAGTAGCGGGGCGCAAAGGTACGAAAATATACTGTTTCTCGACAGTATTTATCAAAAAAATTCCGGCTTTAGTCGGAATCTGGATTTAATCAATTTCTTTAAATAACTCAATATTCTATATTTAGCCATTGGTTTATAATATTTCAATGCTTCAGGCATATATTTTTGTAATTGATCAATTCGTTTTCCTTCACTCGGGTGTGTACTCAGAAATTCCGGTGGTTTTTGCCCTGCGACCAGCTTTTTCCATTCGTTCCCAAAGAGGAATTGCTTCCTGGGGATTATATCCTGCCATTGCTGCCCAATTAATCCCCAATGATCAGCTTCCAATTCATGTTTACGGGAAAAAGGTAAGAGAACACCCACTTGTGCCCCTACACCATAAGCACGCAGAAATAGATTTTGAGTTTCTGCAGGTTTATTGCGATACAGCTACCTGTAAGCCCACTCCTACTAACTCTGCTCCCAATTCCTGGCTCATTCTTTCATTTCCATGTTGAAATATAGCATGAGATACTTCATGTCCCATAACAACTGCAAGTGCTGCTTCATTTTGAGTAATTGGAAGTAAGCCTGTATAAACAACAATCTTTCCCCCTGGCATACACCATGCATTTACTTGCTTTATCATCGACCAGATTATATTCCCAATTATACCCATCAAGAATATTACTTTTTCCAATAGATGCATAATATTCTGTAACTGCTTTTGTGATTCGCTGGCCTACCCTTCTTACCATTTCTGCATCTCTATTGGTACTGCTACTAACTACTCTGTTTTGGGTTAGAAAGTGCTGGTATTGGCTGCTTGCCATTGTCTGTAATTCCGATTCTGGTAATAATTTAAATTGACTGCGTCCTGTCACTGCATTCTTACTGCACGCAATTGCAAGCGATGCAACAATAAACAGGGATGTAAAAATTCTTGGTCATAGTTTTTTTGTTTTTACCATTAATTCAATGATTGTACCAAACTAAGCAGATAAAAGTATGAGAAATATGAAAATCAGAGTTTGTTTCTGTTCTGAGAGTCCGCGTCGGCGCTGTCTTCGACGATCCCGATGTTTAAGAATAGGAACCTTGCTTTCATTCCCCTTGAGAAGTCGACCAATATTTTTTTGATGTGTAAGAAGGACCATCAGGCAACGGCAATGGCGAAAATTCTATAGAGATCTTCTTTCTCATTAAAGATGACAAGAATAAAAACCGGAAATGCAAGGCTGGCAAGTATTGAACTAAGTGAAACAAATCTTGTGAGATAAAGAACCAATAAAAACACTCCAACACAACATACAGCAACCATGGCTGAGATGCCGAGCACCAATCCAAACAAAGTTGCGACTCCTTTACCTCCCCTGAAATCTGCCCAAATGGGAAATATATGACCCACTACAGCTGCCAGTCCGAGGCCGATCTGGAGATTGGTCATTTGTGATTCATGATCGAGATAATAAGGAATAAGAAGACAAGTTTAACGGCGATGATACCTTTCAGCATATCAACCATCATTACAAATGTGCCCCATTTGGGACCAAGTACTCGAAAGTATTAGTAGCACCAGCATTGCCACTGCCATAATCACGGATGTCAATATCAAAAAAATATTTGCTGACCCAAACGATGTGGGAATGCTACCAATAAGATATGCGAGAACGATCAATAGAGTTCGTTCATAGAACCTTTGTTAAAGTTGGATTACAAAAATAATAGAATCAGAATAGATCAGGTAACATTAATTTAATACACCATTCAGCCCATTTAATTATGAAATTACAGGGATATCCAATTGTCCCTGATCAATTCTTTTTTGAGTTTTAAGCCTAATTCGGTGGCAATACTTAGTATTTCATCTTTATCTTCCCTGAGTAGTCCACTTAGTAAAACCTGGCCACCGTTATTTAATTGTTCTGAAAGCAGAACCAGGTTTTCAAGAATTACATTTTTATTAATGTTGGCGAGAATAATATCAAATTTAATATCAGATGCAGCGTTTGAAGCTTTTCTTAAATTTATTTTGGTGCAATTATTTTTTTCAATATTCTCACCTGCATTTTCAATGCTCCAATCATCATTATCTATTGCATCAATATTTTTGCTCCTATTTTTTCAGCAAGAATTGCAAGTATACCTGTGCCTGTTCCAAAATCAAGAACAGATCTTCCTTTAAAATCCATTTCTCTCATTTGCTCGATCATCATATAAGTTGTGGCATGATGACCTGTACCAAAACTCATTTTTGGAGTAATAATAATTTCATGCTTTGTATTCTGTAATTGGTTTATGAAAATCTGCACGGATAGCTACAAAATCATTTACTATCACCGGTTCAAAATTTGATTCCCAAACCTGGTTCCAATTTGTTTCTGCAATTTTTTCTTTTGTATAATGGAGTTTGATACTTAAAAGATATCTCATCTACTATGATCTTATCAAAGCTTTTACTATTTATAAATGCTTCAAGACTAGTATCCTTTTCTTCAAATCCTTCAAAACCTGCATCAGCAAGTTGTGCAATCAAAATTTCTTTTTGTTCTGGTTGCAGATCGGCAAATGCTGATCTTGAATATAATCCATTTCAATACAAAATTAAAAACCCTGTCTTGCTTTAAGCAAAACAGGGTTAAGTTATTTTTCTGGTAATAATTATTATTTTCTGCCGGACGATCTTGTCTCTCCGGTTTTGGAATCAATATCTTTCTTGATAATTTGAATTTGCCTGATTTTGGATCAGTACCTATCAATTTCACTTTTATCACATCACCTTCATTCAATACTCCTTCCAGTGTTTCCAGACGTTTCCAGCTTACTTCACTGATATGTACCAATCCTTGTTTGCCTGGTAGAAATTCAACAAATGCACCGAAAGGCATAATTGATTTTACCGTTGCTTCATAAACATCACCAACAACTGGTACTGCAACAATACCTTTGATCCATGCTTCTGCTTTTTCCACTCCTTCTTTGTTTAGTACCAAAGATACTTACTTCACCCATATTATTTACTTCTTCAATATTGATAGTAGTTCCGGTTTCTCTTTGAATTTCCTGTATCACTTTACCACCTGGCCCGATCACTGCACCAATAAATTCTTTATCAATAAACATTTTCACCATTCTTGGTGCATGTGGTTTCACTTCGCTTCTTGCTTCAGGCATACAGTTGCATACATCGCATCCAGAATATGCAAACGGCCTTTACGTGCCTGTTCCAATGCCTGGCGCATTACATCCATGCTCAAACCATCAACTTTAATATCCATCTGCACACCGCAAATACCATCACGGGTACCAGTTACTTTAAAATCCATATCACCCAGATGATCTTCATCACCAAGGATATCTGTCAAGATTGCAAATTTATCATCCTTTGCTAATCAATCCCATTGCCACACCACTAACATGTTTTGGAATAGGAACACCTGCATCCATCAATGCCAGTGAACCGGCACAAACAGTTGCCATTGAAGAAGAACCATTTGATTCCAGGATATCACTTACCACACGAACCGTGTAAGGAAAATCACCACCTGGCATCATTTGTTTCAACGAACGCATTGCAAGGTTACCATGTCCTACTTCTCGGCGGCCAACGGACCTCTCATCATCTTTACTTCACCAGTTGAGAATGGAGGGAAATTATAATGTAGAATGAATTTTGAATAATCAGATTTAGCGGCACTTTCAATCAATAATTCATCTAATGGAGTTCCTAAAGTAACTGTTGTAAGAGATTGTGTTTCACCTCTTGTAAATAATGCTGCACCATGTGGAGAAGGCAATACATCTACTTCCATATCCAATGGACGAACCTCATCCAGACCTACGGCCATCCAAACGAACTTTCTCATTCAAGGATCATATCACGAACCACATAATACTGCAGGTCGCCATAATAAGTGTTTGCCTGTTTTTTTATATCTTCAGCAGGCATTTCTTCACCTTCAGGAAGATTCAATCCTGCTTTGAGATGTTCCATCAATTCATCTTTCATGCGCATGCAAATTTATCGCTACGTTCATGCTTTGCTTAATGCAGCTTTTGAAATTTCATATACTTTTTCTTTTGCAAAAGCATTTACTTTTTCACGCAAGTCTTCATTGTGCTCAGGCTTTGTATAATCTCTTTTGCCTGTCACACCTTTCATATCTCGAAGTTCTTCCTGTGCTTTTATCTGGACGCGGATTGCATCATGTGCAACTTCCAATAGCTTTTATCAGATCTTCTTCCTGCATTCCTTTGCTTCACCTTCCACCATCATAATATTCTTATCGGTAGCAGCAATGATAAATTCAAGATCTGCTTTTGCCAATTCGCTGCACGGACTGGATTTACAATAAATTCTCCATTGACTCGGGCAACACGTACTTCAGAAATAATTTCCTGGATAGGAATATCAGAAACAGCCAAGTGCAGCAGATGCAGCTAGACAAGCCAGTGCATCAGGCATTACTTCGTGCATCACTTGAAATAAGAGTTATCAGTACCTGTACTTCACATAAATAATCTTCCGGAAACAAAGGACGCAAGGCACGGTCAATTAAGCGTGAGGTCAGATATTTCATAATCATTCAATCGGGCTTCTCGTTTAAAGAAAGAACCGGGAATACGACCTGCAGAAGCAAATTTTTCCTGGTAATCTACTGACAATGGGAAAAAATCTCTGTCCTTCTTTCGGTTCTTTATTGGCAACAACTGTTGCCAGTATAATACAATTGCCCTGGCGAACGGTAACTGAACCATCGGCCTGGCGGGCCAAGTCGCCTGTTTCGATGGTAACCATACGGCCATCACCTATATCAAATGTTTTACGAATTGGTTGTTGTAACATTTCAAAAATTTATGGTTTGTGGTTTATTTACCAGCAAACTCATGTGAGGAATTTATGTACCCGGCTTATTGCTACTATTTAGCTTCCGTTGCGTCGCACTCTTGTACGTTCTTATCGCTATTCAGCAAAATTGAAAAGCAGTGAAAGAAAATAAGAAATGCAAACTCTCAGGAAACTAAAAGTCTCCGACGTTCAATCGGGGATTAGGGGGCCGTTACTTACTTTCTGAATCCGAGTTTTTCGATCAACTGGCGATAACCTGTCAGGTTATGTTTTTGCAAGATAGTTAAGCAAACGTTTACGTTTACCAACCAACTGCATCAGTCCACGGTGAGTAGAGAAATCTTTTTTGTTTTCCTGAAGATGTGCGGCTGATCTGGCTGATCCGCTCAGTCAGCAGTGCGATCTGGCCTTCAATGGAACCGGTGTTTGTTCTTTTCCGCCAAATTGAGCGATGACGGTCGATTTTTTTTCTTTTGTTAAAGGCATCTTTTATTTTTTTTATTTTTCCAAAGGAATCCCTTTCATCCGATTTTACATCCGATTATTTGTGGCGGCAAAGGTAAGGCAATCACAGGCATAATCAGCAAAGGCTTAATCAGCTATTTTTCGATTCTAGCTTTGAGCCCTGCTAATTCTATCCTAACTGTATGTTTGCCAGAATGGAATTATCACAGGATACCAAGAATATTCTTGGTCTTCAACTTCCCACCGATCCCCGCTGGGTTAACCTGGCCGAAAAATCACTGGAAGAAATCCTGACCGACCATGCCTACTGTGAGCAAAAAGCGGCTACCTCCTGCATATCGCTGATTCAACGCTACAGCGAAAGGGAAAAACTGGTGAATGAACTCTCTCCGATTGTTACCGAAGAATGGGGTCATTTCCGGCTGGTGCTTGCCGAATTGCAAAAAAGAAATCTGAAACTTGGGCAAGCAACGAAAAGATGAATATGTAAATGAACTGATCGAATTTCAGGAAAAAGGCGGTAGTGTGGAAGACCGTATGCTCGATCAATTGCTGACGATGGCACTGATAGAAGCCCGGAGTTGTGAACGGTTCAAACGATTGAGTGAAGGATTGAATGATGAATACCTGCGGAATTTCTATCGCCGCTTTATGGAAAGCGAAGCCGGGCATTATACTTTGTTCATTGAACTGGCAGAAACTTATATTGACAAAGAAAAAGTAAGAAAGCGTTGGGCTGAATGGCTGGAATATGAAGCTGAGAGTTATTAAACATCTTGAAGTGAGAGGTGATAGAATTCATTGATCAGCTAAACTCTTTCTTTAATTCTCCTACTCCATCGCCGATCTCTGAAGCAAATACATCGGGTTTATAACCGATCTTATCTTTATAATATGCATTGATCTTAGAAGAAAAATCTTCAAACTTATTTTTTTTTACCAATGCAATAGCACAACCACCAAAACCAGCACCGGTCATTCTTGCGCCAATACAATCTTCATAAGTTTTACAAAACTCAACAATGGTGTCCAATTCTTTTCCGCTTACTTCATACAAATCTTTTAAGGATTGATGCGATGCATACATTTCCTTTCCAAAACTTATGAGGTCATTTACTTTCAATGCAGCTATTGCCTCTCCTACTCTGAAGTTTTCACTGATCACATGCAATGCTCTTTTATCCAATACAGGATCATTGATAAGATGACGATGATCTTCGAAACTTTTAAGATCGATATCGCAAAGATGCGTTACATCTAATTCTTTCTTTAATGCTTTTAACGCTTTACCACATTCAGCAAATCGTTCATTGTATTTTGATTCAGCAAGTGTTCTTTGTTTGTTGCTATTGATGATCGCCAAAATATAGTCACCAATTTCAAAAGGAATGTATTCATATTCCAGAGTATCACAGTCAAGCAGAATAGCATTATTTTTTTTACCCATTGCTACTGCAAACTGATCCATTATTCCTGAGTTGACACCGATAAATTTATTCTCCACTTTTTTACCCATCAAAGCAATGTCCTTATTTGAGATATTTAACCCGAATAGTTGGTTTAAAGCAAAGCCTGTAAGCACTTCAATAGATGCTGATGAAGATAAGCCGGCTCCTATTGGAAGATCACCATAAAACAGCATGTCAAGCCCTGAGATAGCATTGCCTTCATTTAGAATTTCATTGATCACACCCAAAGGATAATTAAACCATGTGCTTCCGGTTTTCGAATAACTTTCCTGCAAATGCAATTCAGCTGTTTCAGGAAAATTGAGAGAATGAAATCGCAGTAGCTTGTCCTTGTTCTTTGAAACAGCCAGGTAGGTTCCCAATGAAATAGCACAAGGCATTACTTTCCCGCCATTATAATCAATATGCTCACCAATAAGATTTACACGGCCGGGACAGAAGAAAATATGTTCCGGGCTCTTCCCGAACCGTGAGGAAAATTCATTTATCATTGCATTCATATCCACTCTTTATGCCTGTTGAACAAAAATTTTGTTTTAAAAATTCCGGCGGTGAAGATATTTATTTGTTCTCACTCATCAACAAACATGGAACTAAGGTATCGATAACAAATTACGGTGCCATTATTACTTCGTTTAAAATAAAAGCGAAGGATGGATCTTTTAATGATATTGTTCTTGGCTTTGATAATGTAGCGGATTATTTGTCGGAGAATTATTTAAATAATTACGCTTATCTCGGAGCGGCATGTGGTCGTTATGCAAACAGAATAAAAAACGGAAAATTTTTATTAGATGGAAAAGAATACCAGCTTGTGCAGAATATGGGCAATGATATTTTACATGGAGGAAAAGAAGGCTTTGATAAAAAGACATGGCAGGTTGCTTTGGTAAATGAATATCCTGATCCGACTCTTGAGTTAAAATATTTAAGTAAAGATGGTGAAGAAGGTTTTCCAGGCAATCTTGAAACAATCATTCGCTTTGAACTGAATGATGAGAATGAACTGAGTTATGAATTTACTGCAACTACTGATAAGCCCACTGCTGTAAATCTCACTCATCACAGTTATTTCAATTTAAATAATGGAAAAGGAACAATTGAAGATCATGAAATAAAGATCAATTCATCCTATATTCTTGCACAGGATGAAGGGGCTTGTTTGTAACGGCGATTTTATAGCGGTTGATAATAATCAGTATGACTTTAGAATTTTTAAAGCGATCAATACAGATTGGAACAAAGCGGATGGTTATGATCAATGTTTTATCGTAGATAATAAAACCGATGAATTAGAATTAGTGGCAGAAGCAAGATCAAAAGAGTCAGGTATCCAATTACAAATTTTTTCTACTGAACCAGCTGTGCAATTTTATACAGGGCAAGGGTTAAATATCAAAAATGCAAAGGATGGGAATCACTATTTGCCATTTTCCGGATTTTGTTTGGAAACACATAAACATCCTAATGCGATCAATATCCCTAATTTCCCCAATACAATTTTAAGACCAGGAGAAAAGTATTATCAGAAGAATATTTATAAAATAATTTTGGGTTAAAGCCCCGAATCGAAGTAGTTTTATTTTTAACCCCAGCCTTAAGGCTGGGGTTATTCGAATAAAGAAAGTCCCGGGCTTTAGCCCAAATCTTTTTCGATACTGAAATATTTAATTTCATCAGCTAAACTAAGAAATGGAAATTTTGACTGCAACTCTTTTGTTTTTTCAAGATGAGTTTTCAAAAAAGTTTTATGCGCATTTGTTTCCGGCTGAAAAGCCTTGTGTTTTCTTGCGATCACGATCTTTTTTACTTCTTCCATTAATTGCTGAGACTGTTCGTCAATAAAACTTTCGTTGAATTTCTCCATTACAAATTCAGTAGCCGGGTAATTTGGATGAACCAGATCAATATCATAAAAACGATAATCCCTTAATACATCGATCACCAGTTCATAAGCTGGAAAATAATATAACCCCGGAAATTTATTTATCATGTGATGAACTGCTTCAATAAGCCGGGCCTTACTTCGGTTATTTTCTATGACCCCATCCCTGATATGTCGTACCGGGCTAATGGTAAAAATTATTTTCAGCTTGGGATTAAATTGCTTCAACTGATGATAAGCAGTTATCAAGCAATGAAATTGTTTCATCGATCGTCCAGCAGATGTTTATTGAACCATTGTGAAGGAGCCCGGTGACAATTTGCAACTCCGGCCCCCTCTAAATCTCCTCCGAAGCGGTGAGACTTTTGAAACCTCCGAGTTAAGCCGGTAAGAAAAAGATGAACCTAATGTTATGATCAACCAATCTGCATCTTTTAAAAAATTATGTGCTTGTTGTTGTGATTCATTAATGATTTTGCAATGCACTCATCAGCATTGATATTTGAGAATCGTGAATGATGCTCCCAGCTATGCCAGATCTCATTTAAGTGAAACAGATCTTCTTCTTTGTATTGTTTGTTTTCAATATACGATATCAAGATTTTGCAAACACTGCGCGGATCAAATAAAATACCATTTGGATTTTGCAAGAGTTGAAAATTTTAATTCCTCCAATGAATTCCCGATATGTTCTGTAAAACAAGAACCCGTCAACATGATCTTGTCACGGTAATTAATTCGTGCTTCCGGCGATTTTATTTGTATGGGTAATTGAAACTGCATTTTTAAATAAAAATTTCTCCTGCTATTCGTAAACTTTCTGCTAAAGCCTCTTTGTTAAGACCTGTTGTGATATTATTTTTTTCAAAATAACTGATCATCCATTCGGTATTCATATTGCCAACCAATTCATCATTTGCCATCGGGCAACCACCAATTCCTTTTAATGCTCCATCAAATCTGTTGACATCCGGCTTTTACGGCTGCATCAAGTTTTTGCTTGCCAGTTTTCAAATGTGGAATGAAGATGAACACCGATCTCTGTGGCAGGTAATGATTCAACAAGATAGCTTGTCATATCATAAACTTGTTCTGGTGTAGCGACTCCGACTGTATCGGCCAATGAAATAATATCAATATCCATTTCCATAAGTTTCTTGACCCAATTAAAAACAATATCCTCATCATAAAGATCGCCATAAGGATTTCCAAATGCCATTGAAATATAAATAACAAGTTTCTTGTTTTTATTAATACATAGATTTTGAATTTCTTCTACCCTTTTCAATGATTCTGCAATGGATGAATTTGTATTTCGTTGTTGAAATGTTTCCGAAACTGAAAATGGAAAACCGAGATAAGTTATTTGATCAAATACCGAAGCTTCTTCTGCTCCTCGTAGATTAGCAACAATTGCCAACAGCTTTGTACTCCCAATTCCTAACTCCAAATTCCCAATTACCTCTTTCGTATCCGCCATTTGCGGAATTGCTTTTGCTGAAACAAAACTTCCAAAGTCAATAGTATCAAATCCAACTTTCAATAAAGAATTGATGTATTCAATTTTTTTCTCAGTTGGAATAAAGTTCTTCCAACCCTGCATAGCATCACGGGGACATTCGATGAGTTTAATTGTGGATTTTTCCATTGAATAGCAAAGGTACAATCCGGGTTTTTATACCCGGGAAGCTTTTTTAATTGTATATCTTATTTGACTAAAAAATCTTGCTCTTTCTTTTTCGCTGTTAACACTGAGCGATGAAGATTTTTTCAGAATGTTTTGCAGAGCTTCGTATGTATAGTTATTAAACATTTCGTCATGAGTAGATATAAAATTAATTATATTATGGTTCAAAATTGTAATTTTCAGATTATCTAATTCAAACAAAACAGTATTGTCGCCCAGGTCTAATTCATTATTATAAAGATGAAAAGATGCGGCATTAGATTTTGGGCTTTCGTTCATTGAAAATTTAAGTCCCAGTTCCGATTGTTTTTCGAGGTGATCAACGAGCTTGAAAACAGCATCATATAGACTTTTTATTTCATCTTCTTTTTCAAACAAATTAACATCCCGGTAATATTCAATTTGCCGGATGGTGCTGTTAATACTCTCGGTGTTCCAGATATCAGTCGATTCAATCTGGTTATACATTTCCGCTATTTTCTTACTGATGTTTTCCAGCCCTGCATAGCATCACGGGGACATTCAATAAGTTTAATGAGATTGTTCATGAACGGTCAAAGTTAACAATAAGAAAGAAGCTATTTTTTTAGAGAATTTACCCTATCCCGCATAGCATTAAAAAATCTATTGCGTTCTTTTTCTCCTGTGGCGCTGATAAGTGTTGACCGGCTGAGTAACGTATTAAAATTTTCAAAAACCTTATTTGTAAAACGAGGATCTTTTGCTATAAGATAACTAAGCACATTGTATGTGATAAAAGCAAGCCTGTTGTTATTTAATTCCAGTAAAATGGTATTACTGCCAAGTACAACTTCATTTATATAAAATTTTATCGGTGCACGGTGAACCAGTTCTGAATCACCCGGCATAAACTTTACTCCTTTTTCAGTCTGTGATTGCTGGTGGTCAAGCGTTTTAATAAATGAATCTACTACCATATTCAATTCGGCAGCATTGCTAAACATTCCTGAATCTTTGTAATACTGGATCTGGCTGATACTGCTGTTGATACTCTCAAAATTCCAAAGTTCAAGGGAAGATATTTTGTTATATTCTTTTATTAACTCCTGTCCCACCTCAAAACAATCGGGAAACGAAAATTCTGCCAACGAAAATTTTTTATGATTGTACTCCTGCTTGTTTAAAATTGTCTTAAGCCAAAAAAAAGTTTTGAAGGCGGCAAATTCAGGATACAGGTAAAAATGAAAATAGATCATATCCTTACAGAGATAAAACATTTGCCTTTCCTTAAAGGAATTAAAGTATTTCAGCTGGTTAAGTAAACCGCGGAGATAGTCTGCAAAGGGTACATCCTTTTGGCTTATATCCGGCGCCTGGAATAGTATAGAATCATTTTGCAATTGCAGCACCTGGTCAAGTGATAATTTATACTTTTCACAGATCAATTTCAGCTCGTAAAGTGTAAGTGGTTTTTCGCCACGTAAACGGCGATAGGCGCTATCAGCACTTATACCTAGCAGATCGCACAACTCATCGGCGATGGAAACATGAGCTGGTAAGACGCTTTTTAGGTGGTTGAAGAATATTTGTTGCAGTTCGGCGGCTTCCATTCAACTTCAAAATACGGAAAATCCGTAATCGTCAAACATCTTTCTACGGATTTCTAATTTGATTTCAGTCATTAAAAACTAAAATAGTATTTGCCGCACGGCCTTATTATTTCATTAACAAAAATCTATTGGTTTAAAGTTCAGCAAAAATAGTTGCTGCGATCATCAATTATTATATGGATCAATGCTGAGATAAGTTTGACTTAGAAACTAAATCAACTGTTATGAAACCAACAACCACCATCTTAGCATTGATCTTTTGTTCTTCATCAATCACGGCTTTTGCTCAAGTAAGTGATGCAATCTATGCCTCTGAGAAAAAAACAACTTCTTCAACTGAACAAAAGCAAAAACTTAATTTTTTTGTTCTTTCAAAAAGAAAAAAAGGAAAGCTGGATCCTTCTACAAGTTTCAATGTATTGCGGACAAAGATCAAGAGTCTTTGGAGACCCAAAAATTTTGTTGCAATAATTGCCGAAGATGCTGAACAGGCAACCGCAAAAATTATACATCGTCTTAAAAAGTACAATGCAAACATTGGGACTGTGTGGTTTGATTCGCATGGTTCGTATAAAAAAGGATATTCTCTTTTTTATATAGGTCACGACGAGGTCAATTTTAAAAAACTTAAAGATCCTTCGTTCACAGATCCATTTGATTCGCTAACGCCATACGCAACCAATGAGACCAGGCTTGTGATCGGTTCTTGCTATGGTGGTGCAACCTATCATCGATCATCTATTGATTACAGGGATACAACCCGCATGAATGGCGATTCATTAATGATGGCGTTGGCTAAATTTTTTCCGCAAGCAAAAATTTATGGAAGTGAAAGTTGGGTAATGACCAAGCCAGGGATCTTTAATGATAATGGAGTCGCCGTAGCAGGATATCCAAAGCGAAAATTATATCATGATGTTTGTTATCGTCCGGCATGGGAAAATATTGGAAAGTGGAATGAGTATAATGCAGCAACAGGAATACTTACTCAAATAAACTCTGTTACGTTGGATAGTTATGGCAATCTTGAGTTGATAAAATGGTCGTTTAATGAAAAACCGGCAACTCAAAAAGATATACAAAAAAACATTTCAAAATTAGAGGCGGATCTTTTTAAATAATAAAATGAGTGGAGGGCCAACCTTCTAAACTAACTTTTATGAAAAAGAAATTCATACTAGGCTCGTCGTTTGTGATATTCTTCTTCTTTCTCATTTCAATTACAATTCATTCACAGGAAATAATTGACAAATACTTATCGAAAGATTCATTTAATTGTAAACTTGAAAATTTGAGAAAGGAATTTGGGATAAATAAATCTATTCCGGTCGAAATTGAATTGGAATGCCTCGCTGCTATTTCTTATTATCCTGAATTGAAGGATACAAAAGTTATTTTCAAATTTGGTTCTCCCATGTCCACAATGGTTTCGAGACCCAAGTTGAAGTCCATATTCAGATCAGGTTATGAGAGAGAATATGTGATCATGATCAGGAAACCCGGGACCAGCAAAAATGGTTTGGAATGGAGTGAACTGAGTTTTAATTCATTGGTAGGTTGGATAGCACATGAGTTGGGGCACGTTACTCATTACATTCATAAAACTTCTACCGGCGTTTTATTTACGGGTATAAAATATGTTTTCCCGGACTATCGACGTCGTATGGAACGATTCACTGACAATCTTGTAATACATCATGATCTTGGTTATGCTTTGCTTGAAGGAACTGATTATACCATCAACTATTCTAATGCAAAACAGCATTATAAGAAATACATGGAAAAATATTATTTATCTCCTGTGGAAATAAAGGAAGCGATCAATGATAAAAGCTTTTACAAGATCGCTTATAACAAAACTAAGTTGATAAGATCTGATCCTAAACTTTAAAAAAGTGATTTAATATAACGGTTAATATCATTATGATTTGATGAACTTAGTGGTAAGGGATATTGATTTTTATCAGTAAAACCATCAGTTTCTTGCAGGAACTTTAATCAATCCACTTTTCAATAAATACGCATGAGACATCTGTTTATAACTATAATGCTTTTTGGCATATCTGGTTTTGTTATAGGGCAAAAAGAAAAATACATAAGCATAGGAGTCTATACTACACAAAATGCAATGCCGTTTGGAAAATTTGCAGGGCTATTTAATGAAATTTTGCACCCCGGTTTTGAACTTGGTTATGGAAAAATTATTTCGCAAAAGCAAAAGCATGAATGGTTTGGTGAACTTAAGCTTTCCTATTTCTACCATCGCTACGTACAGCATGGTATTCCAGTCTATTTAAATGGCGGTTACAGGCACATACTTGTTAAGAGGCTTTCTGCTGAAACATCATTAGGATTGGGCTACCTGCATTCAATACCCGCAACCGGCAAGTATAAATTGAACAGTGACGGAGAATATGAAAACAATAAAGGAATTGGCAGAATGCAGGCAACAGCCAGCTTTGGTATAGGGTTAAATTATTCTCTTACTTCCCAACCCAACTCTTTAAGAATATTTACAATATACCAGCAAAGAGTTCAAATGCCATTTGTAAATTCTTATGTACCGCTTCTGCCCTATAATACTTTCATGATCGGAGCAAGCAGGTCAATTAAAAAAGGAGATTCATCTTCAAAATAATTTTATGAAAACTATTATAAGCTGGTTGGTGATAGTTTCAATTTTGATAAGCTGCAGTAAACCACAGGTTGGAGAAACAAAAACTATTGGCGTCAATAGCCCCTGGACGGATACAAGTAATCTTCATCCTAAAAACCAGGCCCTTAAATCATTACTTGAAAAATATAAAAAGAAAGGCCTTCCTGGAATTTCATTACTTGTTAGGGATAGTAAAGGAACATGGATCGGTGCAACAGGTAAAGCTGACATCGGTAATAACATTGACTTTGTTCCTGGCACTGTATCCAAAGTAGCGAGTATTACTAAAATATTTATGGGAACACTTGTATTTAAATTGATGGAAGATTCGGTAAATACGGGAATGGGTTACCGGGCATTGAATAAAAAGATCAGCGACTGGTTGCCTTCACGTATTACAAACCATCTTGCAAATGGAAATACAATTACCCTTGGACAATGTATGAAACATGAAACCGGAATTCCCGATCTTATTGATGAAGATCCTTTTTACCTGGCGGTGTTGAATAATCCCAATAAAAAATGGGGCCCGGAAGAGTTGTTAGAATTCATTTATGATAAACCAGCTTTGTTCTTGCCCAGTGATACTGCCATTTACTCCAATACCAACACAATTCTTGTTACGATGGTGATCGAGGCGCAGACAGGAAAAAAACATGCTGATCTTTTAAAGCAATACATTTTAAATCCACTTGGATTAACACAAACTTTTTATCAACCACATGATGAATTGCCTAATTCTGTGGCGCAGGGATATTTTGATCTGTACAACAATCATACAATTGTTAATGTGTCAAATCTTGTAACAGGAAGCGGAAATGGTTATGGAGGAATTTACAGTAATCTCTTTGACCTTTACAAATTTGCGGATGCACTGATGCTAAAAGAAACATTACTTAAACCATCTTCATGGTCGATAATGCAGACATATGGTAAACAGGATGGCGACAATCGATATGGTTATGGTATTCAGCAATCATATTTGTCCAGAGGAATTGATTACGGTATTGGTCATAAAGGCAGAGATCTTGGATACACGGCCAATATGTTTTATTACCCCAACAAGGGAGTGCTGAATATTTTCTTTATTAATTATGGCACCGATGCTGATAGTGATCTGAAGGATGTGTTCGTAGAATTTTCAAATGAATTGCTTGATCTTACTTTGCAATAAAATTATTTCGATCGCTGTTTCATTGCTTCATACAAAATAATGCCGGTGGCAACGGAAACATTCAATGATTCAAAATCCCCTTTCATCGGGATTTTTATTTTTTCATCGCATATTTTTTGTAAGGCAGGATAAACACCTTTTTCTTCACTGCCCATTACGATAGCAGCAGGTTCTTTAAAATCAACATCACTAATACTTTTATCTGCTTTCATTTCGCTGGCATACACTTTAATGCCGTTCAAATGAAGCTCATCAACCGCTTTCATCAAACTATTTACCCGGCAAACAGCAATTTTTTCCAATGCGCCGGCAGAAGTCAATATCGCATCTTCATTCAATGCTCCTACTCCTTTATCCGGAATGATTATTGCATGAACACCGGTGCAAAAAGCGGTTCTTGCAATACCACCAATATTCCTGATGTCAGTGATGCCATCAAGAATAAGAAACAAGGGAACTTCTCCATTTTCTGATGACAAATGAAATTGTCATCCTGTAAATTCTGATACTGAACTTTTGCGATCTGTGCCACACATCCTTCATGGTCTGCTAAGTTGAAGCCATCTAGTTTGGCAACCGGAACATAATTGACCGGAACCGCATTTTGTGAAGCCAATCCTTTTATTTCGCCAATATCCTGATCCCCGTGCACTTTGTATCAAGATAGATCCTGTCTAGTTGCTGCCCGGACTTGCAACGCATCGATCACGGCTTTACGGCCAATAACTAATGAACTTTTTTTCGGTCTTTGTTGATGTCTGAAATTTTTCACTTGTCAAAAATAGGATTGCTACTGAAGCGATAAACTACAGAAAACCCTGCAAGATTTATCAATCATTCAGGGTCTTCGAAAGCCCCTCCTTCGGAGGGGTTTGGGGAGGCTTTTATTTCAACTCCAAATGCTTTCTTCACTTCATCTACCATAATCAAGTTTCTCCCAGGTAAACAATTCTACTTCACTTTCTTCTCATTGTCTTTTCCCTTAGGTGAAAAATTTTTGTCTACCACTTTTGGTTCACGGCCCATATGTCCATAAGCAGCAGTTTCGCTATAAATAGGATTACGCAATTTCAAACGTTGCTCAATAGCATAAGGACGCATATCAAATATCTTTTCAACCTTTCTTGCGATCTCACCATCAGTCATTTTTACTTTGGCTGTGCCATATGTATTTACAATAATACCGCATTGGTTTTGCAACACCAATAGCATAAGAAACCTGCACCAGTACTTCATCACAAACACCTGCAGCTACAAGATTCTTTGCAATATGACGTGTAGCATAAGCAGCAGTGCGGTCAACTTTGGATGGATCTTTACCACTGAAAGCACCACCACCATGTGCACCTTTTCCACCATAAGTATCAACAATGATCTTACGACCTGTTAAACCAGTATCACCATGCGGACCACCGATCACAAACTTTCCTGTTGGATTGATATGGTAAGTGATATTATCGTTAAAAAGTTTTTGAATAGTAGGTCTTGCATTGGTTCTTTACTCTTGGAATAAGGATATTAATTACATCTTTTTTGATCTTAGTCAAGCATTTTCTTATCACTGTCAAAATCATCATGCTGAGTAGAAACTACAATTGCATCAATACGAACTGGCTTGTTATTATCATCGTATTCGAATGTTACCTGGCTTTTTGCATCAGGACGCAGGTATTTCAATTCTTTTCCTGTCACGACGGGTTTTAGCAAAGTTCCTGCAAAATTTTATGTGCAAGATCCAATGCCAGTGGCATATAATTGTCAGTTTCATTGGTAGCATACCCAAACATCATTCCCTGGTCGCCGGCGCCCTGTGCTTGCTTTTGCTTCAATGCAGTTCTACTTTCTGTCAACACCGTGATTAATATCGGCGCTTTGTTCATGAATAGCAGAAAGATATCCACAGCTATTTGCTTCAAACATGTATTCAGCTTTTGGTATAGCCGATCTTACGGATCACATCACGGGCAATTTCCTGCACATCGAGATAGGCTCTTTGATTTTACTTCACCTGCCAACACCACCTGGCCGGTTGTAACCAATGTTTCGCAAGCCACTTTGCGATTGCGGATCATAAGCAAGAAAATTATCAATTAATGCATCAGAGATCTGGTCGGCTACTTTATCCGGGTGTCCTTCGGATACGCTTTCAGATGTAAATAAATAAGGCATGTTGATTTTAGAATTTAATGTATGAGTTTAGTATGGGTTTTTATTTGCCCGGCTTTTGCTTATCCATTCAGCTTCCGTTGCGTCGCACTCTTGTACTGTTGGTTCGCTACTCAGCATTCTGGGAAATTCAAAAGCCCCTCTTCAGCATGGGGCTTAACGGGTGCAAAGATAATATCCTTACAAATTCAATATTTTAATATTATCCACTAAATTTTTGAGTATACAATTCTCAATCGCATTTTTTGAGTAGGATGATTGCCTCCACCTACTCTAACTCTGCCGAAAGCAAATCTCTGATTGACATTTACGCTGGCAAATTGGTATGCACCGGAATTATTTAGCACTACGGTTCTTATCCTGCTAGTTGAAGTTTGGGTTGTAAACAACCTGAAGATCATGCAAAGGTTCCTGCTTAGTTAGAACGTTTTGCACATACCTTGTCATGTCGAATTTCCAAACCTTTATAGGATTACCAACACCATCAACTGTATTTTTTCCATATAACCCAAAGCCAGGATTTGGGTTCCCATTTTGGTCGGGATTGAAATCGTAAGGAATATATTTATAATCACTTAAAGTGGAATCATACACGTCAAGCATCAAACCATCTGGAGGAGTAAACGTAATATCTGAAGGGTCATAAACCTCCTCTACAATAAGTTCAGCCCGGTGAATTATCCTGTTGCCCAGATCCCGCAATGCCGGAATTTTTACTGTAGCATAGCTACCGGGAGTATTGATTATATATACCAGGTTATCCTCTGCGGCCGTATTTGAAGCTGTCAATAAGGGTGTGCCGGCAAAATCAAATCGGTTTACAAAATTATGATTGGCTGAAGTCCCTGGTTTAAATATAAAATAATTAACCGTGGTGTCATCCTGGCCTCCTTTTGTATAACGATAATAAATAGCAAGTTTCGTATTGGGATTATTATAAATGCCAAATGCCATTAACGCATTGCCCTGGGATTGATCCGCTTCTATTGCAAAACCTTTGAAAGAAGCATTAAATGCAGAGTCATTGGCATAGGCATGGGCAGTATCATAATTTAATAATCTTTGTCCAAAGCTATTATCCAGTCGTACCCTGAGTTGGCCTGATGTTGTATCCAGGAATGATTTTACAGAATCTTTTAAATTCTGAGGACTAAAAGTTTTTGTACCAAGTACCGTTGTAGTTACGGGACCGGGGTCACGTATTGTGTAAAAAGAATCTACTCTGAAATCACTAAATGGATCGATCTCCTTTACGGTTACTTTTTGAGTTGCCACTGTATCACCATAGCTGCCATTCCAACCAAGTACCAGCACAACAGAATCTATATATAAGCTGTCTTTATTATAAATACCAGAAAAACTCCATGGATAACTCTCGGGTTTTAACTGAACGAACAACTTGGCATTTGTTTTACCAAATAATGGATCATTAGAAATGTTGCCAAGGATCTGGTCATTGACAAGGCCGACCCGTATAGAATCTTTAAGGGGATCGAATATGTGGTTAAAAGCCAGCAGGCTTGTAAGCGTAGTATCGAATGTATTTACACCATCTGCGCCGGGAATAACATTACCGCCAATTTCCGAAGCCTCATTTAATTTTCTACAGGAAGAGACGATAAAAAGCAATGAAAAACAAAACAGTATAAAGCGAATAGGTCTAATTGTCACAAGAGTTTTTTTTGGGATAAACAGCGTATTAATAACTGATTTTTATTTGCCCGCAAGGTCGCTATACAATTGTAAATAGTCTGTTAAATCAGACTCTGCATTATACAGTAATGTTTTTTTGCCGCGAACCTTGGTGAACTCATCTAATAATTTCTTTTCGATCTTTTCTGCGCCAAAAGTTATTGCATCAGCATAAGTGGCGCCGCCACGATACATTGCCGTATTATTTGTTTCTTTAAATGGCTCAAGATCCTTTTCTTTTATCGATGGATGTATCAATGCCTTCTTTAAAAATTGTGCACCCATTTTTTCCTTGAAAACTGTTGGCCCGATCGTGAACACAACTTTGCTATGTGAGAACACAGGTTCTTTTTTGTAAACTGTTTTGAGATAAGCAGGGATCAAACCGGTCATCCAGCCACTGCAATGAATAATGTCCGGAGGCCATCCGAATTTTTTCACTGTTTCAAGAGCTCCTTTGCAAAAGAAAACTGTACGAAGGTCATTATCCTCATACCATTTTTCATTCTCATCAGTAAAAATGAATTTCCTTTTAAACAAGTCCTCATTGTCAAGGAAGTAGATCTGTAATCTTGCATTTGGGAGAGAAGCAACTTTAATCTGCAGTGGAAGATCATCATTATCAACCGATACATTGATGCCCGAAAGACGAACCACCTCATGAAGACGATGGCGACGTTCATTTATGACTCCAAAACGGGGCATAATGCACCGAACTTCAAAGCCCGAATCGTTTGATTTTATTGCCAATCTGTTCACTATTTCAGAAAACTCAGTAAGCTCCAGGTAAGGAGACATTTCATTAGCAATAAATAATATTCTTTTCTTTGCTGTCATCGTTGAGCCTTATTTTGATTAAATCCCAGAAAATGATATTTTTTTGGGATGGCCGCAAAGGTAATCCTTTTATTCCGAACTTGATTTTCGAAAAGACATCTAATTAAATATGTTGATTTGTAAAAAGCCCGGGGAGTTGCAGGATCTTCTCCAAAAAAAGAAAATAGAGAAGTACAAGATCGGATTTGTTCCAACCATGGGTGCTCTTCATGCCGGTCATTTGTCGTTGGTTGATGTAGCCAAAAAGCAAAGTGAAATTGTCGTTTGCAGCATTTTTGTAAACCCTACTCAATTCAACGATCCTGAGGATTTCAAAAAGTATCCCGTCACTCTTGAAAAAGATATTTTGATGTTTGAAGGGGCTGGTTGTGATGTTCTACTTATTCCTTCGGTAGAAGATATTTATCCAAATGGAATGATTGACCTGGCACATTATGACCTTGGATTTTTGGAAACAGTATTAGAAGGCAAATTCCGTCCTGGTCATTTCCAGGGGGTTTGCCTGGTAATGAGTCGATTGCTTGAAATAGTTTTACCAGATAACTTATATCTCGGGCAAAAAGATTATCAGCAATGCATGGTGATAAAAAAATTAATTGAACTTATTGGTTTGAAGGATAAAATAAAAGTTATCATCTGCCCTACCCTTCGTGAAGAAGATGGACTTGCCATGAGCAGCCGCAATACCCGGTTACTTCCTGGTGATAGTATAAAGGCGCCAACTATTTCCAACACCTTGCGTTATATAAAGGAGAATTTGAAATCAGGCGATACAAAAAAAATTAAAGATGAAGCAAAGAAAATGCTTTTACAAAAAGGGTTTCTGATCGATTATATTGAAATAGCAAATGCTGATACACTTGAGTTAATTGAGAATTGGAATGGCAAACAAAAAGTTGTTGCACTGGCTGCAGCATTTCTTAATAATGTGAGACTAATTGATAATATGGTGATCAATCCATAACTTTTCCTTTAACCTCAATCATGTATTTTTGTTTATATGCAAATTGAAGTATTAAAGTCTAAGATCCATAGGGCAGTGATCACTGAGGCAAACCTGAATTATGTAGGAAGCATTACAATTGATGAAAACCTGGTAGATGCGGCGAATATTATCGAAAATGAAAAAGTGCAGGTGGTAAACGTAAATAATGGCGAAAGATTAGAAACGTATGTGATCCGTGGAAAAAGAGGATCGGGTATTTGTTGTCTCAATGGACCGGCTGCAAGAAGGGGAATGGTGGGTGATGTAGTTGTTATTATATCTTACGCTTCGATGGATTTTGAGCAAGCGAAAAAATTCAAACCATGGATCGTATTTCCAAAAGAAGGTAATAAGCTCTAGGGCATGCTAATCTTATGAAAGCAAAATTTCTTACAGTATTAAAATATCTTTTCTTCATAGCTCTTGGAGGTTTTTTCGTTTGGTTGTCAGTAAGACATCTCACTTATGAAAAATGGGAACAGATCAAACATGCCGTTGCCCGTGGCCGTAAATGGGTCATTTTACCAGTTATACTTTTTTTATTGATCGCACATTATAGCAGGGCCATGCGTTGGAAACTTTTAATGGAACCCATGGGCTATAGGCCTTCCAATTTTAATGTATTTGCGGCTGTCATGATCGGTTATCTTGTAAATTCAGGAGCGCCGAGACTTGGTGAAGTTTTTAAATGCACTTTATTGGCACGATATGAAAAATTCAGGGTTGACAAATTGATTGGAACTATTCTAATTGAAAGAGCGGTTGATCTCGTGTGCCTTATTATAGTTTTTATTTCAGCACTTATAGTGGAGGGTGATATTTTTGGGGAGATGATGAGAAGTTTAGCAAAAGAATTCTTCTACGATAAAACAGGGAATCTTTCATCGAAAAAATTAATGATCGCATTAGGAGGACTTTTTTTATTTTTTCTCCTGTTTTATATTGTTTTAAAACGTTTCGGTCATATTGATATCATTGCACGTATAAAAAAATCGATCAAAAATATTATTCACGGCCTTTCAAGTATCAATAACCTCGAACACAAAGGTTGGTTCATCTTTCATAGCTTATTGATCTGGACAATGTATTGGTTTGCTTCCACTGTGGGTCTTTATGCATTAAAAGAAACACAATATCTTGGTTTGCCGGGTGGACTTGCGGCATTGGTAGTTGGAACAGTCGGCATCATTTTAACTCCAGGTGGTATTGGCGCATATCCCGTACTTATCGCACAGTTGCTAGGGTTATATGGACTTGATCCCGAAACAACCGGCATTGCATCCGGTACATTGATGTGGGCTGCACAAACAGCGATCATTCTTTTAGGCGGCATGATCTGCTTCGGGTTGATATCGAGATACAACAAAACGAAGATCATTCCCTCAAATTCTGAGCAAGCTTTGCAAGCAGATGTTATTTCCAAAAATTAATATTTTTCATCCGGTCACTTCCTTAATTTTATCCATCACATAATAAGGTGCAATCACTATGACATCGGATAAAAAAAACAAGACGATCTTCAGAGATGTTAGCTGGCTTTCATTCAACGGAAGAGTATTGCAGGAAGCGGCTGATTCAACCGTTCCTTTAAGAGAAAGAATTCGTTTTCTTGGAATTTTTTCCAATAACCTCGATGAGTTTTTTCGTGTAAGGGTAGCCACACTTCGCAGAATGGTAAGCGTTGGTGAAAAATCTAAAATGCATCTTGAAAACAATGCACAGCAAATACTGGATGATATTCAAATGACGGTGCTTAATCAGCAAAGTGAATTTAACCGCATTTGGGAAAACATTTTTGCTGAGCTGAAGAATGAAAAAATATTTATTGTAAAAGAAAATGAATTAAATAAAGAACAGCAGGAGTTTGTGACAAGATATTACGAAGATGAGGTGAGCACTAACATCATTCCGCTAATGATCGAGAGTATTCCAAATTTTCCTTCGCTTCGTGATAAATCAATTTACCTCGCTGTCGTTATGTGGAAAAAAGAGAGTGCTTTAAAAAGAAAATATGCACTGATCGAGATCCCAAGGGACTTAACTCGCTTTGTATTGCTTCCTTCTCCCCGACCAGATGAACATCATATCATTCTTTTAGAAGATGTCATTCGGTTTAATCTACCGGAGATATTTTCTTTTTTTGGGTACGATCAGTATTCATCTTATATTTTTAAAGTTACCCGTGATGCGGAGATAGATATCGACAATGATATACATACTTCAATTATTCAAAAATTAGAAAAAGCATTAAAGAACCGAAAGAAAGGAAAACCAGTTCGGTTTGTTTATGATCGTGAAATGGATCCCGGAATGTTGGAATATCTTATCCGAAGATTAAATCTTTCAAAAAGAGACAATCTGATCCCTGGCGGCCGTATTCATAATTTCCGCAACTTCATGGAATTTCCCGAACATATTTTTAAAGTAAAAGGCCAGCGGCGCAAACCATTTGATCATCCATTGTTACAAGAAGGGGAAAGAGTAACAGATGTCGTTATGAAAAAAGACCTGATGCTTCATTTCCCTTATCATTCATTTAGTCCATTGATCGACCTGTTACGTGAAGCTGCTATCGATCCTGATGTAACCACAATAAAAGTTACTGGTTACCGGCTCGCATCGCAATCGAAGATCATGAATGCATTGATAAATGCTGTTCGTAATGGTAAACAAGTAACCGTATTACTTGAATTGAGAGCAAGATTTGATGAGGAAGCGAACCTCGAATGGAAGGTGCGTCTTGAAGAAGAAGGTGCACGAGTAATGATCGGAGTTCCGGATATGAAAATTCATGCAAAAATTTGTTTGATAAAAAAAAGAGTGAATGAAAAAACAATACAATACGGTTTTGTAAGTACCGGTAATCTTAATGAACGTACAGCAAGAATATATGCGGATCATTGTTTGCTTACAAGCAATAAAGAAATATTGACAGATATAAACAGGATATTTAATTTTCTTGAAACTCCCAGGCTCGGTACCGAATATCTAAAAGGTTGTACCGTCGTAATTCCAAGCCCGGAAATTTTGCGTACGAAAATATTTGAACATATTGAAAACGAAATAAAAAATGCAAGGAATGGAAAGACCGGCGGCGATGACACTTAAAATGAATTCACTCTCTGATGAATCTCTTATTATGAAACTGAATGAAGCGGCAAAAGTTGGCGTTGAGTTGAATTTAATTGTTCGCGGGATATTTTGCATGCGTTCTGAAAGTAAAAAATATTTGAAACCGGTAAATGCTATCAGTATTGTTGATGAATATTTAGAACATGCTCGGGTGTGGGTATTTCATAACAATGGTAAAGAGAAAGTTTATATATCTTCGGCTGACTGGATGGTTCGGAATCTTGATCATCGTGTAGAAGCAAGTTGCCTGATCAATGATGAGCAAATTAAACAGGAATTAAAAGATATACTCGACATACAACTGAATGATAACGTAAAAGCAAGGCGACTGAACAATGAGCTAAGCAATGATTACATTAGTACAGGCAAAAAAAAGATCCGCAGCCAGATAGAGACGTATAAATATCTTTATAAAAAAACTCAAACACCCGTAAACGTTGAGACTGGCAGCAATTGATATTGGAAGCAACGCAGCAAGACTTCTTATTTCCGATGTAATAATAGGACCACAGGGCAATCCCGAATTTATCAAGGCAGCACTTGTTCGTGCCCCATTGCGGCTGGGTTTTGAAGTTTTTGATAAAGGTGAGATCCCTCCTAATAAAGTTGAAAAGGTCATTAAAACAATGAAGAGCTATAAGCTTCTTCTTGATGTATATGAAGTAAAACATGTGAAGGCTTGTGCCACTTCTGCTATGCGTGATGCAACGAATGGCGCTGAAATTATTCGCAAAGTAAAAACGGAGACGGGCATAGAAATAAAGATCATTTCGGGACAGGAAGAAGCTTCTCTGATCTATGAAAATCATATAGCAGAAAATATGACGAAAGAAGAATCTTATCTCTATATAGATGTTGGAGGCGGCAGCACCGAACTTACTTTTTTCACTGATGGCAAACTTGTTTTCAAAGAATCATTCAATATTGGTACCATCCGGTTGCTGAAAAACCAGGTTAGTGAAGCAATGTGGGATGAGATGAAAGAATTTATTAAACAAAAAACAAAAGGGTATCATCATGTAACGGCAATTGGTTCCGGCGGAAACATCAATAAAATATTTTCTCTTTCAAAAAGAAAAGAAGGAAAACCCTTGCAACTTGACCTGTTGAGAGATTATTTTAAAGAGTTTAGCAATTTATCAGTTAATCAAAGAATGACCCTTTATCATTTGCGTGAAGACCGTGCCGATGTGATCGTCCCTGCCCTGCTTATTTATATTAATGTAATGCGTTGGGCCGATACAGAAGAAATTTATATTCCCAAGATCGGTTTGGCTGATGGATTGATCCATACATTGTATGAGGAAGTAAGATTGAAAGAAGTAGAAACTTAATTTTGGATATTGGGAAAAGTGGGATTGGGAAATTGGGAAATTTACTTCTACTAAATTTTTCCATCATGACTGAAAAAGAATTAAAAAACAGGACACGTAAGTTTGTAGTTGATATATTGAATTTTGTGGATAAACTACCTAATAGAAAAAGTGCTAACATAATTGCTAACCAATTAGGGCGAAGCGCATCTTCAGTAGCGGCAAACTACAGGGCTGCCTGCCGAGGCCGTTCTCATGCTGAATTTGTTGCGAAAATAGGGTTAGTTGAAGAAGAAGCTGATGAATCGGTATTTTGGCTTGATATAATTCCTGAAACAAAAAATGCTTCTATTGAAGAAATTTCTCCTTTGCTTAGAGAAGCAAGGGAATTAACAGCGATTTTTACAGCAGCATCTAAAACTTCTAAACAAAATAAAAGCAAATAGAATTAGGAAAAATTTCCCAATTTCCCATTTTCAAAATTTCAAAATCAGCAAATGTCTGTAAATAAGGAAGTAAAGAAAGTAACAACAAATACTCTTCAGAAGATGAAGACGGCTGGTGAAAAAATTTCGATGCTCACCGCCTACGATTTTTCTTTTGCAAGAATTATTGATAATGCCGGTATTGATATCATTCTGGTTGGTGATTCAGCTTCCAATGTAATGGCGGGTCACGAAACAACACTTCCCGTTACGCTTGATCATATGATCTATCATGCTTCAGCAGTCATTCGTGGTGTTAACCGTTGCCTGGTTGTTGTTGATCTTCCTTTTGGTTCTTATCAGTCCAATTCTGACATTGCACTTGCTTCTGCCATTCGCATCATGAAAGAAACCGGTGCTCATTCAATAAAATTAGAAGGCGGCGAAGAAGTTGTTGATTCAGTAAAAAGAATTGTTTCCGCAGGAATACCGGTGATGGGACATTTGGGTTTAACACCACAATCAATTTATAAATTCGGAACATATACAGTTCGTGCAAAAGAAGCGGATGAAGCAAATAAATTAAGACGTGATGCAAAGCTGCTGGAGAAAGCCGGTTGCTTTGGCATTGTGCTTGAAAAAATACCTGCCGAACTTGCAAAAGAAGTAACTGAAAGTTTACATATTCCTACCATTGGTATTGGTGCCGGTATGCATTGCGATGGACAAGTACTGGTAATGCATGATATGCTTGGCATCAATACAGAATTCAAACCCCGTTTTCTTCGTCAATATCTGAATTTAAGCGAACAGATCACTACCGCTGTTCAACAATACATCAGTGATGTGAAAGGAAAATCTTTTCCGAATGAGAATGAACAGTATTGACTGATTTAATTTTTATTTTTGCCTTAAAATAAAGTAAATGGATTTTCTGAAAGCTTTGAACGTAGATGCAAATAATCAAGGTATAAGTACCGGCAGTAATTGGATAAGATCATCCGGTGAAAAAATTGAATCCTTCTCTCCTGTTGATGGCAAATTGATCGGTTCTGTTATTGCCGCTGATAAAGAAAGTTATGAAAAAGTAATTCAAAAAGCTGAAGATGCATTCAAGCAATGGCGATTGATGCCTGCACCTCAAACGAGGAGAAATTGTGAGACAGGTTGGTGAAGCATTAAGAAAATATAAAGAACCATTAGGCAAACTGGTTTCTTATGAAATGGGAAAAAGTTTACAGGAAGGTTATGGTGAAGTGCAGGAAATGATCGACATCTGTGATTTTGCTGTTGGCTTATCAAGACAATTATATGGATTGACGCATGCATAGTGAACGACCCGGTCATCGGATGTATGAGCAATAGCATCCGCTTGGAATTGTTGGAATTATTTCTGCATTTAATTTTCCCGTTGCAGTATGGAGCTGGAATAGTATGCTTGCATGGGTGTGCGGTGATGTTTGTATATGGAAACCTTCAGAAAAAACTCCACTTTGTGGAATTGCCTGTCAGCATATCATTGCAGAAGTGTTTGAAAAAAATAATGTTCCTGAAGGTGTTTGTTCTTTAATAATTGGTGGCAGAGATGTTGGTGAATGGATGGCAAATGATACAAGAATTCCGTTAGTATCAGCAACAGGTTCTACAAGAATGGGAAAAGCAGTTGGCGCTGCTGTTGGTGCAAGACTTGGAAGAGCATTATTGGAACTTGGTGGAAACAATGCGATCATTATTTCAAAAGATGCAGATCTTGATATGGCTATACGTGGTGCATTGTTTGGTGCAGTTGGTACAGCAGGGCAACGATGCACAAGTACAAGAAGACTGATCATTCATGAAGATGTTTATGAAAAAGTAAAAGAAAAATTGGTTGCTGCTTATTCACAATTGCAAATCGGAAATCCGTTAGATGAAAATAATCATGTAGGTCCATTGATTGATAAAGATGCAGTAAAAATGTATGTGGCATGCAATTGAAGAATGTAAAAAAGAAGGTGGAAAATTTATTGTTGAAGGTGGTGTATTAAGGGTGAAGGTTATGAAAGTGGATGTTATGTAAAACCATGTATTGCTGAAGTAAAACCAGAGTTTAAAATTGTACAGCATGAAACCTTTGCTCCTATTCTTTATTTATTAAAATATAAAACGATTGATGAAGCAATTGCAATTCAAAATGGAGTGCCGCAGGGTTTGTCATCAGCTATCATGACATTGAATCTGCGGGAAGCAGAACAATTCCTTTCTGTATGCAGGAAGTGATTGTGGAATTGCCAATGTAAATATTGGAACAAGTGGTGCTGAGATCGGCGGTGCATTTGGAGGTGAAAAAGAAACCGGTGGTGGCCGTGAAAGTGGCAGCGATGCCTGGAAAGCTTATATGCGCAGGCAAACAAATACGATCAATTTCAGCAATAATCTTCCGCTGGCGCAGGGGATTAAGTTTGATATTTAAGAGTTATGTCGGCTGAATTCGCTACTGCAAATTGTTTTATTGTTTAATGGCTAAATTGTTAGGCAACAATTAATCAATTTGACTTTGACCTTGAAAGGAGCTTTTAGGGATCACGAAGATTTGACATTTGCGAAATATTTTCAACCTTTGAGCGTTGAATATCAGTCAATATCTCTGAAAAATCATCCGATGAAACGAACTTTACTTCTTGCAGCAATACTGCTTGTTTTTTGGCAAATTTCAAATGCTCAATTAAGAATTGCTATTGCTGGCGGCGCACATTCCTCCACTATTGTAGAAACAAACGATCTTCCTAACTGGTCAGAAATTGAAAGCGGTTACAGTAATCGTACTGGTGCCCATTTTGGTTTTATCGCCGATCTGCAACTTGGAGTGAAATCAAAATTCTATGTACAGCCGGGTGTTATGTTTTATAATAAGGGTAGAAAATTTTACAGCAATTACGATACTTCAGTTTATAATTATTTCAGCATAGATGCGAAACAATTTATCAATTACATCGACATCCCTTTGAATCTTGTTTTTAAAATTCCCTTAGGAGGGAAAACAAAATTCTTCTTAGGCGGTGGCCCTTACCTTTCTTTTTTCTATAGCGGCCTTGAAAAAAAAGAAACATATTTAAAAACAGGGAAATTTGAAACGGAAGAAAATACTGATCTGCCTGTTGGAGATGGTGCCGGACAATACAAAACATTTGATCTTGGTGTAAACGGAACTGCCGGTCTTGAATTCGGTGGTGTTTTTATTGCCGGTAATTTTAGCCAGGGTCTTACCGATATGTACACGGCAACTTATGATGGAAGTTTTAAGAACCGCATATATGGTGCTACTCTTGGTATTTTTATTGGTAAACCTGTTTCATTGGAAGAGAAACCAAAAGACACAGATGGTGATGGCATAATTGACAATGAAGATCTATGTATTACAGAACCCGGACCACTTGTTACACATGGCTGCCCGGATACAGATGCAGATGGAATTGCAAATAAAGATGACAAATGTCCTAATGAAAAAGGATTAACAACAAACCTTGGTTGTCCTTTATTAGATACAGATAAGGACGGTATTACTGATGATAAAGATAAATGCCTGACTATACCAGGTCTTGCGAAATATGAAGGTTGTCCAATTCCTGATACAGATAAAGATGCGATCAATGACGAAGATGATAAATGTCCAACTGTGGCGGGTGTTGCCCGTTATAGTGGATGCCCGGTTCCGGATACTGATGGTGATGGCGTGAACGACGAAGAAGACAAATGTGTAAAAGAACCAGGCCTTAAAGAAAATAATGGTTGTCCTGAGATCAAGAAAGAAATTATACAGAAAGTTGGATTTGCGGCACGGAAGATCCAATTTACTTATGCGAAAGCGGTCCTATTACCTGCTTCCGAAAAAGTACTGGACGAAGTGGCCGATTTGCTATCAAAAGAAACTAGTCTAAAGGTTGACATTGAAGGCCATACAAGTAACGATGGTAATTTTAATGCAAACATGAAACTATCTAAAGAAAGAGCCGAAACTGTGAAAGATTATCTTATTAAAAAAGGCATTGACCAATCAAGATTAACATCGCAGGGCTTTGGTCCGAACAAGCCACTTAATGAAGGCAAGACCGACCAGGAAAGAGCACTTAACCGAAGGGTTGAGCTTAAATTGAGAAACAATTAAAGAGTTAAATAACCTCCCGATGCAACCGGGAGGTTTTCTTTTGGCTCTTTTATTTTCATGCAAAAACTCATTACTCTGTAAGAGTTTACTAAAATAGTATGGATGGTTTAGTTAATTTTACTCCTTTTTTAATCTTTGTATTTAAAATCAATCAAAAATGAATAGAATCTTAATGGGTTTTCTGGTCATGGCCCTGGCTTTGGTTAGTACAACCACTTTTTCTCAGACAAGTGTTAAGGAACCACTGTCTAATGGATGGTATTTGCAGGACCTTAAAGAGAACGGTGTGAATGGTATTAGCCTGGATAAAGCATACCAATTTGTAAAAGGAAAGAAGAGTAAAACAGTTTTAGTGGCTGTTATAGATTCCGGTGTCGATACATTACATGAAGATCTGAAAGAAATTTTATGGCATAATCCAAAAGAAATTCCTGGTAATGGAATTGATGATGATAAGAATGGTTATATAGATGATATCTACGGTTGGAATTTTATTGGAGGTAAAGATGGAAAGAATGTAACGGTGGATTCATACGAAAGAGACAGGGTTTATCATGCCTATAAAAGTAAGTATGAGGATAAAGAAATTGACACGGCAAAGCTTTCAAAAGAAGATGCTGCTGAATATGAAATGTGGAGCAAGGCAAGAGAAGAAATGTATGGCGGATCTGATGGACAGGAAATCGATATTGCAATTTTAAAAGTGGCTTACGAGAATCTTGCAAAAAGTGATAGCATTTTACAAATTGCTTTAGGCAAAAAAGAATTTACCGGTAAAGAACTTGAAAAAGCAGAGTTGAATGATCTGAAAACGATGAATGCAAAAAACGCATTATATGGCTTGATGAAAGCAAACGAAGCGTTGGATATTACCAATAAAGAATTCATGGATGGGTTTAAAGATTTTGTTGATGGCGAGCAAAGAAAGGCCGATGCAAAAGAGCTTGCTCCTAAAAATTATCGTGATGATATTGTAAAAGATAATTACAAAGATTTTAATGATAAATATTACGGCAACAACAATGTCTTTGTTGATAACAAAAATGCTTTTCATGGCACTCACGTTTCTGGTATTATCGGGGCAAACAGGAAAAATAAGATCGGGATCAATGGTGTTGCAGACAATGTGAAAATTATGATGGTACGTGCCGTACCTGACGGTGATGAGCATGATAAAGATATTGCACTCGCTATTCGCTATGCAGTTGATAATGGCGCACAGGTTATCAATATGAGTTTTGGTAAAAGCTTTTCTCCTGAGAAAAAATGGGTGGATGAAGCTGTTGAGTATGCAAAATCAAAAGGAGTATTACTTGTTCATGCTGCGGGAAATGATTCAAAAAATATCGATACACTATGGAATTTCCCTAATCCTGTTTACCAGGAGGATAAAAAAAGAGCCAGCAACTGGATAACTGTTGGAGCAAGTGGTGATCTTTCAATTGACCAGGTAACTCCGGAAGGTGTTAAATATAATTCGTTGACAGCAGGTTTCTCAAACTATGGAAAAAATGAAGTGGATGTATTTGCTCCGGGTATGAAGATATATTCTACCATTCCGGGCGGCAATTCGTATGGAAATGCACAAGGAACAAGTATGGCTTCACCGGTTGTGGCGGGTGTCGCAGCATTGATCCTTGAATATTATCCTAACTTAAGCGCTGAGCAAGTAAAGTATGTGATTGAAAATTCTGCGGTGGCTCCTACTTATGATGTAAATGTACCGGCCTCAGAACAGAAAGTAAAACTTTCCGAGATCTCAAAGACTGGTGGTGTGGTAAATGCTTATGAAGCATTAAAACTTGCTTCAACACTGAAAGGTGAAAGAGGAACAGGAAAACAATTAAAACCATTCTGACTTGTCTGCCGAAGCTTTAGCATAGGTAGATATATTAATAAATGATCTTGAAAACCTCTGCAATTTTGCGGAGGTTTTTTATTTTAATAACTCATCCATCTTAACTTTAAACCCTTAAACTTTTTTAAACCTTTAAACGATTCTGTTATGTCTCGTCCCGATCTATCCCGTGTCCCTGATTTTTATCATGGATACATAAGTAAAGCAAAAGAAAATGATCTCGCAAGTGCAATGAAAAATACGACTAATGAATTATTAAGTCTTTTAAGATCTATTCCTTCGGAAAAATATGATCATCGATATGCCGAAGGAAAATGGACGATCAAAGAAGTGATACAACACTTAATTGATGCCGAAAGAGTTTTCACTTACCGTGCACTTCGTTTTGCAAGAAAAGATGACACTCCCCTCCCCGGGTTTGATGAAAACCTTTTTGCTGATACTGCTAAAGCTGATAAAAGAAACTGGAATGATTTAGTAGAAGAATTTACTGCGTTGCGCAGATCATCGGAAGCCATGTTTGCTTCATTTGATAATGAGCAGTTGGAAGCTGAGGGAAATGCAAGTGGAAAATCAACATACGTGCTAGCGATCGGCTATATAGTTGCAGGACATATAAATCATCATTGCCAGATCATTAAAGAAAGATACTTGTAAAAAAATAACCCTCTGTCTTTAGGCGAGAGGGCTATTCATTTTTTTATCTTTTATTAAAACGGCTTCTTCATTTCGTCACCCTTTCCCTGTACAAGATTTTTTTGCTGTACCATATCAGCTGTTACTTTTGCAGCCTGGTCAATGTAAATATCTTTACGAAGGTTCTTGATCCACTGGTCAAAACGATCTTGTTTCCCTTTATCATAGGTAAACCTGTTCGCATCTTGTGGAAGTGAGTTCACATCCATTTCACCTTCTAATTTTTTCAGTGCTTCGATCTGGCGAACTGTAGTTCTGATCGCTTTTTGTTCTTTCTGGTACTTTTCAAAATTCAAAGGATATTCCCTGTCATTTTGTTTTGAAAGCCATTCTGTATTTTCTTTTATTAATTTAAATGCTTTGTTTGTTTGAAGTCTTGCTTCACTTAACTTTTGAATTGTTGCCAATTCATAACCTGATTTCCAGTTATTGATCGATGCTTTTTGAATTTCATCCCATGGCAAAGCATCAGGATCATCTTTCTCACGGAATTTCAGGAATTCATAATTATCAGGTAACACAATATCAGATGCAACACCTTTCAATTGTGTTGATCCGCCATTTACTCTATAAAATTTTTGCAAAGTCAATTTAATAGTTCCCAGGTCTGAATTAGAATTCAAATAACCCGATTCAGGATCAAGACCAAGATTGCGCTGTACAGTTCCTTTACCGTAAGTAGTAGTGCTGCCAATAACTACACCACGACCATAATCCTGGATAGCCGCAGCAAAAATTTCTGAAGCAGAGGCGCTGAATTCATTTACCATTACAGTAAGCGGGCCATCGTATAATACTTCACGATTTTTATCTTCAAGGATATTTGGCTTGCCATCACGATCTTTCACTTGTACAATAGGGCCTTTATCGATAAAAAGACCAACCATTTGCACTACATCATAAAGTGAGCCACCCCCATTATTACGCAGATCCATGATGATACCATCCACTTTATCTTCTTTTAGCTTAATGATCTCTTTCGCAACATCAATATAACAACGGGCACCATTGGGTCTGTCAAAGTCTGCATAGAATTCCGGAAGATAAATGTATCCAAGTCTTGAATTACCATTATTGATAATAGCGCTTTTTGCAAACGATTCATCCTGTACGATCTCATCACGAACTAATGTAACCACCTTTACAGAACCATCTTGTTTCTTCAATGTCAATTTTACATCGGTTCCTTTTTTGCCACGAATAAGTTTTACTGCATCTTCAACAACAAAACCAGTCAATTCAACAGGCTCTTCTACTCCCTGTCCAACTTTTAAAATAACATCACCCACCTGTACTTCCCCACTTTTCCATGCCGGGCTTCCTGCGATCAATGTATTTATTTTAATATTGCCTTCATCATAAACAAGTGATGCGCCAATACCGAAAAAGCGACCACTCATTTGCTCGTCAAAATATCTTTTATCTACCGGTGGAAAGAACTCTGTATGCGGATCCATTGCATTTGTAATGATGCTAACGAACAGGTTGAATTTATCATCTTCAGAAAATTTGAAACGATATCTTTCAAATGTTCTTTCCATTGATTTTGCTACTTTGTCCCTTGCTTCAACTTCTAATTCAGCATTTGTCTTTACTTTGAAACCTGCAACATCCTTGTTTTTTTCTCTAGTTTCTATCAGGTCAACATACTTGTCAAGAGCCTGGTATTTGAGCGACTTTCTCCAACTCTCTTTTCTTTCTGCATCTGTAGAAGGGAATTTTGTTTTATCAGGATCGCCTGCATATGTCTCATCAATTGAATAATCAAAAGGCTTGCTTAAAATATCTTTATAGATCAATGCAGCTTCTTCCATTCGTTTATTGAACAATACACCAACTGCTTTGAAAAATTCAACATCAGCGCCTTTCATTTCATCATCGATCTTATACTCAAATTTTTTAAGCGCTTCGATATCTTCTTTTAAAAAAATATTTTTATTAGCATCGATAACTTCGAAATATTTATAAAATATTTTTTTTGAAAAGCTGTCATCAATAAGCTTTGGGCTATAATGCGCTTCCTTCAGCATGTCCGTAACATTGTGGAGGATCTTTTCATATTTACCGGGAGGATCAATTTCTTTTTTCACAGAGCCGGCAAAAAACACACCTGCGATGAGCAGGATAATGATCAGGATAGGTAATCTTTTAAGGTTTGTCATATAATTTATCAACTTTATCATTTTTAATTTATCAGCTATTTATGCGTCGTAAAAATAACGCAAAAACATGGGTTTCCTATCGTAGAATTCCTTTTAACAGAGCTTTTTGATGAATGGTGAACAAATTCTGGATTTGAAAATTGTAAATGGCAAAAATGTTCAATACTCAATGTTCAATTTTCAATGCTCAGTTGGGCAATCTTTCGGTACTTGAAAATTGAACATTGATTGTTGAGCATTGAGCATTAAAATAAGAGCTTCATAATAAGGAACCCCTAAATGTCGCTGAAATAAAAAGACCCTGAAAAAATCAAGGTCTTAGAGTGGGTAACCAATGGGGTTCGAACCCACGACCCTCAGAACCACAATCTGATGCTCTAACCAGCTGAGCTATGGCTACCATTTTTTGGCGACTGCAAAAGTAAATAATTAGGCATTGCATGCAAAATGAGATTTTGACCCGGCATGATGTTTATGTTTCTTTGTCTAAACTTATTAATGAATTATTCGCTGCTGATCCAACTTCTTGTAATTCCAATAATTTCTGCCTTCATTGGATGGTTTACAAACTGGGTCGCAATCAAAATGCTTTTTCATCCGAGAGAGCCAAAGCGAATTCTTGGAATTACATTTCATGGCATTTTCCCCAAAAGACAAAAAATATTTGCCGAGAAACTGGGCAAAATGATAAGCGCAGAATTCCTATCGTTTGAGGACATAGAACAAAAAATAGCCAATCCTCAAAATTTAGAAAAACTTATGCCCATGATCGGGGCACATGTTGATAATTTTCTCCGAAATAAACTCAGTGATGAAATGCCATTTCTGAGTTTATTTATTGGCGATAAGACCATCAGGTCCCTGAAAAAGATATTTATGCAGGAATTAGAAACACTTTTTCCGCAAATAATGAAAAGCTATGCAGGTCACTTGCAGGAAGAACTTGACCTGGAAAAAATTGTGACTGAAAAGGTTTCTGCGTTTTCAACCGATAAGCTGGAGGACATTTTATACCAGATAATGAGCAAAGAGTTCAGGTTTGTTGAAATTCTCGGTGGCGTTATTGGTTTTATTATTGGTATTATGCAAGTATTGATCACCTATTTTTTGCCTAAATAGTTAATCAGGGTTAATATCCAGAACTTTTTCCTTCTATGATTGACTTTAAACCTTTTGTCATTTAAAAATGACATTTTGAGAAGGTTAAATGACCTTTGCACGTCTAATCCCAAAACTCGTATAATGAATAAGTTAGTTCTCTTTTTTTTAGTAAACCTTACCAGCTTTTGCTTATTTGCTCAAAATCCAATGCAAAGACCCGGCGGTGCAGGAAATGGCCAACAAATGAATGGCCGTATGTATGGGAAAGTGGTAGAATCACAATCCGGAAAACCTGTTGAAGCCGCTTCAGTTCAACTGATCCAAAGTCGTATGGATACAGCCACTAAAAAAAGAAAAGATGTAATAATAGCCGGAATGCTTACAAAAGCAAATGGCGAATTTGCTTTGGAAAATATTCCTCTTTTTGGCCAATCAAAATTAAAAATTACTGGTATTGGGTTTAAACCATTTGAACAGAATGTCAGCTTTGAAATTAAAATGCAGCCGGGTGCTGATATGAGTGCGATGTTAAATGCAATCGATAAAGATCTTGGTAATATAAAGATGGTAGTGGATGCCCAGGTGCTCGGGAATGTGACAGTCGTTTCTTCCAAACCGCAATTTCAATTAGGCATTGACAGAAAAGTATATAATGTAGAGAAAGATGTGATAGCTGCAGGTGGTACTGCAGTTGATGTTATGAAAAACGTTCCTTCTCTTTCTGTTGATCTGGATGGCAACGTTACACTTCGTAATAATACACCACAGATCTTTGTTGATGGTCGCCCAACTACAATGCAGCTTGAGCAGATCCCTGCTGATGCAATAGAATCAGTTGAAATTATCACGAACCCTTCCGCTAAGTATGATGCATCGGGTGGTACATCGGGAATTTTAAACATTGTTTTAAAGAAAAATAAAAAAGTTGGCTACAATGGTAGTCTTCGCTCAAGTATTGATTCAAGAGCAAAAATTGGTCTGGGCGGTGATTTTAGCCTTCGTCAAAACAAAATAAATGTTTTCGGAAGCGCCAACTATAACCAACGTAAATCTATTAGCACTGGCTATACTGACAGGTATAATATTCTTGATCAACCAAACACTTATATGCACCAGGATGATAAGAGTGAGATGGTTGGCAATTTTAAATTTTTCAGAGCTGGCCTTGATTATTTTATTGATAACAGGAACACTCTTTCTGCCAGCACAAATATTGGTAACGGTACATTCCATCCTGAATCACTTAGTGAGTTGTTGGTAGATTCACTTTACACGGTAAAGAAAACTTCGTATCTCGAGAGAACGACAAATTCAGATGGTACTTTCAAATACAGAGGCGCTCAATTAAGTTTCAAACATAATTTTCCTAAAGCAGGTAGAGAGTGGACCGCAGATGCAACATATAATAAGAGAACAAATATCAATGAAAGTCTTATTAGAACTGATTATTACGATTATCCTGCAAACACTCTTGTTGGTCAATTTGGTCAGCAACAAAATACTTCCGGCACTGGTCAAAGTCTTATTGTACAAACTGATTTTGTCAACCCCATTACTGATAAATCAAAAATAGAGATGGGTATAAGAGGCGCATTCAACAAAGCAAACAGTACAAGTGCATTTTATTATATTGATCCGGTTACTGGAGAGCCAACTCTTCAACAACAATCACAAATCGATTATCAAAGTGAAGATCATGTTTTGGCCGCTTATACAACTTATACAAATCAGTTAAAATCTTTCGGATACCAGCTTGGACTTAGAGTTGAAAGCTCAGGTTACGATGGAGAACTTATGAAAACAGGTGAAAAGTTTAGTAATTCTTTTCCACTTAGCTTTTTTCCAAGTGTATTTCTTAGCCAGAAGTTGAAAAAAGAACAGGAGTTACAATTGAATTATACAAGAAGGATCAATCGTCCAAACTTTTTCCAGTTATCACCGTTTACTGATTCGTCTGATTTTCTTAACCTGAGAAAAGGTAACCCAGATCTCGAACCTGAGTTTACAAATTCATTTGAGCTATCTTACCAGAAAATATTTAAGAACAAAGATAATTTTGTTGCTTCCCTTTATTATAAGCACACAGATAACCTGATCACAAGCTACCAGGAGAAATATACAAGTCCTGTTAATGGCAAGGAATATGTGATAAATACTTTCATCAATGCAAACTCAAGCTATGTAACTGGTCTGGAGCTTACAATGAAAAATAAGATAACCAAATGGTGGGATCTTACTTCTAACGTTAATTTGTATACTTCAAAGATCAATATTGATGATCCGGGGCAACCTGAACAAGATCAATTTGCGAGTTGGTTTGGAAAAGTGAACAATACTTTCAAATTGCCCAAGAATTTTTCTATACAATTAACGGCAGTATATAATTCTAAGACCGTTCTTCCTCCAGGAGGCAGTGGTGGCGGTGGCGGTGGTGGTATGGGAATGATGATGGGGGGCCCTTCATCATCAGCAAATGGATATGTTCGCTCAAATTATTATGCGGATATGGGGATCAAATACGAATTTTTGAAAAACCGTGCGGCGTCTATTTCACTTAATATGAGTGATGTTTTCGCAACCCGTCGTTCATATACACACTCAGAGTCACAATATTTCATACAGGATGTGTACCGTCAACGTGACCCACAGTTGCTTCGTCTGAATTTCAACTGGAGATTTGGTAAGTTTGATCCGAATCTTTTCAAACGTAAAAACATGAAAGGAGAAAGAGAAAGTATGAATACCGGTGAAGGAATGCAGTAAAAACCTTTTCACTTATATTGTAGTCCCGTCTCGCCTCAGGCAAGACGGGATTTTTTCTTTTATATTTGATGTAAGTGAAGAAAATAATTTTTACTGTTACCAATGATCTTAATTATGACCAGCGAATGCAACGCATTTGCGGCACACTTGCAGATGCGGGGTATGATGTGTTATTGGTCGGAAGAAAATTAAAATCTTCTCTCCCACTTGCAAAGAAAAATTACCAGCAACAAAGGGTTAAATGCTGGTTCAATAAAGGAAAGCTTTTCTATAGTGAATTTAATATCCGGCTTTTTTTCTTTCTTCTTTTTAAAAAGATGGATTGTATTTGTGCTATCGATCTGGACACTATTCTCCCCTGTTATTATATTTCTAAATTAAAAGGAGTAAAAAGAGTGTATGATGCTCATGAATATTTTTCACAGTTGGATGAAGTGGTGAATCGTCCATCTATTTATCGTTTCTGGAAAAAGATCGAAAAAAGAATGATCCCGAAATTTAAAAATGGATATACTGTTTGTGATAGCCTTGAAGAGGAGTTCAGGAAAAATTACAATGCAAATTATAAAGTGATCCGCAATGTGCCTCTGCTTGTTGAATCAAATGAGCATATGAGGTCGAATGATGTTATACTTTACCAGGGTGCGGTGAATAAAGGCCGGGGCCTTGATAAACTTGCTTTATCATTGAAAAATGTAAATGCAGTGCTTTGGGTTTGTGGTAACGGAAATTTTATGGAAGAAATGAAGTCAGTTGTACAGGTAAATGATCTGTCTGTGAAAGTGATCTTTTTCGGGATGCTGTCTCCAGAGGAATTAAGGAAAAGAACTGCTCAAGCTTATGTTGCTGTTAATCCATTTGAAAGAACAGGATTGAATCAATACTTATCACTTTCCAATAAATTCTTTGATTACATTCATGCAGGTATTCCTCAGGTAACCATGAATTACCCCGAATACAAAAAGATAAATGATCAATTTAAAATTGCGGAATTAATTGATGATCTTGATCCGGAAACTATAGCTAAGGCAATAAACAGACTGATCACTAATAAAGAACTTTATTTACAGCTTAAGCTAAACTGTTTAGCAGCGAAACAGGAATTGAATTGGCAAAAAGAAAAAGATAAGTTGCTGGATTTTTACAAGGAATTATTTAATGAGTAACGAAAAGACGCTTCATATTATTTGTCACGATGTACCCTGGCCTGCCGATTACGGTGGTGTGGTAGATCTTTTTTATAAGATCAAAGCATTGCATGAAGAAGGTGTTAAGATCAAGCTTCATTGTTTTGAATACGGAAGAGGCCGGCAGGATGAATTAAATAAATATTGCGAAGAAGTAAATTACTATAAAAGATTAACGAGATGGGAAAGTATATCTCTTACCATTCCTTATATAGTAAAATCGAGAGAGAATCCATTACTGCTTGAAAACCTGCTAAAAGATGATCATCCCATTTTAATGGAAGGAATTCACTGTACTGCTTTTTTAAGACCATTGCTTCTTACCGAAAGAAAGATCCTTTTAAGACTGCACAATGTTGAGTTCTTTTATTACAGTCAATTATTTCAAAGTGAAAAGAATCTTTTTAAAAAGATCTATTTTTTAAATGAAAGCATGTTTCTTCGACAATACGAAAAGAAGCTTCCTGAGGAAGTACCGGTGATCGCCGTATCTAATAATGATGCAATTTTTTACAGGGATGAGCTGGATAAAAGACTTAACAACATACTTACCTGTATTTATTCCTTATACCCAGGTAAATAGCCTGGAAGGTATTGGCGACTATTGTCTTTATCATGGCAATTTATCGGTAGCAGAAAATGAAAAGGCTGCTTTATGGCTGCTTGAAAAAGTTTTTTCATTGACAAAGATCCCATTTATTATTGCGGGGAAAGATCCAACAAATAGATTAATTAAAAAGGCTGGAAAAAATAAGAATGTATCTATTGTTAGCAATCCTTCTGATGCCGAGCTGGACGAGCTGATCGCTAATGCCCAAATTCATGTATTGCCATCTTTTAATAAGACGGGGATTAAACTAAAATTGATCAATGCACTTTACAATGGTCGCCATTGTGTGGTGAATGATGAAGCTGTTGAAGGTTCAGGGTTGGAAGATGCGTGTCATATTGGTACAACAAGTCATGCCATCGCATCAATTATAACTCAACTCAATCATCATCCATTTGGTGAAGAAGAGATCAATTTGAGAAGAAAATTATTGGGAAGGATTTTTAATAATAAAGCAAATGCACAACAACTTATTCGATTGATATGGTAGCATTGTCAATCATTCTTCCTCTTTCAGTTCTTATCATTCGAGCCGGAAATTTTTGTACTACGATATAATCATGTGTTGCCATTACAACGGTAGTGCCAAAATCTTTTGCGATATGAAATAAGAGACTCATGATCTCATCAGATGTTTCAGGGTCAAGATTTCCTGTTGGTTCATCGGCTAATATAACTTTCGGAGAATTAAGTAAGGCCCTTGCTACATCCACTCTTTGTTGTTCGCCACCGCTCAATTCAAATGGCATTTTAAAACCCTTGGCTCTTATACCTACTTTATCCAATACATCGGCTATTTTTTCATCCATCAACTTTTTATCCGTCCAGCCTGTGGCGGTAAGAACAAACCGCAGGTTCTCGTTTACATTTCTATCAGTCAATAATTGAAAATCCTGGAATACTACACCAAGTGTGCGGCGCAGATAAGGGACTTTTTTCCAATCCAGCTTTCTAAGATCAAAACCATTCACGGTGCCTTCGCCTTCAGTCAAAGGCAATTCACCATACATTGTTTTTAATAAACTGGATTTACCGGTACCGGTTTTACCCACGAGATAAACAAACTCGCCTTTTCTTACCGTTAAATTTACATCTTGTAAGATCGGACTTCCACTCTGGTAAATATTTACATGCCTTAGGTCAATTATGTTATCAGCCATCTAAACGGATTTGTTGCAAAATAAAGCAAACTAGGACAATTTTTAATTATTAGTTTTGTCATCAATTTTAAATCGTATGGTTAAATTATTGATTGGAACATTACTGATTTTGGTTGCGAATATATCTTTTGCCCATAGCAATTTGCCAGGAAAAAGCGTCCCCTGCATTTTAGATACTGTACCTGTTAAATTGGATGCAAAAAATAAAGCAAATGATTCAAGCGTATTGATTGTTCTTGATGATAAAGTTTTAGGTACAATAAGAGAAATAAAAGATTTGATCAACATTATCAGCCCTGACAGTATCAGTAATATAAATATCCTTAAAGATAAAGCTGCCTTTACAAAATATGGTGATAAAGGAAAAAATGGGGTGATTGAAATATATACTAAGGAAGCCGCAAAATCGAAGGTAAAGGATTTATACGTTGAAGAAATTGAGGAAGATGAAAACAAGGTTTTTGAAAAGGTGGAAGTTGAAGCAAGCTTTAAAGGCGGTGAAAGAGAGTGGCGCAAATATCTTGAAAGAAACCTTGACCAGAATGTGCCTGTTAAAAATGGGTGTAAGCTGGCGGGGACATATACTGTAATTGTTAAGTTTATTGTTGATAAAGAAGGGAGTGTATCAGATGTAAGAGCTTTAACTAATCACGGATTTGGCATGGAGGAGGAAGCGATGCGAATGATCAAGAAAGGGCCTGACTGGGTGCCAGCCATTCAAAATGGTCGCCAGGTAAAAGTGTATAGAAAACAGCCAATCACATTTGAAATTGCCGAAAAATAACTTATAAATTTAATTTCCTATTTTTAAAAGTATCAATATTCTATTTGAACAGTTGGTGTTTTAATCAGTAATTCTTTTTTTGCACTTTCTTCTACCCTACCAATAACTTGCGCATCTACACCAAATCTTTTTGCAATCCCAATGATCTCTGCAGCATCTTTCTCATTGGTATAGATCTCTAATCTTGTCCCCATATTAAAGACCTGGTACATTTCTTTGTCATCGGAGCCACTTGCTTGTTGGATCAATTTAAAGATAACCGGCGGTTCGAATAAATCATCTTTTATTACCCTGACATTATCAGGAATATATTTCAAACATTTTGTTTGGCCACCACCACTACAATGGATCAAACCATTGATCTTTTCAAAATGATCTTCTAATAACTCTTTTAAAATTGGTGCGAAAGTTCTTGTTGGGCTTAACAACAATTCTCCAACTGTAGTTGAATATTGAGTATTGAGTATTGAATATTGAACATTTTCTTCCAATTTATGTGGCCCAATATAGACAACTGATTCATCTAAAGAATAATCATACGATTCATGAAATCTTGCGCCATAAGTTTTATGAAGCATATCATGTCTTGCACTTGTAAGTCCATTGCTGGCAATACCGCTGTTGTATGCATCTTCATAATCAGCTTTACCAAAACCTGCCAAACCAACAATAACATTTCCTGGCTTTATTTTTTCATTGGTAATAAGTTTTGATTTTGGCCATCTTGAGGTCATTGTACCATTTACTGCAATTGTTCTTACTACATCACCTACATCTGCTGTCTCACCACCCATGTAAGTAATATTTACACCAAAACTTTTCATCTTATCAAAAAACTCCTGTGTGCCGGTTATTACTGCTTCCAGCACTTCAGCAGGGATCACATTTTTATTTCTGTCGATAGTAGAAGAAAAAAGTAAATTATCATAAATACCTACACAAAGAAGGTCGTCAAGGTTCATTACGATCGCATCCTGTGCGATCCCTTTCCAAACTGAAACATCACCAGTTTCTTTCCAATATAAGTAAGCAAGAATCGATTTTGTACCGGCTCCGTCCGCATGCATAACGTTTACCCATTGATCATCACCACAAAGAACATCGGGATAAATTTTGCAAAATGCTTTTGGATAAAGTCCTTTATCAAGACTTTTGGTGGCAGCATGAACTTCTTCTTTCTGCGCAGAAACTCCCCTTTTTGAATATAGACTCATGAATAGTATTGTGGCGCAAAAATACTTGAACAAAGAGTATTCTTGCCCGACTATTTTTATAAATATATTTGGTGCCAGGTGGGGCTAATTGAACATTGTCCCAAAGGGATTCCTTCGGAAAACATTTATTTTGCATCTATGCAGGTACACAGGGATATTGATAATTTACCGCTTTTTCATAATGCAGTAGTCACAATTGGAACTTTTGATGGGGTTCATGCCGGTCACCGGCAGATCATAAATAAGTTAAAAGTTGAAGCCATAAAAGTAAATGGTGAATCTGTTATCATCACTTTTCATCCACATCCCAGGAAAGTAATTTCTTCCGCAATACTTGGTGTACGATTAATAAACACCTTAGAAGAAAAAATTGAAGTGCTGGCAGGGCTAGGGATTGATCATCTTGTTATTGTTCCTTTTACTGATGCTTTTGCCAACCAACCGGCTGAAGAGTATATTCGAAATTTTCTTTTTGAAAAATTTCATCCTGATACAGTTATTATAGGTTATGATCATCGCTTTGGACGGGAGCGGTTAGGTGATTATAAACTATTGGAAAAAATGGCTCCACAATTAGGATTTAAAATAAAAGAAATTCCCAAGCATATTTTGGAAGAGATAGCAATTAGCTCAACCAATATTCGTGAAGCAGTTCTTCATAACGATATTGGAATGGCGAACAAACTTCTTGGCTATACTTTCTTTTTTGAAGGTGAAGTTGTTCATGGAAACAAATTAGGAAGGCAATTGGGATATCCGACCGCGAATTTAAAAGTTCATGATCCCGAAAAGATAATACCAGGCGATGGGATTTACGCAGTTTATGTAAGTATTAAAAAAGGAATCCCCATTGAAGAAGTGACAATGAATGAGGTTAACTCCTTCCCTATTGAAGATGCACAATACAAAGGAATGATGAGCATTGGTTTTCGTCCAACTGTTGATGGTAAACATAGAGTGATAGAAGTAAATGTATTTGATTTCAGTAAAGAGATCTATGGAAAAACAATGCGGGTTTATGTAAAGAAGTTTTTAAGAGCAGAAGTAAAATTTAATACGTTGGAAGAGCTGGTAAAAAAAATTGACCAGGATAAAATTGATAGTCTTCAAGTATTATAAAAGCCCTGCTATTAGCGGGGCTTTTTATCTAGTATTCGATATAGTATTCAAAATAAGAACCGTCTTCAATGAAATCATCAAGTGTTCCTTCCACAGTAATTTTCTTTTTATCGTCAGAAAGTTTCAATCCTTTGCCTTCCGCTTTTTTTGCAGGTTTAGGAAGATTAATAATTGTTTTCATATTTATGGCCATCCCCAGTTGAGCCATTTCTTGTAATGACTTCAACGATTTATCATCTTCAACTTTTGCATATTTTTCTTTATTGAGCTTGCGGGTAAACTTACCTTTTTCAAAAACAGATTCATAATATTCATCAACATTTGCACCCATATCATCTCCATTTCCATTCTCCAACATGTTTTCATCATTCCCGGCTCCCTCACCCATGATATTTTGCATTATATCATCAATGATATCTTGCCTGGCCTTTTTCAAAACACCTTGAATGCCCGCGATCTCAGAAGTATTTGAAAAAGGAAATGTGAATGTGAAGTTCATTTTATCATCGTTTGCATCTACCTGGATCTTTAAAGTACCAGTTGCAGCTATATTTTTTTCGGCAGCATCTAATTTTTTCATGCTGTCTCTTAGGTCTTTTAAATTAATAACTGTATCCATTTTCAGCTTGTCAATTTCTTTCATTTCCTCTTTTTCACTGCCCATAGTTTTTAAAAGACCCAGCATTTTTCCCATATCAAGGCTACTGGCAAATGTCCCACTGCCATTTTCAGCAATTGTAACTTCTTCAAGGGTATCAAAACATCCGGAAAAAACAACCAGCACAATAAGACCAGCGATCCAACTAATTTTTTTCATAAATAAATTTTTACATATCGAAGTTTCAACATTACAAAGAAACTGATTTTGACCTTGATAAAATGATCAAGCTGCAATTATTTTAAATACCATTTCTTTTAAAAGTGATGCGTCTTCAGTACCAATATCCGAAACGCCTATCGATCTTAGATTATATTGATGCAATAATAAAATAGCTTTCTCCACCTGGGGAAAGCTGTAAACCTTTACCGCCTTTAAATAGTCTTTGACAAAAAAAGGGTTTACACCGATCGATGCCGCCACTGCTTTCTCATCACGACTGTTCAATCCATATATCATATATAATTTACTGAAAAATGAATAGAGTGATGGAAATATCAATTGAATTGGCGCTGCTTTAGTATTTGCTTCAAAATATTGGACAATACGAATGCAGCCCGAAAGATCTTTGTTGGCCAAAGCATTTTGAAATTCAAAAACATTAAACTCTTTACTTATGCCAATAAACTCTTCAATATCGTCTTCATTGATCGTTTTTCTTTTACCAAGATTGACCAATATTTTCTCTATCTCATTTTCTATCCTGCTCAGATCATTCCCGATATGATCAACTAACAACATAAGGGCTTTCCTGGAAATTTCATACCCATGCTCATGCACGATCTCTTCAGTCCATTGCGGAAGCTGGTTTTCATAAATTTTTTTAGTTGAAAGCAGGACACCCCGATCTTTTAGCAGTTTTGCAAATTTTGTTCGACCATCAATTTTCTTTTCTTTATATGAAACGACAAGAATTGTTGAATCCAACGGGTTTTCTATATATGATTCTAGTTTTTCAATGTCCCGCATTTGTTGTCCTTCTTTTAATAATACTACCTGTCGTTCGGAAAACATGGGATAACGACGACATGCATTTATTACGTCGGGCCAGTCCGCATCCTTGCCGTAAAAGACCGTGAGATTAAACCCGGTCTCTGACTCACTAAGAATGTTATTCTCGGCATAGCTCATAACCTTGTCAATAAAGTACTCTTCCTCTCCTTCTAACCAGTAAAAAGGCTTGAAAACTTTTTTTTTCCACTCTGAAATTATCTTTTCATGAGACATAAGGCGCTAAATTACAAGGATTCACAAAGCAAATCACGAATATTTGTTGACATTAGTTTTTTATTTTTTTTCATTTTTTGGCATGGTTTTTCTTAAATGAGGTGTGACACAAAATTGTGATCACTGTTAATAACTTAATAACTATTGTTACCTATTTTGAGCGATTCCTATTATTTTGAAACTGTAAAATTCAAATAAAAATGACAAACACAAATTATCCATCTGCTTCGCCTACAACAACGCCGCAGAGAAGCAGCAACTCTAAGAACATCGTAATCGGCCTGCTTGCAGTAGCCCTGCTTGGTTCATGGGCTTATTTTCTAATGAAAATAAACAAGTCAGATAAAGAGATCCTTTCAAAAACCGAAGAAGGGTGTTCATTATATGAGTCAGCGTGATTCATTAGAATCTCTTTACAAGTTCACACTTGATAAGTATGATTCAGTTACCGTTGCTAATAATGACCTCTCAGGTAAGTTGACCGGCAAACAAACTGAGATCACAAAATTAAAAGTTGAGATCAACAGCATTTTGAAAAAGAAAAATGCGACCTCTGCAGAACTTGCAAGAGCAAAAACATTGATCGATGAACTTAATACACAGATCGAGACTCTTCAAGCTGACAATGCAAGGTTGACTGGTGAAAATCAGACTTTAACAGCTGAAAAGACTCAGCTTATTACTGAAAAAGAAACTTTGCAAACAGATCTTACTACCACTCAAACCGAGAAAAAAGCCCTGGAAGAAACAGTTGATGTTGGTTCTACTTTCAGCGCAAGCAACATTGCTATCGTTCCTGTAAATGAAAAGAATGGTGGTAAAGAAAAAGAAACAACTACCGCTAAAAAAGTTGACAAACTGGTGGTAACATTTGATGTGGAGAACAGGATAGCAAAAAGTGGCCCGGCTGATATGTATATATTGGTAACAGCTCCTGACGGTAAAGTTATTGATGCAACTGGTGGCACATTTACAACAAGAGAAGAAGGTGACAAGACTTTCACTTCTAAGCTTACAGTTCCTTATGAGCAAGGCAAACGTCAGAACGTTCAGCTTCCGTTGGTACAGGATAAATTCCAAACCGGTGATTATAAGATCCAGGTTTATCATAACGGATTCAAAATTGGCGAAGGCGTAAGAACCTTGAAGAAAGGCGGATTGTTTAGCTAATCATATATAAAATTTTTCAATCCAATATTCACTAAAATTTTCGATCCAATATTCACTGTCCCCCGGTAGCCGGGGGACTTTCATTTTCACACTGCCCGGCATTTTTCCACATTGCCTTTTTACCTGCGTACCGTTTTCAATAATTAACTAGCTTGATACCCCGAATGAGAGATAACAAATCTATCCTTTTAGCCCTGCTTGCCGCTGGCCTTGTTATAACCTGGGTTTATCATATATATGATAAAAGCCAGTATTCAAATCATACACGGGAGATTTTTGTAAAAGACTCGATTGCTGTAGCTGAAGCTGTTTCTGATTCTTTGAGAATATATTATACCCATACTCTTGATCAGCTCGGCGTTGAGAAATTGCAGATCGATTCTACAAATAGTTCATTAAAGGGAGAATTAGGACAAAGGATCACAGAAATTAATAAGTTAAGGTCTGAGATCGCTACCATCCTGAAAAGAAAGAACCTTACCCAGGCCGATCTTACTGAAGCAAAAACAAAGATCGATGATCTGCAGACGAGGATCGATGATCTGAGGACAGAAAATACTACGCTTACAGATGAACGAACAAAACTAAATGGTGTACTGGCTCAATTAAATGGTGAAATGAATTCACTTCAGCAAAACATGCAGAAGGTAAGTGCCGAAAATAAAGAGCTCACTCAAAAAATAAATGATGCTTCTGTTTTTATAGCATCAGAAATAAAGTTTGCAGCTGTAAGTGTTAAGCCTGATGAAAAAGAAAGTGAAACAACGCAACAAAAGAAAGCGAATAAATTCGTTACTTCTTTTACTGTACAAAATAATATTTTAGATCTTCAAAGTGCTGAAGTTGTCGTTGTTGTTACAGATCCTTCCGGTAAATCTCTTAACACCGAAGTTTGGGATGCAGGTAGCTTTGAAACAAAAACTGATGGAAGAAAAATTTATACAAGAAAAGTAAAATTCGAATACAATAAAGGAGAAGCAAAGCACCTGATATTTTCACTTGAGCCAGACAGTTTTGAAAAAGGAATTTACAAACTCAGTCTTTATCACAATGGCATCCGTATAGGCGAAACAAGCTGGAAACTTAGTTGAATTCATTGTACCAAAAAAAATCCTCCGATTTGATCGGAGGATTTTTTTTAGATGGTCACTCTAAAGTTTAGAACATATTAAATCCATAACTCACATAATATAAACCACCAACATACGGGCTGCCGTAGCCGGTTCTTGAATAGTGATTAAGTATATTAGTTCCGCCAATACGGATCACACTTTTACCTTTTGGAATTCTGTAGCTAACCTGTGCATCAACCCAGGTAAACGCAGGTAAAGTACCAGTTACAAATGTGCCTTCATAATAATTTACATCCTGCCATTTTGCGATAACATTAAATCCAATGTTTTTCCAAACATTGTCATTGCGTAAACTTATGTTAGCACGATATTTTGGAGCGTTAAAGTAAGTTACAAAACCTGCCGGCACATCTTTTAGATTATCAGAAAATAGATTTGCACCAACAACATAACCACGGTTCAATTGGTATTCAAGACCAATTCCCCAACCGGTTGCTTTTACTACATCGGGACTATTTTGGATATAGGCATAGTTTGTAGAGGCTAATGGGTTAAGTGCATTTGTCGGAGAGGATGCTTTTACAACTGCTACCCTTGCAAAAAAGTCCTTGTATTGACTAAAATAACCGTATACATCTACAAAAAGTTTTTTGGTTAAAAGGCCTTTATAACCGATCTCCCCTGAAGAAACACTTTCAGGATTTACTGTTCCAAAAGTTGAAGGTACCAGCAAAGCCGGATTAAATGCAGTTCTCGCCGCTGTAACAGATTCAGCAGTATAGGTACCTGTATTTAAACCATAACGTGTAACAAACTCCGGCAGTGCTCCAACTAAAATTACAGAACCGGTATTCAGATCAATATATTGATCCTGGTTAGATGGAAAGCGATAAGCTGTTTGAAATGATAAACGAATATTATTGTCTTTTGCAACACGCATTACTGCGGTAACTCTTGGCGTCCAGCGGCCATCAAAATTTGTTTGATTATCATATCGGATAGCTCCTGTAAGAGTGAGGAAATCGTCAAACAATTTTTTCTTTAATTGTATGTACCCACCTTTCTCACTGATCTTGATTGCTCCTGCACTGTCAGCAAATATTGTTCCCTGCGAATTCATTACCCATTGTTTCCATTGCAATCCTGCCATCACTTCTATTTTATCAGAAAAACCAAAGGCATCAGAAATGTTTACTTGCCCTTCTGCCGCCCACAGATCAGACTTGTCAAGAAATTTAGCTCCACCTTGTCCTATAGGAGTTGACCTGATCGTTTGTTTTGAATTTTCAAAAACTGTTGATCCGGGTAAAGGCATTCCTGTATTAGAATATGCTCTTGCAGTTTGGTGAGCATTAAAGTCACTCGGAGTTTGTCCTGAATTATATATAGCGTTTTTATAATTAAAATATGCAAAGGTATATTCAGGATACCATCCAGTGCCATCAGGACGAACACTTGGCTTAAATGCTTCTTGCATTAAACGTCCAAGGGCCGTTGCCTGGTAAGCTTCTCCGGCATTTTCCTGTGTGGTATAACCACGAACAAACCAGTTCTTATGGCGCACCTCAAGTTTATGCTGAGCCATTTTAAAATTACGAAGTGAATAACGATCAGCACCAGTATAAACTGTAGTTCCCGTACCCCAATAGGTATTCCACGAAGCTTCAATACCAGGAGTTATTTTATAATGTAAACCGGCTGTGAATTTAAAATTTAGTGAATTATAATCAACAAGATCTCTTTCATTGTAACCTGATCTTGAAACGCTGGTTGTTTGAGGCAACCAATTATTGCGAAGTCCCCAGTAAAGCGGGTCATAAAGATGCAAGTGTTGGTTGTAATGCAGCGGGATACATGCTGCATAAACGCATTTCTATAGCCTGGGTAGATCCGGCTGGGATCTGCGCATCCAAATTGTGTTTTAATATTCGGAATAGCTCCACCTGATAGCTGCAGCAATACCAGCAATAATCCCTTGCTGTATCGAATTGGAAACGAGAAATAGATTAGCAGAGGTTTCATCACCATAAACATTCACTCCATCATAGTTAGGATCATTGGTCCGGTTACCTCCCGGTATGATCTTACTATTTGTACTTGTTCTTGCAACATCATCATAGTCGTTAGCCTGCCAATCCTGTGCACTCATAAGTTGCCATGTAAGTTTTACAGCAAACTTATTATTGAAAGCTTTTGCCCAACGGAATGACCAGTCATAATAAGGAGCAGCTTTTCTTTGCTTGCCATCAACATGATTGATGCCTTGTTTTATATTAAAACTTAATCCCTGGTATTGAAATGGGTTTTTGCTATTAATAAGTAAAGTACCGTTCATACCACCAGAACCGTACAACGCAGAAGAGGCACCTGATAAAAGTTCCATATTTGCAACATCGGGTTCTGTAAGACCAACAATATTACCAACGGAAAAATTTAAACCCGGCGCCTGGTTATCCATACCATCTATCAATTGATTGAACCTGGTATTACCGCTTGAGAGAAAGCCACGGGTAGTAACAGTTCGGAATGTTAAACTGGCCGTATGCATATCCACTCCTTTCAGGTTAGCCAATGCTTCATAATAGTTAGGAGCTGCAGCATTTCGAAGTGCTGAGCTGCTCAATCTTTCAATAGTTACAGGGGCATCTATGATTCGTTGTGGTGTACGGTTTGCAGCTACAACAACTTCTTGTCCAAGAGTAGAAATAGAAACAAAATCAATTTCAAGAGCAGTTGAGGCATTGCTGACCTCTACTTCTTTTGGTTCAAATCCAACTGAACTGAACGATAAAGTCAAGGGCAATTTTGCCGTAGTGGAAATAGAAAAGGCACCCTTATCATCAGTATAAGTGCCAGTTGAAGTTCCTTTAATAACAATAGAAACAGCAGGAACTCCTTCTTTTGAAGTGGAATTGCGGACAGTTCCGCTGATGGTTACGGTTTGCGCCAAAGCTTGAAGAGAAAATAATGCAGTAATCAGGCAAGCAGCCGTAAAGCGCAGGCTTTTACTCATATTAGATAATTTTGGTTTTAGAAATTTGTGATGGAAAAGTAAGAATAGTAATTTGTATGTAAAAATCTAATTTTTAGACACTAAGGATAAGTTGTTGAAATCTTGAACAGCTTGTTATTGGGCAAATTTTTTCACCTGTTTACTTTCGGGCATGGCTAAATTTAACTTTCCGGATCAAACAAATTTTTACAAGGGAAAAGTAAGAGATGTTTATTCTATTGGCAAAGATTGGCTGGTGATGATCGCTTCCGACCGTATATCAGCTTTTGATGTCATCCTACCCCGCCCTATTCCATTCAAAGGACAGGTGCTTAATCAAATTGCGGCTTACATGCTTGGCGAAACAAAAGATATTTGTCCGAATTGGTTGGTCGATGTGCCTGCTCCTAATGTTTCGATCGGAAAAAAATGTGAACCATTTAAAATTGAAATGGTTGTTCGGGGTAATCTTACTGGTCATGCGTGGAGAACTTATACTTCAGGCAAAAGAATTTTATGCGGGGCAACAATGCCTGATGGATTAAAAGAAAATGATTTTTTCCCAGAGCCAATTATTACTCCTTCTACAAAAGCGGATGCCGGTCATGATGAAGATATTTCAGCCGATGAAATAATTGAAAAAGGATTGGCTACGAGAGATGAATGGAACATGCTTAGTCAATATGCATTTCATCTTTTTGAAAGAGGAAAAGAGATCGCTGCAAAAAGAGGATTGATACTCGCTGATACAAAATATGAGTTTGGAAAATTAAATGGTGAGATCTATTTAATGGATGAGATTCATACGCCGGATTCATCCCGCTATTTTTATGCAGATGGATTTGAAGAAAGACAAGAAACAGGTGAACGCCAAAAACAATTAAGTAAAGAATTTGTAAGAGAATGGCTGATTGCCAATAATTTTATGGGGAAAGAAGGACAAACAGTTCCTGAAATGAGCGATGAATGGGTAGATACAATTTCACAGCGATATATTGAGCTCTATGAAAAAGTGATCGGGAAAAAATTTGTTGCAGAAAAATTAAGTGATGATGAAACTTACAAACGGATCATTTCATCGTTAAATAAATATTCCACCTAAAAATTTACACTATGTCACCTGATTCTATTTTTCAAACCTGCAGCACAATTGCGATGGTGGGCTGGATAGTCTTGCTTATAATAAGCCCATTCTGGAGCAGCTTTGATAAATTTCTTATAGCCATCATCATCACCTTGTTCGCTATTGTTTATGCATGGCTTATTTTCCAGGTATTCACTCCCGGAGATTTTGAAAAGTTTGGTTCATTGAATGGGGTTATGGAATTATTTACTGATAAAACTGCAGTTACCGCAGGTTGGGTGCATTATCTCGCTTTTGACCTGCTTACGGGTATCTGGATAAAAAAGAATGCACAGAAATACAACATCCATCATTTGATCTTAATTCCATGTCTCTTGTTTACTTTCATGCTTGGGCCTATTGGTTTGTTATTATACTTGTTGGTAAGATTGATAAAAACAAAACAATATTTCGCTGCTAATTATTAAATCAGTTATATGAATTTCTTCATTGAACTAAAAAGGAGAAATGCATTATTATTTTGGTTTGGTCTATTCAACCTTACCGTAGCTATTGTTTGCCTTATACTAATGCCATTTGAGGAAACACAAATTCTCGGCGTAAACAGGTGGCTAAAACCTTTTAAGTTCTATTCTTCTGTTGGCATCATGGTTCTTACGATGGGATGGTTGTTGTATTATCTCCACCATGCTAAGAAGATAAGAACTTATTCCTGGTTGATAGTAATAACAATGTTTTTTGAAAACGGATTGATCATAGCACAGGCAATCAGAAAGACCACCTCGCATTTCAACGCAACATCAGCATTGAATGGTATGGTGTTTAGCTTAATGGGAATGTTGATAGCAATATTTACAATTACTGTGATTTTTGTTTGCATCTCTTTTTTCAGGCAAAAACAATTTTCTATTTTAACTCCTTATGTGTGGGGTATCCGTCTTGGTTTATTGTTCTTTATTATTTTTTCGCTTGAAGGTGGGTTAATGGTAGGCTTATTAAAGCATACGATCGGCGGCCCTGATGGCGGACCCGGCCTTCCATTGGTAAATTGGAGTAGCCAATATGGTGATCTTCGCATTGCACATTTTACCGGCATTCATTCATTGCAAGTTCTTCCATTGTTTGGAAACTACTTTGCAAAAACAAAAAAACAAACCATATTTTTTTCTGTCGTATATTTTCTTTTTGCCTCGGCATTATTTTTACAAGCAATGAATGGAATACCTTTGCTTTTTTAATTTCTCTATATGCAAAAAATATTAATTATCGGCGCATCGGGTATGTTGGGTAAGCCGGTTGCTCTTGAATTATTCAGAGCCGGTTTTAAGCTTACCTTATTAGCAAGAGATGTTGAAAAAATGAAAAAGCTTTTTCCAAATGCACCTATAGTAAAAGGCGACGTATTTGATATTGCTTCATTAGAAGCGGCTATGGCAGGGCAAGAGATCGTTTACTTAAATCTTTCTGTTGAACAATCATCAAAGAAAAATGAGCCGCAGCCTGAAAGAGAAGGAATGAATAATATTATTGAAGCGGCTAAAAAAACAGGTATAAAACGCATCGTCTATCTTTCTTCGCTGATAAAAAATTACGAGGGAATGAATGGATTCAACTGGTGGGCATTTCAAATAAAACACACGGCGGTGAATGCGATAAAAAAATCTGGCTTGAACTATAGTATTTTTTACCCTTCCACTTTCATGGAATGTTTGGATAAACAAATGTTGCAGGGAACAAGAATAATGCTTGCCGGAAAGTCAGAAGCACAGATGTGGTTTATTGCGGCTAAAGATTATGGTGTACAAGTGGCATGGGCAATGAAAAAAGCAGGCGACAGCAACCAGGAGTATGTTGTACAAGGGTTGGAACCTTTTACTGCTGATGAAGCAGCAAAAGTTTTTATTGAAAATGTTAAGTCGAAAATTAAGATAATGAGGGCTCCGCTGACGCCATTAAAATATCTCGGCATTTTCAACCAGCGAATGAATTATGCTTATCATATTTGTGATGCGTTGAATAAATATCCGGAGAAATTTGAAAGTCAGAATACATGGGATGATCTTGGTAAGCCTTCCACAACATTGGCAGAGTATGTCGCCTCTTTAAAAATTTAGAATTAAAATGATAAAATCATTATTAGCTTTTATTGTTCTTAGTCTTAGCGTTAGTCTTTCCGCTCAAAAATCGAAAGAACAGCTCTTAATAATCGGAACCTATACTTCCGGCACCAGTGATGGAATTTATGTTTATAAATTTAATACGGAGACAGGTGAGAATAGCTTTGTAAGTTCTGTAAAGACATCCAATCCCTCCTATCTCACTATTTCACCGAATAAGAAATTTGTGTATGCAGTAAATGAAGATGCTCCGGGTAATGTAACTGCTTTTGTATTTAATAAGCCCAATAACATGCTGCTGCAGGTGAATCAACAACCTTCACAGGGAAAACATCCTTGTTATATTACAATTGATAAAACTGGTAAATGGGTGATCGTTGGAAATTATAGCAGCGGTACTCTCGCTGTTTTCCCTGTTAATAAGGACGGCTCTCTTGGAAAGCCTACTGATTCAATTTTGCATGAAGGAAGCAGTGTGAATTCTGAAAGGCAGGAGTCTGCACATGTGCATGCAACTGTATTGAATCCTAATAACAAGACCTTGTACGTGCCTGATCTCGGAATGGATGATGTGATGTTGTATAATCTGGATACTAAAACCGGTAAGCTGAAAGAATTTACCCCGCCATTTGTAGCAACGGAGCCTGGTGCGGGGCCACGCCATATTGATATTCATCCAAACGGGAAATATGCATACCTGATGGAAGAACTTACGGGTTCGGTATCTGTTTATGAAATAGAAAAGAATGGTTATTTAACTTTAACACAGAATATTTCAGGACTGCCAAGAGACTTCGATGGCGCCGTTGGTAGCGCCGATATTCATGTTTCCCCCGATGGAAAATTTTTGTATTGTTCAAATCGTGGCGAAAGCAATACGATCGGAATTTTTAGTATTAATAAAAGTAATGGGCAACTGGAATGGATAGACCATCAATCAACGCTGGGAAAAACGCCTCGTAATTTTAATTTCGATCCAACCGGTAATTTTCTTTTAGTGGCAAATCAAAACAGTGATGAAATAGTGATCTTTAAAAGAGATAAAGAAACAGGCTTACTGACTGACACAGATAAAAGAATAAATGTTTCAAAGCCTGTTTGTTTAAAATGGATGCCGGTTGAATAATTGAGGGCTAAAGCACCTTGATGTGAAGTGCCCGGTATGTGCAACAAAAAATCCCGAAGGGATTAAATATGAATAAAAGAAATTCAAATTTTGAAGCCTAACCCCGGAGGGGTTAAATAAAATGTAATGAGAAAATACATTCAAATTATTTATCAAATAGTTTCAGAATACTTTTTATTTAACTTAGTTGAACCCCTGCGGGGTTCTTTTTTGAATCGCTTCATATTGCTATTCATTTTTAATCCCTTCGGGATTAATTTCTTTAGGCTGGGGATTACTGAAATTATATAATATTTTACGGGGCTTTAACCCCTTGGAAAAATAGTAATGGAAATAACCAGGCAAAATATCATCGACGCTCATGAAAGAATAAAACCCTTTATTCATAAAACTCCTGTGCTTACTTCAAAAACCCTTGATCAAATTTCCGGGGCAAAGATTTTTTTTAAGTGTGAAAATTTTCAGAAGATCGGTGCCTTTAAGATCCGCGGTGGCATGAATGCTGTTCTTTCCTTGACCGAAGAGAAAAGCAAAAAAAGGGAATTGCTACACATTCATCCGGCAATCATGCACAGGCAATTGCTTATGCGGCAAGAGAAGTTGGTGTAAAAGCATATATCGTAATGCCCGATAATTCTCCCAAAGTAAAAGTGGATGCAGTAAGAGGTTATGGTGCCGAAATATTTTTTTGCGAACCAAATCAGCAGGCAAGAGAAAAATTATTGAGATGAAGTTGTAGAAAAGACCGGCGCTGAGTTTATTCATCCATATAATAATTACGAAGTAATAACCGGGCAAGCAACCTGTGCCAAAGAATTGATCGAAGAAATTCCTGCGTCTGGATTTTATCATTGCCCCCGTTGGCGGAGGCGGATTGCTGAGTGGAACTTTATTAAGTGCTCATTACTTCTCCCCTTCTACAATTGTTTATGCCGGCGAGCCTGAAGGTGCAGCTGATGCAATACTTTCTATAAAAAATGGAAAGATCGAAAAAGCTCCTTTTGTAAAAACAATTGCAGATGGTTTACTTACTACACTTGGCGATAAAACTTTCCCGATCATTAAACAGTATGTAAAAGATATTTTAACGGTAAGCGATGAAGAGATCATTGCTGCTCTGCGACTTGTTTATGAAAGAATGAAAATTGTAGTTGAACCAAGCGGTGTTGTTCCTCTCGCTGCTTTATTAAAGAATAGAACTCTTTTTGCTGGAAAAAGAGTTGGAATAATTTTTAGCGGTGGAAATGTTGAGTTAAAGAAGTTGGGAGAATGGTTTTGAATTTTTTTTAAAACATCTTCGGATTAATCTACCAACATTAAAGTCAGCAAGTTTCGGGTTGTTGTAAAATATTAAACGTTTCATTTTTGTATAAATAAACATTTAGCAAATGAAACAGTTTAAAATCGTTCCTCTTAGTAAGGAGTATGCAGATAAGATCAAAGAAAACAATAAAGATGATTTTGGGCACGATATAATTAAGCAAATTGCAACAGGGAAAGGACCTTGCAGAGTTTCACTTAAACCATTTGCAGTTGGGAAAGATGTAAGACTTTTAATTTCTCATAGTCCATTTGCCGTTGATAATGCATTCAATCAAACGGGACCTGTATTTATTCATAAAGAAGATGTGGAGCCTTATAGTGATATCTACCGTTTCCCTCCAGAAATAAAAGCAGATAAAGAAAGTTTTCATTTAACATTAATTGGATATACCAAAGAACAAATGATGGTTTTTACACAATTAGTAGGAGATGATGATGTGGACTTGCTTATTCCGAAAATATTTGAAGCGAGACCGGATATTGAATACTTGCATGCAAGAAGTGCAGAAGCAAGTTGTTTTATTTGTAAAATTGAAAGAGGTTAGAAATTTCACCTAACATTATTTTATTCAGCCTTCTTAAAACCCTGGAATTTTTCCTTATGCTGTTTCGATTTATTAAAAACATTTCTTCCTTTATCAATTCCGCTTCTTAATTTTTTTTGTTCTTCTTCGGGCAGATGAATAAAATCCAGACATTCTTTGCTGCAGGTGTCCTTCATATTTCTTTTTACATTCATCACATTGGATAAATAAAAGATGACAGGCATCATTTACACAATTCACATGTGTATCTGCAGGTTTGCCGCATTGATGGCATTGCGAAATGATCTCTTCAGTTACCCTCTCTCCCAGCCTTTGATCAAACACAAAATTCTTTCCATGAAATTTATTATCAAGTTTTTTTTCTTTTGCCTCGTTCACATAATTGATAATACCACCTTCCAGGTGAAAAACATTTTTAAATCCACTATGCAGCATGTAAGCTGATGCTTTTTCACAACGGATGCCACCGGTGCAATACATGATGATGTTTTTGTCTTTATTCTCTTTCATCATATCAACCGCCATGGGTAATTGTTCCCGGAAAGTATCGGTAGGAATTTCGATCGCATTTTCAAAATGCCCCACTTCATATTCATAATGATTCCGCATATCGATCACGACCGTATCGGATCATTCGTCAGTTGATTGAATTGTTCTGCATTTACATATCTGCCTTTATTGGCCATATCAAACACGGGATCAGTAATTCCATCGGCAACAATTTTATTACGCACTTTTATATCCAGCACATAAAAACTTTTTCCATCATCATCAACAGCAATATTTAGACGAAGTCCATTTAACGGTTCAATAGAATAGAGATATGATCTGAATGCTTCAAGATTTTCAGTTGGCACACTTATCTGTGCATTGATACCTTCATGATGCAAGATAAATTCTTCCCATCACTCCTAATTCTTTTAAATGGCTGATAAAGATGATTCCGGAATTGAGCAGGATCTTCAATTTTAAAATAGCAATAAAAAGAAATGGTAATGCGTGGTGTGGGATCGTTCTTAATGCGTTCTTTCAGCTCCTTTCGGGAGATACGGTTGTGTAATGCTGCCATGTTGTTTGAATTTTAATATCGTACTGTGATTGAACGCAGATGACGCTGATTCTTATGATCTATTATGATTTATCTTAAAGAATCATAACTATCTTAATAGATCTGCGTTCTATCATAACGAAACCCCAATTTCAGGTTGGGCAAAATTCTAAAGCGCAGCAAAGATAAGAAGAGTTAGTTTGAGGTTTGATGTTTAAGGTTCGAGGTTGATTAACATCAAACTTCAAACCTCGAGCTTCAAACAATTTAATCATCATTCCGGCGACCTACTCCAAAGCGTTTTGAAAACCCGACACGGAAATTATTATCAAACTTTTTAGCGTCTTTGCGGGCCCAATAATAATCAATACGCAAATTTTTCAGGATGTTTTCAAGCCCGACAAAATATTCCAGATAATCCGTTTTTTCATAATGGAAAGTACTGAGACCGGCTACCAGGTACCAGTTTAGCTTTCTAAAGCCGGGTATTTTATTAGTAAGAAAACCATTGAAATGATGTTCAATGTGAGCCAGCACATAAAATTTTGAAATATTGCTAAACTCATAGATAGGCAAAAGTTGAAAGCTGTTAAGATATTCAGTGGCAATATGCGAGATATTACCATTGAAATGCTGGTAATCCGGTATCTGCGTTTTTTCGTTGTGAATAAAACCTCCCATACCCAACCTGTAATTAAATTGTCCGGCGAGTTTGAAGCGAACAATATCAGTTATTGCAAAACGCCATTTACTATAATTCACATCGCTCCCAAATACTTCATCGAATGTGCGACTATAACCTAAGATCATCGTGGGCCATTTAGAACCGATATTAATTTTTTGATCTGGTAATTCTATATACCGTGCACCGGGTTGCCAGGTAAGTCCGAAATTTAAAATAAATGCCTGGTGAGGCATTATATTCTCGTTAGAAAGTTCGGTTGGATAGTTTGGTGTAAATTCTTTCTTTTCGTCTTTGACAAAAGAATAATCGGTTCTGTTATCCAAAGGCATCCTGCTTTGGTATTCAAAACCGGCACTCCAGGTAAAACCTTCACCAATACCTTTTACATACGATCCGCGGAGATACCAGGCTTCATAAAGTTTCATCAGGTTCTTTCCACCCAGCAAAGCTGATAAAGTATTACTCCTTGCTCCTATCGGGCTTGCATTATTAAACTGGAAAACTCTTTTGCCTCCGGAAAGATTAATAGAAGTAACATATTTTTTTCCGAAAATATAGGAAGTGCTTAACCATGCATTAAAATGTCTATTAGTAAATCCATATCGTACCGTTGGAGTTATGCGGATCGATCTTCTGCCAATAGTAGAGTCAAGCTTTTTTGTATAAGTAGCCGAAAGATTCAGTGTTAATCCTTCCACGATATTGTAATTTATTTGATCAGTTATCGGCCGGAAGTAATACGATGAATTCTTTTTTTCTTTATTAATTGTTTGCCCCGTCAGTAAAATGCCCATTATTTTCAGTTTGTTGTTAACCCGGTCAACTGAATCCAGGTAAGCAGGGTTCTTGCTTAATTGTTCAATACTATCTTTTTTACGGTAATCCATTGTTTCTTCATCAAGCAGCTTCAGTGGCCTTGCATCATCCCAATACGAGGGAGTTTTCCTGTTGGAGCTGTCAGTGTATTTTAAAACAGTGTTGTCAAAATAGTTCTTTTTGAAATCCGGGTTTGGATCGAATTTGGAATAAACATTTACAAAACTTCCGTAAACATCTATCCCAAGAATTTTTATATATGGATAAATGACCTGGTTATGCAAAACCCACAAACTATCATCATAAGGAATATATTGTTGTTCCAGGATCAAAGAATCCAGGAGTTCCATTTGATTTACTTTTCTCAATTCCAATTTCAATGAATGGATACGCCATTCATTTTCCACAATGTTTATATAGCCGGAAAAAAGAGGCTCGTATTTTCTCTTGGGCGTTACCAGTATCTTGTTTATTTGTTTACCATCTTCAAAAAAGGCGCCTACATATTTGTATTTATAATAGTTGGTCGCATTATCAGAGATGGGTGAAATAAATCCCCGGGGATTAAGACTGGTACCTATCTGCACATTATTATCATACATGGAATAAAACTGTGGTGCAGCCAGGCCGTAACTATTGCTGCTGCCACTTACCTTGGATGAATGAACTTCAATTTTTCTGTCGTTTGGTTTGCGTACAGAGTAAGTGGAAATTGTTTCGGAGAGATAGATGATCTTGTTTTTACTGGTATCGCCGTCTTCATTGAAATCGACTTTTTGACCAAAAACTTTTTTAGGATAGTCACGTAATCTCATTTGTCCCTTTGTGTAAACCTCGCAAATAAATTTATCCAATTGCTTTTGATAGACTGGCCGCATGCGGATGGTGTTTTTGATAATTTCATTGGCCGGATTTTCACCTGAACGGACAATGACTTCTTCCATTGTAAAATCAACGAGGCTAAGTACAAAATCAAGCTGGATGTCCTTGTCTTCGATCTTAATATTTCTTACATCCCGTTTATAACCCACATGCTGAGCGATAAGTGTATAACTGCCGGGAGAAAGATTCAAAAAATATTTTCCCTCGATATTGCATAAGGTGCCGCCCTTTTTATCTTTTATTAAAACAGAAGCATTGGGCATCGGGTTGCCTTTATCGTCTTTTACAATACCTGAAACTGTTTGGGAAAATGAAGATGCAGTTAGTAAAGCGAATATTAAAAGTTGAAAAATTATTTTCATAGACCAGGTTATCAAAATTATTTTTTTGGGTTTGATGAACGAAGGTAACTGCCACTCAACGCTGCAAAACCTGCTACAAGTCCACCAATAAAAGCCGTTACGATCATCAGCAACCATTTCGATCCGCCTAATGGTAAAAGCGAAGCGATCTTTACGGATAGCACTCCTTCATTTGCAAGATCCATCCAGAATGCTAATACAAACCAAAGAATGAACAATGCTAAAAAGCCTGCAAAAAATGCTTTAAACCCTTTTTGATGGATCAATACTGCTACTAAAAAGGCGATCACTGCAAAAAACCACCAGTATGAAATATAAATACCGGCAATAAAACTTAATAAAGCAGTTAATAATACAGAATTAAAAAATTTCATATCGGGAAATTTCAAAGTTTGTCAAGTGTCATTTTCCATTTGGCTTTTTTATCCAGCTTATCACCTGCATGCATGAACCAAAGGCTATAATATTTTCCATCCGCCCATTGATCAACAAATGAATCATAATATTTACTGCCGGGATTGCCGCTTTGTCCGCCGGGATAAACACCATAAGCTTCTATCTTATCAGTTAATTGAACGACCATTCTCCAACTTGGACCATGAAAATCTTTTGTTGCATTGATAATATTTTTACCACCACCAACAAAAAGATGAAACCTGCTTAAAGCCGGCAGGCGAAGTAAATGACGAACACCTGCATCTTTATATTTTGACCATTCCAGTTTGCCATCAGTTTCAGCTTTTGAGCAAACAGGTACAGCTTTTTTAAATGCAGCCATCACTACATCAGCTGCTGTTTCCTGGTTGGGAGTATTAATATTATCTATAAATGAATAAGCAGAATCCCTTAACAAAGCTTCCACCATTGTATATTGTTCTGGCCATTCGAACGGCGCCGCAACTTTAGAAAGCTCATCATAATAAATTTCGACTTCAACACTGTCTAACCAGTTATTAAAAATAGTAACTCCTTTTTCATCCAGGATCATTTCTTTTATTCCAGCTCTTAACTATGTCTAAAAACTTTTTCTCTTCACTGCTGAGTTTTGATTCATCGGTATTTTTTAAAAGTATCGGCAACGCAAACTCGGCAACAACATTATAATTTTCTGTTTGCAGCTTTTGCATATCAGTTGGTGTAATGCCATTCATGTTTCGCAGATAACGATTGATAAGATAGCCACGATACATATCATGACTCCCACCGATATAATAAGGATAAGTTGTATCAACCGGCAATTGATTGGCGCTGCTCACAAAACCTCTTTCAGGATTTATCACATGCGGATTTTCCTCCATCGGAATATAACCTTGCCACATATAGCTGCTATCAGTTCCGGGCATTACAAAATCACCCTGTCTTTTCCATTTGGCTGGAAAATCTGCCTGTTGCCAGATGGCAATATCTCCGCGTTTATCTGCAAACAAACAATTTTGCCCGGGGCAGGATAAATAAGGTAATGCTGCTTTATAGTCATCAAGATTTTTTGCACGGTTCAGTTTATAAAAGATCATCATTTCATTTGATGGATCATGTGCTTTCCATCTTACAGCATAATACTTATCGTTGGTTGCTCTTTTACCAGAGTAAGATTTGTCATACATCACCGGGCCGAAAATTGTATAGGCAACCGTATCATAAAAATCTTGTTGTCCCGCTACTTTGAAAGTATCAATATGCAGGTCTGCTCTTTTCCATTCGTTATTGAACCAATATTCCTGCTTACTGTCATCTTTAAATTTTATTTCATAATAATCCCTTACATCTCTCATTGCATTTGTAAAGCCAAATGCACAACTGTCATTAAAACCAATAATAATAGATGGCGCCCCGGGAAATGATGCACCATAAGAATTGAAATTGGGTGTATGCAATTGCATCTCGTACCATAATGAAGGCATATTAAGACTCAGGTGAGGATCATTACAAAGTATTGGTGCACCGCTTAGTGTTTTTGTACCAGCAACAGCCCAGTTATTACTTCCATTATCTCTATCAGGTTTTATTTCACTTATCGCTGTACTGTTTTTCCATGAAGAAAAAATAGAATCAGCGTTGGCTGGTGCAACAACTTTTACAGATGGTTCCGGGAAAACAGTTCCTTTTGGAACTATAGGATCGAGTGAATCTTGTGTGATCGGGTATAGTTTATCAAAATCCTTTGCATCAAAAACTGTTTTTGCATTGGAATATTCCATATCATTCTCGGGACCTGCAAGATCAAGACACATGTATTTAAGGAATAAAGCGATCTTAAGATTATCCCATTTTTCAGGTTTATAATCAAGCAGCTTATATTCTAATGGCAATTCACTTTCTTTCAAATTTTCTATATATGCATTTACACCGGCAGTGTATGCATCACAGGCTGCTTTTGATTCGGGATCTTTTTCTGTTTCTTCCACTGATCTTTTCGCAGCGTAAACCATTCCAAGCCGGCGCATATTCCTGTCAAAATTTAATATAGCCGTATCTTTTCCGGCGCCAAGTATTTCACTTAATCTTCCTGCTGCAGCTTTTGCCTGGAATTCCATTTGCCATAATCGGAATTTTGCATGTATGTAGCCTTGTACAAAATAAGCGTCATCATCATTCTCAGTAAATACGTGTGGCACCAACCGGTTATCAAAATAGACCTCAGCTTTGCCTTTTAGGCCGGCAAACTTCAGTTCTGTCCCAAAATCATTTTCAGAGGGTTCAGCATTTTGCCAAACACCAAATTGCGGGCTTAAAAATTTACCGATGGGTGGAATAGTTCCCCATTTTTTATTAAGCCCATAAACCAACCCGGTAGTGATAACAGCAGAGATAAGAAAAGGTCCGATCCTCATAAGTAATAAATATTTCGGGAAAGTAAGAAAAAAACAGCCAATTCATTGTGTGGCATGATAATAATCATCCCGGGACCGTTTAATTGTTGATAATTTTAAGAGGATGGTAATCTGAGTTCTTTCTTTATTTCACCTTAATTATTTTTATGAAACGCCAATTTCTCATTTGTATATTGCTTACGACATTATTAATGATCTCCTGTGGCGAAAAAAAACAAGCAACAAGTCTTGAAACAATGCCGCCAACTACGCCTCAAATGATAATACCTGAATCGACAGATACATTATTATCAACCGGGAGAAGAAATATTTTTCTTGTAAGCCGAAGAGAACTGCCGGGTTTATTTGTTGAACGTTCTTATTTCCCGCCAGGATACAGATCAAATCCCCATTCGCATAATGGTGATTTGAACATAACTGTGATATCAGGTTCATTTAATCTTGTTTTTACGAATAATAATGACTCTGCAGTTGTGACCAAAGTTTATGGTCCCGGTAGTTTTGTTATTATTCCGGCCAGGCAAGTCCATTTTGAATGGTTCACCGAAAAGACTTTTATGGATATAAATGGTATTGGACCTTTAAATACAACGAGTCTGCCAATCATGCATTCTTCTAAATAGATTAAAAGAATAAAGTAATAATGTCTGTTCTTTTTCATTACTTTTATTTTCAAATAGATCAATATGCCTTTTATAATTTTCCTTGTAGTAATACTTGTCATCGTTCTATGGATGGTGAGTCTTTATAACCGACTTGTAAGTTTACGCAACCGGAGGCAAAATGCATTTGCAGATATAGATGTACAGCTTCGTCAGCGGCATGATCTTGTTCCGCAATTGGTAGAAACCGTAAAAGGTTATGCCGGTCACGAACGTGGGGTGCTTACACAGGTCACAGAAGCAAGATCAGCAGCTATGGCTGCAAAAACAATTGATGATAAAATTGTGGCTGAGCAACAACTGACTTCTGCTTTGCAGGGTTTGCGGGTACAGGTGGAAGCCTATCCTGACCTGAAAGCAAATCAAAATTTTTTACAGTTGCAGGAAGAGTTAAGTGATATAGAAAACAAACTCGCTGCTTCAAGAAGATTCTTTAACGGCGCCACTACCGAATACAACAATGCCGTGGAAACTTTTCCATCTAATCTTATCGCCAACAATTTTGGTTTCAAACGTGAGATCATGTTCGATCTCGGTACGGAAGCAAGAACAAGAATGGAAGAACCACCGACCATCAAATTTTAGATTGCAGATTTTAGATTTAAGATTTAAATGAGCAATCACCTCCGCGATGAAATATATTGGACTCCATCGGCAGATACAAAGAAATAATTTTAATTCATTTCTTTTATTGATCGCATTCCCGGCTTTATTGATGGGAATGTTCTATATAATTATTTATTTTATTGCAAAAGATAATGCTTCAGATTACCCGGATGATAATTATAGAACTTCTATAGATCATAATAGGATCTTTCTATCAGTAATTCCTTTTATACTTATTTCAGTTGGTGTTTGGTTTTTAATTGCATGGGCAGGACATGCTACGTTTATTCGTTTAGCTACAGGTGCAAAGCCACTGGACAGGAAAGAAAACAAAAGGGTTTATAATCTTGTTGAAAATCTTTGCATCTCAAAAGGCATGAAGACGCCGAAGATAAATATCATTGAAGATGATTCGTTAAATGCATTTGCCAGCGGCATTGATGAAAAAAGCTATTCGGTTACATTATCGTCTGGTATAATCAATAAACTGAATGATGAAGAGCTGGAAGGAGTCATTGCGCATGAACTCTCCCATATTCGCAATCGTGATACAAGAGTTTTAATTATCTCGATCATTTTCGTTGGCATATTTGCTTTTCTTGCTGAGATTGCTTTTCGGAGCCTTCGTTTTGCAGGCCGTGGCAAAAAAGATAGTAAAGGCGGAGGAGCTATTATACTTATTGCAATTATAGTTACGGCACTTGCTTACCTGGTCTCTATGTTACTTCGCTTTGGTATTAGCAGGAAAAGAGAATACCTGGCCGATGCCGGTGCTGCTGATATGACAAAGAAACCATATGCACTTGCCAGCGCATTAAAAAAGATATCTGCTGATCCTTACATTGAGGCGGTCGAGAATCGTGACGTAGCACAATTGTTTATTGATAACCCACAGGTGTCAAACCGTAAATCCGGCTCCTGGGATAATTTATTTGCCACTCACCCACCGATTAAAAAAAGAGTTGAATTGCTGGAACAATTTGTGTGAGAATAAAATGCTTTTAAGAGGATATTAAATCCAGGTCAAACATTTCTCATTAATTTTATAGCAGCAACTTTAATTATGTTTTAAATAATGAAAATACTGCTCCTATTTGTCATGGCCTACTCCTGTAGCGTAAATGCACAGGATAATAGTACTATTATCGTTAAGGCAGGAATGAGTATTAATGAATCGGTTTCGGCAACAGATATGTATGAGTATCCACAATTTGTTTTTGGTAAAGTTTTTTTTAAACCTGGTGATAGTTCATCAGGCAGGTTGAATTACAATAGACTTGTGGATCAAATGCAGTTTATAGATTTTAAGGGCGACACACTCAATATTGCAGACCCTGGAACCATCAGATCAATTCGCATTAATGGAGATCTGTTTTATTATGACAATGGATACGTAAAGCTTATAAAAGAAGACAATACGATAAAGCTTGCCACAAAACAAACTCTCCTGTTTGCAGGCAAGCAAAAAACCGGGGCATATAATATGCCAAGTCCAACATCTGCAATTGATAGTTATAGCTCATATACTATTGAAGGTAAAGCATATAACCTGGTTCCAAAGGAAGACATCCTACTGAAAAAGCAAACACAGTATTATTTTGGAGATAAATACAACCACTTTGTTTTAGCTAATAAGAAAAATTTATTAGGAATGTTTTCAAAGCATAATGGAGCACTTACTGCGTACCTGAAAGAAAATGATATTGATTTTACTAACCAGGAAGATCTTGAAAAATTACTTCAGTATTTAGCAAATTTGTGATGCAGGTGCGGAGTTCAAGTTTAGATAGTAAAATTTTCGCTACGTCAAAAACCCGATCATCGGAAGCCAAAGAGAAAATAAACTCTGAACAAGTTGTACAGAAATGTATAAGTGTTTTGTGCACTTATATCAACCTAGCGTATATTTAATCACATATAAACTATTATGAACAGACGGCAACTCATTCAATCTCTTGCAGTGGTTACCGGGCATGCAATGTTCCCCGCAATTCTTTCATCATTCCTGACTGGTTGTGCCAATCAGGATATGAGTGGTTACAAACCGGTATTTTTTACAGAAGCAGAATACAAGTCTATCACTTCAATCATCGACATAATTATACCGGCGACTAAAACCAAATCAGCATCACAGGTAAACACACAAATATTTTTAGACCAGGTTTTTGATCAATGTATGACAGCAGAACAACAAGCCGTGATCAAAGAAGGATTGAAACAATTGATCCCTGGATTCGAAAAGGCGCCGGATAAATTACAATTCATCACAGCGCTTGATAAGAAAGCTTATGACAATGATGAAGCAGCTGCTTATTTCAAAACTATTAAGCAATACACAATGATCGGCTTTTTTACTTCGCAGGAAGGAACAACTAAAGCCAGCAATTATGTAAAGATCCCCGATGAATATAAAAGCGAAATAAAAACAGATGCCAACACACTGAACTACGGAAAAACTTTTTTGCACTACTAAAAATTCTTTTCATGACTGATTTTAATATTCTTGGAAAAGGGATCTCTGGAAATACTTATGATGCAATTGTTATTGGTTCAGGAATAACCGGTGGTATTGCCGCAAAAGAATTAACTGAAGCAGGGCTTAAAGTGTTGGTACTTGAACGTGGAAGAATGGTAGAGCATATTAAAGATTATCCTACTGCGCTGACCGATCCATGGGAATTTAAGTTGCGAAATCTTGTAAGCCTTGAAGAACAAAAGCATTATGAAGTACAGAAATCGATCTATTTGTTTGGAGAAGACAGTAAACATTTTTTGGTAAAAGACAGCGAGCATCCATATATACAGGATAAACCTTTTACATGGCATCGCGGATACCAGGTCGGAGGTCGTTCCTTATTATGGTCAAAGCATTGTTATCGGTTAAGCGACCTGGATTTTGAAGCGAATATGAAAGAAGGTATTGGTACTGATTGGCCAATAAGATATAAAGACATTGAGCCATGGTATGATAAAATTGAATCGTATGTTGGTATCAGCGGCAGTCGTGATGGAATAGCTAACCTGCCTGATGGACATTATTTACCTCCGTTTGAGATGAATGCTTTTGAAAAACACATCAAAGAAAGATTGAGAAAGTCTTTTGACGGTCGTGATCTCATTATTGGTCGAATGGCAATTCTTACACAAGATCATAATGGAAGGAAAAGATGCCATGGAAGGAATCTCTGTTACCGTGGTTGTATTTTTGGCGCACCTTACAGCAGTAACGCTGCGGCGTTACCCGATGCTGCAAAGACGGGTAATCTTACACTTCGCCCATTCTCAGTTGTTGAAAGTCTCATCTATGATGATAAAACACAAAAACTAAAAGGTGTAAGAGTGATCGATTCAGAGACGAATCAAAGCCTTGAATTTTTCGCCAAGCTTGTATTTCTTAATGCCTCCACTTTGGGAAGCACTCAAATATTATTACAATCAAAGACAAAGGAGTTTCCGAATGGAATGGCAAATTCAAGCGGTGTGCTTGGACATTATTTAATGGATCATCATGCTTATATCGGTGCCATGGGTGGTTATAGTGGTTTAAAAGATAGCTTTTACTATGGCGAAAGACCTGCCAGTGTGTATGTGCCAAGATTCAGAAATCTAAAACAAAATGATCAGCCTTATCTGCGTGGTTTTGGTTTTGAAAATTATACCAGCCGCAGTGATTGGACCAGAGGATTTTCAGGCGCAGGTGTTGGTGCTGAATGGAAAGAAAATATGACAAAGCCCGGAGATTGGTTTGCTTATTTTGAAGCATATGGCGAAACATTACCCGAGTATAAAAATCAAGTGACCCTGAGTGAAGATCAAAAAGACAAATGGGGATTGCCATTGCTGAAGATATCTATGGAGTATGGTGAGAACGAGAAGAAAATGCGTGTTGATATGCAACAATCAGCTGTAGAAATGTTGAAGGCTGCTGAACTTGATTGGGTAGAACCATTCGATCGTCATCCAACACCCGGTACCGTTATTCATGAAATGGGAACTGCACGAATGGGTAATGATCCTAAAACATCAGTGCTCAATAAATGGAACCAGGCACATGATATTGCTAATTTGTTTGTAACTGATGGAGCTTGCATGGATTCATCAGCTTGCCAAAACCCATCGCTTACTTATATGGCACTTACTGCCCGTGCATGTGATTATGCAGTGAAAGAATTGAAGAAAGGAAATATTTAATGACAGATCATTTTAAGCAGTTGTTGATGCCGAAGCCTTCGATATCGAAAAGTTCGGAGAGTTATTTTATTAAAAGTAAAAATCTGGCTGAAACAAAAACTCCGTAGGAGTTTAATCCTTATAGAAATAAAATCGTGCCAATTGACATTCAACTCCTATAGGAGTTGAACACGAATTATTCATTATTGATCGCTATAAAGATTTGTCTCCTACGGAGATCAAATTTTAGAACATGGTAAATAATGAAGTTTCGTAAAGTTGCATAATCCCACCTGCTTTAAAGGCATGTTACACAAACAGCCATACATGAAGACAAACATGTCTTAATTATGGGACTTTTTTGGACGCTTTTGTCTTGTAAGTCAAGAAAGAAATGAATAATATCTATCCTTACATTATCAACCGACGCATATCTCCAAAGAACAAACAATTTTTGTTGACACACATCGGACATGGTCTTTATGTGACACTTGTATATGATGAAAAAGGACTAGTCGGAAATGTGACACCAAAAGAATTACAAGAAAGTGGGATGACGATTTCCCAATTAAAAGATTCAGCCATTTCAAATTTGGATAAAGCAGTAAAATTAGTCAACAAGTAAAAATGGTTCTTTCCAAAACCAATGACAGCATCCCTTTTGATCAATTGTTCACTGACTCTTGGCTATCTACAAGTAGTATCTTGTTACCAGATTTAGAGGAAAAGTTAAATCAGTATTTAGGAAAGTGAGTCCCTGCTTGTTTGCATACCTCATCGTGATGCCATGCTCGTATTTCCAAAGTTAGACCGAGAACAAAAATTAAAATCTCAACAGATTTCGGTATAAATGAAAAAGAGTCCGGTGCTGCGAAACCTTTACCTTTGACTTTTTTGAAATTAAAGACCATAAAATAGCTGCTATCGAGTAAAGCTGGTCTTTGAATAACCGAGATACAAACTAACGATCTACTTCTTCCCCTCCACCATCGGCACAAAAGAAAAATTATCAAACACTTCTTCTTTGATTGCACCTCTTTCGAGTTTGGTGACTCGTTTCATTTGCTGAACATCGCCAGCACCAAGAGGCAATACCATCATACCACCGGGTTTTAACTGGTCAATTAGTTTTTGAGGAATTTCCGGGGCCGCTGCAGTGATAAGCACTTTATCAAATGGTGCATAGGTTGGCAATCCTTCATATCCATCGCCATAAAAAAATTTGATATTTGGATATTTTTTTAAGAAAGAAAACGCTTTGTTAGTGTCAAATAATTTTTTCTGCCGTTCAATGGTATAAACCTGGGCGCCTAATTCTGCTAAAACACAAGCCTGGTAAACGCTGCCGGTTCCGATCTCCAAAACTTTTTCAAAAGGTTTTACCTGCAGCAAAAAGGTTTGATAAGCGACAGTATAAGGTTGTGAAATAGTTTGTCCCTCTCCTATTGGAAAAGCCCTGTCTTCATAGGCAACATCATCAAATGCTGAATCAAGAAAAAAATGGCGGGGAATTCTGCCTATAGCTTCAAGTATTCGTTCATCTGTGATCCCTTTATTGCGAATAACATCGGTCAACTTTTTCCTCAGTCCTTTGTGCCGGTATGTATCTTCTGTTGGTCTCATAATCCCTGCGAAAATAACGATAGAAGTGTGATGTCAGGATTTTTTTAAAGGATGTATTACGGTATTTGCGCCAACTTTGGATTCACTGATTGCTGTCAGCAGCTCATCAAAAATTTCCATAATGATATTATAGCTGTTTGAATGTGCAATAATAATTACTACCGGGATCGGGTATTTGATAAAGTTCTGCTGAAAAGAAATGCTGGCATCAAAAGTTACAAGATGCGAAAACCCTTCTTTGATCATTAGCTGAAGTAACTCACCATTTGTTTTTGAATTCCATTTTAAGTCAGATACGGTGAAAGCCTCGATTCCCTTGTCCAGGAATCGGAACTTTAATTTAACTGGAAGGTTTTCATCAAGCAATAATTTCATCGAGCTTTTCCCAGTTTGATGATTTGAACAGTAATGCCGTAAGTTCTAAAACTGATTCAGCCTGTTTTCTTGAAACACCCGGAAAATCAGAAAGAAATTCATTTAGACTTATTCCCTGCTCAAGATGAAAAAATAAAGATTCAACAGGTACCCGGGTTCCCTTAAAAACAGGCTTGCCAAACTGGACATCAGGCGAAACAGATATATATTCCCTAAGATTCATTTTTTAAAGTTACAAAAATGAGTCCGGGTCTGCAATTCGGATATTATTTCTTAGTACTTTTCAAAAAAATACGCCATATGAAAAGGATCGCAATGCTTGGCTCAGGATTTATCGGCAGGTTCTATGCTGATTCGCTGCAAGGTTATCGCAGCAAAGACAAAATGGTAAGTGTTTATTCACGTCGCGAAGAAAGTGCAAAAAAATTTGCACAGGATTATAACTGCGAACACTGGACAATCGAATATGGAAGAATCGATTGCTCATCCGGATGTGGATGTTGTTTGTATTTCTTTACCAAACAATTTACATGAAGCAGCAGTGATGCTTTGTTGCAAACATAAAAAAGCAGTGATCACAACAAAGCCATTGGGAAGAAATGCCGAAGAAGCAAAGCGAATGCTGGAAGCGGTTGAAAAAGCAGGCATCTTTAATGGTTACCTGGAAGATCTCGTTTATACACCCAAATTTTTAAAAGCATCTGAAAGTGTAAAGAACGGTGCATTAGGCAGAATACTTTGGGCGAAATCAAGAGAAACACATCCCGGCCCGCATAGTGATTGGTTTTGGGATATTGAACAAGCAGGTGGTGGTTGTATCCTTGATCTTGGTTGTCATTGCGTGGAAATAACAAGAAGTTATATCGGAAAAGATATAAAACCTGTTGAAGTGATGTGCTGGGCCGATACACAGGTAAAACCGATCGATGCAGAAGATCATGCCATTGGTTTGGTGAAATATGAGAATGGTGCTATCGGACAGTTTGAAGTAAGCTGGACATTCCGTGGTGGTCTTGGATCTGCGTGATGAAGTAATGGGAACAGAAGGAACCATTTGGATAAATAGTTTTTTACGAACAGGTTTTGAAATGTTCACAACCGGTAAAGGGGCAGATTATGTTGCTGAAAAAGCAGAGAGCAATACCGGTTGGTTATTTCCTGTTGGTGATGAATTAAATGAACTTGGTTATAATCACATGTTCATGGATATGTTCAATGCCATGGAAAAAAATAAAGCATCCGAAAGAAACTTTTTATGATGGCTATGTGGTGAATTGCATTCTTGATGCAGCCTATCGTTCTGCAAAAACAAAACTATGGGAACCTGTTAAACTGGATATTTGGAGAGGAAGAACCGGCGTAACCAAAGAAAGTCATTTGACCGAATATGATACTGAAAATTATTTAGTAAAAGAAGAAATGACACATTATGGCGCTAAGAAACTGATTTTGAAAAACAAAAAGAGCGGAAAGATAACAGAGAAGGTTCTTGAATAAATAATTACTTAAAACATAGAGACACAAAGTACACAAAGTACACAAAGGTTCATAGAGGATCTCTGTGTTACTCATTCACCCCTTAGCAATGTGTTGGGGAAAATAAACTCAAATTTGAAAATCAAATATTAATAATGGAAAAAACAGCAGCATTTGCAGGTAGCGTACCTGTAAACTATGAACGATACCTCGGACCGTTCTTATTCGAACCTTATGCACTTGATCTTGTTGCCCGCTTACAGGAAAAAAAATATCCTGACATATTGGAGATCGCTTGTGGCACAGGCCGTGTGACAGCCCACCTTGCTAAGTCAGTAAAGCATGATACATTAACTGCCACCGATCTCAATCCCGATATGATCACAATAGCAAAAGAAATGGTGAAGAATGATACGATCAAATGGATGCCGGCAGATGCAATGCAACTCCCTTTTGAGGACGATTCATTTGATCTTGTAGTGATGCAATTTGGGATCATGTTTTTCCCGGATAAAGAAAAAGGATTGAAAGAAGCCTATAGAGTATTAAGACACGGAGGAAAATTAATTTTTAGTACCTGGAACAAAGTGGAAACCAATGAAGCTATTCATGAAGGACGGCTTGTTATTGAAAGTTATTTCGGAGACGATCCACCAAAATTTTACAGTGTTCCGTTCTCTATGTATGATGACAGGGAATTAACTACAATTACAAGACGTGCAGGATTTAAAAACATCACAACAACATTGGTTAAAAAAGGAAGGTGTTAGTCCTTCTGCAAGCGATCTTGCTAAAGGAATAGTAGAAGGCAATCCTGTTTACATGGCAATAGTGGAAAGAGATGCTTCTCTTGTAAATACTATCAAGGATCATGTACAAAAAGTGCTTACAGAAAAATTTGGGGATAAAGATCTCAGGAGTCCATTACAGGCATGGGTGGTGGAGGCGGTAAAGTAAAAAATTAAAAGTAAAAATGAGATACACCCTTCTTCTTTCATTTCTTTTTTTCATTGCATCTTGTTCTCAAACTGAAAAAGAATATAAAACCTGGAATAACTACGGCGGCAGCAAAGAAAATATTCATTACTCATCTTTAACGGAAATTGATACCAACAATGTAAGCCAGTTACAACCTGCATGGATATTTAATACCGGCGATGCCGATACAGTAAAGCACTCACAGATACAATGCAATCCCATTGTTGTTGATTCAATAATGTATTTGACCTCTCCCACTCTCAAGCTTTTTGCATTGCATGCAGGCACCGGTCAAAAGATATGGGAGTTCGATCCTGATTCAATGTCCCTGAATTTTGTTTTGAATAATAGTCGTGGTGTTACCTATTGGACAGATGGAAAAAATGATAAACGAATATTTTATGTCGCCAGTTCTTACCTGCATTGCATTGATGCATCAAATGGGCAATTGATAAGGAGCTTTGGTGACAGCGGGTTAATTGATCTGCATAATGATCTCGGTCGCGAGGTTGCCGATCTTTTTGTTACTGCCACATCACCGGGAATTATTTACAAAGATCTTTATATACTTGGTTCAAGAGTGGATGAAGGTGCTGCTGCTGCACCGGGACATATTCGTGCATTTGATGTAAGGACCGGTAAACTTCGCTGGATATTTCATACTATTCCCCAACCCGGTGAAGTTGGTTATGAAACATGGGAAGATCCGGAAGCATACAAACATATTGGCGGCGCTAATGCATGGAGTGGTTTCACTCTTGATGAAGAAAGAGGAATTTTATTTGCACCAACTGGCTCTGCTTCTTATGATTTTTATGGTGGTAAAAGAAAAGGGCAGAATTTATTTGCTAATTGTTTGCTTGCTTTAGATGCTGAAACAGGAAAACGTAAATGGCATTTTCAATTTATACATCATGATCTGTGGGACTGGGATCTGCCTGCTCCACCTGTATTAGTTACTATTGAAAAAGATGGAAAGAAGATCGATGCAGTGGCACAAACCACAAAGCATGGAATGGTTTGGCTTTTTGAAAGAGGATCAGGAAAACCTGTTTACCCGATAAATGAAATGCCCGTTGATACAACTACAGAATTAATTGGTGAAAAAGTTTGGCCGACACAGCCCATACCCACTTTTATCAAACCATTTGTGCGGCAAAGTTTTTCTGCAAATGATATTAATCCTTATTTACCCGATTCATCAATAAAGAAATTGAAGAAAGACCTGGAAGGTTATCGTTATGGAAAAATGTTCTTACCTCCCGGCAAGAAACCCGCAGTTGAACTTCCCGGCTTTGATGGTGGCGCAGAATGGGGCGGCCCATCTTATGATCCGCAAACTGGTTTGCTTTATGTAAATGCAAATGAAATGGGATGGGTTGTGACCATGCGTGATGTCCCTCCCGAACCACCAAGAAAAGAAAATTATGGACAGGCCGGTATTCGGCTTTATCAAAAATATTGCATCAACTGTCATGGTGCTGAAAGAAAAGGCACAGGAAATTTTCCAACACTAATTAATGTACAGGAAAGATATCACGATGCAGATATCATGTCCTTGCTTTCTACCGGGCGGCGAATGATGCCATCTTTTAACTATATAACTAAAGAAGAAAAAGAAGCGATCGTTTCTTATATACTTGATTCAAAAAAAGATCAGCAAAAAGATTTTATCCGCTCTGTACAACCACAGGATGCTTACAGAAATGTTCCATACGCCATGACCGGTTATAATAAATTTTTAAGCCCGGAAGGATATCCTGCAATTGCACCACCATGGGGAACGATCACTGCTATTAATTTGAATACCGGTGAACATGTTTGGAAAACAACGCTTGGTGAATATCCTGAGTTAAAAGAAAAAGGGATCCCGCCAACCGGAACTGAAAATTATGGCGGGCCGGTTGTAACAGCTGGTGGCTTATTATTTATTGCAGCCTCACGGGATGGAATGATAAGAGCTTATAATAAGACGACTGGAAAATTATTGTGGGAATATGAATTGCCATCGCCTGGTTTCGCCACACCATCTGTTTATGAAATAAATGGAAAACAGTTTTTAGTTATTGCCTGCGGTGGTGGAAAGTTAAGGACGAAATCGGGGGATGCTTATGTAGCTTTTGCTTTACCCGATAAAAAATAAATCTTATTAAGGGCTAAAGCCCACAAGAACAAGATTCGACTTGACAACCCCAGCCTTAAGGCTGGGGTTAATAAGAACAATTTTTGATATGGGCTTTAGCCCGCAGTTTATTTTTCTTATAAAAGTGGCGTGATATTTCTTTCTGCTTTTCTTTCAGCAAGAAAAATAGCAGTAAGTATAGTAATGAGTACAACGCTGTATTCAACTCCATTCAGTGACCGGCCAACTACAAACCAGCCATTTTCACTATGAACGGTTATGATCCCTGTAATAAGAATGATCACTTCACCAATGCAGAAAATTTTTACAAAAAAACGAAAGAACATAAGTACACCGCCTGTTAATTCAAATAAAGTAACCGCCCATGCCAGGTAAAAGCCCAAAGGAAAACCTTTGCCTTGTAAAAATTCACCAAAGCCCGGAAGTGTATTATTGTAAATTCTTACCCCGGCATGAAGTAAAAAAACAATTCCCATCATCATTCGCAGCGCAGCAATGGAATAAGTGGGTTTGAACAGGTTGTCTATACTCATTCTTAATTCAAATGCTTTTTACCAAAGAAATATATCAAAGCAAGATAAAGTACAACTGCAATGACAAAAGATATAAACACTGACGTATCATTTATACCTCTGTGTTTTTGTATCAGGAACTGGTCAACGAGGTTATAGACTAACAAGAACAGCTATTACTGTTATAATTCTTTCTTTTTCCCGCATGGTGGTGAATTAAAATTAAAAAAATGTTCGGCAAGAAAAGGGTGTAACTGGTTAACGGTTGGTTAATCAAAAATAAAAAACAATTTTAAAGTTTCATATCGCTGATGATCGCTTTTATCTTTTCATCCAAGGCCAAATTCGTTTTATCATACTCAGCGGCACTTTTCAACTTTGTATTTACACTAAAATAAAATTTGATCTTGGGCTCCGTACCGCTTGGTCTTGCGCTGATCTTGCTTCCATCTGCTAATATGAATTGCAGCACATTTGATTTAGGAAGTTTTATTGGCCACTCCTCTCCTGTTTTCAAGTTCTTTCCCTTTTTTAATTCATAATCGAGTAATTGAACAACATCAGAACCGGCAAGGGTTTTTGGCGGATCATTCCGGAACCCAGCCATCATATCAGCGATCTGCTGCTGACCATCCATTCCTTTTTTAGTAATTGAAATAAGATGTTCTTTATAAAAACCATATTGAACAAACAGATCGATAAGCTTGGCAAACAAGCTGCGGCCCTTATTTTTTTCATAGGCTGCCATTTCACATAGCAATGCAACAGCGCTGACCGCATCTTTATCTCTTACTTTATCACCGATCATTAAACCATAACTTTCTTCTCCGCCTACAACATAATTTTCTTTTCCTTCTTTTTCTCTTATCAGTTCAGCGATCCATTTAAAACCGGTGAGCACATTATAGCAGGTAATATTATTTCCTTTTGCAATTTCATCGATCAGTTCTGTGGTTACGATCGTTTTCACCACCATATCATTTGGCCTGGCAAGTCCTTTTGCTTTTCTTGCTTCTATCATATAATTAAATGCAAGAACAGCAGTTTGGTTACCATTTACAAGCACCCAGTTTCCATGATCGTCTTTAACACCAATACCAACACGGTCACTATCAGGATCAGTGCCCAATAAAATATCAGCATCCAATTCTTTTGCTTTCTTCATACCGATACTCATTGCCTCACTTTCTTCCGGATTAGGATACACTACCGTTGGAAAATCGCCGCTGATATTACTTTGCTCTTCCACAATATGTACATTGGTAAATCCAAAACGTTTCAGCACCTGCGGCACCATTGTGATGCCAGTGCCATGTATAGGTGTGTAAACAATTTTAAGATCATGTTGCTTTTCTATCACTTCAGGATAAACACTTAAACTTTTCACCATTTCTATGTACTCTTCATCCATTTCCTTTCCAACGATCGTGATGTTTGCTTCACCACCACTCCATTTTACATCATCCACTGATGCTATCTTTTCCACTTCTTTAATTACATTCTTATCATGCGGTGGCACTAATTGCCCGCCATCATTCCAGTATGCTTTATAACCATTATACTCTTTTGGATTGTGCGATGCCGTACATACAACACCGCCCTGGCAACCGAGATGACGAATAGCAAATGAAAGTTCAGGCGTTGGCCGCAATGCTTCAAACAAAAAAACTTTTATTCCATTTGCTGCAAAAACATTGGCAACTGTCTCCGCAAAAAAGCGGCTGTTATTCCTGCAATCATGTGCAATGGCCACACGAACCGGCCCGCCGGGATAAGTTTGATTCAGATAATTTGCAAAACCCTGCGTGGCCATTCCCACTGTATATTTATTCATCCGGTTCGTACCCACACCCATTATACCCCGCAAACCACCTGTTCCAAATTCAAGATTCCGATAAAATGATTCGGCCAGCTCTTTTGGATTTTCGGCCTGCATTTTTTTTATTGCATCTTTGGTAGCTGCGTCAAAATTTCCTTTTAGCCAGTTGGTCGATCTCTCTTGTATCACTGCTTCCATGCTTAATATATTTTAGAGACGAAAGTTATTGAATTTTGCCAATAGAAACTGAAAAGCCAAAGGAAACGTATTTTTGTTCAATGAAGTCAGCACCTGTGCAAAACTCATCGTTCCTTGCAAGTTTACCCAGAGCGAAGCGAAGGGCCCGTTCATCGTTCGGTTCACTATTCAGCATGATGGTGGTTTTAATTTTTATTCCTCTTACCTTTTATGCACAAACTGATACTTCGAAATTTGTTGCAACAGAAAAGCCAGTAAGTCAGCCCAATGATACAGTTATAAAACCCGGTTCATCTGGGATCGTAAAAATGAATTCACCTTTTTCTTATCTCAATTATCTAACTCCCGAACAAAAAAGAAAAAGACAATGGATTGTTGGTGCCCTCAATGTAATAGGATATGGAACATCACTTATTATCTTCAATAATACATGGTACAAAGACTATCCTAAAACATCGTTTCATACATTCAATGATAATGGGGAATGGCTGCAAATGGATAAAGTAGGACATGGTTGGGCTTCTTACAATGCGGGCCGTGCATCTGCCGCAATGTGGGTATGGGCCGGTGTTGAACCCAAAAAAGCAGCTTGGATCGGTGGTTTGAGCAGTACTGTTTATATGACGGTAATAGAAATTCTGGATGCTCACTCCGCTGAATGGGGATGGAGTTGGGGCGATATGGCTGCAAATCTTTTTGGCTCAGGATTATTCATAAGCCAGCAGGTTGGATGGGAAGAACAACGTATTCAATTTAAATTTTCATTTCACCGCAAGACTTATTCGGATTCAGTACTTAACCAAAGATCAGATGATCTGTTTGGTAGCGGTTGGGCGGAGAGAATGTTGAAGGATTATAATGGTCAAACCTATTGGCTCAGCGCTAATCTCAGATCTTTTTTTCCCGGATCAAATATACCGCCATGGTTGAATGTTGCAATTGGTTATGGCGCCGATGGAATGTTTGGCGGCTATCATAATGTCTGGATCGATGAAGAAACAGGATTGCCAGTTAACAGGACAGATATAAAAAGGTACAGGCAGTGGTTCCTGGCGCCGGACGTCAATTTCAGTAAAATAAAAACAAACAGTAAAGGAGTAAAATTATTATTAGGCATCCTTGATGCTTTTAAATTCCCCACACCAAGCCTGGAGTTGTCAAATGGAAAGCTGAAAGTACATGCGATACATTTTTAGAACCACGATTAGCAGGACTATAGAATGAATCGTTATCAGATGGATTAGAGAAGGATTAAGAGGAAAATAGAAAATCTCTTATTATAGAACACCTCCCAACTTTCCTCATAATCCATATAAATCTTGTAAATCGTGGTTCTGCAGTCGTGGTTCTATTGTAGATAAGCTCCCGTTACTTCTTCTCCCTTAACCTCAACAAAAATATGTTCCTGCAGAGTGGTTGCAATAGATAAGCCAACATAATCAGGTCTTACAGGGAAACTGGTATGTGTTCGTTCTACCAATACCAGCGTTTGGATCTTCTTCGGATGAGAAACTATAAAAGGCTTCAAAGCATAAAGCAATGTTTTACCACTATTACTTACATCATCGATCACAACAATAACTTTTCCATTAAAGTCAAATGTTTTACTCAACGAAACATTGGTTGGTTCATTTTTATCAAGAGTAATTGTAATAAGTTCTGTTTTGATGGCAGATATTTCACCAAGCATTTTCTGTATCACATTTGCCACCACACTCCCACTTTCTCTTATGCCGGCAAGAATGATTTCCTTTTCATCAATATTATTTTCTAATATTTCAAACGCCATGCGGCGTAGTTTTTTTTCTACTACTTCTTTTGATAGAATATATTTTTTTTGAGCTGTCATATAAAATTCATTAAACGTTTAAACCCTTTAACCTTTAAACCTTAATTTAGCAAATGTAATTGATTGATCATGCAAATCCTTCAGCAGATTTTATTTGTTATCGTTTCTATTATTTCTATCTGGTTGTTTACAAAAAAAGTAAAAGAGATCAGTCGTAATATAAAACTTGGTCGTGATGAGGATTTCAGCGATAACAAAAGCCAGCGATGGAAAAATGTTTTACTCCTTGCATTTGGACAAAAGAAAATGTTTAAAAACCCGCTGGTAGCGATCTTGCACTTTTTTGTTTATGCAGGTTTTATCATCATCAATATTGAAGTGCTGGAAATAGTATTGGATGGAATTTTGGGAACACACCGTTTGTTTGCAAAACCCCTTGGCGGTTTTTATACATTTCTCATCAATGCGTTTGAAGTGCTTGCTATACTTGTAACACTCGGCTGTGTCATTTTCCTCATAAGAAGAAATATGATCAAGCTAAAAAGATTTATCAGCAAAGATCTCAATGGCTGGCCAAGAAGTGATGCAAACAACATCCTGATCACTGAGATCGTACTGATGACTTTATTCTTATTATTAAATTCAAGTGACAGAGCATTACAGTTGCAAGGGAACGAACATTATCATGATACCGGAAGTTTTCTTTTCAGTGGTATCTTTTCTTCATCCTTAACATCGATCCCGTCTTCAAGCTTGATCTTTATTGAACGTACAGCCTGGTGGCTGCATATCGTCGGCATCTTTGCATTTTTAAATTACCTGCCTTATTCAAAACATCTGCATATTATTCTTGCTTTCCCTAATGCATATTATGCAAGACTGGAGCCAAAAGGAGAAATGAGGAATATGCCAGCCGTTCAGAAAGAAGTTTTATATGCCATGCAACCTGAGTTAGCACCAACTGATGCAGCTCCACCCGCAAACTTTGGCGCTAAAGATGTTTTTGATCTTAGCTGGAGAAATTTACTCGATGCATATAGTTGTACCGAATGTGGTCGTTGTTCTGCTGCTTGTCCTGCTACACAAACCGGTAAAGCTTTATCACCAAGGAAGATCATGATGGATACCAGAGACCGGGCGGAAGAAGTGGGAAGAAATATAAATAGTAATAAAGTATTTAAGGATGATGGTAAGAAACTATTGCATGATTATATCTCTGTTGAAGAACTTAAGAGCTTGTACCACCTGCAATGCCTGCGTTGAAGAATGTCCTGTCTCCATCTCCCCACTTGAGATCATTCTTGAACTTCGTCGTTCATCTAGTAATGGAAGAAAGCAATGCGCCGCAGGAATGGAATGCTATGTTCAGCAATGTTGAAAATAATTTTGCTCCCTGGAAGTTTTCGCCAGATGAAAGAGATAAATGGACACAGGAGGTTTGAAGTTTGAGAGTTTTTAGTTTGAGGTTCTTTTGAAAAAAACATTTATGAAAAATACCATTCTTATTCTCCTCTCTATTCTGACAACATTTTTTTCAATTGGTCAGAATGCGAACCAGTTTTATAGAAAAGCAGATTCTCTTTACAACATAAAGGAATTTAAAAATTCTGGGATTGCCTATAATGAAGGAATAAGACTGCAAGGTGTCACTACAGGTTTCAACAGGTATATATCAGCCGCTTCTTCCTGGACACTAGCTAATTCTTCCGACAGTGCATTTTATGTACTCAATATACTTTCACAAAATGATAAGCTTACACAGAGTGATTATAAAAATATTGAGAGTGCTAAAGAACTGGAGGCATTACACTCAGACAAACGCTGGAAGCAATTACTTGCCGCTGTTCAAAAACAAGCTGATGCTAACACATATCCCGCAGGAAGAATTTGTTTATGGAAGAAAAGATGGAATGGGATTATTGATGACACAGTTAAAACCAAAAGGGAGATCAAACGGTAAAGCGATCATCAGTGTTCAAGCCGGCAGTTGGTTCTCTAATTTCACAATGGTGGAAAGAGGTGTTTACTATAAGAGACAATACCTTGACAAAGGATATAATGTTTTTATGGTTGTGCTGGGCTCACAACCACGTTATGCCATTCCAGATCAGATCGAAGATCTGAAAAGAGCGGTAAGATATATACGATATAATGCAAAGCAATTGGGTATCGATCCTGATCATATAGGAATTGAAGGCGGCTCAGCCGGCGGACATCTTTCCCTGGTAATTGCAACTGCTGATGAAAAAATAAATACAAACGCCAGCGATCCTATCGATCGAGTTTCTTCAAGAGTGCAGGCAGCGGCTGTTTTGTTTCCACCAACAGATTTTTTTAACTGGGGTTTTCCCGGCGCTGCTATGGTAAACGTCAGGGGGCCGCAAATACAAGCAAGAGTTTACGGAGCATTTGATTTCAGGGTTTTGAACAATACAACATCAATCTATGAACCTGTTACCGATACAACTGCAAGAAATAAAATTGGTAAAGAGATCTCTCCCATCTATGCTGTTTCATCTGATGATCCGCCGATCTTTATCATTCATGGTGATGCCGATATGGTCGTGCCTTTACAGCAATCGCAAACATTTGTTGCAAAACTTAAAGAAGTGGGTGTCACAAATAATTTTATCATTAAAAAAGGCGGACGTCATAATCCCGATGATATGAAACCTGAATTTGATCAATTTGTAGATTGGTTTGATAAATATTTAAAATAAATAGCAATTAATTTTTGCTTGTCCACCATAGCTTCTTGTCCAACGAAGCTTTAGCATAGTTGGATAGCGTAGGTGGGTTTATCAGCATTAGTATTTCTATTGAGCTTCTGTTGCGTCGCTCCATTCATCGTTCTGTTTTCATGGCATCAGTCGTTGAGCGAAGAGAAACCCCGATTAATATTGGGGCACTCTTGTACTGCAACAATTCTATTCATCATTTGTTTAGGATCATTCTTCATTAATATTAAAATAATTACATTGCGGCCTGCAACTCTTTGAACATAATCGCAGGAAATGGATATTCTTAAACGGCATGCACGTTATTATTTTTTAGCGTTTCTCAAACATGATTTTAAAGCAAGCATCACTGTCTTCTTTGTTGCTCTGCCTCTTTGTCTTGGTATTTCTTTAGCATCCGGTGCTCCTTTATATTCGGGACTTATCTCAGGTATCATTGGCGGAATTATTGTTGGTTTAATAAGCAAATCACATTTAAGTGTAAGTGGACCCGCTGCAGGTCTTACTGCTATTTCTGCCGGAGCTATCACAGAGCTTGGCAGTCTTCAAATATTTTTTCTTTCCGTTGCTGTTGCCGGCGTCATTCAATTACTGTTGGGAGTTTTCAAACTTGGTGGTTTTACACATTTTATTCCTTCGGCGGTAATTAAAGGTATGTTAGCTGCTATTGGTATAATTCTTATTACAAAACAAATTCCATTATTGTTGGGTTATGATGAGGCTTCTTTCTGGACAAAAGAGTTATTCAACGTCATTACATTCAAGAATGCTTTCAGTCATGTAAAGAGTATTTACCAGCATACATCAAAAGGTGCAATTGTTATTGCTATTGCCTCGCTTGCATTGCTGATAATCTGGAAAAGAACAATAGCAAAGAAAGTTCCGTTCATCCCTACTTCTTTTCTTGTTGTTGTTTTCGGAACGTTACTTGCCTTTTTATTTCAGCAATTCATCCCATCATTGGCATTAAAGCCACAGCAATTCGTCAATCTTCCATCGAATTTATTTTCCGATATAAAACTTCCCGACTATCGTTCTATTTTCAGCAATACTGATATTATAAAGAATGCGGTTATTATTTGCATTGTTGCTACACTTGAAACTTTACTAAGCGTTGAAGCCATTGATAAAATTGATCTGTATAATCGTATCACTCCGCAAAATCGTGAGCTTGTTGCCCAGGGTACCGGAAATATCTTAAGCGGTATTCTTGGGGGCTTACCAATAACTGCTGTTATTGTAAGAAGTTCTGCCAATGCAGAAGCTGATGCAAGAACAAAGTTATCTGCCATCTTTCACGGCATCTGGTTGCTGGTGCTTGTGTTTTTCGCAGCCTCTATGCTGAATATGATCCCTTATTGTGTGCTGGCTGTTATACTAATTCGTACTGGTTATAATCTTGCAAAGCCACGCATGATCGCTGCGGTTTATAGATTGGGAAGGGAACAATTTCTACCCTTTATCGTAACTATCGTTGCCATGTTATTTACTGATCTGCTTGTTGGCGTTGGTATTGGCATAGCCTATTCCTGCTATTTTATTTTTAAGAATACATACAAAGCTGGTTATACGCTGGAAACAAAAACAGAAGGACATATCACACATTATTATTTTAATCTTGCCATCAATGTGAGCTTTATCAATAAAAAAAGGATCAAGGACCAGTTGGAGAAAATCCCTAATTATTCAGTAGTTCATATTGAAGGAGCACATAGTGTTTATATTGATTATGATGTATCGGAAATAATAAATGAGTTTAAGACAAAAGCAAAACATAAGCATATTGAGTTACATTTATCTGGTATCCCGGAAGTAGAAACAATCAGTGGACATTAAAAATTTATTATGCAATTATCCTCCTTTCCTTTTCAAATCTTAGACTGGTCATCCATTCCGAGGCAGGAACATACAGGTGAAACCGGTCTTGCTTATTGGCAGATTTTTATGATGGGAAATATAAGGATCAGGAAAGTTGAATATTCTCCCCGTTATAAAGCTGATCATTGGTGTAAGAAAGGCCATATCATTCTTTGTACTGAAGGAGAAATGGACACAGAATTGGATGATGGTCGCATCATGAAACTCACTGCAGGCATGACCTATTTTGTTGGTGATGATTGTGAGGCACACCGCACCTCGACAAAAAACGGCTGTAAACTTTTTATCGTTGATTAACTAGAAAATAATTTGGGAATAGAAACGTTTTACAACCATGAAAAACCTGTTTCTGTTCCTTTTGATCTCAATCCTAACCTTAACTTCCGCAGCACAAAATCCATGGGAATTAGGCGGAGAATACATGATGCCTATCGGCAAAGGATATAAAAGCAATATTGCCGGGCTTCGGTATGAAAATTTCAATAATAAAACCAGTTTCAGTGTCGGTATCACCTACCATTTTTCAGCAAGAGATTCTTATGGTGGCTTTAAAGGTTATGGCTTGTAGGCCGGTTTCAGAAATAGCTTTGGAAGCAATACAAGCGGAAGCAATCCATTTATCGGATTAAGAGTATTATTTGCTTTTGAAAATTTTGAAGGAAAGACTAACCTTGGAAGCCTGATGTTCACTCCTATTGGCGAAGCGGGTTATCATTTTTTATTTGGCGATCATTTTTTTACTACACCATCAATTGGTTATGGCTACCAAATAAAAGTTACCAAAGAACATAATACAAGAGACCAGGATGAAGGTGGTCGCATTATTCCAGGGCTTGCTGCGGGCTATAGATTCTAATTATCTATTTTCTTTCCTCCTGTTAAAAAAATACCACATCGGCACACCGGTCAGCATTAATATCAAACCAAATCCTGCCTCTCTCGGTTTTGTAGCAATTGTATTAACAAACAAACCGGCAGCAATAATAATTACTATAGCGGGTACAACAGGATAACCCCAAACCTTATATGGGCGAGGTGCATCAGGCATTTTTTTCCTTAATATAAAAACACCAAGTGCTGTAGCTCCGTAAAAAAGAAACATAACGAAGATGATCATATCCGTAAGCTGATCAAATGTGCCTGACAAAACAAGAAGACATGCCCATACGCATTGCATTAAAAGTGAATTACCGGGAACAGCATATTTATTCAATTCACCAGCCTTCTTGAAAAACAAACCTTCTTTTGCCATTGCATAATATACCCGGCAACTTGTAATAATTGTTGCATGATTACAGCCAAGCGTTGTAATAAGGATCAGGATCGCAATAAACATTTCACCATTTCTTCCCCAGAAAATTTTTACCGCTTCGATAGCTGCAATTTGATTTCCTGATGCAGTCACTTGTTCAAGACTTTCTATTGGAAGCAAAGAGAGATAAGCAGTATTTACAAGTAAATACATTCCGATAATAATGAGAACACCAATTGCAATGCCACGGGGAATATTTTTATTTGCATTTTTTGCTTCGCCTCCAATAAAACCAACAGAGGCCCAACCCTGGTAAGCCCAGAATGCAGAGAGCATTGCTGTAAACATGGCACTGAACGTTATTGGCTTATTATCGGTTGTCTCCAATTTAAATGCCATTCCCAAATTTGATTCGTGACTTGTGAGGCCGAAAGCAATAATGGTGAATAAGCCAGCAAACACTAATAATAAAATACCTGTTCCAAGCCATGCACCAGTTTTTAATCCTTTACTGTTGATCCACGTAAGTAAGTAAGATCAATACAATAGCTGTAAATTTTACATTAAAGTTTTTGAAGGGATAAAATACTTCGCCGATATTATAGCCTGAAAGAGATTCAAGCATTGGCGGTAAATGCACGATGCTGTTCAATGATTCTGCAAATACGTAAGCCAACGATGAGATGGCAGCTGTCTGCATCACAGTAAATGTTGACCAACCAAACTGGAAAGCAAAAAATCTATTATATATTTTTTTATAATAAGCATAATCGCCACCTGTATCAGCAAGCAAACCGGCAACCTCGGCATAGCTTAATGCACCGAACAAACTGATCACACCGGCGATGACCCATGCAATGAGTACCCAACCGGAAGAATGTAATGTATCGGCCATCGGCGCTACTTTTTTGTAAACGCCAGAACCGATCACGTTGGCAATGACAAATACAATAACAAGTCTTAAGCCAAGAGTACGGTTGAGTTGCTGGGTGGCCATAATTCCTTTTTGTAATGCTAATATTACATCTTTTCATCTGCACTCGGGCCATACATTCCCGGAACAGGTACATCAAGCAAACGCAGGTAAACTGATAACTGGCCGCGATGATGAAACAAGTGATTGAATGCCCATCCACGCATTGACACTTTCTTGGGTAAGCTGAACATTACCTGCTCTCCTCTTCTTACTGTCCATGGTTTATTAAAGTCTTCGTCAGACATTTTATTCAGATCTTCGATGGCTTTATCAAGATTTAATTGAAAGGTCGCGATCAGTTCTTCTTGTGTATTTGCATCGGGGTTCATTTTATAATCTTTCATAAAATCGAAATCGTCGATATGAATTATAGTAGAAGCCCAATGAGTGGTATCAGCAACATGCGTTGCCAGGTGGCCAAGTGTCATTGACTTTTCATGTGGTTTCCAGTCTTTTTTATCCATTGGAACTTTCTCCAGCATTTTTTTTGTCATGGATGATTCGTGTTTCAACTCAGCAATAAAAGTGTCTTTAAGTGCCATAATTATAATTTTTAGTTACAAGGTTATGTATTTTTTTTAAACAACATATTATATAATTGGAAAAGGCCAGCAAGTATAAAAACAATTCCCATAAAAATATTTAAACCCTTATTACTTGTTTTTAATTTCGTGATGAGCCATTTGCCGCCATGTATATAAAGTGCAAGTCCTGCTAATGAACCAAGCCCCGCTCCTGCTGTAAACAAATTAAATTGTCCTGTTGTTGGCATCAGCAGTTTACTATTCAGTAATTGAGTGCTCCATAAAAACCAAAAAGGGATCTGTGCGGGATTTATTCCGCTTACGACAACTCCTAATAAAAAACGATTCATTTTATTATTTAGCAACAATCCTTTCTTTGCACTGGTTTGTTTGCGTGCCATTATAAAAGCTAAAACTCCTAACGTAACAAATACAATAACAGTGAGCCATCCCATGATAGCGAATAGCTGTTTGTGTTCCACTACCCAATCCATTCCTGTTAATGCAAGTCGCAGATAAATAATTTCAACCAAAACAATTCCCAATCCATATTTCCATGCACTGCGTAAATTTTCCTGTACACTTAGTTGGGTGGCTGTCAGATTCATATTGCCGAGTGGCAATTGCCCCAGGAAGCTTATCAGGAAACCAATAAAAAAAACTTTTAGTATTTCGATCATACATTAAAGGAATGCTTTACTTGTTATAAACCTAACTCAAGATCTCTTTTTTGTAATTGTTTAAAATCTTTTTTTAATTGTTGCATAAAACGATGGCCTTTTCTGAAGCTCCAGTAAGGCACTCCATTTTTATTATTTATTTTACCGATACGATACAAATCACGCCAATGTGCTGCAATTACTTTTAATGCTTTTCCATAACTCATACCGCAATCATAAATATGATTTGGTTCTGCGCCGGCTCCATTATATTCAAGAATAATAATATTCTTTCCATCTTTAAGATCTTCGATCGAAGTACATTTCAGATCATAACGACCATAGTAAAAAGCTTTTGATCCATTGTTGAGATGATCAAATACATCATGAATACGCTGGTCGATCTCTTTATGCAGGTTTATAAATCTTGCACCACGATTATGATTACCTGCGACACTCAGGTAATAGTTTTCTCCATCATTTGGGATGCTTAGCCAGTTTGCTTCATGTTTCTTTTTCATTTCCGTCAAACGATGCATTGCCTTTGGATGTTCGTTTACCAATTGCTCTAAAGTTTTTTTGCCATCACCTGTTACATGTAAATAATCTTTTAATATAAAACCCGTTACTTTTCCTTTTGTTTCCCCGGGGTACCGAATATAAAAAACACTAAACTCCATTGGCAGGTCAATAAAAGTCTGAATAATATAATTGACACCAATAATGCTGTGATATTTTATCAATTCTTCCTCTGACTCGATCACACGAAATAGAACACCCTGCATTCCTTCATCGGGTTTTGCTACAAAAGGATAATTCAACCTGTTTGCGTTGATCTCTTTTTTAATGTCATCGATCGTGTGTGCTGGAGTGATCAGGATCGTTTTAGGATAAGAATCATCCGGAAGTTGCCGGTACATTTCCATTTTACTGCCAGCTTCAAAGCCACCAAATATCAATGTAGGATTGGAAGGTGTAAAGAAGTAAAGCGATCTTGCTTTTATACTATAATACAGCCATACGATGCCAACCGGCGCATAGATCAGATCAAACGGCCATAACTCCCAGTTAAAAACTTTTTGAAAAAATTTATTCATCTAAAGACAGACTTACATTTTTAAAACTATTCCACGTATTTACTCATTTGTCGTATGCTTATTGCTGTTCATGTTTTTTCTATGCCATGCGTTTCTGTTTCAGGATGTTCCAATTTATAAGCTGTTGTTTTTTTCCTGATCATTTTCCAAATTTGAAATAGAGCAGTTAGAAAAAAAATGCCTCCTATCACCCAATTGATGACCTGGTCGCTATTTTGCAATTTACCTGCAACAATACGGCCGCCAAAAATAAATACGCAATTGCCGGTCAGTGTTCCTAACCCAATGCCAACAATATAGAAATTATAATGCTTGTTTAGCGGCAATAAGATTTTTTTTGTCAGAAGAACGGTACTCCACCCAAACCAAAAAGGAATTTGTGCCGGGCTAACAGCACTCATGGAAAAGCCGAGCAGAATTTTTGGGAACGGACTGCTAAGCACAACACTTTCTTTAACCGTTGGGCTCATTGCTGCGTAAAAACTGGAGGCTGCAAGGATCAATACGATAAGCAGTGTTATCCATTCAAGCAGTTTAAAAAAAAACTCCCGTTTGCGAACCCAATCCATTGCTACCAATGAAAGACGTACGTAGATCATTTCGGCCAATAAAGATCCTAATGAAAATTGTAAAGCCTGTAATACCCCATCGCTGATACTTATTTGCATAGCAGCAATATTCAATGTTCCCAAAGGCAGCGAACCGAGGAAACTAATGAGCATGCCGATAAAAAAAATTTTAATTAATCGCACAATGCGAATGTACAAACTAACAAGTAAGATAAATAAGCGGGTTGTTTGAAACTATGCTGTGGATATAAGGAGCTATTTAGCTTTTCTTAGCAAAAATAGAAAGCTCCACATTAAGCTCGTCAGACAATGAAAAACTTTTACCGCCTACACCAAAATCCCGGCGGTTCAATTTAAATTCTCCTTCGAAAAGAATTCCATCGTCTTTGCTTGTTTGCTTAAAAGGAAAGCTAACTTCTTTTGAAATGTTTTTTATGGTAATAACGCCAAACATATAGAGATAACCTTCTTTATTTGTAGTTGTGATCTTTGTAGACCTGAAACTGAGTTTCGGATATTTTTCTACATCGAAGTATTCTTCTTTTCTTAAATGATTATCTCTTGCCTCTATGTCGGTATCTACCGATTTTGTATCAACGCTTACATTAAAACTGGCACCGGTAAGATTTGCTGGATCGAATATTATATTACCGGCAAGTCCTTCAAATGTGCCACCGGTATTGATACCAAAATTCTTTATAACAAACCGAACTTTCGAACCCGCATCAGTAGGTGAATAATTTTGGCCAAATGCAGTAACAACACAGAATAAGGCTATCGCGGTAAAAGTTTTTTTAATCATAATGGTCATTTATCCTTTACGATATGTTAGAACGTTTTTTTGCAAAAAACCGTTGCTTTTAAGCTCAAAAAATTTAAGTTTAACAAATTATAACTTTTAAAGAATAGGGATTTGAAATTAATCAAATTCTTCAAGCAGTTTGAAGTGACGACGAGCTTGTTTTAAAAAATCACTGCCTTTCTTAAATGGCCAGTATGGTGTGCCATGTTTATGATTGTACCTACTTATTTCAAACAAAACTTTCCAGTGTTTTAGAATTTCCCGGTATGCCTGCCAGAGGCTAAGTCCCGCATCATATATATGATTGGGCTCTGCGCCGCAACCATTGAACTCAAGTATTGAATAATTTTTCCCTTCTTTCAACTCGTCAAGCGTCACACATTTCACATCATATCGGCCGTAATAAAATTTATCGGTGTAATGACTTATGTCATCAAAGACCTTATGCAGTTTTTCATCAGCAAGATGATGAAGATCGATAAACCTTGCACCACGGTTATGATTGCCTGCATAAGAAAGATAAAAATGCTGATCTTTTTTTAACACTCTGTCCAATCGATGTTCATGCCTGTGCTTCATTTCTTCCAGGCGATATTTAGCACGGGGATGTTGCAGGATCAATTCCCATAATGTTGATCTGCCATCGCCATACACTTCCAGTAATTCTTTTTGTATCAATCCGCTGATAGTTCCTTTTTGCTGTGTGGGATGACGGTAATAAAAAATACTTAGCTCCACCGGCAGATCGATCAACTCCTGCACAATATATTCTACAGGGATTCTTTCATGATATTTTCTTAACTGGTCATCATTATCAATTCTTCTGAAAAGAATTCCTTTCATGCCAACATCTGGTTTTACAATAAATGGATAGTTGAATCCATTTTCAACTATTTTTTTCTTTACGACTTCAAATGAAAGATCGTGAAGAATGTAAATTGTCCGGGGAAACGAAGAAAGTGGCAACTGGTCATACATTTCTTTTTTACTTTCTCCTTCGAAACCACCAAATGTCAATGTTGGATTTGAAGAGCTGAAGAACCAAACTGATCTTGCACGCAAGCAATACCATACCCAAACAAAACTAATGGGAAAATAGAGGACAGAAAATGGCCACAATTCCCAATTAGTGATCTTTGAAAAAAATTTTTTCATTCCCATTTGTAGCTCGCAAAAATATAGCTTGATTGCCAGTATCTGTTTTTTTACATTGGTATTTTAAGATTATTTTTAAGATCCATTGCCTTACTGAGAAGAAATTTTATTTGATTAATATTGTATCATTGTCAATCTACCTGTTTATACCATCTTTGCCTTAATGATTTATTTAAACTTTTGGAATAATAATTTATGAAGGTTCCTGTACTTGCTGAACTTTTTGCAGAAGGCAAACAACCTGAAGTATTATTTTGGGTAGGTTGTGCTGGTAGTTTTGATCAACGTGCACAAAAAATTACAAAAGCCTTTGTAGCCATACTTGATAAAGTCGGGATCAGCTATGCTATTCTTGGTAAAGAGGAAATGTGTACCGGCGATCCTGTGCGCAGAGCCGGTAATGAATTTATGTTTCAGATGATGGCTTACCAGAATATTCAAACATTGAATAACTATAGCATAAAAAAAATTGTAACAGCTTGCCCGCATTGCTTTAATATTTTAAAAAATGAATATCCTGCGTTAGGCGGCAATTATGATGTCATTCATCATACGGTCTTTTTACAACAGTTAATTGACGAAGGAAAAATAAAACTAAAAGACGGAGGCGCATTTAAGGGAAAGAAGATAACTTATCATGACAGTTGTTATCTCGGCAGGGCAAATAATATCTATGAAGCGCCGCGAAAAGTTTTGGAAGCATTTGATACTGAGCTGGTAGAAATGAAGCGTTGTAAAACAAATGGACTTTGTTGTGGAGCCGGCGGAGCACAGATGTTTAAAGAAGAAGAAAAAGGAACGATAAGAATAAATAGCGAACGGAGCAATGAAGCAATAGGAACAGGTGCGAATATTATCGCTGCTGCATGTCCATTTTGTAATACCATGTTGACGGATGGAGTAAAGCTGGCCGAAAAAGAAGAATCTGTAAAAGTGATGGATATCGCCGAATTAGTTGCAGCGAGTTTAGCTTAATTATCTTTTTGTTTTCAATAAACTATTCATCACTTCATTCGCTTCCGGAATTTTTCCTGCAGGAATTGGTATCCTGATAACTTCTGAAACATCACCTGTTCTTGTATTCCAGCAATACGAGATCTCAAGAACATCAATGCCTTTGAATTTTTTTATTAAAGCATTTCCAAGCCAAAGATTATCGCCGGTTAAACGGTTGTAGTGATTGTTTACGATCACTGCTTCACTGGTAATTATTACCTCTGCTTCTTTTTGACCTGCTAATAACAAAGAGGAAAGATTGAGCTTATAGCGAAGCAACCCAATGATAAAAGCAATGGGAATGCTGAATGCAAAGCCTACAAGCCATCTTTCATTTTTTGATATTTTAATAAGAAATGCCCCGAATAAACTGATGATGATGATCTCGATCCATAGATCCATTTTCCTGTCCTTCTTTTCTAAATTCATAAAAAACCGCCAGTCTTTGACCGGGTATTTCCAATGTGCCAGGATAATTTTTTCACTGGGTAATGATGCAGATTGCGATACTATCCCTGGCAAAGTTGTTTCCGTTGATTTAATGATATTTCTAACCTTATGCTGCTTAAGATCACTTTCTTTCATTTCATTTATTGATGATCTTATTGCTTTAAACCCAGCATAGATCATCCATACAGCTAATGGAATAAAAAGCAGGGAGGCCCAACTGAATTTTGATGGCCATGCAAATATTAATCCTATTGCAAGCGGTAAAATGATAAATCCGCAAACAATTAGGGTGACCCCGCTGATGCTTCCTCCTGCAGTTCTGAATTTTTGATCCACTAATTTGATTTTGCTTTGTAATTTAGCAATATGAATCTTGAATATAAAAACCTTCTCAACGAAAATTTTTCACAGGATAGTCGTGTATGGATCTATCAAAGCAACCGATTATTTACTTTAACCGAAGCATTGGCTATTGAAGATCTTTTAAATGATTTTACTGCTAAATGGCTTTCGCATGGTGTGCCTGTAAAAGGTGCAGGGTATTTATTTTTTGGACAGTTCATTATTTTAATGGCTGATGAAAAAGCCACTGGTGTCAGCGGCTGTAGTACGGATAGTTCTGTTAGACTGATAAAAGATATTGAACAACGGTTTGGTGTAAATATGTTTGACAGAACTACATTGGCTTTTGTTGTAAAAGATAAAGTGCAGCTGCTGCCACTTTCTCAATTGCAATATGCATTTGATAATCGGTTTATAAGTCCAGATACTTTATACTTTAATAACCTGGTACAAACTCTGGATGAATTAAAAAATAAGTGGATACTTCCGATTAAAGAAAGCTGGCTGGTAAGGAAAATTTCTATTCCGGGATCTGTTTCGTAAATTAGTTCTGAAAAAATTCTTAATTAATAAGCGGCAGTAGCTCAGTTGGTAGAGCATTAGCTTCCCAAGCTAAGGGCCGAGGGTTCGAATCCCTTTTGCCGCTCACCTGTTAGTCCGCCACTGGCGGATCCCAAGCTGTAGGTAGCGGGTTCGAGTCCCGTCTTCCACTCTGAACTAAAACCTTAACTCCTAATAGCTTCGACTCCTCTCTTTGGATATTTATTTGTTCTGTCATCCTGTCACAAACTGGTCTTATTTGCCTAAATTTGCAGTCCAATTTTAGATTTTAATGCTTGATTACATGTCAGATAAAGTGCAGGATGAAACAAGACAGGGAGAAGCATTTGCTCCATTTATGGCGACCCGAATCAGTATAAAAAGCGATTTTATATTGAAAGCTATGGCTGCCAGATGAATTTTGCCGATAGCGAAATTGTGGCTTCCATTTTAAATAAAGAAGGTTTTGGCGCTACAAGAAATGTGGAAGAAGCAGATCTTGATTTTATTAAACACCTGCTCCATCCGCGAAAAAGCTGAACAAACTGTTCGCAAACGACTAACCGAATTCAAAAAACTAAAAGATGCAAAACCTGGTATGCTGGTTGGTGTGCTGGGTTGTATGGCTGAACGATTGAAATCAAAATTATTAGAAGAAGAAAAACTGGTTGACATGGTTGTTGGTCCGGATGCATATCGCACATTACCCGGCATTGATTGAAGAAGCAGAAGGCGGACAAAAAGCAGTGAATGTTTTATTGAGCCGTGATGAAACCTATGCTGATATTTCTCCTGTTCGACTTAGATAGCAATGGTGTAACTGCATTTGTAAGTATCATGCGTGGTTGCAATAATATGTGTTCCTTTTGTGTGGTGCCATTTACAAGAGGAAGAGAAAGAAGCCGTGATGCAGATTCGATTGTAAACGAATGCAAAGATCTTTTTGAACAAGGATATAGAGAAGTAACCTTGCTCGGTCAAAATGTAGATAGTTATTATTTTGTTGATGAAGCAGAAAGATGAAACGGTAACTTTTGCCAAGCTGCTGGAAAAAGTTGCTATTGATCTCTCCGCTACTTGCGAGTTCGTTTTTCCACTTCACATCCGAAAGATATTACAGATGATGTATTGCATACGATGGCGAAGTATGAAAATATCTGCAAATACATTCATCTGCCGGTACAAAGTGGATCAACAAGAATATTGCAATTGATGAACCGTACTTATACCAGAGAATGGTATATAGGCAAAAGTGGATCGCATCAGGGAAATCATTCCCGATTGTGGTATTAGCTCTGATATTATTACAGGTTTTTGTACAGAAGACAGAAGAAGATCATCAGGATACACTTGAGCATGATGGAATACTAGCAGATATGATATGAGCTATATGTTTTTTTATAGCGAAAGACCGGGAACACTGGCAGAAAGAAGATATAAAGATGATGTACCGGAAGAAGTAAAGAAAAGAAGATTGCAGGAAATTGTAGAGTTGCAGAACAAATTGTCGCATTGAAAGCAATAAAAAAGATATTGGCAAAACATTTGAAGTGTTGATTGAAGGAGACAGTAAAAAAAGTGATGAAGACTGGATGGGAAGAAGCTCACAGAACAAAGTGATTGTATTTCCAAAAGAAAATTATGAACTTAAAAAAGGAGATTATGTAATGGTAAAAGTAAATGATTGTACACAGGCAACATTGCTTGGACAAAATTATTAATTAATAAATACTAAGTCCTCATTTAGCGAGACAGGAGTATGGACATTCAAAGTATAAAAAATCGATTTGGGATCATTGGCAATTCACCTGCACTTAATTATGCATTGCAGGTAGCGGTACAGGTTGCCAATACCGATCTTACCGTATTGATCAATGGAGAAAGTGGTGTGGGTAAAGAAGTTTTTTCACAGATCATTCATTCACTTATCTGCAAGAAAACATAATCCATTTATTGCTGTTAACTGCGGTGCCATTCCCGAAGGAACGATTGACTCAGAATTATTCGGTCATGAAAAAGGATCTTTCACCGGTGCTGTTGATAGCCGCAAAGGATATTTTGAAACAGTGAATGGTGGTACAATTTTTCTAGATGAAATTGGTGAATTGCCATTGGGTACACAGGCCCGTTTACTGCGAGTTTTGGAAACAGGTGAATATATTCGTGTAGGTTCCTCCAAAGTGCAGAAAACAGATGTGAGGGTAATTGCTGCTACCAATAAAGATCTATTGCAACAAGTGCAATCAGGGAAGATTCAGGGAAGATCTTTATTATCGTTTAAGCACAGTTCCTATCCGGGTTCCTGCATTGCGTGACAGGAAGAAGATATTCCATTACTGTTCAGAAAATTTGCGGTTGATTTTGCTGAGAAATATAAAACAGCACCGGTACAATTGGATGAAGAAGCAAAAAATCTGTTAATAAACTATCCCTGGCCGGGCAATGTGAGGGAATTGAAGAATATTGCAGAACAGATTTCAGTTCTTTCACAGGATAAACAAATTAGGTGCAAAAGAATTGAGTAAATTTTTGCAACCCTATTCCAGCAAACCGGTTGCCGGTTCTGGCTCATGCTAACGGCAGCATGCGCATGAATTTTGCCAATGAAAGAGAAATTCTTTACAAACTTTTCTTTGATATGAAGAAAGATGTAACAGAACTTAAAAAGAATGTTTCTTGAAATTTTGCAAAATCCGAATTGGTATCACAAAATCCAGTCCTTTATTAATGAACTGAAAGAATTAAAAGGACAATGAAATGATGCAGCCGGTACTATGTTCAGCCAACCGTCACAGCCATCACAACCGGTAATAATGAATGAATGATATTCATGAACATGTAGAAGTGGAAGAAAGCCTGAATATCATGGATAAAGAAAAAGAACTGATCATTAAAGCATTGAAAAAACATAGAAGCAAAAGAAAAGATGCGGCACTGGATCTTGGTATCAGCGAAAGAACCCTTTACCGAAAATTAAAAGAATACGATATTGAAGAATAAAATGCTAGTAAGACAGAAAATAAACGGTACAAGTTTGAATAGTCTTAGCATTACAAGAATTTTTCTTCTTGCTTCTTTTTGTTATTTCATTACTTTCTGGTTGTAATGTTTATAAATTCAACCAGGCTTCAATACCACCAGAAATTAAAACTATAAGAGTTCAATTTATAGAAAACAAAGCCCGGTACAATAATCCACAATTAAGTCCGCAACTAACAGATAAGCTGCGTCAGAAAATAGTAAGTCAAACAAAACTTACACAGGTAAATAATGAAAATGCAGATTATGATATCTCTGGCTCTATTACACAATATGATGTTTCAACTTCCGGCATATCTAATCAACAAGTTTCCACTAACCGTCTAACTGTTACAGTCAGCCTTACACTGATCAATAGAAAAACGCCTGGCGTTGAACCAAGAAATATTTCCGCGAGCCGCAGTTTTGATTTTTCAGCGTCATTAACTTTGCCACAGGCTGAACAACAGTTGAATGATGAAATTATCCGTAACCTTGCGGATGAGATATTCAACCAGCTTTTTTCCGAATGGTAATTTTATATCCTGCCTATTATGCATGAATTGATAAACAAATTGGCTTTCTCTTTATTCCGGAAAAATAGTTTAGAAGAATGCAGTATTGAAGAGATCGAACATCTTGCCAGGCAGTATCCCTATTTTTCTTCGGCTCAACTTTTATTAGCTGCCAGGCAAAAAAAAACTGATCATTCCGATTTTGAAAAGCAATTAATATCAGCCTCGCTATATGTAAACCATCCACTTTGGTTAGATCATCTTTTAAATAGTAACCCATTCCAAAAATTAATCATTGAGGAAAAGTTAATAGTAACTGAAGTTGATGAAGAGCCGAATAATGATGAATTAGTTTTAGAAAGATCACGACATCAATTTGTCGATGCATCAAAGCCAGAAGAAAGATCGACACCGGCTCCTCTTCCAACACTTCCGGTTATTGAAAAAGCAGAACCCAAAGATGAGGCACTTGTTTTTGAGCCATATTATACCGTCGATTATTTTGCATCACAGGGTATAAAAACTGTTGTTGAAGAAAAGCCGAAGGATCGTCTCGGTCAGCAATTAAAAAGTTTTACCGAGTGGCTTAAAACGATCAGGAAAATGCCTCCGCAGGAAATAGCATCAATGAACGACGCTGGTTCTGAGGAAAAAGTCGTTCAATTGGCTACCCATTCTCTGGCCGAAGAAAATGTGTATACTGAGGCCATGGCCGAAGTCTGGATCAAGCAGGGTCAGCCCGAAAAAGCGGTGAAGATTTATGAGAAACTAAGTTTGCTCAATCCCTCTAAAAGCAGTTATTTTGCACTCCTTATTGAAAATCTAAAGAGAACCTGATTATGACAACACTTTTTGTAATTCTTGTGATACTTGCCAGTGTGATTCTTGGTTTAATCGTACTCGTTCAAAACCCCAAAGGCGGCGGTTTGGCCGGCAATATTGCCGGTTTCAGCAACCAGTTTATGGGTGTAAAACAAACAACTGACGTACTTGAAAAAGGTACATGGATATTCGCTGGTGTTATTGGCGTTTTATGCCTTGTTTCCACTTTGTTTATTTCCGGCGGCTCTTCAAGCAGCAATGGTTCATTGAACAAGATCAGCACCACTCCTGTTCAAACAGCGCCACCCGCAAATTCCAGTGGTTTGAGCACCAATCCGAATCTGCAGCCACAAACGAACCCAACCAATACTGCTCAAAAACCCGCCAACTAATTTTTATAAAAGATATTCACGAACCCTGTCTCGCCTTGGGCGAGACGGGGTTTTTTGTTTATTTTGTTAGTCGGCTTTTGTGCATCTATTTGACATCTTTGCGTTCGCCCTAGGCGGTACGTCCAGTAATTCTGTTCAGCTAATTAGAACACTATGAAAAAGACCGTTCGATTCATTTTGATATTTGTCCTCATCCTTGTTCTCTTCGCAGCCTGGAAAGTTTTTGGCCCTTCTGTTTCTACCCCCGAAGAAAAATTCTTTTATATAAAAACCGGTGCAACATTTGGACAGGTAAAGGAGAATCTTATATCAAAAAAGATCATTTCGTCGACCCGTTGGTTTGATTGGGTAGCCAGCGCCATGAAATTTAATTCTGTAAAAGCAGGAAAATATGAGATCGAAAAAAACATGAGTTTGTTTGAATTGATCCGTGTTCTTAAAAATGGGAAACAAACTCCTGTAAAACTTGTCATCACCAAACTTAGATTGAAAGAAGACTTTGCCCGCAAGCTTGGTCAGCAGTTTGAATTCGATTCATTAGCTGCCATTCAGTTTCTTACGAACAATGATTCATTAAAAAGTTTCGGTGTAGACAGTAATACAGTGATGGCTATTGTAATGCCGGATACTTACTCTTTTTTTTGGAACAGCAGTCCCGAAAAAGTTTATCAAAAATTATTTGATCATTGGCAAAAATTCTGGAATGATGAGAGAAAAAAGAAAGCCAGTAGCATTCAGCTTGATCCTATACAGATTTCAACGCTTGCCTCTATAGTGGATGAAGAGGTCAATATTAAAAGTGAAAAAGAAAAAATAGCTAGCGTATACTTAAACAGGCTGCATAAAAATATGGAAATGGAGTCCTGCCCTACCGTAAAATATGCATTAAGAGATTTTGCACTTACAAGACTTTATTATAAGCATCTCAAAGTAGAATCACCTTATAATACTTATGAAAATAGAGGGTTACCTCCTGGCCCAATATGCACTCCTCAGCCCGAAACGATTGATATCGTTCTAAATGCACCTCAAACAGATTATCTTTATTTCGTTGCGAACAGTGATTTTTCAGGTACGCATATTTACTCAACTAACTATGCCGATCATTTAAAATCTGCAAAGAAATTCGCAGAGGCGCAGGACAAGCAGGATTCCATAAGAAAAGCAAACCACTAAAAGCAAATGCATTTGCTTACCCAGATAAGGCGGAGGTTCATTACATCTTTTCCGATAAAATTTATTATCCGAAAAAGTAAGAATATTGTCCTCCCCGGTTTCGCCGGAATTCCACTTTTTGATGTTGTCAGGTTCTTTTTTATACAAATACAAAAGACGAGTCTTAATGAAAGAGCAGCATCTATTGCATTCAATTTATTGGTAGCTATACCACCCGCCTGTATTTTTATTTTTACACTTGTACCTTATTTGCCGATAAAAGAGTTCATGCCTCAATTGTATGACCTTATACGTGACATTATTCCCGGCAAACAAAACCATCAGCCTATCATTGATTTTATAGAGGATTTTATTTCAAATGAACAAGGGGGACTTCTTTCTTTTGGTTTTTTACTGGCATTATACTTTTCATCAAACGCAATGATCGGGATAATGAATTCTTTCAATAAATTGAATTATATCGGGTTTACTCAACGTCATTTGGTGCATGATCGCTGGGTAGCTATAAAGCTTACTCTCATTGTATTTTTGATCATATTGCTTTCTATTGTCGCTTTAGTATCAAGAGGAAGAGTTCTTACCTGGCTGGGCATTGAAGATCCAACCGTCAGAACTATCATTTTTAATGTGCGGTGGATAGTGATCGTACTTTTATTTTTTCTCACCATTTCTTTTATTTACCGGCATGCTCCTGCCGTGCATAAGAAGTGGAAACTTATTAATCCCGGCTCTATTCTTGCTACATTTATGATGATGGCTTTTACGCTGGGATTTTCCTATTATGTCACCAATTTTGGCAATTATAACAAGCTCTATGGCTCTATTGGTACCATACTCATTCTTATGTTGCTGATCTTCTTTAATTCTTTGGTACTGTTGATTGGATTCGAATTAAACGTAAGTATATCTTCGCTGCGAAAACTGGCTGACCAGAGGAAAAATCCTGTGTCGGGCGGCTAACAAAATTTCAAAAAAAGTTGGAACTTTGTACCATTAAGCTTTTTAATATGAAAAAAATACTTTTTGCTTTTATAGCAGTTGCTACTTTATCATTTGCTTTCACATCATTCAATGGTGTATTGCCTATCGGCGCAAGTATTCCAAAACCTGAATTGAAGCTGAAGGATATTTCGGGTAAAGAAATTTCCCTCAAGGATGCGAAGAAGAAAAATGGATTGCTGGTTATGTTTAGCTGCAATACTTGCCCATGGGTTGTAAAGAATCAGTCCAGGACTATTGAGGCTGCCAATTATGCCCTTTCAAAAGAAATCGGGGTCATTCTTCTTAACTCCAATGAAGGTTCGAGGGATGATGCAGATTCTTATTCTGAAATGAAAGAGTATGCAGCAGCCCAGGGATACAAATGGTATTATGCCGTTGATGCAAACAATGTATTGGCTGATGAGTTCGGTGCTAACCGTACTCCTGAGTGCTTTTTATTTAATGCAGATGGCAAGCATGTATATCATGGCGCTATTGATGATAATCCGGGTGATGCCTCAAGTGTGAGCCGTAAACACCTTAAGATGGCCATGGATGAAATGACGGGTGGAAAAGACGTGTCGGTAAAGGAATCCCGCTCCATGGGTTGTCAGATCAAAAGAAAAGAATAGGATTTTATAAAACGAATTTTGTGTCCCCTGCTGGTCGGGGGATTTTTTTTTATTTCTTGTATGGATTATTTTGGAAACTGAATCTAAGCTGAGAATTCGTTCCCCAACACACCAATTCTTTAACTTAAACCCCCGCTTATGAACTCCAGAACTATTATCAACAAAACACTTATTCTTTCTGTTTTTGTAATTGCAGGTTACCTGCTTGCCCGCAGTTTCTATTATGGTAGTTTTATTGGAATTGTATTAGCACTTGTGGCTATTGCAGCATGGAGTATGTTTTTATACAAGCTTAATAAGATGCAGGCTGAAAATGAAACTGAGGAAGTGTCTGAAAGCTATTGATCGTTCAGGATCTTTTTTATCTCGGTTTCAAATTTATCTTTTGACATTTCTTCTTCGAAGAAACTGCGATACCCTTTTTTATTATTGATAAATAATGTGGCGGGCATTACCCCGGACCATTTACTATCCACCCTTGGACAGAAATAATCGGCATTTGTTTCATCAAGCCACACAATAGGCGAAGTGAATTTTCTTTTATCAGCAAAGCTGCTGATCTTATCAGGAAACGATTCTTTGAAATCAAGACTAACCAATAAAAGCTTCACCCCTTTCTTTTCATATTGCTTAACCACTTCCTGGAAATATGGGATTTCCTTTAGACATGGTCCGCAATATGTAGCCCAAAAATTTACGACAGTGGGAGTATCACTTTTTGAAATGTATTCTTGCAAATCAGTTATTTTCCATTTTGGAATTGTTTCTGAATTTACCTGCCTGCATGAAAAGAACATGACAAGTATTAATAATGATATTCTTAATTGAAAATTGAACATTGATTATTGAATATTTTCGTCATTCTCATATCCCCATTTATCCATCAGATCTTTCAAAACAACCCCATTTAGTTTTGCTTTATCATAATGTCCGGCTAATTCTTTTTGCCGGTATGCTTCGTATAAAGTTACGGCACAGGCCACACTTATATTCAGCGATCTTATAATTCCAGCCTGTGGAATGATAAAATTTCCATCAGCCAAATTCCTTATCTCCTCTGAAACGCCGCTATGTTCATTGCCAAAAACAAGTGCTACAGGTTGAGCAAGATCTATTTCATACAAGTTTACGGCATCGCTGCTTAAATGAGTAGTTAAAATTTTTGAGTATTTCTTTCTTAGTTCAGAAAAACATTCTTCTGCATTTTCAAACTGATAAACAGTTAACCATTTTGCAGCGCTGGAAGAACTTTTTGCCCCCCATTTTTTATGGCGTGGGATCTTTGTATTCAACACATAAACTTCCTGAACACCGACCGCATCACAGGTTCGCATTACTGCCGATATATTATGTGGATCGAAAACATTTTCCAAAACAACTGTTAGGTCGAATTGTCTTTTTTGTAAAACCGATAAAAGTTTTTGCTTCCTTTCAGGAGTCATTTATATAAAAATTACATTTTTGAAAGTCAATTACGGGCTAAAGCCCAATACAAGAAACTTACATTTTCATAACCCCAGCCTTAAGGCTGGGGTTAGAGAGGCACAAATAAGTACAGGGCTTTAGCCCATAAATTATTTTATACTTACTATAATGATAAAATTAATGAAACCAGCTTAAGCATCGTTACTTAACTTTGAAATTTTAAAGCAATCGAAGAAAATATGCATCCGAATACAAAAGCGATCAGAACGCAAGTGAATAAAACAAATGAAATGGAACACTCAGTTCCCCTTTTTCTTACCAGTAGTTTTTGTTTTGATACGTCGGAAGAAATGCGTGCCGCATTTGCTGATGAAAGCGATGATAATATTTACAGTCGTTTCAGCAATCCAAATGTGCAGGAGTTTACTGATAAGATGGTGGCACTGGAAGGCGCCGAAGCTGGTTATGCAACCTGCATCAGGTATGAGTGCTGTTTTTGGTTCTTTTATGGCTTTATTAAAAAGCGGTGATCATTTGCTTTCCTGCCGTGCATTATTTGGAAGTACACATAATATCGTCACGAAATATCTTTCAAGATATGGGATTGAATACAGTTATGTTGATGCATCAGCAAAAATTGATGAATGGAAAAAGAGTATCAAGCCGAATACGAAAATGATCTATGTGGAAAGTCCAACTAACCCTGGTTTAGAGATCCTTGATATTAAGGCTTTGGCTGAACTTGCACATCAGCATAATATTATTTTGAATGTTGACAATTGTTTTGCAACTCCCTTTGGACAATTACCCATTTCTCTCGGAGCTGATCTTGTAGTACATAGTGCTACAAAATGGCTCGATGGACAAGGAAGGGTTTTGGGTGGTGTGATAGTTGGCAAAAAAGAATTGATAAAAGAGATCTATTTGTTTTGTCGCAATACGGGCCCTGCGCTATCCCCTTTCCATGCATGGATACTAAGTAAAAGTTTGGAAACATTGGATGTAAGAATGGAACGGCATGCTTCAAATGCAGCCTGGATAGTTGAGCAATTAAAAGATCATAAAAAGATCAGTTCGGTCAAATATCCTTTTCTTTCTTCTCATCCTCAATTTGAAATTGCAAAAAAACAAATGTTGAATGGTGGCGGTCTTTTCTGTTTTGAATTAAAAGGAGGCCTGGAAGCAGGAAAGAAATTTCTTGATAGTTTAAAGATGTTATCAATGACGGCAAATCTTGGTGACACTCGAAGCATTGCTTCTCATCCGGCCAGTACTACACATGCAAAACTTACCGAAGAAGAAAGACAGGCTGTTGCTATTACTCCGGGATTAATAAGAATTTCTGTTGGTCTTGAACATAGAGAAGATGTGCTTAATGATATTTTGCAAGCACTCGATATCGTTTAATGGTTCAAGGGTTTAATGGTTGAAAGGTTTTGTCATCAATAACGAAGATTCAAATAGGAAAACTTTTAAACGTCTTAAACGATCAAAAACTTTATAACCCATGTTTCTCCATCCATTCAAATAAATGTCTTGAGATGGTTTCTGCTTCTACCAAAAATCCATCATGACCATAATCTGAAGAAATAACATGAAGTGTGGAATTTGGAATATGTTCTGCAAGAAATGTTTGTTCAGGAACAGGGCAAAGTATATCACTATCAATACTGATCACTAACATGGGTTGATGAATTTGTTTCAATGCTTTTTCGAGTGTATCAAATCTTCCACGAGCTATATTGTGACTGTCCATTGATTTTGTAAGCAACCAATAGCTCTGTGCATTAAAACGATCAGATAATTTATTTCCCTGGTGAAGAATATAGGAGGAAGCTTTGTAATTATCTGTTTTTGAAAAATCCGGATCAGTTTGTTTCTGGTGAAATATTTTATAGTTGCGATAAGTAAGCATTCCAATGCCCCTCGCAGCTTTTATACCATTCTTACCCGCATCGGCTGATCTGTCTTTCCATGTTTGATCAGCTTCTATTGCTAGTCGTTGTGCTGTATGTATCGCAATACCCCATGCACTTTCCGCTGCAGATGTAGTGATCACAAAACTATTTTGGATGACAGCAGGTTCCATTAAGCACCATTCCAACACCTGGTAGCCACCCATACTCCCGCCCATCAGCAATTTTATTTTTTCAATGCCCAGTTTTTTACGAACAAGTATAAAAGCATTTATCATGTCCCGGATAGTAACAACAGGAAAAGAAGAATAATAAGGTTGATCGTTTTCGGGATTTATTGTCAATGGCCCGCTACTGCCATAGCAACTACCAATAATATTTACGCAAATAATAAAATGGTCTTTCGGGTTAATAACGCAGCTTTCACCAACAACACCCGGCCACCAATCAAATACATCACTATTTGCAGTTAGTGCATGGCAAACCCACACCACGTTATCTTTTGCTTCATTTAATTTACCATAACTATTATAAGCAATGGTTAATCCAGGTAAAACTTCACCATTCTCTAGTTGAAATGTTTCTTTTATTTCTAATGTATTCATGTTTTGCTTGACTTTGGCAAAATTCAAAGCATAAGGTCATTTTGCAAAAAATAATATTGATGTGATGGATGAGTGCTTTCGGGGTAAAAAAAATATTATGGAATTAAAGATTTTAGCTTAATAATGCTTTGTTCTGCCGCCTCCTGTGTTATTAAACCAAATGTTGAATGAACAAGATCCAGGATCAGGAAAATAGTGATACTAATAATAAATGCAAACATGAATGAAATAACCGGGACAGTTCGTTTGGTCTTAATATTAAAGCCGATCATAAAGCTGCAAATAATGATCAGTGCCATTAAAACTGCCAGCATCGAATCGGGAATATAGGCTGTTCGCAGTTTCTCTCTTGTTGTGACAATATCAATTACGGCGTTCATTGCCGGGATCATTTGGTTCGAACGGATAAGACTTGTAGGATCCCTGGTTTGCAGTGTCATTATTTTCCAAATACTATCAGAGTGTTTAGTTGTTTCACTCAAAGTTTCGTTTACCCGTTTCATATCTGCGCCTGCTTCATAGTACGCTATACGGGCATCAATATATTTTTTAAACTCATCCTTCATCTGGCTGGCAATACTATCAGGATATAAGTCTGTTCTCAGGATGGCTGTACCGATTTCATTAGCCTCCTGGACTATTATTTGCCGGCGGGCATCATATCTTGAAAAAGCAATATTGAAAGTAAATGAAATTATTAAGGCTAGTAATCCCAGCACCGATCCTGAAAAAAAACTAATGTCGATCTGCTCTTCCGTGAATTTTTTTAACCGACTTTGTCTTCGTTTAAATCCAAGAAAGCAGAAGATGACGATAAGAATAAATGTGATAATAGTCAGGAAAATGGGTCGAAATATTGTAATTGCTAAAACTTCCATATGAATGTTTATATATCAAAAATATATTTTCTTAATTAATAAATTGATGATATAAGTCAGATAGAAAATTTTTCAAGAGTAAGTCACGCCTTAAATTTAATTATCCATTCTTTCAACCGAGATCAGTTTTTAAACAAGCCAAATAAATCATAGATTTGCAACCCGCATTAATCAATGCATTCGGGACGTAGCGCAGCCCGGTAGCGTACCAGCATGGGGTGCTGGTGGTCGCTGGTTCGAATCCAGTCGTCCCGACAAAGCAAAGTGGTCGTCCCGATTGAATCGGGATCGTCCCGACTTAATTAAAGGCTCTTGAAAAATTAAGGGCCTTTTTTTTATATTTGACCCGACAATTTTTCTCTCGGGCAGTAGCGCAGCCCGGTAGCGCACTACGTTCGGGACGTAGGGGTCGCTGGTTCGAATCCAGTCTGCCCGACTGATAATTCTACAAGACCCGCTTTCAGAGTGGGTTTTATTATTTTAAACTAAAAGATGTAACAGCTAAGTAGAATTTGTATTGATTTTTTTTTCCCGAAAGAAATCCTAACTTTTACATTATAGATCACAGATTAAAAACCATTAAACCATTTCGCTATGAGATTCAAAAAAAATCTGCTTATTAGTTTTTGCCTGCTTTTAGGAATAGCTATCCATGCACAGAAAGACTCCCTTGTTTTAAAAAATGGAGATGTAATTGTCGGCGAGATCAAATCAATGGACAAAGGAGTCCTGACTATTGAAACAGACTATTCAAAAAATGACTTTACAGTTGAATGGACAGGAATAAAAGAGATCTTTTCGAAAAGCCATTTCCTGGTCACTTTAAAAAACGGACAGAGAATTAACGGAACAGTTGAATCTGCTGAAGCAGGGAAAAAAATTATCATTAATGGTGACGATGGAAGTAAAACAGAAACAACTCTCGAGGAAATGGTGTATCTGAAAGGATTGAAATCAGATTTCTGGAGCCGGGTTCATGCGAGTATTGACGCAGGATTAAGCTTCACTAAAGCAAATAACCTGAAGCAATACAATGTCAGGAGCAAAATTGGCTATCTGGCTGACAAATGGCAAACTGATATATTTTATGATGATACCCGGTCAAGCCAGGATAGCGTGAAAGATACCAAAAGAACTGAAGGAGGAATTGCCGGAAAATATTATTTACAGAAAGATTGGTATTTAGCAGCTTCTTTGAATTTTCTTTCCAATACTGAGCAAGCTTTAAATCTCAGAACAACTGGAAAACTTGGGATTGGTAAATACATTGTTCATACCAATAAACAATACTGGGGGCTTGGTACTGGTTTGTCTTTTAATAACGAGAGTTTTACTAACGGAACAGCGGATAGAAGTAGTCTTGAAGCTTATTTTGGTTCAGAACTTAATCTTTTTGATATTGGAGACCTGAGCCTGTTCAACAATATCTGGGTTTACCCAAGCCTTACAGAAAATGGCAGATGGCGTACTGATTTTAACTTTGATGCAAAATATGATCTGCCTCTTGATTTTTATATCAAAGCAGGATTTACGTTGAACTATGATAACCGGCCTGCTGTTAAAGGAAAAGAAACGGACTATGTATTGGCGTTTTCAATTGGTTGGGAATTATAATTTAAATGTTCTCACATAACAAGCGGTTTGATAGAGGCTGAGTTTCCCTGGTTGCCAGTCTTTATTGCAATTCATCCAATTTCTTCGAATCAAAAACAACCTATATCTTCGCTACTTAATGAATCTACTCATTAAGAATGCACGGGTCATTGATCCCAACTCTCCCTTCAATTCTCAATCAACTGATATTTTTATTGAAAATGGGACCATCAAAAAAATCGGTAAGAATTTAACAGGTAAAGCAGATAAGGAAATTTCAATTGACGGACTTTGCGTTTCGCCGGGCTGGGTTGATATGTTCGCAAATTTTGCTGACCCGGGTTATGAATATAAAGAATCAATTGAATCTGGCTGTTTGGCTGCGGCTGCAGGCGGATTTACTGATGTACTTGTTATTCCAAATACAAAACCTGCGATCGATGCCAAAAGCCAGGTGGAGTATATTGTACAAAAATCAAGATCATTGGCAGTTAGTGTGCATCCAATTGGCGCTGTAACAAAAAATGCAGAGGGAAAAGAGTTAGCCGAAATGTATGATATGAAAACAAGTGGCGCCATTGCATTTGGTGATGGCCTCAATTGTATTCAATCTGCTGGTTTATTGGTAAAAGCCTTACAGTATGTAAAGGCCTTTGATGGAATGATCATTCAATTGCCGGATGACAAAAGCATTAATGCACATGGATTGATGCACGAAGGAATCGTTTCAACACAAATTGGTCTGCCCGGAAAACCCGCAATGGCTGAAGAATTAATAATAGCAAGAGATATAAAGCTGGCGAGATATGCCGAATCAAAATTGCATTTCACAGGAGTGTCTTCAAAAAGATCACTTGAATATATTGACAGGGGCAAAAAAAATGGCATTAACATAAGCTGCTCAGTTACCCCCTATCATTTATATTTTACCGATGAAGATCTAAAAGAGTATGATAGTAATCTAAAAGTAAACCCTCCCTTGCGAACTGCTGAGGACAGGGATGCGATCAAAAAAGCAATTGATGATGGTACGGTTGATTGTATTGCCACGCATCACCTGCCACATGAAGCAGATAGTAAAGAGACCGAATTTGAATATGCTAAAAATGGAATGACAGGGTTAGAAACAGCTTATGCTGTTTTAAAAACAACCCTGCCTGGAATAAGTGAAGAAAAAGTGGTTGCACTTTTATCAACTAATCCCAGGAAATTATTGAAAATAAATGCCGGCACCATAAAGGAAAATGAAAAAGCATGTTTGACTTTGTTTTGCCCGGCTGCTGATTGGGTTTATGAAAAGAGCAATATCCAGTCCAAATCAAAGAATTCGCCTTTTATTGGAAAAAAATTCACCGGTAAAGTAATCGGGATAATTAATAAAGACCAAGTACATTTGAACCCATAAAATCAACAATCATGGAAGAAAATAAAATTATGTCGCCACAGATCAAAGGCTTGTTAATTGCTTTAATTGTTATAATTCTCGGCATTGCCGGCTATTTCACTGATCTTGGTTTTAGCACCTGGTATAACTGGGTAGTAAACGCGGTGATGTTTGCGGCAATAATAATTGCCTGCGTTCATTTTGCCAATCAGAAGCAAGGGTATGTAACTTTTGGTAATGTGTTCCTGCATGGGTTTAAAATTACCGCTGTGGTAGCTATCATTGTATTGGTCTACTCACTACTTTCATTTACAGTTCTTTTTCCTGATATGAAAGAAAAGATATTTGAAATGCAACGAGTAAAGATGGAAGAAAGCGGACTTGATGACGACAAGCTTGAACAGGGTATGACGATGATGAAAAAATATTTCATGATATTTCTTGTATTGGGAGTCATATTCGGAACTCTTATTTGGGGAGCTATAGCATCCCTGATCGGCGCTGCTGTTGCAAAAAAGAAAAAAATCAATCCACTTGATCAAATGCACGGTTAATGGATATTTCCCTTGTCATACCACTTAAAGACGAAGAAGAATCGCTGCCGGAGCTCAGTGAATGGATCAGTCGTGTAATGAATGCAAACAATTTTTCTTATGAAATAATTTTTGTAGATGATGGCAGCACGGATAATTCCTGGAATATTATTGAAGAGCTTCGAAATAAAAATCCAAATATTAAAGGGATCAAATTTCAACGCAACTATGGAAAATCTGCAGGCTTGAATGAAGGTTTCCGTGCTGCGCAAGGTGATGTAGTGATAACAATGGATGCCGATCTGCAGGATAGCCCCGATGAAATACCTGAACTGCGTCGTATGATAGTTGAAGATGGTTATGATCTTGTAAGCGGGTGGAAGAAAAAACGATATGATAACGCATTTACTAAAAATATTCCTTCCAAATTTTATAACGCAGCCACAAGATGGATGTCGGGTATTAAGTTGCACGATTTTAACTGTGGATTAAAATCATACCGCAAGAATGTTGTAAAGAGTATTGAAGTATATGGTGAGATGCACCGATATACGCCGGTGCTTGCTAAATGGGCGGGTTTCAAAAAGGTTGGCGAGAAGGTGGTAACTCACCAGGCAAGAAAGTATGGCGTTAGCAAATTTGGGATTAGTCGTTTTGTTAACGGACCGCTTGATCTTGCTTCTATCATGTTTGTTGGCAAATATGGGAAAAGGCCAATGCATTTTTTTGGATTGCTCGGGTCTGTATTCTTTATTATTGGTATTGGGATATCAGTTTATTTGGTAGTAAAAAAAATCATTGATCCGGAGTCTACTTTAACGGATAAACCGGGATTTTATATCGCACTTACCACAACGATCATCGGTGTTCAACTTTTTCTTTCGGGTTTTATTGGTGAACTGATCTCAAGAAATGCGCCGGGAAGAAATTCTTATCTCATTGAAAAGAAAGCCGGACTTTAATGAGCAAAGTTATCATCATAGGACCCGGCCATCCGTTGCGGGGAGGATTAGCTACGTTTAATCAAAGGCTTGCCAAAGAATTTATTCAATCAGGTCATGAATGTTCGATCTGTTCTTTTTCATTACAATATCCGAGTATATTTTTTCCGGGAAAATCGCAATACACAGATGAACCGGCGCCGGAAGGTTTGATGATCCGTTCATTGATCAATTCAATAAATCCTTTTAACTGGATAAGTGTTGGTAATAAATTAAAAAATGAAAAGCCGGATATTATTGTTGTTCGTTTTTGGATACCATTAATGGGGCCGGCACTTGGAACAATTTTACGAAGAGTAAAAAAAAACAAGCATACAAAGATCATTTGCATAGCTGATAATGTAATTCCTCATGAACATCGGCCGGGGGATACTACATTCACAAGTTATTTTTTAAAAAGTTGCGATGCATTCATTACCATGAGCGAAAAAGTGATGGCTGACCTACGATTGTTTCAGAAAAGCAAACCGGGAAAGATTATCCAGCATCCTTTGTATGATAATTTCGGCAGTGCTATTATCAAAAGAAGTTGCAAGAAAGAAATTAAAAATTAAAAATGAAGAATTAGTAATTCTGTTCTTCGGGTTCATTAGACATTATAAGGGACTTGACATTTTGTTACAGGCAATGGCAGATGAAAGGATTAAGAAAGCCGGGATAAAACTGATGATTGCCGGAGAGTTTTATGAAGATAAAAGAGTATATCTCGATTTGATCGATCAGTTAAAAATTAAAGACCAGCTTATTTTAAAAACAGATTTTATTCCTGATTCAGAAGTTCGCAATTATTTATGTGCTGCAGATGCAGTGATACAACCATATCGTAATGCAACCCAAAGTGGCGTTACTCCCCTCGCCTATCATTTTGAAAAACCAATGGTGGTTACAAATGTTGGCGGACTTGCTTCATTGGTTCCACACGAAAAGGTTGGGCTCGTTGCTGAGCCAACTCCGCAAGCCATAGCTGATGCTATTCTTCGATTTTATCAATTAGGAGAGAATTATTTTATTCCGCATCTTCATAAGGAAAAGGAGAAATATAGTTGGACCCGCATGGTTGAAACCATAATTGGATTAGCAGAAAAATCTGATTAATTTTGATTCATGAGTACACAGGAAATTCTTAGTGAAATAAACAGACTTCCTTTACAAGATCGTCTTCTTATAATAGAGAAAACACTCGAAGTTATTCGTGCAAATGAATTAGATCAGCAACTTTCAGTTGCAACTGAGGTGATGGAAACAGAATACAGATCAAACAAAGAACTTACGGCTTTTACATCTCTTGACCTCGAAGATTTTTATGAAGCAAGGTGAAATCTGGTTAATTAATCTTGATCCAACGGTCGGAGCAGAAATAAAAAAGACAAGACCTGCTGTCATAATTAATCATAATGCTTTGGGTAAACTTCCTCTTAAAATAATTGTTCCCGTTACTGAATGGAAAGATCGTTATGAAGTTGCCCCCTGGATGATAAAAATTAATGCAAGTAAGGAAAACGGCCTGTCAAAAACATCTTCTATAGATTGCTTTCAGATAAGAAGTGTAGCCGAAGACAGATTTCTAAAAAAGATCGGGACAATTGACAATACTTTATTAAATGAAATTAAGAAAGCACTCATTAAAGTACTTTCGTTGGAAATATGATCTATCGCAGCAAAGCACCTTTACGAATTGGATTGGCGGGCGGCGGCACTGATGTTAGCCCCTATAGCGACTTATACGGCGGTGCAATTTTGAACGCCACTATTTCATTGTATGCACATGCAACACTGGAACCATTGGCTGATAAAAAAATTGTTTTAGCAGCAACGGACAGGCAGGAAGAAGAAATATTTGATTGGGCAAAAGAATTACCAATAAATGGAAAGCTGGATCTGCTGAAAGGAGTTTATAACCGTATTCAAAAAGATCACGGTTTGCAGGATGGTTTTAAACTTTCAACTCATGTTGATGCACCAGCAGGTTCGGGACTCGGAACTTCTTCTACTCTTGTTGTTGCTATCATTGGTGTGTTTGCAGAAATGCTTCGGCTTCCTTTTGGAGAATATGACATGGCACATTACGCTTATGATATTGAAAGGAAGGATCTGAAGTTAGCGGGTGGCAAACAAGATCAGTATGCGGCAACATTTGGCGGTGTAAATTATATGGAGTTTTATGAAAATGATAAAGTGGTGGTAAATCCGTTGCGGATAAAACAACAATACCTGTTTGAGTTGGAAAATAATTTGTTGCTGTATTATACTGCTACGAGTCGTGATTCCGGAAAAATAATTGAACAGCAAGCGAAGAATGTGGAAGGCAAAAAAGAAAGTTCGATCGAAGCAATGCATCAATTGAAGCAACAGGCAATGATGATGAAAGAAGCATTGCTGAAAGGAAGATTAAATGAAATTGGTGAGATACTTGATTTTGGATTTCAGCAAAAAAGAAAAATGGCCGAAGGGATCAGCAATTCATTAATGGAAGATATTTATGAAACAGCAAAGGCATCCGGTGCGTCGGGCGGAAAAATTTCAGGAGCAGGTGGTGGAGGTTTCATGATCTTTTATTGCCCGGGAAATACAAAGTATGCAGTGATGCAAAGTTTAGAGAAGTTTGGAGGAAAGAGCCGCAATTACCAGTTTGTGGAGCATGGACTGGCAACGTGGACTATCTGATGCCCCCTTCCGATCCCGCCTTAGGCGGGACCATCAGCACACAAACCAGGTCACTTGAAAAGTAAGATTTAAAAGGAACTGAAAATTATGGATAAAATTAAAAAAATAATTAAGGCATCAATAGATACCAAGCAATCAGTTTTACAAAATGAAGGATTGCTGAAAACCATTGCAGCGAGTGTTGACATAATTGTAAATGCGTTTCGTAATGGCAAAAGAGTTTATTTCTGTGGTAATGGCGGCAGCGCTGCAGACGCACAGCATTTGGCGGCGGAATTTTCGGGGAGATTTTATACCGATCGAAAAGCATTGCCTGCTGAGGCATTACATTGCAATACTTCTTACTTAACAGCAGTTGCAAATGATTATGGCTTTGACGAGATCTATTCAAGATTGATCGATGGGATTGGTGAGCAAGGTGATGTATTAGTTGGGTTATCAACTTCCGGCAATTCTCCAAACATTTTAAAAGCATTAAAGACAGCAAAGAAAAAAGAAATGATCACAATAGGATTTACTGGTAAAAGTGGCGGCGAGATGAGAACTTTATGCGATCATTTGATCAATATTCCATCAACTGATACGCCAAGAATACAGGAAAGTCATATAATGGTAGGGCATATAATCTGTCAATTGGTTGAAGAAAAATATTTTAAACCCCTCTAAATCTCCCCTAAAGGGGAGACTTATGAAAAGTCTTAAAATTGAATATCGAGAACTTACAAAAAACAGATTTTACTAAAGCCCCCTTTAGGGGGTTTGGGGGCACCAAAGAAGCAATCATACTTGCAGGCGGGTTAGGTACAAGGTTACAATCTACAATTCCCGATCTTCCTAAATGTATGGCGCCGGTGAATGGACGACCTTTTCTTTTTTATGTCATTAATTATTTGCGCAGCCAGGGAATTGAAAAATTTATTTTTTCTCTTGGGTATAAACATGAAATGGTTGAAGAATATTTAAATACTCAATTCTCAACACTCAATTTTCAATGTTCAATTGAGAGAGAGCCTTTGGGAACTGGCGGAGCCATTCTTGCTTCCTGTTATAAAACTTCTGAACAAATTGTTTTAGTTGTAAATGGGGATACAATTTTCAAGGCTGAGATTGAAAAGGCTTTTACAGATCATATTAAACATGATTCAAATTGTACTTTGCTTTTAAAGCCGATGGAAAATTTTGATCGGTATGGTGTAGTAGAGTTGAATGAAGATGATTCTATAAAAAGTTTTGAAGAAAAGAAATTTTATAAAAGCGGTTTAATAAATGGTGGGGTTTATATTTTAAATACAGAACAATTTCTTGCAGAAGAATTGCCCGGGAAATTTTCATTTGAGAAAGATTATTTGGAGAAATATTTTGAAACAAGAAAGATATACGGCTCTGTGCAGGACGAATATTTTATTGATATTGGGATTCCCGAGGATTATTTTCGTGTTCAGCAAGAATTAAAACAACCTCCGCTTGAATTGAAGAATATCGATAAAGAATGGACTCTGTTTCTTGATCGTGATGGTGTCATCAATTATGAAAAGAAAGATGACTATATCCGCAACTGGCAAGAGTTTAAATTCTATGAAGGAACAAAAGATGCTTTGAGAATTTTTGCTGAAAAGTTTGGGAGAATAATTGTTGTCAGCAATCAACGTGGTATTGGCAAGGGTCTAATGACTGAAGAAGATCTTTTAGGAATTCATCAAAATATGCAACATGAAGTAGAGTCTGCCGGCGGACGTATTGATGGCATTTACTATTGCACCGCCGTTGATTCAAAAGCTATCTATCGAAAACCCAATCCCGGGATGGCATTCAGCGCCAAAAAAGATTTTCCAGAAATTGATCTCGGTAAATCGATCATAGCTGGAAACAAACCAAGTGATATGCTTTTTGGAAAAAATGCGGGGATGTACTCGGTATATATTGCCTCTACCCATCCCGAAACTCCTTTTCCACACTCGAATATTGATCTCAGGTTCAACAGTCTTTCTGATTTTGCAAAAACCTTATAAAAAGTTATAAAATACTCTGAACTATTTTCCGTTATTCTTCGTCTGGTAAAAGCAGTGTAACTTCGTAATCAAATACCAATGTTGAATTCTGTGAAAAAATCGCTCCTCTCCCTTCTAACAGTTAGTGTGTTACTCATTTCCTCCATCCAGGGATACTCACAGTTAATTACCAAGGCCGATAAAAAAACACTTGCGATCAAAGAAGATTCATTGCAGCAAATTGCCAGGTTCATGATCACTGATACTTTGGAAGTGGGCAGGTTGCTTGCTTACAAGGATTTTGTGCCAACATTTATCAGGGCTTTACAGGTCAAGAACTCATTTTATTATCCTTTTGATTCTGTACTTGGAATTTCAAAATTATATGCGCCTGATAGCAGTTTCAGAATATTTACATGGTATGTTGAAATTGATGATTACTCCGGCTGGCAGCGGGGATTTATTCAAATGAGAACTCCGGATGGATCTTTAAAAGGATTTCGCTTGCTTGACAAATCTTCATGGACAGACAATGCTTACACAGCAGTTTGCAGAGATACAAGTTGGATCGGCGCTGTTTATTACAACATCATTAAAACACAATACCAGGGAAAAAATTATTATACTCTTTTAGGGATCGATCATGAAGGTTTACGAAGTAAAAAGAAATGGATAGATGTGTTAACATTTGATGATAAAAAAAGACCAGTGTTTGGCGGAGGTTTTAGTTTTAAAGAAGACAGTTTGATAAAACCTACACAATCCCGTTTTAGTATTGAATATAAAAAAGATGCAAGAACTTATGTGAATTATGAGCCAGATCTCAAATTAATTTTATTTGATCACCTGATATCTGAAACTGATGAACCTGATTTTCCTTGGACTTATGTTCCCGATGGAGATTATGAAGGGTTTAAATGGCAGAATGGGCAATGGGTTCATGTAGATAAGGTTTTCAATTTTAAACTCGAAGATGGGCAAGCTCCTGTTGGTGATCCATTAATGGATTATAAAGGAAATAAGAACGAAGAAAAACTAAAGCAGAAATCTGACACCAATAAAACAAAGAAACCAGGCGGCAATTAATTTTTTTTATCTAACTCTTCAGCATCTTCTATACTTTTATTTCTCACTATCTCTGTAAAGTTCTGTTCCATCTTGCGTTGACGGGAGTATAATTTCAATATCAGGAAAAAAAGAAAAAGAATAGACAGGTAAAATAAAAGATCGGCGCCGCGACCTACTCCTGCCCAATGAGCAATTTTATTTGAATATTCAGGAAATAAAACCAGCAACGTTCCGGCTATGAGAAATAAGCCCGATCAGGAACACATCAAATAATGTGCTGCGAAGACGTAAATACATGTACACCCCAATAAGAATAACACCTGCCGCTAATGCTACCTGGATAAGAGTCATCAGTCAAAAATTTTATTCAGTACAAGATCAAAAAAAATGCGAATGCTGTTCAGCAAAGATTGCCCTTTTTTCTTCGAATAACCAGTATAATGTATGTGTACGGGAAACTCACCGAATTTTAAACCATGCTTTTTTATTTCTTTAAGTATCTCAGTGGCATGTGCCATTCGATTTTCTTTCAAACGAATACTCTCCGCTGCATGCCTGTTCATAACACGCAAGCCGTTATGTGCATCAGTAAGCAAAATACCCGTAAACAAGTAATTCAGATAACAAGCGGTTTTTAACAGCAGCTTTCGTCCAGCACTGATATTTCCCCCCGCCCCTGGTAAGAACCTTGAGCCAAGAACAATATCAAATTGATTCTCCTTCAATTTATGAATCATTCCATCAATATCATTTACGTCATGCTGGCCATCGGCATCGAAAGTAACCAGCCATTCTGCACCTTTTTTCATTGCAAAATTTATTCCTGTTTGTAAAGCCGCTCCCTGCCCCATATTCAAACGGTGACGGATATAAGTCAATGGCATCTCTTTAAGCTGTTCTTTTGTATTATCAATTGAATGATCATCTACCACTATTATTGAATAACCTTTTTCAATAACTGCAGTAATTGTTTCGCGGATAATGCCGGCTTCATTATAGCACGGGATAATTACGAATATTGTTTTCCTATCACTCAAGCTTTGGGTTATTTATTTTCTGCGGGCACATCAAACAAAAGATAACAATGATCGATATGTCCCACCGGTTTATATTTCTTTAACCATTCAAACTTACCAGTACCATAGATATCAACAAAATAATTCAGGCCTATCACAATTTTACCCTGCTGTGGTTCAGGTGTCGCCATTTTGACATCAGGATGTTTTGCAAGATATTTTTCCAAAGCATAGTAACCCTGTCCGTAATCAAGACTGGCATCAGCCATGATCTTATAAGCATTCGTTTTATTGACTATAAATTCATTAGTATAGGAAATTAGGTTGGGGAAATAAAAATAAAAACTCGCCAATGAATAAACGGCTAAGACTCCTGCGCCAGCAAGTTTGTATTTTTTTTTCCAGTCTACCGTTGCCAATCTCCCTGCCAGCACATATAGCAATGGGTAAAAAAGAATAATATGCCGGTTACCCGATTGAATTGAAAGAAAGAAACTAAAAAAGATCAAATAATACAATAGTCCAAACCCAATGATAAATTCTGAAGAATGAAGCGAAAACCGTTTCAAATTCCTTGCATACACTAATGCAAGCAATAGAAAGATCACGAGATATGGTATTGGTGTTTTGTAAAGCAACATTACGAGGTAATAATTCCAAAAGCCTTTGTCTGTTCTGAATTCACCATTAAGATAATTCATGCCTCCTGCAAGAGGGTTGCCTGCCCCAAGTTCTGTCATGTGGTAAGTGATATCAATTCCTTCTATATAAGGAACTGGCAATGGCAAAGGAATTTTGCTGATAGCCGGCATTTGCTGAAAAGACTGGAATATGGAGCTTTGGAAATTATATGACTCCAGTTTTTTCCCGCTTCCATTAAAAAGATATGCAGTATTGATAACTCCCGCAATGATCACAAATAAAACAATGAGCCGTACAAAATTCTTCTTCCAATTTCTAAAAATTGTTTTCCGGTTGATAATTATAAACAAGGATAGTAAAGCAAAGATGGGTAGTAAATGAAGCAGAGAATACTTTGAAACCTGCGCTATGCCAAAACTGAAACTAAAGAGTATAAAATATTTCCAACCTGAATTTTTGACAAACTTATAAAAGTAATAAAATGTTGTAAGTGCAAACAAAGCTGTATAGGCATCCGTAGTTAATAGTAGTCGCATGTGCATTTACATTGGGACAAAAAACAAAGAGGAATAAAGAAAGAACTCCTCCCATTTCACCAAAAAGTTCTTTCGACCATTTATAAATGTAAATACCGATCAATAGGCAAACCAGCAGGGTCATATAGCGGCCATGCATTATATCACTAAACCCACCATCTGTTTTGCTAAGCTTAGGATTCAATACCTGCTCCACTGCACGGGGTATGGCATTTACGCCACTGATGGGCATTGCAGTAGCATCATCATAGATATATACTTTTTGGGGTTGGCCTTTCAATATTCTCTTTCCATAGCTCCAATGATCCATTTCATCATAAGTAACCGAATTGCGGGGAATAGCTATAAGACCGTTGATAAGATAAACAGCAAATAATACAAGCACTAAATAAAAATGCAGTCCTCTTTTAAGCAGCATGATGCAATATAGTTTAAACAAAAAAGGCATCATAACAGATGCCTTCAACTACTTATTCACTATTCACATTTCACGTTTTAATCATCCAACTTCAACACCGCTAAAAACGCTTCCTGCGGCACTTCCACATTCCCGATCTGGCGCATCCGTTTCTTACCTTCTTTTTGTTTTTCCAACAGTTTACGTTTACGGCTGATATCACCACCATAACATTTGGCGGTAACATCTTTCCGCATGGCTGAAATATTTTCCCTGGCAATAATCTTGGCGCCGATAGCAGCCTGTATCGCGATCTGGAATTGCTGACGCGGTACCAGTTCTTTCAATTTTTCACAAAGCTTTCTTCCAAAATCCTGTGCACGGCTGCGATGGATCAATGCACTTAATGCATCCACTTTATCACCATTCAAAAGGATATCCATTTTTACAATATCAGCTTTCACGATAACCGATCGGATGATAATCGAAAGAAGCATAACCACGGGTTTGTGATTTTAATTTATCATAAAAATCAAATACGATTTCGGTCAATGGCATTTCAAACAATCAATTCAACTCTTGTTGGTGTCAGATAACTGCTGGTTGATAAGAATACCACGTTTACCCAAACAAAGCGTCATGATATTGCCAATATATTCCGGCTTGGTAATGATCTGTGCTTTGATAAAAGGTTCTTCAATCCGATCAGTCTTTACTGGGTCAGGAATTTCAGTAGGATTATTTACAATGATCTTTTCTCCTTTTGTTGTATAGGCAATAAAACTAACGTTGGGAACCGTAGTAATCACCGTCTGGTTAAATTCTCTTTCCAGTCGTTCCTGGATGATCTCCATGTGCAGCAATCCTAGAAATCCGCAACGGAAACCAAAACCAAGTGCCTGTGATGTTTCCAGTTCAAAAGTCAGTGAAGCATCATTCAACTGCAGTTTATCCATACAATCACGCAACTCTTCAAAATCATCTGTATCTACAGGGAAGATACCGGCAAATACCATCGGCTTCACTTCCTCAAAACCCTTGATCATTTCCTGGGTTAGGATTGATGCGCCAGTGTAATCGTATCTCCCACTTTTACTTCCTTCGCATTTTTAATACCGGTAATGATATAACCCACATCGCCGCAATTCACTTCAGGTTTCTCCGTCATCTTTAATTTCAGGATACCCACTTCATCGGCTTCATATTCCTGGTCGGTAGAAACAAATTTTACTTTATCTCCTTTCTTTATTGTACCATTCAATATCCGGTAATAAACAATGATACCACGGAAAGAATTGAATACACTGTCAAATATCAATGCCTGCAGTGGTGCATCAGGATTGCCCTTCGGGGCAGGGATTCTTTCTACAATTGCTTCCAGTATCTCTTCTACACCAATCCGGTTCTTCCACTGGCCAATAAAATATCTTCGGGTTTGCAACCGATCAAGTCAACGATCTGGTCCTTCACTTCTTCAATCATTGCCCCATCCATATCAATCTTATTGATGACAGGAATGATCTCAAGGTCATTATCAATAGCGAGGTATAAGTTGCTGATGGTCTGTGCCTGTATACCCTGTGTAGCATCCACCAAAAGCAAGCACCTTCGCAGGCAGCCAGTGCCCGGCTCACTTCATAACTAAAGTCCACATGGCCGGGAGTATCGATCAGGTTCAGGATATATTCCTGGCCGTCCTTATGTTTATAATTGATCTGTATCGCATGGCTCTTAATGGTAATTCCCTTCTCTCTTTCAAGGTCCATATCATCCAGCACCTGGTCCATCATATCCCGGTCGCTGATGGTATCGGTGATTTGTAAAAGCCGGTCAGCCAGGGTGGATTTGCCATGGTCAATATGTGCGATAATGCAAAAATTCCGGATGTTCTTCATGTACTTTTTACCTCATTTTTCGAGGTGGCGAAGGTAACGAAATAAGGCGAGAGAGAAGGGATTATGCTTGCCCAGCTTTTGTGATTCTATTTAAGCGTTTGTTGCGTACGACTCCGTTCGCCGATTCTCTTTAGCATTGAACACTCCGTTCGTCGCCAGGAATTCTACTTAAAGCAAATTGCAGTGAACGCATGCTTGTAACCGTTCCATACATTGACAATTCTTGCTAATTAGCCAATGGTTATAAACCATTGGCTTAAAATATTTCATGAAGCATTTAATATTTCATAGCCCACGGTTTAAACCACGTGGGCTATAGAAACGGGGCATCACATAAAAACCATTTCAATGGTTTTACATTAAACCTATTCACATGTCACATTCATTTAATAAAATTTGGATACATGCTATTTGGTCAACCAAAGACAGATTGCCATTAATTCATCCAGCCATCGAAAAGGAAGTTCATGAATACATGAGAAGTCAGTTCGTTGAATCCGGCTGCCAGGTTCGTATTATCAATGGCATGCCGGATCACGTTCATTCGTTGTTTTTGCTAAATCCACAACGCAGTGTTGCAGACATAATAAAACAGGTAAAAGGAAGTACTTCACATTATATAAATGAGCAGGATCTGATCAAAGAGAAATTTGCATGGCAAACCGGCTATGCTGCTTATTCTGTCAGCGAATCTGTTTTGGAAAAAGTTTATCTATATATATGTCAATCAAAAGCAACATCATCAAAAAACAACATTTCAAAAAGAATACGATGAATTTATTAAACTCCATGGGTTTGAGATAAATGGTTAAAACCATTTATATTTTTTCATTATCATTTCATAGCCCACGGTTTAAACCGTGGGCTATAGAAACGGGAACACCGCATAAAACTGGATCTACGCCACGTATGAGAATTCCTGATCTGAATCTAAGTCTTATTTATGCTGATCAACAATTTCCCTGGAGCACTAACAGAAATATTATAGTCTGATCTTTTTTCTTCCCACAACAATTGCTTTTGTATTCTCTCTAATAAGTCTTTGCAGTTTTTATATTCGCCTGGGTATTGTTCTCCTCTAAGCAGGATCTTGATGAACTGCCGGGTTTGTTCTGTAATCTGATCGACTAACACAGATTTGTATATTTTTTCATAGAACATAAGGACTAATTTTCTTCCCTATTGGCAAACACTGTGCAAGAAATGGTTAAGATGCTCAAAACTTTGATAAACGATGAAGTATCAATCAAATAAAAGAAGATTTTTTTCAGTATCATACCAGCAAACAAAGAAACATTAGATTGCTTCGGCTTACCTCACCAAATATGTTTCTTCTAAATTTTGGCCGCCTCGCAATTGCGAGACCTGCATCAGGGCTATGTCATAATTTAAAACTTTACATGCAGGTCGAAGCAATCTAACAAATCGACATTTCCAATTTACGCCTTTGTTGAAAAGCCTTTGTGCCGACATTCATAAAGAATAAATCCTCACCTTTGGTTCAGTATTATGAGCAACACTTATATTAAGTTTAGATATCCTGATTCCAAACTGAAGAAGGTTCCGGAAAATATTGGTAAGAGATTAGCAAAAGTTGTTTTGGAATCTATTGTCCCAATTGCCAATCCTGACTTTGAAAAGAAAATTGACAAAGTTGCTTTTTGGTTGATCGAATTCGAAAATGATAGTTATTACCCAAACAGAGAGATCGGGATAGATAGTTCCGGGAAAACTATCATGATAATGCCATGGGAAAAAAATTATGGATATTGGACCGATAACAATTTGGTGATAGAAAATTTCAGAACAAACTTCGAAACAATTAATATTAACAAGGAAGAATTTGAAAAATATTGGAACTCGTTTGTCCCTGGGAATTGAAGAACAGGTGTGTCGTTTAGACTGTGCAAAGCATATCAACGATCAACTAAGTTAGAGTTGTATATTGCTAATAAATTCAAAAACTGTATCATGAAGAAAGGATCAATCATCTTTTTGCTGTCATCAATTCTACTCTCCTGCTCATCTCCAAAAAGCAGCAATGAAAGTAAACCGAATAACGAAAATGCAAAACAGGAAATAGAAAAAGCAGAAAAAGATTTTGCACAGATGGCAGCCGATAAAGGCATTGCTGAAGCCTTTTACTTTTTTGCTGATTCAAATGCAACGATCAAAAGACAAAATGATACGCTGATCCATGGCAAAGAACCCATCAAAAGTTTTTACTCTGCTCCTTTTTATCAAAAAGCAACCGTTAAATGGTCGCCTGATTTTGTAGATGTTTCACCAGATGGTGATATGGGTTATACTTATGGAAAGTATGTTTGGTCATCTACAGACTCGACAGGTAAACCAATAACTTTTAATGGTGTTTTTCATACAGTATGGAAAAGACAACCAAATGGAACCTGGAAATATGTATGGGATTGATCGTCGTTTAGTAAGATTACGCATTTGTTGGCATCTGGCTTAACGCTATACATGCGTACCAACAAGCAAAACAACTTGCCGGAAAAAATTGATTATCTTGGGGTGTTAAACCTATTACTAAACAATAACATCATTAATGAAATATTTTTATCCTGCAGCCGCATTTGTTTTATTTATCTTTCTTGTTTCCTGCGAGAATAAAGCAGATAATAAAGAATCGCTTGCGGCTCCCGTTTTACCCTTTTCAACGAACCCGGTTTTACCGGCCAACGATGTTGTACCGGCCAAGAGTGATAGTACAGCTCCTGTCAAGGATACTACGGTTGTTGCTTCCAAAGCAGTGGTAGCACTCAATCCACAGCATGGTCAACCAGGGCATCGTTGTGATATTGCTGTGGGAGCACCATTAAATTCGCCGGCGACGACAAATATTCAACCAAATGTTTCGACTACAGCTTCTACTACTTCTTCTGCAAATACCAATACCCAAAAAGTGCCGCCCCAATCAAATACTTCGGGCACAGCTCTGAATCCGAAACATGGTGAGCCGGGACATCGTTGCGATATAGCTGTTGGCGCACCACTAAATAGTAAACCAACTCAATAAGCTTTGCGTCTTTGTTGGTATATCGTTTGGAAATAAAGTCTATAGGTTTCGAAAACGTCATTCTTGTAAAACCCACATTAATTTTCTGTCGATATGGAAAATGCGTGGACATCCGAACTCCCACATGTTAAAAAATAAAATGGCCAGAAAATGCTATTGAATACTTATTTTTTTAATCTGTAAAAACACGATTGCTTAGTGTCAAGAAATTGTCATGGTGATTATTTAAATCGAAATAATATTTATATTTAGTAAGAATTTTCATAGGATAAGGTTTAATGGTTAATGGTTTTTGATTAGTGCCCCGTATTCATGCGGGGCTTTTTAACCCTCCCTTTGATCTAGCCCAAAATTTGATGATCAATTCCCATGCATCACTCAAAAAGATATTACAGGCGAAGAAATGTGAGACTTATTATTATTGTCTTAGCTGTTCTACTGCTTTTAATAGTGGTATTCTGGGGTTATAGACTGGTTGAGATATTTCCTCAATGATTTTATTGGATCTAAAATTTTAATTCCCAATCAACTTTGGTAAATGCTTCTTTATCTGAATAATTTATGCCCTGTATAAAATAATCTGTATCTGTTTTATCGTCTATATAGCCTACTCCACGCAAAATCTTTGCGTTAGAAAGAAATTTATCTTTAAAACATGGAAAAGGGTTTTCCTAAGATCAGATCTCTCGTACAGTTATACGAACTGCTACCGGAAAATGAACGTGTCATTACCGATGTTCTAAGACAGATCGTTTCGGATAACCTGCCTGCTTACTGTAAAGAAAAAATATCTTATAACGTTCCTTACTTTTATGGCAAAAAGGGGATTTGCATTATTTGGCCTGCTACAGTTCCAAGAGGAGGAATTAAGAAAGGAGTATTATTCGGGTTTTGGTACGGCTGCAAACTTAAGGACACAGATAACTACCTTATACACGGTACTAACAAACAGATCTTTTATAAAATTTTCTATTCACCGAAAGAAATAAACAGCAGGGCTATTATCAAACTTTTAAAAGAAGCTGTAAAATTTGACGAAGGGAAAATACCAGACAATTAATGCACTTCCATTAGCCACTGCATCACTAGTCTTGAAGAAAAGTTGAACAAAAGATAACTGGCCACTATCGCTAAAGTACTTCTTATGATTATCCACCACACTACCCTGCCTTTAAAAAAATTTAGATTTGTCCAGGTATTGTAAGTAATTAAAAAGACGACTTCTAACATGGAGATGATACCATTGGGCAAGAAAAATGAAAGGGCATTGATCGGGATAATAAACACTGACATAAAGCCTAGCATATAAACATTCATTACCAGGGCTTCGGCATAATACAGTTCTTTACTTTTAAAAAGTATATAAGTAATAAATGCATAAACTGGAAGCATAGCCGCCTGTACAATAAAATAATAATGCTTGTAAAAAAATTGATCAGTTTGTAGTGGTGCATTGCGGTAAATAAAAAATAAGGCAAGTGCACAGAATGTTCCTGATATAGCAAACAATGGAAACGGTTTTTGATAACGCAACCGGATACCTGATAAATATTTTCGCTGCATGGTGCCGGGCTTAGTACCTAATTCTTTCAGTGTATATAAAAATCCTTTTTCGAGGTGCCAGAAAGTATGGGCCACCTCATGCAGTAAATAGTGCATGCTGATACGCTCAGCCTGGAGTGCCTGTCCGCAACCCGGACAATATTTTTGATCACCCTCACTACCACAATTCTGGCAAACTATCATTCAATGATCGATTTCATTAAATGAAAGGTACTATTTATGCGGTTGAATCCAGGGAACAAATTTGTTCAAAGGTCGAAGTAAGATGAATAAATATTGCGGCAGGCTATGATGCTTTATAACCTGTCCACAAATGAATTCTACTATTGTTTAAATCGTATCTTTTATTACTGTAGTTCTTGTGTCGCTGGTACTGGAGTTGCCACGCATAAGAGCTACGAGAATAATAATAAATACTGCTCCTCCCGCTACCCATACCCATGGGGACGAATACCATTGAGTCGTGGTTGTTTCAGTAGTTTTTGTAGTAACGGTTTTATCACCTTCCTGTGCCCATAGCACTACCTGCATACAAGTAAAGAAAATTGCGAGGAAAATTTTATATCCCCAGCGAAAGCTTATCTGTTTCATGATAATTTTTTTTATTAAAAAATTATTACCATTATAACATGGATAAGAATCAGGCCAAGTTTTTTAAAGTAGTGAATTTATATTAACAGGCTTTACAAGGGGAATAGTTTCTACAATGCTAAGCTTGCAATGCTAATTTAGGTAGGAGAAATCAATGCATTTGTGAGTCATTATCTACGTCGGGACCTCCTTCTCTGTCTTTTGATTTTGGATAATCATTTTTTATCTGGTCGATCACTTCTTTTTTATCTTTTTTATTGCGAATTATAAGTAAGATAATAAACAGGGCTGCAGCAATTCCCACAAAAATTAATACTGGCTGATTCATATAGTTTAGTTTTAAAAATGAAGTTACAGTTTAGTTTTTCTATGGAAATATTAAGTTTTAAACTTTGAATATGGTCATAAAAGAAAACTACATTTGAAAAATGGAACAAGCCTACATAATCGCCAGACTTAAAGAAATGACCATGCCCGAGCTATTGGATGCAATTGCAGAAGCCAATGCAGGCGAAGCAATTGATATCTATGAATATTTAGATCCACTCCTCATCGACAAAACAACCGATACAATATATGAGTTTATTGATGCTGTTAAGGCAATCAAAAAAGAGTAAACGAGTATTACCTCATAATATCTTCGTTTATCTTTACGGTCATGAAAATCACTATAAGAGAAATGACTGCAGATGATGCAGAAGCAGTTAACACCCTCTCAAAGCAGCTGGGATATCCTTTGTCAATTGAACAAACACTTCACAACATTAATGCAGTTTTGCAAAGCAAGGATCATACGGCATTTGTAGCCGAATATGAGAATAGGATCGTTGGATGGATCGGTGCTTCACAGGCCATTATGATCGAAGTGATGCCGCATTGTGAAATAAATGGGTTGGTGATAGACCAGGATCATCGTGGAATGGGAGTTGGAAAATTGCTGGTCGATAAAATAAAACAATGGGCAAGAGAAAAAAATAATAGTAAAATCGGACTTCACTGTAATATAAAAAGAACCGAAGCACATTTGTTTTATGAACATCTGGGCTTTGCGGAGATCAAACAACAAAAGAATTTTGTGATCGAAATATAAAAAGTAAAAGAACCCAGCCTTTCCTTTAAATGACAACATGAGAAAAGGCCGGGTTGATCGAAGATCTATTGCCTGCTATAAGAATATGTATTTACATAAGTCGATAATTCATTCTTGCTGCTTTGGCTTGTAAGTACATCATACATTAAATTGAAATTTTCAGGATCGGTAATATTACCATATGCTGACTTTGCTAATTCCAATCGATTGCTTTCCGCACTTACTAATTGAACTAACTGTTTCGCTTGTGCGACAGTGAAATAATAATTTTCATTTGCAAAAATTTCTGAGAGCTTTGACATCTTTGCGCCAAATCCATATGTATTTCTTACTTCATTGTACAAAGAAGTAAAGCTGGAGTTTGACATTGGTGTTCTTGTATAAACTGGTGGAATATAAACAGGGTCAGTTTGATGATCTCTCACATATACTTCTAATGCATTTCTTGAATTGTATGAAAATAGTTCATAGAGTTGACTGAAATTTGCCTGGTCCACAATATTATCATAAGAAGCTTTTGCCAATTCAAGTCTATTGCTTTCGTCACTTACCAGTTGTATTAGTTGCTTTGCCTGTGAAGTTGTGAAATAGTAATTTTCAGTTGCAAAGACATTTGATAATGCGGACATTTTTGCACCAATCCCATAGCGATTTTGAATGTCACGATAGAGCGTATTGAACTCCACTTCTTTCATCGCAATTCTTGTATAAACAGGATTGCTATTATCATATGTGTTTACAAAAGTATTCAGTTCATTTCTGTTTGCCTGGGAATTAAGCAAGGTATACATTTGAGAAAAATTACTTCTGTCTATAATACCTCTGTAAGATATTTTAGCCAGGTAAAGGCGATTGGCTTCATCGGGAGCCAGTTGTACTAATTGCCTGGCTTGTGCAACAGTGAAATAGTTGTTAGTGTTTGTAAAGGAATTATAGATATATGAAACTTTCGAATTTGTAGTCGCCTGGCGTTGTGCTGTTCGGTAAATTGTATTGAACTTTGATGCAGTCATGGCTGTTGATGAACTGCCGGCATTGTAAGTACTTACATAATCTGCCAACTGATCCCTGTATGATTGACTATTCAACACCGCATACATCTGCGTAAAGTTTGTGGGATCGGTAATGCTGCGATAAGATGCTTTTGCTAATGTAAAGCGATTGCTTTGGCTATTTACTAATTGGATCAACTGTTTTGCCTGTGCTGTAGTAAAATAATAATTTGTATTCGCAAAGGTATTACTAACCATTTTCGTCTTTTTTGACCGCCCCCATTGATTTCGAATGCTGTTATATAGGTTATTAAAATCAGTAACACTCATAGCCTGCATATATTGCCCCGTATTATTATCAGCAGCCCGCCATTTTGTTTCTTTTAGCTGCACACTTCCGTTTGCGGTAATAACAATTTGCAGATCATATCCAGTTCGTATCGTAAATACAGTTGATGAAGGGTTGACTTCATCGGTGCGTCTTACTTGTAAAGTATGCTGCCCTGCCTGAAGATTAGAAACAACAATTGGAGTATTTGTATTTGTGTTGTAATCGTTTTGTACGGAAAACTCTTTATTGTCTATCACTATCGATTGGGTATTATTGCCCCGGACGTTTATAGTTACAGTACTGACGCTTTGCGCCAACACCGATATCGCTGCTGTACAACTTAACAGAAAAAGAAAAATCGTTTTCATAATGCATTTGATTTAATTAATGTTTAAATATTCTACTTCAATAAGAGACAAAGTCCATACCAACAAGTATAACTCACGTCTATAGAAAACTTACTGGGGTGAAATAGCCCCATTTTGTAAATTGGTATGCTATAAAAAAGAAAACCGGATAAATACCCGGTTTTCGATATATCCACCTCAACGCTATTAAGCACTTCTTTTTGCCCCACCTCTTAATAAGGCGACTAACAACAATATAAATACAGCACCTCCTATTACCCAAACTATAGGATTTTGATACCATGCTTGTTCTTTTTTTATATTTATATCAACATCTATTCCTTTATCCTGTGCAAATGATAATAGACTTAGAAAGGAGGATAAAAGAGTTGTTGTTAATCTTAACCATGATCTGCTTATGATCTTTTTCATACTTAGGAGGGTTTAGTTATAAAAAAATTTATGTATCAATTATTAATGTCAACAACAGGTTGACAAAAAAGGTGCCATTGAAAATTTTATTGTCTGGCACATATTTTTCATGCTCTTCCTAAATCTTTTTTATGGCAACATCAAGAAATTCTTCTGTAAAAGGGGAAAAAAATGCTGAAAACAGCAATAGATCAAAGCGAAACAACAATAGCAAAACGGCGAAAGAGATAGTAAAAAGACATCTTAGCGATGAAAATGATAAAATAACTAAAGAAGATTTTGAGACCTTGAAGATCGATTTGTCTTTGCCTAAAGACAGAGCGAATGAACCATTACCTATAAAGGCAGGTAAAGAAAGGCCAAAGGATTCAGATAAAGATAATACAGTTACAACTCCATGGGATGTGATCAGTGAATGACGGTATTAGTTTTATCAATAGTTTTTTTGGGAGATACAATAGTTTTGATCAACAGGTAAATTATAAACCCTGTACCGCCACCTAATGTATTTAAGAGCACATCATCAATATCTGCACTGCGATAACTGGTAGCTAATTGAAGAAGTTCGATACCAACAGAAACAAAAAAACAGATCAACAACACTGCGAAAAAACTATATGCTTTTCTAAGTCTTGTGTAAAACAATGGAAGGTAAATGCCCAACGGCAAAAGCATCACAAAATTTCCGAGTACCTGTTTACCAAAAGTCTGATAGATGTCAATAGTTTTAAAGGGTTCGAGATTTACCCGATCATGCCTGACTATTCGTTCGTTCATTTTATCCCACCAATCATGTGAAGAAATTTCTTTAAAAAGAATGAAATATCCGGTGAGCTGAAGAACAGCAAAAATGTAAATAAAAAAACTTGCCTGGACTGCTATCTGCAAAAAATTGTTTTGTTTTCTCCTGATCGTTAAAAAGACGATCCATACGAATAATAACAAGATGCTTAAAACTAACCCTGCTATTCTTTTAAAACTTGCGCCGCTATAACTTTCGTGATACAATACACGGAAATAAAATAAGCTAACAACCATCACCGGCAGGATCACGATCAATTTCTTTAAAGTAGTATTCATGGAATCAGGTGTAAAATAATAAAATCCTGTTAAGAGAAGCACTTCACAGGAGTTTAACGTTAAATGGCCTGATAGTTTGATTGTAATAACGTTTTATATTACTTAAATTTAAACTTAAACGTTATGAAGAGATTAATACTTATACTGGCTCCGGCCTTTCTTTTTCTTGTATCCTGCAAATCAGGGAATATTAAAGAACCTGAGTATCGCGACATTCGTGATGTACGGATCATGAATGTTGGCTTATTGCAAACAACCGCCGGTCTCGATTTTGTCTATTATAATCCCAACAACTTTGGGGTTCAGTTGGCAAACGCAAGTGGTGATGTCTACATTGATGATATGTTTTTTGGCCGTTTTACCATTCAGGATAAAGTAAACGTTCATAAACACGAAGAATTTATCGTGCCTGCCGTTATTACAATGGATAATATCAGCGCAATAAAAAACCATCGTGATATATTCAAAAAGAAACAGGCAAAGATCAGGATCGAAGGTTTTGCTACAGTGAAAAAAGCAGGTTTTAACAAAGAAGTTCCAATTAGATACGAAGGGATTCAGGATATAGAACGTCTGCGTGCAATCGTAGCAAACTAAATTTATTTTCGAAAATTTAATTAACCTGTGTGCATAACGCAGGTTATTTTTTTGGACTTATTACCGGTAATTCTCCTTGTTAAAAGACATTTACTACAAACTACTAAGTAGCTGTGGATTAAAATTCATTTAGCGATTTCTTTAACAGTTGCAAGATCTCTGGCATCGTTTTTCTATAGTATTGGTGGAAATGAAAAAAAATTAATCATCTTAAACAACTCAGTTATGAAACAACTTTTACTTTTTATTGCCATAGCTGCAGTAGTATCTGTAGCAGCGGTAGGTTTAAACAATAGTGCCCAAAAGAAAAAAATGGATGCCACTGAGCTGGCTCAGTTCCAGGCCTGGAAAGAATCGAATACGCAGGAACAAAATTATCTTGCTCCTAAGCAAGCAGCAACTCGTACGGTCGCAAAACGCACTACCAGTTACCAGAGTCCTAAAATGGTTTCTGAATCTCAAAATGCTGCTAAGACAACAACAAAAAAAGGTTGGAGTAAAGCGGCAAAAGCCACGGCAATTGGCGCTGGTGCTGGGGCAGTCCTCGGTGCAGTGATCAATAAAAAGAATCGTGCACTCGGTGCTGTAATTGGCGGTGTGATCGGTGGCGGCGGCGGTTATGTACTTGGCCGTGGAATGGATAAAAAAGATGGAAGATATTAACGGCAAAAAAACAATTAACGAAGGGGCTTTAAGCCCCTTTTTTATATTAGAAGAAAAGCCAGAGTCGATTTTAAATAACCGGTCAGGAATTAAGTTAGACTCAACCTTGAAATTCCTAATTTTAGTAAAATTAATTGCAATGAGTAAATTCAAACCTGTCTGTCTTATTTTAATAGTCTTATTCGCCGTCATACTATTTCAATCGTGGGTGCCTTCAGCAAAAACTGAAAGAGAATTTTATCAACTTACAGTTTATCATTTTGCCAAAGACTCGCAGGAAAAAGTGATCGATAATTATTTGCAAAATGCCTTGTTACCTGCCTTGCATAAAATAAATATTAAAAATGTTGGTGTATTTAAGAATCATTCGAATGATACGCTTGCTGATAAAACTATGTATGTATTGATGCCCGTAAAGTCTTTGGAAGATGTTATGAAGATTTCATCAAAGCTGAATGGTGACAAGAATTACCAGGTAGCGGGAGCAGAATATCTTGATGCGGTTTATACAACTGCGCCTTATTCCAGGATGGAAACAATTTTGCTTCAGGCATTTTCACTTGCACCGGCACTTCAATTACCTAAACTAAATGGCCCAAGAAAAGACAGAATATATGAGCTGCGCAGTTATGAAAGCGCCACTGAAAAGATCTTTAAGAATAAAGTACACATGTTCAATGAAGGCGATGAGATCGGGTTATTCAAGCGACTGAATTTTAATGCAAACTTTTATGCTGAGGTTGTTGCCGGCAGCAAAATGCCAAATCTTATGTATATGACATGTCATGAAAATAAAGCGTCAAGGGATGCTAACTGGAAAAATTTTGTGGATGATCCTTATTGGAAAAAACTTTCTTCAATGCCGGAGTATCAGCATAATGTTTCGCATATTGATATTAATTTCTTGTACCCGACGGAATATTCAGATTACTAAGTAAAGCAACGAAGTATTAGCAGGCATTCCTTTTCTATTTTTTGACGTAATATATTTATTCGTGACACAATTTTCCCGGCGTTTTTTCGGTTATATCGCAGATTGCATGGTTTTTGCTTTAGAAATGAAACTTCTAGAAAAGCCCTTCAATATGAAAAAAAACATTTTCCGTATACCCTGTTTATTAGCAGGAGTATTTATTATATCAACTATCCAGTCACAAAGCCTGAAAAATCTTGAGGACAACAATGGCTTTAAAAATTATAAGCTTGGCTCTAAATTCGTTTTGGGTTTAGGTGTAAAGCATAAAGATGAAGAAGGCGCTGATAAAATTGTGGTCGATTACGCTAAAGAAATGATCGGTGACATACCCGTCAAAACGATCGAATTGTATTATCTGAAAGACACATTAGCAAAGATCATTGTACAAGTATCTCCTGAATATTATGAAAAACTTATCGATGCATGCAAAAGTTCTTTTGGCCAACCCACTAAGGACGTTAGCAATAATGAAAAAGTAAAATTTGATAGCGCCGGAAATGTCAATTATTATAAGGATAATTATATCTGGAAAGCCACTCGTTTACGTATGGAGTACTTTTATCTATATCCTAAAATAAGCAGCGGCGCTTATGGAGCCAGGAATCTTTACCTCACTTATATTTTAAATGATTATGGTCAGCGGTTGCAAAGAGTTCAAAGAGGCATTAACTCCGCAAAGAATTTCTAATAAAAAGATTAATAATATCTTTAGTCAATGCCGATCTTAATTGCGGACGAAAAAGATATTGACTCCTTAGTTTCGTTAATGGACAGTGCTTACCGTGGTGAAAATTCCAAACAAGGCTGGACATCTGAAGCTGATCTTTTCATTGGAAACAAAAGAACTGATGAAACAACAGTGGCAAATCTTCTTAAAAAGCCCGGCGCTGTTTTTCTAAAATATTTAAATGAAGAAGGGAAATTAGAAGGGTGTGTTCTTCTTAATAAAAAGGATAACAGGATCTACCTTGGCATGTTTTCAGTTTCACCATCTGCACAGGGAAAAGGGATCGGCAAAAAAATGTTAGCTGCTGCAGATGACTACGCCAGGAAACACAACTGTTCTTCAATTTTTATGACTGTCATTACCGTTCGTGAGGAATTAATAGCCTGGTATGAAAAAAACGGCTATAAGAAAACAGGCAAGATACTCCCCTTCCCTGTTGATGAACGATATGGAATTCCAACACAACCCCTCGAAATGCTGGTGCTTGAGAAGCATTTATAGCGGCATTACTTTAGGATTTATATTTTTTTTATGGGAATACGTATAAAAACAAAAGGCCTTCAATTGAAGACCTTTTAATATAAATAGTATTACTTATTAATTTTCTAAAGCACCATCTTCTTTAAATTTCTTGAAAACAGCAATTACATCAGCTGGTAATTTTTCTGTCTTTTTAAATGGCATAAATCCTTTGTCAGTTGGATTTAGCTCTATACGGCGAATGATGTCATCAATATCGGCTTTTACATTTGCATAGTTATCGAAAGGCTTTTTATTTCCGCCTTTTGATGGAATATGGCAGGGGGCACAATTGCCTGCAATGACAGTAGAAACGTTTGCGGTATAAGTAGTTTTAGGAACTTTGGTGGCTTTCTTAGAAGAGGAACAATAAGTTAGTCCTAATGCCAGAACGGCCATACCTGCGAATACATAGATTTTTTTCATTCTATAGGTTTTTTAGTTTTTAAAAGTATTGAAAAATTCTTAATTCAGGAATCTTTCGTGTTTTGATAATTGTCAAATTTATCCAGGTGGTACATTTGCGTCTCTTTCATGCTAACACCTGTTTTCGCCACATATAAAAATGCATATAGCGGTTTGTCCCGTTCTACCTGGCTGCTATCTATTGTAATGCTGATAAACAGGAGCGGCACCATGGTAGTGCCGTTTCTTACGCTTTATCTTATTTCAATGGGCTATAGTGTTTCTAAAGCTGGGTTTGTGTTTGCTTTTTTTGGTCTTGGAGCATTTACAGGTGCTTTTGTTGGCGGTAAGCTTACAGATAAAATAGGTTTTTACCCGGTTCAAATAATAACATTACTGGGTGGTGGAATTATGTTTTTTGTTTTGGCGCAAATGCAGAACTATTGGCTTATTTGTCTTTTTACTTACCTGCTCGCATTTATCAATGAAGCATTTCGCCCTGCCAATTCTACTGCAATTGCTTTCTACAGTCGGCCGGATAACCGAACAAGATCTTACGCATTGAACAGGCTTGCTATTAATCTTGGATGGGCGATCGGTAGCGGCATTGGCGGCATCCTGGCCAACATAAATTTCAGTTTGCTTTTTTATGTTGATGGCATTACTAACATTGTGGCGGCTATTCTTATTTGGTTTTTTTTAAGGCCTGTATCGTTTAAGTCAGCAAGTGAAAAGCATTTTGAAACAACAAGATCATTGTCTCCTTATAGGGATAAAGTGTACCTCCTTTTCATTTTACTCACGGTTTTTTTTGCGAGTTGCTTCTTTCAAATATTTACAAACCTCTCTCCATACTTTTTCAGTGTACTGCATTTTTCAAAGCCATTAATTGGTTTCTTACTGGCGGCAAATGGTATTATAATCGCTATTGTTGAAATGGTGTTGATCTATAAATTAGAAGGAAAGCGAAAAAACCTCGACTATATTTTTATCGGGATATTAATGGTAGGTATTGCTTTTCTAATGCTAAATATCCCGGGAATGGGTCCAATCCTGGCTTTTTGTATGATAACCACGATGACATTTGGGGAAATTTTTTCCATGCCATTCATGAATAGCTTTTGGATAAGCAGAACCCAACCGGCCAACAGAGGGGAGTATGCGGCATTATACACAATGGCCTGGTCGGCAGCGCAAACACTTGGCCCACTTGGTGGCTCGCAATTGGCCGGACATTTCGGCTTTAAATGGCTCTGGTTCAGCGCAGGAGCTCTCTGTATTACAGTTTCACTTTTGATCAGGAGGCTAAGGGCAAAGGATTCAGGCGAGGGAAAATAATTGAAATGCCTCTTCCGGTTACTTGGCATGATTTTCTTAACTTAACTATTCAAATTTTCATTATGGATAATGTTATAAACAACGCTATGAGTAAAGGATCAAAAAAAGAGTTTCGCAAAACGATTTCGGCAAAATTGGAATCAAGCTTAGTTGAATTCCAAAACGATCTCAAAGAGAAAAAATTTAAAGCCGCAGTAAAGAGAGCAAGTAAATTGCTGGCAAATGATCTGTTTGTAAAACAAAAAAAGAAAAAAGAGAAAAGACAATACTGTAATGGCGGAATCTATTGGAGCATAATTTTTCTACTTATTTCATTGCCGTTTCGCCTTAGGCGGGACGGTTTTATTATTGTCTTCTTTTATAGTCCCGAATATTTAACCAGGTACTTAAGCCCAGCGAAACAAAAAAAACGATCAGTGTTAGTTTATCTACAAGATCTTTTTGAAAATTAATACCTGTAAGTTTTAATAGCAAGAAATGAACGTAAGACGTAGATTGATCATGCAATCCCATTTTTTCCCTTACATCCCAATGCCAATCGGTACAAAAGCAATAACCCCATCCATACCAAATACCAACTATAAACCATGATGCGGCCGTAAGTAAAAGTGTAAACAGGTTCCAGCGACGGGTCTTTTTCCAGGCCCAGCCAAAACAATTAAATAACATGAGGATGGTGTGAAAGACGAAGAAAAAAATATTCAGAAATGGGTAAACCATTAATATACTTTTCTGCCTTCATCATAATTCAATAGCTGCTCAGCCACTGAGTGGTCAAATACTGCTTCTTTGTTGGAGATGACCTGGCGCAGAAGATCGTGTATAGTAATAACACCTGCAAATTGCTGGTCATTATAAGCAAGCAGGTACCGTGCTTTATGAGAGAGCATCAGGTTCATACAGTGTTCTACTGTATCTGATGTGCCGACTATAGGAAGATCATTCGTCATTATTTCTTTTACCTTTGTATTGGCGCTTGAACGACCCTTTAGTATTACGTTCCGGCTATAGTCTCTTTCACAAAAGATCCCTTTAAACTCATCTCCTTTTTTTACAACCAGGTAACTGAGATTAACGGAATTCAGCATTTGCAAAGCATCAATAACCAATGCGTCTTCATTAATATTGTTGAAAACAACTGGTTTGCTCTTCAAAAGGTCGTATACAGTACGCATAGCTTATCGTTTGTGATAAAGTTCGGGTTTTTTATCAAAAAATAAATTGATTTCAATGGTAATCTAAAACAATTATAGCTGAATCGGGTTCGCTTTATCGAAACTTTCGTGGGAAGCTCCTTCCCCCGTATCAGCGTCCATAACAATTTTCCATTTCCCATTTTCTTTTCGTAACAATACGTGAAAATGGCCAAAGCTCTTTCTTTGTTCACCGGTTTCTGTATTGGTGCTTGTCGTTTTGTAAAACCCCACTTCAAATGCTTTATCATCGCCGGAAATACGTTGAGTAAACCGTAGTTCAATATTTTTTTTCCAACTTGCCCATTTTGCTTTTACACTGTCAGGTATTTTCTTAAAATAATGGTTATAGCCAAAGATCTCCCCATTATCCTGTATTACTCTTATCACGTCTTTACTATGTACTGATTTAAATAGTTCTTCATCGCCGTTTCCAAACGATTTAATGAACGGCATCCAAACCTGTTCGTTTATTTCTTTTGTGATCTTATTATCCTGGCCGAAAAGCATCAAACCAGGAAATAAAATAAGCATTAATATAAAAAGCGTTTTCATGACTTTTTTTTCAAAAATACCTCATTATTCACTTTCTGTTTAAACTGTCTTCATTGTGATAAATCACATAATTTCGTTGCAAATATTTAATAATGGATCTGCAAAAACAATTTGAAGAAGCAACTGCGAATAGCAAAAATCTAACTGAAAAGCCATCCAATGAAGTTTTGCTTCAACTCTATTCTTTATATAAACAAGCCTCCACAGGCGATGTCAATACTGAACCACCTTCTAATCCATTTGATTTTGTAAATAAAGCCAAGCATGATGCGTGGGCTTCGCTGAAAGGGAAAACAATGGAAACGGCCATGCAGGAGTATATAGATCTTGTTAATAAACTTAAAGGCTGAGTTTATTTAAAATATGCTTGAAAAATATTTGCCAATTCTTGTTTGCCCGGTCACCCGTTCTGCACTCAGGCTGCATAAGATCGCTGTTAAAACAAAATTATTCAGTAGCGGGGAAAAGGAAATTATCTGCGAAGGAATTTTGTTTGCAGATAAAGATTGGTTCTATCCAATTATTGATGGAGTTCCTCGTTTATTGATCGAATCTTTCCTGGACCAGGAAGTTTTTTTAAAAGCTAATTTTCCGGATTATGAAAGCAGGAAAGAATATTTACTTAGTGCCTACCCCGATATTATTAAGGAAGCAGTTAAAAAAAATAAACGAACAAAGAAGAGCTTTGAACTGGAATGGGGTCTTTTTAATTATGAAGAAGACAAAACATGGGAGCTGCAGGGAGAAGATCTGCTGCAAAGGTTTTTGAATGAAACTTATGAAACAAAAGAGTCATTGAAAGATAAATTGATCTTTGATGCCGGTTGCGGCAATGGACAGTTGAATCAATATATTGCCCGTTGTGGCGCCATAATAGTTGGAATGGATCTTAGCAGAAGTGTTGAAAGAGCTTTTTTAAATAATAAAGAAGAGAATGCTTTTTTCCTCCAGGGCGATGTACAATACCCTCCTTTACAATTTGAAAAATTTGATATTGTTCATAGCAGCGGTGTTTTAATTTGTACCAATAACAGTGAACTTACCTTTTCAAAACTTGAGCCTTGTGTTAAGAAAGATGGGAAGCTAAGTGTGTGGCTTTATCATCCAAGAAAGAACTTTGTCCATAATGTGTTTAATTTTTTGAGAAATTATACCTCTAAGCTTCCAATTAAAGTTCAATATTATTTATACATGTTTACTCTCTTCCCTGTTAGTTACGTGGTAAAGAAGATCAAAGGAAACAAGCAGAATGCACGGGAAATGATGATCGCTATCATGGATTGGTTCTCACCTGAATTTCGTTGGGAACATACACATGAAGAAGCGACGAGTTGGTACACCAAAAGAAATTTCAGCGATGTGAAAGTAACAACAACAGATACTTTTGGATTCAATATTATAGGAAAAAAATGATCAGCTTGTAACTGATCTATACAGGTCGTCAAACATTTTACCTACCCGATCATAACTAAATTTTTGTTGATTTTCCGCTGCAACCTGTTTTGAGTCTATTTGAAATCCCGATTCCATAAAATATAGAATTTTATCTGCAAGGTCATTGACTCTTACTTTCTGTCACTAATAAACCATTTACTCCATCCGTTACTAATTCTTTTGTTACATCCAGGTTACTAACGATAACCGGCACACCACAACAAAGTGATTCGGCTATTACACAGCCAAAGGTTTCATAACGGGTAAAATGAATCATTGCATCCGAGTTACTTATTTCTTTAGCAACATCAGCATAAGTGATCTCACCCAAAAAGATCACTTGCTTTTCAAGCGAAAGATCTTTTACTATTTTTTTAAACTTCTCTTTTGCTGGCCCGATGATCTCTAAAACAAAATCAGCTCTTTTCTTTTTTACCATTGAAAGTGCCTCAAGCATTCCTTCTGGGTTCTTCTGATTTATCAGGGAAGAAACATGTATAAATCTGCACATGCCACTTCTCTCCTTTTCACGATATTTGAAAATTTCCCCATTTACAACATTTGGAATTACGATCGGGTCTGTAGTTGCGAGTTTGAGGTTGGTCAATGCTTCAGCAAGACTTTTTGAAACTGCATGGATCTTTTTTGCGTTCTTATAGATCACTGGCACCATTTTCTTTTCAAATTTTCCTGGTATATGATAGTTATCATAACCCGGCATATAGATACCATCGTGTTCAGAAATGATGTATTCTAACCCTTTTCTTTTTTTAAGATATAAGGCAAATAAGCCAGCAGGATAAGCAACATGTACATGCACAAGATCAGGTGATGAGTCAATAAAAATCTTATTATACATTTTCCGCAATGCTGAAAATCTTTTTACTCCATTAATTACCGGCGAAAGAATATTTTTTACTGAAGGATAGTAATATATGTAGACAAATAAATTTTCATTTATTTTTTCTTCGACTAATTCGGGCTCTTTAATAGCTTCATCAATGGCAGTATAAAAAATAGTGATCCGGTTATAGAGCGATGCTGCTTCAGCATGTCTCTTTATAAAATCCCCTGGATATGGATTTCTGCGGCTGGGAAACCAACTTGGCAAATAAAGAATATGCTTCATGTATTGGGATTATCAGTTATTAAAATCTTCCCTGAAAATAGATCAAAATCAGATTTTTTTATTGCAAAAAAATCTTTGAACGACACTTTTGTAACTGACATTGAACTAAAAATGAAATAGCCAGTTGTTATTGAATAGGCGATCAAATTCGCGATGGCGGCTCCTTTATAACTCAGTGATGGTATTAATAACAGATCAAGCAAGATCATAAGAACACAACAAAGCACAGAACCCACAAGATTTATTTTTAAGAGCCTGTTTGCTGAAAAATAAGCTGCAAGTATTGTTGTGATAGTAAAAACTAAATAGCCAGGTATCATTATTATTAAAGAAAGAAAGCCATCAAAATAAATTGATGGTAAGAAAAACTTATAAATGATCAGTGCAGCAATTATCAACAAAACCGTTAAAGCAACATGAATATAAAATGAGACCCTGCATAGAGAAATGAATTTTGAATTGGATAATTTTTGATCTTTATTTTTCAAAGCAGGAATTAGCAAGCCAGCCAAGACACCGGGGATGATCCATAAAAGCTGAGCAAACTTTGAAGCCTGTGCATAAACTCCCACTGAAGTATGATCATAAAAAATACTGATCAGCCAATAGTCAGCCCGGAAGGCTACGAATTGAACCAGGTTTGTAACTAAAACAATAAATGAAAAAGAAGAAAATGATCGCATTTCTTCCTGGGAAATATTTTTAAGTGCTGGGTTAAACTTAATTATGAAAAAGAAAGCCAAAATGAAAGCGGGAATAAAAACAAAGAAACTATAGATCCAGATAGGGTAATCGACTATATAATCTGGCTTGATGAACCAGATGATCAATACGACAATGAATATTAACCCAGAAGCAACTGATAATATCTTATTACAAAGTTTTGCTTCATGTTGGGAGTAGTAGAGCGATAAAAATTTATCCATTAACACAAGCCCGGTAAAATAGACTATTTCGGCAAAAAAAATTCCCAGATCATAACTGCCACCAAGAAGGGTATGCCCTAAAAAAAGATAACCAAGAATTGCAATAATATAAAAGAACAAAAGCTGGATCGCAGCAGTTATCACAGTAAAAGAAAAGATCTTATTGCGGTCGTAATTTGTACCTGCTACTCCATGCCAAACAATTGCTGCATCTGTTCCTAACCCGGTAATGATATGAATGAGTGCTGCATTCACAATGATCAACGAAAGAGTGCCAAACTGGCTTGCACCAGCAAGCTTTGCTATTAGCAAACTGATCAAAAACCCGATACCAGTAAAAATGACTCTGAAAATAAATCCTCTTAGTAGAAGCTGCACGATCTAAGTTTATGCAAATAAAATATAATTTTATCCAAAATAAGGGATTGGGCTACTATGTTTTATAAATTATTAAATGTTTATACCAGGAATTTTTCTTTTCCTCATAGAGGATTAAAATACTTTCTTAAAGTGGCTAAGTCATTAGGTATTGCAGATAAGACCTACAAAAAAAGACTTCACAACAAATTTTACATGTTATTAAATCCAACGGAGCATATTCAGCAACAGCTCTTTTGGTACGGTTGTTATGAAAAAGAATTGGGTGATCTATTAAAGAAGATGCTACTATCAAATGATGTATTTATTGATATAGGAGCTAACATCGGGTATTTCTCCTTATTGTCTGCAACTATTTCACCATCTGTAAAAGTCATTTCATTTGAGCCGGTAAAAGATCTTTTTCAAAAGTTGAATGAAAATATTTCTATTAATGTCTGTAAAAATATTGTGGCCATTAATGCTGCAGCCGGAGAAATGAATGAACAACGTGAACTATATCTCTCAGCTCCTGATAACCTGGGTATGTCATCATTTCATCAACCAGAAAATTATTCAGGCAGAAAAGAAAAAGTTGAGGTTATAGTTTTTGACGATTGGTTCAAAACATCAGGATTAACTAAAATTGATCTGATAAAACTCGATATTGAGGGAAGTGAATTAGCCGCTTTGAAAGGAATGAGAATGGTGTTAGAAGAACAAAAGCCGGTGTTGATCGTGGAAATAAATCCAGAAACACTTTCGCTATTTGGTTTAAGGCCCGTTGATATTTTCAACCATTTAAACCAATTTAACTTTGATCGGTTTTTGATTTCAGAAAATGGCAGGCTTGAGCATTTAAATAATGACGAAGTAAACCAGGCAATAAATGTTTTGTTTATACATCCGAATAAGAAGAACGCATATCCTGAATTGTTTAACAAATAACTCATGGCAATTTTTAAAAGAAAAATAAATATTGAATCGGAGGTGGCCACTGGTTTTGGAGTAAACAGTGAAAATAGCAGCGGCCGCTTTTATGATCGAAGCAGCGGTGGTGCAAATGTGATTAAAAGAGGGATTGGAATTTTCGAAAGGCACAGCTGGTATCATACAATGCTTGCAATGCCAAGAACAAAATTTCTTTCATTTTTATTAGTAGCATATATAGTTATCAATTTGCTTTTCGCAGGTATTTACTACATGATCGGTATCGATCATCTTGCGGGTGTGAATCAGGGATCAGCCATTAAAAATTTTAGTGAGGTCTTTTTCTTCAGTGCACAAACCTTTACAACAGTTGGTTATGGCCGCATTAGCCCTGTTGGCTTTGCTGCAAGTGCTGTTTCAACTTTTGAAGCTTTCCTTGGGTTGTTAAGTTTCGCGATAGCGACAGGTTTGTTTTACGGTAGATTTTCCAGGCCCCGTGCATTTCTTCGCTTTAGTCATAATGCCCTTATAGCTCCATACAGAGGGGGAGCTGCATTAATGTTAAGAATAGCTCCCTACAAAAACAACTTGTTGTCAGAGGCTGAAGTAAAAATAAATCTAGCTATGCAGATCGAGGAAAATGGTAAAATGATGAATAAGTTTTATAATCTCGACCTTGAGATCACTAAGATCAATTCACTCGCATTGAGTTGGACGATAGTGCATCCAATTGATGACAAGAGCCCTCTTTATAATTTTAATTATACAGATATGGTGAATGCAAAGATCGAAGCATTAGTGTTTGTAAAAGCATTTGATGAAGTTTTTTCAAATACGGTTGTCCAACGATTCTCCTATGTCGCTTCAGAGGTTATTTGGGGCGCTAAATTCAAAATGATGTATCATGCTGATGAAAAGAAAGGAGCAACTGTGCTTGACTTAAACAAATTGAATGATCACGAAAAAGTTGAATTGCTATCTCCTGTTATCACTCCGCAATAATTTATCCTGCTTTATTTGAATAAATGATTTTCTGTCTATATAGTACGCAAACAATAAATAGAATATTGGCAAAAAGCTCAGCAGTTTAAGAACAAGACTGCCGGTAAAAAAACCAAGAAGATAAAAAACAATCAATACGAAGATACTTCCAAGCAACTGCAAATCATCAATAGAGCAAACCACTTTAAAATGATAATAACTGGGTTGCGTATAATTAAGATCAATTGGTTTTGTAAAGTGAAACCCGTCTGTTACAACTATGCGGGGATGGTTGTCATATACTTCTATTACACCGGGTCTTCATTTAGTTAATGGGTATATCTCTTTATTATTTACAATCACTCTTATATTCAGAATGCTAAGCAGCAACTGTTTCTTTCTGCTGATGACAATATAATATTGAGCAGGTATATATATTTATTTCAGTGAGCGGATGATCTCGATAAAATCAGCTGCAACCAGCGAAGCGCCGCCAACCAATCCCCCATCCACATCCGGGCAACTGAATAATTCTTTTGCATTATTTGCTTTTACACTGCCCCCGTATAGAATGGGAACCTGGTTTGCAATTGTCTCGCCGTATTTGCTTGTAATAACAGAACGTAAATGCGCATGCATTTCTTGTGCTTGTGCAGTCGTAGCTGTTTTTCCTGTGCCAATTGCCCATATTGGTTCGTAAGCGATCACGATCCCTTTTATTTGTTCTGCGGTTAAATGAAACAAAGACTCCTGGAGTTGCTTTGCTACAAATTCGTTTTGTGCACCAGCTTCACGAATTGCCAAAGCTTCTCCACAACAAAAAATAGGAGTAATAAAACTTTCGAGGCAAAGGTTCACTTTGTCTGCAAGTATGGCATTTGTTTCTAAAAAATATTCCCTTCTTTCGCTATGACCAACCACGCAATAATTGATACTTAAAGAATGAAGCATTTCAACAGATACTTCACCCGTATAAGCGCCAGATCTTTTATGATAACAATTTTGAGAAGCTGCATAATAATTCTTTTCTTCTGCGACCTCACTCCGGGTCATTGTCAGGTAAGGATAAGGAACTGCAAAAATCGTTTTTTGGTGATCATTTAATTTAATTTCTGCTGCCAGGATATCGTCTAAAAGTTTTTCTCCCTGCTGAAAAGTCAAATTCATCTTCCAGTTAGCTGCTGCAATTTGTGTACGCATGTTTTGGTTTTAATAGTTTTTAAAGATATAGGTAAGAATTGTTTTTTCATTTTCCGTGATCGCTTTTCCTTTCAATTTTTTCCAGTTATCAATATCTGTCAATGCTTTTTCCAACTCATATCTTCGCAAACCATCACTGCCCCAGGAAAAATTTGGAATATACTTTGGTGTGAGTCCTGCCTCAAAAACATTGCTGCAAACACCCATTACTGTTCCAGTATTGATAGATGTGTTAATTGATGTTTTTGAATAATCACCCATAAAAGCACCACATTTTTTCCCGGCATTCATTTCCCCTTTTGGCGTCCACACTTTTACTGTGCTTGCATTATTCTTGAGATTTGAATTAGAAGTACCAGCTCCAAGATTACACCACTCACCTATTACTGAATCGCCAATATAACCATCATGAGATTTATTTGAATAAGCAAAGAATACAGAGTTTTTAATTTCACCTCCAGCAGTGCAATAAGGACCTATTGTAGTAGCTCCATAGATGCGGGAATTCATTTTAACGACAACTCCTTCTCCGCAGGCAAACGGACCCCTGATAGCAGTACCTTCCATGATTAGAGAATTTTTACCAATATAGATAGGGCCTTCAGATGCATTTAATACACAATGTTCAACGTTTGCTCCTTTCTCAATGAAAATATCTCCTGACTTTACCACTCTATTCGTTTTTGAGATCTTTTGTGACTTTCTTTTTTCTGTCAACAAACTAAAATCCTGTCGGATCGCATAATCATTCAATTGGAAAATATCCCAGGGAAATTGAATGCTCTTTATTTCATCACGAATGGTTATTGCTTTTGATACTTTTATTTTATTAGGCTCCTGTATTTCTTTTTTGGAAAATCTGAAAATGATGCCTGTATTTCCATTTGCAGAAATAAATTCTCCGTTCTTTAATTTTTTAAGTGCCTTTATAAGTTTGGGAGTTGGGAGAACATTACCGTGAATCATGAAGCAAATATCACCTTCATCGATCTTTTCAAGATGAATTGACCGGTCGAGATCCTTATAATCATCCTCTAAACGATCATATGATGTTACGCCAAGAATTCTTTCCCATTTTTCACGGATAGTGAGAATACCCACTCTTATATCCTGTATCTGCCTTGTAAGTGTAAATGGATATAAATTTTCAGGCTGGCAAAATTCTTCAGTGAATATGATTTTAGAAGGCATGTGGTAAAGCTAAAGATTTTAAAAAAACAAAAAGCCCCGAAGAAGAATCTCCGGGACTAAAGTATAGCCATGAAAAACAAAAACTTAACTAATATCCTAATTTAGGAATTTATTTTTTCTTTTCGTATTTCTTTTTGAATTTATCGATACGGCCTGCCGTATCAACCAGCATATTCTTACCGGTAAAAAATGGATGAGATGTATTGGATATCTCCAATTTTACAAGTGGATATTCATTTCCATCTTCCCATTTTACTGTTTCTTTAGAGCCAGCAGTTGAACGGCTCAAAAAGGTGTGACCATTACTCATATCTTTAAAAACTACTAAGCGATAACTTTTCGGATGAATATCCTGTTTCATAAATGTTTGATTTAAAGGCTGTACGGATTTTGCCGTACTAATTAAAAAATTTAGCTGCAAAAGTAACGTAACGTGAGCTAATCACCAACAGAAGGGCTAAAAAATAGAAAAGCGCCGGATTTTTCTTCCGTTCATTTGCCGAAGCTCCTGAACGTCTTACTAACCCAACGCTTTCCGTGAGGTTCTGTATCTTTTGACGGACCATCGACCTCAGCGACCAAATTCTTCTTTTGACGGATTCCTCTGATCGCAGACCCTTCGAATCTTTTGACGGATTTTTCCGGATCTCAGATCAAACTCGCTTTTGACGGCTCATTCAATCTTATAACGCTAAGATGCCTTGATAAAAAATACTTTCCAAATTTTTTACATCTTTGATACCCACCTGTTTTGCACAAATTAAATTTGAGATATACACAAAAGGGATGTAGTTATGAACAGTTTATGAACTAATCAATCCCGCATATTGACAAATTGAAGAGGCAAATTCAAATTAGATGACCTGCATAGTTGAATGACTGATTGAAGGTCATCAATTTTTTTTCCGGATACTCTCACCAGGTCATCATTTATTGATGCTTGCACCTTCATTCCTGAATCTTTAATAAGTTTAACTATCTTCTTTGCATCATCCTGTGGAAGGCCATTTCTTACCTGTACTTCCTTTTTCCAGGTTTTACCACTTTGTATTCCTTCTTTACTTAGATCAAATGCCAAAGGGTCTATCCCTTGCTTATGTGCCCTGCTTACAAGTACATCACAAAGCTGGCGCATTTTCATATCATCTTCAGTTTCGATATTGATCTTGAAATCTTTTTTATTCAGATCAATTACAACATGGCTTCCTTTAAAGTCAAACCTGTTGGTTATTTCTTTTGAGGTCACATTAACGGCATTGTCCAGTGCTTGTGCATCTACTTTTGAAACGATATCAAATGAAGGCATAATTTAATTTTAGATTTATAAAATTGAAGATTTTAAACTGAGTTTTAAAATAAAGTTATAAAAAAAGAAAACCCCTCTTAGAAAAGAGAGGTTTTATATACACATGAGAAAACTTTTTTATTGGCTCTGCCCTACCCTGCTTTGTTCATCTTGTGAACTGCTGTTTCTGTGTCGTGGTTGATACTGTGGAACAGCATGAAATTGCAACGAATAAAATATTTTATGAAATGAAATATGATAAGCTTCGTAGATGTAGTGTTGAAGGGCAAATACTACTTACCTATACACAAGCGGTCAGAATCTTATTTAATAAATAGCATTTGTGAAAAATTGTTAAGAAGAAAACCCGTCTCGCCTTAGGCGAGACGGGTTTTCTTTTTCTAAAACTAAAACTGACTACTTGTATTTTCAGGGCTATACTTGATCTAATGGTTGCGATCTTTTTATTCTCCTGTTTTTACACGATTTTGTTCTTCACTTGCTCCTCCTGTTTTTCTTTTTTGTCCATTACTTGCTTTTCCTTTAGAGAAGCGGTATGTAAATCCTAGTGCCACTTGTCTTGAATCACGACGTTGCTGGAAGGATGCATCTATATTGCTGTATTTTATTTCTCCATTTATTTTTTGCGTACGGAAAACATCACGACCAGATAATCTGAATGTTCCCTTTCCTTTGAACACTTGCTTGCTTATTCCCATATTGATCATTCCGAAACTCTTGATCTTAAAAACTCCCTCAACACCACCCGAATTAAAGTAACCGGTTAATTCTGCATTAAATGTTTTGCCGATCTTAAATTGGTTTTGAAGATTGGTTTGTAATGTTGTTGCGCCGGTCTTTACATAATCACCGTTCACAATTCCTTCATACATGTTGTTGTACACATTGGCCCACAGATTAGCTGTCCACCACTTTTTAACCTGACCACCAGCACTTACTGATATTCCATATTGACGTTGCTTTGCGATATTATCTTTTTTCACATAGGTTTCATTTTTCGCAGTGTTTTGCTCAAGCACTTCATTGATGATATCAGTTGTTTGTGTATAGTTCAAAGTTGTATTTAAAAATCCTTTGTAACTATGCGTGAACTCTATATTATGGGAAAACTGTGGTTGCAGATTCGGGTTACCTTGCTCGAAAGTATATTTATCAAGGAAAAGAATAAATGGATTCAGATCTTCATAATCTGGCCTGTTGATCCTGCGGCCATAATTCAACACAAAACTATTTTTTTCACTTGGTTTGAATTGTATAAACGCTGTTGGAAATAGTTGTGTGTAATTACGGTCAAATTTTTGACCTGTTGTAACCTGGTCACCTGTTGCATTTGTATTTTCAAGTCTCAAACCAAATTGCCCAAACCATTTTTTTGAAAAAGGTCTGCTATAATTTACATAAGCTGCATTCACATTTTCCTTATAAATAAAATGATTGCTGCGTCCATAATCCGGAACTCTTTGTCCATAATTCAGGCTATCATAGATCGCATTGTTATCAGTTTCTACAAAACTTGTTTTAAGACCAGCTTCAAACTTTGCACCCTTCTTCAAAGGTTTTGTATAATCAACTCTTGCGGTATAAATATTGATATCCTGGGGTAGGCTGCCTAACAGTGTATCTGGCTTATAAGTTGGTACTCCGGTTGCATCATAATAAGCATTCACCAGGTCTTGCTTGTTTGTGCTGTGATAAGTGAGATAATCAAAATCAGCTGTTAATTCCTGGCCGGCTGTATCCAACGCCTGGCGAAAGTTTACATTAGTGCTAAAGTTTTTCCACTTTTTATCATTATTTGTTTCAGCGAGGGTTTGGCCCATTAAAACCATATTCGGATCAGATATCCAAACATGACTATGATTACTGAATTCTCCCGGATTATAATATCCTGTAAAAACAGCGCCAACAGTTGTTTTCTTACTGGCAAAATAATCAAACCCAACTTTTGCATTGAACGATTCACCGTGCTCTATAATTCTTGATTCCTGATCGAAATGTGATTTGATCTCTTTGGTTGTATGTTCAATGAAAGTTCTTTGGATATCCAGGTCCTGCCAATTTTTACGATTGCTATAACCAAGTGTAGTAAACAGGTTTAATTTATTTTTTCTATAATTAAAATTGAAAGCCTCACTAACTTTTGGATAACGTCCCTGGCTCCATGTAGAAGAGAAACTACCACTGTATCCAAATTGCTTGGTCTTTTTTGTTTTAATATTAATTATACCGGCATTTCCAGCAGCATCATATTTTGCCGGAGGGTTGGTCATTATTTCAATTTGATCCAGCTGACTGCTGTTTAGGTTGCGTAAATAATTCGCCAGGTCTGTACCTGATAAGTAAGTTGGTCTGCCATCAATATAGATCTGTACGCCTTGTTTTCCTTTTAAACTGATGTTACCGTCTTTATCAACAGAAACACCAGGAGATTTTTCCAACACTTCTAACGCTGAAGTACCAACGTTGGTAACAGATGCTTCAACATTCACGATCATTCTGTCTATTTTATGTTCGATCAATGGTTTTTTTGAGGCAACAGTTACTCCTGCAAGATCTTTGGGAAGAGGAACCAGTTCAATTGTTTTAAGTGTAACGTTCATATTTGTTGGAGTGATCTCAAATGGCTCTGAAAAGCCTTTTGTATGCCCGACTGCGGTAATTGAAACGAAGTATTTCCCCTCACCTACATTTTCAAATACAAAGTTGCCCTCTTTATTAGCAGCGCTGATTTTCGCTACACTTGAATCCTTTGCCCGTAGCAAAGTAATGGTTGCTGCCTCGATCGTTTTGGTATTCCCGTCGATTACTTGTCCGGATACCTTTCCAGAGGCCTTTTGTGCCTGACTGGCAAAGGATAAGGTTAGAATGGCTATTATTAAGGTTAAAAGCTTTCTCATTTTTAATGGTTTAAGTGAATTGTGTACTTGCTTTTGTTTATTACAGTTCAAAGATAGGTACTTGTTAATGCCAAGTACATTGTTTTAAAATAAACGGCCATATTTCTTGATAAGTGGCCGGTTCCCATGACATCAATATGACGTCGGCCTCAAAAACTGGTTACAATAATCTTCTTATTCATGATTAGTGGTATTTAAGTTATATAAAGGGTTTAATGATGACCGATCAATTATGAAATGAAGGTAATAGCCTGGTAAGCGATGAACAATGACTGGCCGGTAAGTTGACTTTAGTTGTCGGTAAAAAGGGTTTAAATAGGATTAAAGAGGAGTTTCGGTTTCACCGACTGCCTGTTTATATTGCAGGAAATTAGAAAGATGATTATTGACTTCAGATCAGACACTGTTACAAAACCAACACCAGCCATGCTGCAAGCAATGATGACTGCAAAAGTTGGCGATGATGTTTTCAGTGAGGACCCGTCAATAAATGAATTGGAAAATCTGTCTGCAGAGATGTTTGGAATGGAATCCGGCCTCTTCTGCCCTTCCGGAACTATGACCAACCAGATTGCCATTAAGTGTCATACAAAACCCGGTGATGAGGTGATCTGCGATGAGAGTGCCCATGTTTACCAATATGAAGGAGGAGGCATTGCATTTAATTCATCAGCTTCTGTAAAGCTGTTATATGGCGACAGGGGAAGGATAAATGCTACACAGGTAAAAGCTGCAATTAATGATGATGATAATCATAAAGCTAATACAAGCTTAGTATGTCTTGAAAATACGAGTAACCGCGGTGGAGGAAGTTGCTATGATTTTAATGAAATAAAAAAGATCAAAGAGGTCTGTGTTGAGAATCATCTTGCTCTTCATTTGGACGGAGCAAGATTATGGAATGCAATGATCGCAAAAAATGAAAGCCCAAAACAATACGGCGAAACTTTTGACAGCATTTCGATCTGCCTAAGTAAGGGTCTTGGTTGTCCGGTTGGCAGTGTATTGCTTGGCAAAAAAGACTTTATAAAGAAAGCCAGGCGGGTCCGAAAAGTATTTGGGGGTGGAATGAGACAAGCAGGTTTTCTTGCTGCTGCAGGTATTTTCGCTTTAAAAAATAATATTGAAAGATTAAAACAAGATCATGAACATGCAAAACAGATTGGCAATGCCGTTTCTAAAGCCTCAATAACAAAATTTGTTTTACCAGTTGAAACAAATATTATCATTTTCGAAACCGTTGATTCAACAACGGCAGCAGAGGTCGTTGAAAAATTAAAGCAACAGAAAATTCTTTGTTCTGTTACTGCTCCTGATCGTGTACGATTAGTTGTACACCTTGATATAACTGAAGAAATGGTAAATAAAACAATTGAGATCATAAACGAGCTGTAAGCTTACACGAATTATGAATTTGTAAAAGTGAAAATAAAATCCAATATTTATATACACTTTCCCCGCCCTACCAAATCTGCAGTTTGATATCGTTTAATTTACAAACCACCTTGTATGGCCTACTGTATTCATTGTGGCACACACAATCCCGATGCCGCAAAATTCTGCAGTAATTGTGGTAGCACAATTGTAAATAGTGCTGCTAATTCCCAATCTACTTCACAAAATCAAAAACAACCTCAAACTCAAAGTAATGTTCCCTTGCAAACTGCTTCTAAACCCGTGACTACAACTTCTGCTAAAAGATATACAAATGGAAATTTTAGCAACCCCGCTTTATGGGGTTCGATACTTGTATTATCCGGATTTTTTTTACCCTGGTTCCCTAATTATTCCGCGTATTATTATAATTCAGGATCTATTAACGGTACCGGTTTTGTTAAAAGCTTTGTTGCCGCACTAACACAATTGGATAATGATGCGGGCCGCACAATTGGGGCCATTTTTGGATTTCTTATCTATTCAATACCAGTATGTGCAGGCATTTTTTTGATCAATGCAATTTTAAGTGCCAGGATCAACGGCCTTGTTCGGTTGATCAGGTATATACCCTTTCTGGTTTTTTTGCTTTTTATTGCTTTAATAATTATAGCAAGTACCACGCAAGGAAATAGCCCGAACTTCAGTGGATTCAAAATAGGAATTTATATGTGTCTATTGGGGTCAATAGTCATGTTATCACTCCGGCGAACGTACTGATTTCATTTCGCATAATTGCATAAAGAATTTGCAAAAAACAACAACTAAATCAATTAATGTAAGAAGGCTTTTATATATTAGCCTGTATTCTTTTAATAAAATATTTAATTGATGCTTTCAAAAATAAATCCAACAAATACAGCAGCCTGGAGATCACTTCAAGAACATTTTTCTGAGATGAAGAATGTTCATATGAGAGAATTATTTAAGCAAGAGCCAGATCGGTTTTCAAAATATTCCATTTCCAATCGTGATATCGTTTTTGATCATTCCAAAAATATTATTAGTGAAAAAACAATCCAATTGCTGCTTCAATTGGCGAATGAATGTAATTTGAAAGATGGCATTGATGCCATGTTTAATGGAGAAAAAATAAATGAAACAGAAGGCAGGGCCGTTCTTCATACAGCATTAAGAAATCTTTCTACTGAACCGGTATTTACGGAAGGTAAAGACGTGATGCCAGAAGTAAGAAAGGTATTAAAGCAAATGAAAAATTTTTGCAGTCGTGTGCATGATGGAAGATGGAGAGGTTATACAGGAAAAAGGATAAAATATATTGTCAATATTGGTATTGGCGGAAGTGATCTTGGCCCGCTAATGGTTACTGAAGCTTTGAAACCGTATTGGCTGGAAGATATTCAAACTTATTTTGTATCGAATATTGATGGCACACATATCGCCGAGGTTCTAAAAAAAGTAAAACCGGAAAGAACACTTTTTCTTATAGCCTCAAAAACATTTACGACGCAGGAAACGATGACGAATGCTTTTACAGCTAGGGAATGGTTTCTTGAGCATGCCATCGATGAGAAACATATCGCCAAACATTTTGCAGCTTTAAGTACAAATGAAACTGCGGTAGTAAAATTCGGGATCAATAAAAGGAATATGTTTCGGTTTTGGGATTGGGTTGGTGGCCGTTATTCACTTTGGAGTGCTATTGGTTTATCAATAGCATTAACTATAGGGTATAAAAATTTTGAAGAACTGCTTGCAGGTGCTTATGACAGTGATCAGCATTTTAAAAATTCCTCTTTTGAAAAGAATATCCCTGTCTTGATGGCTTTGATAGGTCTATGGTACACTAATTTTTTTGGTGCTCAAAGTGAGGCGATACTTCCATATGATCAATACCTGCATCGGTTTGCTGCTTACTTCCAACAGGGAAATATGGAAAGCAATGGGAAATCAATTGACAGAAATGGTGAGCAGGTTGAATATGCAACCGGGCCGGTCATTTGGGGCGAACCCGGAACAAATGGCCAACATGCATTTTACCAATTGATACACCAGGGAACGCCACTAATACCATGCGATTTTATTGGTGTAGCACAAAGCCATAATCCAATTGGAGATCATCATCAAAAACTAATGAGCAATTTTTTTGCTCAAACTGAAGCATTGATGAATGGAAAAACTGAAGGAGAAGCAGCAGCGGAGTTGGAAAGCTCCGGCTTAAGCAATGAAACAATTTCAAGACTCCTCCCCTACAAAGTTTTTGCTGGCAATAAACCAACGAATTCTTTTTTAGTAAAAAAGATCACTCCATTTAGTTTAGGGCAATTGATCGCCTTATATGAACATAAAATTTTTGTACAGGGAATTATCTGGAATATTTTCAGCTTTGATCAATGGGGCGTGGAACTGGGAAAACAATTGGCGAACAAAATTTTACCTGAATTAAGGGATGATGAACAAATCTCATCACACGATTCTTCCACCAATAGCCTGATAAATATTTTTAAGGAAATGAAAAACAATTTAAGTTAACAGGACACAATCTGCTTTGAAAAAAATTATCTGCTTCTTTGCAATAAATTAAAAGCCCCTTCATTGAAGGGGCTTGTTTATATATAAATCAGCTTCAGTTTACTTGATCGCTTTCAAATTATATATTTTGCCTGATGTTTCAACCTTTATAGAATAAATTCCATGTGCTAATAGTTTATTCGAGGTATTTATTTGTAATGAAGTTTGTGTGTAATTATTATACGATGCTTCAAAGACCTTGCTCCCTTTCATATCATAAATGCTTACTGCAACTTTTCCATTAGGTGTTTTAGCAAACTGGATATTTATATTGTTTACTATCGGGTTGCCGGCAAGATAAACATCCTGTTTGCCGAAAGCATTTTTCACCAATACAACATCGCTATAATCAAACTTGTTATCAATATCAACCAATTTCAAACGATAGTAATTAAATTCTACTGCACGTTGCGGATCTGTGAAACTGTAGCTTCTTGTTGTATTGCTATTACCTGCTCCTGCAACAAAACCGATCTTTCTGAAATTAACACCATCAAGCGATTTTTCAATTTCAAATCCTTTACTCTTTTGTTCAAATACAGTTGACCAGTCCAACTTTACATTTTCACTTTGTAATTTTCCGGTGAAGCTTAGTAGTTGAATTGGCAATGTAAATTGTGTAGCCGGTATGCCTGCACCAAAACTTGAGAAACCATTACTGAATGGGTATGAAAGTGAATAATGAGTTCCCAATGTTCCTAATGTAGGTGTGACTACCTGCACCGTCCCAACTCCATCTGGTTCTGGATTTGCAGGAGTAACATTTGTAATAAGGCTTGGCAATTTTACCAACTGGATATTAGCCCATGATTGGCCGCTTGCAGTTTGCCAGCCTGTTACTTCCGATGATGTAAAATAAAGTGTAATTATATATTGGCCGGATGGATTATTGTTTGTTGGAATAACTCTGAATGCTTTATTCATGAGATAATTTGCAGTATTCGTATTCCAGAATTGTGAAATACCTGTTCCTGCACGAATTATTTCTATGCTTGTACAACCATAATCATGCGAACTCAGGTTTTGAATTCTTCCGATCAATTCTCCATCTGCAGAAGAATATAAATAAACATCTGCATTCGGCCCGAGATAAAAAGATCTTATAGCGTTCAAGGCACTTTCAATAGGTGTTTGAAGAATTGTTTGCGTAAATCTGAATTGCGGTCTGCTATCACTAATACCGCCGCCGGTAAGTGAACAACCCGCAGTGCCTACGGCATTAGTTGCATTAATTGCAGTTGCCCTTGTGCCCGCCCCAAGTGGTGCTGCTGTTCCTTGTAAAACATCTATCGCAGAAGCAGTAGTGCCATTATCAAAACAAGTCTGTACAAGTAAATTGCTTGTTCCATCCCATATAAATGGAGTTGTGAAATTTATAGTTTTCCATCCTGTACCCGACACGGTATAGTTATTAGAATACACCTGTGTAAATGATGCTGATATCAACCCGGAATTCAGATTTGCGGCGGTTGAATTTGCCATAGAAATTGTAAACCCGTTATATGCTGAAGTAGAACCGTTGGTAATAACATTCCAGTCAAGTGAAGTTATCTGCCTGTTGCCAACAAGACCAGCGGTAATCAATTCAGAAGCTGTTATGATATATTGAGATTTTGATCTGTTACTTCCGCCCTGGAATGGCGAAGTGGCGCTTGAATTAATAGTATAAGTTGCCACTGTATAATTTGTACTTGACGCTCCTGTTGGCGCTGAGTCATTATCATTAATAGTGAATGTAAATGTTTGATTTGATGAGCCAGCTTGTGCATTTGTAGTGCCGGAAATCGTATATGTCAGGGTAAATGTCTGTGATGATTCTATTTCTGTATCATCATAAACACGAAGATTAATGGTTTTTAATGCTGTGGATCCATTTGGAAATACGAATGCATTACTTGGCGCGGCAAAATTTCCATTTGTTGTAATATCATAATCGACACCTTGGGTTGCTGTAGCACCTGCCTGTATTGCGACAGTTACCGTTGCATCGCCGGTTGGTGGATTCGCTATTTGCATATTAATTGTGTAATCTGTATAAGAACGGCAACCACTTGAACTTGTGGTTAATTCTGTAGCAGCCGCTGAAGGCAAAACAAAACTAATATCAGGTGATGTTGTAGCCGGAACTGCTGCAGTAAATAATCCACGACCATGTGTAGCGGCAGCAATAGTTCTGTCGCTGCTGCGATATTGAAGCATGTCGACTCTAACATTAGCAAGGCCTGAATTTGTAGGATCCCAATCAGTAGAAGCTCCGTTAATATTATCGGTTGACCAAACACCAAGATCAGTCGCGATCAATGCCCAATCAGAATTTCTTGGATCAAACATTGCCCAACGGACAGGCATATCAGGAAGGTTTCCCTCAACTGCTGTCCATGTAGGTGAAGCCTGAGTTGCATTTAAAGATTCATAAATGCTGGTCACACCAAAATTGCTGTATGTTACAAGCATGTGATCCTCCGTTGCCGGATCAATTACAATACAAGAAACATTACCAGTTCCTGTCCTGATCACCGTTCCTGCTAATGCTGTACCTGTATTTGCATTATCAACTTTTACAACAGAACCATTACTTAATCCAAAATAAACTCTGTTTGCTGTTAATGGAGAAACAGTCACATTACGGACACTTGCACCGGCGAAATTAGTTACAGTGACATCATCGGTGTTTGAGCCTGCAGTAGCCGGATCATTCCACCTGAAATAACTACCGGCATCATTTCCTCCATAGAGTATGTTGGCATTATCATCGTAATCAGTTGGATTAATAAAGGAGCCAGTACTTGCGAAAAATCTCTGACTAAATGTACTACCACCGTTAAGGGATACATAATAATTATTATAAACATAAGAAGTGATCTGTACGTTTCCATCTGTCTGGTCTATATGACAAAAACCGCCATCACCACCGCTTGCGTTAGTTGTTGTATTTATACCAGCGGAATTAAATTTTTGTGAGCCATTATCCTGGGCTCCGGCAAGAAAATAATTTGTTGTTGCAGGATGAATTGCACAAGCATAATATTGGGTAACATTATAACTACTTACTCTTGAAATAATATTAGTACCTCCATCTGCAGTGCGATAAATACCGCCATCATTACCGATCAAAAATTCTGTTGACGAACCAGGTTTAAAAACCATCATGTGATTATCGGCATGAATGAGTGCTCCGGAACAGCCACCAGCCCATCTTGAAACCTGTGTCCATGTTGTGCCCCCGTCAGTTGTTTTTAGAATATCAACACCGCCTATAAAAACATTATTTTCATTTGATGGATCCACTGCCGCGATCAGGTCATACCAGGCTTGTCCTCTTGTAAAATCTGTACTCGCTGAGCCCTGGTCACACCAGTTTGGAGTAGTTAAAGTATTCCATGTTGGAGTTGCAGCTGTTGCATCAGTAGCGGACATTATCTTTTTAATACCGTCTGCATTGGGCGTATTATTATCCTGTACTAAAGCATAGATCACATTTGCATTTGTTGGAGCACATGCCAATTCAATACGTTCTTCGTCGGCAGCAGAAGTATAAATCTTTGTCCAGTTAATTCCACCATCTGTTGAGCGATAAATACCGTCAGTTGAAAGAATACCAATACTGCAGTATATATTTCCGTTAGCTCCCATCTCCAGATCTGCTGCGCTATTGCTACTGCCGCCACCAGTGCCTGCCCCAAGGACTTTCGTCCAGGAAGCTCCTCCGTCTGTTGATCTTTGAACACCTCCATTTCTCGTAGCTGCAAGCACAACACCTGTACTTGTTATTACTATTTTTTGAACATAGTAAAATGTAGAGTTATTTGTTGAAGAAAGCTGTACCCACGAACTTCCGCCATTTGAACTTTTCCAAATGCCAAGCCCACGGACAGCATCTGCATTGAACCAGCCTTCGCCAGTACCTGCATAAATATTTTGTGTGTTTGAAGGATCTTGTGCAAGAGTTGATACAGCAAGATTACCCATAAAGTCATCGAGCCTTGTCCATACAGGCGTAGCAGCCGTAATATCACTTGTGACCCATAAGCCTCCACTTACACTACCTGCAAAAACTTTTTTATAACCATTACCCGCATCATTCAGATCATAAATGATTGCTCTTGTTCTGCCACCAACATTATTTGGTCCTCTTTCACTCCAATTTATACTGGAAACGGCTGTAGTAGTCCTATTGTTAAGCGAGAACAATTTTTGTTTACGATAGCTATCGGCAGCTAGTAACCTCTCTCTTGGAACTGTATTAAGTGCGGGATCTTTTGTTAATTCAAATTCATAGGCCATCGCCATATCAACACCATCTTGTCTTTCAAGCTTACGCTCCATTTCTTCCATCTCTTTTTCATCTTCCTCTTCTTCACCTTCTCTTTCTTCGTATTCTCTTTCCTTCCCCTCGTTTTTTTTCTCTGAATAATGCTCCCATGTAAAGTATCCGAAAATAGAAAGCAATGCTACAAACACTACGAGCTTAGATCTCTTTTGCATAGAAAATTGGATTTATACACACACACAATAGCCAATTCAGGCTAAGTAATTAAACGGATTCAAAGTATAAAAATTGCAGCAAAAAATGAGCCCTCAATTTACTTGAGGGCTCTACCAGGGATAATTACTTAAAAAATGTTTTTACCATTTATCCACATCCTCGTGTGTACCATTTTCCGATGGAGTTGGGGTTGGTTCAGCTTCTGGTTCTGCTGTTTCATTATTTGCAGTGGTTACTGTTGCCTCAGGGTTTTCACTTTCACCGTTTTCTGACGGCACATTATCATGATTAAATGCATCGAAATCAAAATCAGGCATCAACTCTGTCTTTACATAATCAACCGCTTCGCCAAGCGCCTTTATAAACTTATTAAAATCTTCTTTATAAAGGAATATCTTATGACGGTCGTACCCGTTATCATTAAACCTTTTACGACTCTCCGTAATAGTCAGGTAATAATCATTACCACGAGTTGTTCTTACATCAAAGAAATAAGTCCTGCGTTTACCAGCACGAATCCGTTTGCTGTAAATGCTTTCCATTTTGTTTTCGTTGTTATTCTCGTACGCCACAGTTAGTTGTTTTACTGATTAATAATCATATTCTTAGGCAGTCACAAATATAATTATGTTTTTGATATAGCCAAATTTGCGGGGATTTTGTTTCCTTTTTGGATAGTTTTTCTTACCGGGCCTGGGAGTCCTGTTGCTGCTGACGGTTGTACAATTCGGTGTAAAAGCCATTTAGATCGATCAACTCCTCATGAGTACCCTTTTCCACGATCGTGCCGTCTTCGATCACTACTATTTTATCAAAATGAAAGAGGGAAAAAATGCGGTGTGTTATTATAATAGCCGTCCTGTTTTCCAGGTATTCATATAAATTTCCGATGATCTCATTTTCTGTTTTTGTATCTACGGCACTAAGGCAATCGTCAAAGATCACTAATCCATGGTCTTTTATTAGTGCCCGGGCTATTGATATTCTTTGCTTCTGTCCGCCACTTAAGGTAACCCCTCTTTCGCCGATCATTGTTTCATATTTTTCACCAAAGCCCAAAATATCCTTATGAACACTTGCCTGCATTGCTGCTTTTTCTACTTGCATCACGGTACCATCTTTTATTCCAAATGAAATATTATTGGCAACAGAATCACTGAAAAGAAATACATCCTGCGGAACATAGGAAATTTGTTCCCGCAATGATCTAAGATCAATTTCCCGGATATTAGTTCCCTCCAATTCAATAGCTCCATTCGTTGTATCATACATTCTCAATAGCAACTGTGCAACTGTAGATTTTCCACTGCCCGTTCTTCCAATGATCGCTACCTTCTCTCCTTTTTTTATCGATAGGTTAAAATTCTTTAATGCCTCAATGCCTGTATGTGAATAAGTAAAATCTACATTGCTAAATTCAATATTTCCTTCGATCTTAATTTTTTTGGCCAATGGCTGATCAGAAATAACTGGTTTAGTATCTAAAAATTCGTTTAGCCTTTTTTGTGAAGCGGCAGCTCTTTGTATCATGCTTGCTGTCCACCCAATAGCACTTACGGGAAATGTCAGCATATTTATATAGATCACAAACTCGGTAATTGTTCCAAGTGACATTCGATCCAATCCATAATTAATATAATAGTACCCGCCGATCATAATAGTAAGCAGCGTACTTAAGCCAATTAGCAGGGCCATTGATGGAAAATATAATGATTCCACTTTAGAGAGCCCGATCGCATTTTTTTTATATTCTTCGCTATTCTTATCAAAAAAACCAAACATGGCTTTTTCCTGAACAAATGATTTTATAACACGAATACCGGAATACGATTCCTGTGCATTTGTTGTAAGATTGGCAAGCAATGCCTGTATCCTTTCACTTCTTTTATTGATAATGCTGTTTACATAATAAATAGTGACGGCAAGTATTGGTAATGGCGCAAGCACATAAATTGTCAGTTCCACATCTTTTTTCAGCATATAAAATAAACTCAATGAAATTAGCGCCACAAGATTGATAAGATACATAATGGCGGGGCCAGTGAACATTCTTACTCTTGCTACATCTTCTGCCATTCGGCTCATCAGGTCGCCGGTGCTGTGTGTTTTGTAAAACGAGGTATCAAGTTGCTGGTAATGCTGAAACACTTCATTTTTTTGATCGTATTCAATATGCCGGCTCATGACAATGATGGTTTGCCGCATCAGGAACATAAAAAATCCGCGAAGCAATGCAAGAAATAGAATTATGATGCCGCAGAGAATAACGATCTTAGAGAGGTCTGAACTTTGTGAAAAATCCCTTTCTACCCATTTTATAAATTTCAGCACAAAAAAATCATACTCACTATCATGCTTAGTAGCAAACAGGCCTGGTAATATTTTGTGTTGCGTCAATGCTTTTTTGAACATGATCAATAATAAACCTTGTAACCTGTGGCACAAGTACGGCAAAGTAGTTTGAGACAATAATGAACAATGCGCCAATGCCAAGCCTTACCCTATATTTCCAAAAATATTTATTGAGGGCTTTAAGTTGTTTCATTCAAGCACAAAAATAAGTTTATGCGCTGATGAAAATTGGAATAGTTTGTTACGATGAAGTAAAATATTTACGCCAAAAACAAAGAGCCGCCTGACCTAAGCGAGCCGGCTCTTTGTTTTATAAATTTTTGTATCTATTGTAAGGATTGATAAATGCCATATTCCAGTCCTCTTAATTCAGCAAGACCTCTTAATCTTCCAATGGCAGAATAGCCGGGATAGGTTTTCTTTTTAAGATCATCCAGCATCTGGTGCCCATGATCGGGTCGCATAGGAATGGAAATATTTCTTCGCTTTTGTATTTGTAATACTTCTTTTACAACTTCATACATGTTTGTATCGCCAGCTAAATGATCAGCTTCATAAAAATTTCCTTCGCTATCACGTTTTGTATTTCGTAAATGAAGAAAATGAACATGATCTCCAAATCGCTTTAGCATTTTTGGGATATCATTATCAGCTCTTGCACCAAAACTTCCTGTACAAAAACACAAACCGTTTGCAGGAGAAGGAACAGCTTCAAGCATGGCCGCTGCATCTTTTTCTGTACTCATTATTCTTGGCAAACCAAGTACAGAATATGGAGGATCATCAGGATGAATGGCCATTTTTACATCACATTCTTCAGCAACAGGAACAACTTCTTTTAAAAAATAAAAAAGATGTTCCTTTAATTTATTGGCATCGATGCCTTCATATTTTTTTAATTCCGTTAATACCAATTCCGGAGTAAACGAATCATCACTTCCCGGTAAACCCAACATCATGTTAGAATATAATTTCTGTTTTTGCTCTGCTGTTAATTCCTCATTTCGTCTTTTTGCTTTTGCAAGTTCTTCAGCAGAAAAGTCATTCTCAGCACCGGGTCTTTTTAATATATACAGTTCAAAAACCAAATAATCGACACGATTAAAATAAAGTGCCGTGCTTTTATCAGGCATTTCATATTGAGTATCTGTCCGCAGCCAATCAAGTACCGGCATAAAATTGTAAGTGATCACTTTCAAACCACAAGCAGCAACATTGCGAATGCTCTGTTTGTAATTTTCTATATGCTTTAGATAATTTCCGTTTTGTCTTTTTATATCATCACTTACAGGTAAGCTTTCAATAACAGTCCATGTCATTCCTGCTTCTTCAATAACTGATCGCCTTTTATTGATCTCTTCAATTGTCCAAACATCACCAACAGGAATATGATGAAGTGCAGTAACAACACCGTCACATCCTGCTTGCCGAATATCCGATAAACTTACCGGGTCGTTTGGCCCGAACCATCGCATGGTTTGATGCATCAACATATTCTTTTTTGTAAAATTACTATGATTTATTGTGAGCGGTGAGTTGTCAGTAGTGAGTGCGGAGACTATCCCTTTACTGACAACTCACAATTCACCACTCACCATTCTATCCGGTAAAATACATATAGATCGCAATGATCGCTGCCACCAATAATATTGACAGAATCACATCTTTTGCATTCCAGCTTGCCCTTGTCTCCAATCTGTCTTGCGGCGTCAAAGTAGAAAAAGTAAGTCCGCTGATCTTTGCATAATCTGGTGGCTTTGTTGCATAACTCACTACCAGGAATACAATGATGCAAACAATGGTAATTAAAAGACTATAGTACTGGAAGAAAATATTATTCATGATCCAGAGAAATGACCCTTCTTCATAAGGTGTACCCCCCAATTTCACCGGTGTATCAATAATTAATCTTACTAATCCCATTACAAAACCTGTGAGTAATGTTGCCAAACAGCCCGGACCATTTAATCGTTTCATAAATACGCCAAAGAAGAACACAACAAATATTGGCGGTGCCAGGTATGCCTGTATACCTTGTAAATAATCGTATAGGCCTTTTGCTCCTTGTATCACTGGTATCCACATTAATCCGATAATTACCATTACAACAGTAGCGACACGACCAACTCTCACCAATTGAGCTTGTGTCGCTTTTGGTCTTAGCTTCGAATAAAAATCCATTGTGAAAAGAGATGATGATGCATTAAATACACCTGCCAATGCACTCATTAATGCTGCAAGCAAACCTGCAACCACAATACCTCTTACACCAACTGGAAGTACATGCGTCACTAACAATGGGAATGCTGCTTGTGCCCGTTCCCTTATCAATACACCATTTGCATCAAATAATTCTTTGTGTATATCAGGATTCAATCCGCTTTTTGCCAATGCAAAACATATCATACCGGGAATGATAAAAAGAAAAACAGGAGTGAGTTTTAAAAACCCGGCGAATATAGTACCACGTCTTGCTTCTTTATCATTCTTTGCCCCTAAAATACGTTGCACAATATATTGGTCGGTACACCAATACCACAAACCAATAATTGGCGCACATAACAACATAGCAGGCCATGGATATTTATCATTAAAATACCAGGCTTGTCTTCCTGCTTCTTTTACAGGAGCCCATGTACTTTCCACTCCATCCGGTACAACAGGTTTCCATAAATTAAACATTTCACTACCGCATATTTCCCTCAGTTTGTCCCATCCTCCCAAAGCTTCCAGTCCATAATACGTTACAAGGATGGCCCCGATAATTTTTACAAATGTTTGAAGTGTTTCAGTATAAACAACTGCTCTTAATCCGCCAATAATAGTGTAGATACCGGTTAAAATAATAAGCAGGATAGAACCGATCCAGAATGAATCCATTCCCATTATGTTTACATCCGGTAAGAGTGCTCTGAATACAACACCGCCTGCAAAAATGCCAACAGCAATTTTTGTTAGGATATATGCAAACAATGAAATAAGTGACAGAACTGTTCTTGCTTGCGGAGTAAATCTTTTCTCAAGAAACTCCGGCATTGTAAACACTTTGGAACGCATAAAGAAAGGTCCCATTACCCAACCTAATACTAAAAGACACCAGGCATGTAATTCGTAGTGTGCTAATGCAACACCATCCGTTGCACCTGAACCTGCAAGCCCAACCAAATGCTCCGAACCGATATTGGATGCAAAAATGGAAGCGCCGACAACAAACCATCCTAAGTGACGGCCAGCAAGAAAATAATCATCTGCTGAAGTTTTATCTTTCTTTTTTACAGCCCACCATGAAATACCTGCAATAACTGCAAAATAAAATAGGATGATGATCCAGTCTAACGTAGTAAGCATAGCAATCTGTTTTGGTTATAAATATTAAGTCTTAAATAAACCGGTTGATGATGTTTTCGAAATATTCCTGCTTGCCGCTTTTCATAGCAGGCTCACCATTTTCAATAGCATAGGTTCTGAGGTCTTCTAAAGATAGCTTTCCTTCTTCAAACTCTTTTCCTTTACCGCTATCGAATGTAGCATATCTTTCTTTTCGAAGTTTTTTAAAATCAGATTTATTTAAAATATTATCAGCTGTTAGTAATGCTCTTGCAAATGTATCTATGCCGCCGATATGTGCATGAAACAGATCATCAGTATCAGTTGAATTGCGCCGGATCTTTGCATCAAAGTTTATTCCGCCGCCTTTGAAGCCGCCTGCTTGTAAGATCACAAGCATTGCTTCAGTTAATTCATTAACATCATTGGGGAATTGATCTGTATCCCAACCATTTTGATAATCGCCACGATTGGCATCTATGCTTCCAAGCAAACCTGCATCAGCCGCTACTTGTAGTTCATGAGTAAATGTATGACCAGCTAAGTGTTGCATGGTTCACTTCGACATTTATTTTAAAATCATTCAACAGATCATATTGGCGTAAGAAGCCGATCACTGTTTCGCAATCATAATCGTATTGATGTTTACTTGGCTCACAAGGTTTGGGTTCGATAAAGAATGTTCCTTTGAAACCATTTTTTCTCGCATAATCTTTTGCAGCATGAAGGAATTTTGCCATGTGTTCTTTTTCTCTTTTCATGTTTGTGTTCAGCAAACTCATGTAACCTTCTCTCCCGCCCCAGAATACATAATTTTCGCCGCCTAATGCGATCGTTGCATCCAAAGCAGCTTTTACTTGTGCTGCTGCATGAGATAACACATGAAAATCAGGATTGGTAGCAGCGCCATTCATATATCTTCTGTTTGAAAAAAGATTGGCAGTGCCCCAAAGAAGCTTCACGCCACTTGCTGCTTGCTTCTCGCCTAGATATTCGGTGATCGCTTTTAATCTTCTGTCATTCTCCTTTACATCATTTGTATAATCAATTGCATCTACATCGTGAAAACAGTAATAAGGCAATCCAAGCTTTGTAATAAATTCAAATGCTGCATCAGCTTTGTCTTTTGCTCTTTCTATGGCATCAGATTTTTTATCCCATTCAAATAAATGTGTCGGCTCGCCAAAAGGATCGGCGCCACTGCCATTGAAACTATGCCAGTATGCGCAAGCAAAACGCAAATGATCTTTCATTGATTTGCCTGCTACCATTTTATTTTCATCATACCAGCGATAAGCAAAAGGGTTGTCTGATCCAACTCCTTCATATTTTACTTTTCCAATTGTTTTAAAGTATTCCCTGGTTTCGGTTGCTGTGCCCATTGGTTTAATATTTATGGTTTAAAAATTATTTTAATCCTTGTTTAAAAGAAATATATGCCGGTTTTTTCTGATAACTGCTATTAAACAAAGTTGGAAAATCTGTTCTGCCAAGACTCGTTACGATCCAACTATCCGCATCGGTAACGTTCCACACTGTGATGCCGTACCGTTGCGAAGCCGGCACATTGGCATTATATGAATCTACAACATATTTATATTTCATTGCCTGTTGCGTTAACAGATCATCAGTAGCAGTAAATGGCGAACTATTATTTGGATTAATACGAATATCCAGTTCTGATACATGCACCTTCAGTCCTGTTGCAGCAAGTTTCATAAACATATTATCAATAGCAGCAGCAGAAGTATTTATATTAATATGCATTTGAGTTGCTACCCCATGTATGGGGACGGACTGTCCCTTTAATTCATTTATCATTGCTATGAATGAATCCAGTTTTTGTGTGCTTGTTTCAAGATTATAATCATTTAGAAATAACAATGCAGCAGGATCAGCAGTATTGGCATAGCGGAATGCATTGGCTATATATGAACGGCCCAATACCGGGGCCCAGTAAAAAATATCGTTTGTACTCGTCCCCGATCTTATATTTCCATTTTCTTCAAAGGCTTCATTTACCACATCCCATGCTTTTACTTTCCCAACATTTCGACTTACCATCGCGGTGATCCAATTTTGCATTGCTGAGTTAACTAAGGTGGGGCTATAGCCCGATGCCGGACTTAAAACTGATAAGTTGTCAATAAAGAAATCGCCGGCAGTAGGAAAATGAAATTTTATTGATACTGATGTTTCTGTTGGTGTAAATGGAAAAGAATATTCAACCCATGTTGCAGAAAGTGTTTGGTTCAACTGTTCATAATATGATGTGCCCTGTGCAACTGCTCTCAATGCCTGGCCTGCCACTGCTGCTTTTGCCCAATATTTCAACGTATAGGTGGTGCCACTCGTTACAGAAAAATTATCCGAAACAATTTGCACACTATATGCATTCGGCCCCGGTGTAGTAACTGTTACTCTTGCCGCTTTTGTTCCACTATTTACTTCAGCAGTTGAAATTGTAATTGAACCAGCAGTTGGTGCTGTTGAAGATATTTGAGTGAACCAATTGGTGTAATCATTTTCAAATCCTGCATTCAATAAAAGATTTGGGCCAGCAGTGTTTGTTAACGATCGCAGGTATGTTCCATTATTATTCTGATGCCAAACCAATGTATGACCATACACATCAAGACCTCCGCTCTGGGCAAGTGTCACGAGTTCATCCGCTCTTGAAAAATCATAAGAGCCATCATTTTTCACATTAGCGCCATGTTTCATCTGGTATTCGAAAGTAACACGATCAAATTCTTTTTTAACCAGCGAAGAATAGGATGCATTATTCTTCATCAGGTCATAATTAATGGCAACACCAACGGGATATGATGCCATTTGTTTTAATGTTGTTGTATCAGTTGAAACAACAGGCGGTGTTGGCGTTGGCGGTGTCACTGTCCCCTTTTTGCTACAGGAGATCATTACGGTTAAAGTTGTTGTAACCAAAAACCTCATTCCAAAATTTATATGACCATTCAGTTTGTACACTTTGTAAAAAAAAGCTTTAAGATTTATTTTACCTGGCTCAATGCTTCAGCCACGTCTTCCACTGGCTTTTTGCATACTTTATTTGTACACACATATATTAATGTTTTATTTTCCGGTAACTTATTTTCCAGCAAAGGAAGATTCTCTTTATCAGTTCCACCCATGATCACACAATCAGGTAAATATTTTTTTTGTAACTCCTTGTTCTTTGCGATCGCATCCTTGCCCATTACAACGACTTCATAAGTACCATGAGAAAAAAGCCCGGCCAGGTTGCACCATTGGGCATGATAAACAGGGAACAGGTTTACTTTGCTTACTACCGATGTCAGCATTCTTTTGGAAATATCGCTGTAAGAGCTATTGTCGTAAATAACACTAAGGGAATAAAGTACACCCGCCATTATTGAATTGGAAGAAGGAATTGCTTCGTCAGCAATTTCCATTTTTCTTACAGCAAGTTTTGAGTCATTTGAGGCAGTGTAATAAAACAATCCTGCATCCTTATTGTAAAAATCTTTGATGGCATGATCAGTAATTTGTTTTGCATGGTTAAGCCAATGTTTATCAAAGCTGACCTGATAAAGTTTTATAAATGCGTAAGCCGTCCATGCATAATCATCAAGAAAACCATTGATAGAAGCTTTTCCGTCTTTAAAATTTCTTTTTAGACTACCGTCTTTGCCAAGTATATTTTTTTCAAGAAATTTTGCGATCATCATTGCTTTAGCTAAATAATCTTCAGTACCTGTAGCAATATAAGCATCAGCATATGCCTTTGATCATCATTGCATTCCAGGCAGTCAAAATTTTTGTATCAGCAGCCGGTTTGTTTCGTTTATTTCTTTCTGTCAAGCAAACCCTTTTTGGTTTTATTTAAAAGAGAAATGAACTGATCAGGCAGTTTGGTTTTTTAATAATGCAAATTCCTGTGGTGTGTAACTAGCGATATAAAATGTTCTTGCCCTTTTTCCAATTACCCGTCGGGCTCACATTAAAATATTCTGCCAATATGTTTTCTGTGCCAGCAATTTTTTTAAAATCATGATCTTTCCATGCATAAAACTCACCTTCACCATCTTCTGTATCAGCATTTAACGAACTGTAAAAACCACCATCAGGAGAAGCCAGGTCTCTTTCAACAAATGAAATTGTTTCATTAATTATATTTTTATAAAAATTATTTTGGGTCACCTGGTATGCATGTGCATATAAACTTATCAACTGTGCATTATCGTAAAGCATTTTTTCAAAATGAGGAATGTGCCACTCACTGATCTGTTGAATAGCGGGCAAATCCTCCACCGACATGATCATAAATTCCGCCGAGTGCCATCTTGGTTAGTGTATTGATTGCCGCATCCAATAGCTTGTTTGTCACCCGTGAGATAATAATACTGTAATAAAAACTCCAGTGACTGCAGGCATTGGAAATTTTGGTGATCCTTTTAATCCTCCATTCGTCAGTATCCATTTTTGAATAAACGACTGTCAAATAAATTTTGATAACCTGTTATTATCATTATCAGCAGACTGCTATCATTTTTAAAAATGAAAATTCATTCATCAGCTATTCCTTTTGTCAAAGCTATCGGCCTGCTTTATTACCAGATCATGTTTTTCTTTGTAGGCTTTGCAATTTGCTTTAATAAATTCATCCAGCTCTTTTGCTATAATAGGTGCCTGCAAAAAAAGGTTTGCCATCAGGCAAGGCAAAAGCATTCAAAGGCCATCCGCCACCACCTGAGATCAACTGGCAGGCATTCATATAAATATTATCAATATCCGGCCTTTCTTCCCGGTCAACTTTTATACAGATAAAATTTTCATTCATTATCCTGGCTACTGCTGTATCCATGAATGATTCCTTTTCCATCACATGGCACCAATGACAGGAAGCATAACCAATACTGATAAGAAGAGGTTTATTTTCCTTTTTTGCATTTGCGCAATGCTTCATCTCCCCATTCATACCAATCAACAGGATTATCCGCATGTTGCTGCAGGTAAGGACTTGATGCAGTAGAAAGCCTGTTCTTTTTACCGGCATCTATTACATGCAGATAAAAGCGTAACAGTGATATTGAAGCAGAATACTTTATTATAAATAGTTTTTATGTGTTTAACAATTAATCAAGCTATTTCTTCTTGTTTTCAAAAACTCTCAGTGAATCATTATTTGAACTTACCAATATGGCCCATCCGTTTTTGTTTTTATTGGCTGTATATCTTTTACATTATAGGGAGCAAAAAATCCGCTTTCCAATGGTTTAGTGCTTTTGAAACTTCCATTGCCCAATCCTTTTAAAAATAAACCGGGTGATGCATCAGCAGGTGTGGTTTCCACTTCCACATCAAATTTATTTCCGGCAATCAGTATATCTTTTTTACCATCACCATCAAAATCTTTAACAATGATTCCATTTACAGTTGATAAGCTGTGCTTCCATTGGTAATTTCTTCATGGTGAATTTTCCTTTGTCATTAATAAAAATCACACTGGAAAAAAGATGAGCCTGGTAATGCAAAGCTGTTTTCAATATCTTCTCCCAAAATTCCTTTCAGATCACTTTCAGCAAATGATAGAAAAGTGGGAAACTTCTGTGCGATCATCGGGCATTGCTGTGAAGTACATTCACGGCCACGGATCGGCACCATAATATCATTAAGATGTTTTGCAAGAAAAATATCATTCGTACCATTGTTATCAAAATCTTTTGCATACACTTCAAATGGCTTTTCTTTACTTGCTGAGAACTTATAATTTTCTCCAAGATTACCTGCAATCAGATCCATATCACCATCGCCATCTATATCATCTGCAACTAATTTATTCCACCATCCTTCTGTATTTTCCAAACCATATTTTGCAGATACATCATTCATTTTTCCATCTGTCATATTCAAATACTTTTATTGGCATCCATTCGCCGGCAATAATCAATTCAGGTTTTTTATCACCATTCAGATCTGCAGCAACAGCAGATCTTTACCATTCCAATTTTTGCAATAAGTCAGGTGCTAATTCTGTTTGTTTTGTCAACAAACTTTCCTTTTTCATTTACCAACAAATAACTTCTTGGCGGTTTTGGATATTTATGTGGAACCACTTCTCCATCCACGGAAAATATCAAGATCACCATCTCCATCAAAATCAAAAGCAGCAACACAGGAACCACTGCTGATAGTGTTCGGGAAGTGATTGATTTGGAAAAATTTCCCTTTCCATCATTTAGATACAACCTGTCCTGGTACATATCTGAACCTTCATTAAATTCACTTCCGCCGCTTACTACATAAAGATCAAGATCGCCATCATTATCTGCATCAAAGAAAGCAGTACCCATATCTTCATATTTCTTATCTGCTTCAAATGCTGCAACATTTTGTTTGATAAATTTTCCATTCTTGCTGGATGTATAAGACTGCCTGCCTGATCTTTTGCTCCTCCAACATAAAAATCTTCTTCCCCATCTCCATTTACATCACCAGTTGCAATGAAAGGACCGCTGCGTGAAAATTCATGTGGCAATAATACCTGGTCTTTGTATTCATCATACTTATTTTCTTTATGTAAAAATGGCTGAGATAATAACTGACCTGTTGCTTCGGCAAATGAAGTATTATAAACAGGATGCGATTGATGACCGGATGCTGCAGTCTTTATAATCTGCTTTCACTACCTGGTTGGCTGTAACTGATCGTTAACATATTTTCTTTTCCATCCGGCCAAATAATTACAATACTATCAATCTTTCTCTGTTTTCCCAAATCCAAAATGAACGATCGGGTTCATTAGAAGAAAGATAACCTCTTACCGTTTTTTGCTGAAAGAATTGCTGCATTTTACCATCATAATATAAATGAAATTTTTGCACCAATACCATCCCGGTTCTTTTCCGGTCCTTCCAATTTTATTCTCAGGTAATTATTTTTTTTGTCTGTATTGTATTCTCATACAGCAAAGCTTCTTCATCAAGATTGTTAATCACAAGATCAAGATCACCGTCATTATCAAAATCAGCTACTGCTGCACCATTGGAAAAAGTGCTGTCTTTAAAACCCCATGCTTCGGAAACGTTTTCAAATTTAATTGCCCTTTATTTTTAAAAAGATAATTTCTTACTTTAATAGGATCATAAAATTCAATAAAGTCTTTAAATCCTTTTGAAAAATATTCTTCGCAGATTTATACTTATCCATATTGCCGTCATATGTTGCCTCGCTTTTGTCAATATCGCCATCAAATAAATCTCTGCGTAACCATTGGCAACAAAAATGTCACGGTTGCCATCATTATCAAAATCAGAAGCAAGTGTGCTCCAGCTCCATTCTGTTTTTGAAACACCGGCCAATCTGCGATACATCACTAAAAAAGCCATTGCCATGATTCAAGGTGAAGTGCATTGTGCATGTATTGCTTTTGAAAACCACTATCAACAATTGCCCAAAAACCCTGCACATCCATTCGTGGCATAGAAACTTTGGAACGTTTATAATTCTCCGGAAGCATTTCCATCACCATAATATCTTCGAATCCATCATTATTGATATCGGCAATATCCGCTCCCATTGAAAACAAGTGAAAGATGGTTGGTCATTTTTTTATTTCATCTTTAAATGTTCCGTTCTTCTGATTGATGAACATATAATCATTATCTGCATAATCGTTGGATACAAAATATCCTCGTAACCATCATTATTAAGATCAGCAGTTACAACAGCTAATGCATAACCAAAACTATTGGTTGATACCGGCCTGCTTACCTATTTCAGTAAACTTACCATTATCATTCCGGTATAATTTATTTCTGACATTTATCCGGAGGATTTCTTTTGCCGGAAACCATTTTTGATAACCCAAGATAAAATGAATCGGGACGGCTGTGATAATACACATCCAGATCATTATCATTATCCATATCAAAAAAAGCAGCATGCTGGAATATCCATCATCATCCAATCCATATTCTTTTGCCTCTTCTTTAAAAGTCAGGTTACCCTGGTTGATGTATAAAAGATTTCTTCTTTCAGCATCTGTATCTCCGAATACCACCTTTACAAACATAAATATCCAGCAAGCCGTCATTATTAATGTCAACCATGTAACTCCATTATCCCATCCTTTGCCGCCATCAACTCCAGCAGATTGCAGTAATATCTTTAAATTTCAAATCCTCCTTCATTCAGATATAATTTATTCGGCACTTCATTGCCGGTAAAATAAATATCCTGTCAACCATCATTATTAATATCACCAATAGCCACACCGCCCCATTATATACATAAGCAAATTTGTCGAAATAATTTTTTTCATAATTTTCATCCACATGTATTATTAAATGTGATACCGCTTTGTGAAGATGATATTTTTTTGAAAACAGGGTCAACTGCAGACAGCAGTGTTTCAATCTTTGTCTTGTACTGCAACCAGGAATATAGAAAAGCCATCGATAGCTAAACAGCATACGGTGAATACAACAGATATGCTTTTATTTTTCAAACATTATTTATTATTTAAATTTTTGCAAACTTGTTGTCGCCTGTATATACCAAGATATTTTTTCCAAACTACAGCTGCAACATTTCTTCCCAGTTTCAATCCTTCCACGTTTTCGCACTGGATATGATAACCGCCCAGAACACGGGAAATACCAGCCATATTTGCTGTTTCAGTAAATGTTGGAAATTTTAAAGTTACTTCTGGCTCCAATATTATCCGGTTCTGTCATTTCACCGGGAATTCGTTTTACTTCTTCACCAAAATAATCATTGCCTGTAAATAATTTTAATACTTCTGAACAGGCCCCACTTACAGTACTATGCCCGAAACATAACTTGGAAAAGGAGGACATAAAAATGTTTCAGGTGAATAAGGTCTCCATTCCTGTCCTTTCATTTCCATCATCCCTTTTTCGGGTCCGCCCCATCCTTTTATTTTTTTATCTTTATAATAATAATGAACCAATGCATAAGGCCGGGCAAAATCATAAGACATTTTTGTATCCCAGCAGGCAATAAATGCATCCATTGCTGCCGCTTCTACAAGAAAATACATTTTTACATCCTCATCAAGCGTATGTTTATCCCTTACTGAAACATCCTGTGCAAAAATAAACCAATGGCCTGCCTGCTGAACTGATTTTGGTCCATCACGCATAAATTCAACTAAGGCTTTTTGTTCATTGGTTAAGATTGGCCTGCATGTCTACCACTTCCTTTACTTCATTTTTCAATTGTTCTGAACCAATTGCCGGTGGATGGCCGTGACCTGAACTGATTGGCAGAATCAAGTAACAATGGTTTTACTTTTATTCCAATGTGGAGTTAAACATGCAGGAGCAAATTTTCCTCCTTTACCATCGGAAAAATATTTTGGTTGCCAGCGTTTAAGATCATTTAATGTATCTGCAGTATTTACAGGTTTATATCCTGTATAATCAGAATAAGAAATACCGTTGAACCAGTCATTGTACCATCCTGATTAGAGCCATCATTCATTCTTGCTTCAATAACTGACTTGGCAGCAAGATTTCCTATTCCTTCAGGTGTTGATGGATCCAAAGAATTATTGGCAGGATCAAAACCAAACTCTTTCATTTTATTGGTTAGCATTACCGAATCATGAGAATAATATTCCATCATTGCCCGGTATGCAGCATAGCTGATTGCGATCTCCTTATTTCTTGCAGTTCTTTTTTCGGTTGCAACCCTTTCAACGTTTTTTAAATAAACCGGCGAAGCAGTTGCATCATATCTTGACCATGCATCAAATACAGAAGTCCATACTAACGCCAACATCCTGGATGTAACTGTTGGTCTTGGTCTGAAAATATCAGTATTATTAGCAGTTGCATCTAAAGAAATTTTACCCCATTTATAAACTAGATTATCTGCACCTTTTGGTTGTGTTAATGGAGCATTGGATTGGCAACCTGTAAGAAATAAATAAATGAAAATATAGAAAGCACACAGTTTCATAAGCTGGAAGTCTTAAAATCAAAACCGGGAACAAGATAGTACTCATCCCCGGTTCGAATGAAAAGAAAAATCTGTCGAAAAATTTAATAACCGGGATTCTGTGGATACTTAGGTCCGGTTGTAACCAAATTTATCTGGCTTTGTGGAATTGGCCTCAAATAGTCTCTTGCTGGATTAAAGGCCGCAACTGGGTTATATGCTGCCAATCTTGACTGTAATGTTTTTGTACGAACAAGATCATACCATCTCATCCACTCACCAAATAACTCTCTTGTACGTTCATCCATAATAAAATCTATTGTTATTTGTCCTGCAGTTACCTGGTTTGCTGTTGCAGCTGCAGAATTTTGAGCACCGCTATTTGTTGATCTGTAAGCAGCACGGGTGCGCAATGCATTGATCATTGTTACCGCATTTGCAGTATTACCTGCTTTGAAGGCTGCTTCAGCTGCGATAAGATAAGTCTCTGCAAAACGCATAAGGATGAATGGTCTGTCTGATGCATCGTTTGTATGTAATCTTGTTACATCATCATGTTTCTTCATCGGCGGGAAGAAGTTTTGATCATACTGGCTTTGTAATACAAGTACAGCTTTTGATGCTCTCCTGTCTGCCTCTGTAATTGTGTTAGATCCCCAAAGTTTTATTGCTGTATCGACACCTTTTACCCATGTATATGTTGTCAACGGACTGTTCATTGGATCAGCAGGGTTAGAAGCCCTTGTAACGGTTACTGTAGTTGGTGTTGGGGCCGAAAGTGGACCCGGCCTGTTGAATAGCCAAGCTGTCTGAAATGTGTTGTCATAACGTGAATCATTAATCCTTTCCGCAAATGCTGTATTCAAAGTATAATTTGAAGGACGAACACGACCAAAGGGACGGCCATATTGAATATCCCTGTCAACGGGAGTTAAGGTAACTTTTGTTGCGGTTCCAGTCGGTAATGGAAAGGCTGGGGCGCCAGTGATACCCTGATTGACACCATATAAAAGAACAGGGTCCTGAGCGGTTACAGTTGTATTAGTTGTAACCGCAAATATGGGATAATTTGGTCTTTGGTAAAAAAGAGAGCCATTAAATTTACCTCCCGGGTTACCAGTTCCAAAGCCCGATGTTTCTGATCCCTTAGGATCAGTATTTCTATCAACAACCCAAAGAATTTCTTTGCCATATTCATTTCCTTCTTTAAATACATCCTTAAAATCCTGCTCCAGATCCAATGAACCACTTCCATTACCATATTGAGCTTTATTAGTAATAAGATCGAGAGCCTGGTTATAAGCATCTGTAAAGTCAGTTGGTTTTGCTGCCGATGACCATCCTCTTGTCAATAGAACTTTTGCAAGTAAATGTTTAGCTACACCTTTTGCTGCACGACCCGGTGAAGGACTTGCTTTGAATGGCAATTCAGCGATCGCTTCAGTAAGATCTTTAACGATCTGATCGTATACTGCTGCAATGGGGTCACGTTTAGCTGCAGTTGTCGGGCTAGAAGCAAAGGTTGTACTTAAACTTACATCTCCAAAAGTTTGCACTAGCATGAAATAAAAATATCCGCGAAGGAATTTTGCCTCACCAGATAATCTTGTTTTATCTGCAGCCGGTAAACTTACAGTAGGAAGATTTTCTAATACACCATTACAGCTGTTGATTGAACGATATGACCAATCCCAAATAGACTGAATATTTCCATCACCTGTTTGTATTGTATAAGTAGCAAATTGAGGGCTACCGGTTCCAAAACCTGTCAAATGCTCATCTGTACCAAGCATCGTGTTATAGCACATACCTTCCTGGCAATACCAGTTACGGATGTTTGAATAAGCTCCTATGACGGCTGCATCAATACCACCCGGTGTTGAGAAGTAATCAGGTAAGATATTCGATCTGTTCGTTTCTTCTAAAACTTTGCTGCAACTTGTTGTAAACAGCACTGAGCTGAGCAAGGCAAACAATGTTATTTTAAAGAAATTTTTCATATTAGGTGATTTATATATTTTAAAATTTCAAATTAAGACCAAAAAGGAATTCTCTTGTTGGTGGTGTTGTTATATGGAGAGTGATTGCTCTGCCTGGTGCACCACTAGCGCTTCCTCCCTGTGGTGTCAATACACCAGGGTTACCGGTGTTACCAGTTCCTGTTCCTTCAGGATCTATTGCTAAACCATCACGAACCATTGGTGAATAAACAATAAAAGGATTAGTAACAGTTGCAAACACTCTGCATGATGATATGCCAGCTCTTGATAAGAATTTTGCTGGTATCTGGTACCCGATATTGATACTTCTGACTTTGATAAATGTGGCATCATAATATCCTAATGTCGATGCATAATTATCATTGAGAGCTTGTCCCTCTGGGTGAGGAAATGCATTTGTGGGATTTGTTTTTGTCCAGTAATCGACTTTCCATTGATTTCCTCTTGCTTGTCCAAAAAATGCATAACCACCAGCGCCACCATTGTTTGACTGGAAATATGTAGCAACAGCAGTAGCACCCCATCTTGCAAAGGCTACGACTGACAAGTCAAAGCTTTTATACGTGAATCTGTTTGTAAGACCAGCTACCCATTTCGGCTGGAAGGTTCCAACAACCTGCATATCGTTTGCATCGATCTTGTTGTCATTGTTTTTGTCTTCAACTCGTATCCGACCTACTGCTTGAGGTGCACCATAAGTAGCAATTATGGCTGCATCTTTTTCCTGCCAAATACCTATTTTTTTGAAATCATAAATCACAGTGAGAGGCTGACCAACAAACCAACCATTTCCTATATCCTGTGTTTTTCCTGGTTCTTCCAGTGCTGTGATCTCTTCACGATTCATGCTCCAGTTGGCGTCAATTACCCACCTGAAACCACTTTTAGTGTCAATCGGCACGGCACTTAAAACCACTTCCACACCATGGCTCTTGGTTGATGCTGCATTTGTAATGATCGCATCCGCTCCGTTACTCAATGGTAAGGATTTTCGAACAAGAATGTTTTCCGTCTCAGTTTTATAAATATCTATTGAACCGGAAAGCCTGTTCTTAAAGAAGCCAAAGTCCACACCAAAATTGGTGGTCGTTGTTGTTTCCCATTTCAATCCAGGATTTGGTAATACACTCACATAAAATCCGGTTACTGTAGTACCGCCGAAATTATAATTGTTGCTTGCAAGGTTTCCTAATGTGGCATAAGGTTGAACAGCCTGGTTAGCTGATTTACCCCAGCCTGCTCTAACTCTTAAATTAGATATCCATGAAACGCCTTTTAAGAAATGATTCTTCGCTGAGCATTCCAGCTTGCCGCCAATGCGGGGTAATCTGTCCATTGATTCTCCTCTGACAAACGGGAAGATGCATCGCGACGGATAAGTAGCGGTTAAATTATATTTTTCATTAAATGTATAATTCAATCTTGCCATATAGGATAACAAATCCGGATCTTGAATAATTGTTTCCACCCGCACCGCAGTTATGGTACTTGCATATTGCGCCGCATTTGTGTTTTGAACATAATCAGCCGGGATACCGGTACCGCTGAAATTGTGTATTCGTTGATTCACCTTCCTGTACTTCAAATAATCCGTAAGATTTATCCTGTGTTTATCAGCAATTTTTTTGTCGTAAGTAAGTTGGTGATAAATATGGCATAATTCCAGGCCTCACCATCGCTTACTGATGCAGTATTGGAAAGATAAGGAGTACCGGATACTCCTGTCAGGATAGTATTAGCTCCACGATAAGTATCCATAATTATCCTGCCTGAAATCCACCATGGTACATTTAAGCGGTATTTTAACCTTTAAAATTTGCACCTCCGCATAAAAAGTATTATAAGTCCTTAATCTTCTTCTCCTGTCAAGAACAGCATTTTCGTTTGTTAATGTCAGAGGATTTAATCTTACACCTACATCCTGGTGACCAACCATTGGTTGAACATTCACAGTGCCATCCGGATTATATAGTGATAACAAGTGGGCTTAAGGATAATGTATTGAACATTGGATTTACACCATCACCATTAGTATAAGCTAAGTGTATTCATTGTATTCAACCCGATCCTTACTCTTTTACCGATCTTTTGATCAATGGTTGCTCTTAATGCAAATACGGTTGAATTCAACAAGCGGAATAACACCTTCCTGCTTGAAAATAGCTAAGACCAAGACCATATTGTGTCTGATCAGTACCACCGGATAAATTAAATCATGGATTTAACAAATCCCTTTTTGTAAAGCGTACTTTGCCAATTAGTATTTGTTCCGGCAGCTTATCCAGCCAAGTTCAGCAGGTGTAAATACAGCCGGTGCTGTTGCACTTGCAGCGCCATATCTTGCTTCAGATTTAAAATCATAAAATTCAACTCCGTTAAACATTGGGAACTCGTCCATGATCTCACTCCATCCCAACGAAACATTATAACCAACAACAGGCTTACCTACTCTTCCTTTTTTCGTTGTAATGATAATTACACCGTTTGAACCTGCGAACCATAGATGGCAGTAGCAGATGCATCTTTTAAAATGTCAACATTTGCAATGTCATCAACATTCAGATCATTAAAACTTCCGAAATAAGGGAAACCATCAACCACCAATAAAGGCGTCATTGGTACCTGTCAAACTCCTATTACCCCGAATCCTGATCTGGCCGCCAGAGCCTGGCCTTACACCTGTCCTGACAATGTCAACTCCTGCTGCTCGTCCCTGCAAAGCCATTGCAAGATTTATTGCTGGTACTTCATCTAATGCTTTTTCATTTACAGATACAACTGATCCTGTAATATCTTTTTTACGTTGGGCGATACCATAACCTGTAATAACTACCTCTCCAAGAGTTTTTTCGGTTGAGACCAATCGTACGGTAATATCTGCTTGGTTGTTCACATTAATTTCCTGCGTAGTAAAATCACAGTGCGGAAATTACAAGTGTTGCGTTCGAAGGAGCGGTGATCTGAAATTCACCAAGATCGTTACTTGCGACACCGGTCCCGCTTCCTTTTACAGTTACAGAAGCTCTGGCTACAGGTTGTCCGTCTTCTTTTAAAACTTTTACACGAATAGTAATATTCTGTGCAAAAGTGTTTGCGGAGAGCAGCAACATTGAGAATAACCATAATGTTGCTGCCATCAAAAACCGCTTGTTTCAACAGCAGTTTTAGTTTTTTAAAAGTGGACAGCTTTTTTTAGACCATAACTGTTTATTTTGGCAGTTGAATACTAAAGACTCCGGTTTTAAATATTAAATGATTATAAATACCAGGCAGAGAAGAATGCCTGTTTCTATTGGAAAAAATGAATGCTAAAGAAAAATTTTTGACAACTGCATGTAAAGCAGAAACGAAGGAGAAAACTTGAAAATTGATTCCAGTTTTTTTCATACAGCAGCCAGGCGTAAATAATTTTTTCAGTGTAATGCAGTAAGCAGAACTGCATCTTCGCAAAACGAATATAGGAGTTTTTTTAAAAATTGCAACCGATTGCAATTTTTTTTTCAAAAAATGCTACTTTTATTTGTGGAAGGAACCCCCAATATGTCTGAGCAAAAAGAAATAACGATCTATGATATTGCCAAACATCTGAATATTTCAGCAACTACAGTCAGCAGGGGCTTGAAAGATCATCCTGCTATTAATAAGAACACACGAAAAAAGATCGCGGAAGCAGCAAAAGCAATTGGGTTATCGGTCAAACACATTTGCGAGCAGTCTTCGCAGTAACCGAACACATACAATTGGTGTTATAGTGCCCCGTCTTAATAGTTATTTCATGTCATCCGCACTGGCCGGAATGGAAGATGCTGCAAGCCGTGAAAATTATAACCTCATTATCACTCAATCTCTTGAAAAAAGAGAAAAGGAAAAGGCGAATGCCCATACCATGTATAATAAGAGAGTGGATGGGTTGCTTGATCTCCCTGGCTTATGACACTGAAAATATTTTGCATTTAGAACCATTTTTCTCGAAAAAAATCCCGGTCGTTTTTTTTGACAGAACTTTTAATCATAGCGAAAGCACGAGTATACTAATTGACAACTTTCAGGCTGCTTATGATGCCACGAAACACTTACTGGAACAGGGTTGCAAGCGGATCATGCATTTGGGAGGTAATATGTTACGGGATGTTTATTCGGAAAGGTTAAGAGGATATAAGAAAGCACTCCATGATCATAAAATCTTATTTGATGAAAAGCTTATATATATAAGCAATCTTACTGAAGAAGCGGGAACAGAAGCCGCAAATTATATTTTAAAGATGAAGAAGACAGTGAGACCTGATGGAGTTTTTAGTGCCAATGATACGGCAGCGGTTCATTGCATGATACATCTCAAAGCTGCTGGTATTTCCGATTCCAGCTGACATAGCTTTTGCTGGCTTTAATAATGACCCGATTAGTAAAGTTGTTGAACCCAATTTGACAACAATAAACTATTCAGGCTATCATATTGGTGAAGTAGCTGTCATGAATCTGATCAATCACCTTAACGGTTTAAGTAGTGCGAAGACAACGAACACGATCGTTCTAAGAGCCGATCTTGTTGTTCGTGACTCATCACTAAAAAACAAATCTTCATAATTCTTTATTATTTGATTTTTTTTGCGACTTTTATGCAACCGATTGCAACATGAAGCCAAAAAAAGAAGTAACGATCTATGACATTGCCCTCAAGCTGGACCTTTCCTCCGCTACCATAAGCCGTGGTTTAAAGAACCATCCTGCGATCAATAAAAACACTAAAAAGAGAATACAGGATGCTGCAAAAGAACTCGGCTATCGTCACAATACATTCGCCAGTAACCTTCGTAAACAAAAAACAAATACAATTGGTGTTATCGTTCATGAGTTGAACAGTAATTTCATTACATCAGTTCTAGCCGGAATAGAAAAAATAACTACTGAAGCAGGTTATGATCTTATCATTGCCCACTCTTCTGAAAGTTTTGAGAAAGAATCGGCGAATGTTTTGAACCTTTTTCATAAAAGAGTAGATGGCCTTATTGCATCACTGGCATTCGACACACACGGCCTCGGTCATTACAAATCTTTTTCCGACAAGGTCTATCCCCATAATATTCTTTGATCGTGTAGAAGAGAATAGTGAAAGCACAAAAGTTATCATAGATAATTATAAATGCGGGTACCAGGCCACAAAACATCTTATTGACCAGGGATGCCAAAGAATTGTGCTTGTTACAGCAAGTTTAAAACGAAATGTATATGCCCAGCGTCATAAAGGATATACAGATGCATTATTTGATAATAAAATTCCCTTTAATGAAAATTATGTATTGATAAAGGATCTTAGTGAGCAATGCGGTATTGAAGCAGCATTGGAAATATTGAAAATGAAACCTCTCCCCGATGGAGCTTTTATCACTAATGATTTTTCTGCTGCTGTATGTATGCAAACTTTAAAAGAGCACGGGATCAACATCCCCGAAGATATTGCGATCGTTGGTTTCAATAATGATGCCATTGGAAAAATTGTAGAACCTCAATTAACTACAATTGATTACCCGGGAATTGATATGGGAGAGATCGCTGCCCGTAATCTGATCAATCATTTAAAAGGGGGTTCAAATATTAATCATACGAAAACAATAGTAATTCGTTCAGACCTGGTTATAAGAAAATCATCTCTGAAGAAAAATGGAATTGCTAAACCCGGTAATTAATAATGAGAAAAAGACTACTGATCATACTTATATTCTTACCTGCTTTACTAAAAGCAGAAGATGGGTATGATCTGTGGCTTCGGTATAAAAAAATATCAAACAACTCACTGCTGGGTCAATATAAAAAGCAAATTACTTCACCGGTTGTTCTTGGGTCGTCACAGACAATTACAATTATTAAAACTGAATTATCAAAGGCATTTTCAGGATTAACAGGCTTTTCTTATAAAATACTATCGTCGCCTGATAAGTCAAGTGTATTTATAGCCGGAATAGTTTCTACTTCTACCATCATTTCATCAATCGTTACAAAAGATGAATTAAATCTTATCGGTAATGAAGGATTTATCATTAAAACAAGACCCGGCAAAACAATCATCACTGCTAACACAGATATTGGAGTGATGTACGGAGTTTTTCATTTCCTACGGTTGATGCAAACTCAGCAGTCAATCTCAAATCTCAATGTTATATCAGCGCCTAAAATAAAATTGCGAATACTAAATCATTGGGATAACCTCAATCGCACTGTTGAAAGAGGTTATGCTGGTTTTTCAATATGGGATTGGCATAAGCTTCCAGATTTTATTGACAAAAGATATATTGACTATGCAAGAGCCAATGCATCAATTGGTATCAACAGCACAGTACTCACGAATGTAAATGCAAATGCTGTTGTTCTTACAAAACCATATTTAGAAAAAGTAAAAGCATTGGCTGATCTGTTTCGACCTTATGGTATAAGAGTCTATCTCACTGCAAGATTCAGTGCACCGATAGAAATAGGGAAATTAAAAACTGCAGATCCATTAAATGATACAGTTCAATTGTGGTGGAAACAAAAAGTAAAAGAGATCTATGAATTTATTCCTGACTTCGGTGGCTTTCTTGTTAAAGCAAACTCTGAAGGACAACCGGGGCCACAAGACTATAACAGAACACATGCAGATGGCGCCAACATGCTTGCTGATGCAGTCGCACCATTTAATGGAATTATAATGTGGCGGGCATTTGTTTATAGTTCTACTTCTAATGACAGGTTCAAACAAGCTTATGAAGAATTTAAACCACTTGATGGAAAATTCAGAAAGAATGTTTTAGTACAGGTAAAGAATGGGCCAATAGATTTTCAACCAAGAGAACCCTTCTCTCCTCTTTTTGGAGCCATGCAACAAACTCCTTTGATGATGGAGTTTCAACTTACTCAAGAGTATTTGGGCCAGGGAACAAATTTGGTTTTTGAAGCGCCACTCTTCAAAGAAGTTTTAAATGCAGATACATATTCAAAAGGAAAAGGTTCAACAGTAACCAAAGTGATCGATGGCTCTTTAAATAATTTTTCATTGAATGGAATAGCAGGTGTAAGTAATATCGGTAATGATATAAATTGGTGCAGCCATCCTTTTGCACAAGCAAATTGGTATGCCTTAGGCAGGTTGTGTTGGGATTATGATCTATCTTCTGCACAAATTGCCGATGAATGGACCAGGCAAACATTTACGAATGATCCAGCATTTGTAGAACCTGTAAAAAAAATAATGTTACAGTCACGTGAGACATTGGTTAATTACATGACACCACTTGGACTAACTCATATCATGTATAATGGGCATCATTATGGCCCCATGCCCTGGGGCAATACTTTAGGTCGCCCTGACTGGAACCCTGTGTATTATCACAAAGCAGATTCATACGGAATTGGATTTGACAGAACAGCTAAAGGAACAAATGCATTAGCACAATACGCGGTTGAAGTGCAAAATGAATTCAATGATATCAACAAATGTCCCGATGAATATTTATTGTGGTTTCACCATGCAGCATGGGATCATAAAATGCACTCGGGAAGAACATTATGGGATGAGCTCTGCTATAAATATAATTCAGGAGTTGAGTCGGTAAGATCTTTCATTAAACAATGGAATAGTTTTAAAAAATATATCGACGAAGACAGGTTTAATCAAGTAGATCAATTATTGAACATTCAATTGAAAGATGCGATATGGTGGCGCAATGCCTGTTTGCTTTATTTTCAAACATTCAGCAAGATGCCGATCCCTGCTCAATACGAAAAGCCAGATAAAACATTGGAATATTATCAAAACATCAGAATTTTATATGCCCCGGGGAACTGAATAAAAAAAACCAAAACCATGACAACGAAAACAAAAAGAGTGGCAATTGTTACAGGTGGCGGATCAGGTATCGGATTAGCTATCGCAGAAAAATTTACACAAGCAGGCATTGAAACGATCATTGTCGGCCGTGATGAAAACAAATTAAAAAATGCAAAAGAAAAATTGGGTAAACATTGTTACCCGATGACTTGCGATCTGAGTGATCTCAAATCTATTCCTTCTTTTGTTAGCGATGTGATCAAAAAATTCGGGCAAATAGATATCCTGGTAAATAATGCCGGTATCAATATGAAAAAAGAATTCCAGGATGTGACTGATGAAGATTTTCAAAAAGTAATTACAACGAACCTGACCGCAGTGTTTGCAGTAAGCCGTGAAGTTGTAAAACAAATGCTGATACAAAAAAGTGGTTCTATTATTAATATCAGTTCAATGGCGGCACAATATGGTTTGCCAAAAGTAATTGCATATAGCGCAAGCAAAACTGCTATTGATGGAATGACAAGAGCCATGGCAGTTGAACTATCTCCAAAAGGAATTCGTGTGAATGCAATTGCACCAGGCTTTATTATCACCGACATGACGGATAAGGCGCTGAACAGTGACCCGGAAAGAAAAGCAAAAGTATTCGGCCGTACTCCTATGGGCTATATGGGACAGACATCCGACATTGGCGATGCCGCATTGTTTTTAGCAGGCGATGCTGCAAAATATATTACGGGTGTCGTGTTACCGGTTGATGGCGGTAATAGCATTGGTTTTTAATTTTTTACTTGTGCTCCGAAGCATCTTGTGTATGATCCGTTTTGTGTAATTGAATTGCGAAGGAGTATTGACTGGCTGCACCTGCCTGCCGGCAGGCAGGTCGCTTCGATTGATCTGTTGTTGCAAGTTTATCCAGAGCGATGCAAAGGACTCCTTTCAACTTCAATATCCTTGATCGATCAATGTAGCTTTTCAATTTCCATTATAAGAAGGCAGATATACCGTGCACCACCGGAAACACGAACTATCAAATAGACAAAAACAATTGACATGAAAAGAAATATTTTGTTTTGCGTAAGTGCTGTTGCGATCACAGTTACTTTCATTTCCTGTAGCAGCAGCAAGAAAATAACAGCCGCTGGCCCTACCACACTAAAAGAAGCATACAAAAAAGATTTTTTGATCGGCGCAGCCCTTAACTCCCAACAGATAGAAGAAAAAGATTCCAATGCAGCCAGGCTGGTTCCGGAACAGTTTAATGCTGCTACACCTGAAAATATAATGAAAGCAGAGATCATTCATCCGCAGTGGGAGACTTACAATTTTGACCTGGCCGATAAAATGATTGCTTACGGGAAGAAGCATAATATTCTTATCAACGGCCATACGCTTATCTGGCATAGCCAACTGCCGGCCTATGCAAGAAATATTAAAGACGTTGATTCATTTAAAACTTTTTTTAACAATCATATTACCACGATCGCAAGTCACTTTAATGGCAAAATATATTCCTGGGATGTTGTGAACGAAGCATTAAATGAAGATGGTACTATGCGTAAATCAATTTTCCTTGACAAACTTGGAGATGATTTTGTAACGGAGGCTTTTCAGAATAGCTCAAAAAGCGGCACCTAACACAGAACTCTATTATAATGATTACAACATTGAACAACCAAAGAAAAGAGCCGGAGCTATTGCTATCATAAAAAAAATACAGGCAGCCGGTGTACGTATTGATGGTGTGGGTATACAGGGCCATTGGCATTTGAACAAGATACCGTTAAAAGAAATCGAAGAAAGCATCCTGGAATTTTCGGCATTGGGAATAAAAGTAATGTTCACTGAACTGGATATTGAAGTGCTGAAACGCAATTTCCAGGGTGCCGATGTGAGCCAAAGGGTTGCCTCAAATCCGGAATTAAATCCTTACGTCAACGGTTTGCCGGATAGTGTACAACATCAACTGGCAAATGATTACGAAAGTTTATTTAAACTCTTCTTAAAATATAAAGATAAAGTTACACGTGTTACTTTCTGGGGAGTAAATGACGGACAAAGCTGGCTGAATGGTTGGCCTGTAAGAGGAAGAACTAATTATCCTTTATTGTTTGACAGGCAATACAAGCCCAAACCTGCTTACTACAAAGTGATCGGTCTGAAAACAAATTCCGCTTCAGGCGAAAGCGCTAAAAAACCATTCTAACAATTTAAAATAAAAACATGAGTACGACTGCTTCGCAAAAACTTTCCGTCATTGAAAAGATCGGTTATAGCCTGGGAGATCTTGCGGCTAATCTTATTTTTCAAACCCTTGTCACATTTCTTGCATTTTTTTATACCGATGTTTATAAAATACCTGCAGGCAAAGCAAGTTTTATAATTACATTTTTTGGTTTTGCTGGTGCATTTTTCAATCTCATCATGGGAATTATTGCCGACAGAACAAATACACGTTGGGGAAAATATCGTCCATGGATTTTGTGGACAGCTGTTCCCTTTGGTGTTATTTCTCTTCTTGCATTCAGTACACCTGATTTCAATGAGTCAGGGAAAGTTATTTATGCAGCAGTTACCTATTTCTTTTTAGTAATTATTTATTCCGCAAACAATCTTCCCTATTCTGCTTTAAGTGGCGTACTTACCGGTGATATGAAAGAAAGAAACAGTCTTTCTTCCTATCGGTTTGTTGCAGTAATGGTGGCACAATTTATTATTCAGGCATTATTGCTTCCGTTGGCACTATCAATTGGCCACGGCGATAAACAAAAAGGTTTTGAAAGTGTAATGTTGTTCTTTGCTATTGTTGGTGTTGTCTGTTTCATCATTACATTTTTAACTACAAGGGAAAGAGTAAAGCCGATCGTCGAACAGAAAAATTCCATTTCCGGCGACCTAAAAGACTTAACAAAGAATAAACCCTGGATCATCATGCTATTCCTCACTATTCTTGTGTTTGTTACGCTGGCATTAAAAGGTGGCATGAATATTTATTTCTTTAAATACTATTTGAATCATGATGCAGAGGCACAATTCCTGGAGAATATCGGCTTCAATAATTTTATTGCTGGTTTGAATAGAACTCTTACTGGCATTGGACTCGGAAATTTTGAATGGCCACAGGATCCACCATCATCGGCTAATAGTTTATTCAATGCAGGCAGTATTATTTTTATGATCGTCGGGATCATGTTTAGTAAACCACTGGCTGACAGGTTTGGCAAACGGAATATATTCGGAATTTTTCTTGTACTGTCAGCTTTATGTTTGGTGATGTTTTATTTCTATTCGCCAAATTCAGTTGGGTTAGTAATACTTACACATATCTTTCATGGATTTTTATATGGAATAACTATTCCTATTCTTTGGGCAATGATCGCCGATGTGGCGGATTTTAGTGAATGGAAAAACAACCGAAGGGCAACTGCTATCATCTTTTCAGCTATGATATTTGGTTTAAAAGTGGGATTGAGTCTCGGGGGCGGCCTTGGAGCATTTCTTTTAAGTAAATACGGCTATGTTGCAGACGCGACGCAACAAACTCCAGAAGCAATTAATGGGATCAGGATGTCTGTAAGTATTTATCCGGGAATCATTTTTATCATTGGGGCTGTTTTGCTTTTCGGGTATGCGATAGATAAAAAAATGGAAACAACAATTGAAACCGATCTGAAAGAAAGAAGAAAATTAGCTACAGCTATTGCATAATGAAATGGCTGGCAAAACTGATTTCATTGAACATATTTTAATTGAAAACTTAATTATATGCCTGAAGAAAGTATTGCACATATTGATTTTGAAGAATTAAATAAGAAGGCAATTTCCCAGCCAGTTGTTTCACATATTTATACGGCTGATCCATCTGCACATGTTTTTAATGGGAAGATCTACATCTATCCTTCTCATGATATTGAAAATGACATTCCATTTGATGATCTTGGAAGTCATTTTGCAATGGAAGATTATCATATATTGTCAATGAACTCGCCTGTGGATGAAACGGCAACGGATCATGGTGAAGCATTACATGTAAAAGATATTCCCTGGGCTGATAAGCAAATGTGGGCTCCTGATGCAACAGAAAAAGATAATACGTATTATTTATTTTTTCCTGCGAAAGATCATGATGGAATATTTCGCATTGGTGTAGCGACAAGTTCATCACCTGTTGGCCCTTTCACACCTCAACCAACACCAATCAAAAATAGTTTTTCAATTGATCCTGCTGTATTCAAAGATGATGACGGATCTTATTATATGTATTTCGGTGGAATTTGGGGAGGTCAATTACAGCGTTGGAGAACCGGATCGTTCAAAGCAGATGGTGATGGTCCGCTTTTTCATTTACCAAAAGATAACGAAACAGCATTATGCGCAAAAGTTGCAAGGTTGACAAGCGACTTGCTGGAGTTTGCTGAAGATGCTAGAGATGCTGTGATACTCGATGAAAATGGTATCCCGCTCCTTGCAGGTGATAATGAGAGAAGATTTTTTGAGGCATCGTGGATGCATAAGTATAAAGGCAAATACTATTTCTCTTATTCTACCGGTGATACGCATTATGTATGTTACGCAATCGGTGACAATCCGTACGGGCCATTCACATATGCAGGAAGAATTTTAAACCCTGTAGTTGGCTGGACATCGCATCATTCAATAGTTGAGTTCAACGGTAAATGGTATTTGTTTTATCATGACAGCAGTTTATCAAAAGGAGTAACTCATTTAAGATCGGTAAAAGTAACAGAGCTGATACATGATGCGAATGGAAAGATAAAAACTATTGATCCTTATAAATAAACATTATCTATTACGAATCTTCAATAAATAATCATGAAGAGAATTTTCTTATCGGTTCTGTTAGTAATCTCATACGGCATTTTTGCACAAGATTACAAATCATTTCCAATGTGGGATCCCTCATTGCCAATAGAAACAAAGAGTAAATGATGTGGTAAGTCGTTTGACACTGGAAGAAAAAGTAAAACAGATGCTGAATGCAACACCAGCTATACCACGACTGGGCATTCCTGCATACGATTGGTGGAATGAAGACATTGCATGGTGTGGCAAGAACACCATTTAAAGTAACATCATATCCGCAGGCAATTGGCATGGCGGCAACATGGGATACTAATTCACTGTATCGTATGGCTGATTATTCAGCACTCGAAGGAAGAGCGATTAATAACAAAGCAATTGAATTGGGAAGAACAAAAGAAAGATACCTCGGATTGACATACTGGACGCCCAATATCAATATCTTCCGTGATCCACGCTGGGGACGTGGACAGGAAACTTATGGTGAAGATCCATTTCTTAACAGCAATGATGGCCCGTGCATTTGTTCGTGGATTGCAGGGTGATGATCCGAAATATTTAAAAGCAGCTGCATGTGCCAAACATTTTGCAGTGCATAGTGGTCCGGAGCCATCACGACATGTTGATAATTTTAATCCTTCTACTTATGATCTATGGGATACCTATTTACCGGCATTCAGAGAATTGGTTACAAATGCAAATGTTGCTGGTGTGATGTGTGCCTACAATGCAGTGAACACACAACCTTGTTGTGCCAATGATCTTCTGATGAATGATATTTTGCGCAAGCAATGGAAATTTACCGGTTATGTTACGAGTGATTGCTGGGCAATTGATGATTTCTTTAAGTATCATAAAACACATAAAGATTCAGTAACAGCTGCTGTGGATGGTGTTGATCATGGTACCGATATTGAATGCGGCACTTCGGTTTATTATACATTATATAATGGAGTAAAGAGTGGTTTGATAAAAGAAGAACAAATTGATGTTTCATTGAGAAGATTATTTATGATCCGTTATCGTTTGGGTATGTTTGATCCGCCATCAATGGTTAAATATGCGCAAACACCAGCATCTGCTTTAGAAGCACCGGAACATAAAGCACATGCTTTGAAGATGGCACAACAATCAATTGTATTGTTAAAGAATGAAAACAATACGTTGCCTTTGAAGTAAAAAAATAAAAAAAATTGCTGTGGTCGGTCCAAATGCTGATAACACTATTGCTGTTCTTGGAAATTACAATGGAATTCCTTCGGAAATTGTTACTGCATTAGAAGGAATAAAAGAAAAGCTTGGAAACAGATGTGGAAGTGGTATATGAAAAAGCATCAATTTTACCAATGATACTTTATTGGCTTATGAAGATGTAAGCAATCAATATCAGTTGGAGAAGGTAAACAGGGTTTCAAAGCAGAATATTTTAATAACAGAGAATTACAAGGTGATCCGTATCGTAACAAACAGAAAATCAAACTTGATCATTTCTGGCAGGAAGGTGAAGCCGTAGTTGGAATATCAGGGCAAATAATTTTTCTGCTCGTTACACTACTTATTATACGGCACAAAAGATGGAGAGTATAACTTTTGAAATAGAAGGCTGATGATGGTTATAGATTTTATATAAATGATAGAGAAGTTATTAATGCATGGTTGCGCAATCGTTGGGGGGCAAGGACATATCAAACTGCAAACAAAAAAGATTCAGCATATAAAATGGTGCTGGAATACTGGCAGGGAGAAGGTAAAGCAAATGTAAGGTTACGGGCAGGTAATTTTGAACGATACAGATTTTAATGCATTGGCTGAATCGTATTAAAGATGCTGATGCAATTATTTATGTTGGAGGAATCTCTCCACAACTGGAAGGAGAAGAAATGAGAGTTGATTGTCCTGGTTTTAAAGGTGGTGACAGAACATCAATTCTTATTACCTGCAGTACAAACCGAATTAATGAAAGCATTGAAATCAACCGGCAAACCGGTTGTATTTGTAATGATGACCGGAAGTGCTATTGCTATTCCCTGGGAAAATGAAAATATTCCTGCAATCATCAATGCATGGTATGGCGGCCAGAGCGCCGGCACTGCAATTGCTGATGTTTTGTTTGGCGATTATAATCCTGCCGGAAGATTACCGGTTACTTTTTATAAAAGTGATAACGATCTGCCTGACTTTAGCGATTACTCAATGAACAACAGGACCTATCGTTATTTTAAAGGTGAAGCGCTGTATCCTTTTGGTTATGGTTTAAGCTATACGACTTTTAAATACGATCAGTTAAAAATTCCTGCAACCATTGCAAAGGGAAAAAATATTACCGTTAGTGTTAGAGTGACAAATACAGGAAAAATAGATGGTGATGAAGTGGTGCAATTGTACTTGCAACATCAAAACCTTACAGCGAAATCACCAATTCTGGCATTAAAAGGTTTTCAGAGAATAACTTTAAAGAAAGGTGAAAGTAAAATAGTAAATTTTGAATTAACGCCAGAACAATTGTCACTGGTAAATGAATCCGGTTCAACATATCAGCCAACGGAAAAATATTGATAAGCGTTGGAGGCGGTCAACCAGGTATAAAAAATAAAACAACAAGCAATGTTGTAAATTCAACAATCAATATTTTATAAAATGCATATGAAAAAAATACTTATTTCTACCAGCATCTTGATCACAAATTTTCTTTTTGCACAGAATACAATTGTTCTGAATGCAGACAAAGGAAAAGACATCATCAACAAAAACATCTACGGACATTTTGCCGAACATCTTGGGTCATTGTATTTATGGTGGTTTTTATGTTGGCGACAGCAATAAAACAATTCCCAATAAAGATGGCGTTCGGTTAGATGTGATCGACGCATTAAAAAAATTAAAAGTGCCGGTACTTCGCTGGCCGGGTGGATGTTTTGCCGATACATATCATTGGAAAGATGGTGTAGGCCCAAAGAAAGAAAGACCATCAATGCTGAATGTATGGTGGGGAAATGTAAAAGAAGACAACAGTTTTGGCACCAATGAATTTTTAAATATGTGTGAACTGCTCGGAGCAGAACCTTATTTAAGCGGCAATGTCGGAAGTGGTACACCACAGGAACTTGTCGGATTGGATAAAATATACAACTCATCCAAATGGCAGCAGTCCGATGACTGATCTCAGGCAAAAGAATGGAAGACCGAACCCATGGAATGTAAAATTCTGGGGATTGGGAAATGAAGCCTGGGGTTGCGGCGGTAATATGAAGGCTGAATATTATGCAAATGTTTATCGTCAGTACGCAACATTCATGACCGACTGGAACAATAGTGATAGAATATATCGCATTGCTTCCGGAGCTTCTGATGATGATTATCATTGGACAGAAGTGCTGATGAAGGAATTACCTGCAAATATGTTTGATGCGTTGGGCTTACATCACTATTCAGTTATTAACTGGAGCAAGAAAGGTTCAGCCACTGCTTTTTCTGAAGAAGAATATTTCACAACCATGAAGAGAGCCTTGCTAATGGAAGAATTGGTGACAAAGCACAGTGCTATCATGGATAAATATGATCCCCAAAAAAAAAAAGCATTGGCAGTTGATGAATGGGGCGGCTGGTATGATGTGGAACCCGGAACCAATGGTGCATTTTTATTTCAGCAAAATACAATGCGTGATGCGATGATTAGCTGGAGCTACACTGAATATCTTCAATAATCATTGTGACCGGGTAAAGATGGCGAACCTTGCACAGATCATTAATGTATTGCAGGCTGTAATACTAACCAAGGAAGAAAAACATGATCCTCACTCCTACTTATCATGTAATGGAAATGTACAATGTGCACCAGGATGCAACAATGTTACCTGTTGAAGTAACCAGTAATAAATACATTCTTGGAAAAGATACATTAATAGCAGTCTCGGCTTCTGCATCAAAAGATAAAAACGGAGTAACTCATATTTCTTTAGTGAATGTGGATGCAAATAAGGCACAAAATGTTTCAATAAATATAAATGGTGCAAACTATAAGGCAGTTACCGGAAGGATTCTGACGTCTGATAAAATGCAGAACTATAACAGTTTTGAAAATCCTAATAAAATTGTTCCGGCAGCTTATAATGGCGCACAACTTAATGGTTCGAAACTAAACTTAAATATTCCGCCATACAGCGTGGTGGTACTTGAATTAAAATGAGAAATGTGAAAAAACTATTGATGTTGGTTCCTGTTTTTGTGGCAAGCAATCTTTGTTCTGCTCAAGGGGTAAAAACTAAGCAATCAAAATCACCTGTTAAGTTAAGTATCGATAGCGTATTGACAATTTCATCTGGGAATCAAAAGCTACTGACTTATCAATTCAAAACAGTTTATCCTCCCGTTGGACAGGATACTAATTATAAACGAAGCGGCTTTATTCATCCATTGAATGCTCCACACGGACAAGTATTGACAAGAATACAACCGCCCGATCATTATCATCATTATGGTATCTGGAATGCGTGGACACATACTTTCTTCGAAGGCGATACAGTTGATTTCTGGAATATAAAGGGCAGACAAGGTACAGTGAGGTTTGTAAAATTTACTTCCCAAACAAGCAACGAAAAATACGCAGAGTACACAGCTTTGCAGGAACATGTAGTATTCAAAAAAGATAAAACTGAAAAGGTTGCACTGAATGAATGGCAAACTGTAAGGGTATATGATCCTGTAAAGGATGGCGATTATTATATAGTCGACATTACTTCAAAAATGCAATGTGCTTCACAAAGCCCTTTATTGATCGTTGCTTATCGATATGCCGGCTTTGGCTGGCGGGCTACTGAATATTGGGACAAGAATAATTCTGAAATGCTGACATCGGAAGGCAAAACAAGAGATAATACAGATAATACTAAAGCAAGATGGATAATGGTGTATGGCTCACTGCCGGGTAATGATGAAGGTGGAATTGTGATGTTGTCACATCCGGCAAACTACAATGCATCCTGAGCCAATGAGAATATGGGACAAAAAACAAAATGGAGGACGCGGCGATGTTTTTGCCAGCTTCGCTCCTACAAAAGATAAAGACTGGCTTTTAGAGCCTGGTAAAACATATACATTAAAATACAGACTGGTTGTATTCAATGGAAAGTTTGATGCAGCGAAAGCTGAAGAACAATGGAAGGCATTTGCAAAGCAAAGCCCCCAAACCCCCTAAAGGGGGCTTGCTGATACACAGCCCTGACTTATTTGACAAGGCTGATAAGTGTTGAATTGAGATCAGTAGCTGATGTGGTAGTTATAAAGATTGGATTTGTAATTCAGCACCGTCCTTCTCCAAATGGAGAAGGATAAGAGGATGAGGTCAAAAAGCTGAATAGAATTACTGAACGTACAAGAGTGCGACCCTTCGCTTCGCTCTGGGTAAACTGCGACGCATTGTTGAATGTTGAATTGAAAGTTGAATGGAGCGTCGCAACAGAAGCTAAATAGTATTTATTGGCTTGTTAAATAAATAAAATTAAAATCGAAAACTTTACATCATGAAAAAGAATAAAAATAAAAACTCCCCTTTAGGGGGCGGGGGTACTCTTTCCCGTCGTGATTTTTTGAGTAACTCCCTTAAAGCATCAGCATTACTGGCACTTCCGTCAATTGTGCCTTCAAGTGTGTTTGGAAAAAATGCGCCAAGCAATCGCATCAATGTCGCAGCGATCGGTACGGGACGCATTTCACGCATTCATGATATTCCCGGTGTATGGCAATATGATTATGCACAAATAATGGCTGTTTGTGATCTCGATTCAAATACGGGCCGAAGAAGGAAAAAAATTAGTGAATGATTTTTACACCAAACGTGATGGTAAACCATTTGATGGCGTGAAACTGTACACCGATTATCGTGAGTTGCTGCTGAATAAAGATATTGATGCTGTACTGATCAGTACACCCGATCATACACATGCAATGATCGGTGCAGCGGCTGCCCGTGCTAAAAAACATATTTATATGCAAAAGCCGGCATCATTGACGATCGCTGAAGGAAGAGTGATCGCTGATGTAGTTACAAAAAGTGGTGTGAAGTTCCAGATTGGAAGCCAGCAACGAAGCAGTGAACAGTTTCGTTATGCAGCGGAGTTGGTTCGGAATGGCCGCATTGGTGAATTGAAAACAGTTTATGTTGGTTTGCCCGGCGATCCTCCGGGTGGAAATAAAACAGAGATGCCTGTTCCTAAAAATCTCAACTATGATATGTGGCTTGCATCAACTCCTGAAGTGTATTATACAGTTGATCGTGTGCATCCGCCTGTTGGTTATGATCGTCCGGGTTGGTTACGTTGCGAACAATTTGGCGCTGGCATGATCACTGGTTGGGGAGCACATCATATTGACAGTGCACATTGGGGAATGGGAATGGAACGCAGCGGTCCCGTTGAGATATGGTGTGATAAAGTTGAATTTGCAACAGGTGGATTGTGGGATGTGCATGGAATTTTTAAAACAGGAGCGAAATATGCCAATGGTGTTACGATGATCGTGAGTAATGAATTTCCGAATGGAATAAAGTTCGAAGGCACTAATGGATGGATATTTGTTTCAAGAGGTGACTACAAGGTTACCGGAAGTGATCCAACAAAGCCAGGTGAAAGAGCAAAGAAAATTGATGCAAGTGATCCTAATATTCTTACATCAGTGATTGGCCCAAATGAATTTCATTTTACAGTGAGTAAGGAACATCATGGCAACTGGCTCGAAGCAATAAGTGATAACAAAGCAACCATCGCACCTGTTGAAGAAGCGCATCGTGCCTGTTCAGCCTGTTTGCTACATCATATTTCAATGAAGCTGAAAAGAAAATTGTATTGGGATCCGAAAACAGAAAAATTCAAAAACGATAATGAGGCAAATGCAATGTTGAGCCGCAAGCAAAGAAAGGGATATGAAACTGCTGCGTAGAGTTTTTTGCTGTAATCAGCATTAGTAATTCTATTGTCGTCCCTTGCGTCGCACTCTTGTACAGTAGCTAATTCTTATGAGCAAAGATAAAACCATGCAAAGAAATACAGAGCCCTTAAATCCCTTGTATGTCTGTATGGTTCAATAAAATAAAATGAAAAGAATTCAATCTCAATTTCTCTTATACTATTAATGTAATGTTGAGTTGCCAATCAAATAATAAAGAACAGGATACTAAAAGTAAACCAGTTCAATTAGTAACTCTCGATCCCGGGCATTTTCATGCTGCATTGGTGCAAAAGACAATGTATGAATGATGTTGATTCAGTTGTGTATGTATATGCTCCTGATGGAAATGATCTGAAATTGCATTTAGACAGGATCAATGCTTATAACTCAAGAGCTGAGATCACCCACTAACTGGAAAGAAGATGTTTACACCGGCAATGACTTTTTTGAAAAGATGATCGCCGATAAAAAAGGCAATGTCGTTGTACTCTCAGGAAATAATGCAAAAAAAACAGAATACATTTTAAAAGCATTAGAAGCGGGTTTTAATGTTCTTGCTGATAAGCCAATGGCTATAACTCCCGCAGATTTTGAATTACTAAAGAAAGCATTTGATGTAGCAAAAGAAAAAGATCTTTTGCTCTATGATATCATGACAGAAAGATTTGAGATCAACACGATCCTTCAAAAAGAATTGTCAATGATCCCGGAAATATTCGGCGAAATAGAAAAAGGAACAACTGAAAAGCCAGCGGTGGAGATGACCAGTGATCATAATTTTTATAAATATGTTTCCGGCAACGTAGTGGTAAGACCTGCCTGGTTTATGGATGCATCTCAACAAGGAGAACGGCATTGTAGATGTCACTACACATTTAGTTGACCTTGTTCAATGGGAATCTTTTCCTGAACAAAGTTTGGATTATACAAAGGACATCGCAATAACGCCGCAAGAAGATGGCCAACTGATATGACAGTGACTCAATTTAAAACAATCACCAAACTAAATGAGGTTCCCGCTTTTTTGAAAAAGAACAAACTAAATGATTCATTATTGAAAATATGGTCGAATGGCGAAATAAATTATACCATAAAAGGCATTCATGCAAAGGTGAATGTAGTATGGAACTATCAAACTGAAAGTGGAAGCGATACGCATTACTCGATCATGCGCGGAACAAAAGCAAATTTGGTGATCAGGCAGGGTAAGGAAGAAAATTTTAAACCTGTATTATATATAGAACCAATAAAGAATGATGCAGCTTTCCAAACGATCGTAGAGCAGCAGTTCTAAAAAATAAGTACAAAATATCCCCGGCGTTGAATTATACAAGAATGCTAAAGGATGGAGTATTAAATTGCCGGAGAAGTTAGCGGAAGGACACGAATCACATTTCTCAAGAGTTACAAATAATTTTCTCGAATATCTGAAGAATAGAAATATGCCTGCATGGGAAGTGCCAAACATGCTGGCAAAATATTATACCACAACTACGGCATTAGAAATCGCATTAAAAAATAAATGATGAAACAAGGAATTATATTTTTTTTTCTTTTTAATGCATCATCATTACTAGCCCAAAAGAACGATTCACTATTGTCAGGTGTTTATTACTGGAATAAATTAGAACCAATTAAAGAAGATACAAGAGTTAGAAGACAAGTACTGGAAGGAAAAACATTTGCGTTAGAGTATTTCGAAATACATGCTTCAACATTGGAACCAGGCAAAGCCCCTCACCCACCCCATACACATGCCGACCAGGAAGAATTGATGATCGTAAAAGAAGGTCAGGTGAAGATCACAATTAATGGACAAAGCAAAATACTCGGCCCCGGAAGCATTGCATTCGCTATGCCCGGTGATGAACACGGAATTGAAAATGCCGGAAACACGCAGGCGACTTATTTCATTTTAAAGTACAAAGGCAAACTACTAAATATTGAACGTGGTAAACAAGCAGGTGGCTCATTTATGCTTGACTGGAACGATCTAAAAACAAACAACACAGGTAAAGGATATAGAAGAGATTTTTTTAATCGTGCCACTTCACAATTAAAACAGTTTGAAATGCACACTACTGCATTGAATGCAGATTCTGTCAGCCATGCGCCACATACACATGTACAGGAAGAGATCGTTTTGATATTGAGAGGTAATGTAGAAATGTACATAGATGGCAAACTTTACAAAGGTGCTGCAGGAGATATCTATTTTCTTTCGGCTAATGTTCCTCATGCTTTAAAGAATATTGGAAAGGAACAGTGCGAATATTTTGCTTTTCAATGGAGGGATTAATAAAAAAATCAACTAGCATGAAAAAGACTTTGCCATTATTAACTGCTTTATTTATGAGTATACTTACGGGGTATTCCCAACAAAAAACAGGAATGTTTGACGGAAATGAAGATGTTGGCAATCCTGTAAAAAAAGGGTCTGCAACTTATAATGCCGAAACACAGGAATACACAATGAGTTGCGGTGGAAAAAATATGTGGGCAAATGATGACCAGTTTCGTTTTCTCTGGAAAAAGATCAAAGGTGATTTTATGATCAGCGCAACTGTTCATTTTATTGGAAAAGGAACAGACCCTCATCGCAAGATCGGTGTTATCGCAAGAAATGAATTGACGTCTAACTCGCCTTATGCAGACGCATGTGTACATGGCGATGGATTGACATCTCTACAATACAGGCATGCGGATACCGCACAAACAGTACAGATAGTATTAGCGTCAAATAAGGCTGTTAATATCGAACTGCAACGTGTAGGAAATACTTTCACCTTTTCAGCCGCAACTCCGGGAGAAAACTACAAAACTGCATCTAAAGAACTTTTATTGAACGAAGAAGTATATGCCGGCCTTTTTATTTGTTCGCATAATGAAAATGTAATTGAGCAGGCAGTATTCAGCAATGTTCGTATCATCATTCCTCCTGCTAAAGATTATAGACCATACAGAGATTATATCGGCAGTCATTTAGAAGTAATGGATGTTCAAACCGGGCTTAGAAAAATAATTTACTCTGAAACTGGTTCTATACAAGGTCCTAACTGGACCAAGGACGGAAAATCTTTAATCTTTAATTCATCGGCGGGCTTGCTATACAATTATGACCTTTGCTAGCGGTTCTGTGAACAAAATCAATAGCGGATCTGCGATAAATAATAACAACGACCATGTATTGTCTCCTGATGGAAAGATGATAGCCATCAGCAATTATGTTGGTGAAAAAAGAACGTCAACGATCTTCACTTTACCGCTTACTGGTTCTGATAATCCCATTAAAATTACTTCTGAAGATTCAGGACATTCTTTTTTGCATAGCTGGTCACCGGATGGAAAAAAATTAATATTCACCGGTTTCAGAAACAAGCAATATGATATCTGGTCGATAGATATTGCTACTAAAAAAGAAACACAACTTACCAACCTGGCTACTCTTGATGATGGATCAGAGTATAGTCCTGATGGCAAATGGATATATTTTAATTCTGTAAGAACAGGCACAATGAAAATATGGAGAATGAAAGCTGATGGCAGCAACCAGGAACAGGTAACCTTTGATGAATACAATGATTGGTTTCCCCATTTTTCACCCGACGGAAAATGGATAGTTTATGTTTCTTTTCCAAAAGAGATCGACCCGGCAACTCATCCTTTTTATCAAAAAATTTATATCCGCTTAATGCCAGCAAGTGGCGGTATACCAAAAACTATAGCGTATGTTTTCGGCGGACAGGGAAGTATGAATGTTCCATCCTGGTCGCCGGATAGTAAAAGAATTGCTTTTATAAGTAATACACAATTAAAAACCCCTAACCCCTAAAGGGGAATAAAGAAGTTTTAATATGAGATATAAAAAAATAAATGTTTTTTTTGTTCTACTTCTATTACTAAATCTGGAATCTATTCGTGCACAGGTAAGACTTCCGCGGCTGGTAAGAGATAGCATGATATTGCAAAGAGATACCAAAATAAATATATGGGGATGGGCTGCAAAAGATGAAAAAGTGAATATAAAGTTTAATGGTAAAACTTATAAAACAAAAACTGGTGCAGATGGTAAATGGTTGATACGTATTACCTCCAATGAAAGCAGGCGGTCCCTATACAATGGATATTGCCGGAAGCAATAAGATTACATTAAAAGAAATATTGATTGGTGATGTATGGTTTTGTTCAGGGTCAATCCAATATGGTGCATCAAATGAATATTCATGATGTTACTTATGCAAATGATATTGCAGAAGCTAATTATCCGCAGATAAGACATTTCTGGATTCCTACACTTACCAGTTTGCAAGGACCGAAAGATGATCTGCCAACCGGTTATTGGAAATCTGCCAATCGGCGATGATGTAAGACCATTTTCTGCAGTCGCTTATTTTTTTGCAAGAAAGATCTATGAAAAATATCATGTGCCGATTGGTTTGATCAATGCAAGTGTTGGCGGCACTCCTATTGAAGCATGGACAAGTGAAGAAGGATTGAAAGATTTTCCTGCATTGACAAGCACCATTCAAAAAAATAAAGACACTGCTTATGTAAATGGATTAACAGGAGAGCATTTGCAATAATGCAAACAGGCCGCCTCAGCCACTACAGGATAAAGGATTGACTGGACCGAAAACATGGTATGATGTTACTTATGTTCCGAAAGGGATGGCAAACAATAAATATTCCCGGTTATTGGGAAGACCAGGGTATTAAAGATCTGAATGGTGTTGTTTGGTACAGAAAAGAAATTGATGTGCCTGCATCAATGATTGGTAAACCTGCAAGAGTTTTCTTGGGAAGAATTGTTGATGCAGATGTTTTATATATAAATGGAAAACAGGTTGGCAATACAACTTATCATGTATCCGCAAAGAAGATATAATGTGCCTGCAGATGTATTAAAAGCAGGTAAAAATATTTTTGTTGTTAAAGTTACCAACAATAACGGCAAAGGAGGATTTGTTCCTGATAAACCTTATTGCATATTTGCCGGAAATGATACGATTGATCTGAAAGGTTACTGGCAATATAAAGTTGGTGAAGTATTATGAACCCCGTACGGTGGATTTGGCGGTGGTGGTGGCATCAATGCACAAAATCAACCAACTGCTTTATACAATGCAATGGTTGCTCCAGTTATTAATTATACCATCAAAGGTTTTCTTTGGTACCAGGGTGAAGCAAATACAGGCAGAGCCGAAGAATATGCAAAACTGCAACCTGCACAGATCATTGACTGGCGAAATAAATGGAAACAAGGTGATCTTCCTTTTTTATATGTACAGCTTCCCGGTTTTATGGATATAAATTATCTGCCTTCAGAAAGTCAATGGGCAGCATTAAGAGAATCGCAATTAAAATCTTTATCTGTTCCCAATACAGGCAATGGCTGTTGCCATTGATCTTGGTGAATGGAATGATATTCATCCTGATAATAAAAAAGATGTTGGAGAACGATTGGCATTGGCTGCAGAAAAACTTGCTTATGGTGAAAATATTGTTTATTCAGGACCTATTTATCAATCATCAACAATTGATGGAAATAAAATAACGATCACATTTCAGCAATACCGGAAGTGGTTTAATAACAAATGATGGTGAAGAACTAAGTGAATTTGCCATTGCAGGTGCTGATAAAAAATTTGTTTGGGCAAAAGCAAAGATCGAAGGAGATAAAGTAATTGTGTGGAATGATGAATGTTGCCAAATCCAATGTATGTACGATATGCATGGGCTGATAATCCTGTGAATCCGAATTTGTATAATAAAGAAGGATTGCCGGCTTCACCATTCAGAACGGATAAGTAATATATAACATGAAAATTATTTCTTCATTTAGTTTTTTTGTTTTGATACTTTTTTCAAACACAGTTTCTGCTCAGGTGAAGGAAAAACACAGGGTAATTATTTTATCAGATATCGAAGCTGATCCTGACGATACTCAATCCTTTGTACGTTTATTTTTATATGCAAATGAAATTGATATAAAAGGATTAATTGCAACTACTTCTTGTTGGCACAAAACAAGAGTAGATCCGGAATCAATAAAAAAAATAATAAACGCCTATGGAAAAGTACAACCTAATCTTATTAAGCATGAAGCAGGTTTTCCCACTGTACAGGCTCTGTTGCAACTGGTAAAACAAGGTCTGCCAAAATATGGAATGGAGGGAGTGGGAAATGGAAATGATTCCCAAGGCTCTGATTGGATCATCAAAGTGCTGGAAGAAAAAGATGAACGTCCCTTATGGATTTCCGTTTGGGGAGGTGCCAATACTCTTGCTCAGTCATTATATAAAATTAAAAACACAAAATCTGAAGCTGAGGCAAAAAAGCTGATTGCTAAACTGAGGGTGTACACCATCTCCGACCAGGACGATTCCGGTATATGGATCAGGAATAATTTTCCAGACCTGTTTTATATTGTTAGCCCCGGCGATGATTATGGAAGTTCAACATGGGCTGCTATTAATAGTGTTATAAAAGGGATAAACAATGATAAGATCAGCAATCATTGGATTGCAGAAAATATTCAACAAGGCCATGGTCCGCTTGGAGCTGCATATCCTGATGTAGCATGGGGAGTGGAAGGTGACACACCGGCTTTTCTGTCATTAATTCCAAATGGATTAAATAACCCCGAACATCCCGAATGGGGCGGCTGGGGTGGTCGTTACGAATTGTACAAACCAGATTTTTCCAAACAGAAAAAAGGAGGATCGGGTGTTCCTTTCGAACCCGAGACAAGAACAATCTGGACAAATGCAACAGATAGTTTTTCGCCATTTACTTATAAAGACTATGGACGGGTTGTAGGAAAGGATACGGTGACTTTCACAGATAATAAAGTAACGCTATGGCGCTGGAGAGATGATTTTCAAAATGATTTTGCTGCCAGAATAGATTGGTGCATTAAATCATATAAGGAGGCTAATCATCCGCCGGTGCCGGTTTTAAAACAGGGTGCCGCCTTTACCGTAATATCAGGCCAGTGGTTTACTCTTGATGCTTCCGGAACCCATGATCCGGATGGAGACAGCTTCAGTTATTTGTGGTTTCATTACATAGAAGCCGGTACGTATAAGAAAGAAGTAAAAGTTTCACCGGAAAATTATCCCGGCGTAGGATTAACCGCACCTGATGTAGAGAAACCGGAAACAATCCATATTATTTTAAAAATATCTGATAAAGGGACTCCTGCATTATCAAGATATAAACGGGTAATTGTAACTGTATTGCCCAAATAAATTTATTACAATGAAAAAAAATCTTTTGCTTTTTTTGCTTGTGAACTTCGTCAATATTACGATTGCACAAACATCTCCAATTGACAGCAGCAAGTATCCACGGCTCATAACATTTACTGCCCAACAGGATCATGATAACATGAAGCAGCAATTGGGTATAAAAAAATTAAGACCCGGTCCAAGTGGTAATGAGTCTGCTCCCAATCATGCTAATTATGATGAATCAATAGCAAATCCTTGTCCGCAATTACCGGATATACTTACAACAAAAAATGGTAAAAAAGTAACAACAGCAGATATGTGGTGGAAACAACGCCGTCCTGAGATTGATAGAAGATTTTGAAAAAGAAGTGTATGGCCGTCTTCCGAAAAATATTCCGAAAGTAACATGGACAGTAAAGGTAATTGACAGGGAATTTGTCAATCGTATTCCTGTTATTGCTAAAAATGCTGGTAGGGCATGTTGACAACAGCGAATATCCGTTGATCAATGTTGATATTAATATGATGCTGGTAGTACCTGCAAATGTAAAAGGTCCTGTTCCGGTATTGATGATGTTCAGTGGTCGTCCTTCATTTCCTGCACCTGCACAACCTGCACCTGATGAAATGGAAAAAATCAATACAGCTTTTAAAGAGCTGATGATAAAAAATGATCCTGGTCTTGAAAGCAATTTTTGATAAATATCCGGCGTATCAACCGATCACAAGACTTCCTGCACCTAATTTTTTTGCGCCGCCAAAACCTGACGAAGAACTTACACCACAGGAAAGATTATTGGCAGCAGGCTGGGGTTATGTTACTATTGAAACAAACAGCATACAGGCTGATAATGGTGCAGGTCTTACAAGAGGAATTATTGGTTTGGTAAATAAAGGACAGCCACGTAAGCCAGATGATTGGGGATCATTGCGTGCATGGGCATGGGGTGCAGCACGAGGATTAGATTATTTGGAAACAGATACATTGGTAAATGCAAAAAAAGTAGGCATCGAAGGTGTATCACGTTATGGTAAAGCTGCATTGGTAACACTTGCATTTGAACCACGTTTTGCAGTTGGATTGATCGGTTCTTCAGGTAAAGGTGGCGCTACACTTCATCGTCGTGTATTTGGTGAAGCAGTGGAAAGTCTTACCGGTAGCGGCGAGTATCATTGGATGGCTGGTAATTATTTAAAATACGGAACAGAAGAATCATCGTTTGGTAAAAAAACAGGTTGTGATCTGCCGGTTGATTCGCATGAACTGATTGCACTTTGTGCACCACGTCTTACATTTATCAGTTATGGTATTCCTGAAAAAGGTGATGCCAAATGGCTGGATCAGCAGGGCAGTTATATGGCTACAGTTGCAGCCGGTTCAGTATTTAAATTAGTTAGGAGCAAAAGATATTGGTGTTTCCAATGATTATCTGAAAGAAAAAATGCCTCCGATGCTTACAGATATGCTGGATGGTGAATTGGCATGGCGACAACATGATGGCGGACATACGGATGCTCCCAACTTTAAATTTTTTATTCCCTGGGCAAGTAAGTTTTTGAAATATGAAAGAGTTGCGGCACAGTGATAAAGTGATGCTTTATAAAAAATTGTTTAAATAAGGATAATTATGAAAAGAGTTAAGTTGATACCATTTGTTGCTACATTTTATTTAACCATCGCTTTAAATGCGCAAAATAAAATTGTATTGAACAGTTCAATGGCAAAAGATACTATCAGTAAAAATATCTATGGACATTTTGCTGAAGACCTGGGTCGCTGTATTTATGGAGGATTTTATGTGGGTGAAGGAAATAAAAAGATCCCAAACAAAAATGGGATCCGTCTCGATGTTGTAGAAGCATTAAAGAAACTAAAGATCCCGGTGTTGCGCTGGCCCGGTGGCTGCTATGCAGATAATTATCATTGGAAAGATGGCATTGGTCCAAAGACTACAAGAAAACATACAGAGAATGTATCCTGGGGTAATGTGAGAGAAGACAACAGTTTTGGCACTAATGAATTTCTTGATCTGTGTGAAATGATGAATGCTGATCCTTATCTCGCTGTGAATGTTGGAGGCGGTACTGTACAGGAAGCAGCGGAATGGGTGCAATACACCAATCATGCGAACGGTAAAAGTTATTTGACCGACATGCGTCAAAAAAGCGGAAGAACAAAACCATGGAATGTGAAATATTGGGGTGTAGGTAATGAATCATGGGATTGCGGAGGTCATATGGATGTTGATTATTACGTTGACCAGTTTAAAAAATATGCAACGTTCATGACAAGCTATAATAATACGGAAGGATTATTTCGTATTGCAGTTGGTCCCGGAACTGAAGATTTCAAATGGACAGAAACATTGATGCGTGATATTCCACGCAAACTGATCGATGGTGTTTCTATTCATCATTATTCGGTTATCAATTGGAGTAAAAAAAGTTCTGCTACTGATTTTACGGAAAATGAGTATTTCTCCACAATGGTACAAGCTTACCGCATGGAACACATGATAAGTGGGAATAGTGAGGTTATGGATAAATATGATCCGCAGAAAAAAGTAGCATTGGTGGTAGATGAATGGGGCGGATGGTACGAAGTTGAGCCAGGCACCAACCGGGACTTTTTATACCAGCAAAATTCTATGAGAGATGCAATGATCGCAGGTCTTACCTTGAATATGTTCAATAATCATTGCGACCGGGTAAGAATGGCTAATCTTGCCCAATGTGTTAATGTATTACAAGCCGTAATTCTTACCAAAGAAGAAAAGATAATATTGACACCAACCTATCATGTGATGGAAATGTACAATGTACATCAAAATGCATTGATGCTGCCGCTTAACGTAACAAGCAAAGACTATACACTTGGTGAAAAGAAATTAAAAGCAGTATCCGCATCCGCATCAAAAGATAAAAACGGAACAGTTCATATTTCATTGGTGAATATAGATGCTCATAATGAACAGGAAGTAACGATCGACCTCGGTAATCTCACTGCTAAATCAGTTACAGGTCGCATACTCCGTTCTGACAAATTGCAGGACCATAACACTTTTGATAATCCTGATAAGGTGAGTCCTTCTGTATTTAATAATGCTTCACTTAACGGAACTTCGATTTCAGTAAAGCTTCCACCCTTTTCTATTGTGGTGTTAACGCTTAAATAATTTTTTTCATGTCTCAAATAAATTAAACAATGAAACATTTAACCATCTTGCTTGCTGTCCTGATTAAGTTTTGTTTCGCCGGCGATTCACAAACTATATTAAAGCAAGCCCCAAAAGGTTTTGATTCGTTGCGTGCAGATATAGCACATGGAAAAATTGATACTATCCTGTATGAATCAAAAACAGTTGGCACAACAAGAAGAGCTTTGATCTATACGCCGCCCGGCTATTCAAAAAATAAAAAATATCCAGTTCTATATCTTCTTCATGGTATCGGCGGCGATGAAAAAGAATGGTTGAACGGCGGCAAGCCACAGGTAATACTGGATAACCTTTATGCAGAAAACAAGATCGAACCCATGATCGTAGTAATGCCGAATGGCAGAGCTATGAAAGATGACCGGGCAGGAGGAAATATTTTTGATAGCGCTAAAGTGCAGGCCTTCACCACTTTTGAAAAAGATCTGTTGAACGATCTTATTCCATTCATTGAAAAAAAATATCCAGCGTTAACAGACAGGGAGCATCGTGCCATCGCAGGTCTTTCAATGGGTGGTGGTCAATCATTAAATTTCGGTTTAGGTAATCTCGACAAGTTTGCATGGGTCGGAGGTTTTTCATCGGCACCCAATACAAAACGACCTGAAGAATTAGTTCCTGATCCTGAAGCTGCAAAAAACAAATTAAAGCTTCTTTGGATATCCTGTGGCGATAATGATGGCCTGATCACATTCAGCAAAAGGACGCATGATTATCTCTACGAAAGAAATGTTCCTCATATATATTATATAGAACCCGGTGTTCATGATTTTAAAGTTTGGAAGAATGGCTTATATATGTTCTCTCAATTTTTATTCAAACCGGTTGACGTTTCAAGTTTTCCCAGTTACTCAATTTTAGGTTCGCCTGCTTCTACTAATGCAAGATCAGCTAAGTACCCGCAGATATTACCTGACAATCGTGTTGTTTTCCGCATCAAGGCACCCGATGCGCAAAGAGTGCAAATTGATCTTGGAAAAAAATATGAAATGGCAAGAGATACAGGCGGTTATTGGGTAGTTACAACTGATTCGATAAGTGAAGGGTTTCATTATTATTCTTTATTGATAGATGGGGTTGCGCTTGCCGATCCGGCAAGTGAAACATTTTATGGTATGGGGAGAATGGCAAGCGGCATTGAAATACCATTTGCTAATGGTGGGTATTATGCTATGAAAGATGTTCCGCATGGGGATGTAAGGATAAAAAAATATTTTTCAAGAGTCACAAATTCATGGCGTCAATTTTACATCTACACTCCGCCGGGATATGATAATAATACAAATGAAAAATACCCGGTGTTATACATACTGCACGGCGGTGGTGAAGATGAAAGAGGTTGGTCAACACAGGGAAAAACCGACCTGATACTTGATAATCTTATCGCAGTAAATAAGGCAAAGCCAATGCTGGTAGTAATGCCTGATGGAAATTTCGGTAGCGGTGGTTTGGCAGGGTTTAATGAAAATGTACTTCGTTCTTTTGAAAATGAATTAAAGCAATCATTGATTCCCTTTGTTGAAAAAAATTATCGTGCAGAAACTGATGCAAAGAACCGGGCATTAGCAGGATTGTCAATGGGAGGATTGCAAACATTATATGCAGGAATAAAGAACACAAATATGTTCGCTTATCTCGGGGTATTCAGTTCCGGGTGGTTCGCTAATCGTCCTGAACTCGCCAATCCGCAATACGATTTTATGAAAGCTAATGCTGTCATGATCAACCGTAATTTGAAAAGCCTTTGGACCTCTATGGGTGGTAAAGAAGATATTGCCTACAACAATTGCAAGATCATGCTTTCAAAGTTTGATGAAATGGGTATTAAATATACTTACAGCGAATATCCGGGAGGACATACATGGCCGGTATGGAGAAATAACCTGTACAATTTTGCTCAATTACTTTTTAAATAAAGATAATGAAGACGATTGTTTGCATGAGGCCCGGGCTACTTGAATATAACAGCAGTGAAAGACCGCCGTTGAAAAAAAACCACGCTATTATCAAGATCAAACGCATTGGAATTTGTGGTACGGATCTTCATGCATTCGAAGGCACGCAGCCATTTTTCAATTATCCAAGAATATTAGGACATGAACTGGCAGGTGAATTATTTGAATTTGATAATGCACCGGGTTTTAATGAGGGGGAAACTGTTTCTTTCATACCATATTTTAATTGCGGTAATTGTATAGCATGCCGTATGAACAAACCTAATTGTTGTACACAGTTGCAGGTTTGTGGAGTTCACATCAACGGTGGTATGGCTGAATATCTTTCAATTCCTTCCTATTCCCTGGTACATGGTGAAGGATTAAATGTTGATGAACTCGCATTAGTGGAACCACTGGCTATTGGTGCACATGGTGTTCGTCGTGCAGCAATAGAACCCGGTGAATTTGTTTTAGTGATAGGTGCCGGCCCCATTGGCTTAGGGTCAATGGAGATTGCCCGAATAGCTGGTGGAAAGGTAATAGTATTAGATATTAATGAGCCGCGGCTTCAATTCTGTAAGAACAAACTCAATGTTGATCATATTATCAATGCATCATCTTCCGATGTATCTGAACAATTAAAACAGATAACAAATGGTGATATGCCAACTGTTGTTGTTGACGCAACAGGAAGTTTAAAAGCCATCAATAATAGTTTTCAATACATGGCACATGGGGCAAGATATGTGTTGATCGGTTTGCAAAAAGAGAATATTTCTTTTAGTCATCCTGAATTTCATAAAAGAGAAGGCACATTACTAAGCAGCCGTAATGCTACACGACAAGATTTTGAACAGGTGATTCGCTGCATCAGGAGAGAAGAAATTAAACCTTCAGGATACATCACTCATCGGGTACATTTCGATAAAGTGGCTGATGAGTTTGAAAGTTGGTTACATCCCGAAAATGGAGTGATCAAAGCAATGGTTGAAATATGATAACAATTTTTGGATATGAAATATAAATACACATTATTTCTTATTACGTTTTTTGTTACTGATATCTCAGCACAGGTCTCCAAACAAAAATTTGAACCAACCTTTTCTTCGTTAGAAAAATCAAACCCGGTACCGGAGTGGTTCAAAGATGCCAAGTTTGGAATATACTTTCACTGGGGAGTGTATTCTGTACCGGCATTTGCAAATGAATGGTATCCCCGCAATATGTTTATAAAAAAATCGGATGAATACAAACATCACATAAGTGTTTATGGTGAAACATCTGAATGGCCATATAATAATTTCATAACAGGGGCAAAAGACAAACAGGGAAATTTTGTACAGTTTGCTCCTAAATTAAAATCACAAGGCGGCAAATTCGATCCTGATGAATGGGCACAATTATTTTATGATGCAGGAGCAAAGTATGCAGGTCCTGTTGCTGAACATCACGACGGCTTTTCTATGTGGGCAAGTAAAGTAAATCCATGGAATGCAAAAGACATGGGACCAAAACTTGATCTCGTTGGATTGTTAGCGAATGCCATCCGTAAAAAAAATATGAAAGTGATCCTTTCGATGCATCATGCTTTCAATATCACCGGTTATTATGATTCGGTGCCTAAAACAAATGATCCCAAACTTCAAATTCTTTATGGACAACAAGGAAAAGAAAAAAATGAAGAGCTTTGGCTGAACAAGCATAAAGAGATCATTGATAATTACAAACCTGACATTCTCTGGCAGGATTTTAATCTGCCCAAAATTTCCCAACCTGTTCTTCTTGAGTTTTTATCTTACTACTATAACAAAGCAATTGAATGGAAAAAAGAAGTAGTCGCTACTTATAAAGATGGATTGAATACAAAATGTGCAGTTTTGGATTATGAACGCGGCGGCCCGCAAGATATTACAGATAATTACTGGCTCACTGATGATGCGATCAGTAATTCAAGCTGGTGTTATACGGAAGGCATTGGATATTATTCCAAAAAACAAATACTTCATGGCTTCCTGGACAGGATAAGTAAGAATGGGAATCTTTTATTAAACATTTCACCAAAAGCAGATGGCACAATACCAAAGGAACAAAAAGATGTTTTGCTTTCAATGGGAGCATGGCTAAAAAAGTATGGTGAAGCAGCGTATGCAACCCGTGCATGGGAAAAATATGGCGAAGGCCCGACAAAAATGGGAGCTGCTCATGGAGTGTTCCAGGCACCTGCTGAAGGCACAGCAAAAGATATTCGTTATACAAGATCAAAAGATAACACTACGCTTTATGTAATAATGCTTGGCTGGGATAAAGGTCAAAAGGAAATTATTCTTTCATCATTGTCTGCAGATAGCATTGATTGTAAAAACCTGCAAACTGTAAAACTTATCAATGGGGCTGCCGGAAAATATTTACCGCTGACTTTCAGGCAAAGCAAAGAGGGATTGATCATTAATTTACCGGAACGTTCTTTTGAAGAAATGGCTTATGTACTCAAACTTAATTTTAATGGCAAAATTCCAGTACTTAAAAAATAGCATGAATAAAATATTTTTCCTCGTCATTATTGCATCTTCTTTAACAAGCTATTCCCAAACAGTTCAGCCCTGGAAGGAAAAGAAATGCGCAGTTGTCTTAACTTATGATGATGCGATCGATCAACATTTGGATAACGCAATTCCCGTTCTTGATTCTTTAGGATTAAAAGCTACTTTTTATGTCACCGCATTTTCTCATTCCATGCAAACACGTTTAAATGACTGGAAAAAACTGGCGACAAAAGGTTATGAACTGGGCAATCACACTTTATATCATCCATGTATTGGCGGCAAAGGAAGAGAATGGGTGAAACCGGAATATGATATGAATAATTATACGGTGCAGCGAATGGTTGATGAAACAAGAATGACGAATCTCTTTCTACAGGCACTGGATGGAAAAACAAAAAGAACTTTTGCATTTACCTGTGGAGATATGAAGATAGGTGACTCCTCTTTTATTAATGCAATGAAAGATGATTTTGTGGCGGCAAGAGCTGTAAGAACAGAAATGCATAAAATAAATGAAATCGATCTGTAAAATGTGGATTGTTATATGGTAAATGGTGAAACCGGTGCACAAATGATCGAATGGGCAAAAAAAGCAATCGAAACAAATTCATTGCTCGTTATACTTTTTCATGGAGTGGGTGGTGGCAATGCATTAAATGTATCGATTCCTGCGCATAGTGAGTTTTTACAATTTTTAAAAAAGAATGAAAAAGATATCTGGATAGCGCCAATGCTTGATGTAGCGGCATATGTAAAGAACATGGCAGGCGAAAAATAAACAGATCAGATTTTTTACAATGATATTTTGTAATCAATGTTATGAAACAAATTTTTGCATTCGATTTCCTGGTAGTATCGGGTGTTCTGCTATTTCGCAAAATAATACAGGCTTGAAACTATGGTACAATCAACCATCCGGTACAACATGGGAAAATGCATTGCCTATTGGTAATGGCAGATTAGGTGCTATGGTTTATGGAAATGTGGAAACAGAAACCATTCAATTAAATGAACATACTTTATGGAGCGGTAGTCCTAATCGGAATGACAATCCTTTGGCGCTGGATTCTTTGCCTGAAATACGAAAACTGATATTTGACGGCAAACAAAAAGAAGCGGAGCAGATGGCAAACAGGATAATCATCAGTAAAAAATCACATGGTCAAATGTTTGAACCGGCAGGAAATCTTCATCTTGTTTTTGATGGGCATGAAAATTATACCAATTATTATCGTGAACTTGATATTGAAAAAGCAGTTACAAAAACTTCTTATAACGTTGGTGATGTTACTTACACAAGAGAAGTATTTGCTTCTTTTCCTGATCGTGTTATTGTAATTCATTTAACTGCAAGTAAACCGAACAGCATTTCTTTCACTGCTTTTTATTCAACACCTCTATCCAAAAGTTGAAGATTAAAACAACCGGCTCAGGCCAATTAACTATTTTCCGGAACAACTATTGATCATGAAGGAGTAAAAGGAATGATCAGGTACAAAGGTATTGTTCAAATAAAAACTAAAAGGTGGTTCATTATCTTCAACTGATACTTCATGATCATAAAAAATGCAGATGCAGTAACAATTTATATTTCTATTGCAACCAATTTTAATAATTATCATGATATCAGTGGAAATGAAAATGAAAGAGCAGCGACTTATTTGAATAAAGCAACTCCAAAATCTTTTGCAGATATTTTAAAAGCACATATTGCAGCCTATCAAAAATATTTTAACAGGGTAAAACTTGATCTTGGAACGACTGATGCTGCAAAGCTTCCAACAGATGAACGATTAAAAAATTTTAATTCGACCAACGATCCGCAATTTGTTACGCTATATTATCAATATGGTCGATACCTATTGATCTCCTCTTCACAACCCGGAGGCCAGCCTGCCAACCTGCAGGGTATCTGGAATAATAAAGTGAATCCGCCATGGGATAGCAAGTACACGATCAACATCAATGCTGAAATGAATTACTGGCCGGCAGAAAAAACAAATCTTTCAGAATTGCATGAACCATTTTTGCAAATGGTAAAAGAAATGGCTGTAACCGGACAACAAACAGCAAGAGATATGTATGGTGCAAGAGGCTGGATGGCGCATCACAATACAGATATATGGCGTGCCACCGGCGCTGTTGATGGTGCATTCTGGGGAGCATGGAATCAATGGCGGTGGATGGACAAGCCAGCATCTTTGGGAACATTATTTATATAACGGTGATAAAAAATTTTTAGCATCGGTTTATCCTGTACTGAAAGGCGCTGCTACATTTTATGTTGATTTTCTTGATTGAACATCCAACAAGACCATTGGCTGGTTATAAATCCTGATATGTCACCGGAAAATGCACCAACAGCACACCAGGGTTCTTCACTTGATGCAGGTACAACCATGACCAATCAAATTGTTTTTGATGTATTCAGTTCTGCTATAAGGGCTGCAGAAATTTTAAATAAAGACAAAGCTTTTGTTGATACGCTAAAACAAATGCGGAGCCGGCTTGCCCCAATGCATATTGGTCAATATGGTCAATTACAGGAATGGCTAGATGATGTGGATGATCCAAATGATCATCATCGTCATATTTCACATCTGTATGGATTGTTTCCATCCAATCAAATATCGCCTTATCGTACACCGCAATTATATAGCGCTGCAAAGAACACACTTATTCAGCGTGGCGATGTATCAACCGGCTGGAGCATGGGCTGGAAAGTAAACTGGTGGGCAAAAATGCTGGATGGCAATCATGCTTATAAACTCATACAAAATCAACTTACACCTGTGGGCACTAACGACAGGCGGCGGTGGCACTTATAATAATCTTTTTGATGCTCATCCACCATTTCAGATTGATGGCAACTTTGGATGCACTTCCGGCATTACAGAAATGCTGATGCAAAGTGCTGATGGCGCAATTCATTTGCTTCCTGCCCTTCCTGATGTTTGGCATGGCAGGCGGAAGTATTAGTGGCTTACGTGCAAGAGGTGGTTTTGAAATTGTCAATATGCAATGGAAAGATGGCAAGTTGGTTAAAGCTGTTATCAAATCAAATTTAGGTGGCAATCTTCGTTTGCGTGTTCCCAATGAAATGAAATTAAATAATGGGACAGCGTTAAAAAAAGCATTGGGAGAAAACAAAAATCCATTCTACCATGTTGAAGAAATACCGGCGCCTATAATATCACCAAAAGCGACGATCTCAACACATAGTCTGAAAGAAAGTTTTATATATGACTTGCCAAGTCAACGTGGCCAGGTATATACAATTGTTATAAAATAGAATTTGATGATGATAAAATTATTGAAAATAAAACCGGGTATTGAACCAATCATCAAAGCTTTGAGGGTTCTTATAACAACAATTTTTCTTTTCAACCTGCTGCATTCTAATGCGCAGTTATCATCCACTCCACGGCTTGCAAAAAATGGGTCTTATATTCAGTTAATAGTAGATGATAAACCGTTTCTCGTACTGGGAGGTGAATTAGGCAATTCAAGTGCATCAAGTAATGATTATATGCGACCGGTCTGGCCCAAGCTGAAGCAAATGAATCTAAATACTGTCATTGCCCCTGTTTATTGGGAGTTGATGGAACCAACTGAAGGAAAATTTGATTTTATTTTAGTTGACAGCCTGATTGAAAATGCACGGTTGTTCAAATTGAAGTTGGTGCTGTTATGGTTCGGTGCATGGAAGAACAGCATGTCCTGCTATGCACCTGCATGGGTAAAAACAAATACAACAAGATTTCCAAGGATACTTGACAAAACCGGCAGTCCGCATGAAATAATAACTCCATTTAATAAAAATAATCTTGAAGCAGATAAGAAAGCATTTGCGAGATTAATGCAATACATAAAAGAATTTGATAGCAAAGAACATACTGTCATTTCGGTACAAGTAGAGAATGAAATCGGAATGTTACCCGATGCAAGAACTTATGATGATGCAGCCAATAAAGCATTTAACTCAGCAGTTCCCCGTCAACTGTTAGATTACCTTGTAAAAAATAAAAACAAACTGCTTCCTGAGATCAAATCCATTTGGGAATCAAACGGATCTAAAACTTCTGGCAATTGGGAAGAAGTATTTGGAAAAAGTCTTGCAACAGATGAAATATTCATGGCCTGGTATTATGCTGTTTTTACCAATGAACTAACAATTGCAGGAAAAGCGGTTTATAATATACCTATGTTTGTAAACGCTGCATTGAATCGTCCCGCCCGCAAACCCGGCGAATATCCAAGTGCAGGTCCATTGCCGCATGTGATGGATATATGGAAAGCAGCTGCGCCTTCTATTGATTTTTTGGCCCCTGATTTTTACAATCCCGATTTTAAACACTGGTGTGATCTTTATACAAGAGCTGGCGATCCTTTGTTCATTCCTGAACATCGTTTTGAAAAAGGGATTGATGCAAAAGCTTTCTTTGCATTTGGAAATTATAATTGCCTGGCTTTTTCTCCTTTCTCCATCGAATCAACTAATGAGCCCGGAAAAGAACCGATTGGTAAGACATATAATATTTTGAACCAACTAACACCTTTAATTACAAAATATCAATCTACTGGTGCAGTCAAAGGATTTTTAATTGAAAAGGATTCTATTCAAAAAGACATTACAATTGGTGATTATCTTTTTACTGTTCATCATGAATATAAAATGGGATGGTCTGCAGGAGCAAAAGATAGTAGTTGGCCATTAGCCGGGGGACTGATCATCGCAATTGGCCCAGGTGAATTTTATGTAGCAGGTACAGGTTTTGTAATGACGTTTACCCCAAAAGCAAATAACAAGAAAGCTGGTTTTATCAGTGTAGATGAAGGAAGATTTGAAAATGGAGTATGGAAACCGGGGCGTCGGATGAATGGCGACCAGGATCACCAGGGAAGACATGTAAGAATTCCCGCAAATGATCATAGCATTCAGCATGTAAAACTTTATACTTATTAAAATATACAATCATGGAACAGCATAACAAATCAAGAAGAAAATTTTTATATGATCTTGGTCTTGCAAGTTTAAGTGTTCCGCTTATCTCATCAGGCATTAAATGTGCTGATGATAAAAAATCAAATCCTGAAATTATGGTAGAACAAAATAAAAAGGAAGGCAAATTAGGAATTGCCCTGGTAGGCCTTGGTGGTTATGCAGGAGGACAATTAGCTCCTGCCCTATTGCAAACCGGGAATTGTTATTTAGCTGGGATCGTTACAGGTACCCCTTCTAAAATTCCTGTATGGAAAGAGAAATATAATATCCCTGATAAAAATATTTACAATTATGAAACCTTTGATAGCATTAAAGACAACCCTGATATAGACATTATATATGTTGTATTGCCTAACTCCATGCATGCTGAATATACTATTCGTGCAGCTAAAGCAGGTAAACATGTTATTTGCGAAAAACCAATGGCATTAACCGTTGAAGATTGCGACAAGATGATAGCCGCATGCAAACAAGCTGGTAAATCATTATCCATCGGTTATCGGTTACATTTTGAACCTTACAATCTTGAAATGGTGCGATTGGGAACAAAAAAAATTTATGGTGACATAAAAAAGATAACAGCAGGTTTTGGTTTTCTTATCGGCGATCCAACACAATGGCGATTAAAAAAAGCAATGGCAGGTGGCGGGCCCATGCAGGATCTTGGTATTTATTGCGTGCAGGGAATTTGCTATACAACAGGTCTCGAACCAATTGCTGTAACTGCACAGGAAGGTCCAAAAACAATTGCAGATAAATTCAATGAAGTTGAGCAATCACTTAAATGGCAATTTGAAATGCCTGGTGGAATAATTGCCGAAGGCGAAGCCAGTTATGGACATGCATTAAATTTTTTAAAGGCAGAAGCAGAGAAAGGAACTTTTGAATTATCGCCAGCCTATAACTATGGAGGATTGAAAGGAAAAATTGGCGAAACCCCAATGAATTTTCCAAATGTAAATCAGCAGGCAAAACAAATGGATGGTATTGCTTTATCTATTAAAAACAATCAAACTTCCATTGTACCGGGAGAGCTGGGCAAAAGAGATGTAAAGATCGTTGCTGCTGTTTATGAAGCCATGAGGACAGGTAAAAAAATTACTATCAAATAAATTACGTCTATGAACTCAGAATCCTAAAAGACTAATTTCCTTTTATTCTTTTCACCAACAAATTAAAAGCATTTTTATCCCATCCTTCAAGACGACCACGCTGAACGACCAGATTGTTATCAGCACTGTCTTTTAAGAAATAATGAAAAACAAATTTCCCATTGGGGTTTTGCCATCCAATGATTTGTCCGAAACGAAGATCGTTAAACACCAATGTATCATTCCATTTTTCGACAGTATAAAATTCCTGGGAGAATCGTTTTAGCTTTTGTAAAGCTTCGGTGTCCTCTACTGAATCAAGCAAAAAATCATTTCTTGGAAAGTATGTAAAATCGATCTCTTTCTTACTATCAAACACTGAACGAAAACCAACATGATAACCTGAATCGTTGCCGGCGACAACATACCATAACCAGTTTTGAAAAGCGGTTGGTGTTGTGAAATATCTTGAGTATTGAATATTTTGTTTTTGCAAAATATCTTTTACATCACTATTGATCTTTGTCTTATTGAAAGTGCAATACAGAAGATAAACTCCACTCATCACCAATCCCATCATCCACCATTTTTTTCTTTGCTTCCAGCTATGTTTTGAAATAATAAGCAATAACACTGCTGCTCCGGGCCATATCGAAAAAAATGGATCAGCAACATAAATTGAATTAAAAGAAATTCTTTTATGACTAAACGGCTCAAACCACCCTACCCCATAATTATTGAAGGCATCAATAAAAACATGAATGAAAATAACTCCGGCAAAAAACAACAACCACTTTTTAAAACTTATATTATGCGGCCGGTGCCATCGTTCTGCAATCAATGCAAAGAACACGGCAATGATCGCCACAAATAAAAATGAATGTGTGAAGCCGCGATGAGCTAATAAATTGTTTGAGGTATTCATCCAGAAGGACGCAAGAAAATCAATGTCGGGTATGCTTTGTGCCAATGCTCCCCAAAGCATTGCTTTTTTCCCAAGCTTACGATCAAGAAAAGCTTCGCCCATACATGCACCAAGGGCTATATGGGTAATTGAATCCATGAGTAAATATCGTTAACAAATAAGAAGTGATTTCGGAAGCCTTTATTTTAAAATCTATTTTGCTGATTAACTGTGCAAGGCTATTTTTGCGCCGGAGAGATGGCAGAGCGGTCTAATGCGGCGGTCTTGAAAACCGTTGACCCAAAAGGTCCGGGGGTTCGAATCCCTCTCTCTCCGCACTTCGCTGATAACCAATATAAAAACTCACTTTGATGCATATTCTTGCTCAGGTGAGTTTTTTAGTTTGTAGAGATATCTAAAAAGCCTGATCGATAGTTCAGGATCATGATTATTAGATATTCTTTCAATTAACGACCTGGTTTAATAAAAAAACCGGAGAAAGAATTCACCGGTTTATACCCTGCCTAAGCAAACCTCTACTGATTTTACTGAAATTTTATTTTTAAATAAAAATCCTTAACTGTATTCATTTTAAAGAAATTGCAAGTCAATTCGTACCGGTGCAATTTAACATTGACACAAGCGGGTCAATGAATAATTAACCTGATAAATGCTAAGAATTATAAAACTTAACTAAACTGATCTCAGCAAGATTTTTTTTGAGCAGTATTTGTTTTTCGATTAGATATCTTTTAAAAGTTTTAGATACTCCGGGGACTGAAACTGGGTCGAAGTTGCCATTCTGACGGATGATTGTCAAAAATTGATATTGCACAGACATTCATATGCTAACCATTCCCGGCAAGAAAATAAACACTTGTCAAAAATCTAAACGACACGATTAATAATTCTTTGCCAAAAACATAAGATATCTCTCAAATTTTTGAGATCATTTGATTGATTTCATACAATCTAAAGTAACTTTTCCTATTGGTAAACCCATGTTTTACCGTTTATTGTTCTTTCAAAAAGATATCTGATCCTTCCCCATTTAGTTGTAAAAAGAAAGAATATACGATCAAACCCTTAGAATTAACTATTAATAAGTCTGTACCGCCACTCAATCTATATTTTTTTAATTATGGCGAGCTCAAAAAGAAAATTTACTGATGAACAAAAGCTTGAAATATTAAGACAAGCGAATGAGATAGGTGTTATTACAGCGATACAGAACCATAAACTCTCATATAGTGTATTTGCAAGGTGGAGAGAAAAGTTTATGGAAAATCATAAAAATAAGTTTGAGAATAGTTTAAAGAATAAAGCAAGATCTGAATTAAAGCAATTCATGGAAGATAATAGACGGCTAAAAAAGATCATTGCAGAACAAGCCCTGGAATTGGAAAGAAAGGATGAGGCTTTAAGGAAAAATAGAAGATAACCAGTTAATAATCCCTCCTACCATGGCACATTTTATCGAGCTTGGTGCCATTGCTGTAATAAGAACATTCCTGAATTATTTCCTGAACAAGGAACTTAAAGAAGAAAAAGAATCATTAATATCGGTTAAAGAAAAAAAAGAATAATTAATACAGCAACCATGGCAAAAGAATACTCAAACAAAAATTTACAAAAGACTTCATTTAAAAACGAAGATCTTTCGAATGCAAGTTTTGCGGATAGTGATCTTCGCGGTGCTGATTTTAGTGGCGCTGATCTTACAGGTGCAAATTTTACAAACATAAAAACAGGCATCCCTCTGCTGAATACTGTCTTGCTTTTTTTGGCAGCTCTTATTGCTTCACTGCTGGCAGGCTATATCGCCATGCTTACCGGTCGTACGGTACAAGAAATGCTGGCTTCAACAGATCAGTATGTAAAGTATGCCGCATATTTATCGATCGCATTGGATCTTCTCTTTATCATCTATTCATGGTGGAAAGGCGTTAAGAGTGCAATAAAGAACCTGGTCCTTCCAGTCGTTATTTATGCCTTGCTGCTGGCTATTGTATTTAATCTTTCAGGACTCGGAACCGGTAAGGGTATGCTCTATATGATCCTTAACATCGTTTTGATGATGGTTATGTTTATTGTGGGTGCCATGGCAAGAGCTGCCGCGGGTAGTTTATCGGGTATATTTTTTATTATAGTCGCATTATCGGGTGGCATGTTTGGTAAAAGTCTTGGAGGAGGTATTGGAACTGTTATTATGGCGATAGCATGTGCTGTGATAAGTAAAAAAGCATTAAGCGGCGCAAAAGGATTTGATTTCTTACAAAAGATAGCATTATCCATTACAAAAAAATTCGGCACATCTTTCCGAAACACTAAGCTGGCGAATGCTGATTTTTCACGATCAAAGATCCAGAATGCTGATTTTACAAATGCAGACGTTGCTGCTGTAAACTGGGGTGATTCAAAAAAAGTAAATTATATATCAAGTGAAAATAAATTCACCAGTAAATAACAACCCTGGAATCACCTGTGAGTTAAATTATGATTGAAAGCTCTTATATAAACTAATAATATTTAAACAAATAAAAAGGAGGAATAATAACAACAATAATTGAGAAGAAAAGTCACCTCGGTATTAAGACACCAACATGGTAAACTTTTTTGTTAACTATTAAATCTTAATTTATGAAAAAAGTAATTATCCTTCCGCTTCTCCTGGTAATGGGAATCGTGAATGCCCAACTCCAGTTCGGATTAAAAGGTGGTGTAAACATCAGCAACTTTACTGGAGGTAATTTTAATAATATTGAGAAAAGTTCATTAGTGGCATTTCATGCCGGTGGTTTATTGCGCATCAAGTTTGATCACCTGGTCTTGCAACCCGAACTTCTATTTTCTTCACAAGGGGCCAAACTGGATGATGGCGTGACCGAAGCAGATTACAAGGTTTCTTATGTCAACATACCTATCATGCTGCAGTGGCAATTCAAAGGTAGTTTTTATGTAGAAGCCGGTCCGCAGGCAGGTTTCAAAGTAAGCGAAGACATCCCCAATTCTACTATCGACGAGTTTGCTAAAAGTACAGACCTGTCAATAGGATTTGGCCTGGGTTTTTTGAAAAGTAAAGGCCTGGGTATCGGTGCCCGTTATATGGTTGGTATAAGCAAAGTGGGTGATTTTGATTCAGCCAATATCGACCCTGATTTCAAAAATGGAGTGTTACAATTCAGCCTCATTTTTGTTTTCTAATTAAAATCTGGAAAAGAGGAATTTAATTAATAATTTACCGCCGATATTCAATTTATCAGACATTAGAATCACACAACTTTAACCCATTAAATTTTTTCTTAACTAAAATTTTTTAAACATGAAAAAGATCATTCTATTGCTCGTATCAGCCGTAACTATGACAACTATGATGGGCCAGCATGCCCGGCTAAATTTTTACAGTGCCTATGTATTTGATGATGGATTTGATGTGGTGAATGATGCAAATACTTATTACAATGGAACAGTGAAAGCAGGATATCAGTGGGGTGCTGGTTTGGAATATTTATTTAATCCCAACAGTGGCGCAGAACTTTTATACTTGCACAGAGGTACTACGGTTCCTGCCAATTTTAAGTTTGGTACTGGTACTCAAACCAGATCTGAAACTTTCAATCTAAAACATGATTTTATAATGTTAAGCGGAGACGGACATTTTGCGAAGCACGGCAGTAAAGCGGAAGGATATGCCGGGATAATGGCAGGCGTTTTACTCAGCAATCTTGAAGCTCCATCACTGGGAAAAAGTTCCAACAATACCAATTTTGCCTGGGGTGGAAGAATTGGCAGTAACATATGGTTCTCTCCAAAATTGGGATTAAAACTGCAGGCAATGATATTATCAGCTTCCAGGGCTACTGGTGGCGACTATTATTGGAGCTGGTACGGCCCAATTTACCTTACTTCATATTCTACCTTGTGGCAATTCAGTCTTGGAGGCGGATTGACACTTAAAACTAGGAAAGTAAAAATTTACTATTGATAGTGTTGATGAAACAACAACACTATCGCTCTAGTATTTAAACACATTATTGCAGTTGCTTATTACAATTCGTATTGGGGCAGGCGGTCCAATACGAATTCGAGCAATATATGGAAGGGAATATTGAAAATACCACACTTACTAGTGATCAAAAGCTTGATCGTAACCGAAACAGGCTGGAAATAAACAATACTTTAATTCTTTCTATTGCTACCCTGGCAATAACATGGTGTTCGTATCAAAGTAATTTGTGGAATGGCATTCAAACTTTTCATCTCGCTCAGTCGAATAAATTCAGTCGGGATGCACAACAACAAGCAATTCAATCGGGGCAGAGAATACAGATGGATGAAGCCATTATTATCAAATTTTATGATGAGGCGTTTTATAAAAAAGAAGACAAAATAAAATACATATTGCGTGGTGTCAGGCCTGAGTTGTCAAAGATCATGTCTGACTGGATACAATTACATCCATTTGAAAATCCTTCTGCACCATTTCACCCAATGGCAATGCCGGATTACAAAGAGTTGATGGAAAAAGAGCTGGCCGAATCAGAGAAGTCGCTGGCTCAAGCAGGAGTATCATTTGAAAAAGCTACCAGGGCCAATACCATTTCAGACAGGTATAGTTTGCTTACGGTAATATTCAGCATGGTAATGTTCCTGGCCGCCATTGGAGCAAAAATAACCCGCATAAGACTAAGCTTCACACTTATTGTTGTCTCGGGCTTGGTTTGTATCGGCGTTTTAATTTTGCTCTTTCTCTATATGCCAATAGCAACAAAGTAAGTAAAAGGATCATTTTTATGTATTGCTCAGTTATTGAAATAATAAAGGCTGTATATAGAAATACACAGCCTTCGATTGCTCGCCGTCACACTTGTTATGCTTTAAAATCAAATATTCATTAAATCATCTATCATTCTTTTTGCTCATCATTAGGCTAAAAACCAGAATGTAAAAAATCGAATATTTTGAAAATAAATTGAAATTACTCACACCAGGAGAAATAAGACCGCTGATAAGATTTAAGCGGTCTTATTCTTAACTATAACCAAAACTGCCTAAGAACTAACAACTAACGGACTGAGATATTTCAATTATTTCCTATCGAATACTATTTGCAACTATGTTCACCATTTTTCATGACCGCCAATATCAAATTTGTTTTCTAAAGTTAATCTTCATTAAAGGTGGAATAAAGTTTTGAGGGTAGGTAAATGCTAAAAGTTATAATTATTTACTACTTTATCTCTATAGTTATTCAAAATCTGCAGAAAATATCTTCGTTTAATATAGTCAAATGGTTTTTGACCGGTAAATTTTTTAAAGGCGGTAGTAAAAGAACTCCTGTTATTAAAGCCACATCTTTTTGACAGCTGTTGCAGGTTTGGTCTGCCGGATAAATTTGCATCTATAAGCTCGAGACAATGATCAATTCTGTATTTGTTGATATGATCACTAAAATGCATTCCTAAGACCTGGTTGAGAAATGCCGACAATTGATGAACAGGGATTTGAAGCTCAGCTGCCAATTCCTTTATATGATATCCATTCTGCAAAAAAGGTTTTTTCTCATTCATTAGATCATTTAACCGCTGCTTTATTGATTCAGGATCATGTTTTCGGTAATGAATTAAAAAAGTGGGTTCCTTCTTTTTATCACTAAAAAAATTTCGCAAATAGCCAAGTATATTTTCTTTTGTCATTACTGTCAATTTCTTTCTATTAGAAATAAACCATTGACGAGCTAGTAGAAACTTTAAGACGATGCAGTGATGTTCTAAAAGTACAATGACGAAAAACTATTATAATAAGTACCGATCTTTTGCAGCCAGGATTTATACACTGCCTGCCTTATTTTTTTAATAAGAGCAGCGATAAGAGCAATACTTAAAATGTATGACTCAACTTTCAAAAACAGTGCTGCTATAAGTGCTGTTATAATAACGCCTTGTATAATCAGAGGGTGTACAGCCGGCAAATTTCTTAAAAGCCGTAGTAAAAGTGTTCCGGTTATGAAATCCGCACTGGCTTGCTAATCCCTTTGAATTTAGTTTGCGTGTTGCCCCTTTCTGAATAAGTGTTTTGCAATACCTCACCCGGTATTGGTTAAGATAATTATTAAAATTGATCCCTAGTTCGTGATTGAGTATAGCGGATAGTTGAAGTTGTTGCACATTCAGATCATCCGCAAGAGCTTTGAGACTATAATTTTCAATAAGATAAGGCTGTCGCAGTTGCATGTGATCATCCAGTTGTTTTAAAATGGAAGCCTTTTTTTCAGAAGGGATAATGATGGTGCGGGGATTGGCGGGTCTTTTCTTAAAGGTTAATAATTGGCCAAAGATTCTGTTAAGAAAATTTCTCATAAAAAATGGTTTAATGGTTAAAAGGGTTGCCCCAGAACTAAAATACGTCATGTAAAAAACATAAAAAAATAAATATTGGGGTTACTTTAATTTGGCTTTATAATACTTAACAAAAAAATAAAATGGCATATTCAAGATTTCAATACTCAAAAAACGAAAGGAAAGAGTGTTGGCCTTAAATTATAAATCCTGTCAATAAGCAAGGTCAAATAGTTGTTTATAGAAGACCACCCCAATAATTTTAATACTATTATCCCGAGAAGTATAGTTTAGCCTTAAGAATTGCTAGTCAAATAGCAGTTGTTTTCTCAAAAGAAGAAGTATTTCCATACTTCTTCTTTTAATTTTAAGTTTTTAAAGCGGGGATCAAGACCATATTATTATTTATAAAGGGGATTCTATACCTGTTTTAGCCCGCCAGTTTGTTCATTAATCTATAAATTTTGGTCATTCCCTGGTCTGATGGGCTTTCGGCATCTGGCTTTTTATTTTCCAGAACTTTCCCCAGTTTTATATACTTAATAAATTCTGATGGGTTTAATCCTGTTGCTTTCTTAAAAGCAGATGTAAAAGTGTTTCTATTACTAAATCCAGATTCATCTGCGATCGATTCAAGTTTTTTAAACTCCCATTCTTTTTTTAAAAGCTTCTCTATGCAGGATAATATCCGGTATTCATTGATGAAGTCATTAAAATTCATTTTGTAATAGTTATTGATAAAAGCTGACAGCTGGTGCAACGGAAGATGCATCTCTTCTGAAAGCATTCGCAAAGAATAACCTTGCCTGAGAAAAGGTTTATTCTTTGAAAAATGATTACGGATATTTTCCTCAATTTCGGCAATGCGTTCCTGAGATATATTCAACGATACCGGGTGCTTTGCTTCAGTCCTATATTTTCGAACAACTTTGTGCCTGGAATTATTATAAGGGCTTACATAAGATGTGACTTTCGCCACCCAGAAACGCAAATGAAAGGGATCCATTTTTTTAGCCTGGGGTCTGTACAAATTGGTAAGAATATAAATGTAACAGGCAGGTATAAAAAGAAACAAAGTGATCTTATCAATTATTCTGAATGAATGATAAAATTGCGCTGTTGGTGCCAGGAAAATGACCGGAATAAGAGATAAGAAAGTAAAAACGATAAATATTACTTTCATTTGGTTGTTGCTCAACCTTGCCCGAAATGATCGTAATAAGAGAAGGCTCACCGATATAAATATCAGATGAAGGTGTGTGACGAATATCATCAGAATATTTTAAGGTTTAATGGTAAATCAAAAATATAGAAAAATAATTAGCTGCACGGTATAAAAATTTCCATCCGTCACTTTTTATTAAATATCAATGTTGCAATTATTGGCAACATAATAGCAAAGCAAAACAAGCATTAGTTTATCGTGTTCAACTAACACCTCCCTGAGAGTTAATTTATCGGGATTATATGAGTGTAGAGAGGCTGAAGGGATAAGTTCAGGAATACTATTCAAGCATCTCCTTTCTTTTGACACTTTTATTATTATTTGAAGGGAAAATGCCTGATTTATTTAACCTTAAAGCTTAATTGCTCAAAGATCCCTGATCACTTTATATTTCGGTACCAGCGATTTCATGATAACCCAGGCGATCAGGTAGGCAATTGCACAATAGGCAAACATGATAGTATATGAAGTGGTCATTTGACTATGAACTAAAGGCTTCTGGAGCTCCAATAACTTATCAAAGGATGCGGCATCAATATTCTTTAATTGCTCGGTGACTTCCTTGGATAACCCCTTAAGATCGATCTTATCCAAACTAACAACGTCACCAAACTTTGTTGTAAGTTTCATCGACTGTATCCTTGAGACATAGTCGCCCAATCCATTTGCTTTAGCGGCAACCCATGATTCGGCAATACCAGCTGCTTTATAGGAATCAAACATCCAGCCTCCTACTTTAGAAACGATCACCCCTCCAATACCGCCAGCCATTCCTCCAATACCAACAACGGAGCCAATTGCTTTTTTAGGAAACATATCGCTAACTGTAGTAAAGATATTTGCGCTCCAGGCCTGGTGAGCTGATGTACCAACACCGATCAACAGAACAGGTACCCAATAACTATAACTACCTAATGGCTGCGCTAATAAAACAACTAAGGGAATTACAGCGATCATCAACATCGCTTTCATCCTGCCATCATAAGGTGAATAGCCTTTTTTAAAGTAATACATAGGAAACCATCCCCCGCCAACACTGCCGATCATCGTCATCGTATAAAGTACTGCTAATGGAATATGCCACTTCTGTACTGCTCATTCCATACTGTGACGTTAGATAGCCGGGTAACCAAAATAAAAAGAACCACCATACACCATCAGTTAAAAATTTACCAACCGTGAACGCCCATGTTTGCTTATAGCCTAACAATTTTACCCATGAAACTTTTTCTTTTGTACCAGTAGTAACCGCCGGTTCTTCTTTATCTGAATTGATATATTCTAATTCTGCAGCTGATAATCTTTTTTGTTCTGTAGGTTTATCATAAAAAAATAACCAGAAAAATAGCCATAGAAAACCAACTGCACCCACTAGAATAAAAGTAGTTTCCCAACCCCAATGCTTGCTTATCCAGGGAACACTAAGTGGTGCAAGTACGGCCCCAATATTAGCACCAGAATTAAAAATGCCGGTTGCAAATGATCTTTCTTTTTTAGGAAAATATTCTGCGGTTGCTTTTATCGCTGCAGGAAAGTTACCAGCCTCACCAAATGCAAGAACAGCTCGGCTCACCATGAAACCGGCAACAGAAACACTCAAAGCTGTAATTCCAAAAAGTCCAAGTACTGCATTTAATCCTTCGCCAAGTGGAATTGCTAATGCATGGAGCATAGCACCGAGGCTCCAGATAATGATCGCCCATGTATAACCTTTCTTTGTTCCAAGTTTGTCAATGATCCTTCCGGCTAAGAGCAGGCTGATAGCATAACCAAATTGAAACACCGCAGTGATGTTGGCGTAATTTGTATTTGTCCAGCCAAAAAGTTCTGAAAGATCTTTCTGCAACAAGCTCAACACTTGCCGGTCAAGATAGTTTACTGTAGTAGCAAAAAAAAGCAGGGCACAAATTGTCCACCTGTATTTTCCTATGGCTTGTTGCATCGTAATGTACCCCCATCCCCTAAAGGGGAGTTTAGCGAGTGATTTTTTTGTTACCAGCTTATGTAACTCCGGTTGAACCAGGTTGCGACGCTCCGTTCAACTTTAGTGCTACTATTTGGCAGGCTTTATTTGTTGAATTAATTCCAGAACTTTTTTTGTTTCCGATTCAATGGTTGCATAATCTTTTGCTTCCATCAGCTTTTTACTGATAAGTTTACTGCCCATTCCTACGGCACATACACCTGCTTTAAACCATCCTTCAATATTTTCTTTTGTTGTATCTACACCACCGGTTGGCATAAAAAGGAGTTTTGGAAAGATATCCTTTATAGTTGTCAAAAATTCAGGGCCAAGCATATTTCCCGGAAATAATTTAATGAATTTGATGCCCGCATTTTCAGCAGCAATGATCTCACTTGGTGTCATACAGCCAGGTGCATAAAAAATATCATTGCTTACACAGTATACTGCAACATCAGGAACGAAACCCGGACTAACTAAAAAATCCGCACCGGCAGACATATAATCAGTTGCATGTTGCATATTCTTGATAGTACCTACGCCTAATAACAATCCAGGCATTTCTGCATTGCGCAATGCAACCATCTTTTTAAAATTTGCCAATGCTGCATCACCACGATTCGTGTATTCTACAGCTTTTACTCCTGCACGATAAATTGCTTTTAATACATCAAGACTTACTTCTTCACTTGAATTGAAATATAATGGAAGCATTCCCTGCTTTACTATTGCATCTGATATTTGTTGTGTCTTGCTCATTTTAATTTTTTTTTTGGAACACGGATAACACGAATCAAACTGATCTTCACAGATTTTATCCGTTTAAATCCTTTACATCAGTGTCATCCGTGTTCCATTCACTCATATTTTCACTTTAATAACTAATTTCTTGATCGTTCCCTCTCCTATCATTGGCGCATGCACATCTTCAGGAAAGAAGATCGCAAATTGTCCGTCTCTCAATTGAAAAAATGTATCAGGTGTATCGTGATAGAACTGCACATCTTTCTCAGCATGGTAATCCACCATTTGGTATTTCACATTTTTCTCTTGGCTTCCATCCAATAGTTTCAAAGCCGCTAATGCAAAGTTGAATATCAATATTCTTATTATGACACTCGAACTTTGAGCAGCTTACTTCTATTGTTTTGCCCGGTGCATTACTGAAGATTGCTTTTAAGCCTTCGGAAATATCTGCTTTACCATCAGCCGCATTTGCAAGATCAGTCTGGCTGATGTATTCAAATGCTTTTGCAAATAAAGGATGGGCTGAAAAATATTTTGGTGCGTTTTGAAGTGTGTCTATTATCATACCCCTGTCTCCGCCGCGGCGGAGAACTTAATTTTAAAATGGTTTACAAAATCGATGTTTCATTATAACTGAGTTTCTTTTGCTCAGTAGTGAACAGAAAGATGAAGTGTGCGACGCAACAGACGATGATAGTAGTAATACTGCTGGTAACACAATTATTCAACTTACATATCCAAAGAACTTACAAATAAAAAAAGAATCTCCCACCTAAGTCTCCCCTTTAGGGGGACAGGGGGTTGTGTTTATCTCTGCACCCTTCCACTACCATCACCTTTCATCAATTCTTTTACATCACTCAATGTAGCATGATTAAGATCGCCAGGTATGGTATGCTTTATTGCACTTGCAGCTACACCAAACTCAGCTGCATCAGGCATTGACATACCTGTAACCAATCCAAAGATCAAGCCGCTGGCAAATGAATCACCGCTACCCACACGGTCAACTATACGAACATTATATTTTTTGGTATGATAAAAATCTTTGCCATCATATACCAATGCACTCCATCCATTATCACTTGCACTGTAGCTTTCACGAAGCGACGAGGCAATGAATTTAAATCCGAACTTCTCTTTCATTTGTTTAAATACATCTTTATATCCATCAAGATTCAGCTCGCCTTTTGTTATATCTGTATGCGCCGCTTTAAATCCTAATGTTGTATCTGCATCTTCTTCGTTACCGATACATACATCAACATGCTGGCAAAGTTTTGACATCACTTCTCTTGCTTTTTCTTTGCTCCAAAGTTTTTTACGATAATTAAGATCGATACTTGTTGTAATACCTTTTGCTTTTGCAGCTTTTAATGCAGCTTCAGTCAATGCAGCTGCTTTATCACTTAATGCAGGTGTGATACCTGTTGTATGAAACCAATCTGCACCGGCAAAAATTTTATCCCAATCAAACTCTTCCATATTTACATCAGCGATAGAAGCTCCTGCCCTGTCGTAAATAACCTGTGATGCCCGCATAGACGCACCAGTTTCTAAAAAATAAATTCCGAGTCTTTCGCCACCACGAACTATATATTGTGTGTCTACTCCATAACGACGAAGGTGGTTGATAGCTGCCTGGCCAATTGCATTGTTAGGGACTTTTGTTACAAAGGTTCCATTTAATCCGTAATTACATAATGCAGCAGCCACGTTTGCCTCGCCGCCTCCGTAAGTAATATCAAATGTATCTGCCTGTACAAATCTTTTAAAATCAGGTGTTGATAATCTCAACATAATTTCTCCCAGTGTTACTACTTTCTTTGACATCTCGTTGCTTTGGTTTTTGGTTTTCAAAAAATATTTATCAATTAAGCTTTTACTGTTTTATGAACAACCTCATCAATATTCTTCCATCCAAAATATTCTTTTGCATTATTATAGCAAATATCCTGGATGATCTTTCCTATCCATTTTATATCATTGGGAAGTTCACCGTTTTCAATTTCTTCACCAAATAAATTGCAAAGTAATCTCCTGAAATATTCATGCCGTGGAAATGAAAGAAAACTGCGGCTATCAGTAAGCATACCGATAAACTTACTGATCAAGCCCATATTGCTGAGTGCATTTATTTGTTTGATCATTCCATCTTTCTGATCAAGGAACCACCAGGCAGAACCCCATTGTATTTTTCCGGCAGCAGAACCATCATTAAAATTGCCGATCATCGTTGCGAACAATTCATTATCGGCAGGATTGAGATTGTAGATAATTGTCTTTGCTAACTTATTATTTGTATCGAGTCTATTTAAAAACTTTGATAAAGCTCTTGCCTGTGAAAAATCTCCAATGCTATCCCAACCGGTATCAGGCCCAAGTTGTTTTAGCATACGACTATTGTTATTTCTTAAAGCTCCAAGATGATATTGCTGAACAAATCCTTTTTCGCAATCCCATTCCGCCAATGTGACCAGCATCGCTGACTTAAATTTCTTTCTTTCTTCCAAACTCAAGTCACCACCTGAACGAATTTTAGCAAAAATTCCAACAACCTCCGTTTGCGTATAATCCTCTGCATACATTTCTTCGAGTCCATGATCACTAACTCTGCAATTGTTCTCTACGAAATAATCATGTCGTTTTTTTAGTGCAGCAATATAATCATTGAAAGTGCTGATGGAAATATTAGATGCCTTTTCAAGGAGGGTGAGATAATTATTAAAAGTATTTACATCATCAACATTCATCGCCTTATCGGGACGAAAAGCTGGCAGTACGTTTATATGCCAATTGTCATTCTTTATTTTTTTATGATACGCAAGATCATCAACCGGGTCATCAGTAGTGCAAATAAGCCGTACATTCATTTTTTCCAATAAACCTCTTACACTAAATTCTTTTGTCTTGCAACTTAGCAGATGTTTCATCATAGATCTTCTTTGCGGTGTCCGGATTCAAAATATCATTGACATCAAAGTATCGTTGCAGTTCCAGGTGCGTCCAGTGATAAAGAGGATTACGCAAAGTATAAGGAACGGTCTCCGCCCATTTTTGAAATTTTTCCCAATCACTTTTATTACCGGTAATAAATTCTTCAGGAACTCCATTTGATCGCATGGCCCGCCATTTATAATGGTCGCCATTGAGCCATACTTTTGTTATGTTTTCGAAATTTTTATCTGCGGCAATTTCATCCGGCGGCAGGTGATTATGATAATCGATAATGGGCATTTCCTTAGCAAACTCATGATAAAGTTGCTGAGCAGCCTTGCTGTTTAGCAAAAAATTTTCATCAAGAAATTTTCTCATATGACAAATTGAGGTGATGTTTATAAATCCTTCAAAAACAGGTAATAAATGTATGAAATCTATTGGGTAAAAAACTGAAATCTCCGCAATCGTTACCGGAATTTTTGCCTATCTCATTATAGAAGACATCAGTAATGAAGTAAAGCTTGATGTTGAGTTTGGTGGTATTGCCAACGATGATTAGTAAGTCCTAATTACAAGCTCACACCTCTTTTCCACGGAATAAAATCATCCTGGTTCAATTGAACTGCTTTCGGAATTACTTCCCCACTGGCTGCTTTAATACAGTATTCCAATATTTCTTCTCCCATTTGCTCAATCGTTTTATCTCCTTCTATTACCGGCCCGCAATCAATATCTATAATATCATTCATTCTTTTTGTAAGATTACTGTTTGTGCTGACTTTAATAGTCGGACAAACAGGATTACCAGTTGGGGTACCCAGACCCGTAGTAAATAAAATCAAGCGTTGCACCGCTTGCAGCTTTACCGGTTGTTGCCTCCACATCATTGCCGGGAGTACAAACCAAATTCAATCCTGGTTTTGTCGCAGGCTCAGTATAATCCAATACATCTACAACCGGTGATGTGCCACCTTTCTTTGCAGCTCCGGTACTTTTTATCGCATCGGTGATCAATCCATCTTTAATATTTCCCGGTGAAGGATTCATGTGAAATCCTGAACCAACTTTATGCGCTGCATCATTATACGCAGTCATTAAGTGAATAAATTTTTTTGCAGCTGCTTCATTTGTAGTTCGGTCGATAAGTTCCTGTTCGACACCGCAGAGTTCAGGAAATTCTGCCAGTAAAATTTTTCCACCTAATGCCACAACCAGGTCAGAAGCATAACCAACTGCAGGATTTGCAGAAATACCACTGAACCCATCACTGCCACCGCATTTTACACCGATACATAATTTATCAAGTGAAGCAGGCTTGCGTTCTAGTTTATTTATTTCAATTAATCCTTCAAATGTTTTTCTGATGGCTTCTGCGATCAATTGCTCTTCACTTTGTGATTGTTGCTGTTCGAAAATATAAAGAGGTTTATCAAAATTTGGATTACGTTGTTTCAGATCATTTACAAAATCCTGCACTTGTAAATTCTGGCAACCTAAGCTTAACACAGTAACACCGGCAACATTTGGATGATCTGCATAAGATGCCAAAAGTTTACCAAGTATCGCAGCATCCTGCCTTGTACCACCACAACCACCCTGGTGATTTAAAAATTTTATCCCATCAACATTTTTAAATGGCCTGTTCCCATTTTTATGTTGAGGAGCAGAAAAAATATCTATTGATGAAAGATCTTTTCCTTCTTTATAGGCTGTCTATCAGCTGATGCGTATAACTGTTTGTATTTATCAGTAACAGCATAACCCAATTCATTATGCAATGCTTCACGGATCACATCAAGATTTCGGTTCTCACAAAACACAGTTGGAATAAATAACCAGTAATTGGCTGTTCCTACTCTGCCATCACTTCGATGATAACCATTAAATGTTCTTTCCTTTAAATTTTGAAACATCGGGTGCATGCCATTCATATTTTGCAGCACGATAAGCAAATGGATCGGCAGCATGCTTTGTATTTGTGGTCGTCATCAAACCACCGCGGGGAATAAAATTTTGTGCTTTGCCCACCAGCACACCATACATTATGATCTCATCGCCGGTATTCATGTCTTTTGTAAAAAATTTATGCTTGGCATTAATATTATCCTGCAAGATATATTCCTCTCCTTCAAAAGAAATCGTTTCTCCTTTCGAAAGATTTGTCAATGCAACGATCACATTATCTTTTGGATTTACCTTTAAAACTCTATGTTTCATTTTAATTACACGACCACCTTTTTTGATTCGATCCCGGCTATTGTTTTTAATACTCCAGTTGATAAGAACTCAGTAAGATATTCCTGGATGGATCGCAACAAACCCGGGAGCTTTGTAAGATCGGCGCCCCAAAGTTCTTCATTTTGCATGACAATTTCAGCAACTTTATCAGGAGTATTATTTTTCCAAACCCGGAAGAAATATTCAGCAGAATCATCTTTTATTTCATATAGCTTATCGGCCCTCTATTCCAAAATATTTACCATCCTCTCTTTTAACTGCTTTCATATACAGCAAAAAGCCCGCAAAACCTGTTGCCATGTGAACGGGCACTGAATCATTTAATTCATAATGTCTTTGCAGCAAAGGGATATTCCGCATTTTCATTTTGGAAGTGTACTGAACAGTAATGCTTTGCCATTGATGATCAATAAAAGGATTACAAAACCGTTCAAATACCCGGTTCGCAAAATCTTCTTTCACTTTTTTATCAATTGCAAACGGAATTGCTGGTGCAATTTCAGTATGCATTAGTTCTTTGGTGAACTTTCCATATACTGTATCATTCATTGCTTCCCTTGTAATATTAAATCCACTGCAGGAATGCGAGTCCGCAATTGAATGTATGTGTACCATTCAGCAATCGCAATTTTAATTCTTTGAACAAAGTAATATCCGGAGTAATAATGACACCTTCATCAGATTTAGAAAAACATAAAGTCTCTTTTATTTTTTCATCGCCTTCAATTGCCCAAAGCCGAAACACTTCGCTCATCGTTAATAATTCATCTTCATATCCCAATGCAGTTTCAATTTTTTTTATGTCAGCTGCATTTGGTTTTCCCGGTACAATGCGATCTACTAAAGAATTACAAAATGTATTATGATTTTCGAGCCACTCAATGAATTTAAAATCAAGATTATTTTGATGTGCCAATTCCAAGTACAATGCTTTCTAATTTAGAACCATTATCTGTAATCAATTCTGTTGGTACGATCACCATTCCGCTTTCTTTGCTTCCCTTAAAAGCTTTGAATCTTTCAAATAAAAATGCAAGCAGTTTTCCCGGAAAAGAAACAGGAGGTTCGTTATTGATATTATCCGGCACCAATTGAATTCCAACTTCAGTGGTATTGGAAATGATGATTTTCATTTCAGGATTGTATGCACATTTCAGTATCAACGGCCATTCAGTCTTTGCACCCAGCACCCGGCTTACAGATGCGTTGACAATATTTTCTTCGATTGTTTTTCCATTCTCCACGCCGCGAACACAGATAGTATACAAACCATCCTGCATGTCAAATGCAGTGCTGTCGCCATCGGTTGATTTTACGATCACCACTCTGCCATTAAAAAGTCCTTGCTTATTTGCTTTGTCAATAAAATAATCTGGCAAAGCTCTTAACAACACACCTGTTCCAAATTGCAAAACTTTTTCAGGTAATTCAAAAACCCTTTTATCCGGAATGTCTAATCCGTTTCTTTTTGCAATTTGTTCAATATTATTTTTCGATAACTGCATATAATTCGATTCTCAATTATTTTTCCAGCGACAACAACTCTATTCGGCTTCTGTTGTGCCTGCCTGCACGAAGCTGTTTCGGCATAGGCAGGTCACTCACTTGTACAACAACAATTCTATTCAGCAGCTCAGTACACGGATCACATTGATGTTACGGATGCCCACAAATTATTTCTGCTTCGCAGAAATATGATTAAAAGATCCGTGAAAACCCATCTGATCCGTGTCATCCGTGTTCCTATTCAGCAGGCTTCCAGCTGTTCCCAAAAACCCATGTCACATTAATTTTATTCGCCAGTTCATTATTTATATTATCAGCAAACCATTTATAATCTCCTGCCTTGCGATGACAATTATAATAATACACCCTATGTCCCCATTGAATCACATTGGTTGTCGGCACACGATAGATCGCTGAATCTCTCATATTATCTGCAAACACACAATTGATCAAATAGAATTGCGCATCACGATGATAACGGCCCAACATAAATCCATCATAGCCTTTGAACGAGCAATTCACCAAAACAGTTTTTGAATCCTGGTTACCGGAACCATCATGCCAGATAGCTGCGGTACCGCCATGTGTTATAAATTCACAATTCTCTGCCCATGCCCATCCACGGGGACAATAAAAATCAACTCCTCCTTCCATCATACAATCTTTAAAATACCACATGCCATTCTCAGTTTCCCAGGGACTTACTGTATCACCAGCCAAATGATCTGAAATGACAATTGATTGCTTTTAATCTTGTAGCATTCATTGTCCTCAACGCCATCTGGTGTCCATTCTTTCCAATCGTCTTTTGTTTATTAACAGTATCAAGCGGACAGTCGATTGTTTTTTCTTCTTTAAAATCAAAACCAAAACTGTTGGTGATAGTCAGATTCTTCAATGTAATATCATTTGCTCTTACATTCATTGTTGCCACACCCCAATCATCTTTATGCTCACATCGCCATTCATCTCTTGCGATAGCTTCAGTGATGATCGTCTTTTCTTTGTCCTCTCCTTCAAAAACTGATATTTGATTTTTCGATAAACAATTTTTCTTTATAAACCCCTTTCATGATAAAAATCGTTCTTGGAGTATTCGATGAATCTGCTAAACTGTTTATCGCTTCCTGTATAGTTTTAAAATCACCTTTGCCATTTGCATCTACAACAATTTTCTTTTGTGCAAATACTAATTGAGCCAGCAGTAACTGTTACCAATATGAAATAGATACTTTCTTCATTCATTTATCGATTTGTTTCAATAGCCATTTCACCAGGTCTTCTGCTGCTTTATAATTTTCATATTCTGAAGGTAGCTTTCTTCCATCAACATATTCATTATATAACCAGGGATCGCCAACAGCAAATACAGTTCCCTTACCATATTTTGCAGTCGCTATAATCACATCTCCATCCTTAACCGCATTTGCATTTTTGCGGAGAATGCAATTCCAATGCACTTACTTCTTTGAGATACATTTTTTTTGTTGTTTTGAAAATAGGATTGTTGCTTCCCGGTAATACTGCACCCTGTTCAAATACATCATTCTTCACCATGTTTATGCTCTTATCAGTAAACTTATTCCAAATACCTCAGCCAGTTTATTAAAATGTTTCAGATCGCAATTGGTGCTATCATTTGCCATTAAGATCAATTTACCCCCAGCCTTTACCCAATCCGTAATCACTTTAATATTATCGTCCGAAACATAATTTGGATTGGGATTATCTTTTTTGTGATCAGGATCAACAATAATATAAACAGAAGCATTTTTAAGATTAGCAGCTGTCGGAGCTTCATCAAGAGAAGAAAGTTTTGCCCCATATCTCTTAAAAATATTTCCCAATGTATGAGAATCCGCCGTTGCTTCTTTCTTCCCATTTATAATGCCAATACACATCTCTGCCTGCAGCATCTTTTCTTTTTTCACTATTAAAATAACGATCCAGCAATACTGTTTTTCCTTTACCAATTGAAAGTGTTGGCAGCATTTCCATTTCATTACTCGCCAACAGAAATGCACCTATTCCCTTTGGATCATTCACAATTACCGGTTCACTCATATAATATTCAAAACTTCCATCACGATAAGGATTGCCACCAAGACCGGAAACTTTTACCGTACCATGCAAATTGGTTTGTCCATTCTCAACTTTAATAAATTGTTTAATGATCCCTGCATATCCTTTTTTTGCAATGGCAAGTTTTGCGGCAGGTAAATATCCTTTGCGAACACCTTTTGCAATTGCATAAGCAAACTGGCATGATGCCGATGCTTCAAAATAATTTTTTTCTTTTCCCGGCCCGTTATATTCAGAATATCATACCATAAACCAGTTTTTTTATCCTGTTGCTTTTCTACTGCATTTACCAACCGGTTAAGAATATCAATCAGTGATTGTCTTTTTGGATGATCTGCAGGAAAATAATCCAACGCATCAACCAATGCATCGCATACCAGCCCATGGCTCTTGCCCAGAAAAGTGGTGAAGCTCCTGTTTCCTTATTGGCCCATTTCTGTTCTTTGCTTTCATCCCAGGCATGATAAAGTAAACCTGTCTTTGCATCTCTTGCATGTTTCTCCATCCAGATAAACTGGTTGGCAATATCATTGAATGCTGTATCCTTCATGAACAAGCATGGCATACTCTGCATAAAATGGTTCGCCCATATACAAACCATCCAGCCACATTTGGTATGGATAAATTTTTTTATGCCAGAAACCTCCTTCTTTTGTTCGTGGATGTGTTTTTAATTGGCTGCGTAATAGGTCGGCTGCCTTTTATATATTTTTCTTTTCCTAATACACGGTATAATAACAGTAACAGCTTACCATTATTTACATGATCGATATTATATTCATCGGGTTCATAATTTTTTATACTGCCATCATCCTTTACAAAATAATCCATCTTCTTCTGGATAGTAATTGAAATAATTGACATATCACCGGTATTCATCCAGATTCCTTCAAAGCCTTTCAAAATAACACCCATATCATAGCTCCATTTGGTCTGACTGCCAACCGGAATTGAATCTTGCCAGATTTTCATGCACTGTAGCTGCTACCTGTCTGAGACAAGAGGTATTGCTCTTGTTGCCACAATCAGCATTCGAAAGTGCAACAGCATATTGCAATAATTGTTATACGTGAAATGATTTTCATTTTATCGTTACTGCTTTTTCAGTATGCTCCTAATTCATAAACTATTTTCTCTTTTGCTTTGGATGCATCTGTATTTTTAATATTGATATTGCCTGCTTCTTTCGCCACTGATCCGGAATAATAATTCAGCCCCATTTTTATAACTGATATTATCAAATACCAGTTTATCGCTTTGTACAATATCAATCACGGATCTGTTTCTTCGCTGATAACTTTAATATTTTTAAAAGTAATATCCCGTTGCTTCCTGTATATCCATTCCCTTCTTTGCCTGCAATACCATATTCTCCAACACAATATCTTTTACATGCATCTCCGGCAAGTCCGCGAACAAAAATTGCTTTTTCAGCTCCATTGCAATACACATTACTGATATGAAAATTTTTGAAACTGGGGAGTTGTTTCATCCACAGGTTTGAATTCCACTTTTGGCAATTCTCTTTTTTCACCGGCTAATGCAACAGGATCTTTTGCCATATAATACATATCAAACAAAATGGCTTCGCCAGGAATATCTTTCATGTAAATATCTTTAATGAAAATATTCTCCACTACGCCGCCCCGTCCTCTTGTTGTTTTAAAACGAAGGCCAATATCAGTGCCGATGAAAGTGCAGTTGTTTACATAAATATTCCTGGCGCCACCGCTCATTTCACTACCAATCACAAATCCACCATGCGCAGCATATACAGTACAATTACGGATGATAACATTCTCAATTGGCATTCCTCTTTTTCTTCCTTCTGCATCACGACCGCTTTTCATACACAGTGCATCATCGCCTACATCAAACACAGAATTTTCAATCAATACATTTTTACAACTCTCTACATCAATGCCATCACCATTCTGTGCATACCAGGGATTTTTTACAAAAACATTTCTTACTGTCAGGTTCTCACTCATAAGGGATGAAGACACCAGGCAGGAGAGTTCTGAAACGTTACTCCTTCAAGCAAAACATATTTACAGCTGGTAAGTAAAACAAGATTGGGTCGCAGAAAATCTTTTATGCTTTCATAAAATGCAGCATCTTTTTCAGGAGAGATAACTCCGGGGTTCTGCATCTTTGAACCTTTCAGCGTTTTTTCAGAAGGATACCATGTTTTTTTATCATCACTCAGTAAACCACCGATTTCAACTAATTTTTTCCATTGCGTTTCATTCAGTTTATCTTTTTTCACCATGCGCCATGCATCGCCATTGCCATCAATGATCCCTTTACCGGTTATAGCAATATTGGTTGCATTGGTTGCAGAAATTGGTGATTGATTACGCATCTGTGGTAATCCTTCCCAATTCGCTTCTACAAGTGGATATTCATTTTTATCGGCAGTGAATAATAAAGTGGCGCCAGTAGCCAAATGAAGATTGATATTACTTTTTAAAACTACCGGCCCGGTCAACCATAAACCCGATGGAATCAGTACAACACCTCCGCCCTTTTTACTTAGTGCATCGATCGTTGCATTGATACTTTTTGTATTTAATGTATTACCATCCGAAACTGCTCCGTATTTAGTAATGCTAAGAGTATCTTTTTTAAAGATGGGAGATTTTATAACCGGCAGTTTTTCTTTTTGAGCAAATGCAAAAAGAAAAACAATTGTAAACAACTTCAACAGGATAACCTTTTTCATGTGGCGTATCAGGCTTTGTTAGTAGTTCAATCGAATTACAATTCTACTTTATTATTCCCTGTAAATCAGGGTATTTAAGTCTATTTATTTACGCAAACGATGCCGGAAACGCTACCGGTTAATCTCAATATTATTGAGGTTGGAACTTTTCTAAAGATCGTCGGCTACTGAGTAATTTTTATAGCTTGCCTTGCCAGCAATTTCCAACCGCCTTTTCCCTTTTGCCAGATCAATAAAACCTTTAAATGGACATCAGCCGGTTTACCGCCATCATTTGTTTTAGCATTTAAAGTATGACGAACGATCGCCACCTTATCACTGATGCTGATGGTTTGTTCGCTTAGTTCTATTGTTACAAAATCAGATGACCCATTTGTCAACTTCTCTACAAATTCTTTTTTATCATCAATATGGCCACCACTATGACCATAACTGAGTTTTTCATCAGTAAGTTTTTCTAATGCTGCTTTATTGCCATCTACCATTGCAACACGTAATTGTTCAACTGCATCAGCCACCGCTTTTTCATCTTTTGTTTGTCCAAAAGAAATTGTGTTGAAAAAAATAAAGACGATCATTCCAAAAAATAATTTCTTACTCATACTTATTAATTTAATCTTTGTTAGCCAACTTTTGTTCCCTGATCAACTTCTGTTGCGACCGCACAGCCTCGCACCCTGAGCGAAGCGAAGTGTTGCACTCGCCTCAACAATTCTATTCTACTTTTCAAAACGTATCCAATCTATATCAGCAAACCCTGCATCATTTGTAATGTTTGTTCTTGTACAAAACAAGCCGATCTTGGCTCCAACCCAACGACCAGGTTTTGCAGTAAATGTTTTTAAAATAATTCCTGCTTCATTATCTTTCGTTTGATAAATAAAATCATAAATCCCGCCTTTCGAAACCCTTATTGTCAAGTAAAATTCAACGCCAGTAACCGGGTGACTTGAAATTTCTCTTTCAACTCCTTTTTTATCAGCTTCAATATTTTCTGACTGAACAATATAAACTGCATCTTTTCGCTTAACTAATGAAAGAGAGGCATAGTCACTTCCAAGGATAATCACACCGAATCTTTCATTCTCAAATTTTGGCTTAAAAGAAACTTTGATAGTCACTTTGAATTCCTCGGCAGGAAATTTTTGTCCAAGTATATTCGGGGTGTTCCATAGATTATTTATTGAATCAGGTTGATAAACTGAAAACATTCTCAAAGAACCATTCGGTGTTGGAAAGGCCCAGCCTTCTTTTGGATTTGCCTGCCATTGCCATTGCAAACCAAATTTAGTTGTCATTGAATTCATCACCGTGCTGGACTGTTGACTTAGGATATGTTCTTACCAACATTTGGTTTTTTATAAACTAAAACCGGTTCTCCTTTTCCATCTCCATCTTTATCTATGCCGATCACCGGCCAGTCATTTATCCATTTCATTGGTTGCAAATGAACAACCCTTCCATAAGCATCCTTATCCTGGAAATGCAGGAACCAATCCTCACCTGTTTGAGTTGTTACCCATGCGCCCTGGTGCGGTCCATTGATCGAAGTTGTCCCCTGGTCCATCACTACTTTTCTTTCATAAGGACCATAAATATTTTTACTCCGTAAAACCAATTGCCAACCTGTGCTAACTCCACCAGCCGGGAGCAAAAATGTAATAGTAGCCATTGCGTTTATAAAACTTCGGGCCTTCAATCGTAGGATCTTTTTCATGACCATCATACACCATTACGCCATCACTAATAATTTTTGTCCCTTCTTTATTCATTTCTTTCACAACAATTATTGATTTGATTCCTGCACGGCTACCTGCATATGCATGAACGAGATAAGCTTTTCCGTTATCATCCCACAAAGGACAAGGATCGATCAATCCTTTACCTGCTTCAATCAATAACGGCTCGCTCCATGGACCTAAAATATTTTTTGCTTTGGCTAAATAAATTCCAAAATCAGGATCGGGATAATAAATATAAAATTCATTGTTGTGATAACGGATGGATGGCGCCCAAACACCTGCACCATGCTGCACTTTATCAATATGCATCATAAGGGGGTAGCTTTTTCAATGCATGGCCGATGATCGTCCAGTTCACCAGGTCTTTTGAATGAAGGATCGGCAAACCCGGAACATGTGTGAAGCTTGATGAGATCATATAATAATCATCACCTACCCTTATTGCATCGGGATCACTGTAATCTGCATTGATAACTGGATTCTTATATGTGCCATCGCCATTATCTGCTACCCAAACTTTTGAGACCGGTTGTTGCGCAGCAACTTTCAGAGAAAACAAAACAAGTATCAGCAATGCATTTCTCATAATTCGATCACTCTTTTTTCTGCATTGCTTATGTATGCTGTCTCAATGATTTTTATCACATTCAGTGCATCCTCCGGCGACACCGGTACATCAGCATCATTACGAATTGCATTATAAATTCCATCATAATAATCTCCGTAATTTCCCCTGGCTGATGGAACATATTCTTTAATGATCTTTCCATCTTTTTCAGTATGCAATAATCCTTTTTGATCTTCAGGTTCAACTCCCCAATCTGCACCACCTGGTTTTTTGTGAGCCTGCAGATCTGTTTCCTGCACATCTGTTTTGTGTTTTATAAATGAGCCGAGTGTTCCATGAAAGATATAACCCGGTAATGCTTCACGTACATAATAGCTTGACTTCAATATTACCCTATGAGTGGGATAAAAAAGTTTTATATCAAAGTAATCATCCACTTTTGATCCGGGACGATTGATAGTGATATCACCAAACACAGCCACCGGCATTCCGAATAATTGTAATGCCTGGTCAATTAAATGAGAACCCAGGTCATACACTGCGCCAACTCCCGGTGTTGGAGTTTCCTTATGTATTTTATAACTCAGTTCGGGCACATACCTGTCATAATGAATTTCTGCTTCGATAATTCTCCCAAGTGATCCTCCTTCCAGCACTTTCTTTATAGTTCGATAATCACTATCATATCGCCTGTTATGATACACGGAGATTTTTACATCTTTCTTTTTCGCGGCGGCAATCAGCTCTTCGGCTTGCAATACAGTTGCTGTAAAAGGTTTCTCAACAATTAAATGCTTGCCTGCAAGTATCGCTTCCATCGCAAACTCAAAATGAGTAACGCTGGGCGTATTAACAATAACCAGTTCGATATTTTTATCAGCCAGCATATCTTCCAGTGTCCGAAATGTTTTAACACCGGGATATTTTTCCTGTGCCATATTTTTTGTCCTTTCCCAAACACCATAAAAATTAAAGCCCGGATTGGTTGTAATGAATGGTGCATGAAAGACCCATCCACTCATTCCAAAAGAACAAAGTCCAACATTTATTTTATTCATACTTTTTGATTGGAGTTCCCTGTTACCAGTTACCGGTAACAAGGAACTGGTAACTTACTCTATTTTATTCAACCAGTTCTCTAAGCCGATCCATCCAATTATCTGTGGTTGTTTTATTATAAAGCCCGAAACCATGGCCACCATGCGGATATAAATGCATTTCCACGGGAACTTTATTCTTTACACAAGCCTGGTAAAAGCGGATACTATTTTCAACCGGAACCCCTGTGTCATCACTTGCATGTACAATAAAGACTGGCGGAGTATTTAGTGGTCACCTGTAATTCGTTTGAAAAAAAAGCTGTTTTATCAGCAGTCGGTTTAGTGCCAATCAATTTATTTCTTGAACCAATATGGGCAAAGGTGGTATCAAAACTAATAACAGGATAAAGAAGAATTGCAAAATCAGGACGGGTTGAAGTAGTGTCATTATTTGCAGCATCTGCTTTAAAATCAAAATGGGTAGCTGCAGTAGAAGCAAGATGTCCACCAGCTGAAAATCCCATGATACCAATTTGATTTTTATTTATTCCCCACTCTTTGGCATTTGCCCTTACGAGTCGTATTGCTTGCTGAGCGTCTTGCAGTGGTGCGAGGCTTTTATCAACATTTAATGAATCATCGGGCAAACGATACTTTAATACAAATGCAGTAACACCCCATTTATTAAATTCTTCCGCAACTTTCGTTCCTTCCTTATCAATTGCTAAAATTGAATAGCCGCCACCGGGACAAATGATGATCGCCATTCCATTTGCTTTCGCTGGTTTGTACATTGTAAGAGATGGCACACTTACTTTCGCAACTCTTGTAACTCCGTCCGCTCCAGTTGTTGAATTTTCTTTATTAGGTACAGCAATTGAATTCGGAACAGGACCTTTGTATAAAGGCATTGCTTCTGATGGCAAGTGGTTAAATGCGGTAAGATCAAAAGACCTGGTTTCTGAAATTATTCCCGCAAGACTTTTATCGGAGAACATATTTTCAATATTGTATTGTTTTGCATCTGCATCGCTTAGCTGTTTTGCCCACTTAACCCTTTGCTTTACAGTTGAACCTTCACCGGTGTTTTTATATTCAGCATAAAAAACAGTTTTTTCATTTTCCTGATTACTCCAGTTATCCCAGCCTTCGGGAGCAATTGTTTTTGGTAACTGGCAACGAATAAAAACTGTTTTTGCATAAGCTCTCCAGGGTCTTCCAAGAAAAAGTTTTGTAACAGCAGAATCGGTTATTATTCTACAATCAAGAAAAACAAATCCGAATTTCTTGTCTTTGGTTGTATTGGCAGCGGTGATATATGAATTTGTTTTTGCCCTGATAGTACAGTTTTGAAATATAGCGGTTGCCGGGCCGAAAATAAAATCAGTCGTGCCTTCAATATAGCAATTCACAAATAACTGTCTTGCATTTTCACCAGATGTGAAAATGGTATCCTGGTTGCCGAGAAATTTACAATTCTTAAATACTGCCTTATCTGCATCAACATACAAAGCAAGAGCCTGGCCAACAGGTCCTGCTGAATTAGCAAACGTAATATTCTCCGCTCTAAAACGGTTGCCCGAAATTTTTGCTGTGTATGATGTAAAGGTTGTATGTTTTCCTTTACCTGAATAATCATTGAAAACAATTATTGTACTGTCTACATTTTGCCCAATAAAAGTTACATCTACATTGTTTGCAGGTAATTCGATCTTCTCATTGTACACTCCATTCTTAATATAAACAGTTATCGGGGCAAGAGGGTAAACCCTTATAGCATCGATCGCATCCTGGATAGAACTATAATCACCAGTCCCGTCTTTTGACACCGTGAATACATATTTATATTGCTGCGGGTTGGCGGTTTGGGATATAGCTTTACCGTTTAGAATCAAAAACGATCCTACCAGGAAAAGTCCACACTTCATTATTGATCTTGAATACTTCATTTATTTGCAAATATTTTTTTCAAAAAATCATCAATATATTTTAGTGTTGGTTCAAACCATGGATCAAATAAACAAAAAGAATGTGGTGCATCAAATGATCTTATCTCTGAATAGATCTTATACTCATTTAGAATTTTGATGTAGTCTTCGCGGCCGGCATGCATGCGTGCCACATTGCTGTTGATAAATAAAATTGACGGCGAATGCGGCCCAACATGTGTTAAAGGTGAACCTTGTTTCCATAGCTCCGGGTTTTCGGTTTTTGAATAACCAAACCAGTTTGTTGCAGCCGATATTCTTTTGCTATCATCGCCTTCGCCGGATTCGGGATGAATAAAAGCAAGCAATCCATCTATATCGATCACTGCATTTACTTTACTTGAAATATTTTTATTACAACCATTCCCTTCAAATGAAGCAATATCATTGGTGGCACCCATCATTGCAGCTAGTTCACCCCCTGCAGAGTGGCCGGCAACTGCAATCTTGTTTGTGTCAATGTTATATTTGGCCGCATTTCCTCTAACCCAGCGAATAACAGATTTAATATCATAAACTGCTGCAGGATATAAAGCTTCAGTTGAAAGCCTGTACTCCGGAGTGAAACAAACATAACCGAGATCAGCAAGTCTTTGAGCCAAGGAATAATGTAATGTTCTATTGCCGGTTCTCCATCCTCCTCCATGCACAATTATTATTGCGATCCTTTTAGCACTGTTTTGTTTTTTAGGATAAAATGCATCAACTAATAATTTGCGACTGCCAATAGTACAATATGAAATATTTTTTTCTTCTGTTATTGAAGGTGAATAAAACTCATTTACAATTTTTGCTTCAGGATTTGATTTAATAGTGCCGGCATAAGCACTGTTTAAAGAATAAGAAGTGTCTGGCTTGCCTGTTATACCTTTTGTTGATTGGGAATATCCAAAAAAATAAGAAAGGAAAAATAATATGGCAATGCTAATCCTTTTCATCTATCATTTTACAACCGGTTTTACGATCCTATCTGAAAGTTCGGGAATTTGTTTTTTGATCTCCTCTAAAACTAACTGTCCTACAAGTCTTGCTCCTAGTTCATTGAAATGTGTATTATCTTCTTTGCCATCCGGATAATTAGGATGTTCGTTTGGTTTTAGCTGCATGAATAATAGTTTCGAATTTTCAACACCAAACTGCTGATATAACTGTTGGGTTATTTTATCCATGTCAAATAAAACAACTTTTTCTTCTTTAGCTACGTCTCTTACAATTTGTGAATACACATCATGTGTGCCTTCGATCTTTCCGTTCGCATCAAATTTTCTTCTTGCCATTGGTGTCAGCAATATAGGTATTGCTTTCTTTCCTCCTCGCTTCTGCTACATACTGTTTCAGGTTATTTTTAAATTCAACTTCTGTGGTATAAGTTTTTTTTGTTGACACTTCATCATTATGTCCGAATTGAATAAAAACATAATCACCTTCCGTCGCTTTATCTAACACTATTTGCCACAATCCCTCATTTCTAAATGAACTTGTACTTCGACCATTCTTTGCAAGATTTTCAATATTAACTGTCGAGTCCCAGAAATACACGAACGGCATTCCCCAACCTGTTTCGGGATAAGCTTTTTTTTCTTTAATGCTCATTGTACTATCGCCGCACATCCAAATGGTGATCTTCTTTTTTCTCAGGCATTGCAAATGCCATTAAAAATAAGACCAGGGGAATAAATAGTTTCCTCATTTTAGAATGCTGTTAAAATACAATTCAATATTCGTATAAAATTTATGAGACGAAATTTTTGAGGCATCAGATGCATCAGCTGGATTTAACCCATTTTTTCTCTCCCATTCATCAGGTATTCCATCTTTATCAGCATCATCCAGGGAGGGTACGGATTTCAAAACGGGCCATGCATTTCGGGTTAGTTCATATTCAGTGCCATGAGGAAAACCGCCTTGCACATCAACAAATTTCCCTGTCCTGTTTTTTACATCCTTGATTATGCTTTCATCCAATGTATCTCTTTTATAACTGGCGCCAACAAATTTTAATACTGCTTCATAAGCTTCTTCTGCAGTTTGTGTTGGTATTGGCCATGCGTCATGCGGTTTATCAATCACCGTATTTTTTTTATCATCCTCTGTGCCGCCATTGCCCATATGAATTCCGAGCCAATTGTTTTTCGTAACATCGGCAGCTTCGTCAACATAATTCCCATTTACATACCATTTACCAAAACCAATGGTTTCATTTTTACCGGGGTTTACAATCCTATACTTTACACTCTTGCTTGTGTTCGGGCCATATTTAAAATAATTGTTGAGGATATTATAATCACCACCTTCCCCGGCATAAATAGTATTTCCGCCCCAGTTATAAATTACATTGTTCCTGTAATCAACAAACTCAGTTGGTGTGTGACGAATACCATTGAATCGGGGATTCCTGTTATTGCAATGAGCAAATAAATTATGATGAGCCGTTAAATGCAATCCTCCCCAAATCCCGCCAAAGCCATGATGTTCGTAATCTTTATCTCCCGTTTCAAAATGATAAGAATAATTCAAAGGTTCTGAAATTAAATTCCATTGAAGCGTGGTACTATCACCTGCATAAACTGAAAACACTTCATCGGTGCTCCAACTCATACTGCAATGATCAATGATTATATTCTTTCTTCTTACTCCGCCAAATGCATCATCGCCACCGTTTCCATCTACCATTCCACCTTTTTGATATTTATCGCCCATTCGAAAACGCATATACCGTATAATGATATTATCGCCGCCAAGTGAAACAGCATTATCAGCTAAACAAATTCCATCACCGGGAGCTGTTTGTCCTGCAATCGTTACATCGCCTTTAATTGAAAGTTTTGTTTCAAGATGAATGGTACCTGACACAGCAAACACAATTATTTTTTTCCCTTTTGCTTCTGCTGCTTCACGAAAACTGCCAGTACCCTTATCATTTAAATTAGAAATAATAAATGTCTTACCGCCTCTTCCGCCAGTTGCATATTTACCATAACCTTCCGCTCCCGGAAATGCGATAGGAATTGTCTCATCATTATTAACTGCATTTTTTTGTGCGGTACATTTTACAAACAACACAGATATTATCAGCACCAATAAATATTGTTTCAATAAAATCATATTACAATTTAAAAAATAAAGCTGCTGCATAAGCAGCAGCTTTGATGTATAACTATTAAAGTTTATTCCTAAATAAGTTAATAGCCGGGATTTTGCGGCATATTAGCAGAGAAGCTACCGTAAGCCGTAATTGCATCTTGTGGAATTGGCAACAACTCTGATTTAAGAGTTACAAAATTATTAGCGAAATGATTTAAAGTTACGGCGGTACCTGTACCGACACTAATAGCATTGGTTACCCAGTTCATTTTTACAGTTCCGGCAGGTGTAGCAGACGGCGCAGCTTTATAAAGCGAGTTTACGATCAGTCCACCAGTGAAACTTAAATCATCTGATGTTGTCCTTCCTTTAAAATATAATGCATTTGGTAAACTAGCTGGTACAAAAACATAAGAAGGAGGCGGTGCCATATAAGTAGGGGCAGTCATTGCTGTAGCAGCACCCATTTTTGTAAGATTTGCTTTTGTTTCGTTAATGGCAGCAGCCAACATATTCCAGCGGATCAGATCGAATTTCCTTACTCCTTCACCACCTAATTCAAGGGATCTTTCTCTTACAAGAGCTTTGAAGAAATCATCCTTGCTCAAACCACTTAAATCAACAGTTGGATCTGCTGCATTAATTGGTTTATTAAACCCACGTCTTCTCACCATATTGATGGCGTTGTATGCTGCGGGTGTTGGGCCACTCAGTTCGTTTTCTGCTTCAGCAAACATCAACAAGACATCTGAATATCGAATTATCTGCCACTTTGTACTTGAATAATTGTTCAGGTAAGTTCCGGCCGGTAATGGAGGATTGATCCAACTTCTGCGGTACTTACCATCAAATATACCGGTGATGGTAACACCACGTTTATAGAAGGTGGTTCCATCCGGTGCTAAAGTATCACTGTATGCTACGCAGGTTACATCTCTGCGTGTATCTAAAGAATCGAAAAGATAGAAATAAGTTGGTAATACAATTACTCCACTATTCCCTGTAGCTGCGGCTTGCGTTGCAAGATTTACCACGGTTGGACCATTATAGTAACCCATCTTTGTATCCGCTGTAGAAGTGCGGCCAATACCTGTTGCCTGAAACATTAATTCGCCATTTGGATCATTTGCCACCTTTGAGCCTACCTGGTTTTTCCAAAGATCCTTATAACTCGGGTTTAAATTATGCTGATTTGAACTGATGATACTATTAGTTTCATCTTTAGCGATCTGGTAGTAAGTCTGGAAATTAGAACCTCTTTTGATAGTACCATCTTGTCTTAAAGAATAGCCACCCCTGGCTAATGCGATTCTTGCTCTTAAAGCCTTTACAGTTCCTTTGGTAATTCTTTCATCAGCTACATCGCCAATTGCTGAAATTTCATTACGCCAGGGTACTAATTCTTCAGCATCTTTTAAATCATCCAGTAGATGTTCATATAGCACATCCCTATCAGTCCTTGTTGGAAAAGGATCTTTAGTAGCTAATATTTCAGCGGGTTCAAAATGTGCTGGTAAGTCTCCCCAATTCCGGATAGCTTCAAAATAAAACTGGGCTCTTAATGTCAAAGCTTCGCCATGCATACGCTTCAATTGATTTTTCTCCTGGTCTGACCCATTCTTGTATAAGTCCATTCCCGGAATATTGGCAATGCAAAGATTGGCGTATTGAATTCCTTTAAATAACTGAGTATACGGGGCAAACATATTATTGTTTGTCGGCGTTGTGGCATAAAGCGGAAAGTCTCTTCTTGAACCATCTGCTGCACCTGTTGGACCCTGCATCTCATCAGTACCAATTGGGAAATACAAGCTCACTCTAAGTCCATAGGTGAGATCACCTGTTAATTGTGCATAGACACCTACCAATGCAGACCTGGCATTATCTACGCTGTTAAAAACAACATCAGGACCAACAGATGTGATTGGTTGCTGGTCCAGAAACTTTTCACAACTTTCTGCTGTAATGATCAGGCTTGCTGAAAGAAGAATTGCAAGGCGATTTAAATATTTTTTATTCATACTTCTGAATTGTTTGTGTTATTAAAATGTTGCCTGCACACCGAATACAAACGTCCGGCTTTTAGGATAAGCAGAATAATCAAGACCCGGCGTTAGACCGCTGCTTTTTACACTTACCTCAGGATCGTAACCAGAGTAATCAGTAATAACTGCCAGGTTGCTTCCGGTTAAATAAAGACGAAGTTTAGTAATACCGATCTTTGCCTTGGGTTTTAACGTGTATCCTATTGTTACATTATTAAGTCGGATGAAAGAACCATCTTCAATTGCCCAGGAATGTGGATAGTAGCTAAAGTTTCCACCACCTGAACCAAAATTAGTAAGCCCACTTGGCATCCATATGCTAGCATTGGCATTAGCCTGCGTCAATACATCAGGTGCTGCACCGAATGCATAGAGCTTGCCACTTACAAGTTGAAAACTTTCGATCACTTTTCCACTACCATCAACTGTCCTCCAGCGACCACTCATATCATCCAAAAGATTAGAAGTAACGTTATAAGCACTTGTGAACTCGATCTTATTTGCATTATAAATATCATTGCCAGAAGAGAAATTAATAAACACACTGGCATCCCAATTTTTGTAGGTAAACGTTTGACTTAAGCCGCCAGAAAATTTCGGGGTTGGGTTTCCGATTATGGTTTTATCAAAATCATTGATCACTCCATCCGGTTTGCCTGCAGGTCCACTGAGATCCTTAAAACGAATGGCGCCTGGTACAACATATGAGCTGGGAACTTGCATTTCAGCAACACCTGACTTTAATGTGTAACGTGTAGTTGTATTGTCGTAATCAAAATCACTTACTTTATAAAAACCATCAGTTTCCCAACCATACATGGCTCCAACAGGGCTACCAATTCTTACTAAATAATCATTTGGCTGGCCTGATATTCCCCATGCAGGTCCGCCAGCAAATTCAGTTTGTCCTTTAGATAAAGCTTCAACAATGTTTTTGTTATGCGAAATATTGAAATTGGCATTCCATGTAAAACCATTATTTGGCTTTCTCATAATTACTGCATTCAATTGCAATTCTACCCCTTTATTGCTGGTAGCTCCGACATTTTGTAATTGATCCGTAAATCCATAGGTAGGGGCGATTTTCGCTCTCAATAATAATTTATCAGAAGTATTGTCATAAACATCAAAACTCATATTCAAACGACTTTTGAATAAAGAGATATCAATACCATAGTTCCTGTTTACGAGGCTTTCCCACTGAAGTTCCGGATTAGCTAAGCTGTTTTCGGTATAGGCATTTACCGTCTGATTATTTAAACCATAAAAAGATGTACCATAATTAAAAGTTGTTAAATAGAGGTAGTCATCAATACGATTGTTCCCGATCTTCCCATAGCCAAATCTTAATTTCAGATCATTGATGAATGTAACATTCTCCATGAACTTTTCACGACTTACACGCCAGGCAATAGAACCTCCCGGAAAAGTTCCCCAACGTTTAGGTTCAGCAAATTTTGAAGCTCCGTCGTGCCGCACATTGAGTGTGAGCAAATACTTGTCAAGAAATGCATAGTTTATACGTCCAAAAAATGAAAGGCTTGTATATTTTGTTTTGACATATATAGGAAATCCTGTCCAAACCGTTCCAAGACCCGGATTATTAAAAGCATCATCATGTGAAGTGAATTTTGGGAAACTTCCAAACTGTCCGCTACGTGAATCCGTAGATGATTCGTAAGTTTCTTCACCTAAGAGAATGTCAAAATCATGTTTCCCTTTATAATCCTTGACCGAATAAGTTAAAACATTTGAGTTATTAATTACTTTTCTATAAAGAGTATCCACACGAGTAATTGGTTTTCCTCCTCCCTGGTTCACAGAAAATGAGGTGATCGAATCAAAGAACTGCTGGTCAGTAAAATCATTTTTATCATACCCAATAGTTGAACGGAAATTCAAGTTCTTAGTAATGTTATAAGAAATATTTGCGTTTAAATTATACGCTGAAGTTATTTTTCTGCGATATTCCGCATCGGCAAGTGCAATTGGATTTACAAGAGCCACGCCATTACCAGGATTTACCACCAATGGATCAGGATCATCTATAGCTAATGTATCAGCCAGAAATGGTCTGTATTTTACAGCATTGCGTAAACGTGCATACGAAGTGCTGGTTTCACTCGAAATACCAGCGCCTACTACATCCTGGTAAGTGTACCGGGCACCTGCTCCAACTTTTATTTTATCTGTTATTTTATATTCACCCCTTGCATTTACAATATGACGATTAAAATTTGAATTGACCACGATCGGCTTTTCGTTGTTATAAGTATAACCGAAATTGTAAGTTATTTTTTTGCTTCCCCCTGAAATACCAATGTTTTGCTTGGTGGTCATACCCGTATTTCCCATTATTTCTTCCTGCCAGTCAATTGGAGGCATATTTTTATAAACATTCAGTGTGTCCCATGTCGAACCAAAGCTTTTCGCAAAATTCGTAGAGTCAGTACTGTTTGGTCTGGTTCTTTCCCACTGATATATTACATAATCATAGGGGCTCATTACCTTTAGCTTGCTTGCCAATTCTCTTACTCCAATAAAACCATCATAAGTAACAACAGCACGTCCCGGCTTGCCGGTTTTTGTTGTAATTACAAAAACACCATTTGCACCCCTGGCACCATAAATAGCGGTTGCTGCAGCATCTTTTAAAACATCAATAGATTGAATGTCTCCCGGTGCAATCACATTCAAAGCGTTTTCAACCTGAACGCCATCCACTATATATAAAGGATCATTGTTTTGTGTGATTGAAATTCCTCCACGCACCCTCACCCGAATAGCAGCATCAGGTGAACCCTCAGAAGTAGTTGCAGTTACACCTGCCAATCGCCCATTCAGAGCTTCTGCAGCTGAAGCCATGGTATTATCTTTTAAATCCTTTGCAGAAATAGATGAAACGGATGCTGTCAGATCTTTTCTCTTGATAGTTTGATAACCTGTTACAACAACTTCATCTAATACCAGAGTTTCCTTTTCCAATTTTACTGAAACCGGGGAACTTCCGTCAGTACTAATTGTAAAAGCCTTATGACTTGTTGCAGTTATAAGTAGTGTAACATTTCCTGTACCTGCTACTAAAAGAGTAAAGTCACCATTCTTATCAGTTACAGTTCCTTTTTTTTCACCTTGTACCTGAACTGATGCTCCAACTATAGGCGCCCCTGCATCATCTGTAACCCGGCCTTTAATTTGTCGCTCTTGTGAAAAAGCCAGTAGCGATAAAAATAAAAGCGAACATGTAATTGCAAATTGCTTCATATGGCAGTTTTTGTTTTTGTAAGAAAGTAGTTTTCAAATCACGGTTCTATCGTGCAAAACCATGTTATTCCGTTCTGAAATAATTCCCAATGCTAAATAGTATTTATCATATTTAAATCAATGAGTTAGGTGTTTATTTACGCAAACGTTCCCGATAACGATAACGAAAATTATTCAGTTGTCGCTCCTTAAAAAAGAGCATTATATATTAATGAATGCTGCAAGCAATAACATTCTTTTTTCGCTCATTCCTATTATATCGCAATAAGATCAAATGCAGATGCCACTCGGCTGAAAAACGTATCTTTAAAAATCAATTTTGCTGCCGGTATATGAAATTTGAAGCCGTAACTATAAAAGATATTGCCCGTGCATTAGGCATTTCTACCTCTACTGTTTCCCGTGCATTAAGGGATAGCTATGAAATAAGCCCGGAAACAAAACAATTAGTGCTTGATTGCGCTGAAAAATTGAACTACCGTCCAAATCCGATCGCATTAAGTTTAAAAGAAAGAAGAAGCCGTTCCATCGGAGTAGTCGTTTGTGAAATAGCCAATAATTTTTTCTCGCAGGTTATTAATGGAATTGAGTCTATCGCTTATGATAAAGGATATAATGTCATTATTTCCCAAAGCAGGGAATCTTATGACCGGGAAGTGATCGACCTGCAATACCTGGCGTCCCGTTCAGTTGATGGATTGCTGATCTCTCTTTCCACTGAAACAAATGACTTGAGTCATCTTAAAGCTTTACATGCAAAAGGATTTCCAATTGTGCTTTTTGACAGGATAACCGAAGAGATCAATACGCATAAAGTGATCGTCGATAATTTCAAAGGAGGTTATGAGGCTACCGAACATTTGATAAGGAACGGGCACAAACGAATTGCGGTATTAACTAATTCCGAATTTTTATCGATCACACATGAACGTGTTGCCGGTTATAAAGAAGCATTGATAGCAAATGGGCAAAAAGTGAATGAGGATTATATCCAGCATTGTTTTTATGGCGGAATGATATTTGAAGAAATTGAAGATGCCGTTAATAAATTATTTACCCAGCGAAATAAACCCGACGCCATTTTTGCCACCAGTGACAAACTCACAACAGGTTGTTTAAAAACTTTAAAAAGAAGAGGATTAAAAGTGCCAGATGATGTTTCAGTTGTTGGTTTTTCAAATTCAGATATTGCCGAACTTATAGATCCGCCACTTACTGTGGTAAGACAACCGGCCTTTGAAATGGGAAAAGATGCTACTGAATTACTGTTGCAGCTTATCGAAAGTAAAAGACCAATCAAAGAATTTGAGAAAAGAATTTTAACGCCTGAATTACAGATCAGGGAATCATCAGTGAAAAAAATGGTTATTGCAGATTGAGAAATTATTCCTCGTGTAAAACCAACTCCCCTTCCAAAACAATTTTTAGCGGCAAGTTTGTTGAGCTATTTTCTTTTCTATTGATCAACTGCAGTAAAATATCGGTTGCTTTTTCAGCCTGCTCAAAAGGAAACTGTTCTACTGACACAATTGGAGGAGCATCCAAATAGTGTATGATCGGCAGGTTTGCATAGCTGCCAAAGAAAATATCTTTATTGATCTTAAGTCCTTCTTTTCTTGAATATCGTATTGCATCAAGCGCCACATAATCATTAAATGCAATAACAGCCCCTGGTATTTTTTTTAATGCCAATAGCTTGCCAATAGCTTTTTCAGTACCAATTGTTGTAAGATCAGTTTGTACAATTAATTCTTTCTCTTCTTTCAATTTATTTTTCAGTAAGCCATCCCTGTAACCGTCAGCTCTTTCTTGTGTAAGTGAAATGGCGCCGGGGCCATTTATAAATCCAATTCTTTTTATTCCTTTTTTTACAAAAAGATCCACCATTGCAATCGTGCTTTTCTTTAAACTACAAGTAACGGAGATCGCATCGGGCATTTCTGGTGCACGGTCAAAAAAAACGACGGGTATGTTGAATTGTTCTAACTCCTGGAAGTGTTTATAATCGCCGGAATTTTTTGATACGGAAACAATGATACCATCCACCCTGTTGCGCCGCATTGTTTCCACTATTTGTTTTTCTCTTTTAGGATCATCATGGCTTTGGCTGATGAGTACATTATAATTGTTCTCGATCGCTATTTTCTCTATACCATCTATTGCTATTGAAAAATATTGTTCCTGCAGATTAGGAAGGATAACGCCAAGTGTAAAAGTTTTTCCTTGTTTAAAAAAAATGGCTGCCTGGTTTGGTTCATAATTGATCTCTTTAGCCACCTGCTGTACCTGCATTCTTGTTCGTAAACCAATGCTTGGATGATCATGCAATGCTCTTGAAACAGTAGAAACAGAAACATTCAGTCTCTTTGCAATCTCTTTTATAGTAGGTACCTTTTTCACCATAATTCAATTATCTGCTATAATAATAAAGATAATGTTATAGTGCAAACTGTGTATATAATTAGTTTTGACATCGCTGCGTTTTTTCTGTAACTTTCACTACCTAAAACTACCAACTATGCGCAAAGTTTCTGACATTCTTGGCCGAAAAGGAGCTTCAGCTGTGGCAGTGGCCCCCGACACAAAAGTGATCGAGGCACTGAACATTATGGCTGAAAAAAACATCGGCTCCGTGCTTGTAATGGATGGCGGCGAATACCTTGGGATCATTACAGAAAGAGATTATTCAAGGAAAATTGCTCTGAAGCACAAAAGTTCTGTTGACACAAAGGTTTCTGAGATCATGACAACAAATTTGCCAGCCGTAAATCCCAGCGACAGCGTGGAATACTGTATGCAACTTATGTCTGATAAAAACATTCGTTACCTGCCAGTTTTTGAAAAGAATCTTTTAGCAGGAATCGTAAGCATGAGCGATGTGGTAAAAGAAACTATTTTACAGCAAAAAGAAACCATTAGTCACCTGGAGAGTTATATCCATTCAGGACTTTAAGTTTGTTTACAACTAAAAACACAAGTTAGCACCCTGCTCAAGCGGGGTGTTTTTATTTTTTATCAGTTTCATCCTGTTTTGCTTTTACCAAAATCAGGTCTTTAACATCAACATGCATTGGCAGCATTCCAATTTTCACAACAGCTTTCTTTCCTCTTAATTCTATTACCTGCCCGACCTGGTGATTCTTTTTCATCTTTACTTTTTCTCCAATTTTTATCTCGCCAGCCAGTTCAATAAATTTTGATTCTACCTGCTTTTGCATTTTACCAGAAGCCTTCTTTTCATTTTTATTAAATAAAAGAGCACTGATATTTTTGATCACTTTGCTTTTGTCTTCTTCTTTTCGCCAATCGATCACCATTTGCTTTAGCTTTCTTTCCATTTCTTTCAGGTAAACCAATTTTTCTTCAGAGACTTTATTCTGATGTTTTAAAAGTTCCACTTGCTGATCATGTTTTTCCCGATTCATCGTATTCTTCATTTCCTTTTTCAATTTTTCATTCTCCTGCAGCAACTGGTGCAGCTCTTTTTCTTTCTTCTCAAGATTATGAAGATCCTGTTCTGTCCTGTTCAACAATTTATCTAAACGAAAATGTTCTTCATCTACCATTTTTCTGGCACGATCGATCAGAGGCCTGTCCAAACCGATCCTTTCAGCAATTGCAAACGTGTATGAACTTCCGGGCTTGCCAATGTTGAGTTTATATAAAGGCATCAGGTTTTTTTCATCAAATGCCATAGCGCCATTTAAAATGCCGGGAGTTTTACTCGCCATTACTTTCAGATTGAGGTAATGAGTAGTTACAATGCCATAAGAGTGTTTCTTTACTAATTCTTCTAAAATTACTTCTGCAAATGCACCACCAAGGTTCGGATCACTGCCGCTCCCCAATTCATCAATAAAGAAAAGTGTCTTCCCACTTGCTGATTCCATGAAATATTTCATGTTCTTCAAATGACTGCTATAAGTGCTTAATTCAAACTCCAGGCTTTGCGTATCACCAATATGGATCAGTAATTGTTTGAATACGCCAAATTTCGAAGATGGCTGCACTGGCACAAGTAAACCACTCTGTACCATCATTTGTAAAAGACCAACCGTTTTAAGCGTTACTGTTTTACCACCGGCATTCGGTCCGCTTATAACAAGTATTCTATTTGTTTCATCAAGTGTTAATGAAACAGGAATAGTTGGCTTGTTAGCTTTTTTATTATACAGATACAGCAAAGGATGAAAAGCTTTTTCCAAATGAACAATAGCCTTATCCTCTACAAGCGGGAATTCACCGTTCATAGCCAAAGCAAGTTTTGCTTTAGCTCGAATAAAATCATACTCACCGGAAACAGAATGATAAGTTGATAACAACGAGGAATAAACAGAAAGTTTAGCTGTCAGATCACGAAGCAAGCGATATACTTCTTTTTTCTCATCGCTTTCCAACGAATAAATATCATTGTTCAGTTCAATCGTTTCTTCAGGTTCTATAAAAGTAGTGCGACGGCTTTCACTTTCGCCATGTAAAATCCCTTTCACAGTTCTTTTCTGTTCAGCATAAACGGCCACTACCCTTCTGCCATTTAAAAAACTTTCTTCAATATCCGCCAGGTAACCTTGTTTATTCAATTTAGAGATGATCCGATCGAAGGCTTTTCGCAATTCATTTCGCTTGCGATATAAATTCATTCGAATACTTTGTAATTCATCCGACGCATTATCTTTTACTTGTCCGCTTTCATCAATTATATCATCTATCATTTCAATGATCGCTTTTTCATAATAAGTTCCGTCAATAATTTTTACCAGGCTATTGTATGCATTCCTTCTTTCTTCATCAAACCATCGAAAAATATTCTTCAACAATTCAGCCAGCTTTCTTATCTCGATCAATTCATCACCTGCCAGCACTGCTCCGGGAATTGAAAGCAGTTTTAACTCGTTTGATAAATTAAATACCGGGTCGTTTGGAAAATAGATGCTGTTTTGCAAAAGCTGTTTGTATTCATAACTCTGTCGCAATTCAGTTTCTATAAATTCAATTCGTGTATGAATTCCTAACAGGTTTGCTTTCTCAATTGCATATTCGCTTCTGCAATGTTCAGCCAACAATGTTTTTACCTTGTCAAACTCTAATTGTATGTATGCCGATTCCGGGAAAAGTTTCATTGATCGTTAAAGTAATTTTTTAGCCAGCAAAAGTAATTCTAATCATCGTCCCTTGCGTCGCACTCTTGTACTTCCGGTACTTTATTCAACACTTCTATTGTCACCCTGAGCATCGCAAAGGGCTATCCGGCTATTTGTTAAGAAACTCAGAAAGCTATTTACGTTGTCCTACATCTTGCAAACCATCCACCCAAAATCATCGTAAATTGCATTGAATTGAAAGGGATGGGACTAAAAAATAAAAAAAGAATATTTATGAAAACAATCTGGCTGGCTGCCTTTACCGGCGCCTCCGCATTAATTTCCTGTGCACAAAATAATAATCAAAATTTAAAAATGAATACAACAAAAACATCTGAAAAAAATGAAGCCACTTTTACAGGCAAAGCAGATACCGCAACTTTTGGCACTGGTTGTTTCTGGTGTACCGAAGCAGTTTTCGAACAATTAGAAGGTGTTATTTCCGTAACGTCAGGATATTCTGGCGGACATGTTGCTAATCCAAGCTATAGAGATGTGTGCACTGGCGAAACGGGTCATGCTGAATGCGTGCAGATTGTTTACGATTCTTCAAAGATCAGTTTTGATGAATTGCTTGAAGTTTTCTGGCAGGTTCATGACCCAACAACTTTAAATCGCCAGGGAGCGGATGCAGGTACGCAATACCGCAGTGTGATCTTTTATCATGATGATGAACAAAAACAAAAGTCTGAAAAGTATAAAACAGAATTGGATAAAAGCGGTGCGTATGATAACCCAATCGTGACAACTCTTGAGCCTTTTACTAAATTTTATACAGCTGAAAATTATCACCAGGAATATTATGAGCTTAATAAAAACACCAATCCTTATTGCTCGATCGTTATACAACCAAAGCTTGAAAAATTTGAAAAAGTCTTTAAGAATAAATTGAAGAAACATTAATTTATAAAACTCAACTGATGCCACGGTTTAAAACCGTGGCATCAGTTGTATAGGCTAAGCTATTCTTTCCGTACATGTCGCAATTCTAACCAATTAAGATTATTAGGTTCAAAGCCGGAGATATTTGGTTGCACTAATCGTATCACCCTGTCATACCATAATGGGATCAATGGAGCATCATTGATCATTAACTGATCAGCTTGTCGATATAAAATATATCGCAAAGAATCGCTTGGCTCTGCTACAGCTTGATCGATCAACTTATCGAATTCAGGATTTTTATAGCGGGTATAATTAGGCGGCGCAGGATTCTTAGAATAAAAGCAAGAAAGATAATTGAAGGCGTCAGCATAATCTGCTATCCAACTCCCTCTGAAAAAAGGAGCTTTTGAATTAGAGGTAAGTTCAAACAAAAACGATCTTAAAACAACTTCAACCATTACCGGTATACCAGCTTCTTCAAATTGTTTTGCAAGATAACTTCCGATCTCTCCATATATTGGAATTGTATAAAGTTTAATGGCCGGGAATTTTGCACTATTTGTAAACCCAGCTTCTGCCAACAATTTTTTTGCTTTCTCCAGGTCATAATGATATCCTTTTACTAAAGTATCAAATGAAGGCATTCCTTCAGGTACAAATCCATTCTCAGCGGGAGAGCTTAAAGAGTTTCTTAAATACAAGATCATCTTCCTGCGATCGATAGCATAGTTCATCGCCTGTCTTAATTTCTTAAGTCGTGTTGGCGAGTTTTTTATCAATTCATTTGTTGTATCAACTAAAAAGCCAAAATACTCAGTATTGAGATAAGGATGAATTTGTAACACAACTTTGTCTTTCCAATTATTTCTTAACTCGCCTTTTAGTGTAAGTATCTCGTCTTTAAAAGAAGCATCTATATCATTTAAAAAATCAAGTTGTTTTTGACGGAACAATAGAAACTCTGTTGCCTTACTCTCATTAAATGTGATCTTGATGCCATCTAAATAAGGCAGCCTGTTACCAGCAGAATCTTTTTCAAAATAATTTTCATTCTTTTTAAATATCAATGCTAAGCCTTCTTCCCATGCTACAAACTGAAAAGGCCCGGTACCACAAGGATGACTTCTAAAATCAGATCTGTATTTTTCAACCACTTCTTTTGGAACAACGGAACAATAGGTCATTTTTAATATCTGCAAGATCGGTGCATAGGGTTTTATTAGTTTTAATTTGAATGTCGAATCGTCAATTGCTTTAAATCCCTCGACAGTATCTACTACATTATTAAAAACATAAAAGCCGGGGCTTGCAATTTTGGGGTCTAAAATTCTTTTGAAACTATATTCCACATCTGAGGCGAGCATTTTTCTTCCTTTTCCATTTTCAAATGCATCGCTATTATGAAAGTATACGTCTGTTCTTAAGTGAAATATGTACTCGAGCCGGTCGGCTAGAAATATCCCAGCTCTTTGCAAGCGAACCTCTCGTTTTAGTGTCACCATCATTTTCAACCAGTGTATTGAACAATTGATGCACGGGCCACACTGTAGATTGGTTTTTTGAAAATGCAGGATCAAGCGAAGCAATGCCAGTGGATTCGTTGTAATGGAATATCTTTTTTAAACTCTGATTCCTGGTGCCACAAGTGATAAGGCACAAGGAACAAGGCACAAGAAAGAACAGGTATATATTTTTATATTTCATTTACATGCGAACGGTTAAATTTACAATTCAAAATTTTACAAATTGAAAAAGATTTTCAAAGCAATATTAATTTTTAATTTTTCATTATTAATTATTAATTCAGTTAATGCTCAGTTTACAAAACAAGACACGCTGCGTGGCAGCAACGGACCGGGAAGAGATTGGTGGGATGTAATAGTTTATAAAATCAATGTAGCTCCTGACTTTGATACAAAATCCATTATTGGATCAAACGAAATAACATTTAAGGTTACAAAACAACCAAAAAAAGGGATGATGCAGATAGATCTGCAACAGCCTCTATCAATTGACAATGTTTTTTTAGATGGTAAAAAAATATCGAAAATTAATCGTGAGGGGAATGTCTATTGGATCAATTTTGAGAAAAAGAAATTTAATACTTCAGGTAAAGGCGGCATGGAACAGGTTTACAAACTTTCAATTAATTATCACGGTAATCCTGTTGTAGCAAAACGACCCCCTTGGGATGGTGGTTGGATATTTACAAAAGATGCCCAGGGAAGACCATGGATGAGTGTTGCTTGCCAGGGATTAGGTGCCAGCGTATGGTATCCGTGTAAAGATTCACCAGGGCGATGAACCAGATTTTGGTGCCAGTGTTACAATGAATGTTCCTGATACTTTGGTGGCCGTTTGCAAATGGGAAATTGCTTTCCAATAAAGCTGATAAAAATATACGGCAAGAAGTTTGGACTATAACGAACCCCATTAATAATTACAACCTTATTCCATACATCGGCAAGTATGTGAACTGGAAAGAAATCTTACGAAGGAGAAAAAGGTAAACTGGATATGTGATTATTGGGTGCTCGATTACAATCTAGAAAAAGCAAAAGAACAATTCAAACAAGTGCCATTAATGCTCAAGGCATTTGAATATTGGTTTGGTCCCTACCCTTTTTATGAAGATGGTTATAAATTGGTAGAAGCTCCGCATCTTGGAATGGAACATCAAAGTGCGGTTGCTTATGGCAATGGGTTTAAAAATGGTTATCGTGGTAGAGATCTTTCGGGTCTGCAGCCGGTTGGGGATTGAAATGGGATTTTATTATTGTGCATGAAAGCGGTCATGAATGGTTTGCAAATAATATAACCACAAATGATATTGCTGATATGTGGGTGCATGAAGGATTTACCAATTATTCATGAAACTTTGTTTACTGAATATTATTATGGCAAAGAAGCAGGCAATGATTATTGTATCGGCACCAGAAAATTGATAGAGAATGATAAACCCGATCATTGGTCCTTATGGTGTAAACCAGGAAGGCAGTGGCGATATGTATTATAAAGGTGGCAACATGCTGCATACCATACGCCAGGTAATTAATGATGATGAAAAGTTCAGAGCTATCTTAAGAGGATTGAATTCCAAATTTTATCACTCAGTTGTAACGACAAAGCAAATTGAAAGTTATATGTCTGAGCAATCAGGAAAAGATCTTTCAAAGATATTTGATCAATACCTGCGAACAACAATGATCCCTGTTCTTGAATATAAAATTACCGGCGATAATATGTATTACCGATGGGCGAATTGTGTAGCAGGATTTAATATGCCTGTGAAACTTAACGGCACAAAAGACGATTGGTTAAAAGCAACTACAGAATGGAAAACGGTAGCCGTAACTGCAGACATATCGAAAGATGGATTAAAGATCGATCGCAATTTTTATATAACAGTAAAAAGAGTTCAATAACACTCACTACTGACCACTCACAACTCACTATCTTTATCGCATGAGTAATATCCGAAGGCAAAGTATTATTTCTTCAATACTGATCTACGTTGGATTTGCTTTTGGTGCATTGAACACTTATTTGTTCACAAGAGAAGGCGGCCCATTTACAAAAGAAGAATATGGACTTACCGGGGTGTTTATGGCTATTGGTTCTGTTATGATGTCAATTGCTTCTCTTGGTATGCCGGCTTACATCAATAAATTTTTCCCTTATTATAAAGATCATTTACCCAAAAATAAAAATGACCAGGCAGCATGGGCATTGCTTGTAAGTATAATTGGATTTGCTCTTTTGGCTATCGGTGGGTTGTTTATGAAAAATATTGTCGGAAGAGCATTTGATAACTCACCACAAATCGTACAATATTACTACTGGCTTTTTCCATTTGGTCTCGGACTAACTCTTTTTTCAGTACTTGAAGTATTTGCCTGGCACAATCACAAATCCATTCTTTCAAATTATCTGAAAGAAGTACAGTTTCGTGTTTTTGTTACTATCCTTTTTGTACTTGTAAGCATTAGTGTAATAAAAGAATTTGATCTGTTCATAAAAATTTATTCATTTCTCTATCTTCTCCTGGCTATCACTCTTTTTATTTATTTATACAGCACCGGGAAGATCCGTCTTAATTTTTCTGTAAGTAAAGTAACCAGGAGGCTATTCAAGAAGATCCTGATGCTTTGCGGATTTGTGTGGGGCGGCACACTTATATACAATATTGCAGCTGTTGCCGACACAATTATTATTGCTGGCGTATTTCCCGATGGTGCCGGCATGGTTGGGCTTTTTACGTTTGCCCAATACCTTACAAGCCTGATACAAGCACCGCAAAGAAGTATCGTTGCAGCTTCAGTTGCACATCTATCACAAGCATGGAAGGATAAGGACTATAAAAAGATCAACCGTATTTATCAGCGATCATCTATCAACCAACTCATTTTTTCTGCAGCCATGTTTTGCCTTGTATGGTTAAATTATAATGATGCGATCGATTCTTTTAATTTACAAGCTGAATACAAAGTGGTACTGGATGTATTTCTTTTTATGGGGCTAATGCGTATCGTTGATATGGGTACAGGCGTCAGCGGGCAGATCATCACTACCTCTACTTTTTGGCGGTTTGATTTTATTACTGGTGTGATATTGCTGGTAATAATGCTACCCTTGAACTGGATATTAACGATGAGACTGGGATTGATCGGTCCGGCAGTTGCCAATCTCATTTCATTCTCGATCTATAATCTTATCCGCTATCTCTTTTTACTGCGCAAATTCAAAATGCAACCCTTTACGATAAAATCATTGCTTGCAATTTTATTAGCCCTCGCCTGCTATGGCATTTGCTATTTTCTTTTAAATGATAAAACTGGAATTATATGGCTGGCAATAAGAAGCGTACTCTTTATTGGGTTGTTTTTTGCCGGAACCTATTGGCTTGATCTTACACCCGATCTGAAAATTGTAATGGAGACTTTAAAAAAGAGAATTAAAAATTAGCAGCTTACTTTGTGCTTACTACTGACTCACGATCTTTCAATCTTCCCACACCCACAAATTTTTTAGCCCAATACTCATCAAAAATATCGCTGATCATTACTCCACCGCTTGTAGCAGCATGAACAAATTTATTGTTCTGAAGATAAACACCAACATGAGAAACTCCCCCACGGGTATTGAAGAAGATCAGGTCTCCTTCAATTAATTGTGTTCTTGAAATGCGACTCGTTAAATTATATTGTTCTCGTGCGGTTCTTGGAATACTAAGGCCATAAACCGAAGCAAAAAGAAATTGGGAAAATGCTGAGCAATCAACTCCTTTTTTTGTAGTACCTCCCAAACGATAGGGCGTGCCATACCAATCATCAATGAACTCAAACATCTTCGTGTTCTTTACTTCTTCGGCGGGTGTATTAAGCAAAACAGCATATTTCACTTGTAAAGCAGATAAATTTTCTGCATCACTTTCTCTGTGAGTGCTGTTGCGGGTTGTTGATGTTTCCTTTTTTGCAACAGACTTCTCTTGTTCTATTACCCCTTTTGACGGATTCAACAGGTACATCGATCTGATCTAAGAATTTTGTTTCTTTTTTAGCAGCAGTGGAATTATTTGCAGTCGCAGGGGCTTTGTTACCGGTAAAAGCTGTTTTCAAACTAGCACAGCTTGCCAGCAATACGATCATTATTGAGTAAAAAGTTACCTGTTTCAGCATGAATTATTACAAAAAATAAAAATGAGAAGGGGTATACGCTAATATCCTGCCATCGCTAGTTAACAAAAATAAAAATCTTTTCCGGGTTTGTGGATATTATTTAAACGAAATTTGCATTGAAAAATTGTCATTAGCTTTTATTTGCATATAACAATTGAAAACAAGCGGCTTTGGTTGATTGATACCGGTCATTAAATTTAAGGAACAAGAAGAATGAAATTTTCTCACTTACACGTACATACACAATTCTCCTTACTTGATGGTGCTGCTTCCATTCAGAAGCTTTATAAAAAAGCGATTGAAGATAATATGCCGGCCCTTGCCATTACTGATCATGGAAATATGTTTGGTGTTTTTGAATTTGTTGCAGAAGCATATAAACATAAAAATGAAGATGGAAGCCTGAAAGTAAAACCAATTGTTGGTTGTGAATTTTATGTGGCGACAGATCGCCACCAGAAAACATTTACAAAAGAAGATAAAGATCAACGTTATCACCAGATATTGCTGGCAAAAAATGAAATAGGTTATCAAAATCTTGTAAAGCTTACTTCCCTTGGTTTTATTGAAGGAATGTACAGCAAATATCCGCGTATTGATAAAGAATTGATTGTAAAATATCATGAAGGATTAATTGCTACCACCTGTTGCCTTGGTGCATATGGTGCCGCAGACCATTTTGAAGAAAGGAGAAGCAGAAGCGGAAAAAGAATTCAAATGGTGGCTGGATATTTTTGGTGAAGATTATTATGTAGAATTGCAACGGCATGGTATCACAGAACAGGATAAGGTAAATGAAGTGCTTGTTAAATTTGCGACAGAAATATAATGTGCAAGATTATTGCCAGCAATGATTCACATTATGTTGATCAGAAAGATTCCAATGCACATGATATTTTGCTTTGCATCAATACCGGTGAAAAATAGCAACGCCTGCACTATGATGAATTTTCTGATGATGATGTGCATGATAAAAGAACAAACGTTTTGCATTTCCCAACGATCAGTTTTATTTTAAGACGACTGAGGAGATGCAAAGAACTCTTTCATGATCTTCCGGAAGCGATTGATAATACCAATGAAATTGTTGATAAAGTTGAAGTGCTGAATCTGAAAAAAGATATTCTGCTTCCTGCTTTCCCAATTCCTGAAAGAATTTCAAACACATGATAAGCTGAAAGCTTGGCAAAGATGCAGTAAGTCCTGACTCACTAATCAATGGGAATATTTAAAACATATCACCTATGAAGGAGCAAAAAAACGTTACTGCGATATTACTGCTGAAATGAAGGAACGGATCGATTTTGAATTGTTCACGATTAAAACAATGGGCTTTGCCGGTTACTTTCTTAATCGTAAGTGATTTTATCAAGGCCGGAAGAGATATGGGTGTATTTGTTGGTCCGGGTCGTGGTTCTGCTGCAGGTTGTGTGGTGGCCTATTGTATTGGCATTACCAATATTGATCCGATAAAATACAATTTACTTTTTGAAAGATTTCTAAATCCCGACCGTAAATCAATGCCGGATATTGATACGGATTTTGATGATGAAGGCAGGCAAAAAGTGATTGATTATGTAGTAGAAAAATATGGAAAGAACCAGGTGGCACAGATCATTACTTATGGTACGATGGCCGCGAAGATGAGTATTAAAGATGTGGCCCGTGTAATGGATCTTCCACTTGCCGAATGCAAATGCACTGGCAAAACTTGTTCCTGACGGCCGGGCATTGAATTAAGAAGAGTATTGCATGCGCCGCTTAACAACAAAGGATGGTGAAAAATCACTTGAAGAAAAAGATGGAGTTGGGTCCTGATGATATTGGAAAATGTAAAAAAGCTGCGGGAAATTTATAATAGCAAAGATACTCTGCAAAGTGAGGTGTTACATGAAGCAGAAACGCTTGGAAGGTTCTGTGCGCAATACAGGTATTCATGCAGCAGGTATCATCATTGCACCAAAAGATCTTACCGAATTAATTCCGGTTGCTACTGCAAAAGATTCTGATCTTTGGGTAACACAGATTGAAGGAAATATAATTGAAGATGCAGGTGTTATCAAAATGGACTTTCTTGGGATTGAAAACGCTTACCATCATTAAAGATGCACTTCGAACTCATCAAAGCAAAATCATGGAGTTGATATTGATATTGATACAATTCCGCTTGATGATGAAAAAACTTTTGAACTATATCAGCATGGTGAAACAATCGGAACATTCCAGTTTGAAAGTCCGGGTATGCAAAAATATTTGCGCGAACTAAAGCCGGATAAGTTTGATGATCTTATTGCGATGAATGCATTGTATCGTCCGGGTCCGATGGCATACATTCCGAATTTTATTGATCGTAAACATGGACGTGAAGCGATCACTTATGATCTTCCTGAAATGGAAGAATATCTGAAAGAAACTTATGGAATTACTGTTTACCAGGAACAGGTGATGTTGCTTAGCGCAAAAACTTGGCAGGCTTTAGCAAAGGTGATGCCGATGTATTGCGTAAAGCAATGGGTAAAAAACAAAAGTCTGTGCTGGATAAAATGAAAGGCCAGTTTATTGAAGGTGCAACAAAAAAAGGATATCCGGCAGAATAAACTGGAAAAGATCTGGACAGACTGGGAAGCATTTGCACAATATGCATTCAATAAATCACATTCTACCTGTTATGCATTTGTAGCCTATCAAACTGCATATTTAAAAGCACATTATCCGGTGAATACATGGCGGCAGTATTAAATCATGCAGGCAGCATTGATAAGATCACCTTCTTTATGGAAGAATGCAAACGAATGGGATTAAAAGTACTTGGGCCCGGATATCAATGAATCAAAAAAAGGATTTGCAGTAAATAAAAAAGGAGAGATACGTTTTGGATTGGGCGGATTAAAAGGTGTTGGTGAAGCCGCTGTTGAAAGTATTATTGAAGAAAGAGAAAAGAATGGACATTTAAAAACATTTTTGATTTGATAAAACGAGTTAATCAGCGTACAGTAAATAAAAAAACATTGGAAAGTCTTGCTTATGCCGGAGCATTTGATTGTTTCCCTGAACATCATCGTGCACAATATTTTCATACAATGCCCGAAGATAAAACAACGGTCTTGAAAAAATTATTCGGTTTGGACAGGTATTTCAGCAAAACAATATGTCAGCAACAAATACATTGTTTGGTGATCTGCCATTAGCTGTTGAAATAAAAACTCCTACTCTTCCGCAATGTGATCCATGGACATTGATAGTTCAACTTGATCATGAAAAAGAAGTAACCGGAATGTTTTTGAGTGGTCATCCGCTCGATCATTTCAAGTTTGAAATGAAACATTACGGCATTACTCCGTTGCAGAATTTAATGAATTCAAAGAAGCAGTCAGGCTACAACCAAATTCAAACAGGATGTTCAGGTTAGTGGGACTTGTGACAGATGCAGATCATAAGATTTCAAGAAAGGGAAATAAATACGGATCATTTACTATTGAAGATTATTCCGGTAAAACCGAGTTGGTGCTATGGGGTGATGATTATGTGAAATTCACTCCTTTTTTGCAACAAGGATCTTCTTTATTCATCACAGGTTTTTTCAAACAACGATTTAATACACCGGAATATGAATTCAAGATAAATGGCATTACAATGGTGGAAACCATTAAGCGAAGTCTTACCAAACAATTGATCATTGATGTTCATCCAAAAAATATTTCTACGAACCTGATCAGTTTTTTTGAAAAGAATGTGAAAAAATTATCCGGCAGGTCTACTTTAAGATTAAATCTTATTGAACCAAAAAAGAATCTGAAGATCAGTCTTAGTGACAATGGATAGTGGCTTTGAAATGAATGAAGAAATGGTAGATTTCCTTGAAAGCAATCCCGAACTGGACGTACAAGTAACAAGCAATTGAGCTTTTACTAAAATAAGCTACTCTGTTAAAGAATCACTTAATGCCAGACTATTTTACATGACACAATCCCAATTACGTCCGCTTTTATGACAAGTTAGTCACAATGTCTTGTCATATTTTCGCAGTAAAGATTTTGGACGTATTTTTGTCCTCCTTCTAAAAATTATAAAACGAAATAATACTATGGCAAAAGAATTTACAGATGGCAACTTTCAGAATGAAGTTTTAAGCGCAGATAAATTAACAGTAGTTGATTTTTGGGCTGAATGGTGTGGACCATGTCGTGCTATCGGACCAGTTATTGAAGACCTTGCAAAAGAATATGATGGTAAAATAAATGTAGGCAAAGTAAATGTGGACGTTAATCCAAGCGTAAGCATGAACTATGGCATCACTTCTATTCCTGCTATCCTGTTTTTCAAAAATGGACAGGTAGTTGATAAATTAGTAGGTGCTCAACCAAAAGGAAACTTTGTAAAGAAGATCGAATCACATATCTAAGTTAAAAGCTGATAAAAAAAAATTACCCCGTCTCGCCTTAGGCGAGACGGGTTTTTTATTTATTAAAGAGTTGTTGAAATTTTAATGATGAATCGCAGCTAACTTATTCGGATCATGTTTATGTTTAAAGAAGATCATAAATAAAACTGCAACAATTAAAGCATAAACTGCAAAAGCTAGCCAGATACCAGGCCAGCTTCTGTCACCGTTCGGCAACGTATAATAACTGTCAATTATCTGTCCACTGATCCTGCTTCCCAAAAATGCGCCTATTCCATTTGTCATCATCATAAATAATCCTTGTGCACTTGATCTTATTGAAGGATCAGTTGTTGTTTCTACAAACAGCGATCCTGAAATATTAAAAAAATCGAATGCCATCCCGTACACTATACAAGAAAGAATGATCATCCATAAACCTTCTTCCGGGTTACCATAAGAAAACAAAGCAAAACGCAACACCCAGGCCAGCATTGAGAACAGCATTACCATTTTAATTCCAAAACGCTTTAGAAAAAATGGAATGCTAAGAATAAAGAGTGTTTCTGATATCTGCGAAATGGATAAAACAATAGTTGAATATTTTACTACAAATGATCCCGGTCCATATTCGGGTATTTTTCTAAAATCATCAAGAAAAGTATCCCCATACATATTCGTTAATTGTAAAGCTGCACCAAGAAACATTGAAAAAATAAAGAACAATGCCATTTTATATTTAGCAAATAGCTTAAATGCATTTAATCCCAATTGTTCAATTATAGATGCATCTTTTGAAATAGTTCTTTGCGGAGGACATTTTGGCAAGGTGAATGAAAATACTCCCAAAGCAATTGCGGCAACAGCAGCAATATAAAATTGGTTACCATTAGCTTTACTGCCTGACAAGTTGGTGGCCCACATTGCTACAATAAATCCTATTGTACCCCAAACCCGAATCGGCGGAAAAACTTTTACCACATCATAGTTTTCTCTTTTTAAAATAGTATAGGAAATCGAGTTTGATAACGAAATAGTAGGCATATAACAAACCATTGCACCTAGTATCACATAGTACAATGTACCCGCATCATTCACCTGTGGTACATAAAACAGGAATAATCCGTAAAGAATATGCAATATCCCATAAAGCCTTTCGGCATTCATCCATTTATCTGCAATAATTCCTGTGAGGGCAGGCATAAATATTGACGAAATAGCAAGCGTAGAAAATATTTCTCCGAACTTTTGACCAGCATCTTTTCCTGCTCCCATCGGTCCGGAGAAGTAATAAGTTGAAATAGTAATTAGCCATGCTCCCCAAACAAAAAATTGGAAAAAGCTCATTAGCGTTAACCGGGTTTTAAGATTCATTCCTTTCTGATTTGATAATAAAATTTCCGGAAGATAACCATTTCAGTATTTGTTCTGAAAAACCTCCAATTATCAGGACTTATCATTTCATATTTTGTCCGATCTTTTTTGCATAAAATACTCGTTGGACAGACATTTAAAACCGTCCATCATTTCCGTTTAACAGCTTGATTATTTGCAGGTATATGTAAAAACAATTTTTTCTTTTTCGGGTATAATTCTGTAAACTTGTAGCTACGATCTGAGATGAGATTTAATCTTAACTAAAAATAATACTGCTTTGAAAAAATTTACTTTTCTGACTTTTGCGGCTATTTTACTTTTCAGCGTAAAAAACTCTTTTGCACAGCAGATAATACAACCAAATCCTACTCAACAATCCGAACGTTGTGGAACAAATAAATGGTTGGAGGATATGTTCAGAACTTATCCTGGATTCAAAGAACAGTATGAAGAAAATGAAAGAAATCTTGCAAACGCCATTAATTTAAGACTTCAGCAAATTCAAAATAATCCCGGAAACAGAACAACAACGATCAGCACAATTCCAATCGTTTTTCACGTAGTACTTTCTAATCAGTCTTTGGTACCTGATGCAATGATACTGGCACAATTAAACAGAATTAACCAGGATTATTCCGGACTTAATCCTGATAGCGCAAATGGTTCACCTTTCTTTTCAGTCAGGGGACATTCTCCAATTCAATTTTGCCTGGCTCAACGTACTCCAGCAAATCTACCAACAAATGGTATCGACAGAGTTGTTTCATCTACTACATCTACAGTTTCATCTAATGATCCTATCAAATCAACAGCTGCAGGTGGTGCAGATGCATGGGATCCTACAAAATATGTAAACATTTGGGTGAGTAATTTTTCAGATCCTGGTTTACTGGGATATGGAACTTTTCCAACTGGTAGTCCACAAAACCCTGGTGGCGCCTCATCACAGCAAGGTGTTGTAATTGAAAAAGGAACTTTGCCGGGCGGAGCATTTGCTCCATATAATGCAGGCAGAACTCTTACACATGAACTTGGTCACTTCTTATGGTTAATACATATATGGGGAGATGACGTTGCCGATCCTTTTACTTGTTCTGGCTCTGGTGGATGTACTGGTAGCGACTTTCCCGGCACACCTGCATTAGATGACACTCCCAATCAATGCTCAGGTACTGGTGGATGTCCTTCGGGTTCTCGTTTTGATGTTTGTACTCCCGGAGGAGCAGGTTATATGTATCAAAACTATATGGACTACACAAATGATGCCTGCATGACGATGCTGACAATCGGACAGGATCTAAGAGCACAAACAGCTTTATCAACCTATAGACCCGGGTTACTTACTTCGAATGGCTGTGTGCCACCAACATTATTGCTAAATGATGCCAGCATTGCTGCTATCCCGACTCCTTCAGCTGGCTTCATTACCTGTGATCCAACAACTCCTTTAACAGTTACTTTAAGAAACGTCGGTTCTAACACACTTACTTCGGTACGGATCACTGTAACAAGAAATGGAACACCTATTCAAACATTTGATTGGACAGGAAGTCTTGCATCAATTGCAACCGTTGCAGTTCCATTAAATCCTGTTCCGCTTGTTTTAGGCGCAAACAGTATACAAGTCTGTACTTCTCTTCCAAATGGAGTTGCTGATGCTGACGCAAGTAATGACTGTTTCACTGTATCGGGAACCCAGGGTGCCGGAACTGCTTTGCCTTTGGTCGAAGGATTTGAAAGTGCAACATTCCCGCCTGCAGGATGGATCAGGAATAATCCTGATAATAATATTACATGGCAAAGAACCACTACAGGTATTGCACATGGCGGTGTAGGTAAAGCATTTGTTGATCATTATAATTATTCACTCGGACCAGATAATGATGATCTGAGAACGCCACCGTATGCAATTGGTACGGCCGATTCTCTTTGGGTTAGTTACTGGGCTGCATACAGAGGCTACCCCGGTTTGCCATTTGAATTCTTCCAGGTAATGGTATCAACAAACTGCGGTCAATCATTCCAGGTTGTTTATACTGCAAGAAATGATACGGCATTTGTAGCTCCTGATGGCGCCTCAGCAACCACTACCAGTGCATATTTTCCAACAAATGTTAATGAATGGAAAAGAAAATCACTTGATCTCAGCGCCTATATCCCGTCTGGAAACATTATGGTTCAGTTCAGGGCTATCAACCAATTTGGAAATAACATGCATCTTGATGATATCAACATTGATAAGAAAGTATTCTTTAATAACGATGCTGGTGTTATTGCTGTAAATAAACCTGCCGGCAGAATTTGTTCAAGTTCTGATGCGCCGGTTGTTGTTATTAAAAATTATGGAAAAATAAATCTTACATCTGTAAAAATTAATTTCCAGATCGACGGAACGGGTCCCATTACAACTTTTAACTGGACTGGTAACCTTACGAGGAATCAAACAGCTACTGTAACACTGGCAACTGCTAATTTGGGCGCAATAGGCAATCACTCTATTAATGTGTACACAACATTACCTAATAATGTTACTGATCAGGATCCAGGCAATGATGCTTTAGTGAAACCATATAACGTAAACCAGGTGTTCACATTACCCGGATCAGTTACTGAAGAATTTACAAGCGGTACATTCCCGCCAACAAACTGGTTTATCATAAATCCAAATGCAGACATCACATGGCAACGCAATGGCTCAATTGGTAACAGAACTGCAGGTTCAGCATACTTCAACGATTTTGCAAATACATCTGTTGATCGCTATGATGATCTGGCAATGCCTAACTATAGCTATTCAGGTATAGATTCCGTTTTCCTTTCATTCAACCTGGCACACATTACAAAAACATTGCCGGGTACAACTGGTTCAAGGTTGGATACATTAAGTGTATTGCTTTCTAAAGATTGTGGTAACACATTTACTACTGTCTATCAAAAATATGGTGAAGAATTGCAGACAGTGAATGATCCTAACTTCCAGATATCAATGTCAAACTTTATTCCTTTGGCGTCACAATGGAGAAGAGATTCAGTGAATCTTGGTAAATGGCTTGGTGGAACAGAACCTTTATTCCAGCTTATGTTCCGCTTCAGCGGTAATATGGAAAACAATTTCTATCTCGATGATGTAAATGTGAGATCACAGATATTGCCTGCAAAATTGAAGAATGAGGGTTACCTGGTCCTTCCAAATCCATTCAGATCAACATTTGGCGTATGGCATTACCAGGTTCCAACCACACTGAGATACATCAATGTTTACAATTCAGTGGGTCAATTGGTTTATAGTAAACAATTCCCGAATGGTGGTGACAAATACTTCCAGATCGATCTTGGTGGCAGAGCAGCCGGTACTTATACAGTCAATATCGGCTATGATGACAGTAACCGAAATGTGAACGTACAGGTGGTGAAGTTTTAATAACGATCACAAATTATAATGACAACCCTCTCGCCTAAGGCAAGAGGGTTATTTTTTTATACGCTAAATTTGCGGTCAAATCAATTTCAATGCTATCTACAATCGCGGAATCAAATTTTAACGTATCCAAAGAGTTACTTGACATACAGGAAAAAGTTTATAACAATGAAAGAATAACGAACGAAGAGGGGTTATTACTTTTTCAAAAAGGTTCTCTCCCATTCCTCGGCTCACTTGCTAATTATATACGGGAAAAGAAACACGGAGATATTACTTACTTCAACCGGAACTTTCATATTGAGCCCACCAATGTTTGCGTTTTCACCTGTAATTTTTGTAGCTATTGCCGCTTATATGCTCACCGCGAAGAAGGCTGGGAACTTTCTGCAGAACAAATGCTGCACATGGTAAAAAAATATGATGGACAAGCCGGTGACCGAAGTGCATATAGTTGGCGGGGTGCATCCGAAAATGAATCTTGAATTCTTTGCAGAAGTTTTAAGGCAAATAAAAAAACACAGGCCTGCATTGCATATAAAAGGATTTACAGCCGTTGAACTGGATTATATGTTTCGCAAAGCAAAAATGACTAATGAAGAAGGACTGACTTATTTGAAAAATGCAGGTCTTGATTCCTTACCCGGTGGTGGTGCAGAAATTTTTGATGAACAAATAAGGGAGAAGATATGTGCGGATAAAGTAGATTCAGAAGGTTGGTTAAATATTCATGAGGACAGCACATAAGCTGGGTATGCATAGTAATGCTACCATGTTGTATGGTCAGATTGAAAAATATTCTCATCGCATTGATCACATGAGCCGATTAAGAAGCCTGCAGGATAAGACAGGTGGTTTCAATACTTTTATTCCACTCAAATTCCGCAACAAGGATAATGACATGAGTAATGTAGCTGAGAGCAGCATTGTTGAAGATATGAAAATGTATGCCGTTGCAAGGATCTATCTTGATAATTTCCCGCACCTTAAAGCATACTGGCCAATGCTTGGCCGTCAAAATGCACAACTAAGTTTATCATTTGGAGTAAATGATATTGACGGCACCATAGATGACACCACAAAAATTTACAGCATGGCCGGTGCTGAAGAACAAAATCCTTCTATGACCACTGAAGAATTAGTCGCCCTGATAAAACAAGTAAAACGCAGACCGGTTGAAAGAGAGACTTTATATAATGTGATCAAAGATTACTCAGCAACTGATATTAGTTTGAATTGATATCGTTTCCCTGTTGCAATGCTATTGATTTTTGATTTAATAAAACTTCAGGAATGGACTTTCGGGAAGGAATTGGAGACTTTAAACAAGTTCATATACCCATTTCTCTTTTTCGTAACTTCAAAGTTGATTAAAATTAAATCCAATGGCTGCTATTACACTTCAGATCAATGGTAAGGAATACAAAGCTGACGTAGCTGCAGATACTCCCTTGCTATGGGTATTGAGGGATCATCTCGGTTTAGTAGGAACCAAATATGGTTGCGGCATTGCACAATGCGGTGCATGCACTGTTCATATTGATGGCAATCCTGTCCGTTCCTGTACTTTACCTGTTTCAGCAATAAAGATCTGCAAAAGTTACAACCATAGAAGGCTTGTCAAAAAATGGTGATCATCCTGTTCAACTAGCATGGGACGAAGTGGATGTTCCTCAATGCGGTTATTGCCAGGCAGGACAAATAATGACTGCTGCTGCATTCCTGAAACGAAATCCCAAACCAACACAGCAACAAATTGATGATGCGATGCACGGCAATCTTTGTCGTTGCGGCGCTTATCATCGTATTCGTGAAGCAATCCAATCAGCAAGTAAAAAATTGTAATCTATGTCAACTCTAAATAAAACAAACAGAAGAGATTTTTTAAAAATAACTTCTTTAACCGGCGGTGGACTTATGCTTGGAATTCAGCTGGTTTGGCAGCGAAGCTGCGCCAGGTTGTTTTAAGTAATGCATGCTGTTGCCGGCAGATCTGAATTTCAATAGCTACCTGTCAATTGCAACCGATGGAACCATTACTATTTTTTCTCCTAATCCTGAACTTGGGCAAAATGTAATGACATCCTTCCCGATGATAGTTGCAGAAGAACTGGATGCCGACTGGAGTAAAGTAAAAGTGGTGCAAGCTCCATTGGATAAAAAATTTGACCGCCAAGTAACAGGTGGCAGCGGTGCAATTCCTCATTCATGGAAAAGATTGAGAACTGCCGGCGCAACCGCGAGATATTTATTGATCGCCGCAGCTGCAAAAAAATGGAATGTAGATGCAAGCGAATGTACTGCCGCAAATAGTTTTGTTATTCATAGTAAAACTGGTAATAAATTAAGTTATGGAGAACTTGCCGAAGAAGCTTCTAAGATCACTGTGCCCACTGATGTTCCACTAAAGAATAGAAAAGACTTTAAGATCATTGGTACTGCTGTTAAGAATGTTGAGAATAAAAATATAATTACAGGTAAAGGAATATTTGGTTTGGATTTTTATCGTGAAGGGATGGTGTTTGCAATGATTCAGCGTCCTCCTGCTTTTGGAACAAAGATCAAATCAGTAAATGACGCAGCGGCTAAAGCCATGCCCGGGATTATTGATGTAGTTACTTTTAAAACCAATGTTGCGGTTGTTGGCAGATCAACATGGGAAGTAATGAAAGCAAAGAAAGCTTTGAAAGTTGAATATGAAAAAGACGGCAATATTGAAAGCACAGCAGATCACAATCAATTATTTGCTTCGATGATGAATAGCGATAAAGCACAAGTGAGAAGAAAAGATGGTGATGTAGAAACGGCATTTAAAACTGCTGCAAAAGTTGTTACAAGCGAATACCAATGTCCGTTTCTTCCGCATAACCCAATGGAGCCAATGAACTTTTTTGCTGATGTTCGTCCAGATGCAGTTGAATTGATCGGTCGCAACACAAACTCCCGGCAATGCAAGAACAGCAGTTTCAAAATTGTTGAATATTCCGGAAGATAAAATAACAGTAACGATCACAAGATTAGGAGGAGGCTTTGGAAGAAGATTAAAGTCTGATTATGTAACTGAAGCTGCTGAATTATCAAGTATCATTAAAAAACCTGTAAAACTTATTTGGTCAAGAGAAGATGATATGACCGGTGGAAGTTATCGTCCTTCCGTTCGTTATAAATTTGAAGCAGCATTAGATGCTTCCGGAAATTTAATTGGTTATAAACTCAGGGGCGTTGGAATAAATGTTGGCAATTCAACAAGAGAAAATAATTTTCCTGCCGGCGCAGTTGATAATCTTTTAATTGATACAGTTGATCATCAATCTCCCGATTACAACCGGCGCATGGCGGGCACCTGTCACAAATTTTCTTGCATTTGCCGAACAAAGTTTTATTGACGAAGTAGCATTGGCCGCGGGAAAAGATCCTGTGAAATTCAGGTTAGATCTTTTGCAAAAGGCAAGAACAAAGCCTGTGGGCACTATCAGTTACAATATTGACAGGATGGAAACAGTAATTAAAACCGCTGCCGAAAGATCTGGTTGGGGTACAAAGAAAAACGTATCACAGGGCTTTAGTGTTTATTTTTCTCATGCAAGTTATGTGGCACAGGTCTGGTGAAGTAGTGATGAAAGATGGAAAACCAATTGTTAAAAAAATATATGCTGTTTCTGATTGCGGTGAAGTGATCAATAAAAGCGGCGCCTTGCAACAAGTGATGGGTGCTATTGTTGATGGATATGGTCATGCCATGTTTGGAAAAATAAGTTTTAAAGATGGTATTCCTGAACAATCAAACTTCCATCAATACAGAATGATACGCATGAAAGAAATTCCGGAAGTGGATGCACATTTTATAGATAATGGAATTGACCCTACAGGATTAGGTGAACCAGCCTTACCTCCTACCGGCGGTGCTGTTGCCAATGCAATATTTAAAGCATCAGGTATTCGAATAAAAAATCAACCATTCATTGAAGAGAAGTTATTTAATCCTGCATAAATAATATATACGCTGGCATAATTTTGAACTGATTATCAATTGATATTTATACCAGGAGTAGCGTATATTTAAGAGTTAGGCGAAATTTTAATTAGCATTTCATGTCTGAAGCTAGCTAAGTTTGAGATCGCCGTTTATAAATTTTGCGTGGTGCGAGCTAGTCCGAGATAGAGCCAATAAATCGATACCAGAATGCTTAATATCAAAGCAACAAATGGTAGCCACCATGCCAACAACATTAATATTACATAAATGACAAAACCAAATATTAATCCCTTTTGCGTCTTTTTATGTACTTCGACTGCTTTTGCATTTTTGAAAAGTGAGTATGGTTTGACTGAATTGCGATGTACTAACAACCATCCTGTGTTATGCAACACTCTATTGATGCAATATAAAACAATGGCGGGCTGAGCATACTGAGTATCCAGATACTCAGCTACAAAAGCAGTAGAAAACGGCACTAGTATCAAGGTGAATAGCAAATATCCATTTGCCACAATGAACTGCGGCGAAGTTTTGTCAACTAGAGTTAAAAAATTATGATGATTTATCCAAGAAATAAAAATTGTAATAAAACCAAGTGTTAAAGCCAAAAAAGATGGCCACAGTTTACCGATGCTATGCCAAACAGCAACTGTTGAATTAACTTCTTCTATAGAAGGAACTTTTATTTCCAAAACCAGTAATGTAATAACAATGGCGTAAATACCATCGGAAAACATTTCCAGTCTATGATTCGGATGAGCAGTTTCGTTTTTTTTCGATAATTGCATAATAGAATATTTTAGCAGAGAATGAAAATACAGAATATTTGTTGCTCATATGAATTGACAAACAGTTTCGAATAGAATCGAAATAAAACTTCGCCTAACAAGGGGTTTTCTGCTATGCTGGCTTCAGAATATATCCTGATCGACATATCGCTTATCAGCTACAGTCCCAGCTTCACGAACATAACCGAGCTTTGGAATATACCATCAGCTTTCTATCTTTACCCAGCGACAGTACCGGGCTGAAGTGACACAGAATATCAGCACAGCAGAAAGCCCTGGACGTTGTGCGTCATGCTACATTAACACTTTCAACATAGAATTAATGAAAACATTCAGCAAGCTACTATCACTTTTTATCTTCTTTGTCACAGCCTGTACGCAAAGTAAATCGCCAACCGAGACTTCTGAATACAAACAAATTAATAACAGAAGCCAATCCTACTCCGACAGTTGACATTAAAGAATTATACTTTGGTAACAAACAATGTCCCTGTTGACAGTATCAACGCAATTGAAATACTTAAATTAAAACGGAAATTTACCCCTTGCGATGCAAAGAAAAGACAGTGCTTTATTTGAAAGTATTCTTTCAATCGACTTTACATATCGAGGAGAAGATGAATTTTATAAAAACAAAGAAGACTATATCCATAATCGAATTCATGCCACTGGACAATAGATACCGTAAAATATCAAAATCTAGTTCTTCAATTTTTTGATGGAATAGCAATTTTGACTTACCGAAATACTTTAAATGGAACCGATGACAACAGTCAAGCTGACATAGAACATTATAGTTGGGCTGACATTTACATGAAAGAAAATGGTAAATGGAAAATTAAAGGAATTCATGAAATAGAGTCTAGAATCGAATATCCTAAGTAATTAATCGAAAAGCACGAACGCACAACAAAAGGTTTGCCGCAAGGCTGGCGGACGGAATAACAATCATCAGTTGTACTACTATCAGCTAATATCGGGCTTGACCGAATTCTATTTGGCTTTTAGTTGTTAACTTCAACTTCAGTTTTTCAATCGGCTTCAGTTGCCGGGCGGACAGTAGAAAATTCCAGCCCTGCGGCAAGCCATATAAAATATTCCGAGAAAGTTGAGACAAGGGAAAAAAGAGAAAGGAGCAGACTATATTTCTCGCAAGAAGAAAACAGTTTAACACCACATATGGAAAATTTATCCGCTCAAACTTTGCCCTGGAATGTTTATCAAAAGATCGCATTCCGTTTTGTTTTTATTTTTTTTATTCTGTTTATCGTTTTACTCGACTGGTCTGTTAATTCCATTTTGTCGTATTTATATTATGATGGACACCTCGCAGAATTTTTAGATATAGTCATTTCCTGGACAGGGAAACATCTTGTTTCACATTCCGTACACCATAATATCACCCTATGATGGGCAACATAACGACAGAACTTATATCTATTTGCTTTATTTCACTATGGCAGTAGTTGCTGTATTGGGGGCAATTATTTGGAGTGTATTGGACAGAAAGCGAACAAACTACCAAACGCTTTATTATTGGCTAACCGTTATCGTCCGTTATTATTTGGCATTCACCTTATTCATTTTTGCGCTGGAGAAATTTTTTAAAATGCAATTTCCTGACCTTGGTTTTTATACATTGACCGAACCGTTGGGAGATATGTCGCCCATGAGTTTGGCCTGGGCTTTTTTTGGATATTCTTATGGATACAACGTTTTTATGGGCATAGCCGAAAGCGCTGCCTTGCTCCTGCTGTTCCGCAGAACAACGACGTTTGGTGCAATTCTTACATTGGCGACCCTTGCCAACGTGATGGCAGTAAACTACAATTATGATGTTCATGCTAAAATGTATCCAACGGCTTTGTTTCTGATGGCCTTTTTTCTATTGCTCAAAGATGTCAACGAGATTAATCAGATTTTTCTTTACAGGTCAAGCCATTTCGCTTCCGGTTATCAAAGCACCTGTATTTAAAAAACGATGGATGAACATTTCAAAAACTGTGTTGAAAGTTTTAGTGATAGGTTATTTCATAATTTTTCCGGTTAAGGACTATTTTGGTTATAAGAAAAACTCTGAAGAAAGGGGCAAGGCTAAATCCAAAATATCCGGGGTTTATGATGTTGATACATTTGTTGCAAATAAAGATACTTTATCAAATGAAAATCCATTGAGGTGGAAACAAATTGTCATTGGGGATAAAATGGTTGAGGCGGTGCGCTTTAAGTGGTGATAGCATTGCATTCCTATATGTATCCGTTAATAAAAAAGAAATTATAGTGTCTGGAGATCAAACCGATTTATATACCAAAATGCAAGAGATATATAATGAACAAGGCATAGATATTTATCCCAAAATGGATTCGATACTCATTGCACGGCAAATAGAAAGCAGCCTGCGTTTCGAATTCCCTGATTCAACTACACTAAAGCTAAAAGGAATGATCAAAAACGATTCTGTTTTCATAACCGCCAAACGAAAACCGACTTGATATAAAAAACTTCAGGTTGATGAAAAGACGTTTTCATTGGATAACTGAAGCAGCTTATCTCCATTGATAAGTGAATGGCCTGCCGCCAACATGGGTACTGCCCGTTAATCCTATAGAAAAATATTTATTAAAAATTTGATCAGCATTCCGGCAAACTAATCGGAACATTCACTGCCAATCCACCATCAGCAGTTTCTTTATATTTGTATTCATATCCTTTGCAGTATCCCACATTGTTTTAATCACATCATCCAAAGAAACTTTTGCATAATCAGGTGAACTTTGCAATGCAAGTTGAGAGGCAGTGATTGCTTTTATGGCTCCCATAGTATTTCGTTCAATACAGGGAATCTGCACCAAACCGCCAATCGGATCACAGGTAATACCAAGATGATGTTCCATTGCAATTTCAGCAGCCATCAATGCCTGTCTTTGTGTGCCACCCATAGCATTCTGTTAATGCTGCAGCAGCCATTGCAGATGATACACCGATCTCTGCCTGGCAACCTCCCATTGCTGCAGATAAGAGTAGCACCTTTTTTAAATATGCTTCCAATTTCAGAAGCAGTTAATAAAAACTGAATGATCTTGTCATCATTATTACCATCACCAAAAACAATATAATAATGCAACACTGCCGGTATAACTCCGGCAGCTCCATTTGTTGGTGCAGTTACTACCCTTCCGAATGAAGCATTCTCTTCATTTACTGCCAATGCAAAACAACTTACCCAATCGAGTGTATATTTAAAATCATTACCGCCCGTCTTATTGCAGCTATCCACTTTCATAGTCATTGTATTTGATTGCCGGCTAATAATTTTTTATTTAGTTCAGCAGCCCGACGTTTTACATTTAATCCGCCCGGTAATATCCCTTCTGTATGACAACCCCGGTAAATACATTCCTTCATCACCTTCCAGATATTTAATACTCCTTCTCGGGTTTGTTTTTCCGGTCGCCATGCATTTTCATTTTCCATTACCACTTCACTGATCGTCATTCCGGTCTTCATACACCAGTGCAAAATATCATCTGCATGTATTTATTGGAAATGGTAATTGAATCTCACCGTCAGAAGATCTTTTCTCCCCTTCTTTTACAACAAATCCTCCGCCAACACGAATAATAAGTTTCTGCAATATGGCCTCGCCATCTTTGAAATCGTGCAAAAAAGGTTAACGCATTGGGATGGAAAGGCAATGATTCACTGTTACAAAAATTCAATATCTTCCTGCGGATCAAATTCAATTTCATGTAATCCTCCAAGCAGCAATTGCTTTCATAGCTGCAATATCCGCAATACGGCTATTGATAGATCGTACATCAAAGGTTACAGGATCTTCACCACAAAGTCCCAACTGGATTGCAATATCTGTGCCATGTCCTTTACCGGTTTTTGCCAAAGAACCATACAACAACACACGAACTGAAGTGACTTGCTGAATAAATTTCTATCTGATATGCTTTGTACAAATTTTTGCGCTGCACGCCATGGTCCCAATGTATGAGAACTGGAAGGCCCTACTCCTATTTTTAAAATATCAAAAACTGATATGGCTTCGTATGACAAGTTGTAAGTTTAAGATTTTGATTCAGATCTTGAACGGCTCAATAGTTCACGGTATTTCTGTTCATGTTTCTCCCATTTCACTTTTACTGAAAATACCGAAATAAAGACCACAATGGCCAATACGGCTATTATTAAAACCAGGATCAGTGATTTGAAGGATGGATAAGTTTTTGTGATCGATGCAACTCTTTTATCCCAGCCAGACGTAAAATTTATAAACATGGCTACAGCGAATAATACGCCAAATGGCAGCCCGATCGCTATTTGTTTAAAAAACTTTTTTTGCTTGTTGCGGTTCTCTTCCCAGTATTTGATGAAATCCTGCTCTTCTTTTGAATACATAAGCAAAATTACAAAGCGATCGTAGCAAGTTGCCATAGCGACCTAAAATAATTATCTTGTACCCAGTTAAAATCAAATACCTTGAAAATATCGCCACTATTAGCCCAATTCCTTATCAACAACCAACAACTCAGTCTTGCCGGCCTTGGAAGATTTATCCTTAATGATTCAGGTGAAATAACTTTTCAACACGACGCTTCTGTTAAAGAAGATGCCGAATTAGTAAGCTTTATTGCAGAAAATACGGGCAAAATGAAGAGTCTTGTTGCCAGTGACCTGGATTCAAATCTTGAACTTGCCCGCCAGTTCCTGAATATAGGAAAGCCGTATCTATTTGAAGGAATTGGAACACTTTCAAAAAATAAGTTCGGTACAATTGAATTTGTCCAGGGAAACTATTTGCAAGAGAAAAATAAAGAAAACGCAAGCGATGGCCGCGACAAGACATCTACAACAGAGAACTCATTTACAGACTATGAGGAAATGTTTTCTCCAAAGAAATCAAGAACTCCTGCAACAAAAAGCATAGTGACCTGGCTGGTCGCAATCGCAGGGCTTTCACTCGCTGTTTTTGGGGGATACATTGTTTATACAAAATCAAAAAATAAGAAAGAGGCTGTAGTAATAAAAGAAGACAATCATCCGGTTATTACAAATGACACATCATCCAAAAAGGCAGATTCACTTTCATCAATAACGAAACCGGTTGACACGTCCGGGATGTATCGTTTTGTAATAGAAAAAGCAGCCAGGCAAAGGGCTTTCTTCCGGTACAATTATTTAAAAGAGAATCTCATTGATGTGAAAATGGACACTAAGGATTCGATCCTATTTAATCTGTATTTTTTATTGCCCGCCACCCCAGCAGACACTGCCAGGAAAAGAGACTCACTTCAACGGTTATATAGTACGAGGGGTAAAACGGTTATTGAACTCAAGTAATTTTTGAGAAATCTTCCATTACCTATTGACTTTCTGATAAATTATCCTTAACCTTGTCTCCCCATCGAAAAACCTCCGGCACCAGTTATTACTTACCATCCCCTTATTTCTGAAATTCTCCGTCGCCCAAAAACTTTCCGCATCCTGTTTTTCTTTTCTGATTAGTAAACTAACGGCTATTATGAAAATCGCACAGCACTTTCGTGCTTTTCTCGAAAGACATAACTATTTGCAACTCCCTCAAATCGGAAAATTTGAAGTAGTCGGAGACAACCCTGCTGCGGCAGAAAATGGACATTTTAGCAAATGGATCAATTTCCAGGCTGATCAAAATCAAACAACCGATTCTGAACTGGTGGATTTTATTTCTAAAAACATGAGGGTAGAGAGCAACATTACGGCATCCGATCTCAGTTGCTTTATAAGTTCCATTAAGGAAATGCTGATACTAGGTTTTGAAGTGGAGATCCCAGGTATAGGTTACCTGCATTTTGAACCCGGGAATATTCTAAGATTTTCAGGGAAAAATATTTATAAAAAAACGGTCCAGAAAAGCTGGAAACGAATTCCGGCTCGCATGTCTTCATCTTTCTGGCTTTAATGAATGCTTGCATATGAACACCAGGGGCTGTTACATTTTTGTGGCAGCCTTTTTTTATTGCCTAAAATAAAAGGTTATCATTTCTGATAACCTTTTCAGAGGTCCCGAGCGGATTCGAACCGCTGTAGCAGCTTTTGCAGAGCTGAGCCTAGCCACTCGGCCACAGGACCATATTTATTTCCGATTTCAGATTTTACCTTTTAGATTTGATCTGAAACGGTCAAATATAAGCCATTTTTTTGAACGATTATAATACAAAAGACATGAGCCGTATTGCAGAATCGGAACTGATCATTAATCCACGAGGCGCTGTTTATCATCTTGAACTTCGTGCCGGAAGAAATTGCCGGAACTATTATTACGTTGGTGATCCTGACCGGGTAAAAGAAATAAGCAAACATTTTGATTCCATAGAAGTAAAAAGACAACATCGTGAATTTATTACTCATACCGGTTATGTTGGTAAAAAAAGATTAACTGTTTTGTCTTCCGGTATTGGCCCTGATAATATTGATATTGTCATTAATGAACTGGATGCACTGGTCAATATTGATTTTGAAACAAGAGAGATAAAAAAAAAACTTACGTCTTTTAATATTATTCGTATCGGTACTTCCGGTTCATTGCAGGCCGATATCCCGGTAGATAGTTTTGTAGCTTCCACTCATGGTCTTGGCATTGATAACCTGCTGAATTTTTACCGGCATGAACAAAATGATGAGGAAAAACAATTGCTTCATTCATTTGTTACACATACACAAATGCATGGGCAAATCGGTTATCCCTATATCAGTAGCGGTGCCGGCTTCCCTTATCAAACATTTTGTAAAAGATTTTCACCAGGGCATTACGGTTACCTGCCCGGGTTTTTATGGCCCGCAGGGAAGAATATTGCGATTTGGTATCCGCAACCCTGAACTGATCAACCGGTTTACTGATTTTCGTTTTGGTCAGCATCGGATCACTAATTTTGAAATGGAAACATCGGCGATTTATGGCCTTGGGAAAACTACTTGGACATAATTGTCTTGCCGTTAATGCGATTGTAGCAAACAGGGTAAGAAAAGAGTTTTCCAAAGATGGAAAAGCAGCGGTTGAAAACCTGATTGTTAAATTTATTAGAAATATTTCTCAAAATGTATAAGAAATATGAAATGAAACTAGATTTTTATAAATACCAGGGTACCGGAAATGATTTTGTGATAATTGATAACCGGAATGGTCATAACCTTAAGCTTAGTCGCTGAAACAGATAAAAGATCTTTGTGACCGTCGATTTGGTATTGGCGCTGATGGCCTGATGTTATTAAATGAAAGACCAGGTTATGATTTTGAAATGAAATACTATAATGCTGATGGCAGAGAAGGAAGCATGTGTGGCAATGGCGGCAGATGCATGGTAAAATTTGCCTACCAGTGTAGGGATTCAGAAGGAATTATACAAGTTCATAGCAACAGATGGCGAACATGAAGCAGAAATAGATACAGAAGGAATTGTTTATTAAAAATGAAAGATGTTGATGTTATCAGAAATCACCATAATGATTTTTTGGTTGATACCGGTTCTCCCCATTATGTAAAATTGGTATCCAATGTGCTGATGATGATGTATATAAAAAAGGCCGTGAGATCCGCTACAGCAAAGAATTTGAAGAAGAAGGCATCAATGTAAATTTTGTAGAACAACTGATGAGCCCGATAAAATCATTGTACGCACTTATGAACGTGGTGTGGAAGATGAAACACTTTCCTGTGGCACCGGTGTTACTGCAGCCGCCCTTGTTTGTTATCATAATGAAAATGGATTTAATGAAGTGGAAGTAAAAACACTGGGTGGCAGACTTTCTGTAGAATTTGACCGGGTAGATGATGACAAATTCAAAACATCTGGCTTTGCGGGCCTGCTGAAAAAGTATTTGACGGAAGCATAGAAATTTAATTCTCTTCCTTAGTCTTCACTATAATTTTTCCTGATGCATCGTTTTAATCTTCGTGTGTATGGCATTCTTATAAATGATAAGAAACAAATATTAGTTGCTGACGAATATATCCGGGGCGGCTTATACACGAAGTTTCCGGGTGGTGGATTAGAATTTGGTGAAGGAACAAGAGATTGTTTAAAAAGAGAATTGAAAGAAGAATTAGGCATTGAAGCAGAGATCGGAGATCATATTTATACAACAGATTATTTTCAAATGTCTGCATTCAGACCGGAGGATCAAATAATCTCGATCTATTATTTTGCAAAGCAATTAGAAGAATTGAAAGTGCCACTGCGCATAAAGCCATTTGATTTTGATGATAAGCAAATGGAGGTATATAATAATACTGGTGAAGCAGAAACTTTTCGATTAATAGAGTGGAACGATTTTTCTGACGAAATCGTAACACTGCCGATCGATAAGATCGTTGCAAGAATGATCAAAGGATAGATGAAAGTTTAGTAGATGATAGTTTAACTCTCCGAATTAAAGAACTATCATCTATCATCTGAAAGCAAACATCTCATTTATCCTGCCGTTGGAATATTTGGAAATGCATCCTGCTCCTGCCCCATTGCAGCTTTCTTCATTTTCTTCGCAGTATCATGCCCTACATATTTTTCGATCCTTTTTTCTGCAACAATGATCACCGGGGTGAGAATGATCGCCATACTTGCCTTATATAAATAGTTGACGACGCCGATAGCGAGTATTTGCTGCCATGAAAAAATTCCACCAAATGCTATAAATAAAACAATATAACTATCTATTAGCTGGGATACCAATGTAGAACCTGTTGCTCTCAACCAAATTCTTTTTTCGCCTGTTACCCTTTTTATTTTATGAAACACATATGAATCGACTAACTGGCTTACAAGAAAGGCAACAAGGCTGCCGATAATTATTCTCATTCCTTGTCCGAATATTCCGTTAAATGCATCCTGCATGTTTGGTATATTATTTTTTTCAGTTCCGCTGGTGATCCAGAAATCGGCAGCGGGAATATGTATAGCTACGTAAAACATGAGAAAAGCATACATGATAAGTGCTATTGCGGTAAAAGAAATTCGGCGAACCGCTTTTGGCCCGTAGAATTCATTTACGATATCAGTCATTACAAACTCAAGCGGCCATAGCAATACTCCGCAGGTTAATGTTACAGTAACAGATTCTCCAAAAAGAGTAAAGGGTGTTGGTGTAAAACCAAAAACTTTTTCAAGTGAAAAAAGTTTTGTCCCGATCGTTTCAGCAATGAGTGCATTACAGCAAAAGAAGGCGATAATACCGAGGAAAAGCTTTGTTGGTTTATCCTTCAGAATATTATGTATCATGCTTCGTAATTATGAATATTCATTAGCAAAAGAAAAATTACCTGGAAAAATAAAAATAAAACATTAATAACAATAAGCCAGCCGGGTATATTAGAAAGTTTTTTTTATTGCTAAAAAATAAAATAAGGTAACAAAGATTGGTTATAGGATTAAAGAGGATCGCAAACACAAAACCGATAATAATGATATAAGAAGAAAGATCAACATCACCAATGAAGTTTTTAATTTGTAAAATGAAAGCAGGAATAAAAAGCATATTGCAAATGAAAGCCAGTTTCGACAAAAATAAAAGCCAACGCATCCGGGATTTTTCGTGTAAAATAGCATTATTTTGTCAGCCATAACAACCCCGTTTATATATGAAGAGTTCATGGTTTAAGAAACTGATCCCTCATGGAGTAGCAGTGTTGATCTTTCTTGTTGTCGCATTTGTTTATTGCAAACCCGTGCTGGAAGGAAAAGTAGTTGCCCAACATGATATCACTCATTGGAAAGGTTCTATTCAGCAATCGGTTGAATATGCAAAAACGCATAATGGAGTTTACCCGCTATGGACAAACGGAATGTTTAGCGGCATGCCTACTTTTCAAATTGGATATACCAGCAATAATAAAATTCCCTGGATAGCTCATCAGATATTTTCACTTGGTTTACCTAAGCCGGTAAATTTCTTTTTCCTTGCATGTATTTGTTTTTATTTTCTATGCGTCACTCTTCGTGTAAGAACAGTTTTTCGGGATTCTTGGCGCATTGGCATTTGCTTACGCCACTTATAATCCGATCATCACCGCAGTAGGTCATGACACCAAAATGTTATCGATCGCCTATATGCCGGCATTGCTGGCATCTGTTATTTTGATCTATGAAAAGAAATATTGGTTAGGCGCTGGCCTTACTGCTTTATTCACTTCTGTATTGGTCATACAAAATCATCCGCAGATAGATTATTATCTTTTTATCGCTCTTGCGATCATGACTGTTTTTTATGCAGTGAGCTGGATAAAAAATAAAGAATGGCGGCATTTTGGAATGGCTGCTGCATTTACAATTATTGCAGCATTGACAGGTGTACTTACAAATGCTGTAAGTATTTTTTCAACTTATGAATACCAGAAAGAAACTATACGCGGCGGCGCAAGGGCCATTGTGGATTCACCAGCAAAAAGTGAAAATGCTTCAGACGGTCTTACAAAAGATTATGCATTGAGTTATAGCATGAGTATCCCTGAACCGCTAATTATGATGGTGCCGCGTATGTATGGCGGGGCAAGCTATGCTATGGAGTTAAAGGAAGAAGATTCAAAAGCCCTTGAAAGTTTAAGAACTTTTCCGAATGAAGCTCAACAGCAGGTTTCTCAGTACTTAAGTTTCTACTGGGGTGGAATGGCAAAACCCGGTGAATCAGTTTCTGGCCCTGCCTATGTCGGTGCTATAATATGTATACTCGCTATACTTGCTATGTTTGTTCTTGATGGAAAACATAAATGGTGGATATTAACTGCTATTGGGATAACCATTATGATGTCATGGGGAAGCTATTTTGATGTATTGAATGGATTTCTGTATAAAGCCTTGCCATTATATAATAAATTCAGGGCCCCATCAATGATACTTGTGGTTTCACAAATGTTATTACCGTTGCTGGCAGTTTTGGGTTTAAGTAAGATCGCTGACACAACCGATAAAAAAACACTTTTACCCCAATTTAAAAAAGGCCTGGTCGCCGTTGCGGTTACATTTGCTTTATTGTTCATCATATACTTTATGTCCGGTTTTATGAGCGAAACCGATAATGAACTCATGAAACGATTAAAAAGCGGAGGAGCAGAAGCACAACAATGGCTACAAATATTCACCAGCTTCTTTGAAGGGTTAAGAGAAGATCGTAAATCTTTAATGATGGGCGATATACTCAGGGCCCTTGGCTTTGGCTTTGTTGCTTTGTTGTTGGTTTTCCTCGCTTTGAGAAAAACGATCAGCGATCTAGTTTTGGGAATTGGATTACTAATTTTTGTTTTAATAGACAGCTTCACGATAGATGTAAAATATCTAAACTATGAAAGCTATAAAGACAAACAAGAAAATGAAGTGGCTTTTGTAAAGACAAAATCAGACAATGAGATATTGGCCGATAAATCTCAATTCAGAGTTTTCAATGTAGCCGGGGATGCATTCTCTGACAACATCACTTCCTATTACTATAATTCTGTTGGCGGTTATCATCCTGCTAAAATTGCTATCTACCAGGAATTGATCGAGCATAAACTTTCGGCTCAACAACCTAACATGTATGTTCTTAATATGCTCAATACAAAATATTTTATTCAAAAAGACAGGAATGGGCAAACACAAGCCTATCAAAAAAATGACAGTGCATTGGGCAATTGCTGGCTCGTAAAAAGTATTCAATATGTAAAAGATGCAAATGCAGAAATGAATTCATTAGGCAATTTTAATCCTGCAGATACCGCTGTTATCCAGGAATCATTTAAGCCATCTGTTCCATTTGAGCCGGTTACTGACAGCACTGCTACAATTGCCTTGGTAAAAAATGACAATGATGTAGTCAATTATACATTTAATGCAGCAAGTAATCAGTTTGCAGTCTTTAGTGAAGTATATTATAAAAGCGGCTGGAAAGCATACATAGATGGAAAAGAAGCTCCGATCGTAAAAGTAAATTATGTTTTACGTGGACTTGCTGTACCAACTGGCAAACATGATATCAAATTTGAATTCAAACCGGAAGGCTTTTACAAAGGGAAAAGTATTACTTCCATTTTTTCAATTGTATTATTAGTTGTATTTGCAATTGGAATTTTCATGGAATGGCGGGGCAGGAACGAAACAGCCCTTGCGAATCGTGTTTGATGCATGAAGATTTTATGGTTATTTTGCTGCCATGAATGTTCCGTCGGTCAGCGTTGTTCTTCCGGCTTATAATTGTGAAAAATATATTGCCAAAGCAATTGAGAGTGTGCTGCACCAAACTTTTACTGATCTTGAACTTATCATTATCAATGATGGCTCTACCGATCGTACGGAAGAAGTAATAAAGTCATTTTCTGATCCCCGGATCTTATATCAGGTCAACAATACTAACAAGGGTCTTGTATTTACTTTAAACAAAGGAATTGATATTGCCAAAGGCAGCTATATTGCCCGTATGGACGGAGATGATATTTGCCATCCGGAAAGGTTGGCAAAGCAAAAAGCCTTTCTGGATCAAAACGAAGAAATAGCAATCATAGCTTCAACAATCGACTTTATCAATGATAAAAATGAGAATAATGGTGTTTGGGAATTGGATAGACAAACCATTACACCTGAACAAATAAAAAAAGCAATGCTCAGACAAAACTGCATTGCTCATCCTTCAGTGATGATACGGACTGAAATACTAAAAAAGTTGAAGTATAAGGAATACCAAAAAAATATAGAAGATTATGACCTGTGGTTACGTCTGTTAAATCGCGGATATAAAATTGCAAAACTGGATGAACCTCTTTTGTTATATCGAATGCATGATGACTCTGTAACATCTATTCATTTAAAAAAAACAAACCCATTTTTTAAGCACATGTGGACAAAGACAAAGGTTTTGTTTAGCGAAATGTTTTCAGGTCATTTTTCCCGCTTCCTGTTATGGGTGCTCCTTTGGGCAAAAATTGATTTTATAAAAGGAATTGGTAAAGCAATTAAAAACTTATTTCGCTGAAACATGTACCGGTTATTGCTCATAAAAAGATCGATAGAAGATATCTTCATTTTCCCATTTATTCTTTTGGGTCGGTTAATCGCTTTCCTATACCCTGTTAAAAAAGAGTACAGGATATTTTTCTTTTTCCCATTTTATCACACAGGAGGTGCTGAAAAAATTCACTCACAAATTGCGTCTGCCTGCGGGAGTAATGATTGCATAATTTTTTTTGCAAAGAAATCGTTTGACGATCGTTTTCTTTCGGGTTTTAAAAATACTGGCTGTGACATAAAAGATATTTCAAAATTTACAGATAATAAATGGCTATATTTTCTGAATCTTATTTATCGGGGGATTATTTCAGGCCATATAAACAACCAGAAGCAAAAGCCAATTGTATTTAATGGGCAATGTAATTTCGGTTATAAAATAAGTCCATGGATTAAAAGATCAATTTCTCAAATTGAACTGATCCATTCATTAAACAGTTTTTCTTATATCCGTATTCCATTTTTGCCGTTTATTAATAAAACCGTAATGATCAGTCAAAAAAGAGTGGAGGATCATAAAAAGTTATATGTACGGTATAAAATTCCAACTACCTTATTAGAAAAGATCATACTATATTCCCAATGCAATAAAATTGCCTGGTCAAACATTTGTCAAAGACGATAAATCATTCACAGTTTTATATGTTGGTCGTGGCACAGAAGAAAAAAGAGTAAAATTAGTTGCAGAAACAGCCAGGAAATTATATGAGAAAAAGGAAAACATAGAATTCGAAATAATGGGTGATGTTTCGGGATCACTGCATGAGTCAGCATACCCGTTCATAAAATTTCATGGGAACATCAGTGATGAAAAAATGATACATGATATTTATTCAAGGGCTCATTTATTGATACTTACTTCTTCAACTGAAGGTTTTCCAATGGTAATTATGGAAGCCATGGCTTATGGCTGCGTTATTTTATCTACCGCGGTAGGTGATATTCCTTATCATGTTAGAAATAATGAGAATGGTTTTTTATTTAGCAATTCGGAAAATGGATCAGCCATCATTAATGAGGCAATTGAAAAAATCATTTGGTTAAAAAACAATCCGAATGAAATGAACAGAATAATGGCAAATAATATTAATTACGCAAACCATAATTTTGGAATAGAAAGATTTAATAAAAATTACCAGGACTTGTTTTCATCCGTAAAATCATCAATTGAAACCGCTTAGTTTTATAATCATAACTTATAATCGCCCTGCTGATATGCTGGAGCTGCTGCAAAACATCAATAGCCTGGATGACGCATCAGCTCTTCTTGAAGAAGTGATAGTGGTGAACAATGCTTCAACTGATGATTACACTGAAGTAAAGAATTATATAAACTCAACTCCTGCCCTGCCCTTCCGTTATTTTGATGCTCCCGAAAATCTTGGAGTAGCTAAAGGAAGAAATTTCGCCTTAAAAAAAGGTAAGGCGCCGATCATTATAATGCTTGATGATGATGCCGTGCTTCAAAACAAAGATTGCCTGGTAAACCTTCTAAAAGAGTTTGAAACAAATAACACAGAAAAGCCAAAAGCGATTGTTTCTTTTAAAATACTTTATTACGACACATTGGAAATGCAGAAGAATGGATTACCACATAAACGTTTTGAAGAATACAAAGACAGATCTTTTTTTGAAACATATTATTATGCCGGTGGTGCACATGCTATAAAAAGAGAAGTGATCGAAAAGCTTGGCGAATACCCGGCAGATTTTTTTTATGGAATGGAAGAATATGATCTAGCCTACAGAGTTTTAGATGCAAGCTACTCTATAGTTTATAGCGATAAAATTGTTATGCTGCACAAGGAGTCACCTCTTGGCAGAAAACCTAAAAAAGAAAAACTGCAAATGATGTGGTTGAATAAAAGTAAAGTAGCGTGGCGATATTTGCCGAAGAAATATTTTTATTCGACCGCCTTTATGTGGTCGTTGCAATATCTAAAAGAAACAGGATTTCAATTTAGGAGGTTTTTTTAGTGGATGGAAAAAAGCTTTTCAAATTTCAGCAACAGAAAAAAGAACACCCATTAGACAAACGACGATAGGTTATCTTCGAAAAGTGAAAGCAAGATTGTGGTATTAAATCAAAAAGATGTATCTGAAAAATTACATAGTACAGATTGGAAAAGACGTATTGATACGGTTTCCAAAAAAAATTGCCCGATTTTTTAGCTACCTGGGAGAATTGAACCGTTTCAGAAATAAAAATGATAAACGATTTTCTGTAAAAACCCGTGACATGTATCCTTGTTTAAAAGATACGATCACTAAAACTCCTTTTGATCATCATTATACTTATCATCCTGCATGGGCAGCAAGAGTACTTGCACAAACAAAACCAGCACATCACGTTGACATTTCTTCCATCTTAAGTTTTAGCACAATTATTTCTGCATTTGTTCCTGTAAAATTCTATGATTACCGCCCTGCGGATCTGAAATTGAATGATCTTGAATCAGGTTTTGCTGATTTGAAACAGCTCAGTTTTTCCGACAATTCTATTCCTTCTTTATCATGTATGCATACAATAGAGCATATTGGGCTTGGCAGGTATGGCGATGAAATAGATCCGCAAGGGGACGTCAAATCAATAAATGAGCTGAAAAGAGTTTTAAAAGATGGTGGCGATCTTTTATTCGTGACCCCTGTCGGCAAGCCAAGGATCGAATTCAATGCTCATCGAATTTATAGTTACGAACAGATCACTGAATATTTTTCTCCTTTAATTTTAAAAGAATTTTCATTAATACCAGATACTGGCGGCATTATAATAAATGCCGATCCGGCATTAGTAAAAGATCAGCACTATGGCTGTGGTTGTTTCTGGTTTAAAAAAGCAAACTGATGTTTAAAAATATATTTAAAAAGAAAGAAGTAATAGATCACGAGGAACAACTAACAGAGTGGAAAAAAAATGGTCGCCCATTACCACCTCCGCATATTGTGAAACAAATGGCAATTGAAGAGTTCAGAAAAAAATTTCAACCAGCTATTCTTATCGAGACCGGAACATATCTTGGAGATATGGTGGAAGCACAGCGAACTCATTTTAAAAAAATATATTCAATAGAGTTGAGTCAAAAATTATTTAGCAGGGCAAAAAAAAGATTTAAAGATCATTCGCATGTAACAATTCTTCAAGGCGATAGCGGAATTGTTTTAAATAAATTGATAAACGAGATCGATCAGCCTGCTTTGTTCTGGCTTGATGGACATTATTCGGGTGGCATTACTGCAAAAGCTGAAAAAGAATGCCCGGTACCCGAGGAACTTGAAACAATTTTGAAAAGCTCATTCCCACATATTATTTTAATAGATGATGCGAGACTTTTTAATGGTACACAGGATTATCCAACCATTGAAGAAATAAAAAATATAATTGAGAAAAGAGACAACATATATTCATTAGAAATAAAGGATGATATTATCCGTATTATTGTCAATAAAAAATAAAATGTTCCGTGTAGGCACAACAAATGAATCAGCGAGAGTAAAGTGGATAGAGGAAACTTTGAAAAAGATCCCCGAAGGCTTAACGATCCTTGATGCAGGGGCAGGTGAATTGCAATTCAAAAAATTTTGCGGCCATTTAAAATACATAGCCCAGGATTTTGGCCAATATTCAGGAGATGGTGAAATAGGTTTGCAAACTGGCACATGGGATAATTCAAAACTTGATATTGTATCCGATATTGTTTCAATTCCATTGCCAGATCATTCCGTAGATGCCATTATGTGTACTGAAGTTTTAGAACATATACCCGACCCCATAGGAGCGATAAAAGAATTCAATCGTCTTGTAAAACCGGGAGGATATTTACTGATCACCGCACCATTTGCAAGCCTCACCCATTTTGCTCCTTATCATTTTGCATCTGGCTTGAGTAAGTTTTTTTATGAAAAGCATTTGCCTGAAAATGGTTTTGAGATAATCGATTTGCAATTAAATGGAAATTTTTTTGAATATGTAGCCCAGGAAAATCGACGCATAAAAACTGTTGCAGCAAAATATGCAGGAAAAAAAATAAATGTTTTTCAAAAGATCATTATTCATCTTAATCTTTTGATACTGCAAAGTCTTTCAAAAAAAGATAAAGGTTCATCTGAATTACTTTGCTACGGCATACATGTATTTGCAAGGAAAAAATAATTTGAGCATTATTGAAAAATTAATTTAACAGAGTCATTTTTAAGCGTAAAGAATAGAATGAAAGATTTACATAATATAGAAACCGCTGTCGAATTTTATGAAGACCGCTATGAAAAGGGCTATATGGAGGAATGGGATGATTTGAAAAAGAATAAAGTGAAAGAGGTTTTACTTGAATTGAAATTACCCCCAAATGGAAAAGCGCTGGATTTTGGTTGTGGCAATGGAGTTTTTACAAGGATCATAAAAGATACTCTTCCCGGGTGGCAAGTATTTGGCGTTGAAATAAGTTCAATAGCTGTTCAAAATGCCAGGAAAAGAATTCCAGACTGTACATTTTTTGAAGCTAGTGAAAGTGACAATTATAAAAATCAATTTGATTTTTTGTTCAGTCATCATGTCATTGAACATGTGCCTGATATCAGCGAAATATTTGAAGTTATTAATGGATACCTTAAGTCACAGTCATCGCAACTGCATATACTTCCTTGTGGCAATAAAGGAAGTTATGAATATGAAATTTCCGTTCTTAATAAAAATGGAATTGATCCCCAAAAAGAAAACCGCTTCTTTTATGAAGAGCCGGGACACTTGAGAAGACTTACTTCAGATGAATTCGCAGCTTATGAAAAGAAAGCAGGGTTTGATCTAAAAAAAGAATTCTATTCAAATCAGGAATATGGCGCTATAAATTGGATAACTAAAAGCTCGCCACGGTTTGTAAAAAAATTGACAGATACAAGAGATGCTTTAGACAACTTGTCCCTGGAGAAAATAAAAACGTTAAGAAAAAAATTACTTCCTCTTACTTACCTTCAATTTCCTTATTCTAAGTTCCTGGAGATAAAAAATAAATGGCATAAAAAATTATCCGATCACATAAAACTGGTTATTCTTTTTTTACCAGCTATGATATCCAAGCCATTTTACAATTATTGGGATAAAAAAGCTGCTGAAGAATGGAAAAAAAATAAAACTCAAAAAAACGGCAGTGAAATGTTCTTATTTTTTATACGGTAATATATGGTTATAGCACAAATAACAGGCGGATTAGGTAATCAACTATTTCAATATGCTGCTGCAAAAGCACTTTCAATACATCACCAGGTTCCTTTATTAATTGAGGTGAGTTCTTTTTATAGAAAAGAATTACCCGAACTCGAAGTGCCAAGAGATTTTGAATTATTTAATTTTACTGGTATTACCGAAAAAATAATAAGCCCTGAAGAAGTGTCTTCACTTATCGATCTAAAGAAGACTAGTATTCTGCCAAAGATCATCATCCCGGCGTATAAAAAGAATATTTACACAGAGCCGCATTACCATTTTGATAAAAATTTCTTTAAAAGCAAAAAAACAGTACTGCTAAAAGGTGGTTGGCAAAGTGAAAAATATTTTAAGCCCTATAAAAGTGAGATCAGGAATAATTTACGTCTCAAAGATGTCTTAGTGGAAAGAGTATTAGAAAAGGCGAATATTTTAAAAATTGAAAACGCTGTCGCAGTTCATATAAGACGTGGCGATTATTTAAGAAAAAAAATAATTTACGAATGGCATGGCGTGATGGATAAAGAATATTATGCAAAAGCATTTGAATTATTGAATAATAAAACAAAAGCTACAAAGGCATATTATTTCACTGATGATGTAGATTGGGTTTCTGAAAATTTATTGCCATTGTTTGATGGAGAGATCATATCAGGCAACATCACAAAGTCACATTATGAAGATCTTTATCTTATGAGTCAATGCAAACATAATATTATTGCCAACAGCAGTTTTAGCTGGTGGGGCGCCTGGTTGAATGATCATAAGGATAAAATTGTGATTGCCCCTAAAAAATGGTTTGGCAATGGACCAAAAGATACAGAGGATATTATTCCTGAAGAATGGCATCAGGTCTGAAAAAAAATGTGATGATAAAGCCATCTTACCTTATCAATACAAAAGTACCTTTGCGGAATACATCTTTTTCACAACTCGTATTTGCTTTTACAACATAGACAAAGACTCCCGGATCTTGTTGCAGCCCTTTAAATTTTCCATCCCAGCATTGTGAAGGATCCGTTGTATGAAATACGAGTTGTCCCCAACGGTTGTAAATAGTGAATTCAATATTTTGTATAACACCCCAATGGCTTACCCGGTAACAATCATTTAACCCATCGCCATTAGGAGTAAAAGCAGTCGGCATAAGATACCCGCCTTTATTTTCCGACAACACTTCAACATTTATAGCAGATGCATTTGAGCATCCTTTAGCATCTGTTCCCTGAACAGAATAAGTAGTGTTAGCAGTAGGAGTAGCGATCGGGTTTGCTATTGATGGATTATTTAATGTCGAAGCAGGTGACCATATATATTGTAAGGCTCCGCTTGCATTCAGTTGGCTTCGGTCATTTGTACAATCAATATCATTCGACTTTGTCGCCGATACAATTGGCAAAGAGTTGACGGCAACAGATGTACTAAGTGTTTGTGATTGATTGCAGACATTTTCAGTGATCGTTACAGTATATGTTGTAGTAATAGCAGGCGACGCTAAAGGATTTGAAACATTATTTTGATCTAACCCTGTTGATGGTTGCCAGAGATAAATATTACCACCCGATGCTTGCAATCTCACAGATTTATTTAAACAAATTTCAGAGGGATTACTTATTGAAAATATCGGATCAGGACGTATAGAAACCAGAACTGAATCAACATGCTGGCAAGTATTAGCGTCTGTTATGTTCACATAATAAAGAGTATTTGTAAGTGGCGATGCAGTTGGTGTGGCAGTGTTGGGATTGTTTAAAGTTGATACCGGGGACCATGAATAAGTTTGTCCCCCGCTAACAGATAACTGTAAAGAACTGTTTTTACAGATCGCAGTATCATTGCTGATAGTGATAGTTGGAACCTGGTGAATACCAATATTGACTGTATCTTTTCCTATACAACCACTTGCAGTCATACCAGCTACAATATATTGCATCGGAACTTGTGTACTGGCAATAGGATTAGCAATTGAAGCATTTGATAAACCAGTTGTTGGAGACCATGAATAAGTCTGTGCGCCTGTTACATTCAGTTGTACGCTGCCGCCTTTGCATATCGTTGTATCATTATTTGTTCTAACAAGTGGATTATTTCCCACAACTACCGAAACCGTCATTCCTGGCGAGTTGTTTTGAGGCGAACAACGAACAGCATCCTGAACTAAAGTAACTGTATAAGTAGTGGTTGCAGTTGGATTTACTTGTACATTGAACGGAACACCACTTTGAACATTTGCCTGGGTAAAACTATTAGTGCCATCCGTATATAAAAGAGTGAATGGACTTGTTCCGGTCAAAGCATTAAAGGTTAACTGAGCTGTTTCACCGGAGCAAATAGTATCGCCAACCATCGTACCAGTTGGCAATGTATTAGGTGGCCAATAATATTTGATCAAAAAAGCATCCATGCTTCCATTTGAACTAAGCAAAAAAGTTGATGGTGTAGGAGTAAAATCCACGTTGCTCCCAGAGAAACTGCCTGATAGATAAAATATACTGTTCCCTCCTATTTGAACACCCACTCCGTTATCGTCCTGGCTTGATCCAATGTTAAAGGCACATTCATAATTTCCATTGGATGTATACTTAGCTAAAAAAATATCGGTGGCTCCGTTGCTTGTTAAATTATCAGTAACACCTGACGGATTAAAATCAGCGACTCCCGAAAAACCGCCAGTAACATATACGCTATTATTATCTGTTGCAATGTCCCAGGATATTTCACCACCAGCACTACCGGCATTAAACGCCCATACATATTGACCGCTACTTGTATATTTTCCAACAAAAATGTCTGACGCACCATTGCTTGATAAAAGTGCTGAACCAGCAGATGGATCAAAATCTATATTGGTTCCATTAAAATCACCAGTAACATAAATATTTCCTGCGTTGTCAAGATCGATCCCTCTTCCTACATCAATTCCAAACCCTCCAAATTGAAAAGCAAATTGATATTGACCAGTAGAAGAATATTTTGCTACGAATCCTTCAAAACCTCCAACAGCATTAAGAATAGCAGACGCAGGTGATGGATCAAAATCAATATTTGTTCCCTGGAAATACCCGGTTATATAAACATTGCTCGCAGGATCAAGTTTGATATCAAAAACACTGTTATCAACATCGCCCTGGCCAAAATTAAAACCCCACTGGTACACACCCGCCGTATTATATTTTACCAGGAATCCAGTTCCCATACTTGCATTTAATATAGCTGATGAAGAACCAGGATCGAAATCGGGTGATCCACGAAAATAACCTCCAACATATATATTACCAGCCGGATCAGATGCTAACGCAATCGCATTATCGCCAAGCGAAGTGGCTCCTACATTAAAGGCCCATATATATTGACCAGTTGGTGAATACTTTGCAACAAATATGTCACCACCATAACCAGGGTCACCACCAACATCTCCATTACTGGTTAAAAAAGCAGTTGCAGCTGAAGGGTCAAAATCAACATTCGCTCCTCTAAAATAACCAACAATGTAAATATTACCGGCCATATCCGTCACTACGCTATTAGCCTTGTCAAGATTACTACCACCAATCGTAATGCTCATAATATATTGACCAGTGCTGGAATACTTAGCCACGTAAGCATCACCTTGTCCGTTTGAAGAGTGTAACACAGTTGCAGGTGAAGGATCAAAATCAACATTGCTGCCTCTGAATTCGCCACTTATATAGACATTGCCAGCCTGATCAACATATGCTCTCTGCGAGTCATCAAGTGCCGGTGCACCAACATTAAAGCCCCACGTTACTTGTTGCCCCGAAATTCTAATAGTAAATAGTAAAAATATTTGTATTAAAAAAAGCAAAGGCTTATATAGCCTGTAAAAGGGTTTGAGGATAGTAGTCTTGTGCAAAAAAATTGTAGTAATTATTAGGTGGATTAAATAAGTCTGATCGGGACGCAAGTTACAGATAAAGAAAGAAAATTTTATTTAAAAAGACTATAAATTATCCGTGTGCAGATGGTTCAAATTCTTCCCCAATCACTTGCAAAAAATATTCCATTGCTTTTTTCTTTCGTTCATCAAGTAAATAATTCAGGTGAAGTGTATAATATTTTTTAAGATCGTAAAGGTCAAAGGTTTGAGACGATACGATCTCATTGATTTTAGTCAAGCCCAGTGCATTTGCTTCATTAAATATTTTAATGAATTCATCGGGCAATTTTTTATTACTGATCCATGCAGCAAACACAAACGGTTGACCTGTTATTTTTTTCCACTCTGCACCAAGATCATAAAAAAAAGTAGAGCAGTTTTCTTTGTTCAAATGCACGGTCACCGATAACTAACCCTGCCGTAGTTCCTTTTATTTCTTTTCGGTAATCTTCATCGGTAGCATTTATTATTTCAGGATGTATGCCCCAGTATTCATGCATTATCCATTTCAACAATTCAACGGAAGTTCTGCTTTGATAATCCAGGTAAACTTTTTCTATTTGCTCTAATGGTACTTCGCTAAATAAACAAACAGATGCTGCCTCACCTTCAGTGCCAATACAATAATCGCCGGACAGATGTGATTCCTTTAATTCATGAATGGCAGCAACAGGGATCAAGCCAAGATCGATCTCATTATTTTTTAGCATTTCAGCTAATCTTGCCGGGTTATCTTCCACCAATTCAATTTGCGAAGCAATTGGCTCAAGCTTTAACCCATAAATTAATGGCCTTGTATTGAGATAACTAACTATTCCAACCTTTATCTTGTTCAATTAAGTTATTTTTGCGCAGCAAAGATAGACGAAACCCACTTACGCTTACTCTTCGGTAGGCAGGTAAGAAACAGAAATTATAAAAGCATGGAGCTAACTAATCTTTCAGCCATTTCCCCCATTGACGGTCGCTACCGCAAACAAGTACAGCACTTAGATGAATATTTTTCTGAATTTGCATTGATAAAATATCGTGTGCTGGTTGAAATTGAATATTTTCTTTTCCTGGCTGATAAGAATTTTTTTAAAATATCGGGGAAAGCAGCAAAACATCTTAGAAAGATCGCAGAAGATTTTGGCCCGGAAGATGCGCAGGAAATAAAACAGATCGAATACACTACCAATCATGATGTAAAAGCGGTAGAATATTTTTTAAAGAATGTATTGGAAAAAAGCGGCGCCAAAGCAGAAAAAGAATGGATACATTTTGGATTGACATCGCAGGATATCAATAATACAGCAATTCCGCTTTTTTGGAAACATGCAGTTGAATATGAGTACCTGCCTTCATTATTGAATTTAAATGCACAGTTAAAATTGCTGGCAAAAGAATGGCAGGACATTCCGATGCTTGCACATACACATGGACAGCCAGCATCACCAACAAGACTGGGAAAAGAATTGATGGTGTTTGCAGAACGTATAGAAAACCAGGTTGAGCAACTTATCAATATTCCTTTTAGCGCAAAATTTGGTGGCGCCACTGGTAATTTCAATGCGCATCATGTTGCCTTTCCAAAAATGGATTGGATAAAACTCGGCAATGAGTTTGTTGAAAAAACATTAGGTCTTACCCGCATGCAATACACTACACAGATCGAGCACTATGATAATCTTGCCGCGCATTTCGATTGCATGAAAAGGATCAATAATATTCTTGTTGATTTTTGTCGTGATGTATGGACATATGTTTCAATGGAATATTTTAAACAAAGGGTAAATAAAAATGAAGTGGGCTCATCCGCCATGCCACATAAAGTAAACCCGATCGATTTTGAAAATGCAGAAGGGAATTTAGGAATGGCGAATGCCATCTTTGAACATTTATCTTCAAAGCTTCCGGTTTCAAGATTGCAAAGGGATCTTACAGACTCAACTGTCCTCAGAAATATCGGCGTACCATTTGCTCACACATTAATAGCATTTCGTTCGGTTGAAAAAGGCCTTGGCAAACTTATTATTAATGATGGAATGATCCACCAGCAATTGGAAGATAACTGGGCTGTTGTTGCAGAAGCTATACAAACAATTTTAAGAAGAGAAAATTATCCTAATCCTTACGAAGCATTAAAAGAGTTAACAAGAGGCAATGCCTATATTGATAAAAAATCAATTCATCATTTTATCGATAACCTGAAAATAAATGGTTCTGTAAAGAAGGAGTTGAAGAAAATAACACCGCATAATTATACGGGAGTAGTGGCGAAGTACTGATATTGATGGGCCACTGATCTGTTATGATTTTTATGATAAACGCAGATCATAGCAAATCTTAATTATCATAATAAATCAGCGTTCTATCCTTTTCGAAAAATAAATTTCAGCAATTCTTTCTCCTCTTCTTTCTTTATCCCATCATGAACAAAGCCATTTTTCAACAACACATTATGCGATGCAACATTATCTCTCTCCGCAATTGCATAGATATGATCGGCATTTGTGTTCTTAAAATAATAATCGAGACCAGCCTTTGTCAATTCCGAAGCAAATCCTTTTCCCCAATTTTCTTTTAGAAGTGCGTACCCTAATTGAATATCGTCTGAACCTTCGATAGGAATTATTGCAAATGATCCAACAAACTTCCCCGTTGTTTTTTCATCTGCGGCCCAGCGGCCTATCAATGGATTGATCTTGTAAGCGTCAATTGCTTTCTTCAAAAAAACATCAGATTCTTCTTTTGTTTTTGTAGCCCTGATATAGCGCATCACATCATCGTCCCCATTCAGTGAAAAAAAATTCTCAGTATCGGTTTCAAAAGCATATTGCCGTACAATTAATCTTTCTGTCTCAAATATGACATGGCTATTTATCATTAGTGATGTATCTAAAGTCCCCATTAGGGGATTTAGGGGTTTAATTTTTGTGGACTTCACTCGAGAAATGAAACTCAATCCCCGGATTATTATTCCTTTCTGTATTCAGGAACCATTCGCTTTGTGCCAGGTAAACGAGATGTCCATCTTTATCTACGCCTGTGTTCGCTCCTTTAAATCTTGTAAATTCTTCTACCTTTTTGGGATCCTCACTTGTTATCCAACATGCTTTATAAAATGGAAGAGTATTAAACTCTACAGATGCACCATATTCCTGCAGCAAACGATATTGTATCACCTCGAACTGAAGTTCACCAACACAACCAATGATCTTTTTATTGCCACCATGTTGAGTAAACAATTGTGCAACACCTTCATCCGTTAATTGCAACAATCCTTTTTCCAACTGTTTTGTCTTCATTGGATCCTTGTTCACTACTTCTTTGAAAATTTCAGGTGAGAAAGTTGGAATGCCTGTGTAATAAAAATTCTCTCCCTCAGTAAGTGTATCACCAATTTTAAAATTTCCTGTATCAAACAATCCTACCACATCACCGGGATAAGCATCTTCCACGATACTTTTTTCCCGGGCCATAAAAGAATAAGGATTACTGAAACGAACATCCTTATCCAACCGGACATGGTGATAATATTTATTGCGTTCAAACTTGCCGCTGCATACTCTCATAAATGCAATTCTGTCTCTATGTTTTGGATCAAGGTTTGCATGTATCTTAAAAATAAACCCACTTAGCTTTTCCTCGTCCGGACAAACAACTCTTGCCGATGTAGGGCGACATTGTGGCAATGGTGCAATCCGTACAAAAGTTTCAAGTAATTCCTTTACACCAAAATTATTGATAGCGCTGCCAAAAAACACCGGCGCTACTTTTGCTGCTAAATAATCTTCCACATTCAATTCACCATGAACACCATCGACCAACTCAACATCTTCACGTAAAGTCTTGGCATCCTTCTCTCCTACTTTATCATCCACCATAACATTATTCAGATCATTCACACTGATCAGATCATCACTGCCCTTTGTGTTAGCAGTAAACAAACGCAAACTTTTATCATGAAGATTATAAACTCCTTTAAATTCTTTACCGCTGTTGATCGGCCATGTCATTGGGTGGAGATGGATCGACAATTCTTTTTCAATTTCTTCCAGCAGATCAAACCGGTTCTTACCATCACGATCCATCTTGTTTATAAAAACAATTACCGGTGTATCACGCATACGGCAAACTTCCATCAGCTTACGTGTTTGTTCTTCCACCCCATTCACACTGTCCACCACAAGAATTACACTATCCACCGCCGTCAGTGTACGATAAGTATCTTCTGCAAAATCTTTGTGACCGGGAGTATCAAGCAGGTTGATCAAAATTCCGTTGTAATCAAAAGTCATTACCGAAGTAGCAACAGAAATTCCACGTTGTCTTTCGATTTCCATAAAATCGCTGGTCGCAAATTTTTTGATCTTATTACTCTTCACCGCACCTGCTACTTGTATAGCGCCACCAAACAGCAACAACTTTTCCGTCAAGTGTTGTTTTACCCGCATCCGGGTGACTGATGATAGCAAATGTTCTGCGTTTATTTATTTCGTTCTGATATTTCATAAAGAGGCGCAAAGGTAAGGTTTGAGAGGGATTTTTACTTGTCCACCGAAGCACAGAAGAAATCAGAAAAATCTCTAATGGTTATTGCGTAGGTGGATGTAGTCAGCTATAGTGCTACTATAAGGCTTTTGTTGCGTCGCACTCTTGTACGTTCTTATCGCTATTCAGCTTTTGTCCACCCCTTTTTGAAATTTCTTTGTGATGGAAGTACTTCCCCCGCCAGCGGGGGACAATGTGCATCCCAATTTTGATCCACATAAAATAAATTTTGTGGAATATTATTTTCATTTGATCTAATAACTGAGTGTTCAATGTCCCCCGCTGGCGGGGGCCGGATGTATAACTTAAAGAAATGATCAATAAGGGGTGGACAAGAATCCATAACTTGAAATCATGAATTTAACAATCAAAATTCCAAAGCCAAATAGAATTACCGAACCCTGAACGGAGCGTCGCAACGAACGCTCAATCGGAGTTACAAAAGCTCGTACCACCAAATAATTTCTTTTAGAAAGCCAATCCCAAATTATAAATTTGCTTATGCGCCGGACAATCCAGATTGTTTTAAGCAGCCTCAAAATGGCAGTGACCGAGTTGTGGAAGAACAAACTCCGCACTTTTCTATCTCTCTTTGGTATCACCATCGGTATCTTCTGCATCATTGGTGTAATGGCAACTCTTGGAAGTCTTGAGCACAATATCCAAAGTGAAATAAAGTCCTTTGGCACTAACACTATTTACCTTGACAAATGGGATTATAGCTCGGGCGGCGACGGCCAGTATCCATGGTGGAAATTTATTAAACGGCCTTCGCCAAAATATGAGCAGCTTGAGCCGATCATGCAAAGAACACCGAGTGCAAAATATGCAGCTTTTAAGATCAACCGCCAGGCTGATGTAGAATACGAAGACAATGCTTTGAAAAATGTGCTCCTTTACGGCTTTACTGATGATTTCAGTAACATACAGCCTGTCGAGATCATGTATGGCAGATATATGTCTCCATCAGAATTTCAACAAGGCACTAACGCAGCGGTGATTGGCAACGAAGTAGCTGAACAGCTTTTTGTAAAGCCTGAAAGAGCTGTTGGTAGAATGATCACCACAAAAGGAAAGAAAGTGATCATAGTGGGTGTTATTAAAAAACAAGGTAACCAAATGCTGGGCGGCTGGCAACTGGATGATGCAGTTGTTATGCCTTATCGATATGCCCGTACTATTATGGATGAAAGAAATGCGGAACCGCTGATCCTTGTTCAGGGCCTTGATAATTTACCGATCGCAGTATTGAAAGATGATCTGAAAGGTGCAATGAGAGCCATCAACAAATTGAGCCCGGTACAGGAAGATAATTTTTCACTGAATGATGTGAATGAATGGAGCAAAGCATTCGAAGCGGCTTTTTCAGGCATCAATATGGGTGGAATGCTTATCGGCGGTATTAGTCTTATAGTTGGTTTGTTTGGTGTTGCCAATATCATGTTTGTAAGTGTAAAAGAACGTACCAGCCAGATCGGGTTAAAAAAAGCAATTGGTGCTAAGAGCCATATCATACTTATAGAATTTCTTCTTGAAGCAGCGTTCCTTTGCCTTATTGGCGGATTTATTGGGTTGGCGCTTGTATTGGGGCTTACAAAAATTTTATCCGGTGCATTTAACTTCCCTGTATATATTTCTACATCGAATCTTGTAACGGCGATCAGCATTTGCTTTGTCGTCGGTGTGCTTGCAGGTATTATACCTGCGATAATTGCGGCGAGATTGAATCCGGTGGTGGCAATTCGAAGCAAATAAGGCTTTCCCTAAATAAATTTTCAACGAACAATACTCAATGGTCAATGTTCAACTAATTTTACTCCAATTGAGAATTGAGAATTGAGCATTGAATATTGAACATTGAGCATTTTAATCTTAGCAATAGAATCCTCTTGTGACGAAACATCAGCTGCAATCTGCCGTGATGGAAAAATTCTATCCAACATTATTGCAGGGCAAAAAGTACATGAACAATATGGAGGTGTAGTGCCTGAACTTGCAAGCAGAGCCCATATTCAAAATATCATTCCGGTTGTTGAAGAAGCATTCAGAGTAGCCAACCAAAATCCGCAATCTGAAATCTTAAATCTAAAATCAATTGACGCAATAGCATTTACCCAATCACCCGGTCTCATCGGTTCACTGCTTATAGGATCGCAGTTTGCAAAATCATTGGCGTTATCACTAAACAAGCCATTGATCGCTGTGCATCATATGCAGGCACATGTACTGGCAAATCTTATTGATGATCCCAAACCGAATTTTCCTTTTTTGTGTTTGACTGTAAGTGGTGGTCATACACAGATCGTTTTATGTGAATCTCCCGCTAAAATGAAAGTGATCGGCGAAACAATTGATGATGCAGCAGGTGAAGCATTTGATAAAACTGCAAAGTTGTTAGGACTTCCCTACCCCGGCGGTCCATTGATCGATAAATATGCAAAGGATGGTGATGCAAATCGCTTTCAATTTCCCGAGCCACAAATACCCGGTCTTGATTTTAGTTTCAGTGGATTAAAAACTTCTATTCTTTATTTTTTACAGAACGCAGGTAAGAGTCATATTTATAAAGAACAGTTTTTAGCTACGGAAGATGAAAAAAACAAATTCATAAAGGAGAATTTGAATGATCTCTGTGCATCAATACAACAAAGGATCGTTTCTATACTGCTCAACAAGCTTAAAAAGGCTGCAATAGAAACCGGAATAAAAGATATTTGCATTGCCGGTGGTGTTTCGGCAAACAGTGGTTTGCGAAAAGCACTTGAAGAGACTGGCAAAAAAAATAACTGGAACACTTTTATTCCAGCTTTTGAATACTGCACTGATAACGCCGGCATGATCGCAATCACCGCTTATTATAAATTTCTTGAAGGGCAGTTCAGTGATCTTACAGTGAGTGCTTCGGCAAGAGGTAGTTTGATGTTCGATGTTTAAGGTTTGATGTTATTGAAAAAACTTCGAACTTCAAACCTCAAACCTCAAACCTCAAACGACTTGGCAAACTCCTACTTCCAATTCAAACAATTTACAATTCACCAGGATCGGTGTGCAATGAAAGTAACGACGGATGCTTGTTTGTTTGGTGCATGGGTGGCGGATGAAATTAATAATGTCCGTAAGGACTCCTTCGGAGAACAATTAATAATTAATAATTGCCTTGATATTGGTACTGGCACTGGATTATTGGCACTCATGGTTGCTCAAAAAAATCCAGAAATGAAGATCGATGCTATAGAAATTGATAAAGATGCGGCAGAACAAGCAAAGATCAACGTAGGATCATCTCCATGGAAAGAACAAATAAATATTGTCCAGGCCGATGTAAAAGGATTTTCTTTTGAAAAAGAATTTGATCTTATTATCAGCAACCCTCCTTTTTATGAAAAAGAAATACGATCAGCAACTGATTCAAAAAATATAGCGCATCATAGTGAAAATCTAATGTTGAAAGAATTGCTGGTGATCATCAAAAATAATCTGAGCACGACAGGTTCATTTTTTTTATTATTGCCCTACAAAAGAAATGAGGAGATAAAAAGACTTTTTAAAGACCATGAATTGAATATTTCGAAGATCTTATTTGTTCGTCAATCAGTAAAACATGATTACTTCCGGATCTTTATAAAAGGAAGTTTGAATGCAGAAGAAAAAGAAACAGAGTTTAATGAATTATCGATCTGGGATGAAAAGCAACAGTACACAGCTGAATTTGTAAGACTACTAAAAGATTATTATCTCTACCTGTAAAAATTACTATTGTTAGTATAATGTGGGCTAAAGCCCAATAAGAAAGGGTGTTGGGTTTCTAACCCCAGCCTTAAGGCTGGGGTTAATGAAAGACAAAGTGATACCGGGCTTTAGCCCACAATGAAATATCTTAAACGGATGACTATACTTAATTAATAATTATTTCCCTTCCGCATAATTCCTGAGGTATTCATAATGCGGGGTAAGTTTTCCATCTCTAACCATTGTTGCTCTTTCGATGATAGCCGAGCTTTCACCCACTAAGTTTTCAAGCACATGCTTTATTAACTGTTCACCAAAATATCTTGACGCATCCCTTGGAAGCTCATTTGGCAGGTTTCCTACCGCCATTATATCGATCGAATTGGGTAAATAAGGTTCTGTCTTTTGTAAAGTGGTTCTGTCTACTCCATAAACTGGATTCTCCATTGTTTGATCTCCAAGATTCACAGGAACTGAACCTCCAGCATCATCAGTTATATCTGCTATCGTTTGAATGATGAAAGTATCGGCTTGAATATTTTCTTTTTCAAAAAGACGAGGAACATTTTTATCCCAATAGACGCCGTTCAATAAAATATCTGTTTGCTCTGCATATGGTAAAAAATCACAGCGATATAATTCGGGGTGCTCATGAAATTCAAGTCTTTTGTACTTACCATTTTCAATTCGCTCATAAAGATCAGCGCCTTTTAATTGCGTATAAACAGGATAGGCAAATCTTCTTACCAAATAATCATCGGGTTCCACTTCATGAATGCCCATCAGGTTCATGATCTCAAGAATACCGTGGGCTACCCTGCCTGAACCAGTGACTGCGATCTTTACGTTTGGTAATCGCATACCGAAATAAGAATGTATCAACTCACGGAAACTTCTTTGTTTATAAACCCTGTCAAGTTTATACAATCCCGTCCTGTTTCCATAAGCCATCATGCCATTATGTGCGCCAACAATACCGGCAAAAAAACCAAAACCGATGATGCGTTGTCCATCTTCATGTTCCAGGCATTCATAATCTATCAGGGTGATTTTTTTATCAAGAATTGCCTGCATCATCTTTTGATTCTGCGGCTGTTTTTTTTTGGTATGAGAAAAAAACAGGTAAGTTTTTCCCGGCAGCAACTGATCAACAGGAATCTCTTTTATTCCCATTAAAATATCACATTCGCTGATATCATCTTTTACCTGCACACCTGCATTTTCGAATTCGCGGTCTGGAAAGCATCGAACAGTAGAACTTTGAACAATGATCTCAACATCTGAACTGTTCCTGTGTATCCATTTACATTGAGCCGGTGTCAATGCCACCCGGTTGTCAGCTGGAATTTTTCCTTCCCGTATTAATCCTATTTTGATCATATAGCAAACGTTGAAAAATTATTGTCGCAAAGTTGCCAGTTATCGGCGAGTAAAACAAACTGATGAGGGTTTAATTGTTTATTGGTGATGAAGAATAAACAGAGCATAAAACAAATGGAAAATACTTATGCTAATAGACAGCAGTATAGCTTTCATGGTCTTAATATAAACATTCTATTTTCTTTTATAAAAAACAGCCCAGTAATCAATCCATCGCTTTATTACTTGTTCTTCTAAAATATCTGTATCATAAATAGGAGAAAGTATCGGGATGATGCGTTCCACCTTTACTAAAACAATATGGTTGATCCTGTGTTTTGAACCAGCATCCTTATAAAAAGAAATTATTTCTTCAAACAACTTCCCTTCTGAAAGAATTTTTCCGGTTCCCTTAAAGCGAAAACCTTTTCTTAAAAAAATATCCACTATATTAATTTCAATAGATGGATTAAGAAGAAGATTATTTACAGTTCCGGGGGAATGAATGTCAGCAAACACCAGATGATCATCATCCCAAACTGTTGTGGTGCCTTTTGGAGAAAGATTAGGAGTGCCATCAGGACAAACTGTAGCAACAAAACCAAGTTTTGTTTGCTTCACAAATTCTTTTATCTCTTGTGTCAGGATGCCCATCGTATCTCAAAATTAATTCATTTATTACTGAATAGCCCTTTACTTTTCTCAGGGTGACAATATAGAAGCGTTGAATAATGTACAGGAAGTACAAGTGAGTGACCCTTCGCTTCGCTCTGGGTAAACTGCGACGCAATTGCTCAAAGATGAAGTGAACGATGAACGGAGCGTCGCAACAGAAGCTTAATAGTAGCAATGCAGCCGGCTAACTAAAATTTAAAATTCCACGTAACAGCAGGTAGTATCGGGAAAAGAGAAACCTGTCTTGCTTCTACTTTTAATGTGCCATTATAAGGGCTGCCGGTCTGATCGAAGTAAATAAAATAAGGATTGTAGCGGCTATAAACATTGTAAATACTAAACACCCAATAGCTGCTGCACCTTCCTTTTCTTTTTTGGAACAGGAGTATAGGTTGCCGAAAGATCAAGACGGTGATAGGGTTTCAACCGGTACTGATTCAGTTTGCTGTATTCCTGCGTCAGCACTCCATTCATGATATAAAAACGTTCGGGCAATGTGATGGCATTGCCGGTTCCATAAACAAACACAGCGCCGAATTTCCATTTTTTATTCTGGTTCATAGTTAGCAACAATACTCATGATCATGACGGCGATCATAACTTGGCTGGATATTTTTCACCATCATTCAGATCAGGCAAATTTTCTCCATGTCCAGGAAAGGTATAGCCGATCCAACCAGTTAACTTGCCTTTTGTTTTATTAATAAAAAATTCGGCACCATAACTCCATCCTTTACCAAATACAAATTCATTTTCCGGATCGTTTAATGAAGGTGTATAACCTTCCTGGTACTCGACCTGGTTTTTCATGTGCTTATAATAGAACTCGACAGATGTTTCATACTTATTATCCGCAAAATTTTTAAACAACCCCGCTGCGTATTGCCAGCTTATCTGCGGCTTTACAATATATGTGCTGGGCACCCAAAGATCAGTAGGCAATGTGCTGCCGGCATTACTTACCAGGTGAATGTATTGATGATTGCTGATTCACCGCTGCTTTAATGGATGTTTCATCATTCAATGCATAACGGATCGTAATACGTGGTTCCAAGCCGCCATAAGTTTTTACAGGCTCAAAACTTTTATATACTGTGCTGTCAAGTTTATTACCATCAACATCTCTTACATATTTTGTATAAGGCCCGATCTGTGTGAAAGCTGCTCTAGCGAATACCATAATTGATTTTTATTTTATCACTGATCTCCCAATCATCCTGTACATACACAGCCGTTTCACTTGCATATTTTTCGGCTTCATTGTTGGGTTTAAAAATTATAGAATCCTGCCTGCCAGAAAGAACATTGGGAATGAATTTGTGATAAGTGTATAAGCCGCCAAATTTTAGTTTATGTTGTGGCAAAGGATAATAATCAAAATCAGTTTTCAGGTTGCGATCACGGATACCCGAAGCAAGTGAGAGTTCAAAATTATTTTGCGCCGCTGCAAACTTGAATTTATAATCATTATAAACAGCAGTAGTGTTTGCAAATAATCGTTTATTGAAAACATGATTCCAGCGTAGTGTATGCCGTATGAATTTCCCCAGGGAATATTTGAGTCTGAAAGATCGTTTGGCATTATTAAAATCAAAAACATCTCTTCCGAAATAACCGCTCAGGTACAAACGGTCCTTTTCAGAGAATCTATAATTCACTTTTGCATTCAGATCATAAAAATAATAACCGGAACCATAAAAATCACTTGTCTTTTTAATAAATGGTTTGGCAATTGCATCTATATAGGTTCTTCGTGCGGAAACAATGAAGGAGGCTTTGTCCTTTTTTATTGGGCCCTGTATTGAAAGTCGTGACGCGATAAGTCCGATGCCACCTTCCACCTGGAATTTATTAATGTTACCATCTTTCATGGCTACATCCAGTACGGAAGATAGCCGTCCGCCGTATTGTGCAGGCATTCCGCCTTTGATCAGTGAAATATTTTTTATGGCATCAGAATTAAAAATGGAAAAGAAACCAAAAAGATGACCTGTATTATACACCACTGCATCATCAAGCATAATAAGATTTTGATCCGGTCCGCCACCACGAACATAAAATCCTGCATTCCCCTCTCCTGCATTGCGTACACCGGGTAATAATTGAATTGCTTTTAAAATATCCACTTCACCCATAAAAGCCGGAATATTTTTTATCTGCGATCATGAAAGATCAATTTTTCCCATCTGCGCATTCTTCACATTTGCATCACGCGACGTTTGCTATAAACTACCACTTCAGTATTGAGTGCAGATCTTGGAAGCAATATCAAAATTGAAAGACTGGTCTGCTTCGAAATTAAATTCCATCGTTTTTTGCCTGATAAGAAACATGAGAGATGCTGATCGTATAAGTTCCCTGATCAAGTGTGATGGAATAAAAACCGTATTGATTACTTGCCACTCCTTTTGACTGTCCGTTTACTGAAATGGTTGCGCCGATGATCGATTCACCGGAAAGACTGTCTTTTACATAACCATTGAGTGTGACTTTGCTGGACGCTCCTCCTGTTTTGTTTTGTGAAAAAACAAGAAAAGGAATTAATACCAATAAAGTAACTACGGTTTTCTTAAGCATAGATCCATTAACAAACGAATTAATTTCCGGTTGGGCCCGTTACATAAATTTATCGAGTCCCTTGTAGCGCCGCAGGTGAGCATAGCTTTTCCATATTTCGGATCATGCAAACCGAGGTATGGATTACGGCGTTTCTTATTTTCGCCCTCTTTACTCAACCAAAATGCCGGATGCTTCATAATTGTTCAAAGCCATCGGGCATTCCTGGTAATAAACTTTTGCAACATCATATTTTACCGTACGACAGTAAATTGTAAAAATGATCAGAAAGCATATTAAGCGATTCCCTTTTCTCATAAAGTGAAGTATCAAGCTGCATTCCGTGTATTTCCGCTTTAATAGATTCCCAAAAAGTTTTAGCACGTTTCATAGAGAGCCGCTGTGTCCTTTTCCATCTCCAGGTATGCGCATACTATCAACAGATATTTTCAGTTCTGCTATTGAAGAATTGATCTTTGCAGTATCCCAATTCACAAAAGATTCGGTAAGGGCAAAATAGGAATCCAACGCCTTGCTAATGGACTCATTAAAACTATTGCTATGCTTGCTTACTGTTAATCCTTCTGGTTGAGGGCCATTATCTCCCCTTTTTTTGGGAAAAACAAATTTCCAGGCTATAACAGCAATAATTGCGACAATGATCAGCGTAACAAACAGCAGAACTTTTTTCATTTACGGAAATATTTGGTCAAAGATAATAGCGGACGGTAGGATTACCATGATTTTAACTGATTTCAACAAAATTTTAATGCTCATTTATAGCTAAATTTGCGCCTCATAAATGAACTATGCTCGCAGGATTACAAACGTAACTTTTGAATTTGGCGCCCGTGCTCTTGTGGAAGATGCCACCTGGCATATACAGCCCGGTGAACGGATCGGCCTGATCGGCTATAACGGTACCGGCAAATCAACTATTCTTAAAACTATTGGTTGGCGAATACCTGCCATCAGCAGGAACAGTTGAAAAAAGCCGGACACTTCCATCGGTTACCTGCACCAGGATCTGTTAAGTTTTGATACCAATGATTCCATTCTTGCAAGTGGCACTCGGTGCTTTTGAAAGAGTATTGCAATTGGAAAAAGAAATTGAAGAGACTTGGAAAAGAATTGGAAAAAACCGGTGATGAAAAAACATTGCATGACTACACCGACAGGCTGCATGAATTAGAAACACTCGGTGGTTATAATATTCATCATAAGACGGAAGAAGTATTACAGGGACTTGGTTTTGCCAATGCAGATCTGAAAAGACCTTATAAAGAATTCAGCGGTGGATGGAGAATGAGAGTATTGCTGGCAAAAATGATCTTGCAGCAACCTGACCTGTTATTACTGGATGAACCGACCAACCACCTTGATCTTCCTTCCATTGAATGGCTGGAAAAATATTTGCTGCATTACCAGGGTTCCGTTGTTATTGTGAGCCATGATAAATATTTCCTGAACCGGATGGTGACAAAGATCGTTGAAGTTTACCAACAACAGTTGCATATCTACTACGGGCAATTATGATTATTATGAAAAAGAAAAAGCGATCCGCATAGAAATGCAGCAAAAAGCTTACGAAAACCAACAGGATTATATACGGCAAAATGAAAGACTGGTAGAACGTTTCCGGGCCAAAGCCAGTAAAGCTGCCATGGCACAAAGTATTATTAAAAAACTTGGATAAACTGGAACGTATTGAAGATGCCTGAAATAGAAAGACCCAATATCCGGATCAATTTCCGGGTGGATAAAACTCCGGGAAGAGTGTTGGTTGAATTAAAACATATTTCACAAAGTCATTTGGTGAAAACTGATTGTTGAAAATTCTTCAGCAGAAATTGACCGTGGTGATAAGATCGCATTGATCGGTGCTAATGGAAAAGGTAAATCAACCCTGCTGCGCATCATTGCCGGTATTGAAAAGTTTGAAGGCGAAAGAAAATGGGGACATAATGTAGAAGAAAGTTTTTATGCACAGCACCAATTGGAAGCATTGAATGTAAATCAATACGGTCCTTGATGAAATGAAAGAATGCGGCAGCCAGATGACAGAACTGGAACTCCGAACGCTTGCTTGGTTGTTTTCTTTTCAGCGGTGATGATGTTGATAAAGAAAATAAAAATATTGAGTGGTGGTGAAAAAGCAAGAGTGGCATTGGCAAAAACAATTATCAGCAAAGCCAACTTCCTGTTGCTGGATGAACCAACCAACCACCTTGACATGCATAGCTGTGATCTGCTGATCGAAGCATTGAATAAATATGAGGGAACATTTGTTTTGGTGAGCCACGACCGGTATTTTGTTTCCAAAACAGCCAATAAGATCTGGGAAATTGTAGATCATGAAATAAAAGAATTTAAAGGCGGGTATGAAGAATGGGTAGCGTGGAAAGAGAGAATGGCGCACAGTGCAACAGTCGACAGTCAACAGTCAAAACTCAGAAGGCAACAGTACCAAATGACAAAGAAAAACCGAAAGGAGAAGTTAAACCTCAGACTCCAAACCAAAAACTTCAAACTTCTGCGCCTATTAATAAAGAACATAAAAAAGAACTTCAGAAACAACAAAGGATCTTTCAGCAATTAGAAGAAAAGGTAGCGCTGCTAACAAAACAAAAAAATGAATTGGAAGCTTCACTAACTGATCCGTCGACTTATTCCGATAAGAAAAAATTTATACAAGCTGAAACTGCATATAAAAAAGCCGCTGCAGATCTTAAACAATTGAATAAAGAATACGAACAAGTATTTGAAAAAATTGTAGCCTTAGAAGAAAAACAAAATTAACGTTTCAGGTTTCGGGGATGAATGTGTAAAGTTTGTAACTTTTGGTTTCAAAAGCATCCTGCATGAAACCCCAACTGTTCCTTTCAGCATTTGTTTTGTCGGCTGTTATTTTATTCGCCTTTCGTTTTAATGAAAAGCAAACACGATCAGCAACTTCAGTTAATCTCATTGAATTCAAAAAGAAAAATATTATTCGTTGCGGTCCCGATTGGGATGAATTAAAAGATTGGTTGGAAGAAGCAAACATCCCTCCTATTCCCGGTGCAGGAATTTATAAATGGAAAATTTCTACAAAAAATGACAGTGCTCAATTCTATTTTAACCAGGGCATCAATATGTATTACAGCTTTCACATCATTGAAGCAATGGCTTCATTTAAGAAAGCTGACAAAGTTTGATGCAAATTGCGCCATGCTGCTATTGGGCACAGGCATTGGCCTATGGTCCTAACATCAATGATTTTGGATATACTGCATCACCCGAAGCATTATTAGCCAGTGGCAAAGCGATTGAATTTTCAGGACGATGCACTGAAAAAGAAGATGGCATTGATAGAAGCGCAACGTATTCGTTATTCATACGATTCATCTGAAACAAGAACGATGCTGAACCAGCTTTATGTTGATGAAATGAAAGAAGCCTATGAAAAATTTCCCGATGATGCAGATGTGGCCACTTTGTATGCCGATGCAATGATGCTTGCAGCATCCGTGGGATCTTTGGAATATTGATGGAACTCCAAAACCATGGACACCATTAATAAGAGAAGTATTGGAAAAAATATTGGCAAAAACGCCCAATCATCCCGGCGCTAATCACTATTACATTCATGTGATGGAGCCATCACCTTATGCAGCTAAAGCATTACCAAGTGCTGATCGTTTAGGTAAATTAACTCCTGGCCTTTCGCATGTGGTACATATGCCTTCACATATTTATTTACGTACCGGCTTATACAATAAAGGAGTTGATGTAAATGTAAATGCAGTTAACAGTTATAAAAGATCTATTCCGCTATATGCTCCTGTTACCGGCGCTGATTTTCTTTATATCATTCACAACCTGCACATGAAAACAAACAATGCAATGCTTGCAGGAAATTATAAAATTGCAGAAGCAGCTGCTGTTGAAACAAGAAACAGCATACCGGCCGATTATCTTTCTTTTCCTGCACCAGTTGGAAATGTTGTGCAATACATTTATATGACACCTGTATTTAACCAGATTCGTTTTGGTAAATGGGATGAGATATTGAAAGAACCGCAACCTGACAGATCACATATTTATAGAAATGTTCTTTATCATTTTGCCAGGGGCATTGCATACTCAAGAAAGAATGATCGTGATGCGGCTTCAAAAGAATTGGATGCAATGCGTGAATTTATGAAAGACAGTTCACTCTCTATCCCGATGAGCCCTTTTTCGGCTCCTTCAGTTGGTGCAGCGGTGGCAGAACAAATATTACTCGGCATAATTCATGAAGACAAAAAATTATATGACGGAGCTACCAGGCATTATAAAACAGCAGATTCCCTTGAAGCTAATATGGTGTACAATGAACCAAGAGATTGGTTACTGAATCCTAAGCATTATTTAGGCAATGCATACTTGCTTAACAATGACGGAGTGAATGCAGAAAAAATTTTCAGAAAAGATCTGTTGAACAACAATGAGAATGGTTGGGCATTGTATGGGTTGTATAAAGCTTTGCTTTTACAAAAGAAAAATACTGAAGCAACAAAAGTTTTAGCAAGATATAAATCCGCATTCAGCAAAACAGATATGAAAGTTACTTCCTCCGTGTATTGATCTGTTAATGACTTTTTTTTCTGATCATATCGGGCCGGGTTGGGAACTAAAAATTCCGGGCCAATAAAAATTTATAAGCTTGTTTTAGTAACAGGGGTTTTTATAAAAGATCATCGTTTGGGGTAATAGTCAAAAATGAGCGAGACCGAATAAGCTGTTGTAGCATCAACAGGATCTTTATAAGAAAGCAACAATTTTATATTTCTTTTTGAAGATGTCATTTCCTTACCCTTTTCATAAAAATAACTGGACTTAGCAGATTGCTCCTTAGATATTTTATAAAAATGAGTGGCAGCAAACTCGGCTTTTATTTTTTTAAATATCCTTTTATAAAAATTTCTGAACTCAATCCGGCTGCCTTTATAATAAGCATCTGTAAAATTAAAAATGAACTCAATGTTTCGTCCATAGTCTTTTATCTTTCCTTTCTCGGTGCAAATGCTGAAATCTGAAAAATAAGTTTTGACCAATGAGACTTTATCTTCTTTTGATCTGAACTTCTCAACTATACTATCAAATGAATTGTTTACTTCCGCTAATTCTTTTTTGATCGTCTTGCAGTCAGGCAGGTCTTTGGTTTGGCCAAAAAATAATTGGGAACTAAGTGCACATCCTAATAGAAGGAATAACTTTTCCATACATCTCTCTTTATCCCGTAGGGATAAAATATTTATAGCTAAAATTACAATTTCATAGTAGCACTCCGTAGGAGTGCAATTTAAATATTCGACCCCTCACGGGGTCGTTATCTCTTTCATTGTTTATTCTACAAATATTTGACTCCTACGGAGTCCTGCAGCAGCGTTATTTTTCATGAGTTGGGCGTCATTCCTTTTACAAAATCACTCACAAGGTAACTCACCAGCTTACCGCTTGTTGAATCCGCTCGTCCATCTGATAACCTGGTGGCGCCTTCGCAAATATGGAGATAAGCTGGTTTGCTTTGAGATGCTGCAAATGAAATATACTGCCGTGCATGATTGGGTAAAATGCCAACCGGTGTCATGGCACTGCTTAGCGTATGTTCGATGCAATCAATGTCAACATCGATGCCGGTAAGACCATCATCCGTGAAATCTGTGGCGTGTGCCACTGCCTGCATGAAATTCCTTTTTTCATGCACAAAAATATCTTCGTAAGTAAGAATATCAATGAATGGATTGTTCACAATATCGATCCATACATTCTGAGGTAAATAATTTTCGTGTAAACCAACGATGCAATATTTCTGCAGGTAACCGTCTTCTTCAGCATAGCGAAAAGCATTGCCGCTATGTCTTCCTTCCATTGGGCGATAATCAGCATGTGCATCAAGGTTGATACAATTTATTTGTGCTAATGGAATAACACCGGCTTTATGCCAGCCTTTTGCTGTTCCTTTTATTAATGGGTAAGAATTATTATGTCCGCCACCGATCACCAGCGGTATCTTTTTTGTTTCTGCTATCATCTTTGCCAGTTGCTCCACTTCGTCATCAACTGCATTCACTGCATGACGATAAGCTTCTATCTTTTCATCCTGTGTTCTTGCCGTAGTGTCTATCAGGTATTGTATATCTCCAAAATCAAAATGACCAAGCAACAATACTTCTGCCCCATCAAAAAAATCATTGCTCTGAATATTTAAAAAGGATTGAAGAAATGGTATCCATAAAGTATCCGTGCCGCCGATACCATAATTTCCTTTTGCGCCAAGATCTTCAGGCACGCCAAACAATACATACTTTGCAGTTGATGCCGCTAATGACTTTGCAATATCACTTGTATCCTGGATCACTTGTAACCTTTCACCCAGTTTGGTTTCGAATCTCCTGATCCTTGTCAGCGATAAAATATCCTGCTTATTGTAGATCTTTAAATGAAGCATTGAGTTCTGCTTCTTTGCTGGCTCAGCTGCTTCTTTGACATTTTGTTTTTCCATATCTCAGATTTGACTCTTAAAGCTATTGATTTTTTCGAAGCAACCTCACAATGGTCTTTTTTGAACCACAGGGGCACTGGGACACAGAGAAACACTGTGACTCACCGTGTCTTTGTGCCACCGTTGTTTAAAAGAAAAACCGGCCCATAAAAGCCGGTTCAAAAAATGTTATTACCGATTCATCTAATGTTCTCTTAGATCGGATGCACCTGCTGTAACATCCACATATATCCAATGCTCCACAGCTTTGCCATCTTTAAACTTTGATATATCAATCGTTGTCATATTCCGGCCTGTCACCTTTGACCATGTCATTACATAATCATCATCTGCGAATTCCCTGATCGTCTCAAATTTCATTTCGCCCATTTGTTCACGGTATCCCTTCATAGCTGCCACGATATTTTCCAACCCACTTACATCGCCTTTTTCACCACCATGATCTATTGCATCTGCTGCGATATAATCGCCCATTTTGCTAAAATCGCCGGCTTCAAAAGCCTTCATGATAGCAGCATTCACTTCTTTGTTCTTTTTTGCTGTGGCAGACATTCCAGAATTACATGCAATAAGGCTGTTCAAAGCAACAACTGCAAGAATAAGAATAATTTTTTCATAAAAAAATGATTTTAGGTTTAAATGAACCTTTAAGGTAAGGAATTATTTTTTGAACTACCCTTCCTTCGTCAGGGCAGGCTGTGGCAGAAAGGCACGGTGAATCACAGTGTTTCTCTGTGTCCCCGTGCCTCCGTGGTATATCATACGCCGATCTTACTATTAACAACTTCTAGAATTGAAGCCTCCATCATCTTAGCTTTTTCCTCTATCTCTCTCCCTTTCCTCAATACATCATCAACAAAACTCTTATCATCATACCCGCTGCATTGATCCGCACATTCATAAAAGCACCCATCACCGCACTGCGGGCACACAGAGCACCAACACCTGCATCCGAAATACTGAATTAGGATTACCAATTTCCGCCATTGCTTTTATCACTTCCATACTATCATAAGAAGCTTGCATTACTTTAAACGGAATTTCAATCGCAACTTTTGTTGCATCCTGTATCGCTTTGCTTACGGGCAGCTTTTTCTTCATCAGTTGCTTTTGGCAAACCAAATGCATGCATGATCTGATTAAATGCTTTTGTATCTGCATCAACCAGTCGCAGCAATTCATCTTTATACTGCTGACCTTTTTCTGCCCAGTTGCTAAACTCTTCCCATCTTTCATCCCATCCTTTTTTATGAGATGAAAGATTAGCAACCATTGTTGCCAGTGAAATACCCAGCGAACCAACATAAGCGGCAATAGAACCACCACCCGGTGCAGGACTTTCACTGGCTGTTTCATCAGCAAAATCAGTAAGCGTCATACTTACTAAGCTGGCTGTCAGTTTTATCTTGTAGCATATATTCAATAATTTTTTCTTCCGGTTTAAAAGGAGCAAGTTCATCAAGTCCCATTGATTTCACTGCAATCTTTATCAATTCTTTTTCAGAAACACCCGTTGAACGTTTTTGTTTTTTCAGAAAATATTTTCCGGCATCCAGCATTGCTTTTAAAGGAATCAATCCAACCAATTCGCTACCGGTAACCCGTATCCCTCTTGCATCTGCTTTCTTACACACTTCATCAAAAGCAATATGCACCGGTGTTACATTGATATTGGTAAGATTGATGCTTATCTGCGCAATACCATATTCTTCAATATACCAGCCAATCGCTTTTACAGATTTCAAACGTACCGGGCTATAACTATCATCTTCGCTCCACTATCATCTATCATCTTTCTCCCTGCTTCCCGTACATCAAATGCAATTGCATTGGCCCGTCGTGTTGATGTTGTATTCAGGTTCACATTATACGCCACTAAAAAATCTCTTGCGCCAATAACAGTGGCGCCACGTTTGGCATCAAATTCAGCCGGGCCAAAATCAGGTTTCCATTCTGGTTGTTTTATTTTTTTAAAAAACCCTTCATACTCACCGGCACGTATCACAGATAAATTGTTGCGGCTTTTATCGGTTGTGCTGCTTCATATAAATAAACAGGCATCTGCAATTCCTCTCCTACTCTTTTTGCTAAGCTGCTGTGCATATTTCGCTGTTTCTTCCATGGTGATATTTGCAATAGGAATCAGCGGACAAACATCGGTGGCGCCCATACGTGGATGTTCACCTTTATGTTTGCTCATATCAATCAGTTCACCTGCTTTTTTTATGGCTCTGAAAGCTGCTTCCATCACAGGCTTCGGGATTGCCGACAAAAGTGACCACGGTACGGTTGGTTGCTTTTCCCGGATCAACATTCAGCAACCGCACTCCTTCCACTGTTTCAATCTCATCGGTGATCTGTTTAATGATATTCATATCATTCCCTTCGCTGAAATTGGGAACACATTCGATGATTTGCTGCATATCCATGCTGCTAAGATATTAATTGAGAAGATATGAAGAATGAGGAAGATATTTATGGGCTAAACTGCGTTGCTACTATTGAGCTTTTGTTGCGTCGCACTCTTGTACAGTTAGTAATTCTATTCGACTTTTTTACAAACAAGTTCATACATAAAAAATGGAGTTTGCAAAAGCAAACTCCATTTTTTAGTAGTCTAAAAACCCTACCTGTTTATTATTTTTTATTTAGCAGGACTTGAAGTAACATTCATATCCCTTACACAAACATATTTGCCATCACGTTTTTGAAAATAAGACATATAATGCCCTTTATTAACTTCTGCACCTGCAGGACTCATCTCGGTCCATGAACCTATTTCAACAAGCATATTACCCTCGCCAAAAAGATCTACTATTTTATAAACATTAGTATTACCTGATGTGTCTGCAGCAAGGCGTTTTGCAAGGCTTTCTTTAATTGCAGTTTTGCCGACCTCTGGCATCCTGTTTCTGCTATAGCTGATCGCATCGTCGCTATAATAGGCAGCCACTTTATCTGCATCTTTTGCTTTTTCAGCAGCAGCATAGGCATCTTCCATTGATTGGATATCTTTTTTTGCAGCATCCATGTCAATAGCAGTTGCCCCTTTTTCATTGGAACATGAAACAAATAGAAAACTGGAGCAAGCAAATAAAATTGCTGATTGTAATTTACGTCTCATAATAATTTGATTTAGGTGAAAGATGATGAGAAGGTAGTCTTTTTATTTACTAAATAATTTCTTTTTCAGCAAGGGCTCAGCCCTGGATTTCTATGATAAAAACAAATCTGTTTAAGCTGTTTTTTTCACATATATCCTGTCGTTCTTCACAACAGATACCACTCTTGCTAACAATTTAAACCGAACCGCATTAACAACACTCATCTTGGGTTTTCCATCCAATACCTTACGATCATAGTATGCTTTCAGTTCCGGATCAAATTTAATAGCTGTTAATGCTGCCAGGTGAAGATTTGTTTTTAGCTTTTTGTTTGCCATATGACTAACCTTTGTTCTTCCTTTAATGCTGATTCCTGATTCGTATGGAAATGGTGCCACTCCACAATAGCAAGCAAGTTTTCTACTATCACACATAACATTGAAGCCTTGTGTGTATATGATAAGGTTAACCGCTGTAACAAACCCAATACCGACTACAGAAGTAATCAATGTAAACAAATGATGAAGGCTGGCATCTTCTTTAAGGCATTCTGTGATCTTAGATTCTATTTTTTTCAAATCAGCATCAATAGCAGTAATAGAACGCTTAATTGATTTATGAAGGTACTCAGCCATTTTTTCCTGACCTGCATCACGCAATTCTTCTATTGGTGTTATCAATCTTTTTTGTGTCATCACCATTCTTTCTCTTAGCGTCGCCAAGTGTTTTACCTTTTCCAATACAGCTCCTGATGGCTTCCAAAGCCTTACCAGCTCTGCATTTTTCAAAGCATACTTAGCAATACTTATCGAGTCTACTTTATCTGTTTTACCACGCTTGATTCCAAGTGAACGTTTGATTTGAATAGCATTCTCTACCCATACATTTGCTTGCTGGCTCTCAAAGAATTGAAGTAGTGCGTTACAATACAATCCTGTTGCTTCCATACAAAACAAGGCTTTCTTGATATCAAATCCAGGCATCGTTCCGGTTACAAACGTCATCATCTCATCGAAGCCTTTTGAATCATTACTGAATACACTGTGAAAAATTTCCTCTGGGTTGTTAGTTGAAAGAATGGCCATATCAAAGCTATGTTTGGAAATGTCCATTCCAATTACATAATTGTAATGCATAAAATTGTTTTGTTGCAATCAGTTTACAGGCTATTCATTGAAACCTTAATAATAAGCCTAGAAGCTTTAATTTCTATTTGATGCGTCCTGTAAAAACTGTAAAGGTCTTTATCCAAGGATAGCTATACAAAGCTGGTTCGTGTCATAGTTCACCCAAACAGTTTTGATTGCTGGTTATTAACATTTTTAAATTGTTCACAAAGAAAAAGTAGCAAAAAGAAAGGTAATAATAATAGTAAACTAAATTTAGAAACTACTCTGAAAACAAACCTAAAGGTTCGTGTCCGAAAAAATAAAAAGCCCTTCGCCGTGGCTCGTGTCCGTAAAAAAACGCCCCGATGCCCGCATTGCATTCGCAATGCCCCACGCATCGGAACGAATAACTGAGTAGAGTTGAATTATTATAATGATCAAAAAAAAGTCTGCATTTCGCAGACTCTTTCAAACTCATTTTAATATTGATTATTTTTTTTATTGAGAACTCAGATCTTTTCTCAGCCTGGCGATATATACTTCTGTTTTTACAACTGCGTCTTCCAATAATTTCACCCTGGCATCCCAATCAGCGCCGCCATAAGTTTTTTCATACTCTTGCCTGAAGCTTGAAGTTCCCGGAGGATTAGCAGCATAATAACCCTGCTCCAGAGATTTGAATCCATCTTTCAGGTTGCGGATTGAAATGGTAACCTGGTCCGAACCGTCCCAGAGTTGTTCGAAAAATGAAACACTCAGACTTTCAATAAAGGCTCCTTTTGCCATTTTATTTAGCCGCACTGCTCTTCCAAGTTCTCTCCTGTAATCTTCTGCATTAAGCCCGTCTTTCAGATGCCTGACCGTAATTACAAATGCTTCAGCTGTTACTTCAGGGCGAAGACTCAAACTATCCATAAAACGAAATGTTGCGTTATTGGTTTCATCGAGTAGCGGAAAAAATGTTTTATCAAGATCCAGGTTATGCGTTGCCGCATCGGGTCTTTCTTTATCAAAATCCGCATAGGATCTTCCGGAATTTACAAGATGATACATACCTGTATTTGGGCCGCTCATTACTTCATACACACTGATCTTTTCACTAGTACCATGAAACTTGGCGACATGCTGCTTGTATGCAGCTTCAAAAGCAACCTTCTGGCCTTTTTTGGGTTTTACAGAATTGACAGTGACAAGGTCTGTTTTCTGGGAATTGGCTGTCATGGCAGTAGCGATGAACAGCAATAAAAGTAACTGCTTCATATTGGCTTGTTTTGGTTAAAAATCTCTATTAAAGAAAAGCGGTCCTGCTATCGGCAATATTGGATACCAGTAAACATAGAAGATGTCGATACAGATTAAATGAGGCTATACGATACCAGTAAACATAGAAGATGCGAAACAGATTAAATGAGGCTATACATTAGGAAGGTTAACAAGATTCAAATCAAGGTAGATAAGATTTGATTAATAAAAAAATTTATTCCTATTCTGACATCTGCGGAATTACACATAAAAAATTAGAAATAAAAAGATCCCGATAGCTATTGAGGTTCCTTACGACAAACATTTAAAAATTACGGACAAAGTTTTATAACTTAAATTTTATGCCGCCTTACTTCGGTTTGCCTTCTCCACAAAATCACCAAAGTATTCAACCAACTTATCTAATCCAGTTGATTTCTTATTAGCCTCAAAAGTCCATTGGTCAGAAATACTGAAGCCTGCCGAGGTAACAATTTTCACCATCATACAGATGCCAGAAAGATGGGGCACCGTCGTTCCTTGTGATCTTTGTAAAGTAACAATCCTTGTATGTTACTCCGTTGTGTTTAAAACTGATTTGTATTGGATCCATGGGTACAAAATAAAAAGCCCTTTGGTGAAAACAAAGGGGCTTTTGATAAGTAATTTACCGTTGTATAATTTATATTACCTGTGAGTCGTTTCCTCATGGATATATAAAAAAGATCACACGATTCCCCCGATCTAAAGTACTTTTAAGAAAAAGGAGATGAAAAACTTATTTCAAAAATCAATGATCTGCTTTCTATGGATCATGTTTTTTGTTTCCTGCAAATCAAATAAACAGGAGGAGAAAAAAAACGAAAGCCAACTTACATATGACAAGCCCAATATCATCCTGATCGTTGTTGATGATCTCCGGTGGGATGAATTTTCGGCAGCAGGTCATCCATTTTTGAAAACACCTAATATTGATCGGCTGGCCAGAGAGGGGGCATTGTTTGAAAATGCTTACCAGGCTGTGCCTCTATGTTCCCCAAACAGAGCTTGTATTCTCACGGGCCAATATCCTTCGCGACATGGCATAGTGGATAATGTAGCTCGTGACAAAGCAAGTCATCAATTAAAATTATTTGCACCGGTATTACAACAGGCAGGTTATGAAACAGCTCATATAGGTAAATGGCACATGGGCAATGACCCCACTCCCCGTCCCGGATATGATTATTGGGTTTCTTTTCCCGGCCAGGGAAAGATCATTGATCCTATTCTTTATGAAAATAATAAACCAGATACAGTAAAAGGATATATCACTGATCTGCTCACCGACCGCTCAATAGAATTCATAAAAAAGAAAAGAGAGAAACCATTTTTTCTTTACCTCGGACATAAAGCGATCCACCCGGATGCTAAACAACTTAATAACGGAGCACTTGACCTTTCTGAAAGCTCAAAGTTCATTCCTGCAGAAAGACATAAAGGCATGTATAAAGATGCAAAAATCATAAGGAGAAAAAATGCGATCAGTTCTTACGCACAGGTAGATTCGCAAACCGTTACAGGCGAAGCTTTATACAAGAAAAGATCTCCTGAAATGGAAGCTGAATTCGGAAAAAACTTTTTTGATCACTTTACTTCAGATCAAACCATCCGCGACCGGTCTGAAATGTTATTATCCATCGATGATGGATTGGGAAGGATAATAAAAGAACTGGAGGATCAGCATATTCTTGATAAAACAGTGATCATATTTACCAGCGATAATGGTTATTTCTATGGCGAACATGGCTTAAGTCTTGAAAGGCGTTTCCCTTATGAAGAATCTGTGCGTACTCCTTTGCTGATACGTTATCCATCATTGATAAAGAAAAATACAATTATAAAAGAATTTGTTGTTTCTGTTGATTATGCACCAACCATCCTGATGCTGGCAGGAGCACCTGTTGGCACTCATATACAGGGCAGATCTATTCTACCCCTGCTGGAAGGAAATAATAATAACTGGCGGAGATCATTTTTAATGGAATACTACAGTTTTGAAAATCCTTTTCCCTGGCTGATAGATACAGATTATAAAGCCCTGCGGACAGAACGGTATAAATACATTCATTGGTTCAAGCATGAGAACAAAGATGAATTGTATGACATGATCGATGATCCTTATGAGATGAACAACCTGGTCAACCGGAAAGACATGCAATCTGTCGTAACTGAAATGAAAGAAAAATTAGCGTTGGAAGTAGCCAAAACTTTTGGTCTGAATAATTAAGTTGAAAATTAATTTTTGGCTGACGATCCAATGATTGACTGAAACAACTTCTATCTCAACTGGAAATCCCAGATCGGAGTTTGCCCCAATAAATGTTCAACAAAATAGTTCCATTTCTTTTTAGTAAAATAATCACCGTAAATTCCTGTATAACCGTGATGCTGGCTTGGTAAGATCAGCATATCAAATTCTTTGTCTCGCTTTTATTAATGCTTCTGCCAGTTTAAAAGTGGCAGAAGGATTTACATTTTCATCAATACCGCCATGTGTGATCAACAATTTTCCTTTCAGGTTGCCGGCCATTGTAATATTGGAAACGAAATGATAAGAAGAATCAACAGGCCAGCCCATATACATTTCCGGCCACCAGTCTTTCTCCATTCTGAAATCATGATCGGCCGAACTTGCCACAGCCACTTTATAAAAATCAGGGAAACTCCAGTACCGCATGCCCCGCATCATATCCACCTGCAGAATGACCAAAGATGCCAACCCTGTCTGCATCTATCCATGAATATTTTTTTGCGAGTTCTTTAATTGCCAGCACATGATCAGCAGGTTTTTTCCCATATTCTTGTAAGATACATTATGAAAATGCTTTTGAACGGCCTGCTGTTCCCATTCCATCAATACGTGACTACAATAAATCCCAAGTTCCGCCAGTGGTTGATTATTTCTTGATACAATGCTGTTGCAAAGTTGCGGGGAAACATATTGGTATGCGGTCCTGTATAAGATTGATCAATCACAGGATATTTTTTATTGGGATCAAAATTGGTAGGTTTCCAAATGGCGCCATAAATAGTAGTGCTGCCATCTCTTGCCGTTGCAGTAAATGTTTCAGGAAAATGAAAACCCATTGCCAAGCAATGCATCAATATTTGCTTTACTCAATTCTTTTAACAATTTTCCCTGATTTTGCATCACGCAATAAAGTCCCGTAGGTTGATCCGGTGTTGACATATTATCAATAAGATATTTTCCATCTGGTGATACCGAAACATCATGATTTGCATTTTCAGGAGTAAGTAATGCAAATCCTTTTCCATCTGCACCGACTCGGTAAGCATGAAAATAATATGGATTGCGACCGGGCTCTTTTCCTGAAGCACTAAAGAAAATAGTTTTTGCCTGCTTGTTGATCAAAACATCATTGACATAATAAAATCTCCTTCGTTAATCTCTGTAATGTTTTGTCTTTAAGGTCAAGTGCATACAATTGTTTCCATCCATCCTGTTCAGATGTTATAATTATCTTTCCCCATTCCTCTATGATCCACGTATTGAAATTGTCAATATTGGTTGTACTTGTTTCTTTATAAAGTCAGCTCCTGGGTTTTTGTATTTGCATTGAACCGGTACAGATCAACCTGTTGATAACCCCTGACAGTATTTTTGATATAACAAATACCGGGCTCATTTGACCAATCAAGGTCTGCACCATTTACATTTCTAAATTCATCTTTTCGTATCTCCTCTCCTGTTTCAATATTGAAGAACACCGGTGTCATGTACACCATATCCGTATCGCCGGGTGAACCACGATAGTAAGAAAGTAAACGAGGCTTGTATAATGTATCAACACTCCAATCAAGCAAATACATTTTTTCTCCTTTTCGCAGATCGCAAATAAAAGCTTGTATCCATTTTGAATCCGGCGACCAGCTAACACCAAATCTTTGAGGCCGGTCACCATTTTCACCAACAATGATATCTCCCCACCCGTAATATGTTCCGTATTCATAATTTTTAAACCCCGCAGTGCTTAATTGTTTTACCGCACCTGTCTCCGTTGATCTAATATATAAATTGAATTTGTCTATATATGCGAGCCATTTCCCATCCGGTGATCTTTCTTCCATATCATTTCGCTGCTGGTCAGTATTCAATGTAAGTTGATAGGAAGACAGATCAAGAATATAATTTTTATTTACTGCCGTAAACGATATTTTATTTTTATCAATGTACCGCACATTGGTAAATGGCAACTCGTCTGCTTTTACTGGTGTTTTCAGGGAATCACTTAATAGTTTTGCCAGGCGGTTCTTATCCAACCATGGTTCGATCTGCATTTTTTTGAGATCGATCTTATTGAATTGACGGCCGTCTTTGTTTTGGGTGATAAATGCAACACCACTACTATCGGCTGCCCAGAAAGGTGCTACGTTCGTGTTGAACACTTTTTTACCATTCAGATTTTGCGAAAGAAAACTTACGGCTCTTTCATAATCTTTTAATGTTATACTCTGTGACAGGCAAGCAATGGCAACAAAGTTTACAGTGAGCCATAAAAAATATTTTCTCATAATGCAGCTTTATTATAGATCATTATTAATACTCAAATCAAAGCAATTAAAACTATAAACGTGATAAGGTAAGTCCGCCATCTATCATGATCACCTGGCCTGTTGAGTAGGGAAAGTTTCCAAGTGCTAATGCAGCTCACTGCTTTTCCAACATCATCAGGATAGCCCCAGCGGTTCTGAACGGTTAAACCGTCTTCAAAAAGTTTATCATATTTTTCTTTTACACCGGCTGTCATATCCGTATAGATCACCCCGGGACGAACTTCGTAAACGGGAATATCAAACTCACCCAAACGAACAGCAAATAATTGCGTTACCATACTAAGACCTGCTTTGGAAACGCAATATTCTCCGCGGTTAACAGAAGCTACGGTGGCAGATATGGAAGAAACATTTATGATGCAGGATGTAAATGAAGTGTCAGCTTTTTTTTGCTCGATCATCCAGTTGGCAGCAAGTTGTGTGAGAAAATAAGCGCTCTTAAGATTAGTAGAAATCAACCTGTCAAAACTTTCTTCGCTTGTTTCAAGAATGTCCTTTCTTTCTTTTGGCGCTACGCCTGCATTGTTTACAAGCACATGCAGTTTGCCAAAATGCTTTTTAACCTGCTCTATTATTTTTTTCCTGTCTGCTGTTAAAGAAACATCTCCCTGGCAATATAAAACATCAGCTCCTGTATTGCGCAAGTTCTTGCAAAACATCTGCAACGGCTTTTTCCTCTCTTACGCCATTAACGGCAATATCAAAACCATTTTCTGCAAGATGTTTTGAAATTCCGTAACCAATGCCTCTGCTTCCACCGGTTATTAATGCTACTCTTTTCATAATGATGTTTAATTAAGTTTTACGCAAAGGGATAGTGTCTAGTTTGACTTTTAAACCACGGTGGCACGTGTTTACGGAGAAACACAGACGAATCTCCGTGCCCATTGTGACTTTGTGTCTCCGTGGTTCAATCTTTAAAGTTCGGGAATATCAACCCAACAACGTTTACTCCAGCTTTCTATTCCTTTTTCGGCCAACTGCACACCTTTGGCCCCATCACGAAGATCCCATGGAAAAGGTTCATCTTTTACAACATGTTTTAAAAACAATTCCCATTGCACCTTGAAAGCATTGTCATAATGTTTCCTGTTCCGGTACTTTTGACCAGCCATCAAAAAAATTAATGGGTTGTGGAATATCAGGATTCCAAACAGGCCTTGGTGTATTTCCATAATGCTGAATATAACATTCACGCAAACCCGCCACAGCCGAACCTTTTGTTCCATCCACCTGCAATGTAAGCAGATCATCACGCCTCACTCTCACCGTCCATGAAGAATTGAAATGAGCAATGATACCACCTTCCAGTTGAAATGTTGCATAAGCTGCATCATCAGCAGTACATTTATATTGCTTTCCCTGTTCATCAACTCGTTTCGGAATATGTGTTGCCCCCAAACATGAAACAGCTTTTACTTTTCCAAAAACATTATCGAGTACATAACGCCAATGACAAAGCATATCAACAATAATTCCTCCATCATCTTCTTTCCTGTAATTCCATGAAGGACGTTGTGCAGGAATTGTATCACCTTCAAAAACCCAATAACCAAATTCACCTCTTACGGAAAGTATCTTTCCAAAAAAACCCTGTTGAATAAGACGTTTTAATTTTAAGATACCGGGAAGCCATAGTTTATCCTGCACCACACCGTTTTTTAATCCGGCATCTTTACATAATTTATAAAGTTCCATGGCAGTTTTGGTATCTACTGCTATTGGTTTTTCGCAATAAATATGTTTGCCTGCTTTTACAGCTTGTTTAACAGCATCTGCTCTTCTTCCGGTTACCTGTGCATCGAAATAAATAATATTGTTCTTATCAGCTAATGCTTCATCAAGATCGGTCGTCATTCTTTTTACTCCGGATAATTCACATAGTTTTTCCAGCTTATTAATATTCCGGCCAACAAGTATCGGATCGGGCATGATAGTTTCTTCTTCACTGATCTTTACACCACCTTGTTTGATGATCGCTGCTATGGATCGTAACAGGTGCTGGTTGGTTCCCATGCGTCCTGTTACACCATTCATGATGATCCCTATTTTATGTTCCTTCATTGTCTAGCTGAATTTTCTTTGTATGCTTTTATTATTTTTTTCAAAAAAACTGTGATCTTGATCCTGTTGCCAGTATTTATTGGAAAATATTTCTACTTCATAAAAACCATTGAATCCTGTTGCTTCCACCCATGATCTTATTTTATTGACAGGAATACATCCATCTCCCATTAAACCGCGGTCAAGTAACATATCAGTGGTTGGTGAATTCCAATCGCAAATATGAAAAGCAAATAAATGATCATTTTCTCCGCAACGTTTTATTTCCTGTTCCAAAGATGGATCCCACCAAAGATGATACACATCTACAGCAACACCAACATGCGGTGAGTTTATTTGCTCTGCCATATCATTTGCCTGTGCCAATGTATTAATTGCAGAACGTGTATCTGCATACATAGGATGAAGTGGTTCAATAGCCAGTTTTATTCCGGCAGCTGCTGCCTCAGGAAGAATTGTTTCAATGCCTTCCTGTATTTGTTTTCTTGAATCTTCCAGTGATTGAGTTGGATCAGCACCGCAAACCAGAACAATAAGTTGTGTTCCTAATTCAGCAGCTTCTTCAATTGCTTTAAAATTATCATCAATGGCAATCTTTCTTTTTTCTTTTTCTTTATTGGGAAAAAATCCTCCACGGCAAAGTGAAACAATATTCAATCCATGATCTCGCAATAGTTGACCTGTTGTTTTGATATTTCGATTTGTCAATGCATCCCGCCAAACAGTTATTCCTTTTACACCTTCAGCTGAATAATTTTTTGCAGCTTCTTCAATGCTCCATGGTTTTGTTGTGATGGTATGAATACACAACTGTGAAAGATCAGTTAGTTGTTTGGCACTCATTAAATGCAATTGAAGAATGTATAATATTTTTCATTATTGATAATGCGTTGCAGGTAAAGACTTACTTCACGGATATGATAATCTCCCCACATGCTGGATTCGCCATTTGGAATTTTGCTGCCAGCCGGAATATGATCCCATCCATTTGGCCGGTGATAGATGGAATGCAGTATCATTCCCTGGTGAGAATCATTGATACTTAAATAAGGTTCATCCAATAAAGTATTCATTACAGAAAGACCAGCCTGCCAGTAACGATTCCCGTTTTTATCATCTCCTTTATGCTGCAAATATTTTCCCAATCGCAATAAACCCTGCGCACCAATTGCTGCTGCTGAACTATCAACCGGTTCATAAGAATTAAATGGATCAGCAGGTTTATTTAAGTAATCTCCCATTTTAGAAAGTCCCGGAGCACCGGTATCCCAATAAGGAATGCCATCAGTGCAGGAATTTTCTATATAAAAATCACAGGTGGCTTTTGCAGCTTTCAACATAAAGATTCTATATTATTTTTTCCACCAAAACTTTCAAGTTCTGTTTCTTTTACTGTATCAAGCCATTCCAGCTCTTCAGCAAATCCGCACATGGCCCATGCCAGTCCTCTTGTCCATGTTGTAAAACCGGAAAAACCCTGTTGTGAATTTGGACAACGGAAATTTCCATCTTTTACATTGAAAATACTTTCATGTGCTGTGCGGCCCCATACATCATAACTGTCACGTCCTTCTCCATAAAAGACTGAATAGTCTGCAGTAGCTTTCATGTGTTGTATAGCACGTTCCAATAAATTTATTTTTACATCACCTTCTCCCTGGAAAACATGACCAAGACAATGACTGACCACCAATGCACGGCAGGAACGAATTGTATCTACAAATAATGAATGCGGCCCGTTGAAAGAATGAATAAATCCACCATTCTTAATAACTGTCCAGCGGCTTGCCTGCACTGCACCGGAAATTTTCAATGCCAGTTCATAAAAATTTTTTTCCCATTCATTGAAAGGAATTTTATCTTCTTTCATTAACCGCAAGTAAATTGCCATAAGTGCTTACATTATTAAATCCATGATCATGCACACCGGTATGGCTGACATGCGGTGCCATTTTTTCTGACTGTCTTTTCCTTTGCCTGTTTCTAAAAAAGATTTTTCTCCTGTAGCATCATATTGCAGAATAGAAGAACCATATTGAAATCCCTGTGTCCATTCTGTCCATCCCCTTGTTGAATACTTTCCGTTTATAGTGAATACAGGTGACCCTTTGCTTTCATCATAATTCTTTTCGATCAGTTTTATTTTTTTTGCAGAAAGTTCCCAGAACCTTGTGAGTTTGTTTTTGAGATCAGATGGTTTTAATTCGTGATTAATCCGGATCATATTTGTACAATATAATAGTTATTCAAAGTAAGTTAAGTTTTTTGGGTATTTAATTTTTTTGAAAGTCTCCCATTTTAGGCGCAGGATAGAACACGGATAGACACGGATTGAATGGATTTTCACGGATTACTTTATTTTAACACATCTGATTGGCTTCACGATATGGCCAGTGAGACGAGGGAAGACTAAAATAAATCTTAAGAAAATTCCGTTCAATCCGTGTCATCCGTGTTCCAAATGCAATAAAATTAGGACAATATCGATTTTCTCGGAAGCATTGCTACCGCAATGATACCAATGACGGCAAGTATGATCAATACTGCAAATCCATTAGCATAATTTCCGCTTTTATCACGAAGCCATGCCCACCAGCATGGGAGAAAATGCTTCTGCCAATCCATCTGCCGTTAAAACAAGTCCCATGACCCGTCCCATTATTCTTACTCCAAATAAGTTCGGCTGCCATTAAAGGAATGATCATATAATCGCCACCCAAACCCATTCCGAAAATAAAAGCGAATAAATAAATGACCCCGGGTGTCGAGAAAAATAAAGTAGCGGTATTGATCCTGCAACAAGTGTATAGATCAGGATCATCACATATTTCTTTGGAAACTTATCTGCCAGCCAGCCCATCAGCACACGACCGATAATACTTGAAAGAAGAACCAATGAAATAATATTTGCTGATTGTCCCTGTGTATATTTCAGATCAAGGCTGAAAAATAAGTTTAAGATTCTGACTCGTACCGGCCACTGCTCCTATAGAACACATGCTGCCGATCAACAGCAAATAGAATGGCCAGCCTTTTACTATTTTATTAAGAGGAATTGTTGGTTCTTCTTGAATAGTTTCGATTGAGATCGTGTTCCGGGTTTTCTTTTACTATCCACGCCATTGGAAAAGAAATAACAACCATCAATATTCCTAAAAGCATCAATGCCTGGTGCCAGCCAAATTCTATGTTGAGCCATTTTGCTATTTGCGGAACCAGCATACCACCAACACCGATACCGAGATAAGCAAAGCCCATTGCTTTGCCTCTTGATTTATTAAACCATCGTGCAATTAAAACCTGGTTAGGTAATGGTCCCGCACACATATATCCCAATGCATTGAATACATAAAACAAATAAAATTGCCAGAGTGTAGTGACAGTACTTAAGCCAACCAGTGCAATACCTCCCATTAAAATTCCGGTGAGCATTAATCTTCGTGGTCCAAAACGATCAATCAACCATCCTGCAAAAAAACCCAATAGGCCAACAGCAACTTTTGCAAAAGCATTGCCTGATGTAACAGTTGCCCTTGACCATCCATAATCCTTTACCCAGAAATCATAAAAGAAAGGAAGACCATAAAACATAATACCAACAATAGAGAAAAGGCTGAGAAAGCCGGTGGCAGCTACTTTTAATTGTCCGGAACTTAGTTTAGTGGCTTGCATTAATCACTAATAATAGGTGAATATACAAATCAAATATTTTCAACCAAGTTCATTAACGATATAATAAAATGGAATTTTTTTTTTAAAAGAATTACCAGCTGGCATGAATTGCAAACCGGTTCTCAGCTATCCGTAGTCTTCAATAAATAAAAATCAATAGTGCTTTCTAATGTTTCTCCTGCATATAATGTTTCTTCAAAATGTCCTCACCAAATTCATTTCCTTTTTCACGCCAGATAGTATGGATATGATTGGCACTTCTGCGTGGTCCGCCGGCATTATCAAACTCAATTAAAAAGGTGGGGCCGTTCAATACAAAATAATGCTGCTTGTATTCATCATAAGGTCCGATCCATCCGAAATAAATATTATCTACTCCTGCTTTAATTATTTTATCATACTCTTCGGTTGCTTTTTCGTACTCCATATTGAAAACATATTCACGAATGATATAGAGCAGTACTGCTTTTTGTTTTTTGTCAAGTTGACTTCCTTTTATACCCCAGTAGTCAATCAATCGCTTTCCGCTTTCTGCGCCGGTAATCATATCTCCCGGCACTTCTTTATTCATGGTTGCTATTTGTTGTTGATCGGCCGTAAGCATATTGATGAACTTTATACCAAGATCTTCCTCCTGTCCCAATACCCGCCAACCTGCATATTGTGTTATTTGTATTTCTGCCGGATCTGTACCAATGAACCAGGGTGTAACGGATATCTTATCTCCAGTAAAAGTTAAATTGACTGACAAATGATGACCTTCAATTTTAAATCCCCAGTTAGCATCAGAAGGTGAACCAAAAAATGCGAGATAATAATTTCGATGCGACCATTTCAGATCAACCAAAAACTGTCGCACTGTATCATTAAAATCCTTGCGGGAATAAGCAGTGTCTACCCACATGTTAAGTAAATTATCCAGGTGCATAATACCGGTTGCTTTCAGATAGCCCTGCGAACTTAACGATGCAGATAAAATCCGGTGCAATAATCTTCTTTGTTGCTCTGTCATATCACCAATACCGATACCTGCTCTTGCTCTTAGCCCGACCGGCAGATTATTCCATTTTATTCTTGCCGTATCGTTAAATGCAAGTAGTGCAGACCTTTTTTGTAACGGGCTTAGTGTATGTATCAAAGAGTCAGCAACTGTTTTTATTTCCTCGCGGTAAGATGACTGGCCTTCAACTTTATCATGGATAAGTAGAAAAGTAAGCACAAGTATAAGAGCAATGCGGTTTAACATGATGACTTTTTTTTGAAGATAGAATATTCTGTCCATCCGTAGTGATATCCATAAAGAAACCTGCCTGCTTTTCTGAAGAACTCAAAAGAACATTTCATTTTTTATTTATTATGGATTATTTTTCGGGTGTCAATTATAAAAAATGAAAAGCATAAATCTATATTTTATTTTATTTGTCTTGCTTTCCAATTTTAGTTGCGGCCAGGCTGGTCCCGCAAAGAAGGAAGCTCCAAAAAAAGAAATTGCCGAGATAAAATTTCAAAACGAGAGAATTAATATTGGCATCATAGATGGCAAATCAAATGCAAATGTCGAATTCAAATTTTCAAATGCAGGCAATATTCCTCTTACCATTATTGAAGCGAAAGGCAGTTGTCATTGTGTACAGGCAAAAGCGCCGGAAAAAGCTATTGAACCAGGTGACTCATCAGTCATAAGCGTTTCATTCGATCCTGAGGGAGTAACAACCTCATTTCAAAGAACGGTCATGGTTCGATCGAATGCAACAAGAGATTCAGTCGAACTTTATATTACTGGTGAAGTAAAACGTGATCCAAAAGAAGTAGTTAAAAAAACACATTCCTGAGTCTCCTGAAATCATTGGAGCAATTTATCTTGTCACAAATTCATAGATCAGTTTTGACACATGGGCCATTGCTTTTATAGCTGCTTTTTCATCTTTCAAATTTTTTGACAGCAATACCAAAACATATTTTTTTCCATTGGGTAAAAAAATGATCCCGGTATCGTGCTGCACTCCGGTTATAGAACCGGTTTTATGTGCCACTTTCACACCGGCCGGCAATTCTGCAGGAATAATTTCATTGAATTTCTGATCGAGCAGAATATCGATCATTGCCTGAGATGCTGCAGGATTTACCGTTTTACCTTTCGCCATTTTTTCAAACAGAGTCATCAATCCATGTGCGGTAATTGTATTGTTCATTCTCAAGGCAAATGCTTTACTATCCTCCACTCCTCTCAGCACATGAATATCTTTTGCACCCAATTGTTGCATTGTAGCTGAAACTTTTTTTGCATCCACCAGCTCAATGATAAGATTGGTAGCGAAATTACTGCTGACAATGATCATCTGGTATACCAGGAAACTGATCGTTCTTTTCTCACCAATGTGTTTGTATAATTCTGTTTCGCTATCATCGGTTGAATCGAGACTAAAAAGACTGCCATCTACAATACTCTTAAACTCATTTTTTATGACCAATGAATCAGAAAGAGAAAATTTTCCTTCTGCGGCTTGCTTATACACTTCAACCAGCACCGGTGTTTTCATGGTGCTGGCAGCATGAAATGTTACGGTATCATTTATTAATAATTCTTTACCGGTTGACAGGTCTTTAAATGCGACTGCAAAAGTTCCCTCCTGCTTTGAAAGTTCCTTGTCAATGTTTTCTTTTAGTGATCGCATAGCAATTCTTTCGTTCGGCACAAGATGAAAAAATAAATGGTATAAGAAATAATGTTGTTGCTAAATATATACATCGTGGAAAAAGAAAATGGTATCTTCTCATAATGTGATTTGATACTAAGATAAGCCCTCTTATTCTGTTACACCTTAACAGTAAAAAGAAGATATTTGTTTCAGGAATGAGATACCATGTTTACGTTATCGAGTTATCAAAAAGAGTCTTTACCGAAAATACCAGGTTCAGGGAGGCTAATCCACAATTTAATGGAGTGCTTCAATGTCTTTATGTAGGCATGACCAGTAAAACTCCGGCAGAACGATTCAAACAACATAAAACCGGGTATATAAATAAGAAAGGCCACAAGCTATCTGCCAATATCGTTCAGAAATACGGCTCTTATTTACGTCCCAGTCTTTACGATCATATAAATGAGAAGCCGATGACCAGGCAGGAAGCTTTGCTAATGGAGAAAAAACTTGCCTTGCATTTAAGAAGACAAGGCTATGCAGTTTGGTTCAACTGATCCTATAGGCTGCAAGAAAAAATTTACGGATAAAGTTTTATCTTCAAATTCGAAATAGTGATAGAATTAAAACTGGTTAGTGCGGTAAGATCTTTTATTGATTTTAAAATCGCTCATATGCGATCAATAATATTTCCTTCATTTCTTATTCTTTGTCTTGTTTGCAGTAGCACAATAAACGTTACAGCACAATCAAACCAATTAAATGGCAGCTGGAAACCGGTCGGGCAGGAAATTGGAGGCTCAGCACTTCCACCCGCAGCATTTGAAAAACAAAAATTAATTATCAGCGACAGCAACTATACATTCATTGCCGAAAGCATTGATAAGGGTATTGCTATATACAAAGATGGTAAAATGGATATTTATGGCAAGGACGGGGTGAATAACGGAAAACATTTTACAGCGATCTATAAATTCGAAAATGAATCATTGCTGATCTGTTATAATTTATCTGGCGACAAATACCCGGAATCATTCGAGACCAAAGGCAAACCAACCTACTTTCTTGCGACATTCAAAAAGGAATAATTCTCCTGGAACATCAATACCAGATGAATAAAGAAAGTAAGGTTGAATGATCGTTGAAAGCTATTCCTTATCTTTAATTTATATCAAAATCAAAAAACCAATCATGAAAATTACATTATCCCTTCTTTGCCTATTTTTTATCTTATCATGTGGACAAGATAAAACAACAGAAACCAAAACTGAGCAAGTCCCTGCTGCAAATACAGAACCGCAATCTCTCACACCATTGGCTTATCCCGCCCTGTATAGTAATTGGGAAATTGGCAAAAGAGAGAACATGAATACTGTATTGAGTCTTTACAAGGCCTGGGATGAAACATCCGTTGATAATATAAAAAGTCTATTTGCAGATAGCGTTATTTTGGACTTACCAGCTGGCAGAAGAATAACATCATCCCGCGATAACATAACTGACCTCCTTGTAAAATATCGAAATGCTTATAACGCAACATCGAACCAGGTATTATCGATCTACCCAATACTAAATAAAGAAACAAATGATGAATGGGTAGCTGTTCTTTTATATAATAAATGGACCTATAAGGATAATACAAGAGATTCTTCCTTATTCCAGGACCTTTGGAAATTGCAAAATGGAAAAATATATTATATGCTAAGCCTTGAGCAATCTCCTTCCCGCACAAGTGTAAAACGCCTCGAAAAATTATCTAAAGACATTAAATAAAGATCATAAACCCTGTCTGCCGCAGGCAGGGTTGCTTTACAAGCATTTAAAATTTTTTGATTGAAATCTATTCTAAAGGAATTGGTGTAAGTACTGTTTTCTCCCATGCACTGAATTTGTTTTTTAATTGCATGAAAGTTTCAGGGAATTTTTCTTTTAAATTATTTTTTTCAGAAGGGTCAACAGAAAGATCAAAGAGATATTCTTCCCCTTTTTCATCCCGCAACCATTTCCAGTTGCCATCAAGAACAGCATTATGTTGTGTTCGTTGAAAAATTCTCCAGTACAGTGTTCTTTTCACTTCACTTTTCTTTCCTGTTAATACCGGCACCAGGTTTATTCCATCCATTGGAAAATTTTTATCGGCTTTAGCCTTTGCAAGAGCAAGTATGGTTACTGTCCAGTCCATTGTCGTTACCACCTGGTTAGTCACGGAATTTTCTTTGAGCTTTCCATTCCATCTTATAAAAGCCGGCTCACGGATCCCGCCTTCCCACAAATTCATTTTTCCGCTTTTATAGATCCCGTTGTCAGAAAATCTCTCGCCGCCATTATCACTTGTAAAAATGATCACTGTATTATTGGACAAATGAAGATCGTCAACTGTTTTTACAATGTTACCAACTGCATCGTCAAGACTTTTCATCATTGCAGCGTAAACCTGGGGCGAACCACCTTTTTTCCATTCAGTATCGTAAGGTTTATCTCCAGGCGCCTGCCAGGGCCAATGGGGTGCGTTAAACATCAGCGCAAGAAAGAAAGGCTTTTGGTGTTTTTGTTTTATGATCTCAATTGCTTTTTCACTAAACAAATCAGTGCTATAACCATTTCTCTCTATCGGTTTATCATTTTCATAAAAGTCAGGCTCACCTTTAAAGCCAGTATGTGAAATATAATCTGTTGCGCCGGCTTTAAACCCAAAAAAATAATCAAAGCCATTTTTATTTGGTGTAAACTCAGGTTTGTATCCCAGGTGCCATTTGCCAACAAGATAAGTTTCATAACCAGCTTTTTTCAATAGGGATGCTATTGAAGGAGTTTGAGGTGATAAACCCACAAGGCTGTCTTTGATCCCTTCAGCGATGGGTTCAAACAAACCAACTGTGAGACGTGCCGGATACCTGCCTGTAAAAAAAGCAGCTCTTGTTGGTGTACATACAGGTGCTGCCGCATAAGCATTCATAAACTTTATTCCTTGTGCACAGAGTTTATCAAGATTAGGCGTCTGGTAATCTTTTCTTCCATAACAACTAAGATCTGCGTAACCAAGATCATCGGCCATTATATAAATAATATTTGGCCGGTCATCTTTTTGTGCTGATAAGGTTTGAAAAAAGAAAAGGAAAAATAAAAGAAGGATGTTGCGACACATGCAAAGTAATTTCTAAGAAAGTTACGCTATTTCCGGGTTTGCTTTTTTGCAATGTTTATGTCTCATTCTCCATAACGATGTCAGAGTAATGAGCTTTTCTCTCTGGATGTAGAGCAAAAAAAGTCCCGCCATAGCAGGACTTACAAGAAGAAAATTTTGATCACATTTCCGTATCATTACCAGCATTTGCGAGTACATTTCTAAGAATTGCTCTTTTAATAGCTCTTTTTACAATTGCTTTCTTAAGAACTCTTCTTTTAACTGCTTTTTTTGCTACTGCTCTTTTAACAGCTTTTCTTTTAACAGCTTTTCTTACTACTGCTCTTTTAACAGCTTTTCTTTTAACTGCTTTTCTTGCTACTGCTCTTTTAACTGCCTTTCTTTTAACTGCTTTTTTAACAGCTCTTCTTCTAATAGCTTTTTTTGCAACCGCTTTTTTAGCAGCTCTTCTTCTTACTGTTGCCATGTTTTTTTTGTTTAATGGTTAATTAATAAGCAAACGTGTACTCCAAATTAGGGTATTTTATCCGTGACATCAAAATTTTAAATACAGAAATACGATTTAGCGAACTATACGATTCAGTTAATTTTGTTTATCCAATTAATCTAAGGTTTTGAAAAGGATAAATTTGATATGGTTGTTCGCTATATGTTTCTTCTTTGTTTTCACTTCCTGTAAACAAAGCGAAAAGAAAAAAGAGTTATGGGCTCCAGTCATCGACTTCTTCTCGCCAGACATGAGCTATTATCCCGGTATTAAAAAATTTCCATTTCCAGACTCTTTACGATTCGTATCATTGGAAAGTTTTTTTACGAACCAGGATAAAAGACCAATACTCACTGACTCCACTATTATATTCTTTGATAATTACAGGGTAAATGGTCAAAAACTTTGTTGTAAAAAAGATACACTTGAATTATTTATCGATAGCATAAAAGGCAAAAAGTATATGTTTGTCATTGGAGAATATATATCAATTCTTCAAAGTGATAATAACGCAGATACTAATTTGCGAACAAGAAAAGCTCCCGGATCAATTCCTTTGTGGGGTATCCAATTAAACGTTCCCTACCCGGTTTCAAAGTTCAAAGGCGTATATGAAAAACTCGGGGCCAAATTTGTGGAAATAGACCCAAGAAATGACGAAATTTCCAGGCAAAAATGGAATGAGAATGACTCGATACTGGTTGAAACCATTCAGTTCAATAATTCAACTGACAGAATTATTACCGCAGTTCATAAAGACATGCATGAAAACGAAATGAATTCAATTATAGAGCAACTGAAAAATAAATTTCCAACCATAAAATACGAAGAAGGGATTCAGAAGGATGGCGACGGCAAAACCTTTAAAATTATCAGGATGTCTTTCCAGGGAATTTCTATTTCCTTTAAACAGATCGAAGAAAATGAATATTCTTTTATGGTAACTGATTATTATGAAACACTAAAACTTATAATTAATAACGCCGGGGTTGACTATGTATTCACAGATGACATAAAAATTTATTAAGAGTATTTTATGTAGTTGCTTTTCACTGGGCAAAAATAATCTCTCTTTTCTTTTCCTTAATTTTATTAATTGAAGCTGGCTAATTTTTAAACTGGATCTAATGGAGTTCATCGATTATTACAAAGCACTTGGTGTTGATAAAAATGCAACGCAGGAAGACATTAAAAAAGCCTACCGAAAACTCGCAAGAAAGCACCATCCCGACCTCAATCCAAATGACAAGGAAGCTCACAAAAAATTTCAGCAGCTCAATGAGGCCAATGAAGTTTTAAGTGATCCTGAAAAAAGAAAAAAATATGACCAGTATGGAAAAGACTGGCAGCATGCTGAACAATTTGAGCAGGCAAGACAATCACAACAACATCATGGTAAAGAAAAATTCTCCGGTGATTTTAGCGAAAGCGAATTCTCAGATTTTTTTGCATCCATGTTCGGCGAAACGGGAGGCGGTGGGTTCCGGCAACGACAAACAAAATTCCGTGGTGAAGATTATCATGCTGAGCTGCAGTTGAATCTTTCTGATGTTTACAAAACGCAGCAGCAAGTGCTGACGGTTAACAATAAAAGTATACGCATCACTATTCCGGCCGGGGTTGAAAACGGGCAGAAAATAAAGATAAAGGGACATGGAGGTGCAGGCATTAACGGTGGTCCGAATGGAGACCTGTATATCAGTTTTCATATTATTAATAATACAAAATTCAGGCGGGATAAAAATGATCTGCACACTACTGTTGATCTTGACTTGTACACCGCTGTACTTGGAGGCGAGATAATTATTGATACTCTTGATGGGAAAGTAAAACTAAAAGTAAAACCAGAAACACAGAATGAAAGCAAGATAAAATTAAAAGGAAAAGGGTTTCCCGTATATAAACAGGAAAGTGAGTTTGGTGATCTCATTATTACATTTCAAATAAAAATACCAACAAACCTCACAGATAAGCAAAAGGAATTGTTTGAGCAATTGTCAAAATTATCATCCTAAAAAATAATTTCAATGGAAACAACCGACATGATAGTTCTCAATGAATTTTGTACCAATCACCAGGTTGAGGTCTCATTTGTCCGGTCGCTTGAGGAACATGGATTAATAGAAACTATCATTGTAAATGAGACATTGTGCATACAGGGATACGAATTGCCAAAACTGGAACAGATCGTACGACTTCACCAGGAATTGAATATAAATTCGGAAGGTGTCGATGCTATTATTAATTTACTTAAGCGTATTGAAAATATGCAAAATGAAATTACTGAACTTAGAAACAAGCTAAATTTCTATGAAGAAGATCATTAAAACGTAAGTACAAGAAAGCTTTGCCAAAACTTTCTTTTATCCTCACATAACAGCTTTAATGACAAACCTTCGAAATTTTCATTAGTGATTTTACGATTTATAAAAATATCCGCGGTCATTCAAACAATAATAGCGGCCCTATCTATGTTTCAAAGTTGGAATAGTTAGACCGCACTATTTTTAACCTCCGTACTCCTTTTGAATTGCACCTCGCATGGGTGCCTGCGACCTCCGCCCCCTTGAAAACCTGATCTAAACCATTTTTGAAACCGAAAATTCAGGTTATGAAAAAACTCAACACCCTACTTCACAATGTTGATGTACAGGGCAACCTGGTTACGGCAACTATTTTTGCTGTGATCATTGTCTTAAGCATCATCACCTGGGGTAAATAATTTTTACCCTGTGAATTTACTGACCATTGGATCTACAGTTTCGATCCAAAGTATTGCCCCTTCACAGAGGGGCATTTTATTTTCACTATTCTTCGACCTGGGATCTTAAGACGGAAAAAATTAAAAAATAAATAAGGAAAATTTGATCATTTAGAGAACGATGGAAGCTACCGTTACAATGATCAAAGAATTTTTGAACTTGTAGATTACCTAATAAATCCGTCCCGATAAATCGGGACGGATTTATAGATCCAGGTTTTCTTTTTAAAATAAATTTGGCATTTCAAAATAGTATTTAGATATTTGTCTAAATATACAATCATTGAATTATAAAATATGAATAATGTCTTTAAAGCTCTGAATGATCCTACACGGCGGGAGATACTGGAATTGCTCCGCAAAAAGGATATGACAGCGGGAGAGATAGTAGAAAAGTTCAGTATCTCCGGTCCAAGCATATCTCATCACCTGGATCTGTTGAAACAGGCCAAATTGGTGATCGCTGAAAAAGAAGGTCAGTTTATTTATTATTCGCTTAATACAACTGTGGTAGATGAGATCATGACCTGGTTACTTCAATTCAAATCAAAAAAGAAATAATTATGGATAAGTTTATGAAAAAGATCGTTTGGCTATTCATCATAGCTCCTGCTGTTTACTTAGCTATTACCTGGGATTCGCTTCCTGAAACAATAGCGATGCACTTTAATTTAAAAGGCGATATTGACCGTTATGGCAGTAAAAATGAGCTCGCCATTATGATAATGATCTTAATAGCTGTGAATGCAGTCGTTTATTTATTATTACCTCAAGTATACAGGATCGATCCGAAAAGATACGCTGCGGAAAATAAAGGCAGGTTGTTTCGTATTGCCTTTGCTGTTGCCGTATTCACTGCCGCGGTTCTTTGCCTGGTCATTTACAGCAGCATTCATGGAAATATAAAATTCACTATGAGGTTTATTCTCGCAGGAGTAGGATTGATGCTGGCGGTTGTTGGTAATTATATTTATAACATCAAACCCAACTATTTTGCGGGCATCCGTTTGCCATGGACGCTAAATGATGATGAAAATTGGAAAAAGACTCATTTACTTGGAGGAAAGTTACTTTTTGGAGGTGGTTTGCTGATCGCAGTTATCTGTCTCTTTTCATCTTTCACGTTTTCGATGATCTCACTTTTCACAATACTTTTTTTCGTAATAATTACAACCTGTATTTACTCATATCGTTTATACAAAAAGCTAAATGTTCATAGTTAAAAAATAGCAAGTTTCGGGTTAAATAGCGATAAAGACATTTGGATATTTACATCTTAAACTGGAACAAAAATGCCTGAGAAGATCGAGAATTGTTTAATGGATGATATTGATAATATCTTATCGCTTTATCGATCTGCAAGAGATCTGCAAACTGATAAAGGAATGGTTGTATGGCCAATATTTGAAAAAGATTTCATTGAAAAAGAAATTAATGAGTTAAGGCAATGGAAACTGGTTATTGAAGATGTTATTGTTTGCAACTGGGCAATTACTTTTTCAGACAAAGAAATTTGGGAGGAAAAAGATAAAAACGATTCCATTTATATTCATCGCATTGCCACTAACCCTTCTTTTCGCGGCAACAGGTATATTCATAAGATCGTGCAATGGGCAAGGGAATATGCGAAACAAAAAGAGAAACAGTTTGTACGATTGGACACATTGGGAAACAATACTAAATTGATCGAACATTATACTTCTGCCGGTTTCCAGTTTTTAGGAATGTTTGAATTGACCAATACTTCAAATTTGCCCGGTCATTATCAACATGAACCCAATTGTTGCCTGTTTGAAATTGATCTTGACGTGCTAATGTAATCTCCTGTAAAACAGTCGTTGCGCCTTTCACCAAAAATTAATTTATAAATGAATTTTTAAACAGAAAATATTTTTTATACATTTAATGTGGGTATATTTAGCACCCAATCCTGAACTGTTTATGAATAAACTGAAGTCCATAGTAATTCTGGTAATAATAGATTGCTTTTTAGGCAGCTCAGTTCTATATAGTCAAAATACACAGATCAAAGGTTTTGCTGAAGCTTCAATGGGGATACAAAATGATAAAGCTTCCTTTGCACTTGGTGAGCAGGATCTATTTATCACTTCTGAATTAAGCGACCGGTTTTCATTTTTAGGGGAAAGTGTTTTTAGATTTACCAATAACACACCTACAAAATTTTCAGTAAGTGTTGAACGCATTGTTATTAAATACAATTTTTACGGGAATCATAATCTTCTTGTTGGTAAGCATCATACTCCTATAAATTACTGGAACGACACTTATCATCATGGCAGGGTGCTCTTTCCTACTATCTTTCGTCCGCTTTTATTTGATGCCAGCATCATACCCCTGCATACAACCGGGATTGGCTTGCAAGGTCACAATCTTGGAGATCTGAAATTTGGATATGATCTGATGGTGGGCAACGGTATCGGTTCCACTGATGTGCTTGACAATGATGCAAGAAAATCAATAACTGCGGCAATGCACATTAAACCAGCAGACGGTCTCCGGTTTGGAATATCATGGTATAATGATGGAATTGCAAAAGGAGCTACCGGGCATGATGGCTTGCCAACGCAATGGGCGGTTGAGCAAAATTTATTTACCGGGTCCATTGCTTATTTTGGAAATAAATTTGAAGTGCTTGCAGAAGGTACATTAGGTGTCAATAAAACGGATACAACCGGGTCTCAGCGAACACTGGCTTCATACATATATGCGGGATTTAAGATCCACGAAAAAATAGTTCCTTATATGCGATTGGACAATTTAAGTTTCCAGGAAGGTGAAATATATTACCATAATAACAACACAACATCAATTGTGGGTGGAATTCGTTATAACATTAATTATGTAACAGCCGTTAAAATGGAGTATCAGCATCAGCATACAGCGAAAGAAGGCGATTCAAATAGGTTTACGATGCAATTAGCAATTGGGTTCTAGAATAAATATTTAAACAATGATCTTTCAACCATTCAGCATATTAGTTTATAGAAAATACTTTTCTATTGCGCTGCTATTGTTTGCAGGGATCATTGTAAATGGACAAGAAACTACACTGACTGCTATAAGCAACACAAAAGGGGCGCCTTCAACAATGAAAATGACTGAATTAAAATCCGTACTTAAAGGTGAAAAGCAAAGATGGAGTGACGGAACCAAAGTGAGTATTGTTTTAATGAAAACAAATACTCCTGTAGGAGAAGCCACTTGCAAGAAAATATATAATATGAGTGGCGATAAAGTTAAAAGATTTTGGCTGGGATTATCATTCAGTGGCAAAGCAGATGCTCCCATTTTCTGTAATTCAATTTCAGAATTGGAAACTATTGTTGCGCAAACTCCCGGAGCTATCGCTATTCTTGATAAAATTTCCATAGGCACGAACACTAAAACGATCGTGATTGATGGTAAAAATTCATTTTAAGTTTTGTCCTACCCCGCAAGAAATATTGATCAGCCATTAATGATATATGTTCGACTCGATACGTTAAGTTTCAAAATCAGGTTAAACACATGCGAATCACGTTAAAAACGAAGATCTGGTTAACTGTTCTCACAATTGTATTGATGTTTTCTTTCTTTTCCCTCTATTACTTCCCGGCACAACAAGAAAAATATCTGCTTGATAGTTATAATAATGAAGTTCAGAACCTTACCAACACAATTTCATTAGGAGTGAAAATAGCTCTTAAAGACGAAAATTTTGAAGGGGTGCAAACCGCCATGAGCTTTGTAAAAGATGATCCCCGATTATTATTTGTAAACCTGGTAGCAACTGATACAATATGGAGCACAGATAGCAGCCGATATACACTAAAAGATTCCGTTTTGAAAACATTTCCAGAAGACACATTGAATATCCACAAGAACTATTCAAAAAACTCTATTATAAAAAAGAGTTCGGCGTTTACCTCCGATATGATGTCGGGTGCTATTGAATTGGCGGTAACTACTGAAAACATTGAAATGGGAAAAAAGAAGATCCGGGAAACATCTTTGATCGTTAGCAGTGTAGTTTTTATTATCGGCATACTTATTGGGTTTTGGTTGGCAAGAAATATTTCAATCCCCGTACTCGCCTTGAGGGATGCAGCCAATAAAGTTGGGGAAGGTGACCTGACCCAACGGGTAGTAAATAAATCCGGAGATGAAATAGGTGAACTGGCTATAGCATTTAACATGATGGTGGGAGATCTTGGTAAGGCCCGTGAAGAATTGCGCAAAGCAAACCTCAGTCTGGAATCTACTAACGAGGCATTGCATGCTACAGTAGCAAATTTAAAGGCGGCTCAGGAACAATTAGTGCAAGCAGAAAAAATGGCATCACTGGGCCAATTGACAGCAGGAATTGCTCATGAAATAAATAACCCTATAAATTTTGTTACGGCCAATATCCAACCGTTAAAGGATGATATGGCAGATATTATAAAAATTATTGACCACTACCAAGAAATTATCAAAAAGAAAGGGTTGGAAAATGAATTCAGTGAGATCGAAAAAAATAAACAAGGAGTAAATGTTGAACTTACAATAAAAGAAGTAAATAATTTATTGAAAGGAATTGAAGATGGCGCCATGCGAACTTCGGAGATTGTAAAAGGCCTCCGGAATTTCTCACGGCTTGATCAAAATGTTTTTAGAAAAGCAAATATGAATGAAAGCCTTGAATCGACACTTACTTTATTACATAGCTCTTATAAAAACAGGGTTGAAATCATAAAACAATACGGAGATTTGCCCGAAATAGACTGTTTTCCCGGTCAGATAAACCAGGTATTTATGAACATTCTTTCCAATGCCATTCAAGCCATACCTGCGGAAGGTAAAATTTTCATAAAGACCTGGCACGATCAAAATAATGTAAAAATATCGATTAAGGATACCGGAGCCGGTATGACGGATGAGGTAAGAAAAAAAATATTTGATCCTTTTTTTACAACAAAGGATGTGGGGAAAGGAACAGGTCTTGGACTTTCAATTTCTTTTGGCATTATTCAAAAACATAATGGTGATATTGAAGTGTTCTCAAAGCCTGGCGATGGAACTGAGTTTATTATCAGAATCCCGATAATCCAACAATCAACAAATTAAACTATGGAAGTATTGAAAGATGTTTTTAATGTTCTGTATGTGGACGATGAAGAAAACAACCTGAATTCATTCAGAGCTGCTTTGCGCAGAAATTATAACGTATATACAGCATTAAGCGGAGAAGAAGGTATGAACATACTTTCTAAAAACGATATTCATGTGGTTGTCACTGATCAACGTATGCCCAATATGACGGGTGTTCAATTTTTACAACACATACCTCCTGAAAAAGACAATATCCGGATAATTCTTACAGGATTCAGTGATATGGAATCGATAATTGAGGCCATTAATACAGGAATGGTTTATCGATATATTACAAAACCATGGGATAAAGATGAATTAAAGATCACGATAGACAATGCAATTGAAACGATAATGCTTAGGCGCGATAACAAGCACCTGATCGAAGAATTAAAGGAATATAATGAACAACTGGAAGAAAAAGTTCGATTAAGAACAAAGGAAATTGAAAAACAAAAAGAAATTATTGAAGCAGCAAAATTGCAATCTGATTCTTTGCTTCTAAACATCCTTCCTGGTGAAATTGCTGATGAACTAAAAAAATTCGGCAAATCGTATGCAAGAAAACATGACCAGGTAAGTGTTTTATTTGCAGATATTAAAGGATTTACTTCCATTGCGGAAAAACTTACTCCAGTGAAACTGGTAACACAGCTTGATGAGGTCTTTGGCGCTTTTGACAATATTATTGCCAAGCATGGGATGGAAAAAATAAAAACAATCGGAGATGCTTATATGTGTGCATGCGGGTTGCCACTGGCTGACAATGAAAATGCAATTAAATCGGTGAATGCTGCGCTGGATATGCAACAATTTATAAAGGGATTTGGAGCAGCAAATAAAATTCAGAACCTACCTGTTTTTGAGATCCGCATCGGGATACACACAGGTCCTCTTGTGGCCGGTGTTGTTGGTTTGAAAAAGTTCGCATATGATATCTGGGGAGATGCGGTAAATCTTGCTTCACGAATGGAACAACAGAGTGAACCCGGAAAAGTAAATATATCGGGAGAAACTTATTCTTTGGTTAAAAATGCCTTTAATTGTACCTATCGTGGTAAAATTGAAGCAAAAAGTAAAGGAGAAGTGGATATGTATTTTGTTGATTCTGTAAAATAATGCAGTTATCTCCAACCATATCTGTAAACATAATTGCTGCCAGATGTTTACGACACACTTTCTTTTTAAGGCACCTCATTTTATAAAAATTGTTTAGATCTAAACAGACTGCAACGTTTTAATTGACCAATTCAACGGTCCTCTACTTCTATTGCCAGTTTTATTAATAACTATCTTCTGATTTTAAAGCCGTATCTTCACGAACTATCCGCGGAGAAAAGTGGTTTTTATTTTTACTTCTAAAAAGCTTCTTTATCAGATGCGGTCATTTAAAACTAAAAAGAAACATACATGAGTGAATCATGGAATAAAAAAGAAAGAGAAAAAAAGAAACAGAAAGAAAGAAAAGATAAGGCTGAAAAAATGCAGGAGCGAAAAGAAAATGCAAAGAAGAACAACTTCGATGACATGATCGCCTATCTTGATGAAAATGGAAATTTAAGTTCTACCCCACCCGATCCAAGAAAAAGAGTTGAAGTAAAACTGGAAGATATCCAGATCGGTGTTCCCGAATATGTGCCACCTACCGAAGAAGAGCTTACACACAAAGGAAAAGTGACTTTCTTTAATAATGAAAAAGGATTTGGTTTTATTAAAGATCTGCAATCACAACAAAGCCTTTTTGTACATGCTAATAATCTTACTGCTCCGATAAAAGAAAATGATAAAGTAAGTTTTGAAATAGAAATGGGACAGCGTGGCCCGATGGCTGTCAATGTTAAGATCATTAACTGATCATTCTAATAATTGTAATTGTTGTTAACTCCTTTCAGGATTGTTACAAATAAACTATAAAGTCTGGTTTATTAACCGTAGCTTTGTTGTTCTTGATGTTAGTGCTCTCCCTTCTGGTGTAGTTTAATTTCTCCCCCAAAAAGCAGTGAAGGCTTTAACGTAAGGCAGGTAAAGTATCATTTAATTATTGATAGCCTTACCACATTTTTAAATCAAATATTTTTTAGTGTCATTTAACAATCTACAGCTCATTGAGCCTGTGCTACAGGCCATTGCAATGAAGGGTACACCAATCCCACACCCATTCAGCAACAATCCATCCCTGCCATTCTACAAAAAAGAGATCTGCTTGGCTGTGCACAGACAGGTACAGGTAAAACAGCTGCTTTTGTCCTTCCTATACTCCAATTGATGTATGAAGGAAAACAAAATGCTGAACAACCAGATCATAAAATAAAGGCACTCATTCTTACTCCAACAAGAGAACTAGCGATACAGATTGGTGAAAGCATCAATGCCTATGGGCAATATGTCTCTACGTCATCTTGTAGTTTTCGGTGGTGTATCTCAACATAGCCAGGTGCAGGCAATTCGCCGTGGTGTTGATATTTTAGTAGCAACACCCGGTCGCTTACTCGATCTGATGCAACAAGGCCATATTACTTTACGAGATATTCAATTCTTTGTCCTTGATGAAGCCGACAGGATGCTCGATATGGGTTTTGTGCACGATGTAAAACGCATCATCACAAGATTACCCTCAAAAAGGCAAACACTTTTTTTCTCGGCTACCATGCCAAATGAAATAAAGCAATTGGCTGCAATGCTTTTAAATAATCCTGTAAAGGTGGAAGTCACGCCGCCTGCTACAACCGTTGACTTGATCCAGCAGTCAATTTATTATACAGAGAAACATAACAAACCATCTTTGCTGGTTCATTTATTAAAAGATGAATCAATAGAAACCGCTTTAGTATTTACACAAATGAAACATGCGGCAGATAAGCTTTCCCGCATGCTGAACAATAATGGCATTCGTACGGAAGCGATTCACGGTAATAAAGCACAAGCGGCAAGACAAAAAGCATTGGAAAATTTCAAAAACAAACGTACCCGTGTGTTAGTAGCTACAGATATCGCCGCCCGTGGTATTGATATAGATGAACTGACACATGTGATCAATTTCGAATTGCCAAATGTCCCGGAAACTTATGTTCATAGAATTGGAAGAACCGGTCGTGCAGGTGCCAAAGGTGTGGCAATTTCTTTTTGTGACTGGAGTGAAAAGATATTTTTAAGTGATATACAAAAGCTGATCAGGAAAACTCTGCCGGTGGTAAAGGCACATTCATTTGATGCGCCGGGTATGCACGATGTCGTTCAAGTCAACTAATTCTTTTTACGGAACCAGTAGCAGAAATTCAAGAACGAAAAAAACATAGCAGGGCATTTACACAAAGAGGTTGATCATTTTTAAACAGCTTCTTTTTCCTCAGTAATTGTGCTATTTCTAATGGTCAGTTGATAACTCGAATTCACAGAAAATTCGAATTGCTTATTCTTTAGCATTGCTCCTGTCTGTTCATTTTCCTGCAGCACTATCATCAGGTCTTTAGCAAGCTGTGTGTTATTGGCGTCATAATTAGTGCGGCCATTATCAAGCTGAAGACTTGAAAAAGTAAGCTTGGTCTTTTTGCCTCCTGTCGCCCGCTGAAAATCGGTGAAATTCATATCCAGTACCTGCTCTCCCTTTTCGGATCGCTTCATTAGTAAAATGATAACAGGTAGATATTTTTTCCAGGTTTGTAAGAACATAAATACTGCTTTACTTATTTAAAATTGGTCACTTGTTCTTCTGTAAGACGTGTAAATGAAAGCCCGTTAAATATGCGAGCCAGATCCAAATTTTTTGTTTTGCGCCATTCATCAATTTTAGCATGACTGACGATACGCCACAAATTTTTCATTTTTAATTCGCCATAATCCGGCGTCCTTATAAAAACTCCAGTTACGGTACTACGCTCTTTAAAATGAATATTAATAGTTGAATCCTCTCTTCCCTTTCCTTCTACAAATTTTTCGATCATTTCGGTAGTCATATTTAATAAATTTATTTTTTATAAACCAAGCCTTGTTGTCCTCTGTATTTTAAAAAACTCTTGAGAAAAAGCAGGTGTAAAGAATAATACCGGGGGAAGTTGATTGTTCACTACAAGAGCTGTAAAACTCAAATTAACCCCTCAAAGATAATCATTATCACCCATAAACTTTATTTTATTTTATGCTGAGCACATGAATGGATAAACCAATTTAACCTCAGGTTATTTAGCGCTGATAGGGCCTCATTTCGCTAATTTTTTGAGACAATTGAAGCATAAATAATCAGCCAATTTGATTTATAATTCTTGTTTACTTTTCTGGTGACCTTTTAAATGACAGGCAGAAAAGACTGACCAATAAAAAATATCACTCATTTTGAAGCAGTGATCAATGCAGCACAAAATTTTATGTGCAAATAAACTGCAAGGTTTTATGATTTTATGCAAGCAGGAAAAATTAAAAGTTATACAGTCATAAAAGATCAGCCACCAAGCTGATCGATATCAGGAGAAAATGCCATTTTAATTTTCAACTTGGTACTATCTATTTTAAGGGGTTATGAAAAAAATAAAGCTGAGCACAAATTTTACAGTATTCATTTTGTTCTTTGGTGTCGGCTTACTGGAGGCAATTCAAACCAGCAATTGGCCAAAAGCCGCATTTTGGTTTGCGATCGGTTTGGTATTTCTTGTTGCTGATAATTTAAAAAAAGAATAGGGCCCAGCCATTGCCAAATTTATTGTAGCAACGCCATGAGGATCGCATCTCGCATTTCCCCTGCTTTTGCCGAAAGTTTGCTGTCAATAAAGCAGCCGATATTGGTTGCCATGAAAACATAAACTTTATGTGAAGGAATATATAACAATCCGCAACCTGCGCCAATGCCACCACCACCATGGCCATATGCAGGAAGCCCGCCCAGATCAAAATAGATCATTCCCATGCTATATCGCTTGTTTCCTTTTTCATCTTTTACGAATTCCATCAGGTCCTTCATAGATCCTTTATTCAATAATTTTCCTTCCATTAACCCTTTTAAATATTTTACTGCATCTGTGGTTGTGCACACGATCCCATCATCTCCTTTTGAACAAGCAACAGTCATTTGTTGAAATGGAGTAGCATTGATCGCAACACCATTATTAAAAACATCCCAATAGGATTGCGGGAGTGATAAACCTTTTAGATAATTAAGGTCTTTGCCGTAGTAACTATCGTTTAGACCAAGCGGTTTGAAAATATTTTTTTTGATATAAGCCGCATGATCACCGGTTATTGCATCGCCTATCAAAGACAACAATAAATAGTTTGTGTTTGTGTACTTATATTTTGAACCTGGTGCAAATTGAAAATCCATTCCATTAATTCCTCTTAAACAATCCTCAGACGAAAAATTTTGCAATGGATGCAGGATCACATTTGAAACAAATGCAGGGGCCTCATTATACTCGGGCATACCCGATGTATGATTAAGCAACATTCTTATAGTCACGGAACCTGGATTTTTAATATACTTACTGTATTTCGTAGGCAGGTACTTTGTCATTGGTGCGTCGAGGTCTATTTTACCTTGTTCTTTCAACTGCAATATTTCAACAGCCATATAACTTTTAGAAACACTTTGCAAGTATTGCAAATGGCAATTGGTCATTGGCAATTTTTTCTCCAGGTCAGCATAACCCCTGGCTCCGGCCCACCATCCCTCCGACTCGGAATAAACAGCTACGGAAGCCCCGGGCAGCATATTATGCGTAAAGTGTTTTAAAATAGAATCAAGCACTCTTGCTTTTGAATAAGCACTATTAATTGTTACCGTTGGTTTGCAATTTTCCAGGGTTTGGCCAAATGTTGAAAGCCCATAAATTGTGATCAGGCCTAAGATCAATATCTTTTTCATTTTAATTTTTTTTTACAAAACAACAACACCGGCGCATAGTAAACCAAATAAAGACCCGGATATTAAGATAGGATGTATCAAAATTTACCTTGAATTGCTACCATTATTTGATTGTTGTTACTTTTTGGGGTTGAAGTGTAGCAAAAACAGGGATGAAATGATATAAAAGCTCTCATTCCTCAATCAATTTCAAACCAATTTTTAAAGGAAACTGCTTTTGTGCGGCTGACGACAATAGATGAAGGAAGATTTTCGGGGGCATTTACCAGCACATCAATTTTACCATTGCCGGTTCTTTTGAACCCGGTCACTACTTTGCGGTGAAGTATGTATTGCCGGTTGAGGCGGAAAAATAATTCTTCAGGCAAAATAGTTTCAATTTTATCCAACGATCGGTCAGGGAAATATTTTTTATTCTCTTTGGTAAGCAAAATGGTGTACCCTTCTTCCGCATAAAAGCCAAGTATATCGTCAAAAGGAAATAATAAGTTTTGATTCCCATGTTTTACCGTGAACCCTCCTGCCCTGATTTTTTTTTCCTCTTGTCGCTTCCTTTCCGATTCCCGCCATTCACTATAATAATGCATCCCGATATAAATACCATTAATAACAAAAAACCAAATGACGATTATAAATATGTCAAAGAAATAAAAATTAGCAAGTGCCGGCCTGCCTCGAGCTATCCAACTTACCAATTCGGTTAATAGAATTATGACCAACAGCCCGGCAAAGGATGTTACCAGTAATTGAACAAGAATTCTTTTTAATGGCTTGGTACCGTACGGCATCTTTTTATCTAAATAAATAATGATGCTTCGCACGGCCCACCAGGCCAGCCACCCCTGTATTGTATCAATCGCATAAGTGTAAACAAGAAACCAGTTAAATTTAATATTAGACCATGTGAGATAGTAATTGAATGCGCTGATAAATGCTATTGCAACCAGGAAAAATTTTACATCGTTATATTTTTGATGCCGGATCATTACCTGAAAACACAAGATTATTTACACCAATATATTCTTTTATAACTTTATTGAAATATATTTTATGAAATTTCTTTCACTTCAACCATTTGTCCCTTCTGGAAAAGATTTTGAAGGTTCCAAAGCGCTTTTTCAACAACTGGGATTTAGTACCAGGTGGGATGCTGGTGATTATGTTGCCTTTGAAAAAGACGGATGCAAATTCATCTTACAGAAATTCGATAATAAAGATTTTGCAGAAAATTTTATGATCACTGTTGGAGTAACTAATGCAGACGAATTCAGAAAAGAAGTGATTGAGAAAAAACTGCCCGAAAAATTCGGCATTCGGATCGGGGAAGTGACCGATCAACCTTATGGAAGAGAAGTTAATATTATTGATATAGCCGGTGTTTGCTGGCATTTTGTTCAGGCGTAAAATCAAACATTGATATGCTATATATGATCATAGAGAAATTTCATGCGGGTAAAGTTAAAATGATATATGAGCGATTTGATAAGAATGGTCGTATGATGCCTGAAGGAGTAAATTATATCAACAGTTGGATAGATACAGACATGAGCATCTGTTACCAGGTAATGGAAAGCGATTCGGAAGAAAAGATCCGGGAATGGATCAGTCATTGGAAAGATCTGGCAGATTTTGAAATTATTCCCGTGATAACCTCATCTGAAGCTAAAAGGAAAATATTTTCACAATGAACTATCTCTTATGAGTAAAGAAAATATAAAAGATCTTGTAAAATTCTTAAAGCCATTTGACAAAGAGATAAATGAAATAGTATTTTGGCTTAGAGATTTTATCTGGGATCTGTATCCTGATTCAAATGAGCTGATCTATGATAATTATAATGCATTAGCTGTTGGATGGTCACCAACTGATAGAGTTGGCCATACGTTTTGTTCAATTGCTGTTGGCAGAACTAGTAAGAATATTCACTTTGGTTTTTATTGGGGAAGTGAAATTTCAGATCCTGAAAAAAAATTGATCGGTCAGGGAAATCAGTATCGGTATATATTGGTTAAAAGCATACCTGAATTCCCGAAAACCTATATAAAAAAACTTCTTAAAGAAGCTTATGACAATTCAATGGCCAAAGTGAAAGATAAAAAACAGATCATGCAGGGAAATACAATTACCAAATCAATATCTGCAAAAAAAAGAGAGTTGAAAAAGAAACCTGTCAAAAAGAAAAAATAGATACTACAACTTTATTGCATCTACAGGCTTGCCTAATATCTTAATTGATATTTTATCAAGGTCCTCTTTACTTCCCTTTAAATGAATAATACGATGAATATGTTGTATGGATTTGCCCGGGGCCAATGAAGCAGCGGGTGATGAACTTTCAATTTCATAAAATCTTCCCATTTGTTTTCCATCAATTTCTCCATCATTATAAGCATTCACTGCATCCCCGGAGAAAGGATCATCTTGTAATTTCCATAATGAGTTTACATAATCAGTAGTTCCGGCAGGCAATGTAAATTGTGCAATGGTTAAAACATTATTTACTAGCATCATAGCTTGCAACAAATGGTAATGCTCTTTTAGGCGACACTCCTATCTTGCTCCGTTGGATTCGCATCAGCCTTAAATAATATTAACCCGCTATCGACTTTCATCCTGTCGGCCGGTACTTTTCCAAAATAATCATCGGTAACAATTTTACCGAGACTAGATGTATCGCCTTGTTTGTAGGGAACTGCCACCGTAGTTTGTAGTGATGCATTTAACATGCTTAAAATCCAAATGGAAAGCATTCCTGTTTTTTTATCCCATGTAGTTAGTCCCTTTATTTGTAATACTATTATCTGATTCAAATGCGACTGATTGCACATTTTCAGGAACTGTAACGCCCAAAGTAGTATTGATTGTGGCCTTATCTAATAAACGAATAGTGCGATCAACAGCCAGGTCAAATTTATTGCCTGAATAATTCTCAAGATGCATTTCCTTTTTAAATACAGCATTATTCTTTGTTGAAGAAACTAATTCAAATGGTTCTGTATCGATCTCTTTTGGAACAAACCAATTGTCAAACTTAAACTCCACTCCTTTCTTAAAATAAACAGAAAACTGTCCACCTTCTGGCCCGAGCCAAAATCGTTCTTCGCCGCCAAATGCATTAATATGTTCAGCAATTTTTCCAGATGCAATAAGTTCATGATTGACCCAGCCAAAACTAATACCCTTTTTTCCTTCCGTTGTACTTGTCATTACTCGTCCCTGGTAAGCAGGTGCAATAATGATCTGTGAACCGGTGCTATCACCAAGAACAACAAGATCTTTATGATATTGCCTGAGAAAATTAAGATCATATCCAAATGTTCCTTCCATAAATTTAGAAGCCGAATCGGCTTTGCTTTCCGGTTTTTCTTCATCGGAATTGCAGGCTGCAAGTACAACCATAGAAGCAATTATTAAAAACTTTTTCATATCACCTGTAAAATACTGATAATATAGTTACATCCTTACTCGTGATATAAATCTCAATTGAATAATTTTTTCCGTCGATAAGTATTGGGTAAGTTTGTGATCCAATTTTGACTCCGTAGCTCAGTTGGTAGAGCTACTGACTCTTAATCAGTAGGTCCAGGGTTCGAGTCCCTGCGGGGTCACTAAAAATAAATAACGAAAATAAATTGATGAATTGATCTCGAAGAATAGAGCATCCCGATTTTAATCGGGAGGGCCGAGAGATCGAGTCTCTCCGGGTCACTTCGATCATTGTTTGGGCTTCCAGGTATCAACACGCAATTTTTCAAGCTCTGCAAGTACGCAAGTTGAAAGTTTTATAATTGTCTCCTGGTCTTCCGGTCGGAGTGTTATGATCTTTTTATTATTACCGGAATCTGTAAATTGTAAGGTCGCAATTTTCTTTTGCGAGAGATTAGTAAGATTTACATTTAAGTTTTCCTGGTTGGGAAAAATAAAATGAAAATATCCTTTGCAATTTGTAGTGCCTCCATTTTTAAAATTCCCTTTTTGCTTGGTGTCATAAGCAATTATCACCCTCGAATAATCATTGAAACACATTGTTGAGTTATCCAATGCAAAAAAATAATCAACCTCTTTTTTATCTGCTGATATTGACAATAAAAATTTATCGTTTCCTGCTCCCAAAGAAACAAAACCTGTTGTTAACCTTGGATCCTGGTTAAACCTGTCTTTCTCATTTTTCAATGTGCAATCCTGTGCATTAATAAAACAGGGTAAGAGGATAAATAGAAATGATAAATATTTCATACGCATGATTAGCTGTAAAAATACATATTCCCGGCTCTGTTTTACAGGCTATCATGTTAAAAAACAAGAAATATTTTATCGCTTAAAACTTCATGCCATGACTATCTGCACTACCGGCAATATGCAAGGCAAAGGCAGCCATGGCCGTGTCTTTAAGAATATTTATAAGTGCATTTACTTTTACTTCGTCGGTGCCTGCATTCATATAAATTTCACCATGAATAAAAAAAGCAAAGATGAAAAGCATTAACGCAAGCAGGTAAGCTGTAATTTTTACGTACTTATTAAAAATAAATGAGACTGCTGCAAGTATAAATACTGCTCCGACAACTTTAACCCACAATATTGGATTAGGAAGATTTGCCGGAACGTATTCCATCATGGCTCTTGGGTTTTTAAAATGGTAAATTCCAAAGATGATCATGACAACAGAAAGAATATAAATGGCTATGTGAGAAACGATATGTTTTTTCATAACCGTTGGTTTTATTTCCTATAAGTTACCAAACTTATGCCAGTTATGAAATTTTAGATATGCACAGGGCTATCTTTTCAGAAATTTTCCCTTTAATAATTTATCCATCACTTCGTCTTTTAAGTTGCGGCTGATGGGTATATGATGTTGCCCAATTCGAATATCATTTCCTTCTATACTATCAATTTTTGTAGCTGAAATGATAAAGGATTTATGCACTTTAATAAATTGAGAGGATGGCAAATACTCTTCTACTGATTTAAATGTCAGGTAGGTGATCAATTTTTTTTCTTGCATATGAACGACAACATAATTCTGCAAAGCTTCAATGAATAAAATATCACTGAAAGAAACCTTAACCAGCTTATTATCTGCTTTTATAAAAAAATAATCTCCTGCCCCTTCAGCAGGAGTTTTATCAGCATCATTCTTTTGTCTTACCTCGTAATACTCCTTTGCCCTAAGTGCCGCTTTTAAAAACCTGTCGAAGGAAATTGGCTTCACCAGGTAATCCAATGCATTCAACTCAAATCCATCTAATGCAAATTGTGGAAACGCCGTAGTGAAAATAACCGGAACAGGTCTCTGTAGTGTTTTCATAAAATCAAGCCCTGTGATCTTCGGCATTTGAATATCCAGGAAAAGCAACTGCGCTTCTCCCCTGCTGATCATTTCAGTTGCTTTTAAGGCATTGTCATATTCACCTGCAAGATGCAGGAAATCGACATCAGAGATATACTCTCTTAGTCCTTTTCTTGCAAGTGGCTCATCATCTATGATAACGCAATTGATCATTTTACCAGCATTAAAATTCCTCCGATTAGTAATAATGCGGAAGCTATCAACATTATGGTCAGCGTTTTAGTTTTCCCCTTTTTTCTTAACAATATTCCTGTTAGCATAGTTTTAAATTTTAAGTTTTAAATTTATTTTAAACGTATCTCCATTATCATCGATCTTTAATTGATGAGTGCCCGGATAAAGTAATTCTAACCTTCTTTTCACATTATTCATACCAATTCCCCCATGTTGCTCTGTTGTATAGATCCCCTTTTCACAGGAATTTTCTGCAACAAACTCAAAATAGCCATTATTACGTGTCATGTCCAGTTTTACAAAATTATCTCCCTGGGTTTTATGTGAAATATGTTTAAATGCATTTTCAACGAAAGGTATAAGCAAAAGTGGCTCAATTGAAAAGTTTTTTACATCCTGCGAACAGTTGAACTGCACTTTATAATTCTCATCTTTTCTCAATTGTTGCAGGTGTACATAATCCTGCAGGTAATCAATCTCTTTTTCAATAGGGATCTTTTCGCCGTTCGCTTCGTAAAGTTGGTAACGAAGCATATCAGAAAATTTGTGCAAAGCCTGTCTTGCATCGGAGTTATTTTTATCGATCAGAAAATAAACAGAGTTCAATGAATTAAAAAGAAAATGCGGATTGATCTGCGATTTTAAAAAATTTAATTCTGCTTCCGCTTTATCTTTTGCAAGCTCAGCCATTTTCTTTTGCAGGTTGATCTGATCGAACATTAACTTAAAAGAAGCTCCTGCTATCACCAGGAAAAAATGAGGAATTACATTATCATATATCCTGCCTTTAAGATCGCCGCTTAAAGTGAAAATAGTTGGATCATGCATGAGCCCGCCAACAATATACATTTTGGCAACGCTGCTGACTAAGATCATCAGAAGAAAAAGTAAAACGAAAAGCCCATATCTTTTTTTATATAAAAAAGAAGGTATCAGCAAACTATTCGTGATATAGACCATTACTACCAGGTCAACCAACTTGATAAATGTTACTTTAAAAGCAAGTGCCGGCGTAGTATAATCTTCGTATCGGAGCATGAACCACAAGCCAAAAATGAATAGCCAGAAAAAGACATGGTTCAATTTGTATTTTATAAAAAATGCTGCGTTGTGCATATGACAAAATAAAAGTACGATTTCCTGTCGGCATAAGAGATTACATCACTCGTAGCTATTTCCTGACGAAACGCATATTTACATTTCATCAAGTGTTGTTTACACGTTATGTAAAGAATTGCATAGAGGTCTTTTTTTGTATGAAATTTATACAGCAAACCATTTTTTATGAGACTATTATTTCTTTTTGCAGTCCTCCTTATTTCAAACGCTGGATGCACACAAAGCAGTAACAAAAAAACAGCGAGTAGTAATACACATGTTGGCGGTAGCTGTGAAGGTTGTGAGGCTATTCATGAATCGCCGATCCCGTTTGACTCGTTAAAAGAGCTTTGCTGGCTTCCTGATTGGAATGATAAAGGAAAGAAGCTTGCAATAAATGGCGTCGCCTATAAAGCAGATGGCACTCCTGCACCAAATGTTATAATATATGTGTACCATACAGATCAAACAGGAGTTTATCCTAAAAAGGGGTATGAAACAGGTTGGGCAAAACGACATGGATATATTCGTGGATGGATGAGGACGAATGAAAAAGGCGAATACAAATTCTTTACATTAAGACCTGCTGCCTATCCCGGCAGGCAAGCTCCGGAACATATTCATGTTACCATAAAAGAACCGGATAAAAATGAATACTGGATCGATGAATATCTTTTTAATGATGATCCTATACTGACAGATAAAGAAAGAAAAAATTGCCAGGATCGCGGCGGTAGTGGAATAATAAAAGTAATAGATGTTGGCAATATGCTCAAAGCTGAAAGAAATATTTACCTGGGAAAAAATATTCCTGATTATCCTAAAAAGTAAAGTATAGCCATGAGAAACTTACATTTTAGAATACCATCACTTACTCTCATAATTACGTTCTCCAAATAACAAGCTGCCAATACGAACCATATTGCTTCCTTCATCAATAGCAATTTTATAATCGGCACTCATGCCCATTGAGAGAATTTGAGGTTTGAAGTTTGAAGTTTGAAGTTCATTGAACTTATCAAATAGTAAATGAAGAGAACGAAATTCATTTTTCACTTTTTTCATATCATCTGTTAATGAGGCCATCCCCATCAACCCTTTTATTTTCACATTTGCAAATTGCCCGACCTCCAAAGCGAATAACTCATTTTCATCAAACCCAAACTTAGTTTCCTCCTGTGCAATATGAACCTGTAATAAACAATCAATAAGCCGTTTATTCTTTTCAGCCTGCTTATCTATTTCTTTTAGCAGTTTTAGACTATCTACTCCATGAATGAGATAAATAAATGGTGTAATTAATTTTACTTTATTGGTTTGCAAATGACCAATAAAATGCCAGCGAATATCTTTTGGTAATCGTTCTGCTTTCTCTACTAATTCCTGCACATAGTTTTCTCCAAAATCACGATGACCCAAACTATAGAGCTCAAGGATATCTTCAACTGGTTTTGTTTTGGAAACAGCAACAAGAGTAACATTCGACAGTCTTAACTCTTCGTTTATTTGTTGATATTTTTCTTTATTAACTGCCATAGTATTTCTCGCAAAGACGGAAAGTTTATACAAAGATCGCAAAGAAAAAGCCACTAGCATTTTGCTCGTGGCTCATAGCTCAAAGCTCGTAGCTTTTATTTTAAAATACTTCTGCTGATCACTATCCGTTGCACCTCGCTCGTGCCTTCATATATCTGGGTGATCTTCGCATCACGCATCATTCTTTCTACATGATATTCTTTTACAAAACCATACCCGCCGTGGATCTGCACTGCTTCAACGGTTGTCCACATCGCTGTTTCTGAAGCATAAACTTTTGCCATACTACTGCTAACTCCATAATCAATTCCGTTGTCTTTCTCCCAGGCGGCTTTCAAGCATAGCAAACGGGCAGCATTGATCCTTGTAGCCATATCAGCCAGTTTAAAAGCAATGGCCTGGTGATTCATGATCTCTGTACCAAAAGCTTTTCTTGTTTTTGAATATGCTTTTGATAATTCATAAGCGCCACTTGCAATACCCAATGCCTGGGATGCAATACCAATTCGTCCGCCAGCTAATGTCTTCATGGCGAATTTGAAACCAAATCCCTCATCACCTATTCTGTTTGCTTTAGGAACTTTTACATCGTTGAACATAACAGTATGTGTATCGCTTCCACGTATTCCTAATTTATTTTCTTTAGCAGCAACAACAACTCCCGGCCAATCTCTTTCTACGATCAATGTATTAATACCACGGGAGGCTTTTTTAGGATCAGTTTGAGCCATCACTAAATAAACTGAAGCAGTGCCACCGTTGGTTATCCAGTTCTTCGTTCCATTCAATAAATAATAGTCGCCTTTATCTTCAGCTGTTGTTCTTTGCGATGTTGCATCGCTTCCTGCCTCAGGTTCGCTAAGCATAAATGCCCCTATATATAATTCACCATTCTTTTTACCCTGTGCCAATGGCGTAAGATATTTTTCCTTTTGATCTTTTGTACCAAACGCCTCCAGGCCATAACAAACAAGACTATTGTTAACACTCATCACAACACTGGTGCTCGCATCCCACTTGCTTATTTCTTCCATTGCCAGTACATAGCTGACTGTATCCATGCCGGCACCACCATATTCAGGAGGCACCATCATACCTAAAAAGCCGAGGTCGGCTAATTTCATTACTTGTTCTTTAGGGAAAATTTGTTTCTCATCCCTTTCAATAACGCCGGGCTTACATTCATTCTCTGCAAAATCCCTTGCGGCCTTTTGAATCATCAATTGTTCTTCTGTAAACTGGAAATGCATGTAAAATAAAATTTGGTCGCAAAGATAGGGAGAAGTCATTCCGTATGAACAACTGTTAGCAGATGGAATTTAAATCCTGAAGGATTACTAATTGCTTTGATAAAAAATTAATATGGGCCAGTCTTAGGTCAGGCTCTTCCCATTTGCTTCAGGAATTTGATATGAGAAGCAACAGCATATCTTACTCTTGGGTATTCAATGTACGAAACGCCATATTCCTCACAAACCTGTTTGATAATACGGCTAATAGCGGGATAATGAATGTGTGATATTTTGGGAAACAAGTGATGCTCTATCTGGAAATTCAAACCACCCACTAACCAGCTTACTAATTTATTCCTGGTAGCAAAATTGGCTGTTGTCTTTACCTGGTGAATAGCCCAATCGTCTTCCATTTTTCCGGTGACTGCATCAGGCAAAGGGAAATGTGTATGCTCTACGGTATGGGCTAACTGGAATACAATGCTTAAAACAAATCCGGTAACCATGCCCATACTTAGAAATCCAATGATCCACGGTGTAAAACCAACCATATAAATAGGTACAACGACAAAAATTAAAGCATGTGCAACTTTATAGAACCAAAAATAAAAATGCTCTTTCAGTGTCATCTTTCTCAATGATATGGAACCTATTTTACCAGAAAAATATTTTTTGTAATCCGTTACAAAAACCCAATAGATGTACAATAAGGAATAGGCGGCCCAAAAATAAAAATGCTGATACTTGTGTATTTTATAGTGTGGCTGTTCATCACAAAGACGCAGGAGTGGACGAGCTTCTATATCATCATCCACACCATGAATATTTGTATAGGTATGATGAATAACATTATGTTTCGTTTTCCACATATGTTGACTTGCTCCAAGAAAATTTGCAAAATTTGAAGCCATGTTATTGACCCACTTATAACGGCTGAAGCTGCCATGTGCTCCATCATGCATTACATTGAAACCAATTGCGGCGGCAAAACATCCCAATATAACACACTCAATAATTGCGAAGATCGCAGGGGGTGTAAAGAAAACAAGATGGATATATAAAGTTATCAGTCCGGCAACTAAAAGAATTGCCTTGCTATGGAGGTTAAGGTTACCAGTAGTGGCTTTGCCTTTTTGAGTGAAATACTCCCCAATCTTTTTTTTCAACTCGCTATGAAATGATATTGGTAGTTTGGGGAATTTTGGACTTGACATTTTATGTAATTAAATTGGAAGCAAAAGTAGTCTTAATAACTGAGAAAAATGCGTCATAATCTGTTAGTTATCCAGATATTTATTTTTTATCAACCTTTTGACAGATTTCACCCCTTTTCAAAACTATCAGGTCTCAATAGTTACCAGCGAATCGAAATTTTTCATCCCGATCCTTTTTTCAGTATTAAATCCTTCCCCATATTGCACGCCTATTTTTTTCCCAATTACTCTTGCTCTTGCAACAATACTTTCGAGAAATGCTGAAGTGGAAATATAAGTTTGCGGTCCATCATCTTCATTGCCGGGATTATAAAACTGGGTTGTATATGCTTTCACTGCTTCCATCCTCTGCTCAAACACATCAGATATGTCAATTATAAAATCAGGTTCATGATAACGATCCTGTATATAATGAAAAACATATTTGGGTTTCCAGGGTTCCTGGTTGTTTCCCTGTTCATCGTTTGTTTCCACTTTTCTCAAACCAGAAAGAAAGCAACTATCTGATGTTAGTTTTGCTGCACGACCATGATCAGGATGACGATCGCTTAGTGCATTTGTGATAATGATCTCTGGTTGATATTTTCTTATTGCAGCAATTAGTTTTCGCTGATGCTCTTCATCATTTTTAAAGAAACCATCACGCATTTTCAAATTCTCTCTTACATGTATGCCCATTATCATCGCTGCCTTTGCCGCTTCTTCATATCTTGTTTCAATAGTACCGCGGGAACCAAGCTCCCCTTGCGTAAGATCAAGCACTCCTACTCTTCTCCCATTTTTAATTTCATTGATAATTGTTCCGGAACAACCAAGTTCTACGTCATCAGGATGAACGCCTATTGCTAGTATATCTAATTTCATGCTTTTGTTGCTGGTTATTAGTTTCTGTTTAACCTAATATAGACAATTAAAAATAGTGAAGATATTTCAAGGAATGAATAACCAGTAACAGGTAACCAGTTATCTTACTCCCGGTTTGTAAGGATTATTATACCAGGAACCGTCAATTTCTTTAACGATGTTTTCTATCTGCCGGTCAACTTTATCACTGACATCCCAATCTTGTTTTAAACTGCTGCCAAAAAAGAAAGCAACAGTTTGGTAAACACGGGCAGTTACTCCGCCGCGATATTCTTTTACAATTTCATAGCAGTTATTTCCTGTTTGCCGGTTGATCAATTTCATTAATATTTTTCCCTGGTAAACAGAAAGATTGGATAACGGATCAGCAAACTGATCTTTCAATTCTTTTTCTCTTGATTTTATATAAGTCTTCTTCTCTTTTTTAGTTTTCATTTTAGAAATGCTGGCATTAATATCATTCATCAAATGTCCTGCAGTCCGGGCATAAGGATAAGTAACATAAACCGCATTGCGAAGCCGGGTCCACTCCTCCATGTATTTTGCCAGCTTCTTTTCACTCATATTGGAGACCCATGCCATTTCTAATTCTTTATATGGCATCCATTCATTTTGGTAGTAAATGGCACCGGTGATGATCGTATCATTTGGTCCCCATTTTTTTACATCTATCGGGGGTGCAAGTGGTAGTGGGCCAACTAAAGTATCAGTTTGCGAAAAAGCATTGCTGGCAGCAAAAAATACTGCCGCCATCAAAATCGAAATGAACTTGCAATGCATTTTCATATAACTAAAGTACAAAAATATGACAACGTTTCTAAGACAAACGCTGTATAGGAAAGTTAAAAGGTTGTTTAGGCCTGGCCTCTACTTAATTGTATCCTTCGAACCATGCTAACGACAAAACCAATAGCCATGATAATAGTACCAAGCCAGAGTAGATTGATAAAAGGAAATTTAAGAGCTTTTAAAGTAAGATATTGGGTTACCGTGCTGGGAACCTTTATACCGATCTCTATTTGTTTGCCGTCAGACTTGTTCAATTGGATCATTGTTCCTGATCTAAGGGTATCTGGCACATTGAGAGAGTTACCTTTTGCTATAGCGAGCCTTGGTGTTGAAAAATCAACTTCAGTTAGTTTGGACATATCCGCATACACCCTCAACCTTGCTTCATAAAGTTTTCCGTCTACCCCAAAAACTTCAATCGGTAAACTGTCAATGGATCTCACATCTTCAAGTATCATAAATCCTTTTTTTCCATATAAAACAGTATCGCCAACCTTCATTGTTCTTGCTTGAAAAGTTGACGTGTCCTGGTTTTTTGACAGATCGGTCATTGTAGTGATATAACCAAATACATCATGATCCCAATAATGTTTTGAGCCAGGATTGGCCATCAGACCTTCATTGCCTTTATAGTTTACAAAAGCATTTGGTGTAATTGTAAAATTCTCTTTGCTCTTCTTATCCTCGAAATTGATCTTGAAATACCATTGAGATTTTTTAGGATGCACGGAATCGCTGGCATAAGTAACCCAATATTTTCCCATATCCATTTTCTGGCCTTTGATAAGCGTCATATTCTCACCGGGAAGTTCTTTACTGTTCTCACCAAGCGGAACAAAAATTCCACTTGTATTGTAAGAAAGAATTTGTTTTTTAGATGAAGAGATAAGAATTCCAAGTAACATCATTCCAAAACCAAAATGCGCAATAGAAGGACCGCTTAATTTTAATTTTCCTTTTATACCGATCCAGATATAAGAAAGATTGGCAATGATCGCAAATACGCTGCAGGCAATTGCGGTCCATACAAAACTAAGATAGCCTATTCCATATTTATCGTAATTGATATTACCAAAAGACAAGATCAACCCGCTTACAATAGCACTGACAATAAAAGGCAACCCTATCTTTTTGAAAAAGTATTGAGAACCGGTCTCTTTATATTTTAAGAATTGACCAATAGCAGTTAATAAGCCAATAAGGATCGCAATAAATATTTGTATCCGGTTATAAGAAAATTCTATGTCTTGTGCCGGAGCTATTTTTAACCCGAAAACTTTATTGTAAACCGGTAATGAAGTTTGCGCTGTTATGATAATTGCAGAAAATAATATTACCAATGAACCAATGAACATCCAGAACTCTCTTGACGAAGCCGCTTCCTCTTTTTTAACAGAAGGAATGAGCTTGTTCATGTTTACCAAAAACAAAACTAACGCTGCAATAGGTGAAATAAGTGCAAAGAAAGGATGAACAAATCCTGCTAAAAGAAGAAACAGAATAGCAGCGCCCGATGCAATTAATTTTTTCTTTAATCCTTCTAATGATAAAATAGCCGGCAGCCAAAAAAATGCATACAGGAATAAATACAGTTGAGCATTCATTCCAAGGTCTGCAAATGAGTGTACAGAAGTTTCTCCTAAAATACCGCTGCGTGTAAGAAAAGTGGAATAAACAATAAGAATAAATGTAAGTGCTATAAGAAAAAATGAAGTCTGTAGCGATCGCCCCGTGCTTTTATAAATAAGCAATGTATGGATGCCTGCCACAAGAACAAGCCATGGAACCAATGATGCGTTTTCAACCGGGTCCCATGCCCAATAACCGCCAAAACTTAATGACTCATAAGCCCAGGCACCTCCCATCATTACTCCAACTCCAAGCACACACGCAGAGAAGAGAGCCCATGGCAATGCAGGCTTTACCCAATCACCATATTTTTTTGTCATCAACCCTCCCATTGCAAATGCAAATGGAATAACGGTGCTGGCAAAACCAAGAAACAAAACTGGCGGATGAATAACCATCCAGTAGTTCTGCAACAGCATATTCAATCCATTACCATCTTTTATCCTGGTTGCATAATCAGCAAACTGGAAAACTGGTAGATCCGGCATCTGTTCACGAAAGAGTGCAAAAGGACTGCTGCCGATCTTTGTTCCAAAAAAATAAATGCCAAGCATCATGGTAGCAAGACAAACCTGTGCAAATGAAAGAACCGACATCACAGGTGCTTCCCATTTCTTTGAAGTAAATATTAAAATCAATACCAAGCACTGCATGCCATACTGTCCAAAGTATAAAACTGCCTTCGGATGCACTCCATAAAGAACTTAAAATATATTTTGGCTCAAGATCATTACCTGAATTCTTATAAACGTATTGGTATTCGTAACGATGATTGTAAATAAGTGAAAAGAGTATAATAAAAATTCCAAATACGGAGACTACATCTATGAAGAAAGCGGCTCTTCCAAGCTTCTTCCAGTTTGCCTGGTCAGTAAGATTTGTTGCTCTTGCAGAAATGAAATAGGAAACTGAAGCAATAATAGACGCAACAAAAGAAAGGATAACAAATAAATGACCGATTTGGCCAGGCAGCAGGTGTTCACCTATATAATCCATTGAAATTAATTAGTGTTTTTGTTCAAACTCTCCTGGATGCGATTCGGATCATCCGTGTATTTGGATGGACATTTCATCAATATCTCATTACATTCAAAAACATCGCCATTCATTTTTCCTTTCATTACAAGCCTGTCGCTGTGTTCAAGATTATCTGGCTTTGCATTATTGTAAACTACTTTCACTTTTCCACCCGTTGTATCAACTGCAGTAAAACTTAAATAATTGGGATTTTTTATAGCATCATAATCTATGGGCTGTGTTTTATCAAGCTTTGCTACCACATGTACATACTTGCCGGTTTTTTCTTTTGCCCCTGCAATGGTCTCATAACTACTCAACAGATCAGCGCCGCCTTTTGGCATCAAGCTGATCAGGGCTGCTATGGCGCCAATAATGAGAACGAGTAAAATAATATGCGTTTTTTTCATGTTTCGATTTTGCTCCGCAAAGATAGACCAAAAATCCATCAGGAGATGCAGAACTATACATGAGAAAGATCAGTCGGGAAGTTGCGAATGGTCAATAGCGAACAGAACCCCGAACACTTCGCTTTGCTCAGTGCAGGCTGTGCGTCGCAAGCAAAGCCTAATCAGGGTACAAATGTTCGCTTAATAAAAAACTCCCTGAATATTTACTCATTCATTTCCTTATTTGCAACTTCTCCTTACCTTGCACGCCTTTTGAAAACCTACCATGACTGATCTCTCAAAATTTGATCCCAATAGTGTAAGCAATCCTCATAATAATATTTTTGGATTGCCATTTACTGAAGAAGAAGCAAAACTTGTGATCTTACCAGTGCCCTGGGAAGTAACGGTAAGCTATGGCGCCGGTACAGCCCGAGCACCGGAACATGTTTTTATGGCAAGCCTGCAGGTTGATCTTTACGATCCTGATATGCCGGAAGCATGGAAGCAGGGATTTTTTATGAAAGCGATCGATCGCAAAGTGTTGTTGAAAAGTGATTACCTCCGCAAAGAAGCCGAACTGTTCATTGATTATATATCCAAAGGTGATGCCGTAGAAGCCAACCAGTTCATGACAAAAACACTGAAGGATGTAAATGAAGGAAGTAATTTTTTGAATAAGTGGGTGTATGAACAAACAAAATCTTTGCTTGACAGAGATAAATTGGTTGGTTTACTCGGTGGCGATCATAGTATACCGCTTGGTTTTATGAAAGCGATTGCTGAAAAGCATGGCAGCTTTGGCATTTTGCAAATTGATGCACATTGTGATCTGCGTAAAGCCTATATGGGTTTTGTGTATTCGCATGCAAGCATCATGTATAATGCGCTGAATGAAATTCCTGAAATTGAAAGATTGGTGCAGATCGGTGTTCGTGATTACAGTGAAGCGGAATGGGAATATATTTTCAATAGTAATTATAAGGTCATTCCCTACTTTGACCGTGAGTTGAAAGAAAGAGTGTATGAAGGGCAGACATGGAAACAAGTGGCTGATGAGATCATTAGCAAGTTGCCTGAAAAAGTTTATATAAGTTTTGATGTTGATGGACTTGATCCAAAGCTTTGTCCAAACTCCGGCACACCTGTACAAGGCGGTATGGAAACTGAACAGATATTTTACATTTTCAATAAGCTAATAAAGAGTGGTAAAAAGCTAATTGGCTTCGACCTTAATGAAACTGGCGTAGGTGAAAATGATTGGGATAGCAATGTAAGCTCAAGAATACTTTTTAAGCTTTGTAATTTGCTGGTGGCGTCGAATACGTGAGTGGTGAATGGTCAATGGTGAATGAATCGTCATTGCGAGTCCGCCGCGGCGGACGAAGCAATCTGAAAAATATTTATGAAGTCAGCAGTAGTACTACTATTCAACTTTTCTTGCGTCGCACTCTTGTACTGCAGTAATTCTATTCAGCAATGAAACAATTTGAACTGATTCTGAAAAATGAAAAAGAAACATCATATAAAAGGATCAGTATTTTTTTACTTGTACTAAACCTGGCTGGCATTTTATTTATTACTTATTTAATAGATTTTAAAAGTTGGGGACCATTTATCATTGCAGCAATAGCTGTATTTGCAGCGTTCTCATCTTTTTATTTCAGGAACAAAAATGAAAAAGCAATTCTGACCGGAGCTTTTCTTTTGTTATCAGTTGCATGGATAGTAGCAGGTTATTGGGTAGTCGGTGTACTCAATATTCTTTTTATGATACTACACACCGCAGCTTTACAAAAACCAATAGTTAGCATTAATGAAAGCCAGGTAATTTATCCTTCCTTTCCTAAAAAGAAAATTGATTGGCAGGAGTTAAGTAATTTGATAATAAAAGATGGATTACTTACCATTGACTTCAAAAACAACAAGATAATTCAACAACAGATCGCTGATAGTATCATCAACAATTGATGAAAAAGAATTCAACGATTTTTGCCGTCAGCAATTGAATAAATAACGACCTTCGCAAATTGATTTTTCATTCAACATTCAGCCTTGAACTTTAAACATTCTCCATACATTCTTTACTCCGACGGCAAAGGAAATATTTTTGAAGACACTTCATTATACACTACCGGCCGCAGCGGCTGGGATGCATTACCTGTTCCTGAAGATGAATGGATAGAATTACCTGATGGCGGTTCTCTTTATGAATTACCCGGAAGAAGAGGAATTGGTATTGATGTAAAGACCGGTGAAATGCGTTTATGTGAAAAAGGCTGGGCTGTTGCTGCATTTATTCCGCCTGCACATACTGGTTTTTATATCGCCGCTTATGAAACAGCAAAAGATGCGCCGACACTTCCATTGTTTTGTTATACTGCTGCCGGCTGGCATGATGAATAAATTTTATGTGCCTGCTGTAAGAATTGAACAGGATATACGACAGGAATGTGCAGGTTATGATCAGGAAAAAATAAATGATGGCGCTAACACATTTATTAAAAGCATTATCCGCATAACCGGCTTGTAAAACATTTAATGGAGAATTGCTGCACTGACCTATAATTGTCCTGCTGCAAGAAATTTTTCATTGGGCAGCTGGGAATGTCCGGTTCCGGTTTCCCCTGCCTGTAATGCAAACTGTGTTGGATGTATTTCATTTCAACCGGATGAAGAACCCATTGTCTCCACACAGGATCGGTTGACATTTAAACCAACTGCGGAAGAAATTGTTGAATTCACTGTTCCGCATCTTGAAACAGCTCCTTATCCATTAATCAGTTTTGGACAGGGCTGCGAAGGTGAACCTTTATTGATGTGGGAAACGATCCGTGATGCGATCATTGAAATAAGAAAGCACACATCAAAAGGAAGCATCAATATCAATACCAACGGTTCCAATCCGAATGCGGTAAAAGCATTATGTGAAGCAGGATTGAATTCAATTCGTGTAAGCACCAACTCAGCACGAAGAGAAATTTATATGCCTTATTACCGTCCCAATAATTATGACTTTGATGATATTGTTGAAAGTCTGAAAGTGGTGAACAGCTATGGCGGCTGGACATCTATCAACTATTTTGTTTTCCCGGGAATGACAGATTCAGTTGCAGAATATGAAGCATTAAGAAAACTGATTAAAGAAACAGGATTAAAGATGATCCAATGGCGCAATTTTAATATTGATCCTGACTGGTATCTTGGAAAAATTGGTGTAACCGAAACCGGCGAATGTCTTGGTGTAAAACAATTGATGGAACTGATCCGTGAAGAATTTCCTGATCTTAAATTCGGGTATTTCAATCCGTCCATAGAAAGGATCAAAGGAAATTTTGAAATGGATTTTGCACATGTATAAAAGTGCTTCAGAAACTTTTCATACTCATCTTTAAAAGTCACTTTTTTGTGATGCTCCTGTTGATTTATGATATATGCTCTTACGACATCCAACTTATCCTCGCTTACTGAAGACGCAAAATATTCGTCAGCCCATTCAAAATGTCCTTTGATAATTTTGTTTTTGTTTATCCAGAAAGAACTTTCTCCTTTTATTAGTTGCATTTGCTTAGAGATACTAGTATCAGCATTCAACAACATTAAGCAATGGAGATGATCAAAATATCCGTTTATGCATTCGATAAAGATGCCCTTTAGTTTTCCATTTTCCTTTATGTGATTGCAAACAGATTCAAGAATTCCTTTTTCTAAAACAGGCTCACGATTCTTTGTACCCCATACAGCATGTATCCAGATCTTTACAAATGCCATAGTTTATTTTTAATGAAGTTAAAAATTTTATCTACTAATTTCAGGGCTAAAGCCCAATTCATTTACATCGTTACTTTCCCCATGCTAAAGCATGGGGTTAATTATCTTCGTAAATAATTAATGGATAACACAGCCCATCACCAACGACAGGTTTTAATTGGAATCGGTTTCGCAGTACTCGCCACCTTGATCTGGTCCGGTAATTTTATTATTGCAAGAGGTGTCATTAAAACAATTCAACCGGTCACACTTGCTTTTTATCGCTGGCTTACGGCCACTATCATCATTGCTCCTTTTGCATGGAAATACTTTTTTGCAGAAATAAAAGTCATTAAACAAAGATTCCTGTTCTTTCTTCTTGCTGCAGTTACTGGTGTAAGCATGTTCAATACGTTTGTGTATGTCGCCGGGCATTATTCAAGTGCGATTAACCTGGCTATTCTTGGTACTTGTTCCTCCCCTATCATGTCAGTCATTCTTGCAAGAATATTTTTGAAAGAAAAAATTCCTCCTTTGAGAATTGCGGGGATGCTTGTTTGTATTTGTGGTATCCTGTTATTATTAAGCAAAGGCGATATTCACAATCTTCTCTCACTTAAATTTACCAAAGGCGATTGGTGGATACTCGCTGCGGCCCTTTCTTTTGCTATTTATAATACAACCGTAAAAAAGAAACCCGGAGGCACACACCCCGTAAATTTTCTTTTTATAGTCTTCCTGTTGGGTACCATTATCCTTTTTCCATTTTATCTATCGGAGCTAAATAAATATGGTGGTATTGAGATCAATGTTGCGAATCTTTCAACAATTCTTTATCTCGGTCTGGGCACTTCTGTTATTTGTTTTTATATCTGGAACAAAGCTATTGGAGCATTAGGGAGCGGACGAACCGCCTTGTTCGGAAATTTAATTCCTGTATTCAGCAGCATTGAAGCAGTTTTTTTTCTTGGTGAAAAAATTACTCCTATTCATATTATTAGTTTTATTTTAGTTGTGTCCGGTTTGGTGATCGCCAATCTTAAAAAATAAAACCAATTGCTTGACTGAAATTAAAACCAGTAAAAAAGTATTACCCGTTATAGTCCTGTCGCAATTTGCAGGCACATCACTTTGGTTTGTTGGAAATGCAGTGTTGCCGGAATTGAAAGACTCACTTCATTTAAGTCAATATGCTGTAAGCCTTGTTACATCAGCAGTAATGCTTGGTTTTATTGCAGGCACCTTAGTGTTTGCTTTCTTTTCTTTAGCAGATCGTTTTTCACCGGTAAAATTATTTTTCATCAGTTCATTGCTTGGCGCATTGACCAACTCAGCAGTTGTATGGTTTGTAACAGATGGAAATACTCTTTTCCTGTTTCGCTTTCTCACTGGTTTTTTTATTGCAGGCATTTATCCTGTTGGAATGAAGATAGCCGCAGACTGGTATGAAAAAGGATTAGGCAAAGCTCTTGGATTTTTATTGGGTGCATTGATGTTAGGAACTGCATTTCCGCATTTACTGAAGAATCGTGAGTTTGATCTGCCGTGGAAATCAGTTTTACATATTACATCGATAATAGCATCTGCAGGTGGATTGATGATGCTTTTATTTGTTGGCGATGGACCTTTTAGAAAAAAGTCAGGAGGTTTCCGCTGGGATGCCTTTGGAAAAATATTCAGTTCAAAAAAATGGAGACAGGCTGCTATCGGTTATTTTGGTCACATGTGGGAGTTGTATTCCTTCTGGGGATTTGTTCCGCTTATAATTGAGTTGTATTCAAAAAAAAATAACCAGCAACTTGACATTTCCTTTTCTGAGTTTTCTTGTTATTGCCATTGGGAGTATCGGCTCTGTTGCCGGTGGATATTTATCACAAAAGATCGGCAGCGCTAAAGTTGCTGCCTGGGCATTATTTATATCCGGGGTTTGTTGTTTTATATCCCCGTTCAGTTATTCACTTCCTTCTTTTCTTTTTATAGCTTTGCTTTTTATTTGGGGAGCTGACTGTTTTTCCTGATTCACCACAGTTCTCGACGTTAGTTGCACAATATGCTCCTGAAGAGTTGAGAGGAACGGCGTTGACAATTTATAATTCTATTGGTTTTGCAATTACAACCATCAGTCTTTATGTTATTGATCGAATATTTCATTCGTCAGGTTTTTTTGGTGGTGAAAATACCTTTGCACTTTTGGGACTTGGTGCAATAGTGGGACTGCCAAGTATGTTCAGGTTAATTAAAAATCTGTGATCCCTGTTTTCATTTACCACCTGCTGACTTTGACAATGCCTTTAGTTTTTCAAGTACTTCACACATTTTTTCTGTTTTATCAAGCGCCTCTTCATCTGTGTATTTATTGTTTGTCCGGGTATTGATCATATTTCTTAGTCTTTCCACCGTTTTTCTTGCCCCATCAGGTGAGCAGGGATCCAGCATCTTGCCGACAACCTGGTAAATACCGGCAAGAGCAGGTATGATATCTATTGGAATTGGTGAAGGATTTCCTTTGTCCTCAAGCAAATCGCCAATTGGTTTTGAAAGTTTTTCCGGCAACCAGTCCCACAAGCCTTTTGTTTCCCAAAATTCTTTTGAACTAATTAATCCAAGACTATAAATATTTTGCAACAGATACCGCTGTGTTGCTATAGAATTCTTTTTTGCTTCAGCATCAGCTGCAGCAGTGGCAGCTGATGCGGCAGCCGCATCAGCTGCTTTCTTTTTATCCTCTTCTTCTTTTTTCTTTTTTTCCTCCGCTTCCTTTTTGCATTTCTCTACCTCTGTTTTCAAAACATCCACTAGTGCACTTAAACTATTTATAAGTGCAGGTAAAACGGATTTCCTATTTTCAAGGTCTTTAACCTTCTTATCTGCTTCATCACATTTCTTTTGTTGCTCTTTTAATGCAGCATCAGCATCTTCCTTTGCTTTTTTTGCTTTATTAAAATCATCTTTTACGTTAGCTGGTGCTTCTTTTCCAGATTGTTCCCAGTTCTTTTTTCGCTGCTCCTGTTTTTTAAAATTTTCATTGGCCACCCCGGCTGCTTTTCTTTTTTCACTTTTGACTTTATTGCAGTCACTTGCGTCGGCTTTAGCTTTTTCGATTGCATTGTCAATCCCTGCAAGTTCGCTTTTCAACGCCTCCAACTCAGTTTGCTTTTCAGCAAGCGTTTTATCAGGACAGGGAATTGTATCATTATCCGCTTTATTATTTTCACTGCCGGTTTTGGGTACATCATAATAAATCACAGGTGTATCCGGCAATGCTAAATCAATATTTACACTATAACTGCCAGTTTGAATACTATTAATATCAAACCTTTTTTGAAAAGCTCCGGAATTTATTTTTTCTGGCGTTAACGGAATAACAACATCATTTGCGGGAAACATATAGACAATATTTCCGGAAAGATTATTTAGGGTCAGCACCGCAGTTGCTGGTAAATTCTGAAGCCCATTAATATTTACATCAATAAAAGTGTTTTCTCCTTTCTTAAGATTCAACTTTCCGGTTGAAACATTCATTTTCACACTTGAAATTTGTTGAGAACATTTGGGTTGATTGTTTTCAAGTACAGATAATATCTGACTGCCAGTTACATTCTCAGGATAAGCAATAAAACATTGCCTTGGAGATTCAGCAAGTATTTTCAGCGGTTGATCATTCAAATCACATTTTGTATTGGATGCATTGCCATCAAATGAACCGGAAATGCGAAATGGACTTCCTGTTAATGCATGCGAAGGAATATTGCAACCAGTTGTCTGTGGTCTACTATTCCCTTGCGAAGTATTAAACTGGTAAGTTAATTGCATGGGCTTATTTCCGCTTACATGTAATAGTTCGACCGAAAAGGATAGGTTTCTGTCCTGTTGAACCAGCCAATCAAAAGGAGCAGGTTTATCAGGAATGATATTCAGTGTTTCCAGGTTCAGGGTTTTATCATCAATATGTAATTGTATTTTTTTTAATTCCGATAAACTTTTCTCTAACTGTTTTGCATTTTTTCCAAGTGGTATAGCCGTAACAGAACCTGTAATGTGTTCTCCAGGCCGAATATCATCCGGCAGATAAATTTTGATATTGCCATATTGTGTGGGAAATATTGCAGTAGTTAAACCTTTTTGCGAAGAGATAGTTTGCGCCCAGGTTATTGATGCAGGTATAAGCAGGAATAAAGTGAGCACAGCGGAGAAAATGGGTGGCTTCCTCATAGCAGTGCTTTTTTTAAAGTTACAAATTTGGATAAGTAACTTCAAGCAATTTTTTAAACAGGATGAGCACATGAAAGTTATAATCGTTGGTGGTACTTCCGGTATTGGTAGAAAGATGGCCGAGCTATATGCTGCAGCCGGAAATATTGTGGGTATAACAGGAAGAAGAAAGGTATTGCTTGATGAAATTGAAAACATGTTTCCAGGCAAAATAAAAACTGAATGTTTTGATGTAACCAGAAATGAAAACATTGAAAGACTTACTGCCCTGATTCAAAAAACCGGAGGCTTAGACATTCTTGTTTATTCATCTGGATTTGGCGAATTAAGCAAGGGATTGGATTGGGAAATAGATAAATCTACTGTCGATACAAATGTGTATGGATTTATACAGATCACTAACTGGGCATTTAATTATTTTATAAAACAGGGTTATGGAAGCATGGCAGTGATCTCATCAATTGCTGCTAACCGGGGTAATAGTTGGGCGCCTGCTTATAGTGCTTCGAAAGCTTTTCAAAGTAACTATTTTGAAGCATTGGCAATCAAGGCAAAGAAGATGAAAAAGGATATAGGAATTATTTGTATTGAACCGGGCTTTGTCAATACTAATATGGCGAAGGGGTATAAAAAATTTTGGGTAGTGCCTTTGGAAAAAGCAGCAAGACAAATTATAACTGCCATTGAAAAAAAGAAGCATAAAGCCTATATAAGTAAACGATGGTGGTTGGTTGCAAAATTGATGAGAGCGGTTCCCTTCTGGCTTTATAAGAAAATTGGTTGACGTTTTCTCAATAGCAAACAGAATGTTGAAGAGTGCGACCCTTCGCTTTGCTCTGGGTAAACTGCGACGCTATTGTTGAATAGCGAATAGTAACTTGAACGGAGCGTCGCAACGGAAGCTTCATAGTAACACTATCGCTGACTTCATAAATGGTTTTCAGATTGCTTCGTCTCGCCAAAGGCGAGACGAATCGCAACGGATAAACAAAAAATTAACAATTAAAATAACGGTACACGGGCAAGTTGCACATGCTTTGCATCGTTTAATCAACAGGTGTGAACAACAATACCTTGAATTCAAAAACTCACCCGGTTACTTTTGTATGAATTACTATACCGCTATGTTGCAAAGTTTTGAAAGAGAGAAGAACAGGCAGGCAATGATGATCACTGTTGGTGTGGCATTGGCCATGCTTTTTGCTTTTATTCTTTGGAAATGGCCCCTGCCAAAACTCGAGCTGCCTCCTCAAGAAACTTTAGTTGAGGTAGCACTTGAAGATTTTCCGCCGACTGTAAGATCAGGCGGTGGTGGCGGCGGTGGCAATAAAGTTCAAGCTGACCAGGAAAAAGGGATTGCAAAAGCTTCTGTGCCTCCCGGTGTTCCTGATGAAACGAAAGAATTACGAGCTGATGATAAAGATGAAGAAGCTCCTGCAGTAAACAAAACTGTAGCTACTAAACCACAAGCAAAGGTTATAAATCAAAATGCTTCGATAGTAAAAACAAATCCTAAACCAATAGTTGAAACTCCGGCTCCTCCTAAACCTAAGGCTGTAGCGGGCAAAACTCTTACAGGTACGGGAACCGGTGGTGGCACTGCCGATAAATATGATGTTGCCGGTGGTAATGGAAATGGCAATGGTGTTGGAACCGGCCCGGGTAATGGTGGTGGTAACGGCGGTGGTGCTGGTGGAGGGAATGGGCCTGGTCTTGGCACTGGTAATGGACCAAGAAGAGTTAGTGGTAGCAGATCAATTGTAACCTCAGGCAAATTAGATGCAGGTGAAAACATATCCGGTAAAGTAGAAGCTGAAATAAAAGTTTCTGCTGATGGTGTAGGTACACTTGTAAGAACTGTAAGAGGTTCTTTAATGAGTGATGGGCAAGCAAAAGACATTATCAGGGACTGGTTGAGAAGAAATAAATTTAATAAAACCGGTGAAGAATCGGTCGTCGTTTACGAATTTAATATCCGCACTGGCGGATAGGCTTTAAGATTAAGTGTGCATGCCATCCCGATTTTTCGGGATGGCATTTTTATTTAAACTATCTGGTTATTTTTGAACAAATCGGTCGTGTAACCAAATGAACTATCTGCAAACAATTGAATATCTTTTTTCCCGCCTACCCATGTACAGTCGCATTGGTGCTGCTGCCTTTAAAAAAGATCTGACCAATACCATCACACTTTGCCATCATTTAGGAAATCCGCATCATAAATTTAAAAGCATACATATTGCGGGTACGAATGGCAAAGGATCGGTAAGTCATATGCTTGCTGCAATATTGCAAACAGCAGGTTTGAAAACAGGACTGTACACTTCACCACATTTAAAAGATTTCAGAGAAAGAATAAAAGTGAATGGAGATGAGATCAATGAGAAATTTATAATTGACTTTACTGAAAAAATAAAACCACTTATCGAAGAGATAGAACCCAGCTTTTTTGAAATAACAGTGGCAATGGCATTCGATTATTTTGCCGAACAGAAAGTTGACGTTGCCGTTGTTGAAGTTGGTCTTGGTGGAAGATTTGACAGTACAAATATTATTACTCCCGAACTTTCTGTTATCACCAATATCGGTTGGGATCACATGAATATACTCGGTGATTCGTTGGAAAAAATTGCTTTTGAAAAAGCCGGAATTATAAAACCAGCTGTCCCGGTTGTTATTGGTGAAATGCTAGCAGAAACAAAATCGATTTTTGAAAATATCGCTGCTGAAATAAGTGCTCCGCTTCATTTGGCAACAGAAGAAAGAAATGTAGCGGGTTGGGAATGGGAAAAACATGAATTGATAGTTGAAGTGGCTGAACAGGGAAAAACAGATCACAAAAAATATCATCTTGATCTGCCGGGAATTTATCAAAGCAAAAATCTATTAACCGTACTTGAGGCTTGTTCTGTTTTAAAAAAACTTGGATATAAATTAAATGACGATGATACCAGTCGTGGTTTACAAAAAACAAAAAAAATTACCGGGCTTCATGGTCGTTGGGAAGTTATTCATGAAAACCCAACTATTATTTTGGATGTGGGGCATAATGAAGATGGAATAAAGCAGATCAGTCAGCAAATTGAATTGACAAAGCATCATGATCTGCATATCATACTCGGCATGGTAAAAGATAAAGAGATCGATACCGTTTTATCATTGTTGCCCCATTCTGCAAATTATTATTTTACCCAGGCCCATATTCCAAGAGCCCTACCCGCAGAAACACTGAAAGAAAAAGCAGGAAAATTTAATTTAAATGGCAAAATAGTAACAGATGTAAACGAAGCGATCAAAGAAGTAAAGTCAAAAGCTCATAGGGATGATCTGGTACTTGTTTGCGGCAGTGTATTTCTTGTTGGGGAAGTGAATAGTGCATAAAAAAGGAGCTTCAATATTAATTGAAGCTCCGTGAAGGGCTCTCCAAAGGTTTAATGGTTAATTTACTTTTAATCGGCGGCCCTCAGCATTATTATAATAAACTTCCTATTATAATAAATTCATTTATTATAATTCTTTAAAAAATCCTTGCAGGTAAGTAGGTTAGTTATTGCAACAATCAATCTTGATCATTGCTTGAGAATCATTTCGAAAAGCCAAATCAGATCGAAAAAGTAATTCTTATGTAGATCGCAGATGGATATATAAATCCAAGAGGTATTTCTAAGGTAACGCCTTTATTTATATTACCAAAAAAAATCTGGTTATTTTATTCGAAAGGTAATATCTTATTAGCCGATCAAAATCTAAAGCAAGGCAATATCAATTTTGCAAAAAGTCAAGGCCTAATTATTAGAAGGTATACTCCTTAATTCAATAGGATTTGTTAGCTTTAAAGACCGTTTAACCTTTCTGCCAATATGGATTCGAAGAAAAAAAACACACTTTTATCTGATAAAAAAGCGATTCTTAAATCAATAGGTCGTCCCGCAAAAATCACAAAAAATAAAAACACAGAGGATGAATTAAAAAACAGTCAGGAGCTTTTAAAAGCGACGCTGGACAGCTCCTTTAACCTCATAGAGGTTTTCAAAGCTGTGCGGGATAAGCATGGAAAAATAATTGACTTCATATGGGTACTCAACAATCGCAAAGCCGTAGAGTTTCAGGGTGAAAAGGTTGGCAAGAGCCTCGTGCAATCAAACCCTGGTGTAGTCGAAACTGGTCTATTTGATCAGTTTGTACAAATAACTGAAACTGGTGAATCGCAAACAAGTGAATTTTATTATGATCATGAAGGACTCAACGGTTGGTTTCATCTAACTATTGTTAAGCTTAATGATGGGATTATTTTAACGGCTGAGATCATTACAGAACAAAAAAAAATTGAACAGGAAGTATATCAACGCACCACCGAATTAAAAGAAAGCAAAGAGTTGCTCCAAAATATTACCGAAGCTATTCCTGATATGGTTAGTGTACAGGAATATCCTTCCCGTAAAGTCATCTATTTTAATCGTGAATCATATAGTATAAGTGGTCTGAATGCCGATGATCTGTCCAAAAAAACTATTGAAGATCGTCATAAACTTGTACACCCGGAAGACATTGGCGGCTTGCAGAAATATGCTGCTAGTTTTGCAAGCTTACCAAATAATGAAATTGCAACAGTTGAATACCGGGTAAAAAACAACCTAAATGAATGGATATGGTTGTTGGCAAGGGGCAAAGTGTTTGAACGAGATGAAAAGGGTAATGTAATTAGTATAGTGGTTGTTGTTCAAAACATCAATGCACAAAAAAAAGCTGAAGAGGAAATAGCGAGGCAGCATTATATTTTAAAACAAGCTGAAGAACTTGTCAATATAGGAAGCTGGAAATACAATATTAAAACAAAAGAATTTATATGGAGCGATGGTATGTATGCTTTGTTTAATATCATCAAGGGGAAACAGGTTAAGCCGGCAATATACCTTGATCATGCAACAGAAGAAGACCGGGCCGTTGCTGAAAAAATAGTAAATGATATCGAAAGTACTTTCCAGCCCTTTGAAGAAACCTTGTATTTAAAAATTGACGGAAACATAAAAGTCCTAAAAATTAAAACAACTCCACTGAAAAATAATAAAGGAGAGGTCGAAAAAATCATAGGTGTCAATATGGATATTACTGCTTCCCTGGAGTCAGCGCAAAAGATCATAGATCTGAACGATTCCTTGCTCACCATGAACAAGGAATTAAATTCTTTAAATTCCGAACTAAAAAGTTTTAATAGTATAACTGCCAACAATTACAGTGAAGCGTTGCGTCATGTCTATATCAACCTGGAAACAATAATAACAAGTGATGCCCGGCGTTTATCCGATTCGGGCCGAGCCAACATAAGAAGAGCACAATCTGCTATTCAAAAAATGAAGTTACTGACAAACGATATCACTAATTATCTTGAATTGTATGATGCCGGGATCAAAAAAGAATTGATCTCTCCTAAAATAATATTTGCAAGACATAATAAGACAAGCTAAAGAAAAGATAGAAGAAACGAATGCGAAGATTGAAATTGAAGAATTGCCAACATTATCTGCCGATCCTGTTCTTTTTTCAAGGTTACTCACCCTTCTTATTGATAATTCTATCAAATTCAGAAAGCCGGGTGTAGATCCTGTTGTTAAATTAAAACATACAAAGATCAATGAATTAAAAAAAGTACCCGTTCCTTTTGCCGGAATGCCTTACACGATCATTACAGTTACTGATAATGGTATTGGTTTTGAAACTACCGATAAGATATTCGAACTTTTTACCCAACTTCCGGACGAGGTTAAACACAAAGGCTCAGGCATGGGGCTCTCAATTTGTAAAAAAATAATGGAGATGCATGGCGGGTATATTATTGCTGAAGCCGAGCCTGGGAAAGGAGCATCATTCCATTGCTTTTTCCCGAATGAATTTTAATACGTCAACTCCCCTAGTTTTTCCAGCGCATACAATATGCACGTAATATGCATAGATTGAATGATCTTATTTTCACGAACCATCTTTTTTAGTTCATCAATAGAATACAATTCAACAATTATTTCTTCATTATGATCTAATTTCTGCACACTCACTTTCTTCCCTCCTCTTGCAAGGAACATGTGCATCCAGTTCGTATTGGTAGAAGGATTGGCTGAAATTTTTCCAAGCGATTCATAAGAAGTAAATGCATAACCAGTTTCTTCCAGCAATTCTCTTGCGATCGCAGCTTGAAGATCTTTATCTGTATCATCTACACATCCTCCCGGCAATTCAACTATAACTTCGCCTACGGGATGACGATACTGACGAACCATTATCACTTTATTATCTTCTGTTAATGCAAATGCAGTAGCCCACTCAGGAAATTCGTAAACGTAATAAGGATCAATGATCTTTCCTTCGTCTGTTTCGCAAATGTCTTTGCGGACTTTAAACCACAGATCATTGAAGAGATATTCTGAAGAAAGAATTTTCCATTTTAAATCTGACATAAAAAATGCTCAATGCTCAGTGATCAATATTCAATGTCCAATTGAGCGTTGAGAGTTGAAAATTGAACATTGAAAATTTATTTTACCACTTCATTCGTTCTCTAAGCGAAGTTATATGAGCCACATGATGCTTACCATGCCATGCATACAAGCCTAGTAAATACCAAAGACGCATTGTTTTTTTATGCTCAGGATGAAAAACTGTTCTGTTATTCCATTGCTCATCTGTTACATACTTTAAGGTTTCGTACCAGCGAAGATGAAGAGCATGTAATAAGGTAAGTGAAATATTGATCGGCAATTTTTGTACATCGCTGAATTCAGCCCAAAGTTTTTCATTATAAGGTTTAATCGTTGGATTATCTTCTGTTAATCCAAGTTTAAACCGGATATAAGCATTCATGTGACTATCGGCCACATGATGAACAACCTGTTGTATCGTCCATCCGCCTTCACGATAAGGAACATGCAATTGAGATTCATCAAGATTTAAAACCGCATTCTCTAATTGCAGCGGTAAAAATTTTATATCCGCCATCCATTCTACTTTCTGATCAATAGAAAATGGTTTAGGTTCGTAATGACCTATCGGGTAACTTAAATTCTTTTCAACAACAGTTGCCATAAATTATAATTATTAGAATCTAATTTAATATCAAACTTTTCAACCTAAGTCTCCCCTTTAGGGGGACAGGGGGTTTGGTTTTACTCTTCTCTCAGTGAATGTCCCGTCAAACTGATAAACACATCTTCCATGTTTGCTTTCTTTACTTCCTTTGGTCGTTCAAAACCAGAAGATACAAGATTATCAATAAGCCTGTCCGGCGAATCCAATGCAATTATCTTGCCTGCATCAATAATGGCAACACGATCACAAAGCACTTCGGCCTCGTCCATATAATGTGTGGTAATGATGACGGTCGTTCCTTTATCACGAATACTTCTTACAAGGTCCCAAAGATTTCTTCTTGCTTGCGGATCAAGACCGGTTGTTGGTTCATCAAGAAAAACAATTTTGGGATCATTGATAAGCGTGGTTGCTACTGAAAATCGTTGCTTCTGTCCCCCGCTCAACTCTTTCACTTTTGCATTGGCTTTATCTTTTAAGTTCACCATCTCCAATAAACTCATTGGATCTGCATTCCGGTTATAAAGACCGTTGAACAAAGTGATGAGCTCAACTAATTTAAGATTTGGATAATAACCGCTGGTCTGCAATTGCACACCAATGATCTTTTTAATTTCCTCCGGATCTTTATCAAGATTAAATCCATTTACCCAAACCTCGCCGCTTGTTTTCTCCCTTAGTGTTTCAATTATTTCCAGCGTTGTTGATTTGCCGGCGCCATTTGGGCCCAGCAAGCCGAATATTTCTCCTTCCTTCACATCAAAACTGATCCCTTTTACAGCCTGGAAGTTTCCATAATTTTTTACAAGCTCTTTAACTCTTATGATCGTTTCTTTCATTTTTAAAAATTAAAATTCAAGTTCCATTTTTACATCGGCTGTTTCAAAAGGTGAATCTGTTACTTCCACATTTTTAAAACCATACTTTTCATACAATTTCAAAGCCGTTTGTAATTGATGATTTGAAAAAAGAAATAGTTTCTCCCCTCCAAGTTCCTTTACCTTTTGCAAGCAGGTCTCCATTAATAATTTACTGATACCCCTTCCCCGCCAGCTTTCAGCAACACACATTTTTATTAGTTCAAAAATACCATGTCCTTCAGGCATGATCCCTACCGTTCCGACTATTTCTTCTCCGGCCTTTGCCAGCCAGAGAAAGCCGCCTCGACCAAGAACGATCTCTCCAGGGTTATCCAGGATGATCATATCATGACTTTCGGTAAGATTGTACTTGTCTAAATAGTCAAGATTCATTCTTTTAAAATCCGCATGATACTTTTCATCATACTCTATTATCCCAATGTTATTATCCATATTTCCTCCGAATCCCTTTGATCCTATAAATCGTAGTTCAGACATTCTTCCAATTCCTCCATCATCCCTTTACTCCCAACAAAAAATGGCGAACGCTGATGAAGCTCTGTTGGCTGCACATCTAAAACTCTTTCTTTACCATTGGTTGCTTTTCCGCCAGCCACTTCTACTATAAACGCAAACGGGTTACATTCATAAAGCAACCTGAGTTTTCCTTTCGGTTTATCTGTTGTACCGGGATACATAAAAATTCCACCCTTTATTAAATTACGATGAACATCAGCTACCATGCTGCCGATATAACGTTGCGTATAAGGACCACCATCTTCCTTACTTTTTCGCTGGCACTTGTGAATGTAATTTCTTACACCTTCTTCATAACGGAAAAAATGACCATGATTAACTGAATATATCTTTCCCGTATCAGGACATTTAATATCAGGATGACTCAAAGTAAATTCACCAATAGACGGATCAAGCGTAAATCCATTTACACCACGCCGTGTTGCATATACCAGCATGGTACTTGAGCCATAGATCACATAGCCCGCCGCCACCATGTTTATTCCTTTTTGTAAAAAATCTTCAATGCCGCAGGGAGATCCTTTTGAAGTTATGCGACGAAAAACTGCAAAGATCGTTCCGATAGAAACATTCACATCAATATTTGCGCTGCCATCCAGCGGATCATACATGCATACATACTTTGAATTGTTGCTCACCTCGTCATCAAACACAATGATGTCATCCAACTCTTCACTTGCAATACCGGCGCAACTGATACCATGTTTCAATGCGCCTGTAAACTGATCATTCGCATACACATCAAGCTTCTTTACTTCCTCGCCTTGCACATTTATAGAACCAGCATCACCAAGAATATCCACCAACCCTGCTTTATTTACTTCTACATTCACCCGCTTGGCAGCAAGACCAATGTCCCTAAGCAAACTACTCAATTCACCCGTAGCTCCCGGGTAATTCCGGTATTGCTGAATTGTAAATTCATCTAAAGTAAGTACCTGCCGGTTGATGATCATAAAAGATGTTAAGGTTAACAAAAGTAAGGGAAATCAAATTTTAGATTTCGGATTGCAGATTTTAGATTTTAATACAATGACACCCAAAAAACAGAAGCTACAGCTTAGTTATCTTTGCCGCCAAATCCGAAATCTGAAATCGTAAATCTAAAATCAAATGCAGGTCTTTAAGTTTGGCGGGGCTTCTGTAAACAGCGTGGAAAGAATTAAAAATGTCGGCGACATTCTCAAACAATATTCAAATGAAAAGATACTCGTAGTTATTTCAGCAATGGGCAAAACCACCAATGCTCTCGAAAAAGTAACAGATGCTTTTTATGCAGGTAAAAAAGATGAGGCATTACAATTATTTCAACAAGTAAAACAACAACATTTAAATACTGCAAAATTTCTACTCGTAACAAATGCAGTGGCATGCGAAGAACAACTGAATAATTTTTTTACAGAAGTGGAATGGCTGCTGCATGACAAGCCAGTTAGAGACTATGATTATTATTACGACCAGGTAGTATGTATCGGCGAACTACTATCAACTTCTATAGTGAGTCATTATTTAAATGAAACCGGAATAAAAAATAAATGGATTGATGTAAGAGATATTTTCAGAACAGATGATAACTTTCGTGATGCTGTGATCGATTGGGAGTTTACAAACTCACAGGTTCAAAACTCAATAGTTCCTTTATTTAATGAACACGAATATTGTTTTAACGCAAGGATTTATTGGCGCTACTGATGAAAATGAAAGCACAACTCTTGGAAGAGAAGGTAGCGATTACAGCGCAGCCGTTTTTGCAAACTTGTTAGACGCAAAAAACCAAACCATCTGGAAAGATGTACCAGGTGTAATGAGTGCGGATCCCAAACAATTTCCTGATGCAACAGAAATTCATGAACTGAATTATAACGAAGTAATTGAAATGGCTTATTATGGCGCACAGGTCATTCATCCAAAAACAATAAAACCACTTCAAAACAAAAATATTCCCCTGTATGTAAAATGCTTTTTAGATCCTTCATTAAGCGGCACGGTTATTCATAATAAGTCATTAAAAAACTTGCCGCCAATAATTGTTATAAAAGAGAACCAGGTAATGATCGAACTCAGTTCAAGGGATTTTTCATTTGTGGAAGAAAAACCGATCGCTGATCTGTTTCATCTTTTTGAAAAACTAAAAATAAAACCCAACCTTACTCAAAATGCTGCCATCAGCATGATCTGTGTATTGGATGACCGTGCGGATAAAATTGAAAAGCTTGCATTAGCAGCTTCTGAGTTTTTTGATATCAATGTAACAAAAGGATTGACCTTACTTACTATCCGACATTACACAAAAGATATTTATAACAAACTAACTGCTGGAAAAAAAATGTTGCTTCAGCAAAGGACGAATGAGACGGTACAGGCTTTATTGCAATAATAAAAACATCAGCATGACAATACTTCTCTTAATGTGGCCCTAACTTTCAATCAAAATAACAATGCCTTCGGTATTTCTTTTTTTGTATTCAAATATCAAAAGAGTTTTAATTGTTCAAGGTCAACAAAAAAGATCTCCAAACCAATGCAATTCTAAAATATGGATTCTACATTTGCGCCCTTGCTCAATAGAGCAACTATATCCATATCGCCATCTTCTTGTGAATAAAACCCCATAGTTTAAATCCATTTTATTCTTAGCAGAGACCTGTGGCCAATTGTTAATACAGTTGCTTCAGCATTCTGAATTCGTATCCTTCTGAACAAAATCAGACAAATCCTCTAGTGCCCTCAGGTCAGAGTTAATTCTCTGTCAGGAAATTTTTCCTACACTGATATATCACTCGAGTTCCATGAAACATCGCTTAACCAGTGGATGAACAAAATCATCATATACACTACTCCCAAGTTAATGCCGTGGGAGAGTGATTTTTTTAAATTTTAAAATATTTTTTAACAAAAAACCTTGAAGCATGCAAAAATTTACTTTCAAAAACGATCTTTTAAAGTTTATGCTGTTAATGATAACAGTGTTTACTACTGGCAATTTATTTGCCCAATCGAATCCTCCTCAAGCCGGAACTCCACTTAATTTAGCTAATTGTCCTGCCAATGGAGCAGTTTTATCAGCCAGTACTTGTTTACCTTCAGATTTCTCAGCCAGGTTCTATCTCGGTACTCATGTTGCCGGTACTGGAGGAACTGATGGTCTTTTAGCGGGAGCTGTCTGGAGATTTGCCAATATTACCAACGTTGCTGATCCATTACAACAAACAAATGCTCAAATAACTGTAGAAGTTATTTACCATGCTACACTGGCTGAACTGGATGATGATGGAGCAGTAGATGAAAATAATAGTAATGCTGAGGCAAAGTTTTGGTTCGCCCCAAGAATTGATGTTGATCAGGACCTTGAAGGTTCAAGCCGTAGGGGATACATACAGTTTAGAATTGATTTCTTTCAAGAAAATCCATTGACTAATGATGACTATGTAAAACCCAAAGATTTGATTGGAATTAATTATTCTCAACGTGATATAGATGGACAAAAAACTGGTAATGGAACAAATGGTTATTACTTCAGGGAAACAGGCCATGTTCAAACACCAAACGGAGCTCTTACTATACCCATCAATGGTAGTACAGAAACTACGCCGTATAATTATTCTGGTGACGGTATTGATTGGAAGGGTGTTGCCGGTAGCATTTGTAGCAAAGATGGTGTTTCCCGCTTTGCAAATGTTGCTGCATCTTTTGTTTATGCTGCTCCTCAGTCTACAATAAGAGTGAGATTGGGTTATGATTATCAGAAATTAGCACCGAACGGTGAGTATGGTAACGCAGCTGCTCGTTTGTATGCTTCAGAATTCAAGTGTTTTACATTCCCCGATCCAGAACTATCGTCATTGCCCGTTAAATATTCTTTCTTCAATGCAAAACGTGAAGGAAATGATGTAAAACTCACTTGGCAAACTGCAACTGAAAGTAAGAATTACGGATTTGAGATAGAAAGACGCATCGCTAACGGCGAATGGCAAAAATATAGGTCTTTCGCTTGCTAAGTCAGCTCACGGAAATAGCTCTACTCCTATTAACTATGAATTTACAGATCTTAACAATACCGCGAAGGGAGTGATCCAGTACAGGTTGAAACAATTAGATTATGACATGCATTCTGCTTATAGTGATATCCGTGCAATTCGTGGCAGCGGGCTAAGTGCAGGATTGCTCATTTATCCAAACCCAAGTACTGATGGTAAAGTAAATATCGTATTTGAAGATAATAAGTCAGCGGTTGACGTATCACTGTCTGATATGAATGGACGTACTATAAAGCAATGGAGAAAAGTTACAAGCAGCGCTTTACAGATAAATAACCTAACACCAGGTATGTATACATTACGCATTGTAAACTCTCAGTCTGGAGAGCAAGTAGTGGAAAAGATAATGGTGAACAATCGTTAAAGCTCAAGGTTTTAACCAACGGCGGGGGTGACTTTCAGGTCACCCCTTTTTTATTTCCAATTGTTCCAGGTCAATAAAAAAAAATCTTTAACCCTTGCAATTCTAAAAAATGGATGTTACATTTGTGTCCTTGCTTTACTAAGCAATTATATCCATACCACCATCTTCTTGTGAACAAAACCTCATAGTTTAAATCCACTTTTTATTCTTAGCAGAAACCTGAAGCCAATTGTTAACGCATTTGCTTCAGCATTCTAAGTTCGTATCCTTCTGAACAAAATCAGACAAATCCTCTATTGCCGTCAGGTCGGAGTTAATTCTCTGTCTGGTAATTTTTCCTAACTGAATACCACTCCAGTTCCATGAATCACCGCTTAACCAGTGGATGAACAAAATCATCATATACACTGCTCCCAAATTTATGCCGTGGGAGAGTGAATTTTTTAAATTTTTAAAACATTTTTTAACAAAAAACCTTGAAGCATGAAAACATTTACTTTCAAAAACAATCTTTTAAAGTTTATGCTGTTAATGATTACAGCATTTACTACTGGCAATTTATTTGCCCAAACAGTGTACTTTTACGCACCAACTGCAACCACCACAACTATTTATGCTGGAGGCAGTGTTCCTTTTACATGGACAATCGTAGCGGGTCTTTTGGTGGTGCTGGTTCTGATAATACATGGGCATGGTCTGCATCACCCGCACTCGGAGTAAGCTTTTCCGGTAGTAACAATCATTGTTACTAGCAGTGACCACTGTTGCAAATACAGCTACATTCGCCAATGCTGGCACTTACACAATTACTCTTACAGTTTCTCGTGGCGGTGGAGCAACTACTCTTCCAGCAACAAAAACCGTTGTAGTATTGGCAGGTCCTAGCACCAGCTGCTCCCGGACCTCCAACTGCCTCACCAGTTACTTGTAGTGATGCTGGAACAGTTTTAGCATCCAATCCTTGTGCATCAGATGCTTTTTCAGCTGTATTCGTTAATGGTACTTTTGTAAATGGTTCAGCAGCCAATGGTCAATCACAGGGAGCAATTTGGAGATTTCCCAATATTAACCGAAGCTCCTACTGCTTCAGACCAAGTAAATGCTCAAATAACTGTGGAAGTTATTTACCAGGCTGTTCTAACTGAATTTGATGATGACGGTGCACTCGATGAAAATAATAATAATACGACTGAGACGCAAATTGGTTCGCCCCAAGGATTGCCCTGATGTAAAGCCTTGGAAGTACAAGCCGTAATGGATTTGTTCAGTTTAAGATTGATTTTTTTCAAGAAGATCCATTGAATCCCGATGTCGACTATACTGTCCCCAAAGCTTTGCTTGGAATTAACTACTCTCACCGTGATATAGATGGAACGAGAGAGTCTGGTTATAACTTTAGGGAAACAGGCGTTATGAAAAACCCAACCGGTGCAGTCTTATTCAAAAATGTCCCTACGGAACTTACGAATTACTCTTACAATGATGGTGATTTATGGCAGGGGGTTGCAGGCAGCGTTTGTAATCGTAACAATGTTTCCCGCTATGCAGAAGTAGCAGCGTCCTTTGTTTATGGTCCTGGTACTGGTAAGACATCACTAACTTTCAGAATGGGTTATGATTACACAGAGATTGACTGGCAATGGCTGGTGGTACTTTTGGTGACCCAACTGCCCGTTTGTATGCTTCTGAATTCAAGTGTTTTAATTTCCCGCAATTACAGCAAACTTCATTACCGGTTAAATATGGCTTTCTTTAATGCAAAACGTGAAGGAAATGATGTAAAACTCGCATGGCAAACTGCAACTGAATCTAACAATCTCGGATTTCAGATAGAAAGACGCATCGCTAATGGTGAGTGGCAAAAAATTGGTTTTACTGCATGCCAAGTCATACCACGGAAATAGCGCTACGCCTATTAACTATGAATTTACAGATGCTAACAATACTGCAAAAGGGAGTGACCCAATACAGGTTGAAACAATTGGATTATGATATGCGTTCTGCTTATAGTGATATCCGTGCTAGTTCGTGGCATCGGGTTAAAAGGCAGGATTGCTTATTTATCCAAACCCAAGTATTGATGGTAAAGTAAATATCGTATTTGAAGATAAAAATTCAGCGGTTGATGTATCACTGTCTGATATGAATGGACGTACTATAAAGCAATGGAGAAAAGTTACAAGCAGCGCATTACAGATAGATAACCTGATACCAGGTATGTATACTTTGCGCATTGTAAATAATCAGTCTGGAGAGCAAACAGTGGAAAAGATAATGGTGAACAATCGTTAAAGCTCAAGGTTTTAACCAACGGCGGGGGTGGCTTTCGGGCCACCCCTTTTTTTATCCCTCATACAAAACCGAATCAACACACCAACAGCCGTGTAACTATGGCATAGTCTATCGGTGTATTCATCTGCTTCCCATTTCCTATCTTCAATATTCAAATCAAACTGCAATGAGAAAACTATCTACACTGTTTTTCTTTGTCTTATTGATAATATTTCAATCGACAGCTCAAACCGGACAGAGCATTAAATCCCGATCAGGTTGTAACAACCGAACACACTGTAACGGTGAAAGGAAATAAGATCCCGTATAAGGCAATTGCCGGCACGCTGCCTGTATATGGTGATTCGGGTAAAGTGATCGCTGGCGTGTTCTTTACTTACTATGAACGTTCAGATATAAAAGACCGCAGCGCAAGACCATTGATCATTTCGTTTAATGGTGGCCCGGGCACATCATCAGTATGGATGGAAATGGGTTATACAGGACCGCGACTGGTGAATGTAGATGATGAGGGTTATCCAGTACAACCTTATGGTATCAAAGAAAATCCATACAGCCTCGTAGATATGGCTGACATTGTATATGTAGATCCCGTGAACACTGGTTATTCCCGCATAACCGGTAACGCACCTCCTTCAAAATTTTTTGGTGTTAACGCTGATATCAAATACCTGGCTGAATGGCTCAGCACTTTTGTATCACGGTATAGCCGCTGGACCTCTCCGAAATATTTAATTGGAGAAAGTTATGGCACCAATCGTGTATCAGGTCTTGCTTTAGAATTGCAAAACCGCCAATGGATGTTTTTAAATGGCGTTGTACTGGTATCACCAACGATCTTAGGTGTTGAAAGAACTGGCCCGGTCGATATGGCTTCGCGGTTACCATATTATGCTGCTACTGCCTGGCATCATAAAATGCTGCCTGCGGATCTGCAAAGCAAAGATCTCACCGATATATTACCTGAAGTAGAAGATTTCACGATCAATGAACTTATACCGGCTATAACACGGGGCGGATCTTTGGAAGATGATAAACGTAAAGCCATTGCTGCAAAGATGAGCCGTTATTCCGGGCTGAAAGAAAAAGTGATCATCCAACGCAACTTATTTATACCTGCTCAATTTTTTTGGAAAGAATTGTTGCGTGATAAAGGATATAGCGTCGGAAGATTAGACAGTCGCTATCTCGGTATTGATAAACAGGATGCAGGTGATACAGTTGATTATAATGCTGAAATGATGGCTTGGAACCATGCTTTCTCCCCTGCCATGAATTCTTATCTTCACGATGAACTGAATTATAAAACTGATCTCAAGTATTATATGTTCGGTCCTGTGTCACCATGGGATCGCAGTAATGACCGCACAGGAGAAAATCTTCGTCTCGCTATGGCTGAAAACCCATTTATGCATGTAATGGTTCAAAGCGGGTACTACGATGGCGCCTGTGATTATTTTAATGCCAAGTATAATATGTGGCAACTTGATCCTGCTGGCAAAATGAAACAGCGCATAAGTTTTAAAGGTTATCGAAGCGGGCATATGATGTACCTGCGCAAACCTGACTTAGAAACCAGCACTAATGATCTTCGGGAATTTATTTTAAAAACTTTACCCAAGCCAGGACAGCCAGCACAGTATAATAAAGCCTTTTAATCAATCTCTTTCTTTGCTGATGTTCGGGTTTAAAGCGTTTTCATTTTAGAAATAAATTCCAAAGTGGAGGAAATAAAAAATATTCAAGAAGATCAATTCATCTGAAAGCACATCCTTCAATATTTTATTCACTTCATCTGCTTTATTAAAGATCATCAGGTGACCGCCGCCTTTTATTACAAAATCAGGATGAGTATATTTTAGTGGCAGCATTCTATCATTTGATCCATGCAAATGAACGATTCCGGGTAAACGATCCGGTTGATCCCAATTCACGATTGCATCAAGCGACCAGCGAACCAGGTCAGGATCGGCAGTCTTTGCATAATTATGGATGATCGCTTTATCTTCTTTCGATCGAACTCCCATTAAATTTTTAAGCATTGATCCTGCTTTTAAAAATTTTATTGGTACAGCTTTATGCAAACCAACTTTTCCGGCACTTTTAAAATACCAGGGTAATTCATTTGAAGAAGCAAGACTTGAAATGATGATCGTCTTCATTGGCCTGCGCAGTCTTGCAATTTCAGAAGCAAGCATGCCACCAAATGAAAGACCGATCAAAATAAAAGCATCATCTTTTTTTATCAGTGAAGAAAAACGTCGTGCATAATTGGTAAGCGATTCATTTTTTTGCGGAGGTATCCACTCGAGATAAACAGGTTCGTATGCAGAAGGAAGTTTTATTTTCTGAAAAGCCTTTTTATCGGCCCCTAACCCACTTATAAAATATGCTTTCAACTTAATTCATCTCCATTGGTTCAGGTATCTCGATCGAAACGGTTTGCACCATTTTTTTAGGCACGGGCTTATCATTTATCATAGCAGGTTGCCACGTTGCCATTGTTGCTTCTATCTTTGAGATCAACTCATCATTAAAATCTTCATTTACGCCGCCTCTTATTATTTTAAAATTTACAGGCACACCGTCTTTATCAACAATGAACTCTAATTGCACAAATGCTTTCCGTGTACCTTTTGGTAAATAATCTCTCATTTCTTTACCCAGTTTGTCCAGATATTTTAAGAAGTCATCACCGCCCCCTGGATACTTCGGCCATTGAGTAACAGATTCTGCAAGACCGGTAATTTCTCTTGTTCTATGCTGAACAATTTTCCTTTTGGGAATTGGTTTTGTTTCTGTTGTTGAAGCAACAGCGTACATAGTTTTTTTATCTGGTGCATCATTTACATAGTATTCGCCCTTATCCGATACTGCTACTACAGGAATTTGCTTATGTTTTTCAAAATAATTAAAAGCATCTTCAAGACGTGAGGAAAAAACTTTTAGTTGTTCATCATCTTTTGTAAGCTTACCAAGATAATCAATGCTTCTTTTTACATTATAGCGGATCGGGAAAATATGAACAGGTATAAAATCCTGCCCCTGGTTCTTTGCATGTGCCGTAATTATATAAACTTCTTCGATCATTGGATCGGTCAGTGGAATACAACCAACAGTAACGCAACTGCCGTGTATATAAATATCACCGCCGGGGTTCATAGCATCACTTAATATCCTGTCAGATATATTCGGGTAATTAATTCCAAGAGATAAATGATAACTACTTTTCGGATTAAATTCATTGATATAATAAAATCCTTCCGGTACCTGGTAATCACCTCCCATTCTCTTTGGGCCAAGTGTACCTGCCAACGCACAAACTTTATAAGTTTTGAAAAGTTTGTAAGGGTCTTTCCTGTCATTTTTTACCCAGATCTCTAATTGACTATCATATTTAAAAGAACGGATATAAACATATTTGGCGGGCCATACCAATTTCTTATCCTCAAATTGCTTTTTTAACGCTGCCTCGTTTTTACTCAGCGCATCAGAAGGACGCTGCAATGTTTTTTGAAAGTCAATAAAAGAGGATACGGCCGAAACCGAGTTTCCGCCTCCGCCATTCTGCGCAGATAGCGAAATGGCAATAAAGCATGTCAAGATACAGAAGGAGAGGTTTTTCATCGACGGTTTAATTAAATTAAGAAACGCTCCGAATAAAAGCATTATTACAGCCTGTTTATAATGATTTGTAAAAATAAGACTAAAATTCAAGGAATTTGGAATTGGCGATTAGGAATTAAGCAATATTGAATCGGAATTGGGAATTTGGCATTGGGAATTAGGGTCAAAATCATAACATTTCCATCCCAATTCCAAATTCCTAATTACAAATTCCTCAACCGATGGCTTCAAACTACAAATTCCCCCTCTCCCCCTGCTCCCTTTCGATCGCCTCAAATAAAGCTTTGAAATTTCCTTTCCCAAAGCTCTTTGCCCCCTTGCGTTGAATGATCTCAAAAAATAAAGTTGGCCTGTCCTCAACTGGTTTTGTGAATAACTGGAGCAGGTACCCTTCATTATCACGGTCAACAAGGATGCCCAACTCTTTTAATGGTTCCAGGTCTTCATCAATATGTCCCACCCTTTCAATCAGGTCATCGTAATATGAGTTTGGAACTCTTAAAAACTCAACACCGCGGTTTCTTAATTCAGTAACTGTCTGAACAATATCATTGGTTGCCATTGCTACATGCTGCACTCCTTCGCCATTATAGAATTCAAGATATTCTTCTACCTGGCTTTTCTTTTTCCCTTCCGCCGGTTCATTGATCGGAAATTTTACAAACCCGTTTCCATTACTCATCACTTTACTCATCAGCGCCGAATACTCTGTAGAAATATCTTTATCATCAAACGTCAGAATATTTCTGAAGCCCATCACATCCTGGTAAAATTTAACCCATGGGTTCATTTGATTCCAGCCAACATTACCCACACAATGATCAACATATAATAAACCAGTATCCGTTGGTTGATAGTAAGGATTATTCCATTCACGATAACCCGGCATGAACTGACCATTATAATTTTTTCTTTCAATAAACAAATGAACAGTGTCACCATAGGTATTGATGCCACTGATCACCACTTCCCCATCTGCATCTGTAAATTTTTGTGGCTGCATATAAGATTTAGCGCCACGCTTTGTTGTTTCTTCCCATGCACTTGTTGCATCATCCACACGTAATGCTAATGCTTTCACTCCATCGCCATGTTTATAAATATGATCTGCCATTTCATTATTAGCCCTGATCGGTGTAGTAAGTACGAGGGTCAATTTATTTTGCCGAACCGCATAACTGGCCCGGTCTTTCATTCCGGTTTCAGGACCGGCATAAGCCAATGCCTGGAAACCAAAAGCACTCATATAATAATGAGCCGCTTGTTTTGCATTACCAACATAGAATTCAACATAGTCAGTTCCCTGCAGTGGAAGAAAATCGGTTTGAAAATTTTGCTTTTTATCTGTAGTTGTAAGATTTGCCATAATTATTTTTTGTTAGTCATCAATTGTAATTCTATTCATCTTCTGTTGCGTCGCACTCTTTTACGTTCTGTAATTCTATTCACCTATTCAGAATGTAACTTAAGTCCCCTTTAGGAGCTGTGGGTCATTGCAAGTGTCTCCATCAGCAATTCGAAGTGATTGCGTTTGTCAGTAAATAATTTGTGAGGATAATCGGGAAGCATAACACAAAGTTAGAAAAAACCTTAACTTATTTACAATAAAAAAACCTCCTGTAAAAACAGGAGGCTTACCAACACTAACCAATTACATCAGAATTTAAATAGGACCTTGGTATGGTTATGAAATCGATTATTTTTTTCTTTTAGGATGTTAAGGTAGTTCGCTTGTCGGGGTAAAATTTGACTATTAAACAAAGTCTGAATTTTAGATGACCAACTTGCTAATTGAGCCCATGAATTTTTTTTGGAGGAATCGAACAACAAACTTCATCATCATAATAGCTGAGAAAAATAATTATGATCTTAACTCAATTACAAAAAAATACCTCCTGTAGATACAGGAGGTGAACGAAACAAACCTGCGTGAAAACTGTACCTCCTGTAGAAACAGGAAGTAACCTACATAAGAAAACTTACTGCTTATGAAAAAAAATTAACTGGCTTTGTTTATCAAATCAGTGTTAGATTTTTTTTCTTTCTGAACTCTAAAATAGATTCCTCTAAGAAGGAAAATTTAACAATTAAACAAATCCTAAATTTTAGATGACCAACTTGCTATTTGTAACGATGAATTTTTTTTTAAGAATAATATGTGTAGCCAAAAAAAAACACAACCTCAACTCACCTACATAAAAAAATATACCTCCTGTGGAAACAGAAGGTATAAACCAAAACTAACCTGCATGAGAAAAAAACTGCTTATGTGAGAAAAACTTTAATAGACTATATCAAATAATATTTAGAAGTTTTTTCTTTCTGAACTCTAAGATAGATCACTTCTCGAGGGAATATCTGGCTATTAAACCAAGTGCAGATTTTAGATGACCAACTTGCTAATTATGACCATGAATTTGTTTTGATAAAGCGAGGGGCAAATTGAAAGTGACATAAAAAAGGTTTAATGGTTAATGGTTTCGATTACTTCAGTACTGCAAAGTCAAACTATTTGTTCTACGATCAATGTTATTTAAATGTTTTTGATAAATATCAAATGAACCTGATCTCAACACTGAGATTGTATAGCTACTAAATAAAAAGGGATGTGGAAACATCCCTCGTTAAACCAAAACTTACTGCTTACTTGAGAACTACTACATGAGAAATTTTTATATGGCTTTTCAAATCAATTAATAATTAGAAATCTTTTTCTTTCTGAACGTTAAAATAGTTTACTTTTTGGGCTAAAATCTGACTATTAAACCAAGTGCAGGTTTTAGATGACCAACTTGCTTGTAGAGACCATGAATTTTTTTGGGAGATTGAAAACCGGTTTCCATTTTAATAGAGCTCACATGGCTTCTCTTATCTTTGCGCCATGCTTAAAATCGGTATCCTCGGTGGCGGCCAGTTAGGAAGAATGCTTTTGCAAGCCGCTGCCAATTATCCTGTCAATACCTTTTTAATGGAAAATGACGATGAATGTCCTGCCGCTCATTTATGCCATCATTTTACTAAAGGCGATATAAAAGATTTTGATGCCGTTTACAATTTCGGGAAAAGCCTTGATGCAATTACCATTGAAATTGAAAACGTAAATGTTGATGCACTGGAAAAACTAGAAACTGAAGGAGTGAAAGTTTATCCCAGGCCCTCTGTACTACATATCATTAAAAACAAAATTTTACAAAAACAATATTATCGTCAATATAGCATCCCTACCGCAGATTTTATCTTAACTAATAGTCTTGCTGACATGGAAGGTCATATAGGTTTTCTTCCAGCCGTTCATAAACTAGGTGAAGGCGGTTATGATGGTCGTGGTGTTCAAATTTTAAAGAATAAAGATGATTTGGCAAAAGCCTTTAATGCCCCAAGCGTTTTGGAAAAGCTGATCCCGATCGATAAAGAGATCGCTCAAATGGTTGCTGTAAATGAAAAAGGAGAAACCGCTCTTTATCCACCTGTAGAAATGCTTTTTGATCCCGATCTGAATTTACTCGATTATCAACTTTGTCCCGCCGAACTCGGTATTCAAACTCTTTATAAAGTTGAAGCGATCGCTTCAACAGTCGTTCGTAATTTCAAGTCACCGGGAATTTTCGCAGTTGAAATGTTTGTTGACAAAAGCGGTGATGTATTTGTAAATGAAACGGCGCCTCGTGTGCATAATAGCGGACATCACACCATTGAGGCTCATTATAGCAGCCAGTTTGATATGCTATGGCGGGTGATGCTTGGCTATCCTCTTGGAAATACGGATGCCATTCTTCCTTCGATCATGGTCAATATCATCGGCGCTGAAGGCTGTAATGGTGATGTAAAATATGAAGGGCTTGAAGATGTAATGAAGATCGACAATGCCTTTGTTCATATTTATGGGAAAAAGCAAACCAAACCCGGAAGAAAAATGGGACATGTAACCATCCTGAGTAAGGAGAAACAGGACCTGCTCCATAAATCAAATAAAGTTAAGCACTCATTAAAGGCAAAGGCCTGATTGCCATCTATCTTCCATCACAACCGCACTTAAATTAACCTGTTTTTTTTCGAAGGTTAGACACAATTCCGACATCTAAACTTGGCGATTATCATTTATCTTTATCGCCTAACACTCAATATTTTCTTGTGATCACACAAAACTCATTTTTTCGACTCACTGTATTTACTACAGCGCTTTTTTTATTCTCTTGCAAGGAGAAAAAACCACCAGCCGTTAGTATGTCTGGCGGCTCTGGAAAACAACCAGCCGTATCTGTTGACGCAATCATTACAAAAACACAATTACTCATAGCCGATATCGAAGTTCCGGGATCATTGCTTGCCAATGAATCAACAGAAATCCGTCCCGAGGTTTCCGGCAAGCTGGTTGAGCTGAATGTAAAAGAAGGACACTTTGTATCGCGGGGTGCACTACTTGCAAAATTGTATGATGGCGATCTGCAGGCACAGAAACGCAAGATTGAAGTACAATTAAAGATTGCCGATCAAACAGAAAAACGCCAGGCAGAGCTATTAAAGATCCAGGGCATCAGTCAGCAGGAATATGATCTGAGTCTTTTGCAGGTGAGTAACCTTAATGCTGATATTGACATTATCAATGAAGCCATACGTAAAACGGAGATCCGTTCCCCATTCAGTGGAAAATTAGGTTTTAAAAATATCAGCCCTGGCGCCTACATTTCACCGTCAACTATTATTTGTACTGTAAGCCAGATAGATCAGCTAAAACTTCAGTTCACTATTCCTGAAAAATATAGTTCAGAAATTAAAAACGGGCAATTAATCGATTTTACGATTGATGGTTCAGACAAAGTTTTTCATGCCAGTGTTTCAGCTACCGAAGTGTATATTGAAGAAAACACCCGCAGTCTTTCAGTAAGATCAATTGTAAAAACACCGGATCCCGTTTTAGTGCCCGGTTCATTTGCTAAAGTAAAAATTCAACTGGGCAGAAACGATCGGGCGGTTATGATCCCCATTGTAGCTGTGGTACCCATTGGGCGAAAAAAGCAAGTTTACCTTTTTAAAAATGGTAAAGCGGCGGCCACAGAAATAACAACCGGTGTACGTGATGCTGACAATATCCAGGTATTAACGGGCCTGGATTTAGGAGACAGTGTAATAACTACTGGCCTGTTGTTTCTAAAACCGGGAAGTGATGTAAAAATTAATAAGGTGAGTGGTGAGTAGTGAGTTGTCAGTAAGAAAAGTCGTCATGGAATATTAATAGGATTTTTAACTAAAACTTTTACTTATGTTTTTACAACTGGCACATACAAAACTTGATGTATATAAGTTTTCGCAGGAATTGGCTTTGGAATGTTATAAAATAACAAAGCTGTTTCCAAATGAAGAGAAATTTGCAATGATTCAACAAATTCGAAGAGCAGCAATTTCTGTTCATTTGAATATCGCCGAAGGATGTTCAAGAAAATCAAAAAACGAAAGAAAAAGATATTTTGAGATAGCAAGGGGCTCTGTTATTGAAATTGATGCCGCAATAGGAATTGCATACAAATTATCCTTTGCTTCATTGGAACAATTTCAACCTCTTGGTGATAACATAATAAAAACATTTAAATTAATTAGCGGTTTGATAACCAGTCAGGACACTCACAACTGACAACTCACCACTCACAACTATGAATTTATCAGAACTTAGTTTAAGACGACCAGTACTTGCCATTGTATGCTCCATCCTGATCGTTGTCTTTGGCGCTATCGGTTATTCTTTTTTAGGTGTTAGAGAATACCCTGCTATTGACCCGGCGGTGATCAGTGTTCGTACTTCCTATGTCGGCGCCAGTGCTGAGATCATAGAACAACAGATCACAGAGCCGCTTGAGAAAGCTATCAATGGTGTACAGGGTGTAAAAACTATCACTTCCAACAGTGCCCAGGGTAACAGCAACATTACTGTAGAATTTGAATTAAGTGTTGACCTTGAAAAAGCTGCTAATGATGTAAGAGATAAAGTGAGCCAGGCTACCGGCAACCTGCCAAGGGATATTGATGGTCCGCCTACTGTATCCAAAGCCGATGCTGACTCCGATCCCATCATGTTTATCGTGATTCAAAGTCAGAAAAAAACATTGCTTGAGCTATCTGACTTTGCTGAAAATGTAGTGCAGGAACGTTTACAAACAATTTCCGGTGTAAGTTCTGCAGCGTCTTTTGGTGGGCAATACTCTATGCGTCTATGGATCGATCCGTCAAAACTGGCAGCGTATAAATTAACTATTCAGGATATTCGTTCGGCTTTGGACAGAGAAAATATAGAATTGCCGGGCGGTAAGATCCGTGGCAATGCCACACAACTAATTGTGAACACCTATGGTAAACTAACCACAGAAACTGACTTTAATGATCTTATCGTTCGTGAAACCGAGGGCCGGGTTATCAGGTTCAAAGATGTGGGTAAAGCAATACTTTCCGGGGACAATGATGAGTTTGCTTCAAGAGTAAACAATATTCTTTCTGTTGGCGTGAGAGTAGTTGCACAGCCGGGAAGTAACCAGATTGAAATTGCCGACGAAGTTTATAAAAGATTAGAGCAGATCAAAAAGGATATGCCCGGCGATATTAATATAAACGTTGGGTATGATCGTTCAGGATTTGTACGTAAAGCAGTGAGTGAAGTAAAAGAAACATTGCTTATCGCCATTTCATTGGTTGTATTAATTATTTTTCTGTTCTTCCGCGAATGGTCTCTAGCCTTACGGCCACTGATCGATATTCCTGTTTCACTTATTGGTGCATTTTTTATCATGTATCTCATGGGCTTTTCCATCAATGTTCTCACACTGCTGGCTGTGGTACTGGCCACGGGGTTGGTGGTGGATGATGGAATTGTGGTAACGGAAAATATTTTCAAAAAAATGGAACAGGGCATGAACAAGCATAAGGCCGCCCTTGAAGGATCAAAAGAAATTTATTTTGCCGTCATTTCCACTTCTATCACACTGGCTGTTGTGTTTCTTCCCATCATTTTTTTACAGGGATTTGTTGGCAGGCTTTTCCGTGAATTTGGAATTGTAGTAGCCGGTGCCGTTTTGATTTCTGCATTTGTTTCACTTTCTCTTACACCGGTATTGAATATTTTTCTTTCTAAAAAAGATCCGCATAAACATTCCTGGTTTTATCGTGTTACCGAACCTTTCTTTGTCGGGCATGGAAAATTTTTACCGCTACTCACTGAAAGGATTTATGAAGTTGCGCTGGTTTGCATTGATCATTGTGCTTGCCTGCGGCGCTATCATTTATTTAATTGGTAAAGGTCTACCCGCAGAGGTGGCACCCATGGAAGACCGGAACCGTGTTCGTGCAAGTTTAACAGGACCCGAAGGAGCCGATTTTGATTTTATCGACAGGGTTACATATGAAATTAACCAGCAACTGTTAGATTCAATTCCTGAAAAATCATTTGCCTTGTCTTTTGCTCCCGGTGGTTTTGGCAGCGGTGCCTCTAACTCATCATTTATCAGTATGGGATTAGACGAAGCAAGCACAAGAAAACGTACACAGGATCAAATAGCACAACAGGCAAATCGCATGTTCCGCCGCTATAATAATGTTCGGGCATTTGCATTACAGGAACAAACAATTTCTGTGGGTATGGGCAGCAGGGGCAGCTTCCCGGTACAATTTGTTTTGCAGAATCTCAACTTTGATAAATTAAAAGAAAAAGTTCCCCAGTTTTTAGATGAAGTTTCTAAAAGTCCAGTATTCCAGGGCTTTGATGTGAACCTGAAATTTAATCAGCCTGAATTGCAGATTACGATCGACCGGTTAAAAGCAAATGAACTGGGTGTTTCTGTTCTGGATATTACCAATACACTGCAGCTTGCATTGAGTGGTCGCCGGTTTGGTTATTTTATCATGAATGGAAAACAATACCAGGTGATCGGGCAGGTAGAAAGAGATAATCGTGATGAGCCCCTTGACCTGAAATCATTTTATGTCCGCAATAATAAGGGAGAGTTAATACAACTTGACAATATCGTTAAAATGGTAGAAACAGCAAATCCTCCTACCATCTATCATTTTAACCGTTTTAAAAGCGCCACCATTTCTGCAGGTCTTGCACCGGGTATGACATTGGGCGATGGAATTAAGGAAATGGAACGTATTGGGAAAATTGTTTTGGATGAATCATTTAATACATCACTAAGCGGCGCCTCACGGGATTTCGAAGAAAGTTCTTCGAATACTTCCTTTGCATTTATCGTTGCCCTCATCCTGATCTTCCTGGTACTCGCTGCTCAGTTCGAAAGTTTTGTTGATCCTTTTATTATTATGATCACGGTACCACTTGCATTGGCCGGTGCTGTTCTAAGTTTAAAATTATTTGGACAAACATTGAATATTTTTTCACAGATCGGAATTATCATGCTGATCGGACTGGTAACCAAGAATGGGATCCTGATCGTTGAATTTGCCAACCAGAAAAGAAGAAGAGGTGAAAAGAAAATACCAGCCGCTATAGATGCAGCAGTAGCAAGGTTACGCCCCATTTTGATGACAACATTGGCAACCACGCTTGGTGCATTGCCTATTGCATTGGCAATTGGTTCAGCCGGTAAAAGCCGCATTCCATTAGGTATTGTTATCGTTGGTGGAATGTTGTTTGCATTAATGCTTACTTTATATGTAGTACCGGCGGTGTATTCCTATCTTTCATCAAAAAAGAAAGCAAGCAATCTTGATACTGAACTGGCAGTTGCAGATTTGAAGGAAGCACATGATTAAATTATTTTATACTCCGAAGCCTTGGCGTAGGAGTATGTAACCAGCAAATGAATTCTATTAAACTTATGTTGCGACGCTCCATTCATCGTCTTTTTCATTACTCAGCAAATGAGTCGCAGTTTACCCTGAGGTTGCCGAAGGGTCGCACTCTTGTACGTTCGGTTCTGTATTCAGCTTTTTCTTTGGCAGTATATTCATTGCAAGCTCAAAAATTGCTGACACTCGAAGATGCCGTAAGCCTTGCGCTTAAAAACAACTACGATATTCAGCTTTCAAGAAATGATTCAGCCATTGCAGCGCTTGACTATTCTTATCGAAATTGGTTATTCGCACCCAGGTTGAATGCTTCCGTCGGCAACGTTTGGAACGATAACCACCAGAACCAGGAATTTTCCAATGGCACTAAAAAAGAAGGTGATGTAAGAACCAATAACCTGTCAGGCTCTGTCAGCTTAAGCTGGCTATTATTTGACGGCGGTAAAATGTTTGTAACCCGTAACCAGGCGCAGGAACTTGTTCGCCTGGGTGAACTGGGTATAAAAGACCAGGTAGTCAACACGGTGGCTCAGGTCATCAACTCATATTATATTGTTGTACGCCAGAAACAACAGTTGAAAGCAATTGAAGAGCAAATGAGCATTAACCAAACCCGAGTCGACCTCACCCAGCGCCGTCTTGAAATTGGAGTTGGCAACAAGCCAGATGTATTGCAGAGCAAGGTGGATCTGAATGCACAGATAGCTTCCCGGTTTCGCCAGCTTACATTGATCGAGGAGTTAAAAGAAAGGCTGAATCAAATAATGAATGCTGCTGTTGGCACCCATTATGAGGTCAGCGATTCCATCCCATTCAACAACAATTTAACCCTTGCGCAGATCCAGAACAATTTTGAGCAGACAAATACAACTCTGCAACTCCAGAAAAAAAATATCGACCTTGCGGAGCTTTCAATAAAATCAAGAAAAGCAGAACAGTTCCCACTTATATCATTTAATTCAGCTTATAACTACAGCCGCACCAATAATAATGTTACTTTAAATCCTGCCCTGCCATTATACAATCGTAATGAGGGATACAATTATGGATTCTCAGCAACGATCCCGATCTTAAATTACCGTAACACCAACCGGCTCATAAAGCAGTCGAAGCTCGATTTGAGTTATCAGCAACTTGTTTACGAAAGTCAGAGATCCACTTTAAATCTGAATGTCCTTAACTTCTTTAGAGAATATGAGCTTCAGAAAAAAATGCTTAGACCTTGAAGAAGATAATATTCTGCTGGCAAAAGAAAATGTAAACATACAGCTCGAATTATTCCGGCTTGGTGCATCTACTATCATTCAGTTGAGAGATGCGCAGTTTAGTCTTGCAGATGCTTATGACAGGTTGATCGCAGCTCGCTACAATACCAAGCTTGCAGAAACAGAACTTATGAGATTGAAAGGTGAGCTCGTAAAATAGTTTATAGTTTTTGGTTTGTCGTTTGTAGTTAATTTAGCCATGCAAATCTCATAAAACTTGGCAACATTCATCGTTTTGAAGATTTAGAAATTTGGCAAAATGCAAGAATTACTTTATCAAAAATATCTATCCACTTACCGAAAAAATAGAAACAATTCACGATTATCGTTTTGCAGATCAAATGAAAGCTGCAGCGGGTTCAATAATGGACAATATTGCTGAAGGCTTCGAAAGAAATAGCCGGCTTGAATTTCTAAACTCATTAAGCATTTCTAAAGGTGAGTCAGGCGAATTAAAATCCCAATTATACAGAGCTATAGACGATACTTACTTAAATAAAATAGAGTTTGATGAACTATATGAAGACTCTGATAAAGTATCAAAAAAAATTGCCAATTTCATAAAATACCTTAACAGTTCAAAAATAAAAGGATTAAAATTCAAAGACAGGTCGGATACCTAACCATAAACCAAAAACTAAAAACGATAAACGAATGAATCCACTTGTTGGAATTATAATGGGAAGCGACAGCGATCTTAGCGTCATGCAAGCTGCATCGGATCTCCTCAAAGAATTTGGAATAGCTCATGAAGTAACTGTTGTCTCTGCGCATCGTACACCGCTTCGCATGGTTGACTATGCAACAAAAGCAAAAAAAAGAGGATTGAAAGTAATTATAGCCGGAGCTGGTGGCGCCGCACATTTACCGGGAATGGTAGCATCTATTACTTCATTACCTGTTATTGGAGTTCCTATTAAATCATCCAATTCTATTGATGGATGGGATTCTGTTCTTTCTATTCTTCAAATGCCAAATGGTGTTCCCGTTGCTACAGTTGCTCTCAATGCAGCAAAAAATGCTGGTATATTGGCAGCCGAGATCATTGGTGCTTTTGATCCAAATGTTTCTAAGAAGGTAACCACTTTTAAAAATTCCCTGAATAAAGATGTATTAAAAAAAGTGGAGAAGATGAAGAATGCGGGATGGGAAAATAAGTTTGATTAAGTCAGAACCACGACCTGTCTGCCGGCAGGCAGGTTACTACGATTAAAAAGGATTATGAGGAAATTGGGAAACTTCATACACTTCGCTTTTATCTCCTTTCTATTTTGTTCTTGTAACAATGAAAGCAATATGTCAAATGTTCAAATAAAAAAAGCTCGATTACCCATCCACGTCCGCAATAGAATATTTTAGATTCAGCCTGGAAAAAAGTAGTCTTAAATAAGTTTAAAAAAAACTGTACTTTACTTTACAATCAGTTTGCAGATCAAAACTACTATGAGGACCTTGCTATTTATCATTCTTTGTTTTTTAACAGGATCTCCTATTATTGCTCAGACGCCTTTAAAAGAAAGGGACACTACAATAAAAGGATCTCAAACCTTTGCCCTCATCGTTGGCGTTTCAAAATATAAATATGTAAGACCGCTTTCTTTTGCTGATAAAGATGCTGAAATGTTCAGGGATTATTTAAAGTCACCTGCAGGCGGATCAGTAAAAAATGATAATCTTTTTTGCCTGTTAAATGAAGAAGCAATTTGCAGCAATTTTTGGACAAAGGGGTTTCAATGGCTAAAAGCAAAAAAATTACGATCAGGCGATCGTCTTTTTATTTACCTCGCCGGTCATGGCGATGCAATTGATGAAGACCAGTTCTTTTTCCTTGGTTATGATTGTAATCCTGCCGGTGATAAGAATAATTATCTCGCTGGCGGTGCCATTCAACTTTTTAATCTTAAAAAAAAGATAGCGACCGAGACAGCGAAAGGTGTGGAAGTATTCTTTATAATGGATGCATGTCGTACAAGCGAATTACCCGGTGGAGTACCAGGTTTGAATTTTCTCAACACTGCCATTACAGAAAAAAGAGTGGGTGAAATTATTATGCTTGCCACCGGCGCAGGACAAGAATCATTGGAAGATGTATCAATAGGAAACGGACACGGCCTGTTTACGTATTATCTTGTTGATGGCCTCGCCGGCTCAGCAGATTCTATTGGCATTATTGATAATAAAATAAGTTTTGACGAGATACAACGTTATGTTTCAATCAATGTCCCTTCCGTTGCTCAACAAAGATTTAAAAGAGACCAGCAGCCATATTTTTGTTGCAATGAATCCAGTCAAAAAATAATTGGTATTGTTGATACGAACTATCTAAATAACTGGCTAAAAACAAAAAGACTTCAACAGAAGGGCCCGGGCAATTCGTTTCAGGATTTTTTTTACAATAATACTATTCCCGTAAAAGCTGACACTTCACTGACAGAACTATATGATCTTTTTTACAAAACGGTTAAGAATAAAAATATTACTGGCCATAATTCTGCCGAATATTATTATGAACAATTAGAAAAAAAGTTTACCGGCAACTCATATACACTTGATGCAAGATCAACACTGGCTGTTGAGTACATTAAAGATGCACAAAGCAAGATCGATCTTTTTATCACTTGTGGCAATGCGGCTTCTCCATCAGAAAAAAAGGATTTTTTTGAAGCAGGCTACCGGCTTGAAAAAGCAATTAACATCATCAATGAATATGATCCTGATTATGCTGCAAGTTTAAAAAGCAATATGTATTTATTAAAAGCAAGCGATGGCAATATGCGTTTTCAAAATGCTTATGCTGCACGGGCATATTCACCTGACGCCGCCTATATCAATAATCAACTCGCCATATTGCACCTTGAAAACAACCGGCCTGACAGCGCTGTCTATTATGCCAACAAAGCTGTTGGATCAGCTCCAAACTGGAGATGTGCTTACAATACATTGACTTTAGCATACAGAGCATTAAATATGCCTGATTCAGTTTCAAAATATCAGCAGATTTCTAAATCAGCGAATCCTGCAAAACCAGTTATTATACCAACCAAAAAGGAGGAAGTCAGAAAAACACAACTAGGGATCGAAATAGGCGGCGGCATTAACAATTTCAAATTAAATTTTTCTAACTGGAAGCAGGGAAATATAAATTATAACGACAGCCTGAATAATATTACAACAAGCAGCGGAACTAAATTTGATCTCGGACTTATTTGCCAGATAAATTTCAGCGAAACAGTTGCATTGCGGCCTTTATTAAGTCTTGCATTTGAAAGTGGGGATATTATATATGACAGGAAAACGTCAACTGGTGAACGAAGCATTGAAACCTTAAAAATAGAAACCGCTTCAATGACCGCATCCCTGCCTCTTATCTTTAAATTCTCACAGAAAAAAGTTGCCCCATATTTTTCTGCTGGACCTTCTTTCAATTACACAATTTCACAAGACGAGTCAAGCTCTTCAAAGTTGCCGGTCAAATCTTTTATATTATTTGGAGATGCCGGACTGGGAGTTGATATTAATTTGCAAAAAGTAATCTTATCACCTGAATTAAAATTTTCTGCTTCCTTTACCGATATAAATGAAGATGCCAATAATTTATATACAAACACATTGTCTTCACTGAAAAAGCAAACTTTTATGTTCAGTATTTATTTAAGAAAAAAATAAAAAGATCTTATTTCTCGTTTAGTATTACAAACTCTTGCTCAAGATTCAGTGAATGCTCATAAAGTTTGCCAATAAACTCTCTCCCCCATTTTGCATAATAATAACTGATATTAGCTATTCTTTCCTGCAAACCATTCTTCGGAAATAAATGTTCTTTAATTTTATTGATCTGTCTTTGCTGATCAGCAAACTTTCTTTTTTCAGCCCGCAACATTTTCTTTTCAAGTTCCTGTAAGTGTTGCACTGTTCTTAGCTTTAAAGATTCTACATGTTTTTCTAAAGTAACATCAACTGCTGAAGCCTGCTTTTTAAAACTTTCATAAAGTTGTTCAAGCTCAGATAATGATCCATTCAACTTTACTTCATTCTTGCTTTCATTCATCACTATCCGGTTCAATAATTCTTCCTGTGATAAAAAGAGATCTTCGATCGAAAATCCAAGCTTTGCGATCTTTTCCTGCCAGCTTTTTTCAACAATTAAAAATGAATTACGCAGCACCAGCATCGGAAAAGGAATTTTATAATGGTTGAACAGATCTTTCAACTGTAACCAATAAGCCGTTTCTCCTCCACCGCCAATAAATGCAAGATTAGGGAGGATCATTTCCTGGTAAAGTCCGCGAAGAATAACATTTGGACTAAAGCGATCAGGGTGTTTTTCCAATTCAACAAGCATTTCATCCCTTGTAAACTTTATCTTAGTACTTAGTACTGAGTACTGAGTACTAAGACTTGCAATCCTTTCTCTCATATTATCCTTCAAATAAAACAAATTGATCTCTCTCGGATTTGCCTGCACTTTATATCCCGCCTTACTTAATTTCTCTGCAGTTTTCTCAACAATACCCGAAGCAGTTTGATTCACCAGGTCATCTTTAAAGATCGGGATCATCTGTTTCTTCAACTCAGCATTATCAGGTAATAACACAACTAAACCGTATTCACCAAATAACTCATTAACTATTTTAAAAGTAGAAGATTGAATCGTATCTCCCTCTTTATAACATTCTTTCATCAAACCTGCGATCTCTTTTCCAAATGGCAAAACAGAAAGCTGACCTTCCATTAATCCGATCAGCTTGATCAACTCTTTGTCCACCTTCATTCTTCCAACCGCACCAGTTTGTTTTGTATTCCATGTAAGATTTTCGCCTCCAACATACACATGATTCAGTTCATCAAGATCAGCATCTTCACTGCCAATATAAAAGACAGGAACAAAATTGTGATCCGGCAAATTAATCTTGCAATATTCAGCCAGCTTTATTGTGTGCAATATTTTATAAATAAAGTAAAGTGGTCCGGTAAAAATATTATTTTGATGAGCTGTAGTAAATGTGAAAGTATTTTTCGAAGCTAATGTTTCAATATTATTCTTTGTCTTCTCAGATAACGCCACTGCAGTATATTGCTTTTTTAATTCCTCCACCAGCACATTGCGATCATAGTTGAAATGTTTTCTATCCTCAATTGCTTTTTTTATCCCCTGGATCGTTGGCGGGTAATTAAAGAATTCTTTTAATGAAGCATGCTGGTCAATATAATCAACCACTGTTTTACTAAAACTTCCCGTTTGCCTGTAAGGTATTCGTGTAGAGATACAATCCATAAGAGTATCAAAAATAGAAAGAGTTGACCGGCCTTAAAATACCAGTTGTAAAATTAACTTTACTTTACCCGATAGGCAACAATCGTGTTGCGCCAAAACGTCGGCACATAGATGATCTTGTTCTTTGCATCCATCCCGATATCTGCTGAATTCTTTTTATCCGGCCTTGAATCCAGCAATTGTTCCTTTTTACCATCTGCATTCACATACCAGACAACGCCCTGCCAGCAGGAAACTATAAAGTCGTTGCCCGAAATATTCTCTATCCCATCAGTGCCTCCATCCATTCCATCAGTTATTTTGGTAAGCGTTTTATCCTTGTTCATTTTAAACATGCCACCGGCATCCAACAAGTAAAAGTCATCGCCACGCATCAACACGCCATTGGGTCCTTTCAGGGTATCAAGCAATAATTCTGATACACCATCTTTTACAATAAATATCTTTTTCAATTTAGAATCTGATACATACACAGTACCGCTTTTGCTAATACTTACATCATTCAGCCCTGCTGCGTCAGTAACGACGATCCTTTTTTCAATTTTGCCGCTGGCAATATCTATTACCACCAGTTCATTCAGATCTGCCACATATAATTTACCCTTGTAAAGTCCCATTCCTTTTGGAGCGTTTAAACCACTCACCCATTCTACTGCGATCACTTTTCCATCAAGACCAACTTTTGCGACAGACCCTTTTCCATCTTTTGCCCACGGATCGGTGCCATCAATATTTGCAGCATACAAAACTTTATTATCGCCATCAAACAAAACAGATTCAGGAACCTTTAATACAGAATCTGTTTCCCACAATTTTTCCAATTTGTGCTGTGCAAATAATAAAGAAGAATTAAAAAGAATTACTAACAGTAATGATGTTCTTGACAAGATCTTTTTCATGTTGTAAATTTTAGCGTAGCTAAGTTACGTAGAGAAAGTCTTACCCAAACCTGGACGGGTTAAAAGCTTCCAGATCAAATGAAGGTTTTTTACCAGAAATAATTTCTTCAATTAGCCTTCCGGTTCCTGCTGCGGCTGTGACCCCTAACATTGCATGTCCTCCCGCATAAGAAAGATTGGAAAACTTGGTATGCCTTCCAATGTACGGCATACCATCAGGGCTCACAGGCCTGTAACCAAACCAGGCTTTACCTATATCCGGCTGAGGCAGGTTCATTGTTGGATAATATTTTTTAAACGCATTATAAATAGCGGTTACACGTTTGGGCAAAACATTATCGCTATGACCACTCAATTCCATGGTTCCTCCGATCCTCAACCATTTGCCAATTGGCGTTGTTGCTGTGCGATCATCAACTAATATCGAAGGGTATTGCAAATTCTTTTCCAACCCATCATAGACCATGCTATAACCTTTGCCGGGTTGCATTGGCGTATAAATGTCAAGCAGCTTAGAAATATTCTGCAGCCATGAGCCATTTGCCAATATCAGTTCTTCACAATCCAGTTTTGCCTTATCAGTTATAACCCCGGTTATTTTTCCATCCGCAGTTTCAAAACTTTTTACTTCCGAGTTCAACCAAAACTTCACCCCTTTACTTTTTAAATAAGAATAAAGCGAACGCATAAACTTTCCCGGGTTCACATGGCAATCGTCAAGATATAATACACCACCTGCAACATTTGTTTCTACCTGCGGCTCGTATTCCTGCACTTGTTGTGGCGTACACATGATCGTTTTCAGTCCATATTTATTTGCCTGGTCAGCTAAATGCTTTTCATGATCCGCAGTCTTCTCATTTTTCCAAAGCATCCAGCAGCCTTTCTCTGTCATGTCAAATGGTTCGGGCAATTCATTCTTCACTTCATTCATCAAATGTCTTGTCAGTTGCAAAAGATTATTCATGTGCGGCGCATTCTCTTCCACTTTTTTTGCAGAGGCGCTTTTCCAAAACGCCATTCCCCAGCGAATAAGATCAAGATTCAACCTTGGCTTTACATAAAATGGCGACGAAGAACTCATCATCCATTTTAATCCTTTTGACACAATACCCGGTGTTGCCAGCGGAACAAAATGCGATGGCGAAACATAGCCCATATTTCCAAATGAACATCCATCGGTAATATCGCCACGTTCTATAACTGTTACTTTATGTCCTTCTTTTTGTAAAAAATAAGCGCAGTTCAATCCGATCACTCCGCCTCCAATAATTGTTACGTTCATAGTTTCTTGCGAGCCGCCAAAGGCGAAGCAATCTCCTCATTCATTCTATTAGTTATAAAATAATTTTGTTCCCAGCTTTTGTAATTCTATTTAGCTTCTCTTGCGTCGCACACTTGTACGACAACAATTCTATTCAACATTCCACAAAATTTTTACTCAATTCAATCATCACTTATTTCTATTAAATATTGAACCCCTACGGGGTTCATATATCATTTCTCATCTATTTCCACCGGGCTAAAGCCCGGTGCTATTTATAAATCACAAGTCTCACAGACTGCACCGATAACACTTGATTTCTGTGACGCATCGGCTGTTAATCTGGAGATCTATTCACCATGTCCCGGATTAGGATCATTCGCATTAACAGCATTTGTTAACCTTGCTCCAAAAACTCTTCCGGCAGTTTTACCATAATTCGCTTCTATCCTAACTGTAATTTTTTCCTTACCCTTCACCAACTCTTCGGGAATCTTATATTCAACATCATAGAACTTTCCCGTCTTACCGCCTTTCCAATCTTCTGTTGCGATCTTTACTCCTTCTATGAGAATATCAAACTTCCGGTCTTTATCGTCGCCAATATAAGTCAATAACAAATTACAGCCAATGACATTCTTCGTTTTCATCTCAAAAGAAAAATAATTATCTCTTCTTGCTTCTCTGCCCATTCTTCCAATCGCATCACTTACATAACTTCTTTCACTTGCCTTCAGGTTATGATCTCTTTCAGGCTGCATCTCTCCTATCCTGAAATTATCAATTGTCTTTTCTTCAATTTCCTTTGCTCTTTTCTTTTCCGCTTCATACTCTGACTGTCTTGCCGCCCAGTCAGCATTTGTAAAATAATCCCAGTACACACTATAATACTGATCATACGTTTTATAAAAAGGAATTAGTTTCACATCAAAAGGTTTTCCCACTTCTTTCATTTCAAATTGCAAAGGCTGTGATGTCGGTTTTATCCAGTCATTGATATTCTTATTATCTGTCAATAAAACAGGAGTTCCATAAACAGGATCAGGCATGTCTTTCCCTAATTGCCCTGCTAAAACCAATGGCCCGTATTTAAATGCAATGCGATTAGGATTATCTGGCATTGCTTCTGTGTAAAGCCCCATATTGAATCGCATTTCCAATTTGTCGTTCTTCTTCATTGTCACTCTTATTGGAATGTATCCATCGATCCTGTCGAATTCAAAATTATTATCGTAAGACTTTATATTCTGATTTTCTTTTCCATTCATGAAAAATCTTGTCCTTCCGGTTGACCAATATGGTTTCCGTATCAATAATGTAAACGTTTTACTTGTTTCGCCTAAATAAATGAATGTGGATGAATTGGCTTCAGGAAAATTTGTTTCCTGTCTTAGTACTATCCCCTGCTCTTTCCAATTGATGATTGAAGGGATAAATAAATTCACAAACAATTCTCCATGCTCACCATGACTATATATCTGTTCTGCATACTTTGAATGATTCTCGATCCCGCTGCCAACACAACAGGTAAAAGTTGTAAAGGGTCTGCTAAACTCTTTTTTTGTTCCCATCCTCAACGGAACAAAATAAGTCATCATTCCATTTTCAGGATTTTGCGAAGCAAGAATATGATTGTACAATGCTCTTTCATAATAATCCATTAGCTCACCAGACGGATGCCATGCAAATAAATGCCTTGTCAATTTGAGCATATTATATGTGTTGCAGGTCTCACAGGTATTATCACTCAAACGATCATTCAGTGAGTCAGCTCTTCCACAATATTCATAGTTACTATTACCGCCAATAACATAAGTATGGTGCTTGACCATGCTTTCCCAAAAGAACGAGGCAATTGTTTTATCTCTGTCGTTGCCCGTCAATTCATATTGTCTTGCACTGCCAATGGCTTTGGGCACATTGGTATTTGAATGTTTGCCGGGCAACGGATCAATATGTTTTGCCAGTTGACCCATTACAAATTCATCATAAAACTTATAAGAAAGATCAAGATATTTTTTATCACCTGTGAATGCATAAACATTTGCAAGCACATCATTCATTCCTCCGTATTCACAGTTCAGCATTTTCAATCTTGTAGAATCATCAAGATGGTTGACCGTATTATAAATCCAATCAGACATTTTCACTACCACATCTAATGCTTTTTTATTATCACAATACAAATAGGCATCGCATAAGCCCGCCATTACTTTATGTACCGTGTACCACGGACTCCATCCGCCATTCAGATCGAACCCTGAAGATTTGATCTCTCCTTTTGCTACTTTGCCGAAAATGGAATCTTCTTTTGGTATTGCACCAACATACCCTGTCTTTCTTGCCTGCTGGCATTTCTCCAATTCATCCACTATATAATTGACACGATTTTTAAATTCAGCATTCCCTGTTGTTACATACATCATTGAAGCAGCCGAAAGATAATGTCCCAATGTATGACCTGACAGACCTTCACTTTCCCATCCTCTATAAACAGAATCTTTTGTTGGCAGGCCAGCATACTGATGAAAGCGATGTAACAAACGATCTGGTTTTAGTGAAAGTAAATAGGCGCTGTCCATCTCCATTGCATGCTTAAATGGGCTATTGAGAAGTTTTACTTCTTTCAAATTAAAAGCATAAGCCTTTACCGGAACAACAGATCTGACTTTTACTTTTGAATTACTTTTCTCCGGCACATAAGATTGTGCAGAGCAGAATATTGAAATAAAGATGAATAATGAAAGAAAGGTTCTTTTCATTTCTTACCAGTTAATTTTTTTATTAATTCAACTTCTTTTACATCATAAGCTGTTCCGTCTTTTCTGAAAATATCATGAAACCATGGATTGGGCTCAGGGCTGCCTTCTTTACTTCCCCATGGAAAAATAGTATTGCTTCTGCCGCTAACTAATCCCCAGTTAATAGCCCCGACATTATATCTTTTTAAAATAGGAAGATGAGTTTCAAACCGGCTGTTATTTGATCTTGCCATATACTCAGTACAAATAACCGGTCGGTCAAATTTTTGCAAACTATCTATCGCTTGCTTCATCGAGTTTGTGTCAGAATAGTTATGATAAGTGATCACATCAGAATTTTCCAATTGATACCTGTTGACCTCTGGAAAATCCATGAACCATACCCCGACTGTTAGTGGTTGCGATGGTCTTACAGACCATGCCCATTCAAAAACTTTTTTCAATAGCGGCATTGATGTCATTCCATAGCCACTATTAGCAGGCTCGTTATACAGATCCCACATAAGTATTCTTTCATCATCTTTAAATGTTGTCAGAATATCTTTTACATATTCTTCAAGATACTTCCATTGCGAAGGGTCATCATGAGTTGATCTATTCGGGCTTCTTACCCAACCACTATTATGAACACCGGGTTTAGGCGCTGGTTGTTTCCCGGTTTTAGCATCGGGATTCCAGCAATCATCAAAAATGCAAAAAAGAATTTTGATCTTATGTTTGGCAGCAATAGACAAAAAATTATTCATCCGTTTCTTAAATCCATCAGCATCCTCCTTCCACGCAAGATCATGCAAGTAAACCCTCATCACATTCATTCCAATACCAGCAGCCCAGCCTAATTCTTTATCAATTGTAGCCGGGTCATAAGTTTCTGCCTGCCACATCTCCAGTTGATTAATTGCGGTGCTTGGCAAAAAATCCGCACCGACTAACCATCCTTGTTTTCCATACCAGGTATTTGCTTTGTCAGCAGTCCATTTTTTTTGCTGCGCAAAACAAGTATTCAGAAAAAGAAAAAATATGATCAAATAGAATGTACGCTTCATTGTATTTTTATTTTTTCCATTTATTTTCCAGCATTTTAATAAAATAACCGCCCACTACACTTCTTGCCTGGAATCCAACTTGTTTGCCATCTGTTGTTTCATGCCAGTCGCTCAGCGGAACCCTTGTTGGTGTTTCGGTGGCATATTTATAAACGGGTTTTATTAATGCTTCAAAATCTTTTTGATTATTTGCTAAAGTTGCTGTCCAGATGATCCAATCACTTTTTGTATATGTTTTACGGCTATCCAGTGGCAAACCAAATTCATTTTGTTTTGTCAGATAATATTTTATCTCTTTATCATAAACTGATTGTGGAAAAAGTTTTAATTCAAGCAATTTATCCCAAACCAAATTATATTTCTGGCTCCAGGTTCCTTTTTTATCAAATGTCAGTGAGATAATGATCGCCATCATCCGCCATCTGCATCCATTGTGCAGCATAATCAGTAGCAATATTTTGATATTTACCGCCTCACCTCTTTTGCCAAGACCTTTGGCCATTTGTGCATAAGCAGCGATACCAACAATTGCTTTCATTGAGAGATTTACATTTCGTGCAAGATGCCCTGCAAAATCATCGGTGCATAATTGATTGGCCGGATCAAATCCATCATTCACTAAAAACTCAACCCATTTGCTCAGTATCTCCCAATGCTTTTTTGCAAAATCAAATTTTCCTTCTGCTTTGCAAATTGCAGCGGTAAGAATGATCATATTACCGCCTTCTTCAACCGGCATATCTTCCGGATAAGTTTGTCCATTAGCGATCGGGTAAGTTCCAAGATCATGTGCAGGAAAAGGCTTTGTCCATTTACCGCTTTCGCTGTAATACATCAGAGGCTCAACCATTCCTTTTAACAAGTTGGGATTATAAATTAAAGTAAGCGGTGCTGAAGGATAAGTTACATCCACCGTCCATATAGAACCATTGCTGAAATTTTCTTTTTGTGGAAATAAGATTTCATTGTTTGGGCCTCTTACTAATTTATGCGCAGCTAATGATTGACGATAAGCCAATACACAAAGTTTTGCATAAGTTTCTCCACCCGCTTTTATCGCATCAGCATAAAGTTGCTTATCAAATTTGTTGCAACGTTCTTCAATAGACTTAAATTCATCTAATGACCTTTTTATCATTTGCTCCGGCGAAGAAAAACTTTTCTTCCACCATGCCTGGAGGTTTTGACCAAAGTATTGAATTGAATAAAGATCATCGTAAGCAAGTAAGATCGTTTTCTCAACAGTTACATTTTTTATTTTGCCACAATTAATTTCCAAATTACAAAGACTTGTAAGATCAGATCTTTTATTAGGAGAAAGCTTAATTGAAGACGCATCAGCAGTGGCAAGATAAGAGTAACCCCAATCGATCCTTACATCATCCCCTTTCCTTTTTAGAATTGGTTGCTCTACTGTTCCTGATCTCTGAAATGCTATTCCTTCCTTTTTATAAAAGTCCGTTTTTACATCCTGAGATCGTCTATTCCTCGCCACATCTTCGGAACTACCGAAAAACAATTTCACATCATGCTGATTATCGTCTGCTGACATTACATTGAATGTAACATAAGTAACAGGCCGTGAATACAGATCAAGATCATTCATCAATAATGGAGAAAGAAAATCAACATTAAGAAAAACGGGGCCACAATAAAATTCATATTTTGTTTGTGTTGCAGTCAATTCCACTTTTTTCTGAATTGCATTCTGAATTGGTTCTGGCGGCAATCGATCATACAAACCAGCATCGATATAAGCTTGCCCTCCTGTATTCTCACAATACATTGCCAGCACATTCTTTCCTTTGCGTAACTTTTGTTCGATAGCTTTTGAAAGCAGTATTTCTTTATTCGCAGAACAGCAGCCGGCATTGAATATTTTTTCACCATTCAGATATATCTCTACATTATCATCATACTTTATCTTCAATAAAAGCTCATTAATATTTATCTGTTGAAGATCGAATGATCTTCTTATCCATATTTCCCTGCTTTTCCATTCAGATTGAGGATCGACATCTTTTGTACCAAACATTCCTTTACCTGTCTGCCATTTTGTATCGTCAAAATCAACCGCTGTCCAATCACCCGCAGGTTTTGTTTCTGTGAATTGACAATTGTATGGTTGAGTTTCTGCTATAGGCAGGATCGGCTTTAATTCTCTTGCCGGTTCTCCAAGAAACTTATAAAGTTTACCATCTACACTTAATATACCGATCAGTGACTGATCCTTTCCTGTCCAATGTTTGGTAGTACTTTCATTTAAATTGTCGCTAAAACTCCAGATACTGAAATACGGATCATGCACTACAAGAGGATAAGCCGGAGCTTTATTTACTTGTGAGAATGAACTTAAAACTAAAAAGTAAAAAATAAAAAATAAAGAACACTCTCTAAATTTCCTCATAATCATTTTTATAATCATGTTAATCCTGGTTCTGTTCTATTTTGTTCCGAATTTATAAACTGTTATTTGTTGATACGTTTCACCCGGCTTTAAAATTGTAGTAGGGAAAGAAGGCTGATTTGGTGAATCAGGAAAATGTTGGGTTTCTAAACAAAGGCCTGCATGTTTTACGTATTTAATTCCGTTTCTCGTATTCTTTAATGTGCCATCCAAAAAGTTGCCGCTATAAAATTGTATACCGGGCTCGGTTGTACGAACTTCCATATATCTTCCGCTTGCCTGATGATATACAGAAGCAATCATATCAAACCGGTTCTCAGGTTTTTGAAAAACCCAGTTATGATCATAACCACCTGTAACGTTTGCAAGATCTTTTCCTATCTTTTTTGAAGTAGTGAAATCCATTGGCGTTCCCTTTACATCATCAATTTTTCCGATTGGGATCAAAGTTTCGTTTACAGGTGTGTATTTATCAGCTTTCAGCATGAGTTCATGATCAAGTATGGTTGAATCAGCGCCTGCCGACAAATTAAAATAACAATGATTGGTAAGATTCACCGGTGTGGCTTTATCTGTAACCGCCGCATACTCGATCTTTAACCCATTATCATCACTCAACGAATACATCACATCAACAGAAAGATTACCAGGATATCCTTCTTCCCCATCTTTACTTGAATAAGAAAGAAGCAAACTTGAATCGTTGAAAAATTTTACAGTCCATATCACTTTATCAAAACCTTTCAGACCACCATGCAATGTATTAGGAGTATTATTCACGGCAAGAGTATATTCTTTCCCATCTAATGTAAATTTTGCATTCGCAATTCGATTTCCATAACGGCCAACCAAACAACCAAAATATGGATTACCAGTTTGCAGATAACCACTCAGTGAATCATACCCGAGAACTACATCACCCATTTTACCATTCTTATCAGGAGTAATAATATCTGTTACAGTTCCACCGTAATTCAGGATTTTTACAACCATTCCGTTTTTATTTGTCAGTGTATATTGAAACACACTGTCGGCGCCGATCATCCCATATAAAGTTTTTTCCGCCATTGGTTTTATGTTTTCTTTTTCATCTTCTTTTGGCATCAGTTTACAACTAAAAAGAGCTGCGGCAGCAATTAAAATAACAAGGTTCTTTTTCATTTTTGACTTTTTGAGTTTTGACTTGGTTTAGTAATTCAGTTTTACATCCGTGATTTTCGTCGGCAACCAAACTTGCATTTCATTCTTTCCCCTGTTTGCCCAAGTATAATACGGTATTGCGATAATTTTTTTCTTTTCCGTTTTTAAAGACAGTCCATCTTCACCAACTGTTACAACAGGCACTTCAGCAGTTAATGCTTTTACTGACTCATCCAAAACTTTATAATCTATCGTTTCAAACTTTGTGTTTTCAGGAATGATCACATTCCATGCTTTGCCATTATTATCTGCTCCTTCAATGCAATATACAACTGGTCCACGTTGAATAGCAATACGACCCTTATCCTGTTTCAACTCTTCTCTTGCAATTACTTTGTTTGTTTGCATTGGCAATTCATACATTACAATATCACCTTTCTTCCACTCACGATCAATGATCATATAACCATTCTCCATTCTTACTGCTTCATCTTTGCCGTTTACTTTTAGATAAATGATAGCCGAGCCGAAATCAGAAAGATCATAAAGATCGTTGGTAGATGTTTGTCCCTGTGCCCAGCCAGGAACACGGAGATACAAACTGAATTTTGAATTTTTTGCAGGATCGATCATCAATTTCATTTTTCCATCCCACGGATAATTCGTTTCCATCTTTACACTTACGTTTCCATTCTTTAAGGGAATCGTTGTATTACTTCCAACAAACAAATTCACACAGATCGCATTATCACTTTTTGCATAAATATAATTACCAAGTGAAGCAACTAACCTTGCAATATTTGCAGGACAACAAGCCGTACCAAACCATTCTCTTCTCTGGTGCTGACCGCGACTTGCTAAAGGATTACCATAAAAAAACCGGTCTCCACTCAAACTTAATCCATCCAATGCACCATTGTATAAACTTCTTTCAAGCACATCAATATATTCTGCATTTCCGGTTAATGAATTCATTCGCTGATTCCAGAAAACCATTCCCACACTGGCACAGGTTTCACAATAAGCCTGTTCATTGGGCAGATCATAATCAACACTGAAAATCCTTCATTACTTCCTGCCGAACCAATGCCACCTGTGATATACATATTCCGATATACCACATCCTCCCAAACATTTCGCATTGCTTTCATATAATCCACATCGCCTGTTTGTGCAGCCACATCTGCAGCGCCAGTGTACATATACATGGCACGAACCGCATGTCCTGTTATTTGTGTTTGTTCTTTTACAGGCAATACATCCTGCGCATAAGCAGTGTCTTTCCAATCTGTCCAAGTATAACCCTTCGCCAATTTCTTACCTCGTTCACTCAATAACCAATCGGCAAGCTTCAAATATTTTTCATTCTTAGTTACTTTATACAATTTCACCAACGCCAGTTCCAGTTCCTGGTGACCAGTCACCCAATCTCTTTTGCCCGGCCCAAACAACGCATCAAACTGATCGGCCCATTTGATACAAACATCCAGCAACTTTCTTTTACCAGTTGCATTATAATAAGCCACACCTGCTTCTATCATGTGCCCTGCATTATAATCTTCATGCATGCTCATATCGGTGTACTTGTCCTGCAACCCTTTCAATGTGTACCATGTATTCAAATAACCGTCGGGTTGTTGCGCCGCTGCGATCTTATCGATCCATTCATCACATTTCTTTTCCATCTCTGCACTCGGATGAGTTTTTAATGAATAAGCCATTGCCTCCAATGCTTTGAACACATCGCTGTCATCATAAAAGATCCCTTCATGCTTTTCCCCTTTTTTTCTTGCAACTCTTTCAAAATTTTTAATTCGCGGCGTTGCTACTTCTGTTTGATAGATACATGCCGATAAAGTTTTCGTTGCTACTTTATCGATCTTAGGCTTCCAGAATTTGTCGGTGATGTTTACCTCCGAAAAATTTACCGGCTCGATCTTCTGTAACGATGCCTGCGAGAAACCATTTACAGAAAACAAACCTGCAACTAAAATGAATTTTATTTTTTTCATGTTATAAGCATTTGTAATTCTATTAAGCTTCTGTTGTTTCCAATTTGCTGCTTTGCCACGCAAATTGCTCACTTGTACGCCAACAATTCTATTCAACATTCATTGAAAATTTTTACTGGTCCATCATTTTTTTTCCCAGAACAAATGTTGAACCCCTACGGGGTTCTTTTATTTGTTGGGTTTCTTTCCCCCGGGCTAAAGCCCGGGGCTACTAATATTTAGTCCCTACGGGACTATAAAAACATTTCAAATAAGCCAGGGCTGTGCTTTGGTGGCCTTCCCCTTCGGGGAAGGTCGGGATGGGGCCTTGGTCCTTCACACCACCTGGAACCCATACGCATACGGATCGTCATCTTTATCTATACTTATTGTATTATATCCATAGATCTTTGCCCAGCCTTCAATACCCGGTCTTATCGCAGGTTTTCCATTCAATGTCAGCTCCTCTTCAATTGTGCCGTTGAATTTACTGCCAATTATGCTTTCGTGAACAAATACATCTCCCTTTTTCAATTTCCCTTTTGCATACCACTGCGCCATTCTTGCACTCGTCCCTGTACCACAAGGACTACGATCAATTGCTTTATCTCCATAAAATACCGCATTGCGAGCCGTCGATGTTTTGTCGATCACTGCACCTGCCCAAAGAATATGTGAGCAACCATTGATCGTTGGATCATCCGGATGAACAAACTCATATTTAGCATTGATGTTTTTTCTCAATTCCCTTGCCCATGCAATTAATTTATCAGCAGGATAATGTTCTAACCCTTTAAAATTTTTCTGAACATCAACGATTGCATAAAAATTTCCACCGTATGAAACGTCAAATACTAACTCACCAAGTTCCGGACAATCTGCTGTTATACCCTCTTTATCAAGAAAGGCCGGTACATTGGTTAACTTAACACTTGAAACCTTAGTTCTTTTACTGTGGTCCGTTAACTGTCGTCCGTCGTCTGTTTTATATTCAATATTCACCAGTCCTGCCGGAGCTTCCATTCTTATTTTACCAGGTGTTTTCGGTGTGATCAATCCTTCTTCAATTGCAATAGTAATGGTGCCAATAGTTCCATGACCACACATTGGAAGACAGCCGCTCGTTTCAATAAACAATACTGCAAAATCATTTTGCGGATCATGTGGCGGATACAAAATACTTCCACTCATCATGTCATGTCCACGGGGCTCAAACATCAATCCTTTCCTTATCCAATCATATTCTTTTAAAAAATGTTGTCGCTTTTCACTCATGTTCTTTCCTTCCAGTTCAGGGCCACCTTCTGCAACAAGTCTTACTGGATTACCACAGGTGTGAGCATCTATGCAATGAAAAGTCCATCCGCCGAATCTTTTTAAATCTGAATTGGGATATTTTTTTGTAATAGGTTTTGTCATCATGTCTTCTTAATCCATTTAAATCGTGCTATTCGTGGTTCAATTCATTGTTTTTCGTTCTCCAGATCTTCAAAGGATTTTCATCCTTTAATTCATCCGGCAATAGATCATTTGGCCAATTTTGAAATGCGATCGGTCTTGCAAATCTTTTTATTCCATCTGCTCCAACGGAAGTAAATCTTGAATCTGTTGTTGCAGGAAAAGGTCCGCCATGGTGCATGCTTAAACAAACTTCGACACCTGTCGGTACTTCATTTAAAATAAAACGTCCGCATATATTTTTTACTGCTTCAACTAACTCATCATTATTTTTTATATCGTCCTCTGTTGCCATTAATGTTGAGGTCAATTGCCCTTCGAGATGTTTTGCCGCTTCGGTCATTTCATTCATGTCTTTACAACGAATGACCAATGAATAAGGACCGAAGACTTCCTGGTGAAGAACAGGATTATTTAAAAATGCCTGTCCCGATTGCGGTCGCTATTGTTGGCAGTCCTTCATTTTCTTTTACTGCAGTTTCGGATTCTGCGACAAGATGCACTTCATCCTGCAACAATGCATTCCCTTTATTTTCCTTATATGCTTTTAAAATACCGGGATGAAGCATTGGACCGGGAGTAGTTTGTTGAATTGCTTTTCCAAGATCATGAATAAAAGTTTTCAGTTCATCGCTATCAATTCCGATGATCAATCCCGGGTTAGTACAAAATTGTCCAACACCTAATGTGATCGATCCAGCATACATTTTTGCAATATCAGCAGAAGAAGCTTTTAATTTTTCCGGTAAAAGAAAAACAGGATTGATACTTCCCATTTCTGAAAAAACAGGAATTGGTTCTTTGCGTTGATTGGCCCAATCGAATAATTGCTTACCTCCAATAAAGGATCCGGTAAAGCCAACAGCTTTTGTTTGCGGATGCATCACCAATGTTTTACCAACTTCAAAAGAAACACCATGAACATGAGCAAAAATTCCTTTTGGCATTTTGCATTTATCGGCTGCTTTTAAAATTGCATTGGCAACTGTTTCGGATGTTTGCGGATGTGCAGGATGTGCTTTGACAATAACAGGACAACCCGCCGCAAATGCACAAGCTGTATCACCACCCGCTGTAGAATAAGCAAAAGGAAAATTGGAAGAACCAAAAACAACAACAGGTCCGAGTGGCACTAACATTTTTCTTATATCAGGCTTTGGTGGATTCTTATCAGGAATAGCAGTATCAATTCTTGCTTCTAACCACTCACCTCTTTCACATGCATCGGCATAATGAATTCAATTGAAAAATTGTTCTGCCTCTTTCGTTTCTTAATCTTGCTTCCGGAAGATTTGTTTCTCTCATCGCAGTTTGGATCAATTCATCACCGCATGCTTCCAATTCAATTGCTATTGCCCGCATGAAATCTGCTCTTTGTTTCAAACTCATTTTCCTGTACACATGAAATGCAGTCCATGACTGTTGCAGGATTGAATTTATTTCATCTGAAGTAGCATCTTTAATCATTGAATATTGAATATTGATTATTGAATATTTGGCCTTACTGCAATTGCATCATTGATGACCTTCAAAATGCGTTCCCTTTCCTCTCCTACCAAAGTTAAGCGTGGAGCTCTTACATATTCTGTTCCGATACCGGTTTGCGTTGCCGCCAGTTTTATATACTGAACCAGTTTAGGATGTATATCTAATTCCAGCAATGGCATGAACCAGCGATAAATTTTTGTTGCTTCTTCTATCTTACCTGCTTTTACCAAATTATAGATCGTTACTGTTTCTTTTGGGAAAGCACAACCAATCCTGCCACCCATCCATCCGCACCAAGACAAAGCTCTTCCATTGCCAGTGTATCTACACCGCAAAGTACTTTAAATCTATCGCCAAACCTGTTCTTCATCCTTGTCACATTTGTAACATCACGGGAACTTTCTTTTAATGCAGTAATATTTTTACATTCGACCAATTCATCAAACATATCGGGTCTTGTATCAATTTTATAATCCGGTGGATTATTATAGATCATGATCGGCAGATCGGTTGACTTGGCCACAGCTTTAAAATAAGTGATCGTTTCCCTATCATCAGTTTTATATCGCATCGGTGGCAATAACATTATTCCATCGGCTCCCCATTTTTTTGCATTGGCTGCCTGCTTAATGGCATCGGCAGTTGTGGTTTCAGCAATATTTACGATCACAGGAATATCTTCATTAAGATATTCAACTGAAAATTCAGTCAGTTCTTCTTTTTCTTTTTCTGTTATCGTACTGGCTTCTCCCAGTGAACCGCCGATAATGATACCATGAATGCCTGCTGCTACCTGGGCAGCAAGATTTTTTTCAAACATATCAAGATCAAGCTTTTCATTTTCAGTAAAAGGTGTGAGTAGTGCAGGGAAAACTCCTTTCCATTCAAATGACATATTATTTGTTTTGCACAAATCTACTGATGACATGTAAAAAACACCGCTCATCTTTTAACCCAAACTGATACTATTTTAACCAGTTTATAGACTTCATTGCCTCTTTTCAACTAATTTAGTACAATGAAGATCGTTCCGTTCCAAATACCTAAAAGCACAGAAGAAGCATTTCGTGTGCAAGTAGATGATGTGCCACATCTTTACAACCATCTTCATCAGCATCCGGAAATTCAACTGACAATGATCAAAGAAAGCAATGGCACCTTGATAGCCGGAGATTATGTTGGCCCATTTCACACGGGTGATGTGTTTGTGATCGGCGGTAATCAGGCTCATGTTTTTAGAAATGATGAAAAGTTTTTTAAAAAAAGATCAAAAGCAGTTGCGATCACAATTTTCTTTGATGAAACGACTTTTGGCGAAAATTTTTGGATGCTGGAAGAAATGAAACCATTACAACAATTCTTAAAGAGCAGTTCAGGTGGTTTTAGAATAACAGGCAGAAAGAAAAAGTTATTGGCAGAAAAATTATTGTCAATTACAAATGCCAAAGGAATTGACAGGCTGATCATTTTTCTTGAAATATTGAAAGTGCTTGGCAGCCGTAAAGAAATGCAGCCTTTGGCCAAGCCTGTTATTCAGCGAAACATTAAATCTTATGATGGCAACAGGTTAAATAAAGTGATCGAGTTTACCTTTAAAGAATTTCAACGACCAATTACATTGAAAGAAGTATCCGGCCTTGCTAACCTTACTCCCGAAGCATTTTGCAAATACTTTAAAACAAGGACAAGAAAGACTTATATCAATTTTTTGAATGAGATACGGGTTAATCATGCCTGCCGCTTGCTGACAGAAGATAAAACCATAGCTGATATTTGTTACAATTGCGGCTTTATGAATCTTTCCAATTTTAACCGGATATTCAAGAAAATAAAACAGTTGTCGCCGGGTGAATGGAGAAAAATAAATGCTAACTAAAATTTTAACACCTGCTTCCAACTCTTTGCATCAATTTTGCGACTTAATAAGACAATGAAACGATCTTTTCTTTTTTTGATCCTTATTTCTGCTTCCTTTTTTAGCAATGCTCAAAAAATAGATAGCATTTATTTTCATCTCTATACCGATAGCCTGAAAAAAGGAACGCACAATTATATAAATGTAGATGGAAAGCTTGCTAATGGTAAATGGAAACCGCTTTCTGCGAATGAGATCGCCTTTACAACAAGCTATGGAACATTTGAAGGCAATGAATTAATACTTCCGGCTGAGCCTGCTGTTGAAAAACTTACTATTAAAGCGGTTTTAAAATCGATCCAAGAATATGGAAAGAAATAACGATCTGGATAAAGAAAAAACCAGATGATGAATTGCTACCCACAACAGATGAAATCCTGAAGAATAAGTCGCAAAAAAATGGTAAATCAAAAAGCGGCAATTAAAATTTTCAACAATACAAATTCAGTCTTTACGACTGCTCTCATCCCCTTATCTTTGCGGCGGCAGGTCTTACACGACCAGCTCCTGTTGAACCTCCCCAGGGCCGGAAGGCAGCAAGGATAGATGGTTGTAGCGGTGCGATGTGAGGAGCCTGCCATTTTTTTTATTCTCCCCATACAAAGTCTTTTTATTAATGGTTTTACTGAGAGACAACACGGCAAGGGCCAAACAGGCCATTTCTATTTTCTGGGTAATGCTCGGCATCACAATTGTAAACATGTGCTCTTTGGCATGGCAGTATTATTTATTAATAGATGTACAGGCTAATCCCGGAAGTATTGATATGGAGACGTTGCAAACAAGCGATACTCTCAGAACCGTGATCAATTCGGTTAATTTTATTATGCTTGTTCTTTCGATGATCTTTTTCATATTGTGGTTTCGAAGAGCTTATTACAATTTGCATAATCTGCCATGGCATAATGCTAGGCATACAGAAGGTTGGGCTGCTGGCAGCTGGTTTATTCCAATTCTGAGTTTATTCTGGCCTTACCAGATCATGGAAGATACATGGAGGGGAACTCAAAATGCGATAAAAGAAAGATTTGGGGAGCCGCAGTCAGCCGCCATAATTGGGTGGTGGTGGGCACTATTTTTACTAAATAATTTTTTCGGGTATATTACTGCTTTTGCAACCGGGGGCGCAGCCGATGTTGATGCGCTGCTGATTGCTACGAAAATTGAATTCGTTGGCGAAATAATATCAATCGCTGCAATTATCATTACGATCCGGGTAATACAACGTACAAGTAATTTTGAAAAAGAGCTGTTGGAACTTTCACAAACTCCATCTGACAGCATTTTTTCTGACAACTATACACCGCTAAATGAAAGTATGGAACCGAAATTTGAAAATTAAAATATAAACAATGAAATTTTTTATTGACACAGCCAACCTCGCACAAATTAAAGAAGCAAATGAACTTGGAATTCTTGATGGTGTTACCACCAATCCTTCACTAATGGCGAAGGAAGGGATAAAAGGTATTGATGCAGTGATGGCACATTACAAAACCATTTGTGAAATGGTAAATGGGGATATCAGCGCTGAAGTTATTTCTACTGATTTTAAAGGTATAGTAGAAGAAGGGAAAAAACTGGCAGCTATACATAAGAATATTGTTGTAAAAGTGCCAATGATAAAAGATGGTGTAAAAGCTATCAAATGGTTTACCGATAATGGCATTCGTACAAACTGTACACTTTGTTTTTCTGCCGGCCAGGCAATTCTTGCAGCTAAAGCAGGAGCGGCTTATATCTCTCCTTTTATTGGTCGTATTGATGACACCGGTTGGGAAGGTGTGCAACTGATCGAGCAAATTGTCCAGATCTATTCAATACAAGGTTATAAAACAGAAGTGCTGGCTGCTTCTATCCGCAATCCAAATCATATTGTTCAGTGTGCACAGGCCGGCGCTGATGTTTGCACCTGCCCTCTTGATTCTATTCTTGGCTTGTTAAAACATCCGCTTACTGATATCGGTCTTGCTAAGTTTTTGGAAGATGCAAAGAAGATGTAGTCCATAGTCGGAAGTCCGAAGTCGGAAAGCACTTTTCTAAATATTGATCATTCGTTCATAGATGAATAGAATTGCTGTCGTACAAGAGTCCGCCTACGCTAAAGCTTCGGTGGATAAATGCGATCCTTCACTTCGCTCTGGATAAACTGCGACGCAATTGCTGAATGGTGAAGAGAAAATAAACGGAGCGTCGCAAGGGACTTTTAATCGAAGCGATAAAGCCGGTAAACAAAAAACTATTTTGAAAGTAATGAGTTGAGTTTTGCAAACCCGATCAATTCATCGGAGCGACCGCCAAAAGGACGATAATAAACCAAAACAAGATAAACGTTCTCCGTGCTTGGATAATTTCCTTCTGTATTATCAAAACTTGGTTGCTCGTCAGACTTTTTTACAGGAACTGTGACGTATGAATAATCATAAACTCCCTGCTTCAACAAAAGCGTTTTTTCATAAGCACCTTTTTCGGCATTAAATTCCATCCTGGAATTTTCGTCGGTAGCATAATTGGTAAACTCACCGAATAAATAAATATCACGTTCAGGGTATTGCTGATTTCCGGGCGGGAAAAAAGTGAAATGCGTATATACATAATCTGATTGCCAAAAAGGATTTACATGATCCGTTGTTTCAATGGAGTAAAAGCCATTCATGTCCCGATAATAATAATAGATCTGTTGCTTCCTTTCATTATCCGGCTTTACATAAACATCGGTCCGGGTTGGTTGTTTGTCGATGCGTTGCATTCGATCACTCATCAGCCGGATACTTCGAAGATCGATCCATCGCCACTCCTTGCCAGCAGGAAATGAATTGGTTCTTTCGTCAGAATATTCAAAATAATTTCCACGAAAAATGGTTGGCCTTTCTAAATAAACAGCCGTTGGCCATGCATAGTTTTGCAATAGCGCAACCTTGACATCCTGTTGGTTGAATACATTTAATTCCGGATTAAGATTAACAGCAACCTGGAGCTTCTGGTGAGTTCTGAAAAGCGTTCCGCTATATGGTTGCATCACTGTTCCGCTGATCGACGACCTGGTATCGATGACGAGTAATCTCTTTGTAAAAACTATTTTTGATGTATCACTATCTAAAAAAACTTTTAATAAATAATTACCTGACCTGGTAGGTGCACAATTTCTGTCAGGTAATCTTACATAATAATTGGTATATTTTACAAAAGCGATCGATGAATTCCGGTAAGTGGAGATCCTGTTTGACAGAAATCCTCTTATAAAATCAAAAGTGCGAAGTTCAGTATTGGGTGACCAATCGGCATTGCAAAGCTGGAAAGTGTAATAATAGTATTTTATGTCTCCATCAAGATCATCAAAATACAGATCAAGATCATCAGTACTATTCAACCTGATGATAGGATAACTATAGGGATCACTTGCCTTATGCAACCTGATCGATCGAATATTTGATTTATAGACATGGTCAGGTACTTGGCAATTAGAAGCCAGTGTTATTGATAAAAGGAAAAATAAGACAGATCGTTTCATATGGGTTAATTAAATAAACCAGATATTGTATACAATATTGTGAAATTATGATGAAAAAGAGGATAAATCTTTTTCTACGGTTACTTTTGACAGACAAAATTCAGACTTTGGACGTTGCAGGCTTTATAGCAAATAGAATAGCATTTAACCGTCAAAATTCATTTTCACGGTTCATCATCCGTCTTTCTGTTGGCGCCACTATTGTCAGCGTGGCCGTAATGATCGTAACACTTGCTCTTGTAAACGGCTTCCAGGAAACGGTAAGTAATAAAGTATTTAGCTTTTCAGGACATATAAGGGTTCAATATAAACAAGCATTAAGCGGCCCCGTTACGGAAGAAATTCCGATAGAAAGAAGCCCAAATGCAGAAGCAGCCATAAAAAATGATAGCCGTGTAAGAAGCATTCATCCTTATGCTACCCGCTATGCAATGCTGAAAGGCGGCGATGTAATGGAAGGTGTATTATTAAAAGGTCTTAATAAAGAATTTGACGTTGATCTGCTGAAGCCTTTTTTAAAACAAGGTCGTTGGATAAATTTCAAGGACAGCAGTTATGCCCGTGAGGTCATTGTTTCAGATCACACTGCAAAACAACTCCAGGTAAAAGTGAATGATAGTATAAGAATATATTTTATACGACCAGACAGGTCACTACGAGGAGAAAAGATCAGGGTGGTTGGTATTTATAAAACAGGGATCGATGACTATGATAAACAAATTTCCATTGGCGATCTTAAGTTGATAAGAAGGCTCAATGATTGGAAAGAAAATGAAATTGGTGGGTATGAAGTCTTTCTTCATGATTTCAACAAAATGGGAAAAACAAGTGAAGACCTTTATGCAATGCCTGATTTTCCGGCAACATGGGATACACAACCAATAAAAAGCATTTATCCCAATATTTTTGACTGGTTGAATTTGCAAAATCTTACCCGCAATGTTTTGATCGGGTTTATGATACTCGTTGCGGTTATAAATCTTATTACCTGTCTTATCATTTTAGTACTTGAGAGAATTCGGATGGTTGGCGTATTAAAAGCGTTGGGAGCAACGGACTGGATAGTACAGAAAATTTTTCTTCGTCATTCTCTTATCATCACATTGGTAGGGATATTCTTTGGCGCCATCTTAGGACTTGGGTTATTGTATCTTCAAAAAGCCACAGGTTTTATAAAACTGAAAGAAGAAGCCTATTATATGAGTGAAGCTGCTGTAAAAATTATTTGGTGGCAGGTATTGTTGGTTTGTGTTCTTACATTCCTGGTTAGTTTACTTATACTAATGATACCAACCTACATTGTAAAGAAAGTGAAACCAGTAAAAGCTATTCAGTTCAGATAGAGAAATGCTCAATACTCAACAATCAATGCTCAATTTTCAACTTAGAGCCTGATTTAACTGAACATTGAAAATTGAACATTGAGCATTGAACATTTTATACTAAATGTGATAAAATAATTCCTGTCGCCACAGCTGCATTCAGCGATTCAGCTTTCCCTTTTCCCGGTATTGTGATCTGAACATTGGCAAGTTTTAGCATTTCTGCATTGATGCCTTTTGATTCATTGCCAATAACAATTATTCCTTCGTTTATTTTTTCCATTTTAGTTATATCCCTCCCATCCAATACAGCAGCATATATGCGTACACCATTATTTTTTATCAGCCATGATAAAATATCTGTGTATTCCACTCTTACCCTGCTAATGCTTCCCATGGAGGCCTGCACCACTTTGGGACTATAAACATCAGCACAATCAGTACTGCAAAAAATATTATTTATCCCAAACCAATCAGCAAGCCTGATGATCGTTCCCATATTTCCCGGGTCTTGTATTGTATCCAGTGCCAATGATATGTTTCCTTTAATTTCCGGATCACTCTCCCATTGTATCTTTTCAATAACAGCCAATACCTGGTTTGGTGTAGTTAGTTGTGAAATTTTTTCTAATTCCGCGTCTGATAATTCAATAACCTCTGTATGTTTACTTGCATTTGGGTTTTCATCTATCCATTCTTTCAAAGCAAGAAGCTGAACTATCCGGCAGTTCTCTTCTTTTAATAATTCATTTACTAATTTGGGGCCTTCAGCAAGAAAACAGTTCTCAATATCTCTTGATTTTTTCTGGCCTAAACTTTGAATATATTTGACCTGATTTTTAGTAATCATAATTTCTTTAAATTTAACATGTTAGAAGCCAAGCCACAAAATTCTCTTATTGCCGCCTTCGCTATAGCTCTTGTAATTCTTGTACTGGCTTCCTGTAAGGTTATTCCTAAAGATTATCCCAAAGACAAACCCTTCGTTTTCGAAACAAATATCAAGCTTGAGGGCAACTTCACCAAAGAAGAAAAAGATGTGCTGATTTCCCAGCTAAGAAATCAGCTGGATGATAGCATGAGGGCAAAAACGGTTTACAAACTCTTCTACAAAGGAATTAATCGCCCGGTTTTAGTGAAACCTCCTGTTTTTGACAGCGCAAGTGCCAATCGTTCAACCACCTTTATGAAGGCATTGCTTAACAAATTGGGCTATCTACGCAATACAATAACTTATGATGATACTGTAATTGTAAAAGGAGATTCAAATTCCCGTCAACTTCGAACTACAGTAAATTTTAATGTAAAACCCAACCAGCTTTTTAGAATTGATTCACTTAGTCATGTGATCAATAATACAGAATTGCAAGCCCTGACTGATGCTTCAGATTCAAAAAAACTTTTAAAAAAAGGAGATCCTTTTGCGCAACAATTGATCTCTGAAGAATTGAACCGGCTTGTTGAACTCTACCGGGAAAACGGTTATCTCAAGTTTAGTTTTGAAGAACTCTCCGGGGTTTGGGATACGCTCAACCTTGCAATACTTCGTCCAACTATTGATCCGTTTGATATTCAAATGCTGGAAGAATTACGAAGAAGACGTGATTCACCAACAACAGATATTGAAATAAGATTAAGACCTGGCTATAATGTTGACAAACTGAAAAAGTATTTCGTTGGTAATACAACAATATATCCTGATTTTAACATTATCGATACCTCAGGAAAAACGCCAAAAATATTTGTATATGACAGCAATTTTACCTTTATCAATTATAAAAATTTATTTAAGAAAAATTTTATTGCCCAAAACATATACTTCAAACGAGGCGATCTATACAATGAAAGAAGATTTGTAAAAACAATTAACCGTTTTAATAGTTTAGGAGCATGGCGTGTTGTGAATGTAGAACAAATACCAAGAGATCCTGGCGATACTGTTGATGTTGAATTATACCTGACACCGGGTAACAAATACTTTTTTACAGCAAATATCGAAGGAAGTTTCAATAGTACCAGTTCACTGGATTTGCGGCAGAACGTGCAGGAAAATCTTTTGGGTCTTGGTGCAAATGTGCAGCTAACAAATAACAATTTCGGGAAATCAGCAAACAGATCTTCCACTATTGCCAGGTATACAACCGAAGTAAGTCCCAAGGGAGAATTTGTAAAAACTATTCAAACCAGTATCAGTCATACGATCGTTTTTCCAAAGCCAATACCCAATTCAAAATGGATACCTGAAAAATTCAAGGATAATTTCAGGACCAATCTTTCATTTGCATTAGCAAACACTGAGCGAAAAGATTTCTTTAATCTTACTTCCCTGGATCTAGCATGGGGCTATAATACTGTATGGAAAAATAAATCCGCTTATGTAAAATTTCCTAATATTGAATTTGCACATATAATAAAAAGAGATAGCCTCATTAAATTTTTGAATGAAAACCCATCTCTTAAAACAGTTTTCCCGGAAAATGGACTCGTATTTTCAATTCAAACTGGTTTTTCTATTCGTGGTGGCAGGAGGAATGCCTCCCAAATATTCAGAGTTAATTTGGAAGAATCCGGTTTGCTTGCCAGCCAGATCAATATTAAAGTGCTTGATAGCTTGTTCAAGTTTATTAAAGTCGATGCGGAATTCATAAGGCATATGCAGCTTACCAAAAAAAAATCTTTTGTAATTCGTGGTTACGTAGGAGCTGGGTATGCCATGACCACAAGAGAAAGACCGACAAATCCACAAATGCCATATTTTAAACAATTCACTGCCGGTGGTCCCTACAGCATGAGGGCATGGGGTTTGCAATTATTGGGGCCGGGTTCCACATTAAAAACAAGAGATTCAGTCCCTATTAGATTTGGAGATTTTCAATTTGAGGCAAACTTTGAGTATCGTTTTCCATTGGTGAAATTGTGGGGGTATGATTTCAGTGGTTGTCTTTTTACAGATATCGGAAATGTTTGGTTCCTGAGAAAGAATCCCGATTTTCCAGACGGTACTCTTACGGCCAAGAAATTTTTTAAAGATATGGCTGTTTGCGTTGGCACGGGGCTTCGCATGGATTTTGATTTTTTGAAAATAAGATTGGATTATGGCTTAAAAGTTAAGAACCCAACTCCTCAGCCGGATAAGGTTGCTAGTCAAAATATATGGTTTTATAATTTCCCTTTTGATGGTATTGTTCAACTCGGCATCAACTATCCATTTGCATTCTGATATTTTTTATCTCATCTTCCCATTCAGTCATTGTCTTTGCGTCATCAAGTTTCGAGTCGCCAATTCTTGTCCGGCATAAACTGCTGAGATATGCGCCACAACCAAGCGCCTCTCCAAAATCATTTGCAAGACTTCGGATATAAGTACCAGTAGTACACACAACACGAAAAAAAACATCGGGCATCTCGATCTTTGTTATTTCAAATTCCTTTATAGTAATTTTTCTCGGTTCGATTTTAACTTCCTTTCCTTGTCGTGCTAATTCATACACTCTTTTACCGTCAATTTTTATTGCTGAATGAGCTGGCGGTATCTGCATTATCTCACCGGTAAATTGTTTTGTAGTGTTTAAAATTTTTTCTTCCGTGATCAAATTGATGTCTTTAAAATTGACAGGTACACTTTCAAGATCATAAGTAGGTGTGGTAGCGCCAAGAGTAAGACTGCCGGTGTATTCTTTTTCCTGCGCCATAAATTCATTAATTCTCTTGGTGAATTTGCCTGTACATACGATCAACAAACCTGTTGCTAATGGATCGAGGGTACCGGCATGGCCGACTTTTTTTATACGAATTAAATTCCTGATCTTTCTTACCACATCGAATGATGTCCATTCAATTGGTTTGTCAACTAATAACACTTGTCCTTCTTCAAAAATAGTTATCGGCTTATTCATTTCAGCAAATGTATTGTTTGTTGCTGGTTGTTTGTTAGTGGTTTCTTGTTAGTGGTAAACCCCTTTAATTTAATGATGTCGTCACTAACTACCAGTATCCAGTATCCAGCATCCAGTATCTAGATCGCCTGTCGTGCTTTCAGCTCAAGGTATTTATTCACGGTATTTACAGTAAGATTTTCCGGAGTAGTAAGAATAGAAAGTATTCCGTGATTTTGAAGTTCTTTTACGATCATTTTCTTTTCATGCATAAATTTTTCTGCCACGGTCTTTACATAAACGCCTTCAATATCCTTTGCTTTTTTTGCTGCCAGGTCTTTTAATTCGGTATTCTCAAAAAAAACAACTAATAATAAATGATGTTTTGCGATCATGCGCAGATAGGGCAATTGACGCTGCATGCCTCCGAAAGATTCAAAATTTGTAAACAAGATCAACAAGCTTCGATTGCGAACATTTGCTCTCACTTGTTTGTACAACATTTCAAAATCACTTTCCAAAAATCTTGTTGTTTGATTATAGAGTATCTGTAAAACATTTTGCAGTTGCGTAGCTTTTTTATCCGCGGGAAGAATGGTCCCTATCTTTTCTGCAAATGTGATAAGCCCGAACCGATCATGACGGCGCAAACTTACATTACACATTACCAGGGATGCATTAATGGCATAATCCAGTAAGGAGAGTTTATCAAAAGGCATTTTCATCAACCTCCCTTTGTCAACTATACAAAAAACCTGTTGCGATCTTTCATCTAAATAATTATTCACCATCAAGCCGCCTTTTCTTGCAGTAGCTTTCCAGTTTATAATTCTTATATCATCACCCCGGGTATATTCTTTTACATGTTCAAATTCCAGGCTGAGCCCGAGCTTTCTTAATTTCTTTGTTCCAGCTTCATTTGTTTGCGCATCTCTCGCAATAAGATCATATTTTCTCATTTGAAAAAAAGAAGGATAAACAGGAACCATTTCCTTAGCCTTTGAATCAAATCGCCTGCTGATAAAACCAAGTAATGAACTTGCATATATGATCAGATCACCGAAATGATACTCCCCTCTTTCAACCGGCCTCAGGAAAAAATCAAATTTTTTTTCCTGCCCGGCTCTGAATGTTGTTTCAAAAAAATTATTTCTTGATTGAAACTGGTCGGGCAATTCATCGATCACCCGCATCTTAACAGTAAATGGATATGCATTTCTTACTTGCAAAACAACAGGGTTCTTATCTCCATTGCTTAATCGTTCCGCAATGATCCTGTTGGCAACTGGCTTGCTCCTGAATGCAAACAGGAACATGACGTCGGTTACAAGCAGCAATAAAAAAACGGCAAAGATCACTTTGACAGGTTCAAAAAATACCGGGTAAAAAAATGAAGTGAGAAATAAGATAACAATAATGCCGCATGTCCAAAAAAATCGGTTATTAAAAAATAAAGTTTTTAGCCAGAAATTGGCGATCAACCATAACACACCACCCGCAAGTATTAAAAGAAAAAGTAACATGCCTAACGCGGAATTTCAATTGACTTAATAATTTTTTCGATCAATTCATCGGCGGTAATTCCTTCCATTTCTTTTTCAGGAGATAGAATGATCCGGTGCCTCAATACATGAGGCGCTACTTCAATGATATCTTCCGGTGTAATAAAATCCCGGCCCTTGATGGCGCCCATTGATTTGGCGGCTTTTAAAATATTAAGCGATGCCCTTGGTGATGCACCCAAATAAAGCGAAGGATTATTCCTTGTCTCATTTACAATTTTAGCAATAAACTCAAGCAATTTGGTCTCCACATTTATTTGCATAATTGTAGCTCGGTAAGCATCTATATCGGCTGCCGATAATACTTTCGGAATATCTTTCAAAAGATCTTTTTGATTCAGGTGGTGTTGCCGTTCAAGTATCGTTACTTCTTCCTGTAAAGAAGGATAGCCAATATCGATCTTAAAAAGAAAACGATCGAGTTGTGCTTCAGGTAAACGATAAGTTCCCTCCTGCTCTACCGGGTTTTGCGTAGCCAATACAATAAATGGAGGCTTCATAAAATAGGTGTGCCCATCAATTGTCACTTGTCTTTCTTCCATTACCTCAAACAAGGCAGCTTGTGTTTTTGCAGGGGCACGGTTTATCTCATCGATCAAAACAATATTACTGAAAACAGGTCCCGCTTTAAATTGAAAAGCTCCTTCTCCGGGATTAAAAACTGAAGTGCCCAATACATCAGAAGGCATCAGGTCCGGGGTAAATTGTATCCTTGAAAAATTTACATCGATGATCTTTGCAAGCAGCTTTGCACTTAATGTTTTCGCTACACCCGGAACCCCTTCTATCAAAATATGTCCATCAGACAACAGGCCTGCGATCATGAGGTCAACCATCTTGTGTTGCCCAACTATTACCTTGCCTATCGTGTCGCGAATTGCATTAACAGCTTCGTTCAATTTTGTAAGATCCGTTCTTTGCTGAAAAACTGTTTCTTCCATAATTTATTTTTTAAAATACTCTTGTATAAGATTGTGTAATTCGAGTAACCGCACATCGCTAATATTATCTGACCGGTCTGTATCATCCATCAATTGCAACAGGTGTTTCACTCTTGTTTCCGGCACACCACTTTTTCTTGACAAAGCTTCAGAAAATTCATTATTCAAACTTTGTGTGTTCAAGTAATAATTATTCCTAACATGTTCAAGGAAATAAGTAAACATCTTCAGTGCAATATTCCTGTTATCTTTTTTCTGAAGATAAAGCCGGCCTATCGTTTCTGTATAAGATATCGTTGTGTTATTATTGGATATTCGTTCAGGCACCAATCGCTGTCTTCTTCTTCCACCAAATGCAATAAAAATTAACAACGCAGCAAGTGTCAGTAGAAAAGCATAATACAAAGGAGGCTGTTTTTTAAAAAATTTGAAGATAGAGAAGTCTTCATCAGAACTTCTTCTCAACCTGTAATAATTATCCCAATAAACAGAACTGGTCTCCGCCTTGAAGTAAGAAAAAGTTTTTTCAAAATACTCTTTGTTATTACCGGTAAGCAGGAAATAATTGCTAAAAGCTGCCGGAGCTATGTGCAGGATAAATTTTCCCTGCCCATGATCGATAGCGATGAAATTAGCATCATTACTTTCATTATATCCTAATTCCTGTGTAACTGATGTATCATAAGAAAGTATCTTATTATTAAAAGGGACAAAAAAGAAACCATAGTTCTTTTTAGCAACTTTATCTTCATGGGCCAAAGAAAGCCAGGTGTCTTTCTTTTCCATATTGTATTCACTTTGGGCAAAAAAAGCAGAAAAGTCAAATGAAATTTTTGCACCAAGCGTATCGATCAATTTTTCGTCAATATATTCTGCGCTTATAAAAAGAGTATTGCCATTACTCACATAATTCATCATGCTTTCCAGGTCATCTTTGCTCATGAAAACCGCCTTCGCAACAATAATGTAAAGCGATTTATCATAGTTGATCTCATAACGCAACTTAGAAAAAGATTTATCAGTAACATCAGTAACTCCGTAATTGAAAAGTGAGTTGAGATAGTGATAAGCGACATAACCTCCCATTGGCTCTTTGTCCTTATAACCGTATTTCGGATCCAGCCTGGGAATTCGTATTCCCTGGTTTGATTTAAAGCATCCGCTGAATAATACAAGACATGTAAAACCCGCAAGAAAGAATTTATATGTTGATCTTCTAATCAATTACTTTAAATTATTTTTATTAAACTGTGTGAAGCCGCCCTGTATCTGCTCAAATAATCTTTCATCAACCGGGTATTCACCGTACCACACATATTCATATTGTAATGTAAGCGAAGCAAATTCATTTGCAAACTTATGCCTCCTCACCTCCATCACATATTCATAATTGGTCTTATTGGTGTTTATTTCGATAAATTTTTTTTCTGATAAGCGATGTAATGACTGCAGGTACAGGTACCGGACTGCAAGCCGGTAGTTCCCATTTCTTATTGCATTACGAAGAAGGGAGTCGGGATCGTTTGCATTCTCTTCTTCAACCACTGTTATATCTGATGTCCTATTTTTCCGGCTTCGCGAAAGGAATGAAGAATTGCTTAAAAACAACCTGTAAACAAGATAACCGAACAAGCCAATTGCAAGGATCCAGAAGATGATCCCAAATATTGAACTAAAAAAATCAGAGCCACTAAGATCAACTCTGCGTCGTGGCTTCTGCACTTTAAATTGTGTAGCTCTCAAAAGACTATCCATATATCTTTTGTAATAAAACCCTTTGTCAGAATTAACAGCCTGCACACTATCAAATTCAATAGCCCGGAATTCTCTTTTCAACGTATCAGGATAATAAGTTGTCGCTTCTTCTTCAGCAGGAGCTTCTACAACAGTTACTGTAGAGGTATCTGTACTGACCTGTGCATGGATATTAAAAGAAAACAATAACACCGCAAGTAGTATAAGAAACTGATATGATAATATATTTTTCAAATAATAAGGGACTTCGATACGGATGGATTCAATCGCTTCAATTTTCTTTCCACCAGGATTGGGTAAATAATAAAATACCATACAACAAAGCAAAATGAGCTGCCAAGTATCAGTAAGCTTGCCCATACCGGCATACCGCCTTTTCCATCTTTATCAAAAGTTTCAGACATAAGGTGAGTAATATAACTTTCAAGAAAAGCAGCTCCAAGAGTCATCGGGACAAAAATGATCATGATCTTGACTGCATCCTTAATCCCTGATTTAAATGAGCTAAGCCGCGAATAAGAGCCAGGGAACAAAATACTTTTCGCAATAATAAACCCGCTGTTGCAGAAATGATCATTGCAGATATCTCCAATGTGCCATGAACCCATATAACCAGTACAGATTTTATTCCAAGCCCTTTTGCAAAAAACATATACTGAAAACAACCGAGCATTATACTGTTAGTAAACAACAAATGAAGTGTGAGGACGCCAAAGAACAAACCAAAAATGAACATAAGGAAATCGATCTTCACATTGTGATAAAAGAACCACATAAAAGTTGAGAAGTAGCCCCCTTCTCCTGTATTTTTATAAACACCAAAAGGATCTCCATTGGCAATATTATCTTCTGTCATTGCCACATAATCTTCGCCAAGCACTCCTTTTACAAATCCATAATCACGCATCGATGATATGATGCCCATTGTACAACAAACTGCAAACACAATAAATGTGAAAAGAAATATTTTGTGATTTTTCCGAATAACCATCGGCAATTCGGTTTTCCAAAAACTAATAAGCCGCGAATATTTTTCTTTTTTATTTTGATAAATAGATTGGTAAATAGAAACGGCCAGCCCGTTAATAAGTCTTGTTACTTTGCTATGTGGGTAAAATGTCTTGGCATAAGCAAGGTCATCAACCAGTGTAGTGAACCGGTTTGCCATTTCATCAGGATCCTGGGTTTCGAAATGCTCATACTCCTGCCATTTCTGTGCATTCTTTTTAATGAACAAAGCTTCACGCATACATATTAAAATGGTTATTCAATATTAAGAAGTAATTTCTTAAAGCTGTCTTGTAATTTCTTGTTTTTTATTTTGCACAGCGATCTTTTTATCCCGCTGTTTTTTGCTATTTTGCGACCATAGTATGCCGGCAATTCAAATCAATACTCCTTTTAACCTTGCCCTGGATTTTGAAGTGGCAGCCCTTCATAAAAGGATACTTTCATACCTCGTTGATGTTATTGTGCTGGTTATTTATGCATGGGGAATGAAAAAATTTTTGGACGAAGTACTCCAGGTCGAAAATAACAGGTATGGGATCGATATTTTATTAGTGTCGATCCCGATGTTGCTTTATGCTTTTGTTTGTGAATTAAGTATGCACGGACAATCGCTTGGGAAAAAACTGCTTGGCATACGAGTGATGAGCCTTGAAGGCGGCGAGCCGACCGTAAGCCAATACCTGCTTCGCTGGGCCACCCGTTTTTTTGAATGGCCGCTTGTTTTCGGATTTGTGTTCCCTAATTTTTGGGTGATCTTCCAATTATTCTTTGTTGGTTTTTTGGGAGTGTTTGTTGTGATCATTATCGCGGTTTCAAAATCAAACCAGCGGCTTGGCGATCTTGGCGCCGGAACGGTGGTGGTAGACACACGGATCAAAACTCATTTACACGAAACTATTTTTCTTGATATCTCACACAAAGATTATAATGTTCAGTTCCCTGAAGTGATGAAACTAACCGACCGGGATATAAATACAATAAAAAGCATTCTTGACGTAGCAGCACGGAAAGAAGATTTTAAACTTGCTGCAAATGCTGCAGATAAAATAAAAAATCATTTGAAAATACAAAGCTCTATGTCCCCCTTTGATTTTCTTGAGAAAGTCCTGATGGATTACAATTATATTTCGACGAAATAAAAACGATCTCAATTTCCACCCACCATTATAGTAGTTGCCGCAATTGACAGAATAGCAAAAATTATAAAGACGAGACTTATTATCATCAATATCCCCATGTACCGATAAAGTATTTTTAAATTTTGAAAGGAACCATTCAATGAATCCTGGTCGTTTGAAACAAGTGCGGCTTTCATTTTGTTGGCAAATCGCAATAAAAAATAATAAGGGAAAAAGGCGATCACGGCACAGACAATATAAAAAACGATCATGCCAATTCCCATGATATTCTTCAGGCTATTGGCGCTATAAGTGCTACCATACTGACTCATTGCACCAGCCATATTTGAAATTACAAATGACATAGCAATTCCATAAATGACCATCAGTCCAAGAAAAACAAATCCACAAATAGCAAGAAACCTTGCCCATTTTGCCGCTTCAGATAAGTGAGATTTTGAAATATTGTCTATCCCCAATCCAAACAGAGAGGTATTTTGATCTTGTTCCATGTTATGTTTTTCTTAATAGTAAAAATATTTTGAGCCCAGCGAATATCACGGTGCTAACCATGAGAATGGGGAGTAAGGAATATTTCTTAATACCCAAAAGGAAACAACCACACATACAACTGTAAATGAAAAAACTGGTTTATAAATAAAAGAGGAAGGAGGATGTTTTTTACCCCATGTAAAAGCAAGAATAAAATAGATGATCATTGGCAGCAATAAAATAAACAACAGGTTATAATCAATGGCGGCTATTACATGTCCATTCAATAATGCATGAAAAGAACGCTGCACGCCACAACCAGGACAATACATCCCCGTCAATTCATGAAAAAAGCATTTTGGCAAGATGCCTTTCTTTGGTTCAACAAAAAAATAAAGCAGCAGGATGGCACCTGCTGCTATTATAAAGATTGAAAATTTAATGTACCGATTTCGCATCGAACAATTAGTTACCTAATGAAGCTGCACCACCTAATATTGCTACACCAAATACCAGCCAAAACAGTAAATAAAGTACTATACATCCAAGGCCGATCCAAAAGCCCAGTTTGGTCCATTTTGCCGCTTCTCTTCTTGATTTTTCTGCGCCTTCGCTATCGCCAGCTTGTTGTTTAGTATTAACCTGTGCGGCGAAAATAATACCTACGACTCCAAAAGGAAGACAGCAAAGTAACGTTACTAATATAGCTTCTACGAGCCAATTTTCACTAAACGGGCCCTTAGGTCCGGGAGGAGCCATGTTTAAATTTTCCATGATGTTAGTTTGGTTTTAGAATTTTTAAAACATAAATATAATGAGCAAATTTTAATATGCAATAGCAAATAGAACTCTTTCTTTACTTGGCTTTCCACTTAAAATGCACACTCCCTGCTCCGGGGGATTGTTTGAAGGGATACAACGAATGGTTGCTTTGGTCTTCTCTTTTATTTCAGCCTCAGTTTCTGCCGTACCATCCCAATGCGCAGAAACAAAGCCGCCTTTTTCATTGAGTGTTTTTACAAATTCATCCCAACTGTTTACAGGAGTGATGTGCTGTTCACGATACTTTAATGCATTGTTGTAAAGGTTTTGCTGGATCTCATCCAACAATTTAACAATATAACCATTCAACCCTTCCATAGATACTTGCTGTTTCTCTTTTGTATCTCTTCTCGCCAGTTCTACAACATTATTTTCCATATCCCGAAGTCCCATGGCAAGTCGTACCGGCACGCCTTTTAATTCATACTCGGCAAACTTCCATCCTGGCCTGTTGTTATCATTATTATCATATTTTACTCGAATACCGGCAGCTCTGAGTTCTTTCATTATTTCATTTGCCTTAGCATCGATCACCGGCTTTGATTCTTCGCCTTTGTAGATCGGAACGATCACAACCTGGAAAGGTGCGATCTTCGGAGGCAATACCAAGTCCCTGGTCATCGCTATGCGCCATTACCAATGCACCGATCAATCTTGTACTTACTCCCCAACTCGTGGCCCAAACATATTCCTGTTGGTTTTCTTTGTTTAAAAATTTTACTTCAAATGCTTTTGCAAAATTTTGTCCCAGGAAATGCGAAGTGCCGCACTGCAATGCTTTTCCATCCTGCATCAATCCTTCAATACAATACGTATCGATAGCGCCGGCAAATCTTTCGCTTTCAGATTTTACACCCCTGATCACCGGCAAAGCCATAAACTCCTCTGCAAATGTTGCATACACTTCAAGCATCTTTTTTGTTTCTTCGATCGCATCTTCAGCCGTAGCATGTGCCGTATGACCTTCCTGCCAAAGAAATTCTGCGGTACGCAAAAACAATCTTGTTCTCATTTCCCAACGCACCACATTTGCCCATTGGTTGATGAGCAATGGAAGATCACGGTATGACTGGATCCAATCTTTATAAGTATGCCAGATAATAGCCTCACTTGTTGGACGAATAATAAGTTCCTCTTCCAGCTTAGAATCGGGATCAACCATCAGCGTCCCTTTTTTATCAGGATTTGCTTTTAAACGATAATGAGTAACGACCGCACATTCTTTCGCAAAACCTTCTGCATGGCCTTCTTCTTTTTCTAAAAAACTTTTTGGAACAAACAACGGGAAATAGGCATTTTGATGACCTGTATCTTTAAACATTTTATCCAAAGCATCTCTCATGTTTTCCCATAATGCAAAGCCATAAGGTTTAATTACCATACAACCACGCACTGCAGAATAATCCGCAAGACCGCCTTTTAATACTAAGTCATTATACCATTGTGAATAGTCCTCTGCCCTTGTTGTAATTCCTTTTGACATAAATCAGTTCCGCTAATGCGGAGATTTTAAATTATTAGAAATAGATCAACCGGAGTTACAATAGACGAATGGAGCGTCGCAACAAAAGATCGATCAAGGAACCGCTGCCGGCTCAATAAAAATCTTTTAACATTATCAAAATAACGAACGGTTGAATCTTACGTTTTAATTAACAACGGATTCCCCAATTTTACTGTGAGCGGCAAAATATTTGATGCTCAAAGATGTGTGCCGGAAATCCGGCGCAAATGTAGTAACTTCAATTTTATAAACCACTTAAACTCCCTGCCATGCAACGTCAAATTTTACTTTTGGCAATTACCGCAGCAGCGTTAAGCAGTTGTACAACCGCATACAGATCCGGGCAAACTCCCGATGATGTTTATTTTTCTCCTACCCGTCCGCAAGATGAGTATGTACGTGTAGAAGAAAAAGACGATGATCAGTATCGGTATAATGACGAATATTATGATGACCGTTACCTGCGCATGAAAGTGCATAACTATTCACAATGGAGTTCTCTTGATGATTGGTATTCCTATGATCGTTATGGCTATAGTGCCAATCGTTATTATGGTACTTATTACAATCCATACACTTCCTGGAATTATTATTACAATCCTTATTGCCGAAACAATGTGATCGCTTATCATCCCGGGTATTCAGGGCAAACTAGTGTAGCTCATAATGTTTCCAAACCAAGAGCTTTTAACCTGGCCAGTTATACAGGCATAACTTATAATAATGCCAATAACAGTGTAAAAATGAATTCATATAAGACAGGTATAGGAAGACCTGTTTATAACAACAGGAATTCGAACAACGGCTTTAGCAATACGCTCAAACTAATTTTTAATAGCGGAAGTAATAATAACAACAGCAACTAATTCATATTCATCCCCATCAAGAAGCTATACACCCAGCTCAAGTTCATCCAGTAGTGGTAGCGGTGGCGGTTCCAGTTCATCTGGAAGCAGTAGCGGCAGGTGGTGGCGGCGCATCTCGTCCGAGCAGAGGTGGCAATTAAATCATAAACATGAAGCAGGCTAAACGATCGAAGCATTTTTTGAATGTTTCCTGTTTCATATTATCTAAACTTTTATAACTTCTATATGAAAGGAAAAATCTACACAATCATTTTTCTTCTTTCCTCATACATATCTTTTTCTCAATCACCCGAAGATGCATTACGATTATCCTGGTATCAATTAAAAGGCACGGCGAGGAACCAGGCAATTGGAGGTGCAATGGTTTCACTTGGTGGGGATGCAACTGCAAATCATATTAACCCGGCAGGGCTTGCATTTTTTAAAACCTCAGATTTTTTGCTTACTCCGGGTCTTCAATTTGGGAAAAGTAAAAGTATGTTCAGGGAAACAAATAGTACCGCACCCGGCCAAACTAATTTTGATCTTGGAACATCTGGCTTTGTATTCGGCGGTTTTGGACAAAAGGCAAAAAATTCATTTGGGATAACTGTTACACAACAAGCCAATTTTAATTACAATACTTATTATAAAGGAGCTAATGATTACAGCAGTTATGGCGAACCTTTAGCTGATGAATTTGCTGCTTCGGGCCTTACAATAGACCAGGCATTATTATATACTTCAAATGTTTCAATACCAACCCGGATGGCTTTATATACTTACCTCGTTGATACAGTCAATATTAACGGTGCCACGCAAGTAATAGCTCGTTCTGAAAATCCTTCATCAAGAAACCAGGAAAACATAGTAGAGTCAAGCGGAGGCATTACAGAAATTAATTTGGGATGGGGATCAGAGATCAGCAAAAAATTTATGGCAGGAATTAGCCTTGGAGTAAGTATTATTAATCAAGAGAAGAGAACCTATTTTCATGAATCAGATGCAACAGGTGATGCAGATAATGATTTCGGCTTTCTAACATCCGACGAGACATTTACTTTAAAAGGATATGGTCTGAATTTTCGCGGAGGATTAATTTACCGTCCAAAGGAATATATACGTTTAGGATTAGCGGTTCACTCTCCTACCTGGATGCCATTAAAAGAAACAACGAGTTCAGGATTTGCAGCGGACCTTGAAAATTTGTTTGGTGCGGGGCACGGGTATGATAGCGTTGGCATGTCAACAATTACCGGAGGTAGTGAAAAAGTCGAGAACAACTATACATTGAATTCTCCAACCAAGATCATGATCAGCGGTTCTTATGTTTTCAGAGAAGTGGAAGATATAACCAGACAAAAAGGATTTATCACTCTGGATATTGAGTACACCAATTACAAATGGATGAATTATGGTCCTTATGATGGCGAAGTGAATTCATCTACCAAAGCACCTTTTAAACCTTACAACGAAGCGATCGATGCTGTGTATAAAGGGCACTTTCAATTTCCGGCTGGGTGGCGAATTGAAATTTAAAACGATAATGGCCCGTGCAGGTTTTGCTTATTATACAAGTCCATATAAAGAACAAGAGCTAAAAGCAAGAAAGATGTTTGCAAGTGGCGGACTCGGTTATAGGAATAAAGGAATATTTATTGATCTTACTTATGTACAACGTTTAAATAAAGATGTCAGCTTTCCGTACCGTGTTAATCCGCCAAGAGCCAATACTTTTGCCGACCTGAAAGATAATGGCGGCAATGTGATACTTACAGTTGGCTTTAAGATCTGAGTCGCAATCATACTAACTTGTTTGTCAGAAGGAGCTCTTAATGGAGCTCTTTTTATTTTAAATGGAAACAAGTACAGCAAGCTTTAGCATTGAAGTTTTCTATTTTCTTTTTTTATTCCCTTTATCTCAACTTATATAAAAGGAAAAGCGTCCCTTATTCGAGACGCTTTTCCTTTTCTCAGAGCAGTTGGTTTCGGTAGAATATTTTCATCACTGCAAATCTGCTTTTAGCATAATTGCAACCTATCCTTTTATCTTAATTTCAATTCGACGATTCTTCTCTCTTCCTTCTTTAGTTTTATTATCGGCAACAGGCTGAGTGGATCCAAATCCTGCAGTTACTAATCTATCGGCATTAATTCCTTTGCTTACCAGGTATTTTTTGGTTGCTTCTGCCCTCTTAACTGATAATGGATTATTCACCTTATCTGAACCGGTATTATCAGTGTGTCCGTCAATTGTTACTTCTACATCTGGATTTCTTTTCAAATAGGCAACAACTGTATCTAATATTGGTTTGCCCTTTGCAAGTAAAATAGCACTTCCGGTTTTAAATACGATCTCATAAGATTTTATTCCAATTACAGGGCATCCATAATTGTCTGCTGGTCCTGCAACTTTTGGACATTTATCTTCTTCATCATTTACTTTATCGCCGTCTGTATCAGGTACAGGACAACCCTGGTAACGGGCAACTCCGGCCTCAGTCGGACATTTGTCTTCTTCATCATTTATTCCATCTTTATCTGTATCCGGTACCGGACAACCCTCGTATTTCGCAAAGCCTGCAACAGTCGGGCATTTATCATTTTCATCATTAATGCCATCTTTATCTGTATCCGGAACGGGGCAACCTTCATATTTTGCTACACCTGGTACATTAGGACATTTGTCATTAGCGTCAATGATCCCATCATTATCACTGTCTTTCGGCGCTACTACGGGTGGCGGCGGTGGTGGAATCACAACAGGCTCTTTCTTTTTAGAAATACGGCCAGCAATTCCAAATGCATGCATGAAATGATAGTTAACTGTGCCTGTAGTGATCGGCACTCTGTACGTTGAGTTTATGAATAACCTGCCCTCATTAAAAAAGTTTATATTCAAACCAACTCCAAGTGGCACATATGCGCCATAGTATATATAATATTTCTGTGCCCCGAAGCCGCCGATCAAATATGGTTGAAACCAATATTTATCAGTAACTAATTTGAAATGCGCAACCCCTTCCAACTGGAACATATACCTCTCAGTTGGATCCGTCTTATTGGGAAGAGGTTGATTAAGATATCCGAGGTTAAGGGAAGCGCCAAAATCAATATGTTTTTTTAACCCTTTAAAATAATGCAGTCCTATGCCCGGGGACTTCTCATCACCAAATGTCTTATCCCTGATAACAGCATTTAAGGAAGTGGTTCGTATTAATTCAGCGGTTTTAAAATCGAAAAGATTGAAGCTTACGCCTATCTCGTGAGGTCTTATCTCATCATCCTGGCCATAAACAACGGGGGCTAAGATTATTGCGGCAAGCAGTGAAACAATCAAATGCTTCATAAAGAGGTAGTTTGGGTTTTAACAAAAATAAAGGCTCTATACTATATCCTGAAATTTAATATTACTTTGATTTCCACTTATTTTTCAGGTTTTTTCTTACCGATCACTTCTACTCGTACTTTAGTGAGTCCGGATTTCACATAATCTAATTTATTTGCAGCCTCACGACTAAGATCAACTACTCTTTTCATTCTTGTATGAAGCCGATCATTTGTTTTTACAACTACACTCTTTCCATTTCGAAGGTTTGTAACCTTTATCCATGTGCCAAGTGGCAAAACATTACAAGCCGCCGTCATTTTTTTATGAGAATAAATTTCACCATTCGCTGTTTTCTTTCCATTAAAACTATTGGAATAATAACTTGCTGTACCATATAAGAGCCTGGGCTTTCCGTCCCTGGCCTCCATAGTATCGCCGGCAAATAAACATGTACCGGTAAATAAAAAAGAAATAATCAGAAATAACCTCATTCGCCATTCTTTTTGTTAGCAAATAGCAGTTCGATCATTTTCTTATCCTCGTCATAAATATCTTCAAAAAAACTGATTTGTCCGTTAGTTGCTTCACAGGTAAAATACCTGATAAAAACCGGCACTTTCGAACGTATAGGTATGCTGTGTTTTTCTTTTACTTTAAGCCAATGAGTAAGTGAATCTACAGGAATTGGTTTGACTTTACTGCTGGCACCCGAACTATTTTCATTATTCATGATATAATACGCCATTTTCTGCCAATCCTGAACACGAACACAGCCATGACTTAATGCCCGGGATTCCATTCCAAAGAAAGAACGCTGATTGGTATCGTGCATATAAACTGAATACTTATTGTAAAAATTAAATTTTAAAACGCCGAGTGCATTATCATCGCCACTTCCCTGGATCACTCTGAAAGGAATTGTTTTTTTATATTTACTCCAATCGACAGAATCTGGAACTACCTCTTCGTTTTTACTATTGAGTAAACTATATCCTTTCTTTCTAAGGTACGCCGTATCTCTTTTTAACCCCGGCAATATTTCCTTCTCAATTATACTTGAGGGGATCGTCCATTGTGGATAAGTGATCATTTCAGATACAGAACTGGTAAGTACAGGAGTTCTTGTTATTGGTTTCCCCACTACTACTTTGCTGCTCAAAACTATCGTATCATGATTTATTAGCTTTAAAGAAAAAGAAGGAATATTGACCCATATGTATTTTTCGGGCAATGTATCAGAAAGCATTTTATATCGATCCATTGTTATAGCAATACGGTTGAATTTCTCCTGGTCTGACAAGTTTAACATACGTATTGTTTGGGCGCCGATCTTACCATCGATGGTCAATCGTTTATCTTTTTGAAAACTTTTTAACGCGGCTGCAAGTTTTAATGAATCAATTTCAATAAAAGACGAATCAACATAACCATATTCAAAAAGTCTTTTAGCCACTGCTGCTTTTAACTCCTGCCGGTTCTTATTGGGAAAATAAATTTGAGTGACCGGCTTGAAATCAGCGCTGTCAAGAAAAACTCTGACTGCCTCTTTCAATTCACGATAGCCTTTATATTTTGGCTCAAGAGTTGACATGATAACATTAAGCGAAAGACCTGATGCAGCTGCATTGAATTTAGAGGAAATGAATTCTTCGGATAATACCGAATCCTTTCTCAACGTAATACTATCATTGGGTAACCTTCCCAATTTTATATCATGAAAGATACTTATCAGTGCATCGCTTAGCATAAGATCTGCCCGGGCCCAACTGGCAGCATCTTGTGTTGCTTTATCCTTAAAAGCATCAGCAGCAAATAATTTTTTTAGGATAGCTAATTGATGAGAATGATAATCGGTTGGAAAAAGCCCGTACAATTTTGCATTTTCAATAAATGATAAAAGGGAATCACCCCGGGGTAACCATTTTTGAGAACTACTCCATTGCGGAGCAAATGCCTTTTGTTTATATATGTCGGTTAGAATAGGCAATTGATAAAGCACAGTAGAATCCTCCATTCTTCCATTTTCGGAAACAGAGTATTCAATAAAGCCCTGGATAAGCTCTTTTACATTATCATCCATTTTTTCCGGTGCTTTAACAATTACTTTTTCATCCGGCAATTTTCTTTCTTTGCAGGAGGAAAAGCTCAAAGCAAAAATGACAACGCAAATTGCTGCGGCCAGCCCTTGATCTTTACAATCAAAAAAAACTTTGGTAATTCGGTTCATAGATTTTATGCTAATTTTCCTCAACAGCAATTGGTGATATGAAAAACAAAGTAAGGAATCGTTCTTGTTTTAAAATTATAACAGCGACTATTTTATTAACATGCTGCTTACCTTCTTTACAGGCACAAATATTAAACGATTTTACTGAAACAGGAAACTTTAATGAACAGGAGTTATGGATCAAAAACGGACACGATAGTGTGACGATAAACATTAATGCTCCGTTGCATTTTAATAAAACCGGGGAAACTTTTCTTGTGTTGTTTGCTTTACCCAATGGCAATAGTATCGAATGGACAAAGGGAAAGAAAATGAAACCCGGCGATGACTGGCATTTTGATATTCAGCATATAGCTGCACAAACCCGGTATGTCAGGAAACTGGATAAAAAGAATAACTATATAATTGCATATTTAATGGCTGATAATAAAAGTTGGCCTGCGTGGAAAAGAACACATCATGGCTCATTTGATCTGATAAGAAGTCTTGTTGACAGCTTAGCTGAGCGATTCAAAGAATACCATCCGAAGATCGTTTTAAATGGCCATAGCGGAGGCGGCAGCTTTATATTTGGTTATTTGGATGGTGTTGCCAGGATCCCAGACAATATTGATCGTATCGCATTTCTTGATAGCGATTATGGCTATGAAGACAATTTTCATACAAAGAAAATTATTGAATGGCTAAGAAATGAAAATCACAAATTAGTTGTGCTTGCCTATAATGATAGCCTTGTTATTTTTAATGGAAAACCATTAGTAAGTCCGACTGGTGGCACATGGTACAGGAGCAGGTTAATGCAAAGAAAACTTGCTGAAGATTTCCCTTTTATAACAACTGCCGATACTGCTTTTATTGATCATTCATCCTGGAATGGAAGGATCAGGTTCATCTTAAAGCAGAATCCAAATGGATTGATCTATCATACAGTGCAGGTAGAAAAGAATGGATTTATTTTTTCTCTTTTGTCTTATACGAAATTTGATAGGAGAAAATATTTTACTTATTTCGGAGACAGAGCTGTATGAGAAATACATAAGTGATTAAGTATAATCTTTAGTCTGGGGTATCCTTTTGTTCTCTGCTCCAGCATCATAAAATCAACAAGCACCAACGCAGTAACAGCTTCAACAATAACCGGTGCTCTTAATGCAACACAAAGATCATGACGACCTTTGATAGAAAATTTTTCAACTTGTTCCGTATCCCAATTCAAACTTTCCTGTTCTTTGGGAGTTGATGAAGTTGGTTTTATTGCCAAACGAAATACCAATTCATTTCCATTTGTAATTCCTCCCACTACCCCACCGGCATGATTTGTTTTTGTTTTGCCTTCCATTTTCCATGATGGCATCATTATGTTCGCTGCCAAACATTTTTGCCGCAGCAAATCCAGTTCCGAATTCAACACCTCTTACAGCAGGTATGGCAAAAACAAGATGAGCTAAAGAAGATTCAACTGAATCAAACCATGGTTCGCCCAAACCAACAGGAAAACCATTTACTTTACATTCAATAATTCCGCCAACAGAATCTTTTGCATCAATTGCTTTTTGCAAACCTTTTTCAAGATCTTTTTCTCCACCTATTTCTATAATCTTCTGCATGAATTGTTACATCCTTCATTAACTTTTTTGCAATTGCCCGCTGCTGCAACAATCCCTGCTGTTAATCTTGCACTGAAATGTCCACCGCCGCGATAATCTTCATTGCCTCCAAACTTTTGATGAGCTACCCAATCTGCATGTCCCGGTCTTGGAATGCTTCTTTGTTTTGTATAATCTTCACTGCGAATATTTTTATTCTCAAATAAAATAGTAATTGGAAATCCCGTTGTCTTTCCATTAAACAAGCCACTTTTAAAAATTGGGAAATCTTCTTCCTGTCTTGGTGTAGTTCCTTTTTGTTTACCGCCTTTTCTTCTTTCAAGATCAGGAAGCAGATCTTCTGGCGATAATGATAATCCTGCAGGACAACCATCAATAGTTATTCCTACACATTCACCATGTGATTCACCAAAGATGGAAACCTTAAATATTCTGCCGAATGAATTCAAAGCTTATAAATTTAAATTTTGAAAGGGTAAAGATACATTTGCTCCCAGGCTTTTCAAATCATTATAAAAATCCGGATAAGATTTCTTTACAGCATATGCTTCTTCAATAATAGTTTCACTATTGGCTCCTAATGCCGCAACGGCACAAGCCATAGCAATGCGATGATCATGATGTGAATGAACATCTGCACCTTTTACAACTCCGCTGCCATGAATGATCATAATATCATCGTTCGAAAGTCTATCCTCACTCCCATCAGATCAAATTCATCCTGCAATGTAACAGCACGGTTACTTTCCTTATGTTTCAATCGTCTTACACCTTTGATCCTTGTTTCACCTTTACAATAAGAAGCCAATGCAACTAAAGGCGGAAAAAGATCAGGGCAATCAGTTGCATCAAATTCAAAACCCCGTAACCCGCCCGGATGAGCTTGTATTCCTTTTGCCTCCATTGCAATGGCTGCATTTGCATTCATCAATGCATCCATTATTTTTCTGTCGGCTTGTGTTGATGAAAGATCAAGACCACGAACTGTTATTGAACCAGCGATAGTGCCCGCAACAAGCAGAAATGCTCCACCGCTCCAGTCACCTTCAACGGTATAGTGGTGAGTCGTGAGTGGGAGTCTTGAGTGGACTCATTATGAAAGATAAATTCTTTATAGTTTTTATTTTCAGGAACATTCATTCCAAATTTTTTCATTACATCTAAAGTAAGATCGATATAAGGTTTGCTTTTAAGATCTTTTAACTTTTATTGATAACATCTTTTGCAGCCTCCTTGGAGGGCTGGCAGGAATAAGCCATCAATAATCCTGTGAGAAATTGAGAACTCAATGAACCATCAACTTCAATATTTGCAGGAACTAATGGTCCCTGAACTGTCATTGGTAATTTACCATCATTGCTTTTGATCTTTACTCCAAGCTGTGGTAAAATCTCATCAAAGAAATCCATCGGTCTTGTTTCCAGACTACCAGAACCATTAATTGTAATTTCTTTATCGCTTAATGCAACGATCGGAGTAAACATTCTTATGCTTAATCCCGATTCACCGCAATCAATAGTGAGTGGTGAATGGTGAGTGGTGAATGGAAAGCCAGAATTATTAATTATTAATTCTTCATTATTAATTTCAACAGAGGCGCCCAATGCTTTGATGATCCCAATCGCCGCTTTATCATCGTTACTATGTCCGGGATTATAAATTGTACTTGTTCCTTTCGATAATAATGCCGCAGCACAGGCTCTTTGCATCGAACTTTTAGAAGCCGGTGCCTGGATAATTCCTTTTAATTGTGATGGGTGTATCGTTACTTTCATTTTGGTTATATGGGACACGGATGACACGGATAAAACGGATTAAAACAGATTTAATCCGTGAACATCCATTCAATCCGTGTCATCCGTGTTCAATTTTATAATTCACTAATAATTTCTTCTAATTGTTTTAATGGAATTGACTTTACAACTCCTTTCCCTATTTTCTCCAGCATCACATAATTCATTTCTTTTCTTTCCCGCTTCTTATCCATTTTCAAAACTTCAAATACTTTTTGTTTATCGAAGTCCGCAAAGGTTGGCAGATCGTATTTCAGTAATAATCTCGCAATTCTTTCTGGTTCTTTAAAGCCCACGATCTTTTGTGAGATCACCGATGCATAAGTCATCCCAATGGAAATCGCCTGGCCATGTGATAACTCATATTGATTTTCCAATGCATGTCCAAGTGTGTGACCAAAATTCAATAACCTCCTCTCTCCTTTTTCAAATTCATCATTCTGTACCACTTTAGTTTTAATAATGGTATTGCGTTGCACCAATTCACAAATACTTATTTGTCTTGACTGATAATGTTTAAGTGTTTTTGATTCAAGTTCTTTGAACATTGCTGCATCTTTTATTGCAGCATGTTTTATTATTTCTGCAAAACCATTTTCCCATTCCTTCTGCGGCAGTGAATTCAGGAAAACCATATCATGAAGAATAAACTTTGGCTGGCGAATTATTCCAACCATATTTTTATAAACACCAACATCAATTCCATTTTTTCCACCAATTGAAGCATCTACCATTGCAAGTATCGATGTTGGAATAAACCCAAATGAAATTCCCCGCATATAAACAGAAGCGACATAACCGGTAATATCTGTGATCACTCCGCCGCCAACTCCTACTAAAGTTGTTTTGCGATCGGCTTCCATTTCTATCAATTGCTCGATCACTGAATCAACGGTTGATTGTATTTTAAATTCCTCTCCTGGTTTTAGTACAATGCAATTCCAGTTCTTAAATCTTTTTGTATGAGCATTATAAACATTCTCATCTGTAATAATGATGGCATTGTCCTTATCGACAATTTCTTTTAAATGAGAAATGCCTCCGGCGAGGTAGTAATCAACTGATGAATTAGAAAATTTATAAGTTAGCTTCTTCATTTAGTTTTAAGTTTCACGCAACGAACGCAGCGAAGCAGACTATTCAACGCTGCGTCGCTTAATCTTTGCGACCGCTGCGAGAAATACATGTTGAATAGCGATCCAAAAGTACAAGAGTGCGACGCAACAGAAGCTCAATCAAGGAACAGAAGCTGGTATCAAAATCATCTTAGGCCCTCCCTCCTTCTCCCTCTCGAAAGGAAGGGAGCGGTACTTCATTTCAATTCCAAACAATATATCTTCCACATCATCTTTACTAATCCAAACAAGAAAAGTCTGTTCAACCTAAGTCTCCCCTTTAGGGGGACAGGGGCGTTAACTATTCATGATCTTATTCTGATGATTGATACTTTCCATATGCACCGCATCAAAATACTTGGTGATAAATTCTTTGCTTAATCCCAATGCATCACCTTTTGCATAAGCTTTCTCAAGAATCTCGTTCCAGCGACTCGTCTGCAATATCGTTACGTTGTTGTTCTTCTTGTACTCACCGATCTTGTCTGCAATTTTCATACGCTGACCAAGCAATCTGTATCAGTTCATCATCCAAATGATTGATCTGCTCACGAAGTTTTTCCAATGCTGTGATGAATTCTAATTTCTTCTGCAGATTGATGACGCCATTTAATTGCATCGATCATTTCCGCTAACTTCTCTGGTGTCACTTGCTGTTTGGCATCACTCCATGCTTTGTCAGGATCAATATGACTTTCGATCATCAGTCCATCGAAATCGAGATCAATAGCTTTTTGTGCAACATCCATCAATATATCACGACGACCACAGATATGCGAAGGATCATTAATGATCAGCATCTCGGGATTGCGACGTTTCATCTCGATCGCCAAATGCCACATCGGCGCATTGCGATACTCCGTATTTCCATAAGAAGAAAATCCGCGATGAATAAGACCGATCTGTTTGATACCTGCACGGGCAACACGTTCAACAGCGCCGCTCCACAATTCAAGATCAGGATTGATCGGGTTCTTGATCAGCACCGGCACATCAACGCCACGCAATGCATCGGCCACTTCCTGCACACTAAAAGGATTCACCGTCGTCCTTGCACCGATCCACAACACATCCACATCAAAGTTCAATGCATCCTGCACTTGTTTGCCGGTTGCCACTTCCACTGTTGTTGGCAAGCCGGTCAGTTTCTTTGCCTGCAATAACCATGGCAGCCCTTTTACACCGATGCCTTCAAACATACCGGGTTTTGTTCTCGGTTTCCAGATGCCTGCACGCAGCATATCTACTTTGCCGGTTGCAGCCAGGCGTTGCGCTGTTTGTATTACTTGTTCTTCGGTTTCAGCGCTGCATGGTCCGCTGATGATCAGCGGTCGCTTGCTCCATGCTTTTTGTGCTGCTTCATTTGTTGTCTGTTCGATTGTTTGCATTGTTACAAATTTATGCCCCCTTCCCCTAAAGGGGTGTAAGGAGATGTTTTTATTTATTATAATTATTTACCCATCTTTTGTACTTCTATTTAACTTCTGTTGCGTCGCACTCTTGTACGACAACAATTCTATGCAACTATATTTCACTTCTCTACTCATTCAAACATTCTTTTATTCGTTACAACGTTGCACCCCTACGGGGTGCCAATCTATTTTTTTCTTTTATCCCCGGGTTAAAACCCGGGGCTACTAATATTTTATCCCTTACGGGATAAAGAAATTTTCATTCTTCATAAGAAGTTTCTCGAGCCTTGCAAAGTCTCTCCGCCTTAGGCGGGGACAGGGTGTTTATTTAATTATCCTCCTGATCTTATTCGCATTCTCGATCAATTCCTGCAAATACTCATAATTCTCTTTTTCCAAACAACTCTTAAACTTTCTCAACTGTGAAATATGTTCATTCAAAACATCCAACACATTTTCCCTGTTCTGCATAAAAATGGGCACCCACATGGAGGGATTACTTTTTGCCAACCTTACCGTGCTTGCAAAACCAGCAGATGCTAATTCAAAAATTGCATTGTCTTCTTTTTCTTTTTCCAAAACTGTATTCGCCAATGCAAAGGATGTGATATGTGAAATATGACTGACATACGCTGCATGCAAGTCATGAGCAACTGCATCCATTTCCAATAAATGCATCCCGATTTTTTTATACATATTCTTTGTCCACTCCAGCGCATCTTTATCACTTTCGTTTGCATTGCAAATTATAACGGCCGTATTTTCAAATGCACCTTGTACCGCTGCCTGCGGACCGCTGTATTCTGTTCCCCACATTGGGTGTGTGGCAACATATCTTCCTCTTTTAGCATGATCGTTTGCAATACTCATCAACTCAGATTTTGTTGAACCCATATCGATCAATACCTGGTTATTGATCTTATCAAGAACATGCGGCATTAATTTTTACCAATGCATCAACAGGTATTGCAAGAATAACAACATCAGAATTATCAATTGCTTCATCCAGATTCCATTATCTCATCAACCAATCCCAGTTCCAATGCTTTTTTCTGGTGATCTCTGTTTGAGTCAACACCAATCAATCTACTGGCAAGTCCTTTTTCATTCAATTGCAATGCAAGTGAACCTCCGATGAGGCCAACTCCAACTATTGCTATTCGTTTTCGTTCCATGATTTCATTCTTTAAGGGCTAAAGCCCTTTTGAAAAAATATTCTTCAATAACCCCAGCCTTAAGGCTGGGGTTAAGCAATCAATGCTATGATGGCAGGGCTTTAGCCCTGATCCGATTTATTGCTTCTTCAATTTTTTCAACCGGTGCACATAAACTCACTCTTACATATTTATCTCCTGAATTTCCAAATATTCCTCCCGGTGTGATAAATACATTTGAGTTATACAAAACATCATCACTTAATTCATAACCATCTTTATATCTTCGATGGAATTTTTGCCCAAACAAACATTCCTGCCTGGTCTTTTGAAAACTTACATTTCAATAAGATCAAGTAATTCAAAAACTTTTTCTCTTCTTTCTCTATATACTTTATTTACTTCATCATACCATTCCTTTACCCAAGCCCAATGCTTTTGCTGCAGCTAATTGAACAGGCAAGAACATACCACTGTCCATATTACTTTTAAAACGTAAGTACTTCTTCAATTCTTTCTTTTGCGCCACATAACATTCCCACTCTCCAACCTGCCATATTATGTGATTTGCTCAATGAATTCAATTCAATCACACAATCTTTTGCACCTTCAACACTTAATAAACTCATTGGGTTTTCATTCAAAATAAAACTGTAAGGATTATCATGAATGATAAGAATATTATGTTTTTTTCCAAATGCAACCAGTTTTTCAAACAATTCTTTTGATGGCAATTGACCTGTTGGCATTTGCGGATAATTCACAAACATCAGCTTCACTTTCTTCAAATCCTTTTTTTCCAAAGCTTATCAAAATCAGGTTCATAATTATTTTTTTCTTTCAGTTTATAATCTATACATTTACCTCCTGCAAGTTTCACTGCACTTCTATAAGTTGGATAACCGGGATTGGGAACCAATACTTCATCTCCTTCATTCAAATAGGTCATGCAGATATGCATGATGCCTTCTTTACTTCCGATCAACGGTAATATTTCCGTATCAGGATTCAGTTCAACATTATACCATTTTTTATACCAGTCACTCATTGCATTTCGTAATACCGGTGAACCTTTGTAAGTCTGGTAAGCATGTACATTGGGTTTTGCACTTTCTTCCTGCAATAGTCTTTATCACATCCGGATGTGGCGGCAGATCAGGACTGCCAATACCAAGATTAATAATATTCTTTCCCTGCTTATTCAATTCATCTATCTCTCTCAGTTTCTGAGAAAAATAATATTCACCAATTCCTTCTAATCGTTTGACTTGTTTCCATATTTCATAACAATTATTAATTCTTAATTACTTAGCAGTCGTGATTCTATTTCCATGCCCTCTTTTATAAACTCCATATATCTTTAACTCTTCTGTTAATGGTTTTATCTGGTCAATCACAGTTTCAAACTGGTCTATTGTTTCAAACTCCATATCCGCATGAAAACTATATTTAAAATCGCTGCCGGGAATTGGAAAACTTTGCAGCTTGCTCAGGTTAATTCCACCTTCAGCAATTTTCGTCAGCACTTTTGCCAAACTACCTCTTGAATGATCTGTTTGAAAATTCACCGATGCTTTATTGGCATCATTAATTGTTTGAGCCACATCCTGTCTCTGCAACATTAAAAACCTTGTATAATTATTTTTCATTGTCTGAATATCCGGAGCAATAATTTCCAATTGAAATAATTCAGCAGCCAGTTTGCTGGCAATTGCCGCGATATGTTTGCTCTTATGCTGATGAACATGTTTTGCACTTAAAGCAGTATCTTCTGTTTCTACCAGTTTCCAATTATACTTATCCAAAAAATCATAACATTGCTGTATCGCCATAGGATGCGAATGTACTTCACGGATATCTTCCAGCTTTACTCCCGGATTTACTAAAAGATTTTGTTTGATCTGCAAGATAGATCTCACCAATTATTTTAAGATTTGACTTTTGAAGCAGGTTGTAATTGGCAAGAATGCTTCCGGCAATTGAATTCTCGATCGCCATTACGCCACCATCACTTTCCTTTTTGTTGGAAGCGATCTTTATCACATCCCGAAATGTGGCGCATGGTAACACCTGGACATTTTTCCCAAAAAACTGCTGCGCCGCCACCTGGTGAAAGCTGCCTTCATAACCTTGTATTGAAACTCTTGTATCCATATTAAAACAAAAGTCCCGGCTTTTTGCCGAGACTCTTTATGTTGATTTCAGTTTTTAATCTTAATGCGATTTCAACAAAAGCAATCCCGGCTTCTGGCTAAAGAAATAATAAAAATAAAACCAACGATATGCTTTTGTAATTGTCATCTGATTCCAAAAATAAGTATTCATATTTAAGAAGCAAGCCATTTGACTCAAAATAATTACACCAGAACGAGTGTTTGTCCGCATTGATCGGACTCTCCGAAGGAGTCCTTTGTGACCTTTGGAGAAAAAAAAAGCCACCCCGATTTCCCGGGATGGCCACTAACGATTGCTTGCCATATGAAAATCTTAGTGAGCTGTAGTCGCTGTAGTAGTCGGAGCATCAGTTGCAGCTGGAGCAACAGTTTCAGTTGTAGCTGGAGCCATAGTCTCAGTTGTAGCTGGAGCAGTTGTTTCAGTTGTAGATTCAGTTTTTTTGTCATCATTGCAAGAAGCAAATGCTGTAGCGATCGCTAATACGATAAAAAGCTTTTTCATGTTTCTGTTTTTTAGATTTTGTTTAAACAATAGAATTCGGCATTTATACCGGATATAGAAAAAGGTAACCCGCCCCGAAATAGTTTTTTTTGGCTTTCTTTGGGTTACTAATTCTAAATAATTGTATTAAATCAAGACGAGTGAACCCTGATATTAAAGAGAAAGAGTTATTGGAAGGTTTGGCTTTAGGGGATAAAAAGGCAGTTGAAACCATTTATAAGGACAACTTTAATATGGTTCAAAGCCTGGTTATCAATAACAATGGCTCTGCCCAGGAAGCTAAAGATATTTTCCAGGAGGCAATGATCGTGTTGCTGGAAAAAGCCAGGTCAGGAAATTTTGAGTTGAATTGCCAGATAAAGACCTACGTTTATTCGGTATGCCGGCGGATCTGGTTGAAAAAGTTGCAACAATATAACAGGTATACAAACGAGGTAGAAAGCATGGTTGGGACTGTACCGGTTGAAGAAGATGTAGAAGAGCATGAAAAAAGAGACCAGGAGTTTGCGATGATGGAAAAGGCGATCGGCAGTTTAGGCGAACCCTGTAAAAGTTTGATCGAGGCATTTTACATTCAGAAGAGGAATATGCAGGATATCGCCAGCCAGTTTGGATATACGAATGCTGATAATGCCAAAAACCAGAAGTACAAATGCCTTATGAGATTGAAAAAATTATTTTTCGCTCAATATAAAAATGGGAAGTGATGGAAGAAATTCAATTAATAGAAGCTGTTGAACGCTACATCCGTGGTGAAATGAAAACGGATGAAAGGGTTTATTTTGAACAATTGCGTAAAACCAATCCGGAAGTAGACCAGATGGTTGTTGAACATACTTTATTTATTCATCAAATGAATGAAGTGGGTGAATTACGCAAATTCAAATCAACATTAAATGAGGTTCATACTGATCTTGCTGAAAAAGGTTTGATCAATTCAGACAGGCTGAAAGGAAATGCAAAAGTTATTTACCTGTGGAAGAAATATAAACGAGTGGCAGCGATCGCCGCTTCAATTGCTGGTATTACTACACTTACTATTAGTTTATTGGTTTGGTCTCTTTCTCCTAAAATCGAAAGCTCACAGGTAAAAGAATTGGTGAATGAAGTGAATGGTTTAAAAATTAAAAACAGGGAACTTGATAATAAGATCAAAGATGTAGATAATAAAAGCGAGAAAAAAGTTATTCTTAATCCTTCTTATCGTTTTAACGGCACAGGTTTCATGATCGACAGCAAAGGATATTTGGTTACCAATGCCCATGTCGTTAGAAATGCAAAATCAGTTGTTGTACAAAATAAAAAAGGTGAAAATTTTAATGCAAGAGTTGTTTTTACTGACTTCGCAAAGGATCTCGTTATTCTTAAAATAGAAGATGATTCGTTCAAAGGATTGGTGAATATTCCTTATGGTATCAGCAAATCTTCAAGCGACCTGGCTGAATCAATTTATACTCTTGGTTATCCACGCAATGATGAGATGGTGTATGGCCAGGGTTATTTAAGTGCAAAAACCGGGTTTAATGGAGATACGTTGAGCTGTCAAATAGCTATTGCAGCAAATCCTGGAAATAGCGGCGGACCTGTACTTAATCAAAACGGTGAAGTGATAGGCGTACTTAGCACCCGCCAGGTTTCGGCAGAAGGAGTTGTTTTTGCAATTCAATCAAAATATATCTATAATGTATTAAATGAATTGAAAAAAGCAGATACTTCTATGAAAGTGAAAACTCCTGCTGCATCTTCATTGAAAGGACTGGATCGTGCACAACAGGTAAAAAAGATCGAAGACTATGTCTTTATGGTAAAAGTAAATTGATCACTACGTCCTAACATATTTATAAAAGTCTCGCCTAAGGCGAGACTTTTATTTTGCCCAAAGGTTTGTTGGATACTCACCGGCATTCACCAGTTTCATTAAACTTTCTCTTACCATTGGTGCATCTTCTTTATAAGTAACACCAAACCATTTGGCAGAAGTAGGGATCACTTTTATTACTCCTTCCCCATCTTTAATATATTTATCTGCAACTATCGGTATAAAAAATTCGGCCTTGGGGTTCGAAGCATTTTGCGAAAGAAACTCTTTGAATATCCTTTTTGTATAATCAAAAACAGAGGGGTGAAAACACCAAAAGTTCATGGACACATGTGTATTTAATGGCAACTCTTTAGGTGAATGCTCATCGTTACAAACTATTTTATCGCCAACTTGCGAAACATTTAATCTTTCAACTACGGAAACAAGATTGCCTTTGTTGTCGACTTCGCAAACGCCACGATTCACCGTTCCATGTTCTGAAAGTGTTTTTAATAATTCATAACCGATAATTGAATATTTTTTTTCAGTGCAATCATTCACAAGAAAATTATATGCTTTTACAAACCCATCTTTTCCATAAAAATCATCTGCATTGATAACCGCAAATGGTTCTTTCACTTTTTCATCAGCGCAAAGAACCGCATGGGCTGTCCCCCAGGGCTTGGTTCTTTCCTTTGGTATCTCAAAACCTTCTACATACTTATTCAATTCCTGGAAAACATACTCAACTTGTATCTTATCCTCGACCTTCTTTCCTGCTATCTCACGAAAATTCTTTTCAAATTCCTTACGGATAATAAACACTACTTTTCCAAAACCAGAACGAATAGCATCATAAATGGAGTAATCCATGATCGTTTCGCCAGAAGGGCCAAAACCTTCTACCTGCTTCATACTTCCATAACGAGATGCCATTCCTGCAGCCAATATCACTAATGTCGGTTTCATCTTATAATTTTAAAGACTGCGAAAATAAATAAATTAGCCACTCATCTTATATTTATTGCATGCAAGTTCCTGATATTGGAAAAATAACAACGGATAGAATACATGTCCCTTTTTTACAGGGGAAAAATATCCAGCTTGATGTTCTGCGTCTTGATAAAATTCACCCAGTTATTTCAGGCAATAAATGGTTTAAACTAAAATACCACCTTGACAATTTTAATTCTGGTAATTATAATGGCATTATCACTTTTGGCGGTGCCTGGTCAAATCATATTGTGGCAACGGCCTGTGCCTGTTATTTGAAAAAAATAAAATGTATCGGTATAATTCGTGGCGAAAAACCTGCGCAACTCTCTACTACTTTACTTGAAGCGACTAGTTATGAAATGGATCTGAAATTTATTTCAAGAGAAACCTATGCTAAAAAAAACAGCGCTGAATTCCTTGGATCGATCAAAAAAGAATATCCCGGACATTATATCATTCCTGAAGGAGGCGCAGGAAAAGAAGGAGAAAAAGGCGCAGCCGAAATACTACAATATACAGTTGGAAAAAATTATACTCATATAGCATGTGCCGTTGGTACAGGGACAATGTTTAATGGTATCAGAGAGGCTTCTTCATCTGATCAAAATATTCTTGGCATTGTAGTATTAAAGGGATGGAAAGTGGAAAATAAAACGAACAATACAGAGATGTTTCTGAATTATCATTTTGGCGGATATGCAAAATATGACCAGGCCCTGATCGATTTTATGAATGAATTTTTCAGGCTTACAAATATTCCCACCGATTTTGTATACACAGGTAAATTGGCCTTTGCATTATTCGATCTCATAAAAAAAAATCAGTTTCCGCCCGGCAGTAAAGTTTTAATGATTCACAGTGGCGGGTTGCAGGGAAATGCCTCGCTGCAAAAAGGTTCGTTAATCTTTTAAGTTTTGCGGCCTGCATACCTATCTTTGCCACTTTAGACCAAAAGATAAATCTTGTTTTAACGTTCTATATCCATGAGAAAAATCATTCTGTCCCTTTTGATCTGTGTTTCTGCTTTAACCTATGCACAGGATTCTTTACCTTCTTTTTCTGTTGTAAATAAAGGGAACAACCGTGTTGTCATCAGTTGGAATAACAAGTTTCCCCAACTAAAACAAATAAGTATTCAGCGATCAACAGATAGTCTTAATAATTTTAAATCACTGATCACCGTACCTGATCCTAATAACAGGCAAAACGGATATCTTGATGCAAAAGCGCCGAACGATAAAATGTTTTACAGGCTTTATATTTTAGTTGATGGCGCCAATTTTGTTTTTTCAAAATCGAAAAGACCGGATAACCACAGCATACGTACAGAACTGCTTTCCGATACGACATTAAAAGCAATTACAGACAGTGTTTACCTGAAGGTGGTGGAAAAGATCATCAGTCAAAATCTTCCGGACAGCGCCTTGACCACGGATGAACTCCTTCTTTTAGGAAGATACAGGAACCGCAGGCAGGAGGTCGTTCCCGATAATGCAGACCGAAAGATCGATGCAATAATAAAAAACAAACCGAATGGTACGATTTCACAATACCACATCGTTGCAAATAAAGACGGCCTTGTGAGAATTTCATTGGTAGATGTTGTTAACAAAAAATATTCTATCAAATTTTATGAAGACGATGATACTTTTCTTTTTGAATTAAAAGATATCAAGGAAGCTTCATTAATGCTGGAAAAATCCAATTTCTATCATTCAGGATGGTTCAAATCGGAGTTATATGAAACTGATAAATTAATAGAGAAGAACCGGTTCTTTATTCCGAAGGATTTCTGATGGTGAGTGGTCAATGGTAATGGTGAATAGTGAAGAGTATCTTTATCAATTGAATTTCGCCACAACTCACAACTCACAACTCACTAACTCTACTTCAAACACTTTCTCAAAATTCTTTTTTACTCTTTCCTTTGCTTCTTCGAAATCTATTTTCTTTCCTAATTCTTTTTCAAGCGAGGTTACTTGTTTATTTTGAATACCGCATGGAATAATATTATTGAAGTAAGAAAGATCGGTGTTGACATTGAAAGCAAAGCCATGCATAGTGATCCAACGGCTTGTACGTACGCCCATTGCACAAATCTTTCTTTCCCTGCCGGGAATATCTGGATCAAGCCAAACGCCAGTTTCGCCGGCAGATCTTGCCCCTTTTAATCCATAATCAGCCATCGTTTGGATGATCACTTCTTCCAGGTTACGCAGGTATTTACCAATATCTGTATAAAATTTTTCAAGATCGAGAATAGGATAACCAACGATCTGCTGATCACCGTGAAAAGTAATATCGCCGCCGCGGTTGGTTCTGAAAAATTGGATCCCATTTTCTTCGAGTTGGGCCTCACTCATCAATACATTTTCAATATTGCCGCTTTTGCCAAGGGTATAAACGGGTGGATGCTCTACGAAAAGCAAGTAATGAGTAGTAGCTGGATACTGGATGCTGGATACTGGTTCTTTATAGATTGAATATTTCCCAGCTAATTCCGAATTCCTAATTACAAATTCCGATTTTAATTGGGCATTCTCTTTCAATAACCTCTCCTGGTAGTCCCAGGCTTCTTTATAATCCATATTGCCAAGGTCGCGGAATATCACCTGCTGTTTATCCATTCTGCAAATGTACTTTTGCATCTTCACTAAATCAAAACCGGAAAATTGAAGACAAAAGATGAATAATTGGATGGTACGCAGATTTATTATGATTTTTATGATCAGTGCAGATCATAAAAATCTGCGTTATCAGCGTTCTATCAAAACCTTAAATAGAATTACCGAACCATGAAAGAAGCGTCGCAAGGGACGATCAATCAGGGAACTAAAGCTTGTTAAACAAAAATAATATGTCAGAAGAGGACCAGGTAAAAGAAGAACAACAGAATGGCAGCGATGAGCTGTTTGAAAGATTTGTTATTAAAATTGATAAAGGCCAGGAGCCTTTGCGCATTGATAAATATTTAATGAGGCGGATCGAAGGTGCTACGAGGAATAAAATTCAGCAGGCGATAAATGCGGGCATGGTGACGGTGAATAAAAACACCGTAAAACAGAACTATAAAATAAAGGGACTGGATGAAATAATTGTGTACAGTGACATGAGCCCGGAAGAGACCGATGTGTCTGCCTGAGAAAATTGATCTTGATATTTTTTATGAAGATGATGATGTGATAGTGATAAATAAAGCAGCCGGCATGGTGGTGCATCCCGGGAAGCGGGAATTATACCGGCACTTTATTAAATGGAATAGCATGGTATCTGCAACAAAAAGATCCATCGATCACTGAATCAACGTTGCCGCGATATGGACTTGTGCACAGGATCGATAAAAACACAAGCGGTTTGTTGCTGATGGCAAAGAACAGTAAAGCGATGACGCATCTTGCCAAACAATTTTATGATCATTCAGTAAAAAGAAAATACATCGCGTTGGCATGGGGTGATCTGAAAAACGATGAAGGAACAATAGTGGCGCATGTTGGTCGCAATCTTAGGTTCAGAAAATTATTTGAAGCCTATCCCGAAGGTGATCATGGCAAAGAAGCGATCACTCATTATAAAGTTCTTGAACGATTTAATTATGTAACATTAGTGGAATGTGTTTTGGAAACAGGCCGTACTCACCAAATACGTGTACACATGAAATATCTCGGGCATCCATTATTTAATGATGATACTTATGGTGGTGATAAAATTGTAAAAGGAACCGTGTTCGCAAAATACCGTCAGTTTGTTGACAATTGTTTTGCTATTTGTCCAAGACAGGCATTGCATGCAAAGACACTTGGATTTATACACCCTACTACTAAAAAGGAAATGTTTTTTGATACCGAATTGCCGAAAGATATGAAAGAGGTGATTGAGAAGTGGCGGAGTTATGCCGGAGCAGTAGGCAGTCGGCAGTAGGCAGTAGGCAGTTGGCAGTTGGCAGTTGGCAGTGAAATTAATAAACACTCAACATTCAACAATCAATATTCAACAATCAAATAGGAAAATAACTTTCTTACTTGAGAATTGACTGTTCAGTATTGAATATTGAAAATTTAATTTTGATTGCTTATTGTTGAATAAAATTGGAAAGCGTAGCAGTAAACACACCCCTTTCCCTTTTTTTGAAAGCAACATCCCAGGTACCAACGTAACGAAGTGTGGAAGGAACAGTCAGATCACCAAATTGTGTCATTTGCACTTCCATGTGTACATTAAAATCGTACACACCTGCATCATAGCTAAGATCATAATTACGGGCAACGATCTCCATTGACTTGCTACTGAACCATGTTGTCATATTATCGATCACAACGCCAGAACCACTTTTGGCTTTGATAGTAAATAAATAACAACTTTGTCCGTTGTAGTCAACATAATCTAATGAAAAATTATAGCGGTCAGCATTGTCTTTATCAAAGATGGCTGTCTTATCTCCCATTAAAGGAATGCCCGGGATCTTTTTGCCTGGATCAAAAAAAAGCATCTTGAGTTGTTCTTTATTTTTCTCAATCCCTTTTTTTGATTTTACATTTCGTTGTGTGCCCGATACAATATTTGTCTCACCACATATTTGGCCTTTTGTAAAAAACAGGCTGGCATATAACTCAGCAGTGTAATAATTATAATCGTGGTTTTTGTCATAAAAGTCGCCGGTAGTGGATTCATTCAATATTTCCATTGTACGGCAGCCTTTTGCTGCATGCTGTCTTGTTTTACTTTGCAGCGAAGCAGTTATTTCACCTTTCTTATTCTTCATTCGAATATCATTCATTGACGTAAAACTTAACACTCTCAGGTTTCTGAATGCCTTGTAAAATGTTGTGTCGTTTTTTACCCGCTGAATAAATGCCTCCACGTCCAACCTATTCCGAACCACAACTTCTGATAACTGTATCATCTGCGAAAGACGTGCATTATCAAGGGAATCCTCATTTTGTGAAAAGACAACTTGTGTAAAAAATAAAAAGGACAGAAGAAGAAATCTTTTCATGCTACTGTATTGTGTGAAAAGATCTATGCAGGAAACATCATTTTATAATCAACTTTTACTTTACCTTTTGATATATCATTCAGCTTTCCTTTCAGAAGTTTTCTTTTCAATGAGGTAATATGATCAATAAAAAGCTTGCCCTCAATATGGTCATATTCATGCAAAATAATTCTGGCTGTAATTCCCTGGAATGTCCGCATATGTTGCTCAAAGTTTTCATCCATATACTCAAGGGTCACTACTGATAAACGCTTGATGTCTTCACGAATTTTGGGAATACTCAGGCAACCCTCATTATAATTCCATTCAAGACCATCCAATTCCTTTATATGGGCATTGATAAACACTTGTTTTATTCCCGGCGCATCGGGATAACTATGTTGTTCCTTGTCTTCTTCAATCTGCCGAAAGATCTGTTCAGAATCAACCACAAAAAGCCGGATATCCCTGTTCACCTGGGGTGCCGCCAAACCAACGCCAGCACTTGCATACAGGGTTTCCCACATGTCTTCGATGAGTTTGGGAAGACCAGGATGATCCTTATCAATATCATGGGCTACTTTACGTAAAACCGGGTGGCCGTATGCGACAATTGGTAAGATCATTTCTATTTCAGATTGTAGATTTTAGACTTCAGATTTTGGGTGCAAATTTACAATTATTAAGTCACCGATTAAATCTAAAATCCGAAATCTTAAATCTAAACTTGGCGCATGTATTCCTGTAGCATAATTGTCGCAGCAATCTCATCAACAAGCTTTTTATTCCTTCTTTGCATTTTTTTGAGCCCCATTTCAAGCATGGCATCTTTGGCCATTTTTGAAGTATAGCGTTCATCCACTCTTTTGATCGGGACCTTTGGAAAATTCTTTTCCAATTGCTTTAATGATCTTCTCAACTAATGGCGTTGCATGAGTATCGGTATCATCCCAATTTTTTGGCTCACCAATAATGATCAATTCCACTTCTTCTCTTGCGAAATAATCTTTCAGAAAAGGGATCAGTTGTTTTGATTCAACAGTCGTTAAACCAGTTGCAATTATTTGCAAAGGATCGGTAACGGCAAGGCCGGTTCGTTTCAGTCCGTAGTCTATAGAAAGTATTCTGGGCAATTAATAATTAAGAATTAAAAATTAATAATTCAAAAACAGATCAGCAATTACAAATATCGCAAACACTACTGAGGCAATTCCATTTGCTGTCATAAAAGCAATATTAACATGTTTCAGATCATTTGGCTTAACAATTGAATGCTGGTAAACAAGCATTCCAATAAAAATAACTGCACCGATCCAATAAAGCCATCCAAAATTTCCAAGCCAACCTGCAAATAGCACACAAGCTGTGCTAAATAAATGCAACAATTCAGATACTCTTAATGCTTTTGCTTTCCCCAACCATGCCGGAATAGAATACAAGTTTATTGCGTTTTATCAAATTCTTCATCCTGCAAAGCATAAATGATATCAAAACCACTGACCCAAAATAAAACTGTGAATGAAAAAAGAATTGGTAAAAGATCAAAGCTGACCAGTTACTGCTAGATAAGCTCCTATTGGCGCAAGGACTTAATCCCAAATCCAAGTATCAAATGACAAAGTGGTGTAAATCTTTTTGTATAACTATATCCTAACACAACAAGCAATGCAACCGGTGAAAGATAAAAACAAAGTCTATTGATGAAAAAAGCACAGTGACAAGAAACAAAGGCAACTGAACAATTGTAAAGATCAAAGCATTGTTTGCTGTTAATAATTCCTGAAGGAATTTCTCTTATCGCTGTTCTTGGATTTTTTGCATCAAAGCTTCTGTCGAGATAACGATTGAAAGCCATGGCTGCGCTGCGGGCAAAGACCATACAAAGGATAACTAAAAGAAATTTTATCCAAATGATTCCATAATTCAATCGGATAGTATATTGCCCAGCCACAATTTGAATTCATTGATATGTCCATTGCCAAGCATAAATATTCTAATCGCTATAAGCCCAGAAAAAATCCAATCAACGCAAAAGGCATTGCGAAAATGGTGTGAGAAAATTTTATAAGACTTAAATAACTTTTTACTTTACTCATAAATTTAGATTTCACCAAAGTCCATAGACCACAGATCATAGTTTCAATGATCCGTTCTTCCTTTTACTGTCGGAGCTATTTTGCTTCTTACTAATTCCCACAACACAACGCCTGCTGCAGTTGCAATATTCAACGAATGTTTCATTCCCAACTGGGGTATTTCAATACAACCATCGCATAGATGAATGGTGGATTGCTCCACTCCTGTTACTTCATTTCCAAAAACAACTGCGATCTTTTCATTTTGCCTGAAAATTTGCCGAATGCAGTTTATAACTTTCTTCCGCCTGCTCCACTGCATACACTTTATATTTTCTGTTCTTTAATTCTTCGATCGCTTCAGCTGAGGTTTTAAAATATTTCCATGTCACAGTTTCTTCAGCACCCAAGTGCAGTTTTTTTTATTTCTTTATGTGGAGGCTTTGGCAGAATAACCAATAATATAAATTGCTTCGATCAAAAATGCATCGCTGTACGAAATACACTTCCCACATTATATGCGCTGCGGATATTTTCCAATACAACAATAATGGGAAATTTATCAGACTGTTTGAATTCTTCAACCGATTTACGGCCCAATTCTTCCATGCTCAATTTTCGCATGGCGCAAAGGTATGAGCTAAGAGATTAAAGGAAAAGGGAATCACTTAGTGCTTCATTACTTTCTTACTTATTTTTTCGCCATCCTTATTGGAGAACACAAAATAATAAATACCTGTTTGCCATTTTTGCGCTTCTTCAATTGTAATAAGATTGGAAACAGGCACGACATAGATGCTTTGTGTGTGTACAAGACGGCCAACACCATCAAACACATTTAGATAAATTGTTTGCTGGGTCTTTTGTTTTTACTTTGATAGTGACATCCATCCCATTGATTTGGATTCGGATAAATTGATACTTCCAGGTTCTCATTCGCAATATCCTGCCAATCTTCGCAGGCGCCTGCATTTGGTATATTATGATCGATCCAGTATAGCCGGTTGGTGATCCATTCTTTTAATGCAGTTATTTCACCACTCATAACTTGTCGGTATGGGATTCGGATTGGGCCAAACATATTGACCAAGGATCGGCCAACGCTGAAAATGTCTTTGCCTCGCTTCGTTGGTTAGTGTTACTACAGAATCAATAATATGATCTAAATGATCATTGCTGATCGTTGTTTGACGCACCGTTTTCCATTTGCATCGAAGATCGCCGACAAATGCAGTATCACGCATCAATCGCTCCCACCAGAATGGAATAAGTCCTGCCCCATCCCCCGGGCACACATTATTAAATTGATAAGCCCATCCATTTGTATTGCTACCCTCACAATAGTTTGCATTGCGAAAAGCGAGATCATAATCCCACACCGGTCCTGCAAATATTTTCCTGTTCTTACTATCGCGGTCCTTGTATAAATAAGTACTGAGGCGGTAACCATCGACATTGCGGCTCACTTCATTCACAATAAAATAATCAATGAAAGATGAGAGATCAGCAAAATTTCTTACTCCAATTGTTTTATCCTGGAAAGCTGGCGATGCTAATGCATTCTCAAAACTGTCAACATAATTTTTTATATAATCTTTTTGCGCCTGTACAATATTCTCAGGTTTTGGATATACATAAGAAAATTGTCTTTTACTATTGTTAGTAGAGTTAGGTGTTGTATAAGAAGAAAACCAACCATTGGGTTCTTTATCCAAACTAAAAATATAACCACCAGTAACTGCATCACCTGCTAACATCTGTGGTTGCTATTTTAGCAATATTCACTCTCCCGCTGCCACGTTTTATTCTTTCCATAAAAACATAAATGCCTTTGTAATCGCCATTAACAACTACTTCGACAAAACGGCAATGAGCTGCCCATGCTTCCCAATTCATTTGACATTGTATAGGCAAGAAAATTCCGCATCAATGTCTTATCAGTATATGGTGCATACAAAACCCAATCGGCTTCCTTGGGCATTCCAAATAAAGATTTATCAAGGGAAGCTCCCAGCATCTCTTAATTCAATGCCATATGATTTCATTGGGAACATCTGCGATGATTGTCCTCTGATCTCAATACCGATTTTTCCATTATAATGATTGTATGGATCGGTAATATTATTGCGAACATTCTCTCCATTAAATATTATTCCCATATCCGCCGTGATCTTTGGATCATCAACTATGGTTTGGCCATTTGTATTAATAATAATTATCGGGAGATTTGAGGAAGTAAGTGTTTGTGCAAACAAGAAATTTTGCAGCAATAAAAAGAGCAGAATATTAAACGATCGTTTCATAAAGCAGTATTGCCTGTAAATTTAATTGAATAAACTTATAGTCAAGAAAAACACGTATTTATTCACATAAATAATTCATCGAAAAGCAAACCACAGCCCTTGCCTATATTTGTCGTCTCCCGATAAATCGGGACAAGCTATGGCGAAGACGAAGACAGAAGAAACTCCCTTAATGCAACAACACAAGGCTATCAAGCAAAAATATCCTGATGCCATATTGCTTTTTCGTGTAGGTGATTTTTATGAAACTTTCGGACAGGATGCTGTCATTGCTTCGCAAGTTCTTGGGTATCACCCTTACAAAAAGAAATAACGGCGCTGCCGCTTCTTCTGAACTGGCAGGTTTTCCTCATCATGCACTGGATACTTATTTGCATAAACTGGTAAAAGCCGGTTATCGTGTTGCCATTTGCGATCAGCTGGAAGATCCCAAACTGGCAAAAGGAATTGTAAAAAGAGGTGTAACAGAAATGGTAACGCCGGGCACTACTGTCAACGATAAATTACTCGAACATCACAGCAATAATTTTTTAGCAGGAATTCATTTTGCAGAAAATGATCAATATGGGCTTGCCTTTCTTGATATCTGCACCGGTGAATTTTTTATTGCCGAAGGAGACAGGGAATATGCCGATAAACTATTACAGAGTTTTAAACCTGCCGAAGTTATTTTTCAACGACACCAGCAAAAAAATTTTAAAGAATATTTTGGCGCTAAAATATATACCTACACACTTGGATGAATGGATCTTTGATCGAAGCCTATGCTGAAGAAAGTTTATTGAAACATTTTCAAACACATTCCTTAAAAGGATTTGGTGTTGAAGACCTGAAAAAAGGAATTATTGCTGCCGGCGCCATCATGCATTATTTAAAAGATACTGAACATCCCAACCTGCAGCATATTACTTCTATGCAACGAATTGACAGTGATGATTTTTTGTGGATGGATCGGTTTACGATAAGGAATTTGGAATTAGTAATTGGGAATTCAGAAGGCAGGACATACTTTACTTGAGTGTTTTGGACAATACCGTTTCTCCAATGGGTGCAAGATTACTGAAACGATGGATTGTGTTTCCTTTAAAAGATATTCAGAAAATAAATGAACGACTTGATCTGGTAGAATTTTTTATTAAAGAAACCTGATCTGCGAAACAAAATCACTCATGCATATAAAACAATGCGGTGATATTGAAAGACTGGTTTCTAAAATTCCGTTAAAGAAAATAAATCCAAGAGAAGTATTGCAAATGGCCAGAGGATTAAAACAAGTGGCAGAAATAAAAACAGTTTGTGCAACTGCTTCAACAATGAATATTTAAAAAGATTGGGTGATGCACTAAATCCCTGTCATTATATCGCTGATAAAATTTTTAAAGAGATCGTTGAAAATCCTCCGGCACTTGCTATCAAAGGCGGGATGATAAACAGTGGAGTGAATAATGAACTGGATGAATTAAGAAAAATTGCTCATACGATGGTAAAGATTATTTAGCTCAATTACAGCAAAAAGAAGCAGAGACAACCGGCATCTCTTCTTTAAAAATTGGTTTCAATAATGTATTTGGTTATTATCTTGAAGTAACCAATTCACATAAAAATAAAGTGCCTGCGGAATGGATACGTAAACAAACACTGACCAATGCCGAACGTTATATCACTCCTGAATTAAAAGAATACGAAGAAAAAATTACCGGTGCTGAAGAAAAAATATTGAAGATCGAACTGGAACTATATGAAGCATTGCTGAATGAACTGCATGGATTATCTTGCTCCTATTCAAACAATGGAAATATGATTGCTGTCCTGGATTGTATTATTTGTTTTGCTCAACAATGCTATTCAATTACCATTATAAAAAACCAACATTGCATGATGGTGATGAACTGATCATTAAAGATGGTCGTCACCCTGTTATTGAAAGAAATTTACCAGTTGGTGAAACATATATCACCAATGATCTTGAACTGAATAAAACAGAACAGCAGATCATCATTCTTACCGGGCCTAATATGAGTGGTAAGAGCTGCGTTACTTCGGCAAACAGCTCTGATAACGTTAATGGCTCATATGGGAAGTTTTGTGCCAGCAGATGAAGCAAAGATTCCGTTGACAGATAAAATATTTACACGGGTTGGCGCATCTGATAATTTGAGCGGCGGCGAATCAACTTTTATGGTGGAGATGAATGAAACAGCAAGCATCATTAATAATATAACCAATCGAAGCCTGATATTGCTGGATGAAATTGGCCGTGGCACTTCTACCTATGATGGTATTTCTATTGCATGGAGCATTGCTGAATATTTGCATCAATTCGCCGCATCAGACCAAAAACTTTATTTGCCACGCATTATCATGAATTGAATGAACTGGAAGAAAAATTTTCACGGGATCAAAGAATTATCATATCACCAATAAAGAAGTTGGCAATAAAATAATTTTCTTACGAAAACTGGCTAGAGGCGGCAGCACACATAGCTTTGGTATTCATGTGGCAAAAATGGCGGGCATGCCTCCCTCATTAATTGAAAGGGCCAATGAAATTTTAAAGCAATTGGAAACTAAACATGTTGATGAGTCTGGAGTTAGTAGTCGGGAGTCAGGGGTTCAGAGTCTTGATAAAAAAGTAAAGAATTTATCCCTGCCACAAATGCAGCTTTCCATCTTTGATGCACATACTGAAACATTTGATGAAATAAGAAAACTTCTTACTGATATTGATATTAATCGCCTTACTCCGGTTGAAGCCTTGTTGAAATTACAGGAGATCAAGAATAAATTAAAATGACGACGGACGACAGACCACGGACGACAGAAAGTGTACCACAGTTAAAATCGCTGTAATAATATTAGAATTAAGGATTATAAATTATGAAGTTTTTGCTGTGGTCCGTAGTCTGTGGTCCGTGGTCTCCTAAATGTAGCTCACCCACCACTTATCCTTCGCATGTGCTGTTTTATATCGGTCATATTTTTTACATATGGGATATAATAGCACAACTACTAAAAGCCAAATGGCATATACACCCAATAACCCAAATCCTAATCCGTTTGGTTTAAAATAAAATGGTAAACCTCCTGTAGGCACAATATCTTTTGTTCCAAATCCCTGGATAAAAAAAACAACCACAACTATAAGATGAATGAGATAAAAATGCAGGATATAATATAACATAGGCACTCGTCCGTATACATTCATGATCTTTGTAAATCCATTTTGTACTTTTTCAATAAATGCCAAGAATAAAATGCCCGGACCGATCGTCATGCAAAGAAAAAGAAGCGAAGGCGGATATTTATTCAGATTCAAAAAAGATAAAAAAGTATACACAGTTCCTCTTGGCTGCGATGTCCATGCTAATGGGTCACCATAAAGATTCGTAAACCTGAGAACTATGAATAACAGAACTATTCCTGTTCCAATACGCAATAACATTTTTCTTCTCCTTGCCGGATCAACACCTGGTTGATATAGTTTACCAAAACAATAACCCAGCAGCATTACTCCTGTCCACGGCAGAAATGCGTAAACAATAAGGTAGAAATGACTTTGGTCTAATGCATGGACAGAAAAATTAGAAAAATATAGAAGATCCGAAAGCAAAGTCCCTTTTAACCCGGAACTTACAGACGGATAATCCAAAATATTGTGCCCTGCAACTATCAACAATCCTATAACAAAAATTACACGGTAAGGTAATAACACCAGAAGACCTAATAAGATCATGCTAACTCCAATGGCCCATATAACCTGGAGAATAATAACATTAAAAAAAGGATTGAATGTCCAACCAAAAGTGATAATGATCAATTCAACAAACACCAACCAAAATCCTCGTTTAATTAAAAACAGGCTTACTTCTTTTTTAGATTTTCGCTGGCACATTAAATAAACAGAAACCCCTGCTAAAAAAACAAAGATCGGCGCACAGAAATGGGTGATCCAGCGTGTAAAGAATAAAGCAGGATACGTGGTTTGCATATTTGTTGGATCAAGAGCCGCATCGGCTGCTTTTCCAAGATCCGCTTTATAAAAAAAATCACGAACATGGTCCAGGGCCATTATCACCATTACTAATCCTCTTAAAATATCAATGGATTGGATCCTGTTTCGGGGAGTAGTTAGTTGGTTCATAAATCCTGGTTATACCATGAATTTACAGATTGCTGGCAATTGAGAGCAATGGTTTATCCACACCGAATGCCATCTTTTCCCAAAAACCAGAAGCTTGTTTGCCAAAAGAAAAAACTTCTTACTTTAGCGCAAATACTAACTGTATGCGATTATTAAAACTAACTGCTTTATTTTGCTTCCTAATTTTGTCTGCGTGCAACAAGGACCAAACTGAAAGAGAGACAACAGTTGCAAAAACACTACCTGTAACTGCAGCACAAAATATACCCTCATTGCCAACAACAGGCTCAGGAGAAGTCAGTATAGATTATACTCCCGTAAACAAAGTTGTAAATTATAAGATCAGTTGGTCAAATTTAACTGACAGCGTAATAGCGATAAGAATATGCGGACCTTCCCCGGCAGGTTATAACAGTATCAATCCTGCTTTTACAGGTGCAAATCCTACTTCACCTTCCACAACACCTCATATCGTAGTACAAGAATTCGTTGGCACTTCAACTAAGGCTTTGTATGCGAAAAGTGGAAGTTTAACAGGGTCTCTTTTTATTGATGGCGTAAAAATCACAGAGGACTTATTAAAAGGCGGAAATTATTATTTCACAATCCATACTAAAACTATGATACCAGCGCCGGCTACCCCCCCTTCTTCTCTTGCTTATCGCTGGATCGGTGAGATCAGGGGACAGTTAACTATATATTAAATTTTGCAAAAAAATATGCGTAGCCGTCCATAATGGGACGGCTATTTTTTATGGAACCATACTGGTTTTTTATTATTCCAGTCGCCATTATAATTTATAAAAAGCTCCTCTCCTTCATTTATCAGCCTAATAGTTTTGATCTTTATAACCTCATTTTCAAAATCCATTTCGTATTCGCAATTTGATTTGTAGGAATGATTGTAGACAGGTACATAGCCAAGAGCCATACAGCATTGCTTGCCGTCTTTTCCCCATTCAAAAATATAATCGTGGAGAAGTGTTTGATCGAGTAATACTCTTTCTTCTGCAGACATAACAACAACTGGCGAGATCTCAATGATGGTATTGGCAGGAATGGTTTGTTTTGTAAACACTCCTCTTCCTTTTCCATTGCTTTTCTCAATAAACAGGCCTTCGAATACCATTTGAAAACAAAAATATAAATCCTGTTTTCAGATTCACAACTTAATTTTGCCACCCGGATTTTTATGTCAGATTACTTAGGCGGAAATATCAAACAACATTTTAATTACCTGCTTGAAAGTGGTAATGAAACTGCTGCCCGTCAGTTTTTGGATCATCAGAATATCAGTGATGTAGCCGACCTCATCAATGAGTTCCCTGAACAGGAAGGTTATATTATCACTCACATGAGTGTTCATCGGGCTGCAAGTGTGTTTAAAATTCTTGACCTTTCTGCACAAAAACATATAATCCGTGCATTATCTCCTTTCAAAACCGCCGAACTCTTAAATGTTCTTTCGCCAGATGACCGTACCGATTTTTTGGAAGAGCTGCCCAGTAACGCTGTACGTGAATTAATAAAATTGCTTGATCCCGAAGAAAGAAAAACCACACTTTCTTTACTGGGATACCCGGAAGATAGCATTGGACGACTAATGACACCGGACTATGTTTATGTGTATCCGCAAAACTACAGTGGAGGAAGTATTTGCCACTATTCGAAAGCATGGCAAAGACAGCGAAACCATCAATGTAATCTATGTAATAAATGAAAAAGGTGAGTTGCTGGATGATATCCGCATCAGGGATTTTATTTTAAGTCAGCCAGATAAAAAAGTTGCTGACCTGATGGATAGCAGGGTGACATCTTTAAACGCTTACGATGACCAGGAAAAAGCCAGCGAGATCTTCAAAAAAGAAAATCGTGTGGCGCTTCCGGTTGTAAGCCAGAGTAATAAACTGCTTGGAATAGTAACCATTGATGATATGCTGTGGGTTGCGGAAGAAGAGTTCAGTGAGGATATGCAAAAAATGGGAGGTACCGAAGCTTTGGAACAACCTTATCTTGAAATACCGCTATTAAAACTTTTTCAAAAAAGAATTGTATGGCTGGTTGTGTTATTTCTTGGTGAAATGTTTACTGCTACAGCCATGGGATATTTTCAGGATGAAATAGCAAAAGCCGTGGTGCTGGCATTATTTGTTCCCTTAATTATTTCCAGTGGTGGTAACAGCGGATCGCAGGCTTCTACATTAATAATTCAGGCCATGGCCGTTGGTGAAATAACTATCAAAGATTGGTGGCGTGTTTTAAGAAGAGAAATTTTATCGGGCTTGTTGCTTGGCACTGCATTAGGTTTAATTGGTTTTCTCCGTGTCATACTCTGGTCACAAATATTTCCCGATGTATATGGTGTTCATTATATAGAGATCGGTTTTGTAGTTGGCATCTCTTTGATCGGTGTTGTTCTTTGGGGAACATTAAGCGGCTCCATGTTGCCGATCGTTTTAAAACGTCTTGGCGCTGACCCTGCAGTTTCATCTGCACCATTTGTAGCAACACTTGTTGACGTAACAGGTCTTGTTATATATTTCTTCACAGCATTTTTATTTCTCAAAGGACTCTTATTATAAAAAAGGTGATAAGAAAATCTTATCACCTTTATAAAGTTTTATCAGAGCTTTATTTTATCGTTAAGCTTTTTTACCCATGCCTAAATACCCGCCAACGATAGCGCCGATAACTGCTCCTACTACTGTGTTGGCTGCAATGTCCACTGCCATCGCACTATACCCAACCGACATATCCATAAAAGCATAATTGAAGCAGTTAATAGCTGCTGAGATCAGCAAACTTAACACTGCTCCAGTAGTTGCTCCGCCTCCTGCAGATGATACATTACTTTTTACAAGTACGTAAGAAAGCACAAAGCCCCATAGCAGGTTCGCCACTATTAAGGCCCACCAGATCATGTTATCATCACCACGCATCACTGCTTTGCCGGCTGCTGTTGTGTGTTCGTTCATAAAATTCATAAGCAGCATCCCCCAAACCAACCACCCGATAAGGAAATAAGCGATACCGCCAATAATCCCCCCAATGAGAAATTTGTTCGTGTTCATAATTTTTTGGTTTTAGGTGAAAAAAATATAACAGTAAAAAGGTAGTATTTAAATTAATATTCCAACTTCAATTTTTCACACATAGGGGGATAAGGTGATCATCCGGGACATTTAGAAAACCACACAAGGTTGTTTTTCAACCCAGTTTGTGCTTTTTGCCATCTGGCCATTTTTGTGCAATTTCGTTTTGCAACCGTTCAATCGTTTGCACTTATCCAATAAATGATAAAATCTAACCTAATCTTATGTGTGGAATAGTTGGCTACACCGGCCCAAGAGAGGCTTACCCCATCATTATAAAAGGACTTCAACGACTTGAATACCGCGGCTACGATAGCACGGGGGTTGCTATATTGAATAGCGGACTGAAAGTTTATAAGAAAAAAGGAAGAGTAGCTGAGTTAGCAGATTCACTGGTTGGCGAAAATCTTCATGCACATATTGGCATTGGTCATACCCGCTGGGCTACACACGGTGAACCAAGTGATCGCAATGCACATCCTCACACTTCAGCAAGTGGTAAACTGGCAATGATCCATAACGGCATCATTGAAAACTATGCACAACTAAAACAGGAACTAATTAATAAAGGGTACACATTTAAAAGTGACACTGATACGGAAGTGCTATTAAATTTCATTGAAGAGATAAGAAAGAATAACAAGTGTGATCTTGAAGAAGCGATACGTGTTGCATTGAAACGGGTAACAGGTGCTTATGTTATTTTATTAATTGATGAGGACGATCCGGAAACGATCATTGCAGCAAGAAAAGGAAGTCCCCTGGTGATCGGCATTGGCAAAGGCGAACATTTTCTTGGGTCTGATGCATCGCCAATGCTTGAATACACAAAAGAAGTTGTTTATGTAAACGACTATGAACTCGCAATAGTAAAGCCAGATGAACTCATTTTAAAAAATCTTGGCAATGAAAAGCTAACGCCATTTGTACAAAAGCTGGATATAGAACTGGCAGCAATTGAAAAAGGCGGTTATGATCATTTCATGCTGAAAGAAATATTTGAACAAGCCGAGACAATTTTTGATTGCCTGCGTGGAAGACTGGATGCAGAAAAAGGAACGATCACAATGGCTGGCGTGGAAAACAATATTGACAAACTTGTCAATGCAAATCGTATAATCATTATCGCCTGTGGCACCAGCTGGCATGCAGGACTTGTAGCAGAATATATTTTTGAAGAACTCTGCCGGACTCCTGTTGAAGTTGAATATGCTTCGGAATTCCGTTATCGTAATCCTGTTATTCATAAAGGTGATGTGATCATTGCAATTTCACAAAGTGGTGAAACGGCGGATACACTTGTTGCCATCGAAAAAGCAAAACAACAGGGCGCCATTCATTTTTGGTGTGGTAAATGTTGTTGGTTCATCCATTGCACGAACATCACATGCCGGCGCCTATACACATGCCGGACCTGAAATTGGTGTAGCCAGTACAAAAGCATTTACTGCACAGCTTGCAGTATTAACAATGGTGGCATTGAAAATTGCAAAACAAAAAGGAAGCATTGATGAAGAAAGATATATGCATCTGTTGCAGGAACTTCATGATATTCCCGATAAAATCGCAGAAGTATTAACCTCAGCAGAAAAAATTAAGAAGCTTGCGGAAAAATATAAAGATGCAAGAGATTTTCTTTATCTCGGTCGTGGTTATAATTTTCCTGTGGCGCTTGAAGGTGCTTTGAAATTAAAAGAAATCTCATACATACATGCCGAAGGTTATCCCGCAGCAGAAATGAAACACGGCCCTATTGCACTGGTAGATGAACAGCTGCCTGTTGTATTTGTAGCCACAAAAGATGCTTATCATGAAAAAGTGGTGAGCAATATGCAGGAGATAAAAGCAAGAAAAGGAAGAGTGATTTCCGTGATCACCGAAGGTGATGATTATTCTGCTTCTCTTTCAGAATCATATAATGTCCGTGCCTGCTGCCGATGAAATTGTTGCGCCGATGTTAAGTGTTATTCCTTTGCAGTTACTTGCTTATTATATTGGGGTAATGAAAGGACTTGATGTAGATAAGCCGAGAAATTTGGCGAAGAGTGTGACGGTGGAATAACCCCCTGTCCCCCTAAAGGGGTGACTTAGGTCATGAGTCCTACATGAGAGTCTTTATGACATAGTTCTTTACTAACAGAATAATTATTTGCTGTTCCGAACCGTTAAGTAATTACTATATTGCAAGCTCCTGTTCGCAGTCGCACTCTTGTACAATAACAATTCTATTCAACAATTATCTATATCATAATCAGAAATCAATAACCAGCACCACAGTAACATGAGTGATATAAAGAAAAAACCAATCAGCTCTCTTGGATACAATTTTGTTGCAAAAGAATTTATTCCAAAAGGAAAAGATGAATATTATCTCCGCAATATCCAGAACAGGAACGGGATTGCTTATCGGCAATTAACAAAAGCAGAGATCAAATCACTGCAACAAAATAATAATACAGCTGATGACTGGAGTAAATTACTTGTTGCAGATCCCTTTAATTCCAATCTCGTAAAGAATTGCAATTTTTTTGGATTGAACAGGATCGGCAAACTCGAAAATGTTTTTTTGGAATACCATGATATACGCTTGCAGGTTGGACTATACAATAGCAACATCATCAGTTGCGATTTTGGTGATAATGTAGTTATCAATAATGTTAATTACATGAGTCATTACATCGCAGGAAATGAAGTGATCATTGTAAACGTAAATGAGCTTGCAGCATCAGATCATGCGAAATTTGGCAATGGGATCATTAGAGAAGGAGAAAAAGAAAATGTTCGCATCTGGCTGGAGATATGCAATGAAAATGCCGGTCGTGGTATTTTACCTTTTAACGGGATGTTGCCCGGTGATGCATGGCTATGGAGTCGTTATCGAGATGATGAGGTCCTGATGAAAAAATTTAAACAGTTTACCGAAAAACAGTTTGATAAGAAAAGAGGTTATTATGGAAAGATCGGCGATGGAACTGTAATAAAAAATTGCGGGATCATTAAAGACACATGGATCGGAAGCGAAGCATATATCAAAGGTGCCAACAAAATAAAAAATATCACGATTAACTCCGGGCCAGAAGGGAAAACGCAAATAGGTGAAGGAGTTGAATTAGTAAATGGCATCATTGGTTTTGGTTGCCGGATCTTTTATGGAGTAAAGGCAGTGCGTTTTATTCTTTCCGATCATTCACAATTAAAATATGGAGCAAGGCTTATTAATTCTTATTTGGGTTATAATTCAACTATCTCGTGTTGCGAAGTTTTGAACTCACTTATTTTCCCTGCACACGAACAACATCATAACAATTCATTTTTATGTGCTGCTTTGGTTTTAGGACAAAGTAATATGGCGGCGGGAGCGACGATCGGTTCAAATCATAATAGTCGTAGTGCCGATGGAGAAATAATTGCGGGTCGTGGTTTCTGGCCAGGGCTTTGTGTTAGTTTAAAACACAATTCAAAATTTGCATCATTCACCATCATTGCAAAAGGAGATTATCCCGCTGAGATAAACCTTCCTATTCCATTTTCATTGGTAAGTAATGATGTAACCAATGATAAACTGGTTGTAATGCCCGCATACTGGTTCATGTATAACATGTATGCGTTAGCAAGGAACGAAGAAAAATATGAGGCAAGAGATCAGCGGGGCGATAAAACTCAGCACATAGAATATGATTTCCTGGCGCCTGATAGCATCAATGAAATTTTTGATTCCATTCAATTACTTAAAAAATTTACTGGTGATGCTTTATGCAAAAAAGCAAAATAAAAAACTGAACGAAGAACAAATAATTACACTTGGTGAAAAAATATTAGAAACAAAAGATCCGGTCGTTGATGAGCTCGAGATCCAGGCAGATGAGCTTGAAAATGCAGGTCGCAAAGTGCAGCTCACTAAAGTACAGCAGGCATATTTGATCTTTAAAGAACTTGTGATTTATTATGGTGTTAATCAATTATTGCATTTTGCCTGGAACAACAAGATAACTGATTGGGAAAAATTCTATTCAGCATTGCCCTTAAGAGCAAGAAGAAGTAATTGGTTAAATATCGGGGGCCAATTATTTCCACAACCCGCCTTCAATACTTTTAAAAAAGATATTTATTCAGGGAAAATAAAAAATTGGGATGATGTTCATTCCTTTTATAATATCAATTCCCAAATCTATCCCGAACAAAAACTGCAGCACTCCTTTGCTTCACTGCTTGAAATACTTCAATTAAAACCTGCCGACTTTGATAAAAAGGTTTTTAAAGAATTAATTAAACAAGCTATAGCCACCCGTGAATGGATGGTAAAAGGGATCTTTGATTCAAGAGCAAAAGATTATCATAACCCGTTTCGTAAAATGGTTTATGACAATCGTAAACAAATGGAAACAGTTATTGGCAAACTGGATGACAACAGTTTTATAAAAAAGAAGATCGCTGAAATGAAAAGCTACCGTGAAAGAGCAAAAGAATTTTTCAAAAAACTCAAACTCTGATCATTTATAATTTCGGCTTGTAAAAGGATAGTATGTTGCTGCAAAACCGGCCTGGTAGCACAAGGTGTACCAAAGCAGATCGTACACATAATACCTGAAAGGTTGTTTTGGCGCTCCTATTTTTATTACCAACGCTGACATTATCGCAGTTTTTTGTATAAAATTATTCAGGTGATACTGATCAGTAAACATCACAAATACTGATGTAGACAAAAAATACTTAGCTCCATTATCGGGATTACCACCCTCGTATTTATTTCTCCAGCTTACTTTTGGATCAAACCATTGCTTATTAGCGCCGGGAAATGTTTTTTCAAATATCTTATAATTGAATTGCAATGTTTCATTGAAACCTTTTGCAGCACCACCTACAAAGACGAGGCCGCCTGTAATTATCTTATTCTTATCGATCTTCCATTTTAATTTGTCCTTAGTTTTTTCCTGTGCTTGCATAGTAAATGAAGCAAGAAGAAGTAGGGTAATGATTGCTCTCATAAAAAAAATTTAAACGTTTACTGAATATTTCTCAGCAATATTTTTTCAACAAAAAAGAATACAACAGGGGTGATTTTTTATGAGGGATTGGACGGATTAAAATTTAGGTTGATCTGGATAGTGGAGATAGAGTAAACATGTGCGGATAAGAAACCGTTAAATTAATCTCCGTGCTGCAGATAATGAAATAAAGAAGTAAGAAAATTTAGAGACAGGTAGATTTACTATCTCTAATGAATTTAAGTTGCATTAAATCAACTTTATTTTTTCCTAAAGAATAAGCGGACAGGAACGCCTTTGAGATTAAAATTTTCCCGAAGCTTGTTTTCGAGATAGTTTTTATATGGCTGTTTTATATCGTCCGGGAAATTGCAAAAAAATGCAAAGGATGGAACCGCAGTTGGTAACTGGGTAACATATTTGATCTTTACCGGGTTTCCTCTTACAACCGGTGGATGATATGATTCGATCGCTTTTAAGACAGCTTCATTCAACTGTGAAGTTGATATTTTTGTCTTCCTGTTTTCATACACTTCCAAAGCGATCTCTATTGCTTTAAATATTCTTGTCTTTTCTTTTGCAGAAATAAACAGGATCGGCACATCAGTGAAAGGCGCCAATTTTTGTTTCAGCATTATTTCATAATCTCTTGCAGTATTGGTTTCTTTTTCTGCCAGGTCCCATTTGTTTACCAAAACAACAATACCTTTTCCTTTTTTTGCTGCAAGACTGAATATACTTAGGTCCTGCGCCGACACTCCCTTTACCGCATCGATCAAAATAAGACATACATCCGCTTCATCCATTGCTTTAATGGCACGAATGACAGAATAGAATTCAAGATCTTCATGCACTTTTGCTTTTCGTCGAATACCTGCTGTATCGATCAGCATAAATTCTTTTTGAAAAAGATTATAATGCGTATGGATCGTATCTCTTGTTGTACCTGCTATTTCACTTACAATGGTCCGCTCCTGTCCTACTAATGCATTTAATAAAGATGATTTACCAACATTTGGTTGACCAATGATCGCAAACTTCGGCAATGAATCTGCAAATGCTGCAGCGTCCGCATCCTCTTCCGCGATCAACTCAGTAATTGCATCCAGCAACTCACCCGTACCGCTCCCACTCATTGAAGAAATAAAAAATATTTTATCAAATCCAAGACTATAAAATTCCGATGCGGCTAACATTCTGTCATTGTTATCCACTTTATTTACTACAAGAAAAACAGGCTTTGAACTTTTGCGTAACATTCCGGCCATTGCCTCATCAAGATCAGTAATGCCCGCGGCTGCGTCGATCATAAACACAATTGCATTTGCTTCTTCAATTGCAATTACCACTTGTTTTGCGTATTTCTCTTTCAAATACATCATCACTATGCGGAACAAATCCACCTGTATCAATTACATTAAAAGTTTTTCCGTTCCAGTCAGTAATACCATACTGACGGTCACGAGTTACACCACTTATATCATCAACGATCGCCTTACGCTGCTCAAGTAAGCGGTTAAAAAAAGTGCTTTTGCCCACATTGGGTCTTCCTATTATTGCTAATGTAAATCCCATAATTCTGAATTCTCAATTTAAAAAATGACTAATGATACCCATATTCTTTTAGCCAGGTTCATTATCCCGCCACTTAGCTCTCACTTTTACAAAAAGCTCTAAAAAAACTTTCTGTTGTATAAATTCTTCGATCGATTTTCTTGATTCTGTTCCAAGTCTCTTTATCATCTTTCCACCTTCACCTAACATGATCGCCTTTTGTGTTTCCCGTTGTACAATGATATCTGCTGCAATTTTTGTTAATGTTGTTTTTTCTTTGAACTCATTTACAACGACCGTTGCCTGGTAAGGGATCTCATCGCCAAACAATTCAAATACTTTTTCACGTATTAATTCAGCTACAAAGAATTTTGTTTGAAGGTCAGATATTTCATCACCACTAAAAAATGGTTCCCCTTCGGGTAAAAACTCAAGTATCTCTTTTAAAAATTTCTTTTTATTAATGCCGCTGGATGCAGAAATGGTAACTACCTTTTTATAATAAGGGTTATTTGAAAAAAAATCTACCGTTGTTTTTATCTTTTCCTGGCTTGCCCTGTCAATTTTATTTACAACAACAATAGCCGGCACTTTTAAGTTTTAAGGCAGTAAATATTGCATCGCCTTCTTTCAGGTCCTCATTTACATCTACGATCAACAAAGCCACATCAGCATCTTCCAATGAATTTTTTACTGCATCCATCATTTTTTCATGCAACTTGTATTTAGGTTCAATGATGCCCGGTGTATCTGAAAAAATGATCTGGTAATCTTTTTCAGTTAAAATTCCTTTGATACGATGCCTTGTTGTTTGCACTTTTGAGAAACAATAGCCAGCTTCTCACCCATCAATGCATTGAGCAAAGTGCTTTTGCCTGCATTAGGTTTACCAAAAATATTTACAAAACCGACTTTCATTAAAATAGCTTATAGATGCAAGCCCAAGCCGTTAGCGAAGAAGTTGAGGAGGTAATCAAATTCTATTGCCGAGGTATGCACCTGCAATGAATAAAAAACCGGGACTATTGCTGGTCTTCTTTGTTGCGAAGGGGAGGATCGAACTCCCGACCTTCGGGTTATGAGCCCGACGAGCTACCGCTGCTCTACTTCGCGATGTGGAGCGCAAAGGTATGGGTTGACGCCTTACTATCCAAAATAAAAGCGTCCCGATACATCGGGACGCTTTTATTTTTTGCCATTTACTTGTACAACGAAGCTTTAGCGTAGTTGTATGTTTACGACTTACGAGTGACATTACTTGAACCACTTGTTTTAATATCACGGATCAACCCCTCTCCTTTGAATCGTACGCTGCTTGCGCCACTTGCTTTTGCATTCAATTCTTTATTGACAGTAATATTTACTGAAGATGCGCCTGAAGCTTCAGCAGTACAATAATTAGTTGTCATATCAAATCCTTTAAAATCGCTGGCGCCACTCGCTTCTACACTCAATTCAGCTGCATTGCCTGAGATCGTAGCATCAGACGCACCACTGATATCAAAACTCAGTTTTTTTGCGTCGATCTTACCTTTCAGATCGCTGGCGCCGGATAATCTGACAGTAAGATCTTCAGAAGATAAACCCTCTTCAAAAAATACATCACAAGCGCCACTAACATCCAACCTGTCTATTTTTTTTATAGATATATATGCTTTCAATTTTTGCTTATCACCATTCCATCCTTTCCAGAATTTTTTATCATCATCAAAACGAATGATCAAAATGCCATTCTTCCACTTTTGTGATGATCTTTTCCCGGTATTCAGCCTTTGATGCGCTGATCGCTACAGCATCTTCATTGCCCTGGGAGATGTAAACGGTAAAAGCATTAGAAATTTTGATGGCATGAAAATCCTTAGCTTCCTTGGTTCTGCATTAGGGTCATTGATTGTTTGTGCAAACAATACTGTGCTCACTAACATTACCATCAACATCACTTATATCTTTTTCATGATCTTTATTTTTATAAAAAATTATTTGCTTACTTTTTTTATGCTGCTATCCGCTTGATTTCAGATCTCTTATCATTCCAGTTGCCTTTATAATAAACATCACTGCCACCACTGGCATCTGCAGTAGCTCTTTATTTACGGTAACTATAAACATCGCTGCCGCCACTGGCTTCTAAATTACAAATATCTGAAGCCAGATCATACCCTTTAAAATCACTGCCGCCACTGGCATCAATATTAAGCTTCTGTCAGCTTTGCCTGAAATATTTACATCACTGCCGCCACTGGCTTCTATTTCAATTCACCTGTTTCCACTTTACCTTCAAAATCTGATCCGCCGGATACTTCCATTGCAAGTGTATTGCAACTTTAATTGATCCATCTACAGAAATATCAGAACCACCAGCTTCCTTCCAGTTTGTCAATGTCTTTAAAAGATACATACGCTTTCATCTTACGATTACCCCAGTCAATATCTGATATTGCTGTTCTAGCTCATACCATATTTTTAATACACCATCCTTTACTTCTGTTTTGATACGGTCACGGTATTTAGTTTCCGATGCACTTACAGCCACTGATTCATCGCCCTGCGATAAATAGAGATCAATACCACCTGAAACTTCGATGGCATGATAACCGCTTACATTTCTTTTTTCAGCATTGGCATCATTGATCGTTTTCTGTGCTGAAGCAGCTGCTGATACAATCACGTAACTAATAAACTAAACTGAATAATTTTTTCATGTGTTAATTTATGTTTTTGGGTACATGGAATTCGCCATATTTTCTTCGGTGTTATTACCTCGAAAATTTTATGGCTCATTCATGGCTATACATTTAAATTTTAGAAACAGATCCACCGGTATTGGTTTTTATTTCACGAATACCTGCATCGCCTTTATATTTTACATAGCCACCGGTATTGGCTTTTACATTTAATTCTTTTTGAACAGTAATATAAATTCCTGCACCAGTACTGACTTTCACATTGCAAGTATTGGTAGTTCAGATCATCTCCTTTAAATTTACTGCCGGTATCTCCTTCTACATCCAGTTTATCTGCCTTTCCGGTAAGAGTGATCTTTGAACCCGGTATTCTGATCTACCTTAAGGTCATCAATATTTATTTCACCTTTTACCAGTGCCGCCGGTATTTACTTTCATTTCAAATGAAGTTGCTTTCAATATGCCATCAATCTTCACTTCAGCCCCGGTAGTTGGCATTCAGTTGGTCAAGAGTTTTATAAGAAACATATGCTTTCAGGTTCTTTGCTTTGATTTTTCTTGTATTGATAGCTCCCAGCTTTTGTTTCATAATAGATTTTCAGAATGCCATTTCTCCACTTTGGTTACAATTTTATCCCGGATATTCGGTTTCTGATGCGCTGACGGCCACTTCTTCAGTATTGCCTTCTGTAAGTAGTCAGTTTGATGCCGGTGGCCACATCAATACCATGAAAACTGCTCAACAGTTCTTTTTTCAGCATTTGGGTCATTGATAGTTTTTTGGGCCAAAGCAGTGGTTATGAAGCGGCCACAAGTAAGAAAGAATAGAAAAAGTTTTCTTCATAAACAATGGTTTGCATGTGGTACGAAGAGAAGCGTAGAAAAGTTACAGCCCGGTGAAAATATTTTCTACCCTTAATTTTGCAGCAGTTCTTAAATGTCCAGGCAGCTTTAATTGTGTCAGGCTGTTCTTTCAGCGTTTCCCGGGGTGTTTGTCCCGCCAAAGTTGGCAGGATGATCTGAGATCAAACCCGTAAACCTGATCAGGGTAATGCCTGCGCAGGGAAGGAGGTATCATCATTTCATTCCTTTCTCAACAGCATTTCCCTCTCATTTTTTAATCTCGATTTAAAACTTAAAAAAATGAAGAGGATTGCCATTTTACATTATTTCAGTTATTTGGCGTGCAACAGCTATTTGGCCCAACAAAGAAGAAGCAGACAAAGACAGTTTTTATTTGCTTAACCCCGGTGGAAGTAAGAGCCATCCGGGCCGGTGAAAATGCACCTTTTACCAAAACCAATTTGTCCAAAAAAGAAATTGCCAAAACTAAACCTCGGGCAGGATATTCCTTTTCTCCTGAATCAAACTCCATCGGTGGTGATCAATTCCGATGCAGGTAATGGTGTTGGTTATACCGGTATCCGTATCCGCGGTACCGATGCAACAAGAATCAATGTGACCCTGAATGGCATTCCTTATAATGATGCCGAAAGCCAGGGAACATTTTTTGTTGACCTTCCTGATTTTTCTTCATCGGTTGGCAGCATACAAGTACAACGAGGTGTTGGTACTTCATCAAATGGAGCCGGTGCTTTTGGAGGCAGCATCAATTTCAGCACCAATGAAGTAAATAAAGATGCTTATGCTGAATTCAATAACAGCTATGGTTCTTTCAATACCTGGAAGAATACGATTAAAGCCGGCAGCGGCTTATTGGGTGATCATTTTACGGTGGATGCTTCGTTTGTCCCGCATCAGCAGTGATGGATATATTGACAGGGCAAGCAGTGATCTGAAGTCATTTTATTTTTCCACTGCTTATCTTGGCTAAAAAAACTTCACTGCGTTTGAATATTTTTTCCGGTAAAGAAAAAACCTACCAGGCATGGTATGGAGTTATCAGAAGCTGATCTGAAAGCAGGTAACCGCACTATTAATTATGCCGGCACGGAAAAACCGGGTGAGCCTTATGATAATGAAACCGATAATTACAGGCAGGATCATTACCAGTTATTCTTTAATCATCAATTGAGTGAAAAGTTAAGTTTTCAATACTGCCTTGTTTCTATACCAAAGGAAAAGGCTATTATGAACAATACAAAGCCGATCAAGCATATGCTGATTATAATCTGCCTGATCCTGTCCACGGAGTTGATACTACTTCAACTTCTGATTTGGTCCGTCAACTTTGGCTGGATAATGATTTTTATGGAAATATTTTTTCCTTGCAATACAAAAACAATAAAACACAGGTCAACTCTTGGTGGTGGCTATAACCGCTATGATGGTAATCATTTTGGAAAAGTTATCTGGGCAGCAAATGGGTTTACCAGCTACCAGCGCAAGTGGTATGATCTTGATGCATTAAAAACTGATTTTAATATTTATTTTAAACAACAAACAAAGTTTGCAGTTCAACTGGTATCTGTTTCTATGATCTGCAATACCGGCATGTGAAATATAATATTGATGGTTTCCGGGATAATCCATCGCTGATCATAAAAAATAAATTATAATTTCTTTAATCCAAAAGCCGGTATCAGTTATACAAAAGAATGGATGGAAAGGTTATTTGTCATACAGCATGGCCAAAAAGAACCCAACCGGGATGATTTTGAAGCCGGCACTAGATCAACAACCCAAACCAGAAAGATTAAATGATATTGAACTGGGTATTGAAAAAACAAAGATAAACTATAACTGGTCGGCTACTTTATATTATATGAATTACAAAGACCAACTGGTGCTGACCGGCAAGATCAATGATGTGGGTGCTTATACAAGAACCAATATTCCCAAAAGCTATCGTGCTGGGTATTGAATTACAGGGCAGCCTAAAGTATCAATTCATGGATGAATGCTATCGGCAATCTTTCTTTCAGCAAAAACAAAGTGATGATTTTACTGAATACATTGATGATTATGATAATGGCGGACAAAAAATCAATCAGTATTCAAACAACCGATATTGCTTTTTCTCCAGCTATTGTTGGCGGAGCAACTATAAATTTTTTACCTGTAAAAAATTTTGAATTGAGTTTATTAAGTAAATATGTGAGCAAACAATATCTGGACAATACACAAAATGAAAGCCGGAAACTGAATGCTTTTTATATTCAGGATGTAAGAGCTCATTTATACAATAAAAAAGAAATGGCTGAAAGAAATAAACATTATTGGGCAGGTAAATAATATTTTTAATAAAAAATATGAACCCAACGGCTATACATACAGTTATATTTATGGAGGTGAGTTATCAGTACAGAGAATTATTATTTCCCGATGGCGGGAACGAATTTTATGATTGGAGTGAATGTGATGTTTTGAATTCTATTGTTTTTGAGTGTTAAGTGATAACACAAAAGCTGGTTTTCGGCTAAACGCAGAAAACCAGCATTTCTTATAAATGATTTCTTAAGAAGAGAAAGGATCAGAATTATTCCTTTTCTCGCTTATCCTGACCAACACTAACTTTCACCAACTGCGTGTCAGTTTTGTCATATTGAAAATAAATATAGAGGCCGTCTTTTGCGAGCCGGTAACTATGCTCCATGTAGCTGTCGGTATCTTTATAACCTTTCAATTTCTCTTTTATGGTAGCCAGCGAAGTAGTTGATGTAACCCTTAGATTCTCGATAGCAAGTTTCCCGGTAAAACCATTTTTGGGCACCACATCATTTTTTTCAGGTATTGAAAAATGGACCTGTACCTCCGATATTTTTCCCGATGGAACTTTTTCCGTCATGCTTTCAAATAATACAATGCCCATGTTATCGTAAGTATATGTTTTATTATACCCCTCTCTTGCTCTTGCCCCGCTACCCAGGTAATTTACCCCATCCTGAACATTCCAGTCATCAGCCACATTATTTTTCTTGCCAAGATTAACTTCGCCACTCTTTATCAAAACATATACATCCGCGGCATTCATTTGTGCACTCAAAAATTGAACAGCAGGAAAAATTAATAAGGCGAGCAAAAAAAGTTTTTTCATTTTTTAAATGTTTTAGGTTACAAATTCTGAAAATTAAATTTAAAAGAAAATACTCCCGCTGGAGTATTTTCTTTGAGCTCCTATTTTTCATCCGCCAATCTTCTCCTGCCAGGCAAGCATTCCGCCCACAAGATTTCTTGTGTTTTTAAATCCCATTGCATCTAAAAACATGCAAGCCTGTCCGCTTCGGTTTCCACTGCGACAGTACACTATAACCTCTTTGTCCTTCAGGTCTTCAATTTCGTCGATCTGCATGGATTGGACCTGGCCCAAAGGGATCAGAACGCCACCAATATTAAAGTCGACGTTCTCATGTGGCTCTCTTACATCTACAATGTTTAATTTTTCGCCGGCATCAAGGCGTCTTTTTAGTTCTTCCACAGTTATGTTATCCATAAAAAAAGGTTTATTGTTCAGGTATTTTTTGAAGAGTTGTATCTATTGCAGGGCGTATTAAACTTAACCATACGTTCATCGTTTGACCGGAACGGATCTTAATATGCTTTCCATCTTCACCCATTCGGGGCGGGTCTTGCTTATATATAAATGCACTTACTGTATCAGTAACATCCATATCTGGAATTATTGAAAGAAAACTTAATCCATTTGATTCCAAAAACCCTTTCGCTTGGCCAAAAGTCATACCCACTAAGTTAGGCACTGTGAATTCAGTTTCCCCCAAACCATCGCTTAAAACAAGATCAATTTCACTTCCCTGTTGAATTTTTGTACCCGGTGCAATTGGCGCCCCTTTATAATTCTGTTCCTGCACAGTATTTTTTGCAAAATCATGAACATAAGAGGTATCGCCTATTCTTAATCCCATATTTCTTAATTGTAATTCGGCGTTGCGCAAACTAAAATCTTTGAGGTTTGGCATTTCCACTAGCGGCGGCACATGTCGGTTAATGGTTAAATAAACGGTGCGGCTGATCTTTACAGTGGCATCTCCATCTGGCACCTGTCTTAATACACTTCCCTTTGCAGTTGTATCAGAATAAATTGAATCCTGTACTTCCACATCGAAGCCACTATTATTAAGGATCTTCTGAGCTTCTTCAAAAGATTTACCAACTACGTTCGGAACAGTTTTATTTTTTCCATGACGGGTTAATGGTCCCAGGAAAATAGAGAGTATAAATAATAATACTACCATCAGGATCAATCCTGCCAACAGGTTTATCCAAAGCGGTCTTTTCGTGATAAATTGAAACATTGGATCTAATTGTATTGGGAAATTTTGGAATTGGAAAATTTCGAAATTTCCCAGTTTCTAAATTTCAAAATTATTTTTCGAAACATTCTTCCACCAATTTTGTATAAAATTCCTTTAAGCTCCATCCCATTGCTTTTACCTGCTGCGGCACTATGCTTGCATCACTTTGTCCTGGTATTGTATTGATCTCAAGCATGTATGGATACTTACTGTTTTCATCCAAAATAAAATCTATCCTCACAACACCTCTGCAATTAAATACTGAATAGATCTTTTTTGCTGCATCCCTTATTTTATCTGCCGAAGTTTCATCCAATTCAGCAGGGGTTACTTCTGTAGAAGCTCCCTGGTATTTTGCTTCATAATCAAAGAAATCTTTTTTACTCATTACTTCAGTCATAGGCAGCACCACAATATTCCCTTTTGTTTTAAATACACCAATTGTAAACTCTCTTCCTTTGATCATTTGCTCAACTAAAACCTGGTCATCCTCTTTAAACGCTTTTTGAATTGCACCTTCTAATTCTTTGGCTTCGTACACTTTGCTCATGCCGATACTGCTACCGCCATTGTTTGGTTTTACAAATACGGGAAAGGATAATCCGTCAATTATTTGTTGTACCGGAACAGCAGTATGCTTGAATAAATGAAACGATCTTGACACATGAATACCTGCCATGGCTGCAACAGCCACAGTATATCTTTTATTGAATGTGATCGCAGAGGAGGCCGCATCACAACTGGTATAAGGAATTTTTAATGTATCAAAATAACCCTGCAATTTTCCATCTTCGCCCGGAGTGCCATGCATACCAATAAAAACTGCATCAAACTTTATTGCGCCATTTGATGTTTGTATGGAGAAATCATTTTTATTGACCTCAGTTTTTTTCCCATCACCTGATTCATAAAACCATCCATTAGGATTGATATCGATCTTATAAACATTGAATTTTTCCCTGTCGAGGTGGTTATTAATGGTAGTGGCTGATTTATAGGATATGGCCGCTTCACCGGAAAATCCTCCGGTTACGAGGGCTATGTTCTTTTTCATGTGTGGTTACAGGTGATTTACAGGTACAAATATTGAAGAAAAAATGCTGTAATAAAAACTAAACAAGCGAAAAATTCAGATTATAACACCCCTTTAGGGGATGGGGGTAATAATAAAGGTGAAGGACGTTCTCCCTTCACCTTTTTACAGCGGAACATATCACCCGCCTGATTTCGCAGCTCACTTGCCGCTTTTTATTTGAACTAAAGTTACTTTATTAAAAAGCACATTCCATCAATTATGCTGAAATCTTTTCCACATCATCAGCACTTTCTTAAATATGCAGTTTCTCTTTTTTAGCCAATAACTCATCAACTGTTTCTTTATACAATTCATCTGGAACGCAGCAATCAACAGGACAAACAGATGCACATTGAGGTTCTTCATGAAAACCCTGGCATTCGGTACACTTATTAGGCACTATATAATAAATGTCAGTAGCAACAGGCGCATTCTTCTGATCTGCATCCAAAGTAGTGCCATCCATTAGTGTGTACGTACCTTTTACCGTGGTTCCATCAGAAAGAGCCCATTCCACACCACCTTCATAAATTGCATTATTGGGGCATTCTGGTTCGCAGGCGCCGCAGTTGATACATTCTTCTGTAATCTTAATAGCCATAAAAATTTTATTAACGGGTTGAGAATTACTTTTGCCCGACAAATATAGATTGCTGAAATGAATTTACAAATGAGAATTGCACTGGCAGCCCAACTTGGTGAATATATTTTATCCGGGTCGCCTGAATGGCTGGAAACAAAACATAGGGCAAGTTTGATAAATCCGTGGTTTACGCCAGAATTTATTGATATAGCTACGGAAAATATAGCGAAGCATTTTCTGGATAAACAAAAGCTGGAAAACTGGACATCCTCCTATAAAATTGAAACAGCTGCTCCAAAAAAGATCGGTATTGTAATGGCCGGCAATATTCCGTTGGTAGGCTTCCATGATTTGCTGTGTGTTTTTATATCGGGGCATAAAGCGATCATTAAAGCTTCCTCAAAAGATGAGGTGCTGATCAAACATCTTGCCCAGAAACTTATCGAGTGGAGTAAGGAATTAAATGAAATGATAGTTTTCCAGGAAATGTTGAAAGATTGTGATGCTTATATAGCGACCGGCAGTAATAATTCGGCAAGGTATTTTGAGTACTATTTCAAAAAATATCCTCACATCATTCGGCGAAACAGGACATCGGTAGCGATACTTAGATGGGAACGAAACTGCAAAAGAACTTGAAGAATTAGCAGACGATGTTCATCTGTACTTTGGAATGGGCTGTCGGAACGTGACCAAAATATTTGTTCCAAAAGATTATGATTTTATTCCCTTGCTAACTGTTTTTAAAAAGTACGATCATTTTAAAGATCATAATAAATACAAAAACAATTACGATTATAATCTAGCGCTGCATATTCTGAATGGCAAATTCTATATGGCAAATGAATCAATAATTCTATTGGAGAATCCATCCATCTTCTCTCCCATCAGCCAACTGAATTACGAGTTTTACACAGATAAAAACACAGTAGAAGAAAGCCTGAGATCGATAGAAGACCTGCAATGTACCGTTGGTCACGGCCATATCCCATTTGGACAGGCACAATTGCCTTCCTTAACCGATTATGCCGACGGTATTGACACAATAAACTTTCTTACCAAACTGTGAACTTTTCTATTAGTACCAATCAATAAATCTTATTAATTTTAATCTGCCGAAGTACGAAGGCTCTGGTAAATTAAATGTTAAACTGACTGAAAGGTCATTTTTTCAGGAAACTACTTCGTTATTTTGTATAGGCATGTAATTTGAAATACTAAAAGAAAAAATACTTAACACCATGAAATTTAAAAATGTGCTTTTAATTGTGGCAATCAGCAGCGGATCTGCTCTTGCCAGTGTATGGGGTTATTCAAAATTTGCGCATAAAGACATTGTAGCGATCCAATCAGAGGCAAAGGTGCCTGCCAATTATGCAGGTTTTTTTGATGGCAATGTAGCGAATGCTCCTGTTAACATAGATTTTACTCAAGCAGCAAGTACTTCGGTCCAGGCTGTTGTTCATATTAAAACAAAAATAGCAGCTCAAAAAGTGAACAATGCGAATGAACTTCCTCGTAGCCGAAATCGCGGTGGACTTGATGACTGGTTTGATCAGTTTTTTGATTTTGGTCCACAGATGATCCCGGAACAAAGAGCTTCTGGTAGCGGTGTATTGATCAGTGACGACGGTTATATTGTTACCAACAATCACGTTATTAGTGATCAAAATGGTGGTGTAGCCGGTGAAATAATGGTAACACTTCATAATAAGAAAACTTATAAAGCAAGACTGATCGGTAAAGATCCCAGCAGTGACATTGCAGTCTTGAAAATTGATGGAACAGGTTTGCCTTACCTGGTTTATGGTAATTCTGATGAGGTAAAGCTTGGACAATGGGTGCTTGCAATTGGATATCCGCTTACATTGGAAACAACTGTTACAGCTGGAATCGTGAGTGCAAAAGGAAGAAGCATCGGAATTAATGAAAGACAAACAAGAGGCACTAATATTTCCCCTGTAGAATCATTTATACAAACAGATGCTGCTGTAAACCAGGGAAACAGTGGTGGCGCATTGGTAACCACGGATGGTAAGCTGGTTGGTATTAACTCGGCGATCTTAGCACCGAATGGCACTTATGCCGGTTATTCTTTTGCAATACCCGTAAACATTGCAAAGAAGATCGTTAATGATATAGTGGAGTTTGGCGATGTACAAAGAGGTTATCTCGGTATTCAATATGCCAGCAACCTTAGTGAAAGTCAAATGAAGGAACTTGGCATTAAAGAAAATGAAGGTGTATATGTATCAGCAGTTCCTACAGATGGTGGCGCTTATGCAGCTGGTTTAAAGAAAGGCGATATCATTACTAAAGTAAACAACACTCCTGTTTCAAGCGGAATTGAAATGAGTGCACAAATTGCCGGCTTCAGACCGAATGATAAAGTACAGCTGTCTTATCTGCGCAATGGTAAAGAATACAACACTACTGTTACATTGAAAGCTAAGGTTAGTGCCATTGAAGTAGCAACTACTGCAGGTGATATCATCGGTGCAGAACTTACTAATCTTGATTCAAAGAAAGCTGATGAATACGATGTAACTGGTGGTGTAGTTGTAAAGAAAATAAGAGAAGGCGGAAAATTGAGTGAAACAAAAATGGATGAAGGATTCGTGATCACCAGTGTAAATGGCAGAGCAATTAAATCAATTGATGAATTGAGTAAAGTTCTTAACAGTGCAGTTGGTACGGTTAAACTGGAAGGATTTTATCCCGGATTCAGAGGAAGCTATACTTATCCGCTTGACTTGACTGATTAAATAATAAACAATAGAATCATAAACCGTCTCGTAATTGGGGCGGTTTTTTTATTTTTCAAAAACTAAATAGTCCCATGCTTTCATAGTCAGGTTCTCTGCTATCGGTAAGATCAATAGCTTCACCTGTAAAAACATTTCTGTAAATACCTGAAACATTTTCTCCCGTTATTTCAAAATGCAGATCATCTATTGCCGAAAGATTTAATATAACAAGAACTTCTCTCTCTCCGTATTTTACGCAGGTATGAAAATATTTTTTCATCCTCAGAAGTCGGGATCCTATACGTCCTTACATTATCATCAGCGGCTCCCAAAGCCGGGTGATGACTATGAAGCTCCAATAATGTTTTATAAAAATTATGCAAGCCAAAATTTCCCGACCATTGTATCGGGTCTTTTTCAAAAAATTTCAATCGTTGTGAATTAGGTAATTCCTGCCCGCTATAGATCAGTGGAATTCCATTCCATGTAGCGCAAAGAACAGCAAAGGCCTTTGCCGCATCCCCCATTCTTTCATATTCACTTCCGCTATGTGAGTTCTCATCATGATTGGAAGTGAAGAACATCCTTATTGCATTTTTTGGAAAAGCATTTTCATAGCGTCTCAAAACCGCATCAAGGCCATGAATATTCGTTTCTCTTTTCCAATAAGATTCCATTACGTGAAGAAATTCCCATGTATAGCTAGCATCAAACACTTCATGATAATTAGGTTCTTCGGTTTCTGCCAACCAGAATAATTTCTTTTCATTATCAAGTTCCGTTCTAGCATACTTCCAAAAATCCAGGGGTACGAGATGCGCCATATCGCAGCGAAAACCATCGATATCAAAATTCTTTACCCAAAATTTCATTGCATTCACCATTGCCAGCCATAATTCCTTATTCTCATAATTTAAATGAATGACATCAGCCCAATCAGGATAAGGCGGACGAAAACCGCCATATTCATTCTTTGAAAAAAAATCCGGGTGTGTTTGTGTCCATACATGATCCCATGATGTGTGATTTGCCACCCAATCAATGATCACTTTCATATTATAGCGATGTGCTTCTTCAACTAATAATTTAAAATCATCAAGCACACCATATTCAGGATTTAAAGAAATATAATCGCTGATGGAATAATAACTGCCAAGCGTTCCTTTGCGATGCAGTTTACCAATTGGCTGCAAAGGCATGAACCAAAGCGTCTCCACTCCCATGTCTTTCAGTCGCGGCAAATGTTCAGCAAACGCATTCAACGTTCCTTCATGACTATACTGACGGATATTGACCTCATAAATATTTGTATGATGCGCCCATGCTACAGGAGTGAAATAGTTTTTCATTATTGATCTCGAGTTAGATTGCTTGTGAAAATATGAAGTTCGGTAACGATAACCAAAGTGAGTATATTTAGGCAACCGATCATTATTAAAACTCACATCACCCATTATGATCTGCAGTAATTGTGGCAAGACAAATGAAAACGACAGTAATTTTTGTAAATATTGTGGTGACAATTTAAAGCCGACGGCAACAGATCCAAATCATACAATTTTTGATAGAACTTATGGCGGTTTGTCAAAATCAAATTTGGATCTTGGCTATTTGATCGTAGCAATTCTAATATTGGTGAATGTTTTTATGTGGTTTTTTTGGAGTTTTATTTTTGGCGGGTCCGGCATAAGCGATAACAGGATATTATACAATGGGATCAGGGTTCTTAGTACAATGTTATCCATCGCACAATTTGTAGTGATGTTTATTTTCGCAAAACGACAATCCTATAAAATAATCATTGGCATCATAGCGGCCATTATTATTATTTATGACCTTTATTATCTTATGCTAACATTGACAAATAAAACATACTAATCTTTGCCTGTTTTTTGAAATAAAAAGTAATTTTAAAAGCATTGCTCATGGTAAACAAATTAAATTGGGAAGCTGTTCCAACTGAAGATGTAACTCCTTCCATGGCTCGAAAAATTATTTCTGGCGAAAAGCTGATGATCGCCAAAATGAAATTTAAAGATGGTTTTGTGGTGCCTCTTCATCATCATGTACATGAACAGGTAACCCAGCTTGTGTCAGGCAAAATGCGTTTTTGGTTTGGAGAAAATAAAGAACAAACAATGGATCTTTATCCCGGCGATGTTGTTGTCATTCCATCAAACCTTCCGCATGAAGCATTGATGATCGGTGATGTAGAAGAAATAGATACGTGGGCCCCGCCCCGCCAGGATTGGTTAGATAAAACTGATGATTACTTAAGAAAATAAAAATATGGAACTAGGATTAAAAAATAAAATAGCCTTCGTTGCTGCCTCCAGCCAGGGACTTGGAAAAGCTGTTGCAATTGAACTTGCAAAAGAAGGAGCTAAACTTATTATAAACGGCCGTAATAAGGAAAATCTTGAAAACACAAAACAAGAGATCGAAAAAATAAGTGGCGGCGAAGTATTGGCTCTTGCCGGAGATCTGTCAAATGATAATGAAAGGGAACAGATCATTAAAAAATCTTTACAGGTTTATGATCATATAGATATTCTTGTTACCAACACCGGTGGTCCTCCCACAGGTAAGTTTGAAGATTTTAAACAAGAAGACTGGGATAAAGCCTATCAAAGTCTGCTCGGAAGTGTTGTTGGATTGATCAATGGATTTTTACCCGGCATGAAACAACAACGATGGGGACGGATCATTGCTATTACATCACAGGCGGTAAAGCAACCGGTTAATAATTTAGTGTTATCCAATTCTATCAGGGCTTCTGTTGCTGGTTTAATGAAAACACTTTCGAATGAATTTGGCATTCATAATATTACTGTCAACAATGTAATGCCCGGTTATACAGAGACAGACAGATTGAAAAAATTGGTTGAAAAGAATTCATCTTTTGCCAATGCAAAAAATGAAATACCATTAGGGCGTTTTGGAACACCAGAAGAATTTGCAGCTGCTGTTACATTTTTAGCAAGCGAAAGAGCTGGTTATATCACCGGTGTTTCGCTGGCAGTTGATGGAGGATGGATCAAAAGCATGCTTTGAGTTATGCCAAAACTCTCTTGTCACTTCCACTTGTCATGTCGAGCCGATTATATTAGTTCGATTGCTGCTTTAGTGATGTATGGCGAGACATCTCTGGATTGTTATAGCCTGAGATGTCTCGCCTGTGTTTACAATATTTGCAAATGTCAAGAATAGCCGGCTCAACATGACAAGACTCCACATTGCTGAATAGCGAACAGAAAGTACAAGAGTGCGACGCAACGATGTTGATAGTAGTAATGCAGATCACCCAATAAATATTTCTCAGGAAAACTTACTGATACTGTATGTAAACAGGCTGCGGCTTTAACTTCAAAAGTTCCTGGTGTGTAAGCAAGCGGCCATTGCCCTTTGTATCATTTTTATAAAAAAGTTTAAACCCTGTATATTCAACAGGCTCCTTATAAATAAACTGTTTGTAAGTATTCACCTTCTTCGCCGGAAATCCCCATCCATCCATATGCATCACAACTTGCACTTCCGGCAATGTTTTAATGTTTTTATAATTCTTTACCATTCCCTGTGTAAAACGATGCACTACCAAAATTTTTGGAGGCAGGTTATTATCTTTTACAATTTTTTGCAGGTACTCACTCGTATAATTAATATCAGCGGCATCAAAGCTACCGATCACTGAGCCGGGTTTTTCTCCACCCTTCATTGAAAATTCCGGATCAATTCCAAGATGTACATTCGGTAGTTTAAGATATTTTTCAAATTCGGGAACCTCTTCTTCCAATGTGCTTAATGCAACTTGTATATCTAAAAAAACAATGGCATTGATCTTCTCTGCCATTTTCAACACTGAATCAATTTGAGAAAAAGGCATACGAAGCCTGTATTTATTTGCTTTCCCCGGCAGCATCTGCGCAGTCACTGCGATATAATGCAGAGCCGGTTGTACTTGCATAAAAGTATCAGCTTCTTCCCAGGCCTTTACTTCCTTCTGTAGTTTATCCAACACTTCTTGTTTCGGCAGTTCACCCAAGATGCCCATATTCTTTGAATAGAGGTTACCATAAAAAGCAATAATTCTTTTATAAGGAAGAATGGCGCCGGGCAATGGTTCAGATTCATTCATTTTCCATTTGCCGGATGAATCACCATTAATGATATGATCCATTTTCTCTTTATAAGATATGGTTGGCTCAAATCGTTTCGCCGCTATTTTAGACTCAATCGTGTCTTTTTTATTGGAAACAGCTGATGTACTAACGGATAAATTCTTAAGATTGGGATAATAAGCATAGACAAGTACGAGGGAAATGGCCGCTACCGCAAAAAAGAGAGATCTCTTTATTATAGATTTTGACCTGGCAGGCCTGGTTGGCACGGTTTCCTGTTTCATAGTAATAACGGATTGTGAAATTAAACTGATTCTTTTCGGTACATAATAACGCCGGAAAGATAAAGAATATTGCAGAAAAACCATGCCAGACAATATATGTTGGTAGATAAAATATCTTCGCATAAACAAGTACATAAAATGGATGAGATCACTATAAGAAAGGCCACAATTGATGACTTAGATCAGCTATTAGTCTTTGAGCAAGACCTTATAAAAACGGAGCGACCATTCGATCCAACTTTAAAACCAGATCCTGTTAATTACTATGATCTGAAAACAATGCTAACCTCTCCGCATATTGAAGTGGTTGTTGCTGAAACAGACAATAAGATCATCGCTTCGGGCTATGCAAGGATCGATAGATCAAAACCATTTTATAAAGTATAGTACCCATGCTTATTTAGGTTTTATGTATACGCTACCTGAATACAGAGGCCAGGGAATCAATAAGCGAATTATTGATGCTTTAAAAAATTGGGCAGCTATTCAAAACATTACTGAATTTCGTTTGGAAGTTTATTATGATAATATCTCCTGCCATTAAAGCTTATGAGAAGATCGGTTTTTCAAGATATTTTTTGGAGATGCGTTTTAATTTGGATGATAAAAAGAAATAATGGATCGTAATAAATCCAGATTGCTTCGGCTTTCATAATCAAAATTGTCAGTTGACTAATAGGTCGCCTCGCAATGACGAAGACTCCGAAAGACTGAAAAATGCTACGCTGTAGTAAGAAGAGAAACAAAATTACAAAGTCTCCGTCATTGCGAGGCCCCGATAAAATCGGGGCCGAATCAAACTCAAAAAGTGCCGGAACTAAAAAAACACCATGATACAGCCACACGAAATGAAATTAAACTTGCCAATGGTTGTTGACAATGGTATTGCTTCAACAACTTCAAAAGTTTGGAATATTCTTGTTGCAAGCAGAAATGGAAATTTAGATGAGGTTAAACATTTGGTCAAACAATGCCCTGAGTTAATTTATGCGCAATACAATTATACACCACCTATTCATTTTGCAGTTCGTGAAGGGCATGTTGAGTTAGTAAAATATTTACTAGATAACGGAGCACATGCTCCTAAGTATAAGATCTATCCATTTCAAGACTCATTAAAAACGATCGCAGAAGACAGAAATTATAAGGAGATCGCATTACTATTAGATCAGTATTCGAACAACCCATCAAAACAAAAATTCAAAGGAGATAACGGAGAGATCATTTACAACAGATCTGACTTGCAATTAGAATTCCAGGAAGCCGTGGATAAAGGGAGTCTTGATAAAACAGAAAAGATATTAAAAGAACATCCTGAATTTGCAAAGGATGAAACCTATTTCTGGGGTGAAGGGATCTTAGTTTTTGCTGCCAAAGAAAATAACCGGGAGATGATCGATCTTTTAATGAGTTATGGAGCAAAAGTTCCTGCGATTTTAAAATGGGCCCAGTTCTATTATTTTGAAAGACTGGATGCCGCCACTTATATGATGGAAAAAGGAATGAGCCCAAATACAATGAGCTGGCATCATGTTACGCTATTGCATGACATGGCACAAAAAGGAGAAATTGAAAAAAGCGGAATTGCTTCTAAAGTACGGAGCAGATATAGATCCTGTAGAAGAAGAGTATCGATCAACACCTTTAGGAATGGCTGCAAGATGGGGATATGTTGAAATGGTTAACTATTTACTTGCAAAAGGCGCAGACATTAATAAATCCGGTGCTTCATGGGCTACACCACTTGCATGGGCAAAGAAAAAAGGACATGTTGAAATCGAAAAAATTCTTAGAAAATCCGGAGCAAAATAATTTTAACTTCAATTGTTGATAACAAAAACTATTGTTTAAATAAATCAGCTATGGTAAGCGAAGCAAAAAATGTAATCGATTATTTGAAAGAAGTTCCGGAGAAAAGAAAAAAAGCTTTACTGCAGATCCGGAAGCTTTGCAAAGAAATTTTGAAAGGTTATGAAGAAGTCATGGCTTACAAATTACCTTCTTACAAAAGAAACGATTTACCTGAAGTAGGTTTTGCCAGTCAGAAAAATCATATATGTGTATATTTTGCTATTCATGATGTGATGCTTTCAAATAAAGAATTGCTGAAGGGATTGAATCATGGCAAAGGTTGCATACGCTATTCAAATCCTGACAAGATCGACTTTGAAATAATAAAAAAGCTTCTCATTGCTACTTTTGAATCCGCCGACAAGCCTTGTTGAATGTTTAATTAACTTCGATTACTGACAACTAATCTATAATCTAAAATGGATCATAAACAAACAGATTTTGTAAAGCTTGGCGCCAACTTCTTTCCCGGGTTGCTGGGCATTGAAGTATTGAATGTATCAACCAACATAGCCGCTGCACAAATGGAAGTAAAGAAAGAACTGCTTGCACCAAATGGATATCTACATGCGGGTAGTGTAGTTACATTGGCAGATACAATAGCTGGTTATGCTTGTCTTTATAATTTACCACCGCTGGCAAAATCTTTTACAACCATAGAACTAAAATCAAATTTCTTAGGAACAACAAAAACTGGTTTTATAATAGCTGAAGCAATTTTACAACATGCGGGACAGACAACACAGGTTTGGGATGTGATAGTTAAGAGTAAAGAGAATCAGAAAACGGTGGCATTGTTTCGGTGTACGCAGTTGATCTTGTATTCGTGATTTAAAATGCCCCGGTGCGGCTTGCTGAGCAGCTTCAAATATGCTGAATAGATTACCGAACGTACAAGTGTGCGACGCAACGAAAGCTTAACAGTAGCAATTCAGCTAAGTACATACTCCTACGCAATCCAACTACGCTAAAGCTTCGTTGGACAAGAGGCTTCGGAGTACAGGTAAATAAAAAAGACCAACCTATAAGATTGGTCTTTTTGTATGATGAGATTGCTTCGGCTATCTTAACTAAACTTGTCAGTTTGCTAATAAATCGCCTCGCAATGACGAGACTTCGCTGGGGGTATGTATATCTCAAACAACCGTGAACTTCGTCATTGCGAGGATTGCCAGTAGAAATGTAAAAATAATAATGTTTGTTAACGGCAGGCCGAAGCAATCTGATGAGATTGCTTCGGCCTGCTATACTAAATATGTGATTGCACTTTGGATGACGGCCTCGCAAGTGCGAATTAGAACGCTAACTGTCCCCCATTCCTCGGATCTGTCTTTGTTTCTAATTTATAATTTGGTGGTGGTTCTTTTCCTAATAGATTTTTTACAAAATAATCCCAGCGACGACGCATCATATAAGGTGAATCAGCGCCAAAACCATGGCCGGCATTTGGGAATACAACAAGATCATAATCTTTATTTGCTTTAGTCAATGCTTCCACCACCAGCATTGTATTATAAGGCGGCACATTATTATCCATCATGCCATGTGCAAGCATTAGCTTTCCTTTTAAATTCTTTGCATAGGTCTGGTTGGCCTGTGCAGTATAATTATCAGTGCCATCAGGATTTTTCGTTAGCAATCCAATATAGCGTTCGCCCCAATCATCTTCATAATTACGATTATCATGATTGCCGGATTCAGAAATACCAACTTTGAAAAAATCAGGATAACGGAACATGGCAGCAGCAGTTGCAAAGCCACCACCTGAGTGTCCCCAGATACCAACTTTGTTTGTATCGATATAAGAATAGCGTTGCGATAATTGACGTATGCCTGCGATCTGATCGGGCAAAGTGTTTGTGCTCATATCGGGCCAATACGCATCATGAAAACTTTTTGAACGATTAGGATTGCCGGTGCCTTCGATCAGCACAACAACAAATCCTAATTCGGCCAATGCCTGGTGATCACCTCTTGCGGCGCTAAAGCCCCAACTACCCACACTTCCACTCTGCGGACCGGGATAGATATAATCAACAACGGGATATTTTCTATTAGGATCAAGATTCGTTGGTGTGAACATGAGACCATACACATCCATTTTACCATTAGCAGCTTTTACAGAAAATGGCGTTGGCGGTTTCCATCCTGCGGCTTTTAATCTCGATACATCTGTTTTTTCCAGTTCAGTAATTTGTTTTCCATTCATATCACGCAGCACAGTAACCGACGGTACATCTGGTTTTGAGTACGTATCAATAAAATAATTTTCTGATGGTGAAAAGCTAACTGAATGTGTGCCTGCACCTGGAGTAAGTAGTGTCAAGATCCTTTCCATCAAATCCAATTTTATAGAATTGGCTGAAATAAGGATTCTCAGGTTGTGTACCGTTGGCCATAAAATACAATAGCCGATTCTTTTCATCTACTCTTATGAGTCGTGTTACCACCCAATTGCCTTTTGTAATTTGATTTTTTACTTTGCCAGTTGTGGCATCGTATAAATAAAGATGACCCCAATCATCTCTTTCAGAGAACCAAATGATCTCTTTTGTTTTTGGAAGATATCTCCAGTTGATGGCGCCCCAGCCAGATTCATATTGCGTAGGCACCACTTCTTCAAACACTTCACGAACCTCTCCTGTTGTTGCATTTGCAATGCGAAATTTTTCCTGTTTATGATCTCTTGAAGTAGAAAGAAAAGCAACTTCAGTTCCATCAGGATTCCAATCTATATCATCAAAAGTTCCGCTGCTTGAAATATCATCACTCAAAGAAGCCCGGTGCGGGTCGGGAGGAATATTGAACATGATAACCTTTGCATCCTCAACATTGATAACACAACGGGAGATCATAGGAATATCTTTATCACCGGGCAGTGGATACTTCCACGATCTCAATGTTGGATGGCCTACATTAGTAGAAGCAAGATACATGTCACCAACATTTCGCTGATCTTGCTTGAAGGTGGCGATCTTTTTTGAATCAGGTGACCAGCGAACTATTGCTCCATCGCTGTTTGTCCAACCTGCATTATCTGTAGCATAACCAAAATCTTTTATGCCATCAGTTGTCAATTGCTTTTGCTCGTTTGTCTTTATATCTTTTACCCATAGATTATAATCCTTAATAAAGACAGCTTTAGTTCTATCAGGTGATAAAACTTCATTACCACGATTACCACGACCAAATCCCCCGGAACGTTGCGCATTCTCCAAAAGCTTAGTGGTATCAGCAACAAGAGAAGAATTCTCATATTTCCATTGTTTGCCATCTGTACGAAAGGTTATAGACTTCCCATCGGCTGAGTAATTTATAACCTGGAAAGGCAACATGGAACCTGTATATTTTTTATTTGTAGCAGCGGAAAGTGAAGCTGCCAGCTTTTCATGATCAAATGCAACAGATACGGGTTCCTTTTACAGCATCTACTAAAACAAACTCACTGCCTGATGGCGTTAACACACGATACCAGAATTTATCGCCGGGGATCCAGTTTGGAAACACATTGCCACGGTCAACATATTTCTGCGTGTTATAGCCCATTTTACTTTCTGCATTCTCATAATCTTTTACAGTTAAAGCATCCTGGGCATTTGTTAAAAGGATGAATGAACATGAAATGAAAGCAACCAAAAGTTTTCTCATAAAAATTTATTTATAATTAATCACGGATGAAAGGACTGCAAATTAAGTGTTTTTAATATACCCGGAGGCACCGGTGATCACTCTGTGTTTCAAAATTTATCCAAGTATCTTTGCACCCATGAAAAGTTTCGACGTACCTATCATATATCGCAGTCCCCTCATTACGGCAATCAAGAAGAAAAGAAAGGAACAGGATAAAATGAAAAAGGATTTTACTCCTACCCTGCTTGATCTTGGCCCTTTGCAAATTTTCCTGGCCCGTCATTTTGGGTTTTGCTATGGCGTTGAAAATGCGATTGAAATTGCTTTCAGAACCGTTGACGAAAATCCCGGTAAAAGGATCTTTTTATTAAGCGAAATGATACATAACCCGCAGGTGAATGCTGACCTGCAAAGCCATGGTGTACAGTTCATGCAGGATAATTACGGTAAACAACTAATTTCATTTGATGAATTAACAGCAGATGATATTGTTATCATTCCAGCATTTGGTACAACACTCGAAATGGAAAAGAAATTAAATGGGCTCGGAATTCAAACAGAAAAATATAATACTACCTGCCCGTTTGTTGAAAAAGTATGGAACCGCAGCGAACAGATCGCTAAAAAGAATTATACGATCATTATTCATGGCAAGCCAAATCATGAAGAAACAAGAGCCACTTTTTCCCATGCTTCTGCAAATGCCCCATCTGTTGTAATAAAAGATATGCAGCAAACGATAGAGTTGGCAAAATATATTACAGGTGAAAAACAGCCAGATCAATTTTATGAAGAATTCAGGAATCAGTATTCAGAAGGATTTAATATCGCAAAAGATCTTGAAAGAATTGGTGTAGTAAATCAAACCACGATGCTTGCCAGCGATACACAGGCAATTGCCGATCATTTAAAACAAGTGATGATCGAAAAATATAAATTAACTACGGCAAATGTTGACGAAAGATTTGCTGACACAAGAGATACGCTTTGCTATGCAACATTAGAAAACCAGCAGGCAGTGTCAGGAATGCTGGAAACGGATGCCGATCTTGCTATTGTTGTTGGCGGGTATAATTCTTCTAACACCTCGCATCTTGTAGAACTGTGTGAAGAAAAATTACCCACTTATTTTATCAGCAGTGAAGAAAAAATTCTTTCAACAAAAGAAATACTGCATTATAATTTTCATACAAAAAAAGAAATACTTACATCCGGTTATATACCAAACAAAAACCCTGTAAAGGTCTTAATAACAAGTGGCGCTTCCTGTCCCGATGCATTAGTGGAAGGAGTAATTAAAAAAGTGACTGCGTTTTTTTCAAACACAATAAATGCTGAAGACCTGATAAAACAGTTTGAATAAGCCTTGCTAATAGGAATTGTAATAGTTTACCAGCTTTACCATGTCATTTTCCTTATTACACTTAATATCACTGGAAGAAATAAAGGCCGTTACTTTATTGTCATCCTTAAAAGCAGGCACCATTGACAGGCAATTTTTCTTTTCTATGTAAAGGATATCTTTTGAATAAATGCATAAGGCATTCTGCAACTCAAAGCTGTTTTTCTCCGGCTTATTGAAATCCTTCGTTTCTTTTATTATTACATTCATTTTTTTTAACAGGCTCGCCTTCGATCCGTCAGCAATTACCTGGAAAAATTCATGCTTATTTTCTCCGTATCCCGATACAAAAACAGCATTATTCCATTTTGATGACATATCTTTTATTTCGATCTCCCTCACATCTATTGCAACCATTCTTTCACGCCCCATCTCATCTTTAAAATGAACTTTATTATCATATAGATCGAGTCTGACCAATACGCTATCAAATTTCCTGGAGTCAGCTAGTTTGATCCTTGCATACACCCATTCAGCAGAAAGATAGGGTGAACCTTCTACTTTAGCGTATGTTTCAGGTGCGAAAATCATTGCGCCACCTTGCGTCAAAGCAAATTCAAAATTGGTGGACCTGCCAGCCGAAGGATTAGTTGCGTTATCCTGCGAAAATAAACTTTGACAACAAAACATTGCTATCGCCAGAACTGTGATCTTATTCTTCATGTTATTTTTATTGCTTTCGATCTAAAGTTATTAAAAATAAACATCAACATTCTTACGTGACCCATTTTAACTATACGATCATAGTATAGGTGTCTTTATTTTCAAGTAATAAACTCCAACTCCTGTTATCACTTAGCATAATACCTGAAACTAAATTCAAAACTTCGGATTGCTTTTTATGACATTCCTCAAACGTATGTTGCTCCAGGTTGATCGGCAGACGTTCCTTACACTCTTTTAAACTATGTCTTGCAAATTCAGAATACTTTTTCAAAAGTGTCCATTCGTTAAAATGAATGAACCCTTCCAGTGTTGCATAGGTTGCCGGAAGCACGATACTGAGAAATATATTTATTCCATGAGAATAAACAAATGGTGGTTTTATATGCCAGTGCTCAAGAAATACATAGATCAAATACAACAAAACGTTGAGAAAAAAAGCTAAAGCAATTACAATCATAACCCGTTCAAAATTGTGATGCTTATTTCCAATTGCCCTGATCTTGTTCTCATGATAGCTGCATTGATCCTGTATCAACGACTTTATAACGTATTGCGAATACCATTTTGAGCTCTTATCTGTCATTTTTATTTCCTCATTTGATCTCTTGGCGATTGCAGCCAATTCTTTATGGTCTCTTTTTGTATGTTCTGAGATAGCGACCTTAACCCCGGCATGATAAAAGGAACGTATCAAACGAAATGTTTCTGCATTCATCCTGAATTCAAGATAATGGCGATGATATTTTTTTTTATGGGCAAAAAAAACAAAGATCAAAACAGTTGAAATTAATATAAATTCCAGGCTAAGCAGGATAAGTTCATATTTAGCAGGATGAAAAGCGGTATTTATGGCGAAAAAAAGAACTGCGAACCAACCTAAAATGATCCCGGATTTCCAAACCCTTCTGTGATTATCTCTTCTATTCACTGCGATCCTGTCTGCTTCTTTATATTTTCCGGTTATCAACTCATTAAGCGGATCCGTTTCCTTTGGTTTAATGATAATGCAATGGATCTTTTTTCCTGGTCTTTTGTCTGAAAAATAACCAATGATGTCCGCAGTGCCTCCTTTTCCCCCGGGTTTCAATCCATCCCAGATAAAGATCATTTCCTCCGTTTCGTCAACTATATATTTTCCTGCATCATAGTATGCAGTATTCCTGTTTCTCTTGTCTGTTGGGGGTATTGTCTCAATTATTTTATTAACCTCGTATTCCTTTAATAGCTCTTCGAATTGTTTAAGATCATCACCTTCAAAATCCTTTTTATATTCTTCAATTGAAAAAGGCAGGATGACCTGAAGTGGTTGATGAAACTCGTTTTTAACAACATTTGCAAAAATTATATCTGCGCCAGCCGCCAAAGCGGTATAACCAATAAATTGCTTTGCATCGGATTCTTTGAGGATGTTATCAATAGTTTCTTTGATCTCTTTGTAAACACGATCTTTTTCTTCCGTAGAAATGTATCGTTTCCCTGAAACTCCAATTCTTATTGACCTTTTGCCTGTTTCAACAGGCAAGTTTTTTGCCTGCGTCAAAGTTGCACTGCGTTCATCATCAGTTAAGCCCTTCATATTGAAAATCCTGTTTAGGGTTGATCAAGACATCATTGTTTGTTTATAAATTCTTCAGCTTTTGAAATATTTGCACTAACGGCACCGGCCTCCTTCAACATCGTCAGCTGCGTTAAAATTGTTTTTTTATACGCAGGGATCTTTTTGACAACCTGATCATAAAGATCCAATGCTTTATCAAGTTCATTCTCTCTCAATAAATGGGCCCGTGCTTTTATCATCTTAAATATCGCAATATCATAATCATTGGTACTCAATGAAAGTCCTTTATCCGCAAAATAAGTGACACTATCCAGGGCATGAATATTTTCGCCGGGCCTGTTTGCATATGTGTACAAATAGCTCGGTGCCAACTGTGATAAAGCATTTATGTACGCTTCTTTTATGCCAACAGAATCGGGAAGAAAATTTAATTTTTCAGCTAAATATTTCTCGCCATCTCTATATAAGATCAGCCGGTCAAAATATTTTTTATTTTTTAAAAATCGCCAGCCAAGCGTATCACTAACAACAGAAAATTGTTCAAACGCTTTTTTGAAATAGTAAATATTATCTGAATTATCGGGGTCAATAGCAAAAACTTTTTCCCGAATACCGATCTCATTTTTGACCCGTGCAAGAAAATTAAGATTAAAAGCGTTAAGGCTATCATACAAATTATTCAACAGCATATTCCCGTTTGCCGCATAATATAAAAGCATGGGATATTTTCCATCCGGTGAATTGATCAATTTGTCAAAAATTTCTACAGCAACTTGCTGCGTACTGAATTGATCATAAAAATCCCGGTTGCCTAATGCTCTCCGAATATAGTTGGACCAGTCATAAAAAAAAGGAACCCGGTCCTGACGAATATTTTGTGCATCGCCAATTTTTAACCGGTCGAAAAGAAGTTGAGATTGACGATAGTATAAGTTACTTAATAAAGTATCGGGTTTTTTATCAGAGCCAATATCATATAATTTCCTGGCGCCTAGTTCAAGCTGGTCAGCATCGCTAATGGTAAGAAAATAATTAAATGGGACCCCTCCTTTATCGATCAGTTCTTTAAATCCTAAACAAGTTCGAAAATTACCTTTCGCCTGGTTACTTTTATCAACACTCCATCGCATTACATCATAGTCATCATATCCAACAATAAATTTTCCGTCAGGTGTATAAAAAAAGTTATCGCAATCTGAATAAAGTTTGTCCTTAATTTTCATATCCATGCTGACACAATAGGTAAAACATCCATAGTACCCATATTTTTTTCGATTGCAAATAAGTAATGCTTCTTTACCGTTGGGTGCCACAACGATATTTTTAACAAAACTGCTATCAAACTGAAAAATAATTTTTTTAAGCCCGATATCATACAGGAAAACGCTGTCACGTGTATTAATTTTTAGAAATTTATTGCCCCCGGTAAAATCAATATTAGTAATGCCTGCGGTCATTGGAGAAAAGCTCGAGGTTTGCCGTGGTTCATTACTTGTCAGATCCAAAGAATAAAACAATTTCGTTGAATCATTAAAATAAAGCATCGTTTTCGAATCTGTAGAGAAACTCATTGTATAAACAGGGCTACTTGCAGGGAACTTCCAATTTTTAAGAGTTTTAAGATCGAATAAATTAAGCTCCGCAGACCCTGCTTTCCAGTTGGCAAGAAATTTTGCATCAGGACTAAAAAAGAAATCTCCTGAATACAGATCACTTAAAACATTCCCCTTTCTATCGATCAATTTTATTTCTGCGGGATAGGTGTCCGATGAGCTTACAACTTCAACAAGATTCTTTTTTAGTGAATAATCAACCCGTTTAACTACCATATACCTATAGTTCGCATCGGTAGCTAAAACACTATAGTATTTTCCTTTTAACACTAATTCAAAAAGGCTATCAGTACTAAATGAAAAATCGTTTACTGATAAATTCAAAAACCTTAGCTGGATCCTTTTATATTCTTCAGGTACTTTAATAACTCCCCAAACAAAACTTTGATAATCTGCAGTAGGCAGCGCAAACATCTTCTGTCTTTTATAAGGCAGGTCAATAACCGTATCCGGCATCCAATAATTTTGTTCAAGCAATTTTCTGTGAGCCTTTAGCGAATCCGAAACCTTTTGGATCGAGGGTTCATAAATTTCTTTAGATACCTCAGGCAACAAGTTCATTGCCTGGTCTGTTTTTGTTAAGGCCCAATAATAATAAGTGTCATAGCTTACATAACCGCTTTCATCGATCGCTTTCGACTTATTTACAAAAAAATTCGGGTCTGCAGTAGTTTCCAGGTTGTGTTGCAGGTAGTAAAAAAAATCTTCACTGTCCAGTTTTGCCTCGTGTAGTAACTTTAAACTGGCAGCTACTGAATTAGACAATGAACCCATGCCATTTCTTCTTAGATATTCCACATGCTCTAAAAGTTTTTTTCTTTCAGGTTTTGAAAGAGTTGTGTCCAGGAGTTTTTTATTTTTTTTAATAAAATTTTCTGCAAACTCTGATGAATCTTTAGACTGTATCTCTAAAACTTTCGCTTGCATCTCAATTTCCCTTTTTTTTGAAGCGACAAGTTCTGCATTTGCCTTTTTCACTTTGTCTTCCCCTTCGATGGCTTTTATCCTTTGCCTGTTCATCTCTTCAAGCAGCTCGTTGATCTTATCATCTACTTCTTTCCGTCTTGAGGGAGAACAAGTTTTCGCTGAATTATATTTATATAGTGCATTTCTGTAATCCCCCTCTTTTTTAAAAAGTGAATCAGCTTGTTTAATCAAATCATCAAATTCGGGACAGGAATCCTGTGCTACAGATGAAAAACTGCAGCTCAAAAGAATCAACGATAGATAAATAAATCTCATGTTTGATTATTTTGTTTGATTCAGGCAAAGAGTTTTAGTTTCCTGGATATCTTTTGTCAATTTTTCCCTTTCATTTTTTTCCGTGACAGGTAGCTCAACATTATCGGTCAATAATGAGTCAGCGGTATTTAGATTTCGCAAAGCCAATGCATAATCCTTACTAAACAAGTAACTATTCTTTACATCTTCAAGCAACGTTCTTGCTGTTTGCATTTTGTTTTTGAACAAAGCAATTTTTGCGATCTTCTCCTGTTCCGTCGCTTTTTTTGATTGCTCTATTGCCTCGTCTCTTTTTTCCCGGGATTGCAGAAAGAAATAAATAGCAATTCCTGCAATGACAAGTGAGATCAACCCAAATACGACTGAAAGCCGCCATCGGGATACTGCCTTTTTATTTAATTCTTCTAAATGCCTGGCACGATCTCGTTCTTCAGCGATCTGTTCTTCCAACTTCTGCCTCTTCCCTTCTTCTTCGATCAGGCGGCGTTTTTGAGCTACTCTTTCTATTGCACTTACCAGTGTATCGTGACTTATTTCGTATAAGATCCTTCCTGCAGCATCTCTTTCTTTTCTTAATAATGAACTTTGTTCCAATTGCAGAAGTAAATTCTCACCTATACCAAATTTGTTTTTTATATAAGATGCAGTCAACGTATTTCGTCGCCCTTCTTCTATCAAGTCGTCCTCAATAAGGTGTTGTGCTTTGTCTTTTTCAGTTGGACTTAGCCGGGAAAGAATGCTTTCATAATACTGCATAAATATATCAGCAATATCGCCCAGCAACTCGCTGGTAATAACCGTTATCTTTTTATCAAAAACCAGTTCGGTTTCTACATAGCGGCAGATGATCTGTAAAGTAGCTGTTTCAATTTTCCCATCCTGTGGATTAGCAATGCTATTCAGCATTTTTTGCAGCGCATCAGGAGTGAAAGAAAAAGAAGGAGTTGCAAATCCAATTTCTTGTGGCGCTTTTGCCGGATTAATAATTGCCTGTTCTGCTTCGTCCCTGCTGAGTGCATCCAATTCATAGCAATTCTGTAAAATATTTGGATGCCTGTCTGTAAGTATATTAAGTTGTGATATCCTGTCTGAACGTACTGAGAAAACGACTTTTATATCCGGACGTTCATAGAGAAAATGATGAAGTTCATCACTAACCTCATTTCTATCATCCATTTCTGCTAATTGCTTTCTGAACTTAACCGGTAAGGTATTATAGAGCAGTTGAGAAAGCTGTTCAGAGAATTCTTCTACCTGGGATTTAGGATACGTAAATAACTCTTCGAATTGATCAAAGAAGAAAATGAATTGAGATCTTTTTTCACCAAACTGGTGAGCTTTTACCCAATACCAAAAAGAATCTTCAGCCGGCAAAATAGTATCAATAAGACTTGTTGCATTTTTATCAAGATCCTGCTTTAACCGCAGTTTGAGATTTTCAACAGGTGATACCTGTTCTTCTTTTTCACGTTCTGAAAAATTATTAAAGCGAATAGAGAAACATGTCCAGGCTCCTTCTGCCCGCAGTTGCGGTATAATGCCGGCATTTAACAGTGAACTTTTCCCGTAACCACTCTTTCCATATAACACCACAGTTTGTTTAATAAATATCAATCTATAGAGATCATCTATATCTTTTTCCCTTCCAAAAAACAAATCCTTCTCGGAAGCGGTAAAAGGTTTTACGCCGGGATAGCGGGTTTTAAAATTATCTGTCAGATTCAATTGTGACACCTTACAATTGTTTATGTTTTAATATATCCGCAACAACCTTTGGCAGGTTTTTTTCAAGATCATCTTTCTGCAGAGAGACACACTTTATCCGGTTAAGCTCATTCAAAATAACAGGCAAATTATCAATGTACTCAGTCCAGTCTTTTCGTTCATTGAAAAGATCATCAGTATTACCTCGTCCTCTTTGCACTACTTTGTTATTGATATTGCTGATCTTTTCATCCACCACTTTTTCTGCGCCTGCCATAAAATCCTTATCTAAAAAACTTTCATCAAGATAGCAAGGCAAAAGCTTGTTGTTTGCTTTTTGCAGCGTTGTCATGATCTCTTTGCTAACCCAGGCTGAATGCAAACTGTTTTTTGAGATAATTGCCAATACGCAATCAACATTTTTGATGGTACTTATAAAATCCACGATCTTTTGCCCGCCGTGCATGGCATCTTCATCTCTTATTACTTCAATGTTTTGTTTTTTCAAATAATCTTCGATCTGTAAAACAATTTGCTTATCAGCGTGGCTATATGAAATAAAGATCCTTGCGGCAATACTGCCTGTCGGTGTTTTTAAAAGGTTATTCTTACCACATTCTTCATATAATTGATTTAAAAAATCGATTGGCTCAGTATGAATAAAATCAAGTTCCAGGCGCCGGGCAATTAATGTATACACTTCACTACTGCCCGCATTTTTAAGTATTGTATATTTTTCTTTTTTGTCCTTTGTTGTAATGATCCGTAAGATCAATTGCACATACCATCGGTCAAAATGTACTCCCAAAAAAAGAAATGTTCTTGCTTTTTTAAAAGCTTCCTGCATAAGATGAGGAAGTTCCCGTTTACCCATGATTCCCGACAAGTATTGAAACAGGTGATCGAATGTAATAATAGCATCACCTTCACTGAAATCACCAAGAATATTATATATAAGTGGATTTTCTTTTGTCGGTTTTTCCACCGGCTTGGGGTTTTCTTCCCTTGGGTAATGACTGTATTGAAAATTAAAATTTTGCTCTTCAAATATTCTTTTAAGCCTGGCATCGGGTAAAAAAGAAACAACTAAATGAAAAGGTATTTGTGATATCTTTTTAAATGGTTCATCATACTGTGATTGTTTTTGATAAAATCGTTCCAGGTAACGCAGCACCGTAGTTTCTTTTGCGGTTGGCTTTAATTGCAATAGCTCTTCATGAACAAAAACATATTGAGGATTCAGATCAATAAGTTGATTATACTGGTTATCCCCCTGCAACTCATCACACAAAGTTTCAAAACAGGATTTTTCTCCATAATTGACAAGGTCTGGCCCTACGATCAAAACACAGCTTTCATTTTGAATATCTGATAAAATATCCTGAAAGACTTCAACTCTAAAGCTTGTTTTGGTTACTTCCATGGTGGGAAAAATTTTTTGGTTAGCTCTTGTGTTCGGTTTGTCTTCAACAGCAGTTTCTCAAGGGATGGTCATAATAATAACTGAACCATGTAATACCTGTTCAGTCACTATAAATATAGCAATTTGTAGTCATTTCTTTTCGCGAAAGAAATACTGAAGTTTATACTCCTGTTGAGGTTTACAAATAAAAACTGGTATAATAAGCGGATGGGTTGTTTACTTAACCGGCACTTTTAGATGAGGAACTTATTTATACAATAATTCGTAGTACTCATGCACCATGCGGTTACTGTCAAACTGGAAGCGAACATCCCGCATACCATTTTTTATCACCATGCGCCAGGTATCATAATTCTCGTAGTATAGTGGAAGAATTTCTTTTTCAAGTATCTCATACAACTTTTCAAGATCATACTCATCCTGTTGCTGCACTGTCATGTTCGCATAATCAGCTTTTGGAATTACAAAACCATTATGACCATGATTGATAAATTCCGGTATCCATCCATCATCAGTGGAAAAATTAACAGAACCATTCATTGCTGCTGTCATTCCGCTTGTACCTGATGCTTCTCTTGGCACTCTTGGATTATTTAACCAAACATCCGCCGCTTGCTTTAATCTTTTTGAAAGACCAAGTTCATAACCCACAAGCACGGCTACATTATTATATTTTTTACTTAAATGTACAAGATGATTGAATTCAGATGATCGCAGGATAATCAACCGGGTAAGGTTTACCAGCCCAAATAATTTGAACAGGATACTTTTTATCGTTCAATAATTTTTCAAACTGCTCTTCATCAGTTGCGATCAGCTCTGCTCTTTTATATCCTGCAAATCGTCTTGCCCATACAATGGTAAAAACATTTGGATCAAAGATTTTTCCTGTTTGATCGGCAACTATTTCAAAAGCCCTTTTCTTTAAATATTTTTTCCTGTCATCAAATGCCCAGTCATTTCCTTCTTCCATGAACTTGTACAGTTGCTTATCGGCCCAGTACCGCCAGTTCTGCGAATTGGTGATAGAAATGATCGGGCATATATCACTCATACTTGTTCCACATTGCTCTTGATACATCACCATGCAATTGCGAAACACCATTGGCCAGTCTTGCAAAACGCAAAGCAACAAGAGAATGATTGAACATATCATCATTATTCCCTGTTAATTTCTTTACCTCATCAACACTTAACCCGCAGAAATAACTCATTTTATGACATAGATGAATATCATGTTTTTCATTTCCTGCTTCTTCAGGTGTATGCGTGGTGAATACAAGACGTTTTTTTACTTCCTTCAGATCATTCTCATATTTTTTATACAAATAAAATGCAGCAGAGATACCGTGTGCTTCATTTAAATGATATACATCAGGATTAAAACCAAGTTCATCGATCAATTTAGCGCCACCAACACCGAGTAAAATAAATTGCGCCACTTTGGTTGCTACATTCGCATCATATAAACGATGTGTGATCGTCTGAGATACATAATCATTTTCCGGAAGATCAGTACTTAACAAAAATAAAGGAGCTGTTTTAAATGTTTCGGGATCGAGATACCATGCTTTTACCCAAACCGGGTGTTCATGCACAGTTGATCTGGAATTTAATACCGGTATCTTCCAAAAAGCTATATTGCTTTTCCATCCAGGTCACCTGCAATGTTTGATCCTGGTTGCGGGCCTGGTCATAATAACCATACTTCCACAATATACCGACACCGATCATATTTTGCCTGAGTTCATATGCGCTGCGCAAATGAGAACCGGACAAAAAACCAAGACCACCGCTATAAATTTTAAGGGGCTGGTGAATAGCAAACTCCATTGAAAAATAAGCGACCTTCTTTGAATATCGTTCATCAAAAGGGTAAGGAACTTTAAATTGTCTAAAACTCATATTGTGTGGTTTTTACACGGGGCACAAAATAACGGGAAATAGGGATAAGAAAGTGTACGAACATTCACTCAGTTTATTAAATTATTCACATGCGGGGGAAAATTAAACATTGAGAACGGCTGCAACTAACAATCATTTGGACGTTCGCTTAGCTGGCGTTTTCTGCTTAATTTCTTTTTTGCGGGGATAACTTCCGTCGAAAGAACATTTAACGCCCCGGTGAGCTCCACATGCCTGCACCTCTTTTAAAGAAACAGAAGAAGATGAAAAATTAAATTGTAGTGAACAAGCATCACCCGGTTGTTGATAAACAGCAGTATTGGCTGATGTCAAATTTGCAACTCCCTTTAATTCACCAGTACATTCTCCATTGTTACGGTCAAAATGAATAAAGAAATTTATTTTACCTGCTTTACTATCATCACGGATGGATACAATATTCATTTTATCTTTTATATAATCTGCAGAAAATTTATTTTTCCGGGCAAACGTATCGATCGGGTTAATGACTTCCTGCACCCTGTCATCAAGAGGATCCGTCATGATGAGAAGGAACTGGCCGGCTTCATCATTATAATATAAAAACTTCTTTCCCTTCAGCAGTTGAACCATCTGGTCGTTTCATGGAAATAGTTTTGTAAAATGATAACCTGCGATCCAATCCGCTCACTTGAGTAGTAGCAGGAACATTATCCTGTACAAGCAACGGCAAATAGGCTTTGAATTTATTTTCTTTGTCAAAGCAAAGAACAAGAAGAGTTTTCTTATCTGCAGCGATCGCCTTTGTAAATAAATAGATCTCCTTTTCTATGTCCACTCGTTTGCCCATATAAATTTTGGGCTTTGCATTTTTACCAAAAACTTTTGTCAGCACCGAATCCGGAACAAACTGGGCGAATATTTTATTGGCGATGAGTAATGAATCTTTTTCCTTTTTATTCAAAGAAGTATCGATCACTTCATAAGGAGGTTTTATTAATTCAAACGATTCAATGAAATCGGTGATACCCACTTCATCAGTGCCGGAAAGCGAAGGTTTTTTCTTGTTGCCACAACCCGTTAACAAATAAATAGCGACAAGCAAACAGGCAAGATACCGGGCCATATTTTTCAAATTGTTATCGAATATAAACCTTTCCAATTTTATGCCACAACGAAAAATTTCTTGGAAATCCAATAAGTATTTTTTAGGTTTGTCTAAATTTATTTTTAGTCATGCTTAATTTTTCGACCAGTGAAGAGAATTACCTGAAGACCATCTTTCATTTACAGACCAGGGATGAAAATGTGTCAACCAATGAGCTTGCCGAAAAACTGCAAGCCAAGCCTGCTTCGATAACGGACATGATGAAAAAATTAAAAACCAGAAAGCTGGTTAACTATCAGCCCTACCAGGGTTTTCGGTTAACTCCCGAAGGAAAGAAGATAGCATTGGGCATTATCCGTCGTCATCGTTTGTGGGAGTATTTTTTAGCGGAGAAATTAAAATTCAACTGGGATGAGGTCCATGAAGTTGCCGAGCAACTGGAACATGTAAGCAGCAAAAAATTAATTGATAAACTGGATGAATACCTCGATCACCCAAAGTTTGATCCGCATGGTGACCCTATCCCCGATACAAACGGGAAAATGGAAACTGGAAAGCAAATAAGTTTACAAGAATTGCCGATTAATAAAACTGCCCGGATCTGCTTTATCGCTAATCAATCTGGTTTATTACTGGAACATTTGAATGAGAAAAAAATAAATATTGGCGCTTTGGTCGTTGTAAAACGAAAATTCAGTTATGACGATTCGCTGGAAATTAAATTAGACAATATGCTGCTGACCATAAGTGATCAGTTAGCTAAAAACATTTTTGTAAAACATGGATAGTTTGCATAGTTACCCTTCTTTAAGTGAAGTACACCAATCAGTAGATACAACCAGTACAAGAAGACCGGGTTGGAGAAAAATACTTTCGTTTTTCGGCCCCGCCTACCTCGTTAGTGTTGGTTATATGGATCCGGGTAACTGGGCCACTGATCTTGCAGGTGGCAGCCAGTTTGGTTATAAACTTATCTGGGTACTATTGATGAGCAACCTGATGGCTCTTTTATTACAAAGTTTATCAGCAAGATTGGGAATAGTGAGGGGACGAGACCTGGCGCAGGCAAACAGGGAAACATATCCGCGTTATATCAACTATGCATTATATGGCCTTGCAGAAATAGCAATTGCCGCCACTGATCTTGCGGAAATACTTGGTATGGCGATCGGCTTACAGTTGCTTACAGGCTTGCCACTTATTTGGGGTGTATCGATCACTGTCCTTGACACGTTTTTGTTTTTATTCCTTCAGCGTCTTGGTATTCGCAAAATGGAGGCCTTTATCATTGCACTTATTGCTGTTATTGGTGTTTCATTTCTTATTGAAATAATTTTGGTCAAACCACAATTAACTGAGGTCGTGACCGGTTTTATTCCTACTATTCCAAACGATACAGCGCTGTATATAGCTATTGGAATTATCGGCGCCACCGTAATGCCGCATAATTTGTATTTGCATTCTGCACTCGTGCAAACCAGAAAAATAAAACGGGATGATGCAGGAATAAAAAAAGCATTGAAATTAAATTTTATCGACAGTACGATTGCTTTGAACCTTGCCTTCTTTGTTAACGCGGCAATACTTGTACTGGCAGCCACAGCTTTTTTTAAAACTGGCCGAACAGATGTAGCAGAAATAAAAGTGGCGCATGAATTATTGCCCTCTTTCCTGGGAACAAAATTTGCACCCATACTTTTTGCAATTGCGTTAATAGCATCGGGACAAAGTTCCACTATTACCGGGACCCTCGCCGGGCAAATAGTAATGGAAGGGTATTTACAATTGCGCATTGCACCATGGGTAAGAAGATTGATGACAAGGCTTATCGCAATAATTCCTGCTGTTATAGTCATTTTAATAAATGGAGAAGATAATATCGATAGCCTGCTGATATTAAGCCAGGTGATACTGAGTTTGCAACTTGGTTTTGCGATCATTCCTTTGATCCATTTTACCAGTGATAAAAAAGCAATGGGAAAATATGCGATCAAGCCATTGGTGATAGTGCTTGCATCCTTAATTGCTGCTGTTCTTGTTTATTTAAATATCAGGATGGTGGTAGAGCAGGCTTCTGACTTTTTTGCAACGTCAAATAGTGTTTTCTGGAAAGCAGTGATCATACTTGCAGGGTTATTTTTCCTCAGTCTGCTGGCCGTTGCTATTATTTACCCGCTTCGCAAACGAAAACAAAAACCAATTACAAAAGATATTCATGCACAACAGGGGATCATTGAAAGTGCATCGGTTCCTTCTTATCATAAAATTGCGGTAGCGATCGATTTCAGTTCAAACGATGCGAAACTGATCGCCCACGCAATAGGACAGGCAAAGAACAGCGCTTCATTTGTTTTGATACATGTGGTGGAAAGTGTTTCTGCCACTATTTATGGAAAAGAAAGCGATGATCTTGAAACAAGAAAAGATAAAGAGAAACTGGATGACTATGTGTCGCAATTAATTGCAAAAGGTTTCGTCGTAGAAGGAAAACTTGGTTTCAAGAATAGAGCAAAAGAAATTGTTCGAATTGTAAAAGAAGAAAATGCTGATATGCTGGTGATCGGCGCACATGGACATACGGGTCTTAAGGATCTTATTTATGGTGAAACAACTGATGCTGTAAGACATGAACTATCGATCCCTGTTTTAGTTGTAAATCTTTAAAAAAGATTTTTCCAAATAGAAACCTGATGGATAACTACAGAAAATACTTTGTAGCAGGAATCAAGAAAAATTTTCCCGGTCAATCAGATACTCTAATTGCTAAAACGGATGCCCATTACAAGATAATTTCGGCAGATACTAGTTTTGCTGCAAGGTCTGCCAATCCAATTGATAAGCGGCTTGATTTTTCTGCATACTTTTTAGCCCTTATAAAAACACTGGATGAACAAGGCGAAAAATTTGAAAGAACAAGAATAATTTGTCTTGAGATCGTTACAGAATATGTCAGGCCAAAAAATAAACTTCATCAATTATTAAAAAAGCTTCCGGCAAAATTGATCAACACAAAACCTGCAACGTTCTTTTTAAAAGCATTTAACAAAAGAGTAAGCAGTAACTCAAACCCCGATGGGTTTATTGCCAATATAATAACTGATAAAAAAGAAACGATGGGACTCGGTTATGGTATTGACATTCTTGAATGTGGCATTTGCAAACTTTTTAAGAAACACAATTATCAAAAGTATTCTTCGATCCTTTGTGAAGTTGATCATATAACTTCTGATCTTGCCGGGCTTAAATTGGTAAGAAATGGAACCATCGCATTAGGCGCAAAAAAATGCGACTTCAGGTGGGAAAGGAAAACTTAATTCAGGTGAGCGATTATTTTCTTTGAATGATCTTTGATCATGTGTTTGAAACGACTGAAAGTTTCGGGTTTTATATTAAGATAAGAAGCCAGATATTTCTGCGGTACTCGTTGTAGTAATTCAGGATGCCTGGTCACAAAACTTATAAACCTTTCTCTTGGTGAAAGCTTAACAAGTTGACTTAGCCACTTATCTTTAAGAACCATAGTTGCCGTAACAACAAGCCTGCCAAGCCGCTGCATTTTTTCCGAGGATGAATACATTTTTTCAAGAGATTCATAAGTAATAGAAGTCAGTTCGGTGGGTTCTATTGTTTCAATAAAAAATTCTGAAGGGAGTGCGGCCATGAAAAGATTCCTGTGAATGAATAATATGGCCTTCATAAGAAATTTGTGTGTTTACCTCTTCGTTCGCTTTCTTATAGTATTTCCGCACAAGCCCTGAATCAATAAAGTTGATATGATTTTCAACTTCCCCGGCAGCTGTAATGATCGACTTTTTATCAAAATTCCTTTTTGTAATACACGGAACTACTAGTTCAGTATACTCATCAAGGCTCAGGGGAATAAATTTATTTAGAAAATCGAGGAGTGATTTTCGGTGGCTCATAATATGCTACTAATACCGTAAGTTACTGAATTACTGATTCGAATCAAGCAAAATTTATAAATACGACAGAATAGTGCAGGATATTATTGCTTCGCGACCAGGTGTTTCATCCTGCTGAAAGTTTCGGGTTTGATATTCAGGTAAGATGCAAGATACTTTTGGGGCACCCGCTGTAACATATGAGGATGTGCATTAACATAATCGAGAAATCGTTCTCTTGCGGATCTTAGCAGCCTAAAATAACGACTCTCCTCTTTTTTTACATACATGCCGGTCAGTATAAGTCGCCCAAGCCGTTCTCCCTGAGGGAACTCATCCAAAGCTTTTTCCATTTTATCGTATGTAAGGGATATCATTATTGTTGGCTCCAATGTTTCCACAAAAACCAGCGAAGGGCTACGGGTAAGAAAAGAGATCTCCGAATGGATCACATGCCCTTCGGTCGCAAGTTGCAATATCATATCGTTTTTCTTCACCCTTATATATTTCATTGCAAGTCCCTTCACAACCATATTCAGATAATTATCAACCTCACCTTCCTTTACAATGATTTCTCTCTTTTCAAACTGCCTGATCTCACAATAAGAGAGAAGCTGTTTCAAATCATCAGTAGTAATAGTCATGAATCGTTGCAGATAACGATGTGCATATTCAATAAGCGAGGGGTTAATATCTATTAGACTATTCATTACTTAGGATTCATCAGGTGTTTTAACCTGCTAAAAGTTTCCGGTTTAATATTTAAATATGAAGCTAGATATTTTTGAGGCACTCTTTGCAGCAGGTCAGTATTTTCATTCATGAATTTTACAAAACGTTCACGGGTGGAATAACGAATGTTATCCATGAGCCGCATTTCCTGGACCAGGAAATACTGAGTTGTTATAACCCGACCAAGTTTTTCCCATTTCTTTGAACTTTTGTACATCTCCTCTAACTTTTGTCTTGAAATGGCAAACGCAGTGGTCGGCTCGAGTGTTTCCACAAAATATCTTGAAGGTTCACCTGTCAAAAATGATTCACCAGAACCAAGAATACCGCCTTCTTTAACAATATGTGTAATGATCTCATGATCCTTTTTTAAAAAATATTTCCTTACGAGTCCGCTTGTAATAAAATACATATACTCCTCTACTTCACCCGGTTTTGTCAGTATCGTCCTTTTCTCAAACTGACGAGGCTCTGTCCAGGCAATCAATTCCGCAAATTCTTCTGGCGAAATTTTTATAAACTGGTTTAAGAAAGTCAGCAGATCATTGATCATACTCCGAAGATATTCTATCCTGAACATCAACAAATCATTTTTCTATCATTTTATGCTTCTTTTTCCAAAAAAATAATATTCTTATGCCGGGTTGAAAAGATCCCGGAGTTTTCTGAATTGCTTTTGTAGCATTGCTTCATTTCCGTAGGTTTGCGCCCTGCTTGCCGCAAATTATTTTAGTTAATAAATTTAAATCCATGGCAAATAAAATCAAAGTAGCAAACCCGGTTGTAGAACTCGATGGCGATGAAATGACACGCATCATCTGGAAGTTCATTAAAGACAAACTCATTCTTCCCTATCTTGATATTGATATAAAATATTACGATCTCGGTGTTGAGTACCGTGATGAGACCAATGACCAGGTAACGATCGATGCAGCCAATGCAATCAAAAAATATGGTGTAGGTATAAAATGCGCCACCATCACTCCCGATGAGGCAAGAGTGAAAGAATTTAAACTTAAACAAATGTGGAAGAGCCCAAACGGAACTATCCGTAATATTTTGGATGGTACCGTATTTCGTGAGCCGATCGTTATTAAAAATATTCCGAGATTAGTTACAAACTGGACGGCCCCGATCATCGTTGGCCGTCATGCCTTCGGTGATCAATACCGTGCGACAGATACAGTTATCAAAGGAAAAGGGAAACTGACAATGACATTTACACCCGAAGGTGGCGGCGACACCACAAACATTTGAAGTTTTTAATTTCAAAGGCGATGGTGTTGCAATGACAATGTATAATACGGATGAAAGCATCATGGGTTTTGCCAGGAGCTGTTTTAATATGGCGCTAAGCAAAAAATGGCCGCTTTATCTTTCTACAAAAAATACCATCCTTAAAAAATATGATGGTCGGTTCAAAGATATTTTTGAAGACATCTATCAAAAAGAATTTAAAGCTCAGTTTGATGCCGCCGGTATTGTATATGAACATCGCCTGATAGATGACATGGTGGCAAGTGCTTTAAAATGGAATGGAAATTTTGTTTGGGCCTGTAAAAATTATGATGGCGATGTGCAAAGTGATACAGTTGCGCAGGGTTTTGGTTCGTTAGGTTTAATGACTTCTGTACTTGTAACACCTGATGGAAAAACAATGGAAGCCGAAGCTGCACATGGTACCGTTACCCGTCACTATCGTGAACATCAGAAAGGAAGACCCACTTCAACAAATCCTATTGCATCCATTTTTGCATGGACAAGAGGCCTTGCTTTCCGTGGTAAGCTGGATGGCAATGATGCGTTGATAAAATTTGCTGATGCACTGGAAGCTGTTTGCATAGAAACAGTAGAGGAAGGAAAAATGACAAAAGATCTTGCCATTTGTATTCATGGCAATAAAGTAAATCATGGTGAACATTATTTATATACTGAAGAATTTTTAGATGCGATCGATAGCAATCTGAAGAAGAAACTTGGATAACTAATTATTTTGAATATTATTAAAACTTTCTTTAAGCCCCGATCAGAAGCGATCGGGGCTTTTTATTCCGTATATTTAATTTACTATCCCAAAGAAATATTTTCTATGAGTTTTACAATTGCCATATCAAAAGACAGGGTGCCATTTAAAAAAAACATTTGGTTATTTGCGTTTATAATAGTGTTTGCTTATGTATGGTCCAATTCTCTTATTGGTACGACGGATATGGCCAATTGGTTACTTGAAAACACCTTGACCTTTATCTTTGTTGCCTTCATAATTATAACCTTTAAGAAACATCAATTTAGCGATCTCAGCTATCTTCTTATTTGCATCTATTTATGCTTGCATGTTTATGGATCTAAATATACCTACGCCGAAAATCCGTTTGGATACTGGCTCAAGGATGTTCTTCAACTGTCAAGAAATCATTATGATCGCATCGTGCATTTTTGTTTTGGTTTTTTACTTGCTTACCCTATGCGGGAAATGTTTTTAAAATGGTTGAAGTATCCGAAATGGGTCGCCTGGTTACTTCCAATAGAAATAACACTTTCCATCAGTGCCTTTTACGAATTGGTTGAATGGGCTGTTGCTGATGTGTTTTTCAAAGCACAAGGAGACGCTTACCTGGGAACACAAGGTGACATATGGGATGCACAAAAAGATATCTTCTTAGCATTTTGCGGGGCTATTATTGCAACTACAATTGTATCATTGGTAAAAAAGATATTTAGGGTCCATGAGGAATAAATGTTGTAAAAACCTACCCCATTTTTTACTTTTCTTATTACGTATATTTAGTTTTCATCATACCAAACAAACTACCATGAGAAAATTCATCGCTATTTTGATTTTTACTTTTTCATTGCATTTATTGCATGCACAGGAAACAAGATTACTTCGTGATCCCGATATAAGCGCTACAAAAATTGTTTTTGCTTATGCCAACGATCTTTGGACAGTAGATAAAGCCGGCGGTTCTGCACAACGGCTAACAAGTTTTCCCGGAGCTGAAACAAGCCCAAGATTTTCGGCTGATGGAAAATGGATCGCATTCACCGGCACTTACCAGAGTAATGCTGATGTATATGTTATTCCTGTTGCAGGTGGTACTCCAAAACGTCTTACCTGGCACCCCAGTGCAGATATTGTCTGCGGTTGGAGTAATGATGGAAAAGTTGTTTTTACTTCTGATCGGGAAAGTGCTCCCGGTGGTAACACTAAACTTTGGAAAATAGGAATGAATGATGCATTGCCACAAGCATTGCCAATGCCACGGGCATTTCGTGGTTCTTATTCTCCCGATGGAAAAAGTTTTACGTATGAATTAAATATTCGCTGGGATGGTGAATGGAGAAATTATCGTGGCGGGCAAAACAAACCTATCTGGATCCTTGATCTGCAGAATTATGGCCTTAAAAAAATACCATTTACAAATAGCCATGACATGGAACCAATATGGATGGGAAATAAAATTTATTTTTTATCCGACCGTGACTATGGTATGAATGTGTGGAGTTATGATACACAAAATGAAAAAGTAGAACAACTCACATTTTTATCTGATTATGATATCAAAAATCTTTCAGGCAGCAATAACACATTGATCTATGAATACGGTGGCGATCTTTATACATTGGATCCTGCTACAAAAAATTCTAAAAAATTAAGCATTGAAGTAAAAGGTGATTTTCCATGGGCAGAACCAAAATGGATAAATGCTGCAAGCCTATTAACAAATGCATCTTTATCACCAAGCGGTCAAAGAGCATTGTTTGAAGCCAGGGGTGAGATCATTACTATTCCATTAAAAAAAGGTGATGCCCGCAACATCACCAATTCACCGGGCAGTCGTGAACATGACCCGGTTTGGTCGCCTGATGGAAAAAATATTGCCTGGTTCTCCGATGAAAGTGGTGAATACAGTTTAATGATCTCTTCACAGGATGGCATGAGTAAGCCTAGAGAAATAAAAATTCCAAATCCTACTTATTATTATTCGCCGGTTTGGTCGCCCGATTCAAAATATATTGCTTACACAGATCATATACAGCAATTATGGATGACGGAAATTGCTTCCGGCAAAACCACATTGGTTGATAAAGAACCTTACCTGCATCCGGAAAGAACTATCAATCCTGTTTGGTCACCTGATTCGAAATGGATCGGTTATTCAAAAAGATTGAACAGCCAGTATCATGTAATTATGGCTTATTCAATGGCGCAATCAAAAGCATTGCAGTTAACTGATGGATTATCGGATGCCGTTTCACCCGCCTGGGATGCCAATGGAAAATATCTGTATTTTATGGCCAGCACTAATTATGCACTTCGTTCAGGTTGGCTGGATATGAGCTCGATCGAAAGACCGCTTCGCCGTTCAGTTTATTTAATTGTTTTGAAAAAAGGTGAAGCATCACCGTTCCTTCCGGAAAGTGATGAAGAAAAAGTGGAAGAAAAAAAGGATACAACAAAAGCAGCTAGACACAAACAAAGAACCAAAAAAAGAAGAAACAGATAAACCAAAAGTTACTGTTCAAATAGATCTTGATGGCATCAGTCAGCGAATACTTTCATTAAGCATGCCTCCAAGAGAATATGTTGACCTGAGAGCCGGAGCTGAAGGTGAAGTTTTTGTTGCTGAAGCAGTACCAAACCAGGATGGATATACATTACACAAATACACTTTGAAAGAACGCAAGTCTGATCCGTTTTTATCACCAATAAATTTTTATAGTTTTTCTGCCGATGGCAAAAAGCTTTTATACAAGTCAGGTCCTGTTTGGGGAATAGTTGATGCGGCTGGCCCGGCGAAGATTGGTGATGGAAGTTTGAATACAGCTTCTGTACAAATAAAAGTAGAGCCACGTAAAGAATGGAAACAAATTTTTCGTGAAGCATGGCGCTATCAACGCGACTATCTCTATGTAAAAAATGTTCATGGCGCAGATTGGAATAAGGTTTACCAGGCTTATGCACCATTGGTCGATCATGTCGCACATCGAAACGATCTGAATTATTTGCTTGATATTTTAGGTGGCGAGGTTTCCATTGGTCACTCTTTTGTCGGCGGTGGTGATAATCCACGAGTAACTCCTGTAAGCATCGGTTTGCTTGGTGCTGATCTTGAAATTGCAAACAATAGATACCGCATTAAGAAAATTTACAATGGAGAAAATTGGAACCCCGGTCTAAGAGCCCCATTAAGCATGCCCGGTGTAGATGTGAATGTGGGTGATTATATCATCAGTGTTGATGGTGTTGATCTTACTGCAGCAACCAATCCATATAGTTTATTTGAAAACAAAGCAAACAAGCAAGTAAAATTAAGTGTAAGTAAAAACGCAGATGGCAGCGCTGCAAGACAATCAACTGTTGTGCCTGTTGATAATGAATATGCACTTCGAACTTTTGATTGGGTTGAAAGTAACCGAAGAAAAGTTTGGCAAATGTCAAATGGTGAGATTGCTTATGTATGGTTACCTAATACTGCTGAAGAAGGATATGATAATTTCAATCGTTATTATTTTGCTCAACAGGATAAACCTGGTGTAGTACTTGATGAACGTTTTAACGGCGGTGGCTTTATTGCCGATTATTTCGTTGATATCCTCAATCGAAAACTTCGTGGTTATTTTAATAATGTTTCTGGTGATCGTCGTCCATGGACAGAACCGCTAACAGGTATTGTTGGTCCAAAGGTTATGATCATAAATGAAATGGCAGGCTCAGGTGGTGATATGCTTCCTTATCTTTTCAGAGAAATGAAAATTGGCCCTTTAGTAGGAACAAAAACATGGGGTGGCCTGGTTGGTATTTGGGATGTTCCTGAATTGATGGATGGAGGTGGTATTACTGCACCACGTGGGGGTTTCTTTGATCTCGATGGAAAATGGGATGTAGAAAATGTTGGTGTATCACCGGATATTGAAGTTGAGATGACGCCGAAAGATGTAATTGAAGGCCGTGATCCGCAATTGGAAAAAGCGGTAGAAACAGCATTGAAACTTTTAAAAGAAAACCCGGTGAACCTGCAGAAAGAACCTGCAGCGCCAATAAGAGTTTTGAGACCAAAGAAAAATTAATTGGAAAATTTTTTAAGATCCCGGCAACAAATTGCCGGAATTTATTATCTGTTAAAGAAAATACTATCTGCTTATGAAAAGATCATTTTTCGCCAGCGCATTAACCGCTGGTTTAGTTGCAGGCACATTGGATATTACCGCCGCATGTATACAAGCTTATTTGAAAACAGAGACCACGCCATTACAAGTATTGAAATACGTTGCAAGCGGAGCTGTTGATCCAAAAACTTTTTCAAATGACACTATGCTGGCTGCTGTTGGATTACTTGTTCATTTTATAATTGCCATCTCGTTTACTTTTTTCTTTTTCTTTCTGGCAAAACAAATTCCTTCCCTGGTTAAATATCCGATCCTCATTGGTATTCTCTATGGAGTATTTGTATGGGGCACTATGCGATTTCTTATTCTTCCTTATATATCCCGGTTGAATCCAAAACCAATTGTAGGACAGGAAGCGATCAAGAATGCTGCTATTGCTGCCGCAATTATTGTAGTATGTGTTGGGATACCGGTTGTATTGTTTGCAAGAAAATATGTTAAGGCAATTAAATAAAGAAGCGATGATCAGATTGATCCGAACTGATTCAGATAACAAGGATTTTATTCTTCTGGTTAAATATCTTGATGCGGAATTAGCAGTATTGGATGGAGATGAACATGCGTTTTATGCACAGCTCAATAAAACTGATAAGATCAAACATGTGATCGTCGCTTATGAAAATGACAAACCAATAAGCTGTGGTGCAATAAGAGAATATTCTCCAAAGATCATGGAAGTTAAACGGATGTACACAATACCAGGAAACAGGGGAAAAGGCATTGCCACTAAAATTTTAAACGAATTAGAAAAATGGGCGGCTGAATTAGCTTATCAAAAATGTATTCTGGAAACAGGCAAGCGACAACCCGATGCTATCTGGTTATATCAAAAGAATGGATATAAAACTATCCCTAACTATGGCAAATATGTTGAAATGGAAAACAGTGTATGTTTTGAAAAAGAGCTCCATTAGAAATTGAAGCAGTCATTCCTGATCATACAACTTATCTTTTTACTGCAAACTCATAAATATAAGACGGCTTACCATGTCTCGCTTCCGTGCTGATATATAAATTTCCTTTTGCATCAAAACAAATTCCTTCCGGTTGCGGCAGCATTTCTTTTTCGAGATAGTCAAATGCTTTTAGCTTTCCATCGTGTGTGAACTGCGCAATACATTTGGTTTCCTTTGTCGAAATTATAAATATATCATGCGAAACCGGGTGAACAGCGATAGCAGACGGATAAAAATCTATCTTCTCCCCTGCTACATTTTCAAAATCACTTTTCTTTATCAGCATAAATGGATCTGGCTTTAGCGAATCTACTTTTGTATCAAATTCAAAAATTGCTCTTGTTCGATCTCTTTTCATCTTCCAAACCGGCATCATCCTTACAGGCAACCAGTAAATTTCCAGTCAATGGATCATAGGCAAGACCTTCAGTATTATTTTCCTTTTTCAGCCATGTTTTTGTTTTTTCTGCCACAAAACCTTGCTTTTGTTTTGTTATTTTAAATATTGCACCATGACTCCATAAAGCATAAATGGTATCTCGGACCGCAGCGAGATCTTCAAAATCAAATTTCTCTTTATCAGTTTGCGTGAATTCAAGCTTTTTAATAATAACTCCTGCGCTATCCCCAAGTTTGAGTTCATACAAAACCGGACGCATATCTTCTATCGCTATTAATCTTTCATCTTTCAAAAATGTAATACCAGATATTTCCGCAAGGCTATCTGAAAGTGCCCATCCCTTCATTGGCTTCAATAGATCATAATCTGTAGACCGAAGTGAAACAGGTTTTGGACCTTCTTCTTCTTTTTTGCTTTCTGATTTATTGTTACAGGAATTATGAAACAATAAACCAGTTATTAGCACCATTGATCTTAGCAAATAAAATATTCTCATCTGGTAAACTTTTTATTTCCTTTTATCTTGAACCAATTTTTGTGCCATGCTAAGGATCTCACCCGTTTGTTTTTCATTGATCCAATTTATTTCTTTATCCTTTTTAAACCATGTCATTTGTCGCTTGGCATATTGCCTCGTATTCTTTTTTATTTCTTCAATAGCAGTTTCTAAAGATATACTTGCCATCAAGGTGTTCAAATATTTCTGAATAACCTACGGTCTGTAATGCATTAACATCACGATAACCTGTCAGTGAACTTACTTCTCCAATAAGTCCATCCTCCAACATTTTATCAACCCGTGAATTTATGTTTTCATGCAACTCCTCTTTCGGCAACTCCAAACCGATCTTAATTATATTAAATGGCCTGCTCCGCTTTTTTATTTTTTCTGAATGAAAGAATAGATCGTCCTGTTGATTCCACCACTTCTAATGCCCTCATTGATCTTTGCGGATTTTGTATTTCCCCGACTTTATAAAATTCCGGATCCTTTTTCTTTACTTGCTCCTGCAACCAGGGTAATCCATGAAGTTCATAGTCTTTAATGATATTTTTTCGGATTGCTTCATCGATCGAAGGAATTTCATCCAGGCCTTCGCAAAATGCTTTGATATAAAGACCGGTTCCGCCTACCATTATTATTATATCATAGGTTTTAAAGAGCTCCTCTGCCTTTTGTAAGGCAAATTTTTCAAAAAAAGCAGCATTGATATTTTCTTTGATGGAATGGGAAGCAATGAAATAATGTGGTATCTCTTTTAATTCTTCATCGGATGGTCTTGCCACTCCAATTTTTAATTCTTTAAAACATTGACGGCTATCTGCAGAAATTATTTCAGTATGAAAATATTTTGCAAGTGAAATGGACGCAGAAGTTTTACCAACAGCGGTTGGTCCACAAATAATAATGACAGTCTTATCTTTTGGATTTTTCAAGAAATGCTCAATGTTCAATTTTGAATGCTCAGTATCAATGAAAACACTCCATAATTGATGAATTGGATTAACTTGAACATTGAGCATTGAAAATTAGTATTCGATAGTAAAATAAAAGATCGTTATGCTACTTCCTCGTCAACTGCACCCTCATCACTTGCATCTTCATCACTTCCACTCTCATCAGTAACCCCCAGGTCTTCTCCATCATCACTTTTTTCAATAAATCCTTCGGCTCCTTGTGTGAGATCATATTTTTCTTCCACATCTGCAAACTTTGCTCCCAGTAAGCCTTTAGTACCATATTGACTTGGCGCTATGCCTTCGGTGCGAACTGTAGCAGGATAACTCAATTTCGCATTTTCCTCTTTGGAAACATTTATCAATTCAACCATGAAGCTCCAGTTCTTATTGAAGTCGTAATTATAAATAAACTTTTGCCCGGGGTTTTTTATTTCACTGCCAACAGTGGTATCCTTCATTAGCAACGGCGCAGCTTTGTAATCCTTTTCATATACGTCCAGTGATATCTCTCTTCCTCTTTGCCAATGATCATTGCTGCGGAAAAAAGTGGCCTTATGCTTACTGTCAAACTCATAGGCTTTTAATATCGCTTCATGTAGTTCAAAAAAAGATTGTGTATGCCGGATAACGACATCACGATAAATACTATCATCGTCTTCAAAATAGATCCTGAACTTTAATATTGCCATGCGCCAAAATTACATTTTACTCCCGATATCCATCGGGATTAGATTTACAATTTCAGATTTTAACCGGTAAAATCTTTAATTCTTTTGCTTTCTGAAGCATGTATTCATATGCATCATCAAAATTATTTGGTATCACGCCATCGAGTATTGCATCTTTTATTGCATCCTTGAGTATTCCAACAGGTTTTGAGGGCTTTAATCCAAATATTTCCATGATCATTTCCCCATTGATCGGCGGCTGCCAACTGCGAATACGATCTTTCTCTTCCACTTCTTCGCAACGCTTCCTCACCAACTTGAAATTTTCCATAAACTTCTTCACCTTCCATTTATTCTTGGAAGTAATGTCAGCTTCGCAAAGTATCATCAGTGCATCAAAATCCTCGCCAGCATCAAACAACAACCGGCGAATAGCAGAGTCTGTAATATTTTCTTTTGTTAAACTTATTGGACGAAGATGCAGCTCCACCATTTTACGAACGAACTTCATTTTTTCATTAAGCGGTAGTTTCAACTTTGTAAAGATCTTTGGCACCATTCTTCCGCCCACCACTTCATGTCCATGAAATGTCCAGCCATGACCCTCTTCAAATTTTTTTGTCACTGGTTTGGCGATATCATGCAAAACAGCTGACCAGCGCAGCCATGTATCATCTGTTTTCTCAGAGATATTATCAAGCACCTTTAATGTATGATAAAAATTATCCTTGTGACCTATGCCATCTTTATATTCTGCGCCGGCAAGATCAACCATTTGTGGAAAAATAATATGTAACAAACCTGACTGGTACAAAAGATCAAATCCAATTGACGGTACTGGGCTATCAATAATTTTTATAAGCTCATCTGTTATTCTTTCCTGTGAAACAATGGAGATGCGATCTGCCTCATCTTTTATAGCCTGGAAAGTTTTTTGCTCTATCGTAAACCCCAGTTGTGAAGAAAAACGAATGGCACGCATCATACGAAGCGGATCATCACTGAAAGTCTGCACAGGATCAAGTGGCGTACGGATAATTCCTTTTTCTATATCACTGATGCCATCAAATGGATCAATAAGTTTTCCAAAATCTTTTTCATTTAAACTTATAGCCAATGCATTTATGGTAAAGTCACGCCGATCCTGGTCGTCTTTTATAGTTCCTGAAGAAACATCAGGTTTGCGGGAGTGATAATGATAACTTTCTTTGCGGGCACCAACAAATTCCAAATCGAAATCGGCCCCCTCTAAATCTCCTCCCGATGGGGGAGACTTTTGAAGATTCACTATGTTTCGAAAAATTTATTTTGATATGTGCAGTACCAAAGTTTTTAAAATAACTAACCTTTGGTTCGGGCTTAAAATGTTTTGCAACTGCCTTGGCTAATGCGATCCCATCTCCCACACAAACAATATCTGCATCTTTAGTTTTGCGTCCAATGATCTTATCTCTTACAAAACCACCTATCAAATAGGTTTCCACTCCCAACTCTTCTGCAGCGTGGGCAATCTTCTTAAGAATGAACAATTCCTTTTCTGTGCATTTGATGTCCATAGTTGCAACGATGGCAAAGATAATTGATTACTTGTTACTGATTACTAATTGTTATGTCTAATTGAGCTTTCGCCAATAATCCTAATAAATAAATGATTATTTGAAAAGTCAATCTCGCAGAACTATGACTGTCCCATTATTCCATTTAATAAGTGAAGATGGCTGAGCAGAAGTTTCATCCATGCTGTTTATATTGAACAATGTGATCAACTCCATTTTTTATTTCGTCGCTTATTTCCTTAAAAAATTTGGGTGCAGGCTTTCCGGAAATATTTGCCGATGTAGAAACGATCGGTTTTCTGAATCTTTTTATAAGCTGACGACAGAATTCATCTTTACAAATTCGAATAGCAATGGAGCCATCTTTTGCAACAAGATTATCAGCAAAACCCAAAGCTCCTTCATAAACCACTGTTGTTGGTTTTGTTGCTTTATCTAAATAATCAAACAAAGAAAGATCAGGAGCTGCTACATGCTGCATGATATCTTTTTCATCAGCTACCAGCACTATCATTGCTTTTTCATCGCTGCGTTTTTTTAGCTTATAAATTTTTTCTACTGCCTTTTCATTAGTTGCATCGCAACCAATTCCCCAAACAGTGTCCGTTGGATAAAGGATCAAACCCCCACTCTTTCAATACTTCCAAACATTTCTCAATATCTTTTTCAAAATCTGTCACAAAAACAATTTATCCATTTAACAATTCAACATTTTGCCTTAAACTTTCATAAACCCTCATCACATCAGCCGCACATTTCTGTTGCGTAAATTTTTGTGCATGTTGCCAGCCTTTTTCTTTCAATGCTTCGGTAAATGATCCATCAGCAAAAATTGTTTTCATTCCTTCGGCTATTTGTTCTGAACTATTCGGATCAACGTAATACGCTCCATCACCTCCTGCTTCTGGCAGGCAAGAAACATTTGAAGTAATAACCGGCAACCGGCTCCACAAAGCTTCTAATACAGGAATACCAAAACCTTCGAAGAAAGAAGGATAGATCATGGCTATGGCTGATTGATAGATCGCAGGAAAATCTTCAGCTTTTAAAAATGAAGAAGCAACTTTTGCTAAAGGATTTTCAGATAAAAAAATGATCTGCTTATCTAAACCATTCTGCTTGATGAAATCTTTTACCTGTTGTTTGTATTTAGTTCCATCACCTATTACCACCAATGGGATCTTTAGTTCATTTCGTAAAAGATAAATTGCCTTACAAATTCCCATCAGGTTTTTTCTTTCGATGATGGAACCGACATAAAGAAAATACTGATCAGGAAGCGAATACTTCTCTTTTATTTGTTGTTTGGTTTTCTCACTAACCGTTTCAGCAAATGCAGGATTGCAACTCTGGTAACAAACGGCGATCTTTTCTTCCGGAGTTTTGTAGAACTCCATTATATCTTTTTTTGTCTGCTCGCTGATCGCAATCACTTTATCTGCATGATCGCAGGCATATTTGAATTTTCTTTTATAGATCTCCACATCAATTTTGGAGTACTGAGCAGGGAAACGTTCAAAGATCAGATCATGAATGGTAACAACTGACCTGATATCGGTCATATCTATATCAAGCGGAATTTCGTTGCTTAGTCCATGATAAATATCAATGTCCAGTTTTTCAAGATCACTTTTTATCCATGTACTTCTCCAAACAGATGACAATGTTTTATGCAGCAGTTTTGATGGCAGCACTTCATGAATATTCTTTCCATTTAGTTTAAACAGTTCAGATGGTTTGGGGTTGAAAAGAAAATACTCATCCTGCGGAAAATATTCTGCAAGTGAACGGATCAGTGTCCGGCTATAATGTCCCAAACCTGTTCCGTTATGATATGCCCTTTTTGCATCGAAGCCAATATTCATTCAGTGTGCACAGTTTGTATGATGTGCAAATGTGTCAGATTATTTTGTGAAAGGCTGTCAGAGACAATAAATTAAAAATACAATGTAAAGCGGTTTCAGAACTGCATATTAAGAACTGCATAAATAGAAACCAACAATCCCGAAAATCGAATTCAATGAAAGTATATAGGCTCTACCTGCAGCAGAGATGCCGTCACTTGCGTGACTATGGCTTAACCAATTCATCAACTCGACATTGGCCGTTTGCGAAAAATTTGTCGTTGCAGTACGTGATGTGACGATGAAATGTTAGACATTGAATACATGCCTTAAAACCGCCTATTTTTTGTAAATTGCAGTGAGTCGATTAAAGGAAGAAACAATTATGCACTGGGATTTCGTTCTTGACAGGCTTACAAACTCAATCCAGAACACAATTTCAGCGGACCGTTCCTTCCGACTGAACGTTTGGGCATTTTATTCACAGTTGCAGATGTAAAACAGGTGCACAAAAAAGACCAGGATGGCAGTATTCATTGGAAATCATGGAGCTTGGCTGACAATACAAAAGAAGTTTACAAGCTGACCATCATAAATAATCCGGGCATTATTCTAGGATTACTTAGCTTATACAACTCGACCTGACCACATTTTGATGGACTTCGTTGAAAAGTGCTCCTTTTAACATTGGGAAAAATAAATTATATGAAGGAGTTGCACGGAAATCTTGTAGCGTATGCTTGTAAATTATCTTTTCAATATGGCTTTGAAGGGTTCGTTTCCTTTACTGCCAAGACCAGGCTAATTGAACATTATGAGAAAACACTAGGAGCTTATCATTCTGGAGGACACAGAATGATAATTCCAACTGTATCATCGGAAAAATTCAGTTGAAAAATGATTTTGAAAATTCATAAAATGGGACACCTTAAGGGACCAAAGGAGTTGACTTCATTATTAAAAGTGATCCATTGCAGCAAAAGTAACAGCGGCTATCAGCGAGTATATCAGGCAATACAAACTGAAAAACTCTAAAAAGAAAACGACCACTTCAAGAAATAGGCCGAAGCGGAAACTCCCGATAAAAAATCATTCGCATAGTACAAGGAAAATCGAACCGCCAAACATTCTGTTTGGCAATATGCGGGACGACGAATAAGTCCTCATCTTTATTTCGCTATACAAGGTTCAAAACATTAATTTTTCAATGAAAATAAAAGCAATCATAACCGGAGCATCAGGCATGGTAGGCGAAGGTGTATTGTATGAATGTTTACAACATAGTGATGTGGAAGAAGTATTGGTTATAGGAAGAAGAAGTTGCGGCTATACTCATCCTAAATTAAAAGAGATCGTTCATGCAGATCTTTATAATCTTTCATCTATCGAAGATCAACTGGAAGATTATAATGCATGTTTCTTTTGCCTGGGCATGAGTTCGGTTGGAGTAAAAGAACCGGAGTTTACCAAAGTGACTTACGATCTGACGATGCATTTTGCCACTACATTAAGCAAATTAAATCCGGAAATGACTTTCTGTTATGTTTCTGGCCGCGGCACTAATGAAACAGGAAAACTAATGTGGCAAAAAGTAAAAGGCAAAACTGAAGCTGATCTGATGAAACTTCCTTTCAGACAGGTTTATAATTTCAGACCGGGTGTAATAAAACCAACCAAAGGATTAAAAAATATTCTTTCGCTTTATAAATGGATGGGCTGGATGCTTCCGATCATTAATACAATTTCTCCGCAAAGCGTTGTTACATTAAAGCAAATTGGAGATGCGATGATCAATGCTACAATAAAAGGATATGAAAAGAAGATACTGGAGGTGAAAGACATAATTGCACTAAACCCCCTGTCCCCCTAAAGGGGAGACTTAGATTATATCATTTCTTCTGTTTGGCTGCCTTACAAGTAACAAAAAAGTTATTTAAAAGATGAGGAGAATTACCGAACGATGAATGGATTGCGATCCTTCGCTTCGCTCTGGATAAACTGCGACGCTATTGTTCAATAGTGATTAGAAAGATGAACACTTCGCTTTGCTCAGTGCAGGCTGTGCGACGCAACAGGCGATGCTATGAAATACTGAAGCTGGTATCATAAATACTTTTATTTTCGCAGTCTTAAAAATTATTCAATGAAAGAATTAATTCTTGAAGCGTGGAGCAATCGTGAACTTTTGAAAGATTCAAAATACAGCGATGCGGTAAGAGCAGTTATTGAAGAAGTGGATAAAGGAAGATTGCGTGTGGCTTATCCGCCGACCCTTCGGTTCCAACGGGAACTGGCAGGTAAATGAATGGGTGAAGCAGGCGATACTGTTGTATTTCGGTATTCAACAAATGCAGACATGGGATATTGCGCCTTTTGAATTTTATGATAAGATGCTACTGAAAAAAAATTACAAAGAATTGGGTGTTCGTGCCGTGCCGCATGCCGTTGCAAGATATGGTGCATACTTGGCAAAAAATGTGGTGTTGATGCCTTCTTATGTAAACATCGGCGCTTATGTTGATGAAGGAACAATGGTGGATACCTGGGCAACAGTTGGAAGCTGTGCACAAATCGGCAAAGGCGTTCATCTAAGTGGTGGCGTTGGTATTGGCGGTGTGCTGGAACCTTTGCAGGCTTCACCGGTGATCATTGAAGATGGTTGTTTTATTGGCAGTCGTTGTATTGTTGTGGAAGGTGTGATCGTAGAAAAAGAAGCAGTGCTTGGAGCCAATGTGGTATTAACACAATCAACCAAGATCATTGATGTGAGCGGCAGCAGAGCCAATAGAAATGAAAGGACGTGTACCGGCAAGAAGTGTGGTGATACCCGGCAGCTATACAAAAAAATTTCCTGCCGGTGAATTTGGTGTTGGTTGTGCTTTGATCATTGGTCAGCGCAAACCAAGCACCGATCTGAAAACAAGTTTGAATGATGCGTTGAGAGATTTTAATGTGAGTGTATAAATAGTTTGAGGTTTGTAGTTTGTGGTTTGAGGTTAAATGATTCATTATATTTGTGACCCAAAGTTTGAATCGAAACATCGAACGTTGAATTTCAAACTTCAAACAACATGCCCGGGTGGCGAACCTGCCTGCCGGCAGGCAGGATTGGTAGACGCACTGTCTTCAGGTGGCAGCATCTGAAAGGTTGTGTCCCGATTCAATCGGGATCCCGGGCACAAAGAAGTTCTTATAATTTTTTTACTGACTTTTTTATAAAATCTTTAGCCCGGGTGGCGAAATTGGTAGACGCACTGTCTTCAGGTGGCAGCATCCGAAAGGATGTGCTGGTTCGAATCCAGTCCCGGGCACAGATAAATAAAATGAACGATAAAAGGTTGAGTTATGCTCAACCTTTTTTATTTTCATCTTCATGTCACCATTCCAAAAGATAGTTCGTGACCCTGCTATGTGGTCGCTCATTGTACTGAATCTTTTTTTCATTTATGAATTTAATGATGATCCCCGCCAATACACTTCTATCATCTGGTTGTACTGGTGTCAAAGTGTGCTGATCGGTGTCTTTAATTTCTTTGACATGATCACACTTAAGAATGTGGATGTAAGTAATATGACTTTTAACGGTAAACCTGCCACTGCCAAAGAGGCCAAAGGTTGTCTTCCCATATTCTTTCTTTTTCATTATGGCATCTTTCACCTGGTCTACATGGTTTTTTTGTTTGTTGATTTCAAGCTTTCTGATACAAACTTTTCTTACCTGAAACTGGCACTTGGCGGCGTATTGCTGCAGCAGATCATTCATTTCACACAAAACAAAATTAAATATGCTCATCAGCCTGGAAATATAGGCAGAATGTTTTTTACTCCGTACCTGCGTATCGTGCCAATGCATCTGACTATTTTACTTCCTAAATTTTTAGGATGGACCCCTGCTCTTACTTTTCTTATACTAAAAACAGTATTTGACATTCTGGGACAGTTAATAACAACAAGGTATTATTGGAGTAAAGAAGAAGCAAAACCCGAAGGCTATATTTGAGTTAAGTAATGTTATTCAGGCTTGCCTGATCTTATTTTGTTCGAGAAAAAAATCCACTTTACCTATCATATCACTCATCTCAAAAGGTTTTGGAATAAAATCATCTGCCCCGGCAGCCAGGCAAGTTTCTTTTGCAGTAGGATGCGCAGAAAACATTAAGATCGGAATGGAAGATGTTTTCAGGTCTTTCTTTAACCTCCTGCATATATCTGTTCCATCAACTCCTGATAATAGCATGTCCATTATGATAAGGTCAACATGGTTTGTGGAAATAAAATTCTTTGCCATTTCTTCATTGTCAGCTTCTATTGTTGAATGACCATAATAATCAAGCACCATTTTTATCATGGTGCAGATATCCGGATCATCATCCAATACCAATATCAATGCTTTTTCTTTCATTTATTTTTTAAAGATTGGTAAGGTAAATGTAAATACAGAACCATTTCCTTTTTCACTTTCTACCGATACTTGCCCACCATGTTTCTGTACAAATTCATTTGCAATAAAAAGACCAATACCAAAACCGGGATAGGTTTGTTCTTCTTTTCCTTTTGCCCTGTAAAAACGTTCAAATATTTTTTCCTGTTCTTTTTTGTCAATACCTATGCCATGATCTTTTACAATAAAAGCAACCTGTCCATTTGTTGTTTTCTGTATAGACACATCGATCTTATTATTGTTAGGCGAATATTTAATGGCATTTGTCAAAAAATTGATCATCACCTGTCCTATCCTGTCTTTATCTGCAAAAACATTCGCTTGAAAATCGTGGTTCAAGCTTATCTGGTGCTTAGTGTTTGTATAAAGGATATCTTCAATTGTTTCTATTGCCAATTCGTTCAGGCTGAATTTTTCTTTTTTCAATTCCAGCGTTCCTGTTTCAATTTTTGAAAGATCGAGCAGCTCCGAGATCAGCCTCGTTAATCTTGTTATTTGCTTATCCACGCTGATCAATGAAGATCGCACAAGCAATGGCGGCAATTGTTTTTCTTTATCCTTATCAAAAGCATTTAAAAGCAATTGCACATATCCCTTAATAGAGGTGATAGGTGTCTTTAACTCATGACTGGCCATTGCGATGAAATTATTTTTTTGAACATCCGATTCGGAAAGTTTTCTCAACTCTTCCATTTGCCGGATGTTTTCGGTAATATCATGACTGATCATCATTACCGCATATACTTCACTTTCTTCGCTATAAAGCGGGACATAATTATGTTCATAATATTGGTCACCACTGGTTGCTTTCACCTTATCCCGAATAATAATATTTCCTTTGAATGCGTCTAAAATGTCCTGGTAAGACTGTATCCCAATTTCAGATGAATTAATATCGGTGATCTTTTCACCAATAATCGGCCCTTTAAATACTTTTCCAAGAACTGTCTCCGCTTTTTTATTGATGGTTATAAAACGTAGATCTTTATCAACAACCATGATCAGGTCAAGAGATGAACTGATCAGTTTTTCAATGAACCGGTTACGTTCTTCAAATTTTTTGCTTGTTTCAATTAATTGTTGTTCCAGGAGTTTTTGCTTTGTAACATCCTGTCCTGTGCCCATCATCCCGATGACTTTCCCATCATTATCAACCACTACTTCACCCCGTGCATGAATTGTTTTTATTTCTCCCGAAGGTGTAACGATCCGATGAAAAAACTCATTGAATTTCTTTGTTTGAAATGCATTTCCAACCTCATTTTGAACCAGCTCTTTGTCTTCGGGATGTATATGAGAAATAAATTTTTCGTAATTCATTTCCTCCGGATCACTTAATCCATAAATGCTAAACAAATTATCGCTCCACGTTAGTTTATTAGTAGGTACCTCCCAGTTCCAATGTCCTATTTGTGCGATCTGTTGCGCTTCTTTAAGTTTTTGAGAAGATGTGATCAGATCTGTATTGTCATGCCCGATCGCAAGAACTGCATACGTTTTATCTTTTTCGTCTTTAAGAGGTATTAAAAAATTTTCATAATACCTGTCGGTAATTGATGAATGATAGATATTGTTATGTATGTTTTCTCCATTGATAGCTCTTAGCAGATCCTCATATCCTTTGGAGTCTATCATTTGCGGGATCACTTCTGTTATTTTTTTTCCAAGTATATCTTCCTGCCCTTTTACCCCTAAGTGATCTAAAGAGGACTGGTTAATTGAAATTACCCTTGTATCAGTATCATAGACAGCAATAAGATCAACCGATGAATCAAGAATTTTCTTAACAAGTTCGTTTTGTTGGTTCAACAGTACATTTTGTTGATTTAATTCTCTTGTACGCTGCTTTACTTTATTTTCAAGCTCTCTTTCAGCTTCTTTACGATCATTTATATCGAGGCTTGTTCCAATAAATCCGATAAATCTTTCATCAACATAACGCGGAGTCCCTTTGTCAAGAAACCAATGATATTCGCCAGTACGTCCGTTCTTTAATCGCATTTCTAATGTATAGGACTGACGTTTTTTCACTGCATCACCCATTACGTTTAATACATTTTCTATATCACCCGGATGAATAAATTTCTTCCATGATAGCTCATTCATTTTAACTGTTTCATCAAGATCAAAATAATCAAGCCCGGACCTGTTCAAATAAGTTGTTTGTAAATTTTCATTTGTTACCCAAACGAACAACGGAGCTTCGTTTGCCATTGTACGGAATCGCTCTTCACTTTCTTTTATGGCCAGTTCTGCTTTTTTACGTTCAGTAATATTTTCAGTAAAAATTACGATCCCCCCTATTTCATTTGTTGCGGTATACCAGGGGTGCATATTCCATTTAAGCCATACAGAAGTACCATCATCTTTTTCATAATAATCATGATCTGATTTTTCGACAGCACCTTTCATTCCCCTGCTATGAACCTCTTTCCATCTTTCAAGGATATTTGGGAACAACTCATAATGTTTCTTACCGATAATATTTCCTTTAAGATCATATTCCTTCATCCATTGTTTACTCACAGACACATATCTCATTTCCGTATCAAACATCGCCATCGCTGCCGGCGCATATTCAATGAACAAACGACTTATTTCTTCACTTTCCCGTAACTCCCTTTCGTTGGCTTCAATTTTTCTTCGTGCCAGAACTTGTTGTCCAACATCATCGCCTAAGATCATAACACCGGTTATCACTCCTTCTTCATTTTTCAACGGTTGAAAAACATATTTTACAAAAGTGTCGATCCTTTTTCCATTACTACTAAAACTAATTGGTGATTCTTCCGACACATAACCTTCGCCTGAATTATAGACCCTGCTTATCAGGTCCAGATACCCTTGCTCTTTTAATTCTGGTAATGCGTCGGCTATTTTGTGACCGATAATTGCGTCCCTGTTTTTGCCCATTATTTCCAGGGCTCTGCTATTTGCCAACTCAAAGACAGCTTCGGGTCCTTTTAAAATTACAATAGCAGTCGGTGCTTGCTCAAACAAACTGTGCCAATGTTTAAGATCACCAGGTGAAGATTGGCTCCCGTCAAAATTGCGAATGAGTTCCCTCATTTCTCTGCCGCCGGAGAGAAAATCAAGGGATGTAGACTTTTGATCTGATAATTCTGGAAAATTTGCCATGCGCCGCAAAAAGGTTTAGGAAGTTACGGAAAATAGACCTTAACTATTAAACAAACCATGCATAAAAATGTTTCCTTTAGCCAACTATTCCCTGGAAAGGGCAAAATCACAAACAGCAGTTTCCAGGATCTAACTTTCTTCAATTTTACTTCTCAATAATAATTTTTTGAAAGAGAGCATCAGCATCCTTTTTGTTACATAATTCTGTTCCGGAATTCATTGTAGCAGCAGTACCACAAGCTACGCCATATCTCAAAGCATCTTCAAAAGTTTTTCCTTGCGATAAGCTGAAAACAAAACCAGCTACCATACTGTCACCGGCGCCAACAGTGCTTTTTCTTTTAACCTTTGGCGAAGAAGCTTTCAGCTTTTTATCTTTTGTAAATAACATGGCACCTTTCTCTCCCAGGGAAACCAATAGCACTTCGCAATATTTCTTGGCAATGATCTCTTTACCTGCTGCTGCAACTTCATCCATGGTTAACTCTTTTTTTTCAAGCAATGAACTTAGCTCGGTTAAATTAGGCTTTAGCATATAGACTCCTTCATTTGCCGCATGTTTCAAAGCAGCTTTTGAAGTATCAACGACCAGCTTAAGATCTTTCTTCTTTGAAACAGCGGCAAGCTTTGCAAAAATATCATCCGGTACTCCCCCAGGCAAACTTCCGCTTGCAATCAAATATTCTGCATCAGCAATTTTATCAATAGCATCAATGCATCGTTCCCATTCATGCTGTGATAATTTTGCACCCGGAAATCCAAACCGGAATTGATTGTTTGAACTTTCTTCCAACACAATTACATTTTCACGAAGAGGATTTTCTGTTTCAATAATAATGGATGGAATTTGTTCCCGGGCCAGCAACTCACTAAAAAATTTACCAGTGTACCCTCCTGCCGGAAATATAGCGGTCGCTTCCCCTCCTAATTTTTTGATAGCTCTTGCAACATTAATACCTCCGCCGCCGGGTTCAAAAAGCGGTTCGGAGCAACTTAATTTTTTTTCAGGGATCAATTGAGGAACCGTTGCACTTTTATCGATGCAGGGATTAAATGTAATAGTAACGATCTGTGACATATAAAAGCCTTTTCATTTTTTCCGTAAAACCTTCATTAATTTGTAGCAAATTAGAAACTTAAATGTCAACAACCATAAAATGCCCGAATTGCAGTCATGAATTTGAGCTGAACGAAAGCTCTGCGGGAAGATGTAAAAAAAGAATTAAGGGACGAGATGAAAAAGTGGCAAAAGGAAAAGAAGATGCATTTAATACACAGCTGCTGAAGAAAGAAAAAAGATACAGCAGGAAACAGAACAAGCTATCCGGAGAAATATTGCTTCTGATTATGAGAACAGGTTGCGATTACTTGACCAAACGAATAAAGACAATGAGGAAAAATTAAAAGAAGCAAGACAGCAGCAGGTTGAATTTTTAAAAAAGGAACAGGAATTAAAAAATAAAGAAGCGGAATTGAGAACTATCAGTGCCTCAAAAAAGATTACAAGAAGAACGAGGAAAAAACTTTCTACTGAAATAAGAAAGTTAGAAGAACAACAGATCACGGCAAAAGAAACTTGAATTCCAATTACGATTAAAAGAAATGGAAAAACAATTGGATGATCAGAAAAAATTGGCAGATGAAATGAGACGCAAAGCCGAGCAAGGAAGTATGCAATTGCAAGGTGAAGTACAAGAATTAGCTCTTGAAGAAATGTTGCGATCAATTTTCCATTCGATGTTGTTGCAGAAGTTGGCAAAGGTGTTCGTGGCGCTGATTGCATACAAACGTGAGAAATAATTTTGGCCAGGAGTGCGGCAAAATAATTTATGAAAGCAAACGGACAACAAGCTTTGGCAATGATTGGATAGAAAAACTAAAAACAGATATGCGAAGTGAATCGGAGCTGAGATAGCAGTGATTGTTACTAAGTCAATGCCCAAGGAAATGGATAGCTTTGGAATAAAAGATGGCGTTTGGATCTGCACTTTCTCAGAGGTAAAAGCATTAGCGTCAGTTTTAAGAGACGGAGTTGATAAGAGTTATTTAATGCCGCAAAAAACCAGGAGAATAAAGGTGATAAAATGCATTTGCTGTATGATTATTTAACGAGTTCTGAATTTGCGGAACAATGGAAAGCAATTCGTGAAGGATTTATGAGCATGAAAATGTCAATACAAAGAGAAAGGGATGCAATGGAAAAACTTTGGAAGCAAAGAGAAAAGCAATTGGAAAAAGTTTTATTGAATGCGGCTCATGTTCGGGGTTCTATTGAAGGGATTGCAGGAATGAATTCTGTTGATTTGAATTTATTGGAAGAAGGAGATGAAGACTTTCAAAAGATTAAATTCATTTCTTAAAAATCCCGAAGGGATCTAAAAACGAATTGAAGAAATCTGAATTTTGAAGCCTAACCCCTGAAAGGGTTAAAGAATAAACAATAGAATCCTAAATATTTAACTCATCACCCAGGCCAATACCAAATGTTCAAAATGCCGGTAACGAATAATAAGCTCGGTATTATTTTTTGAGAAAAGAGATTCTATTGTTTCATTTCCTTCATGTTGCTTTTTCAATTGGATCTCTTTTCTGAAATCTACTCCACCATTTCCATACCATTTGAATACTGATTCTTTGGCCGACCAAAGCAAGGTTGAAAAAGGGATGCGGTCTTTATCGGGCTGAATGAGATGGAACAGCTCATGTTCTTTTGCACTGAGAAATTTATACATGATCCTTGATATTTTTTCTGTGGGAATCTCAATGTCAATACCTACCCTGCTGTCTTTGCTCACGATTGCTGCGGCAAAATCACCACAATGTGAAATGGAAAAATGGTATTGTTCATCCGGCAGAAATGGTTTTCGTGTGTCGGCGATCTTTATGAGCTCATAAGGAAAGTCGGGAAAAAGATATTGTAACAAAAAACGTCCGGCAAGATGCTGCAATCTTTTGTGCGGATGTGTAACATCCCGGTGTTGCGGAACATTGGCCTTAAAGAATTCTTCGGTTTCCTCTATTTTCCAGATGCCCAAACGGGTGTGGTCGTTGATTTGTTGTTGAAAAAAAATCGGCACAGTTAGGATTTAAGATTTAAGATTGCAGATTTTAGATTTATCATTGCAAAAAAAACGTTGCAATTATTGCTGCGTAAAGATATGCAGTATCCCGATAGCTATCGGGACGACGCAACGGAAGTTTAATAGAAGCAACTAAGTCTGGTAAATAAAAATAAAAACATGATTCTATCTGATAAAAGGATTCTTGAAGAAATAGAAAAAGGGACAATTAAAGTTACTCCGTACGACAGGGAATGTCTTGGCAGTAACAGTTATGATGTGCATTTGGGAAAATGGCTGGCTACTTATAACGAACATATTCTTGATGCTAAAAAACATAACCAGATAGACTATTTTGAAATTCCTGAAGAAGGTTTTGTTCTATATCCGCATATTTTTTATTTGGGAGTTACGGAGGAGTACACCGAAACACATGCCCATGTTCCTTTTTTGGAAGGCAAATCATCAACAGGTCGATTGGGAATTGATATACATGCAACCGCCGGTAAAGGCGATGTTGGTTTTTGCGGACACTGGACATTGGAAATTTCTGTTAAGCAACCCGTGAAAGTTTATAAAGGCATGCCGATCGGCCAGCTCATTTATTTTCCGGTGGAAGGCGAGATAGAAGTAAAATACAATCAAAAGAAAAATGCCAAATACAGCGGCCAGCCTGATAAACCAGTTGAAAGTATGATGTGGAAAAACAAGTTTTAGATAAGCAGTATATAAAGTATAAAAGTAAATAAGCTCACAAGGAAGACTTTATATACTTTTTATACCAATTTACTTCCTGCTTTACAAAGCTTCTTTGCCAAACTTCTTATAATAAGCAATTAAAAAAGCAACCACCTGGTTATAGGCTCTTTTACCTTCCGGTTGATCATTGGCTTGCAAATACCCATCATAGATCCAACTTATAACCGGCTCTACCGGGTTTCGGTATCGTTTTAAAAAATCTTTATAATCCTCAATATCTTTTTTAGCCTGGGGATTCAGTTTTTCGAAATAGGACCTGGCAAGCAAGGAATCTCTTCTTCCTAATTCACTAACGGCATACAGGTACATGTCAAAATACATAGAATACCGAAACGTAGGATTAGGATAAGACTTGCAGGCAATGAAGGCCACGAAATTCGCTTCATTCTCTTTTGCATAACCAAGCTGATGAGCTGCTTCATGTGCACTGACAAATGGTTCAAGAAAACGGGGAATGGTTGTATTCACCTGACCCTCTCCCGAAAATGGGTTGTAGTAACCCTGGAATCCAAAATAATTTCCGAGGTAACTAAAAAGTGACGGCTTAAGTGATTGCGGATCGTATCTAAGAAATGGATAGAGTTTATCTGAATAAAGAAATGCCTCGGTTGTTTTTTCAAACAGGATCTTCTTTTTATTGAAGCTATCCCTTTGTTTTAGATCAATCGTATCTGCATAAAAATTCAATCGTTGCTGGAGCAGGTCAGTAAGGGTATCGATCTCCTGTAAGGAATATTTTTTCATCTCAAGATTAAGTTGGTATGAGATCCCTTTTCGATTGTAATTCAAGCCCCAAAGACCGTAAAAAAATAGGTAAACAAACAGAAAAAAGAAGATCACTTGCTTTAATCCATTTAATAAATACTGGCGGTTGATCTTCTTCTTAAAAATGTATTTTATGAACTGAACTGTTTTAAAAATTATAACTAAAACCAGGAAGGCATAGAAGAGATCGCCAACACTAAAAGGTATCCAACCGAAAATGCTTCGTTGAAATTTTGAGATATAAGGATAAAGGCCATTGGAATAGTTTTCTTCAACCCATAGAGGTTGAGTTGAAGCAATTTTAATAAGAATGACTGTTGTGATGAGGAGGATCCAACTCCACGCCTTCATCATTCTTCCAAAAAGCCGGGTGAGAAAATGCTGCAATCAGTTAATTTTAACAATATTAGAATTCCGGTTTGCCGGTGATATCCGGGCTAAAAATAATTCAAAATCACATCAAATCTTAACGATTTATCCTTTACCTTTGCGCCCCATCCTGACAGCCGGAATTATCAGGAAAAAAAATTAGTGACATGGGCCATCGCCGGGAATTTGAGATAGCATTTGTGGGGCTGAAACCCGGAGTTCATGAGTACTCTTATGAGATCGTTGATAAGTTCTTTGAGCCGTTCCAGCAACAGGATTTTCGTAACTGTAAAGCTGATGTAAAACTTCATCTTGATAAGAAAAGCAGCTTTATGTTGCTGAAGTTTGAGATCGGTGGAAGCCTTGAAGTGATTTGCGACCGCTGTAATAATTTTCTTCCGCTTCAGTTGTGGGATGAATTCAATATTACGGTTAAAATGGTGGAAGAACCCGATGTGGCAAATGAACAGGAAGAAGATCCCGATGTATATTATATCAGCCGCGGCGAAAGTCATGTTGATGTTGCTAACTGGATCTATGAATTCATCAATCTCAGCATCCCGATGCATAAATCGTGCAGCTATGAAAAGATGGATGGACCTTATTGTAATCCGTCCGCCATGGATGTACTGAAGAAACTGGAACCCGAAGAAAAAGAAGAAAAAGAAAACCCGATCTGGAAAGGATTAGAAAAATTTAAAAACCTTGAAGTAACTGAATTAATAATTATTAATTAATAATTATTAATTATTCACAATAAATATTTAGATTAATAATTAAGTTATGCCAAATCCCAAACGCAGACATAGTCAGCAAAGAAGTGCCAAAAGAAGGACGCACTATAAAGCAACAGAAACCACGTTAAGTGTTGATGGTACTACAGGTGAAACACATGTAAGACATCGTGCACATGTAAGTGAAGGTAAACTGTACTACAAGGGTAAAGTAGTTAGTGAGAAGACCCCTATAAAAAAATAATTCTGCCTAAGCAGCAAATTCCAAATTCTGATCGGGATAATTCTCATTGGGGTTTGGAATTTTGCATTTTATTCTTGTTAAGGATCCAACTACCGATTGAATTTGAAATTTAGAATTTGTTATTTCTTTACATTGCAACATTATGACGATAGGAATTGACATGATGGGTGGTGACTTTGCTCCGCTTGAAGCGGTGAAGGGTGTATTGGAATACTTTCAGCAAGAAAATTCATCTGCAACTGTGGTTCTTATTGGTGATGAATCCAAGCTCGAGCCTTTACTTTCAGAATATAAAATTCCCGGGGATAAAATAAAAATTGTTCATGCAGAACAGGTGATCGACATGCATGAACATCCAACCAAAGCATTAAAAGAAAAACAAAGATCCTCGATAGCCATTGGATTTCATCTTTTGGCCACAGGAAATATTGATGCCTTTATCAGCGCAGGAAATACCGGGGCAATGCTTGTTGGTGCATTATTCAGCATTAAAGCGTTGGAAGGAGTTTTGCGTCCAACTATCTCAACTATTATTCCAAAAGAAAATGGCGGAACAGGATTATTGCTTGATGTTGGTCTAAATGCAGACTGCAAACCCGAACAGTTAAATCAATTTGCGATCATGGGTTCCGTGTTTGCCCAAACAATACTTGGCATTGAAAACCCCAAAGTGGGTTTAATGAATGTTGGTGAAGAAGAAGGTAAAGGAAATATTCTTTGCCAGGCCACCTATCCCCTGCTCAAAGAAAATAAGCATATCAACTTTATCGGTAATGTGGAAGGCCGTGATGTTTTTATGGATAAAGCCGATGTAATGGTATGTGAAGGCTTTACCGGGAATATCATTTTGAAACTTGCTGAATCACTTTACGACATTACACAGAGCAAAAAGATCCAACACGAATATTTTGACAGGTTCAACTTTGAAAACTACGGCGGTACACCAGTACTGGGTGTAAATAAACCTGTTATCATCGGTCATGGCATTTCGCAGGCCAAATCATTCAAGAATATGATCGTTCTTGCCCAAAAAATGATTGACAAGGATGTGATGCAGCGAATGAAAGATGAACTAGTATAAAGTTTCATTCTTTCTGGGGTTTAACTATCTTTAAGGTTCATTCCACCATGCCTCGTCTTTTCTATACCGCCTTATTCATTTTTTGCTGCATTCGTTTACATGCACAGCAAAGTATTGAATTTACTCAAGCCAACAGATCCCGCAATCACAATTACAGAAAAAACAATTTTTTACAACCTTGCCGGGAATATTGTTCCAATAAAAATTACACAATACGGTGAAAGAACCGATGTCGTTTTTATCAATCTTCATGATGACGAAATAACTTCTGTAGATGCGGCCAAAAGAGTTTTAGAAGAATATGGAGGTTTGTTGATTGAAGTAGAAAATAATGCACAAAGAAATATTCGTTTCAAGCTGGACAGGTATTTTTTTAAAGTCGATCCTAACAGGATCTTTTCTGAAGAAGGAATAAAAAAATCACTTGAACAACTTGGAAGAACTTCTGGCAAAGCAGTTGATGAAGTTGAAAAACTTGGTCAACGGATCGTCCAGCTTATACCTGAAGAAACTACATGCATAATTGCCCTTCATAACAATACGCCTGATCTTTTTTCTGTTACGGAATATTCAGCTGGAAATAAAAGATCTTTTGACAGTAAAAAAGTTTATATAAATACTGAGCAGGATACGGATGATTTTTTTCTAACTACCGATAATAATTTATACGAAAAACTTGCTGACAAAGGTTTCAATACAATACTCCAGGATAATAAAAACTGTACAGAAGACGGTTCATTAAGTGTTTACTGCGGCAGAAAAAATATTCGTTACGTTAACTGCGAGACTGAACACGGAAAAACTGATCAGTATTATGAAATGATGAAAACCCTTATGGTTTCACTTTACAACAAATAAAGCTGGACTTCTAACATTAATTATCGGGGATTTCAGACAAAGGGTCATTTTTCGAGCATTTTAAAGAATCAAGGGTCAAGTTATCAACATCAAGTGCCAATAATTTTTTTCAATTGAATTCCAAAAACTTTTGGCTCAAAGGCGTTGGAACTGTATTTTTGCACTCCCAAAAAATAAGGTCTTCTTATTAATTGGAACCAGGTCGATCTCGTAGCTCAGCTGGTAGAGCACAACACTTTTAATGTTGGGGCCCTGGGTTCGAGTCCCAGCGGGATCACCACTTAAGCCTCCTCAACGGAGGCTTTTTTATTACCCGCATTTTAAAGTACGTTTGTAACCACAAGCAGTAAAATGTCCCCATATTTTAAAGATAAAGTTGTAATTGTCACTGGCGGCACTGACGGAATTGGAAAGGCGCTTGTCGAAGAATTGATCAAGGAGGGTGCAAAAGTCTCCACTTGTGGCAGAAATCATGATAAGCTCTACCAATTACAAACTGAATTTCCCTCGGCCGAACTTCAAACAATGGTAGCCGATGTCAGCAGTGAAAATGATTGCCGCAGACTGATCGAACTTACACACAAGATATATGGCGGAATTGATGTACTTATCAATAATGCAGGCATATCAATGCGTGCCGAATTGAAAGATGCTTCTGTAGATGTGATCAAAAAAGTAATGGAGATTAATTTTTTTGGTGCTGTTTACTGTACCAAACATGCTTTACCATTTTTAATTGAAAGAAAAGGAACTATTGTAGGAGTTTCTTCCATTGCCGGCTATCGAGGGCTGCCGGGCAGAAGCGGTTATTCCGCATCAAAACACGCATTGCAAGGTTGGATGGAAGCTATCAGAACTGAATTGCTTGAATCCGGAGTTAATGTAATGTGGGTTTGCCCCGGTTTTACAACTTCAAATATCAGGAATGCTGCTTTGAATAAAGAAGGAGAAGCACAAGGTGAAAGCCCAATGGATGAAGGCAAAATGATGACCGCAGAAGAGTGTGCCAGAAGAATATTAACGGCAATTGAAAAAAAGAAAAGAACGGTGGTGATGACTTTCCAGGGAAAACGAACTGTGTTCCTGAATAAATTTTTTCCCGGACTTGCCGATAAGATGGTAAGAAAGTTTTTTTATAAAGAAGGTAAACTGGAGAAATGATTTTAGATTTCGGACCTGCCTGCCGGCAGGCAGGTTGAGATTTTAGATTGAAGAAGAATCTGAAATTATTTTTGTTTTAAGTTAAAAAATCCGAAATCTGCAATCTTAAATCTGCAATCGTTAAATGCCACTACTAACCCTGACCTCTGATATCGGTAACCACGACTACCTTACAGGGGCCATAAAGGCGAGACTGTTATCAATTAACCCGGACTTTCGGTTGATTGATATTTCACATAACATCGCTCCTTTTAATTATCCCCAGGCATCATACGTTTGCAAAAATGCTATTAAGAATTTTCCTGATTTTACTTATCATATAATCATGGTGAACCTGTTTGATAAAAACCAGGATCACTTATTACTTGCATTTCATAACAACCAATATCTTTTTTGTGCTAATAATGGCCTGCTCACTATGATACTTGAAGAAAAACCCGAGATCGTTATTGGTATTCCATGGCCGGATGGAAAAATGAAAAATACGCTTCAGTGTGCAGACATTTTTGGAAACACAATTAACCAGCTCATCAACGGTGAGTCGATCAAGAATATCGGACAGCCTGATATAGCCTATATAGAAAAAAATCCGTTAAGACCAGCCGTTGGCGATGATTGGATCGATGGCCAGATAATTTTTATTGACAATTTTGAAAACGTGATCGTCAATATCACCCGTTATGAATTTGAGGAACTGCGTAAAGGCCGTGGCTTTAAAATAAATTTTAAAAGGGATGAAGTGATCGATCATATCAGCCAAACTTATGCTGATGTGCAAGAGGGTGAAAAACTGGCTTTGTTTAACAGTGCCGGCTATCTTGAGATCGCCATCAACAAAGGAAATGCGGCAGGCCTGCTTGGGCTAAAAGGGTTCTCCGAAAAAAATTCACAGTCAAGACAGATCTTACAAAACCAACTTTTTTATCAAACGGTAAGAATAAATTTTGAATAGACGATGGAAAGATTAGCTGTTGATATGGATGGTGTGCTCGCCGATGTGTATGAACAATTTTTCCGTTATGATGAAAAAGATTTTGGCAAAAGAAGACCGATAGAAGATGTAATTGGTGTTGAAGAAAGAAAAGCTTTCCCTTATATAAATGAATATGTACATGCCAAGGGGTTTTTTAGAACAGCACCTGTAGTAAAAGACAGTGTAGAAGTATTGACCGAGCTTAATAAAAACTATGAATTGTTCATCGTTTCGGCAGCCATGGAATTTCCTCAGAGCCTTCCGGAAAAATTAGAATGGCTGAATGAATATTTCAGTTTCTTGAATTGGCAGCAGATCGTTTTTTGCGGCAGCAAAAAGATCGTTGATGCGGATATAATGATCGATGATCATTTTAAAAACCTTGATCTTTTTAAAGGAACCACACTTCTCTTTACCCAACCACATAATCAATTAAAAAACGACGGCCGGCATAAAAGAGTTGATTCATGGAAAGAGATAGCCTCTATTCTTTTATGACATCTCAATCTCACATCAAACCTTTCAAATATTTTAAATATTGTTTTGCCAGCCGGAAAGGCGAAATCTTCTGTTGAAACCCTATTTTTGCCCCCATTCCATACCGAGAGCTTCGGGAAAAAAAGGAATAAAATCAAATCTTTATGAATTTCAGGAAAGTAAACAATATTACCGGATGGGTAATATTGCTGATTGCTACTGCTACTTACACACTTACCCGTGAAGCCACTGCAAGTTTTTGGGACTGTGGCGAGTTTATCGCCTGTGCAAATGAAATTGGCATCCCTCACCCGCCGGGTTCTCCTCTTTTTACCATGCTTGGCAGGTTGTTTATTATTGTGTTCAGTGGAGGTAATGCAGCAAACGCTGCCAGTTCGGTCAATCTTATGAGTGCAGTAGCCAGTGGATTCTGTGTTTTATTTCTTTTCTGGACCATCACTCACTTTGCACGTAAGATGTTCGTAAACCATGGTGAGAACCTGACAACACAGCAAACATTTACAGTTATGGCATCGGGGGTTGTTGGTGCTTTGGCTTATACTTTCAGCGACACATTTTGGTTCAGCGCTGTAGAAGGTGAGGTTTATGCGTTGTCATCATTCTTTACCGCACTAATTATATGGGCCATGCTGAAATGGGAGCATGCTTATGAATTGGCAAAAGATGTTGTTGAAAGAAACAGGGCCGATCGTTGGATCGTTTTTATATTCTTTATGCTTGGTCTTTCAATTACCGTTCACTTGTTGAATCTTTTGACTTTACCGGCTATTGTAATGATCTATTTCTATAAAAAATATACGCCAACTGTTCGTAAATCAATTATTGCATTCCTGTTCAGTTGCGTATTGACCGGGGCGGTACTTTTTGGAATGGTGTATGCTATTCCAAGAACATCTGCTTGGTTTGATCGAATTTTTGTAAATGGGTTTGGCCTTCCTTTCTTTACTGGTTTTACTTTATTTTTTATACTGTTTGGAGTTGGTCTCTGGTTTTTATTAAAAGTAGCCAGGGATAAAGGAATGCCGATGCTTCGCCTCGCTGTTTGGTGTTTGGTTTTTGTAATGATCGGCTATTCCACTTACGTTACTACCCTTATTCGTTCCAAAGCAAACCCGGGAATTGACATGAGTAACGTTGATAATCCAATGACACTTGCCTCTTATTTTGCCCGTGAACAATATGGATCTGCTCCGTTGCTTTATGGTCCGAATTTCGGATCACTTCCTGATGACAAGAACAGGGATGGCTATTATGATATGAAGAAAGGAAGAATGAAATGGGGCAAATTAGGAAATAGATATGTAGAGCTTGGCCGTGAGGAAGAATATGATTATGATGCTTCGCAGATGATGGTATTCCCACGTATTTGGGATGGATCAGATCAACAGGACCATTTAAGATTTTATATTGATTGGTTAAATAAAACTCCTTACCAGGATGCAACCGGTAGAGTTTCGTATGATCCACCAATAACCTATGGTGATAATTTTAATTTCTTTTTCAGTTATCAAATGGGCCTGATGTATTGGCGCTATTTTATGTGGAATTTCGCCGGCAGGCAAAATGATCTGCAAGGTTTTGGAAATCGCAGAGATGGTAACTGGCAAACCGGTATCTCTATTCTTGATAAACAAATGCTGGGTGACCAAAGCACATTACCAGAAAGCTTAAAAGCGAATAAGGCAAATAATAAATTATTTCTCCTGCCCTTCTTACTTGGCATTCTTGGTTGCGTATACCAGTTCATCAAGAAAAAGAATGACTGGGTCGTGAGTTTTTTACTTTTCTTTTTTACCGGGATCGCAATTGGACTGTTCCTGAACATGCCGGGTAATCAACCTCGTGAAAGAGACTATGCGTTTGTGGGATCCTTCTATGCCTTTGCGATCTGGATTGGCTTAGCTGTAACAGCACTCGTAAAATTGACAAAGGAAATAAAACAAAATTCATTTAACACATTAGTATATGGATCTGTTCTTACTTTCATCGTCTCAGTTTTCAGCATGACCTATTTGCCGGGTGCAGCCGTTATAAAAACATCTTTGATGATAACAGCTATCTATGCAATACTGGCTGTTGGTTTACCTGCATTGCTGAAAGCAATTTCATCAAAAGGGGTAAATGAGAAAATTATAAATATTGCAGCGGCAGTAATTTGCATGCTTGCTCCAATACTAATGGCCAACCAGGAATGGGATGATCATGACCGCAGTAAAAAGACTTTGGCAAGAGATGATGCAAAAAATTATTTGGAAAGCTGCGCACCTAATGCCATCCTGTTTTGTTTTGGTGACAATGATACCTATCCTTTATGGTATGCACAGGAAGTAGAAAAGGTAAGACCTGATATTCGCATCATCAACACCAGCTTGCTGGGTATTGATTGGTACATAAACCAACTGCGATATAAAATAAACCAAAGCGATTCAGTGGATGTTATTTGGCGACCTGACCAGATCATAGGCGACAAACTGCAGTATCTGCAATACATAGCGAATGACAAAGTACCGCAGGACCAATACTATCCTCTTTATGATGTAATGAAAAATGTGATCGGTAACCAAACTGATGCGAGAGTTTTACCGGTAAAAAAATTCAAAGTTCCCGTTGATACTGCAATGGTAAGAAAAAATGGAACCGTAAATGCAGATGATGCAGTGACAAGCGAAATGCAATTTGAACTACCAACAAACCGTATCGTTACAAGAGATCAATTGATCATTCTGAATGTTATTGCAACCAATCAATGGAAAAGACCGATCTACTTCACATCAACGCAGGTTGGAATGGGGCTAAATAATTTTCTGAGAAGAGAAGGACTTACTTTCCGTCTTATACCTATACAAGCAAAGTCTGATGTGAATGTGGTACCTATGTATGAAAACATGATGAAAAAATTCACGAATGGACATGCAGATGTAAAAGGTGTTTATTTTGATGAAGAGAACCGCAGGCATCTTTATACGATCCGCCAGTCTTATGCAGACCTTGCAAGAGAACTTCTTGCAAAAGGAAAGAAGGATTCTGCAAAAGCTGTATTATTAAAATCAGACCAGCTTATTCCTGATATAAATGTGCCATATGGTATGCCAAGTCGTGTAGAGTTGCACAACCAGGCCAGCCTTTCATTAATGGAAGCAGCTTATGACTGTGGCGCTACAGACCTTGCAAAGAAGATCAGTAAAGCATTGTCAAAAGATTTTGATCAGCAAATGGAATATTTTGCTTCGCTTGGTGATATGACAAAGAAACAGATGGAAGATATACTGATGAATTACAGCCAGCAAAAATTCATGGAGCAAATGCAACAGCAACAAGGGGGTCAACCAAACCAGCAGGCTGATGCTTATCTAGCTGCTAATCTTTCCAGGAATCAATCAGGTCTGTCTTTTGAAATGACAAGGGTTTTTAATTTGATGCAATATTTGAAGCGGGCAGAAACAGAAAACAACCCTGCCGCCAAAGATACAGCAAGTAAAAAGTTGGATACTGCTTTGTCAACATTGAAACCTGTTGATACCAATAAATTAAAAGGGAAGCCTGATTCTCCAAAAACTACAAAACCTAACTAAGTTAATTAAGATAATAACTAAAAGACCTTCCGAAATCGGGAGGTTTTTTTATTGTCGTAATCATCAATAAAATAAAGTTGTAATTTGCTATGTGGTTTTGCTTTCAGATGTCAAATCTGCAATCTTAAATCTAAAATCTGAAATTAAATGATCGGTCATCATTTTAAAAAATTTGATCCGAATGAAGGAGGCAAGTCGCGGTTTGAACAACTGCTTGATATGTTCATGCAACTACTTACCTATACCAATGGTGATGTGGTCGAAGCATTGAACTGGATGAATGAACTGGATAAAAAATATGAACTGACAGATGATGAATATGGCATGGGTGATTTTATTGATGATCTGAAAGACAAAGGATATATCGACTGAAGATAATCAACATGGAGAAATAAAGATCACTCCAAAAACCGAACAAGGTATTCGCAAAAGAAGCCTGGAAGAAATTTTCGGAAAACTAAAAAAAACAAAACAAGGCGATCATCATACTTTCAAACCCGGACAGGGTGATGAAATAAATCCTGAAACAAGACCTTTTCAGATTTGGTGATATGCTCGAGCAGATTGATTTTACCGAATGCATCCGCAATGCACAGATCAATCATGGCATAGAAAGTTTCAATATGCAGGAAGATGATCTGAGTATCAGGGAAACAGATTTCAAAGCACAGACATCTACGGTATTGATGATCGATATTTCCCATTCGATGATTTTATATGGAGAAGACAGGATAACCCCGGCAAAAAAAGTGGCAATGGCATTGAGTGAATTGATCACAACAAAATATCCGAAAGATACATTGGATATTGTTGTATTTGGTAATGATGCATGGCCGGTAGAAATAAAGGATCTTCCCTATTTGCAGGTAGGTCCTTATCATACCAATACAGTTGCCGGATTGGAACTGGCCATGGATATTTTGCGAAGAAGAAAAAATCCGAATAAGCAGATCTTTATGATCACGGATGGAAAACCAACCTGTTTGAAAATTGGTAAGCGATATTATAAAAATAGTTTTGGATTAGACAGAAAGATCACTAAACCGTTGCCTGAACCTGGCAGCACAATGTAAAAAATTAAAAATACCGATCACCACATTTATGATTGCAACAGATCCTTATCTGCAACGATTTGTACAGGAATTTACAGAAACCAATAATGGAAAGGCATTCTTTGCTTCACTGGATAAACTGGGTGCATTTATATTTAAGGATTTTGAAAGTGGAAAGAGAAAAACAGTTTATTAACCCCCTGTCCTCCGCCTAAGGCGGAGAGACTTAGATTTGATCAGCATTTTTAAATTGAAAAGCTCTTTGGATTGGAAATGTTCATTATCCCCCGCTGACGGGGGAAGCAGGTCCATTCAAAGAAAATTTCAAGTGGGGGTGGATAAATAGAAGAATAGAATTGTTACCGTACAAGAGTGCGACGCAACAGAAGATGAAGGGAGCACAAAAGATGATAAAATAATTTTAAACAAATCAGGAGATTGCTTCGGCTTCGCCTCGCAAGTAACTATGAATATTCAAAATATAAAAACACTAGGAGAATTAAAGAAAAGCGGCTATCAACCTCGTAGCATTAAAGAAGAGCTTCGGCAAAATCTTATTCTTAAACTGAAAAGAAAAGAAAATACTTTTCCCGGAATTATTGGCTATGAAGACAGCGTGATACCTGATGTGGAAAGAGCTTTGCTAAGCAAACACAATATTCTTTTTCTTGGTTTGCGTGGACAAGCGAAAACAAGAATGGCAAGACAGATGACGGAACTGCTGGATGAATATATTCCATGTATTGCAGGAAGCGAAATGAATGATGATCCGTTCAACCCGATTTCAAAATTTGCAACAGATCAAATTGCGAGCACATGGTGATGAAACACCGATTCATTGGATACATCGCAGTGAACGCTATGGCGAAAAACTAGCAACACCGGATGTAAGTGTTGCTGACCTGATTGGCGATATTGATCCTATTAAAGCTGCGAATCTGAAATTGAGTTTTGCTGATGAACGAGTGATCCATTATGGCATTATTCCAAGAAGCAATCGTGGCATTTTTGTAATCAATGAACTGCCCGATCTGCAGGCACGCATACAGGTTGCTTTGTTTAATATTTTAGAAGAAGGTGATATACAGATACGTGGTTTTAAATTGCGATTGCCACTTGATATTCTATTTGTGTTTACTGCCAATCCTGAAGATTATACAAATCGTGGTTCCATAGTAACACCATTAAAAGATCGTATCGAAAGCCAGATACTGACGCATTATCCAAAAACTTTGGAAACTGCGCTTGAGATTACCGAACAGGAAGCAGATGATCGCTGAAGAACAAAAAGAAAAAATAAAGATCAGTGATCTTGTAAAAAGATTGATCGAACAGGTGGCATTTGAAGCAAGAGCCAGTGAATTTGTAGATAAGAAAAGCGGTGTGAGTGCAAGGCTTACTATTTCTGCTTTTGAAAATGCAGTAAGTGCTGCAGAACGTAGAGCCATTGTCAATAATGAAAAGGAAACACAGGTTTGGATCAGTGATCTTGCTGGTATCATTCCTTCTATCACCGGAAAAATTGAATTGGTATATGAAGGAGAACAGGAAGGGCCTTACCAGGTTGCGATGAATTTGCTGGATAAAGCTATTCGTTCACAGTTCTCAAATTATTTTCCCAATCCTGAAGTGTTGAAAAAAAGAATGCGGCCAAAAAACGTGGAAGAACCTTCGAGGGATGAAAATCCTTATCGTTCGATCATTAGTTGGTTTGATAAAGGGAACCAGGTGAATCTTTTTTTTAATACAAAGGATGATGATAAACTTGTGCAGCTATACAAAGTAGATGGCTTGCATCCGATGGTGAAGAAATTTTATAAAGGTGCCAATGAAAAAGAAACGGCACTATTGATGGAATTTGTTTTGCATGGTCTATCCTCATATTCCATGATCAGTAAAAAAGTAATTGAAGGTAAAATTGAATTTAAGGACCTGATGGGTTCAATGCTGAATCTCGGTGGAATAAAAACAAGTGATGAAGAAGATGATGGGGAAGATTTTACCTGATCAAATAATAATAAAGGTGTTCTGACAGAACACCTTTATTATTTAAAAACTCAGGATCATCTATTTTAAAAGGAATCCCAGTTTAATTCCGCCATTCAAACCAAACCCAGGGCTTGGTCCTGTTCTAACTACATTAAAATGATGGCCAAGGTATTCATTGGAAATTCCAGTTAAATAATTATCTTCTTCTTTTACATTATCCATTACATAACCAAGTCCAAAATATACATCCAGAACCATTGATTCACTGAAAACCCACTGCCTGCCCAGTTCAAGCATTAAAGCTCCATAAACAGTTGTTACCCTATCCTCGACAACCTGACCAGTTTTTTCATCAAGAATATTTTCACCATAGGCTCCAAAATAAAAATTTGGTTTGGCATAACTGCCTTGCAGTATGTGTGAAAATTTAATGTCTTTGTTTATATAATCTGGCAATTTTGAAAATTTATACCCCCCGCCAATTGACACTCCTTTTGCACTCCGGTTATACTCGGTCAACTGTCCTGTATTAGTATAATAATCCATCTGGTAATTCTTACCCAACCCAATTATGCCAAGTGATAGTTCAAAAGATCTCCCCGGTTTTAAGCTTCGTTCAAAACTGAATTGGGTATAGCCCAATAAAGGAGAAAGAAAATTTACCTTCAGCGCATTTTTTTTCTGGTCTTTATACAGTTCAGGGTCTTTTAGGTTATTTAAATATGTTTCTGTATGACCGTCTTCAAATTCAATTTTTTCGATCTTTGACTTATCTATGACATACACAGGCCCTCCGGTCTTGTTGAAAAGCGTATACTTTACTTCCCCGGTTCCGATCTCGGTTACTTTTGCTTTGATCATTTCCCCTCCTTTTTTATAGATCTTATCCTGGGAAAAAGAGATACCGCAAACAAAAGACAGGGCGAGGATGAATATCAGTTTAGTTTTCATAAAAGAAGTTTTGATTAATATTTAAATCCTGACAACAGTTTATGGGAAAGTGTTGCATCGCAAATTTAAAGAATGTTCACTTCCCTTTCTAAGAGCACTCCAAACTTTTGATTAACGCTTTGTAGTATTTCTTCGCTCAGATCATAAATTTCTTTCCCCTTTGCATGTCCATAATTAACCAGTACAAGAGCTTGTTTTGCATGACAACCTGCATCGCCTTTACGATACCCTTTCCAGCTTGTCCCGATTTTATCGGGGCCGCATTGCTCGATCATCCAGCCTGCCGCAAGTTTTACGGTTCCTTTTGCTAATGGATATGCGACGATATTTGGGAATTCTAATTTCAATGCTTCATATTTTTCTGTTGGCACTTCAGGATTTTTAAAAAAACTTCCTGCATTAGCGATCTTTTGCGGATCGGGCAATTTGGAAGCTCGAATATTTATTACCGCTTGCGAAACAGCTTTTATGCTGAGGTCCTTCACTCCCATTTTTTCCAACTCTTCATTGATAGCGCCATACCCAGTATGATAGATCGGTTTCTTTTTTAATTGAAGCGTTACAGATAATATTGCAAACTCATTTTTATACCTGTTCTTGAAAACACTGTCGCGATAACCAAACTCGCAATCAGTTGCAGTAAATGTGTGAATCTTTCTTTCTGAAAGATGAAAAGCTTCAAGACTCCAGAATATATCATCAAGCTCAACTCCGTAAGCTCCGATATTTTGTATCGGTGATGCGCCAACATTGCCGGGTATCAATGAAAGGTTTTCAACACCTGCCCAATTATGATTAATACAATGCAAAACAAATTGATGCCAGTTCTCCCCTGCCCCAACTTTTACATAAACATGATCCGCATCTTCATGCTGAAGTTCTATTCCTTTAATTTCATTTTTTAAAACAAGACCATCATAAGTTTTTAGTAAATAATATGTTGCTGCCGCCACCCAAAACAAGAGTCGTGAGTTGTGAGTAGTCAGTCGTGAGTTCTGATAGCTCATCAGAATTTGAAAAAGTTGAAAAATATCCGGCATTTACATCGATACGGAAAGTATTATAGGGTAACAAAGAAAAAGCTTCATGAATTTGCATAGTGCAAACTTCTGTATTTTTTCTTTATCGCTGAAAGAACTAATTTTCGGCAAACTTGTTGTTTGAAACTTTGAAATACCGATCATGAAAAAATCATTCTTTCTTTTTTTGCTGCCCCTGATCATTTTTTCCTGTAAAGAAAAAGATGAGAAGCCAGTCAATATTTCAGAAGTAAAGCCTGCTGTTCATCCCGAATGGATGACGCAGGGAAATATTTATGAGGTGAACGTTCGACAATATACTCCTGAAGGCACATTCAATGCTTTTGCAAAACATCTTGACAGGCTAAAAGAAATGGGTGTACAAACTCTCTGGTTCATGCCGCTGAACCCGATCAGCAAAGTTGATCGTAAAGGTGTGCTTGGAAGTTATTATGCAGTATCCGACTATACAGCTATCAATCCTGAGTATGGAACTATTGATGATTGGAAACAATTGGTAAAAACAATTCATGATAAAGGAATGAAAGTGCTGATCGATTGGGTGCCCAATCATACCGGGGCTGATCATAGCTGGTTAAAAACTCATCCTGATTTTTATATTAAAGACAGCACTGGCAAAGCCGCAACCATGTTTGACTGGACCGATACCCGGGTATTGGATTTCAAAAACGAAGAAATGCAGGACAGCATGATCGCTGCAATGAAGTATTGGGTAGCAGAAACAGGCATTGACGGTTATCGTGTGGATGTTGCATGGAATATACCTGCACAGTTTTGGCTAAAAAGCATTGCGCAATTAAAACAACTTAAACACGATATGTTCTTTTTAGCTGAAGGTGATAAGCCTTATTTAATGACAAGTGGTTTTGATGCCTATTATCCATGGGAGATGTTTCATAAAATGGTGGATGTTGCCGCCGGCCGAAGACCTGCATTTGCATTAGACAGCGTAAAGAATATGTATGATACGATCTATCCTAAAGAAGCGATCCCTCTTTATTTTACCAGCAATCATGATGAGAACAGTTGGAACAAATCAGATTATAAAACGTTTCCCGGACCAGTTCATGCACCGTTTGCTGTGTTTACACAAACTATGGCCGGAACAATTCCCCTGGTTTATAGCGGACAGGAAGAACCATTTCTTGACAGCGTCAGTTTCTTTTACAAAGACACTATTACATTTAAGAATTATGGCAGGGCAAAATTTTACAAGACGCTGCTTGAACTTAGAAAGAATACTCCGGCTTTGGCGGTTGATGCTTCTTTCAAAAAAATAAATGCCGGTGATCCAAAAGCATTATACGCTTACTTAAGAGAAAAGGATGGTAAGAAAGTTTTTGTCATTCTTAATCTTTCCAATGCCGAACAAACGATAAAAGTAACCGACAAGGATCTGCATGGCAATCCCTACAATGTATTTATGGGAACAAACGAACCAGTGAGCGATAAAGAATGGAAGATAGAGCCATGGGGATATGCAGTGTATGAATATAAATAATAAAAAATGACAGCTACATTAGTTGGCGCCACAGGTTTGATCGGCAGCTATTTACTGGAAGAATTGCTGAACGATCCTTATTTTGATACAGTGAGGATCCTAATTCGCAGGCCAATAGACATCACTAATGTAAAGCTGGAGAAAAAGCTCATTGATTTTAATGACAGCGATTCAGTACTTGTTGCATTAAGCAACAGTGATGTTGTGTTTTGTGCTATCGGGTCAACGATGAAAAAAGTAAAAGGTGATAAAGATGCTTATCGCAAAATTGATTTTGAGATCCCTGTAAACCTTGCCCGTTTTTGCAAAATGACCGGTTGTGAAAAATTTATTCTTGTTTCTTCTGCCGGCGCCAATTCTAAAAGCATGAATTTTTATCAACGATTAAAAGGAGAAACAGATGAAGCTGTAAAAGAAACTGGGCCAAAAACAGTTCATATCATGCGGCCTTCATTGTTACTTGGAGGAAGAAAAGAATTTCGATTGGGAGAAAATATTGGTAAAGCATTTATGACAATTTTTTCGTTTCTTATTCCTGAAAAATACAAGGCAATACAAGGAAAAGATGTGGCAAAAGTAATGGTTGCTTTAGCAAAGAAAAAAGAGGAAGCCTTTTTCATTCATGAGAATAGGGAAATAAGAGAATTGGCAAAGAAATGAAATTGAAAAATTTCATAACAAGTATTCTGCGCTATTTGAATAGTCTTAAAAGACCTTCAAAGAAAGCTAATTTGCAAAAACTTCATGAACGTGGAGAAACGATTGACTCTTTTACTTTCAGGGATGCAACAGAAAATGATATTCCCGAACTTGGAAAACTTCATGCAATAACATGGGCGCAAACTTATAATGGCAAACTGAATATCAAGTTAAGACAATATCAATGGGATAAAGCTTTCAAGGAAGAAAATGATGGATCCTGGTTTTGTATTTTAGTTGTTGATGAAAATAGCAAGCTAGTTGGGTTTGCAAAAGGAATAATATCTAAAAATGAAAGTTCGTCCGAACAACATGGTGATCTGAATAAAATTTACCTGCTTAGCGATTACCAGCGTCTTGGTTTAGGGAAAAAATTGTTCGTCCATGTTGTAGAGCGATTCTTAAGTAAAGCAGTGAATGATATGACCTTGTTTGGTGTTCCGCAGAATCCATCTTGTGCATTTCATGAAGCAATGGGTGGCGAAAGATTATACTCTGAAAAAGGGACATTTGATGGTTGCTATATTTGGCGGGATCTGAAGAAGCTATACTAGAGAACCGGTACAAGTACGAATCCCCGCTTGTCACGTAATTTGTGGATACCTCCAACGATCAGGAAATTTTCCCGGCAGCTCATCTCTCATTTTTAGATAGCCTTTACCAGCTATTACTCCTCAACCATTTAAAAGGAATTAAACAGAAAGTATCTTTTGATATTTAAAATGAATCCACAAAAACGAAAAAATTCTATAAAATTATTTTAAGAATAATATCGCATCATTCAAATGTTTATCCGGGTATTAGTTGTAAATTGATGTCCCATCCTTCGAAAAACCTTCAGATTGCTCCCAACCATTAAACTGAAGGACAATGAGTCAAAACTATGCAACTGATACAGGATTGCTGGATGCGATCCGTATTGATGACACAACCGCTTTTGAAGAATTGATCAGCCGGTATTGGTTTTGTTTATACCAATACTCTTATGGCAAAACAAAATCCCAGGAAACAGCTGCAGAAATAACAAGGAACATCTTTATTGAATTATGGGAATTCCGTTGCCTTATCCCTGCAGATTTCTCATTGCAGATTTATTTGCATGAAAAGGTCAGGAAAAAAATAGCTTCTTATTTATACAAAAAAATTTCTGAAGAGTCTTGCAATACAGAATTGATGGAGGACCTGAACACCGAATTTTCTTTTAATAATCTAAAGTCTGCTTATCGGCCAGTTTCACAATTACCGAAAACTTCTATTGAAAAAGGATCTTATCCCGGGATTAATGAAATGAGGCCAAACAAAATTCATCGTGAACAAAGTTTTACGTTCGATTGGAGGTTATTAATTAATAATATTCGATTGGGCTTTCGCAATACATTCCTCCATTAAACCAAAATAAAATTATGGAAACAGAGATCTTAAAACCAAAACTTGAACGTTTTATACAAGGCAATGCAAGTCCGGCGGAAGTAAAACAAATTGACGCCTGGTTTTCCAATGGGAATTACCAGAAACTTCATTTATCTGAAAAAGAGAGAAGAGATCTGCATAATTATATTCTGTACGATGTACAATGCTATACCGCCTACCCTCTTTTTTATCCAAAAAAAAATGAATCCCTCAAAAAAACGATCGTCTTGTTAAAAAACGTTTTGTGGATAGCTGCATTGATTACGCTTACCTATTTTGTTGTTTTTTATAACTGGTAAAAGCCTCTCCCTCCGACTCCCTCCCCAAAAGGGAGGGAGCGGTGCTTCATTACAATTCCAAGCTTTCATATCTTCCACTTCGGCTTTATGACAGCTCCAAACATTTAAAGATTCTTCGATCTTCTGGTTTTGTGTGAATGCTAAGCCCTCCCTTCGGGAGGGTTGGGTGGGCTTTTTACACCACATCCACATTATTTACCACAGTTACACTCTTAAAACTTTTATGCTGATGAAGAAGAGCTACCTGCTCCAGCATACCTTTTTTACAATTAGCGATCATCTTTGTATCACGGGGAAGTTTTATTAATAGTTCCATCAAATGCTGGTTACGGATACGATTGATAACGGGCTCAGCAGGGCCAACCAAGTATTGCCCATATTTTGCTTTCAATCCATCAGCAAAAAAATGAGAAGCTTTTTCCACCACTTCTTTTATCTTATGTTTAAAAGTAACATGAATTAATCTTGAGAATGGCGGGTAGAAAAATTGTTTTCGCTTTTCGATCTCTTCTGTATATAATTTTTTATAGTCATGTTCTTTCACCAATTGCAACACAGGATGGGTCGGTTGAATAGTTTGAATTAATACTTTTCCGGTTGCTACCCTGCCCTCCGAAGTTTCAACGTAGGAGGGTTTTCGTCCTGCTCTCCCACTCACTTGTTCCATTAATTGAAAAGCCCTTTCATTCACTCTGAAATCTGCAAAACTCAACAAGCCATCTGCATCCAAAATCCCAACCAGATCAACATTGTCAAAATCCAAACCCTTTACCACCATTTGAGTGCCTACTAAAATATCGATACGCTGTTGCTCAAATTGCTGGATCAATACATCATGTGCATTTTTCCCCCGAACCGTATCAATATCCATCCTTGCAATTTTTGCATTTGGAAATTGTTCAACCAATAGCTCCTCAATTTTTTCTGTTCCAAAATTTCTTTGCACAAAATTGTGATTGCCACATGCTGCACAAGTGATCAATGGTGCATAAGTAGTACCGCAATAATGACAGACAAGTTTATTAGAAAGCTTGTGATAAGTAAGCGATACATCACAGTACTTGCATTGTGGTATCCACCCGCAAGTATTACAAACCTGGTAAGGAGTATAACCGCGGCGATTTTGAAAAAGAATAACCTGTCTTTGTCTTGCTAATACTTCATTCACTGAATCGATCAGCGGCGGTGAGAGCATCACTTTTCCTTTTTCTTTTTGAAAAACTTTCTTTGTGTCAATGATCTCAATTGGCGGCAATTGCACATCACCATAGCGTTGCATCAATTCAGTCAATCCATATTTACCTGTTACTGCATTATGATAACTTTCCAATGAAGGTGTTGCGCTGCCTAATAAAGTTTTGGCTCCAAACAAAGAAGCAAAATAAATTGCCGCGTCTCTCCCATTATATCGCGGTGCAGGATCATGTTGCTTATAAGAAGTATCATGTTCTTCATCGCAAATGATCAGGCCCAGGTTTTGAAAAGGAAGAAACACAGATGACCGGGCACCCAGCACAATTTTCAATTCGCCGCTTTTTACTTTATTCCATATCTCCACTCTTTCATTCTGAGAAAATTTAGAGTGATAAATACCAATATGCCCACCAAAATGTTTTTGCAAACGACGAATGATCTGTGAAGTCAATGCGATCTCCGGCAACATATATAAAACCTGTTTGCCCTGCCGAATAATTTGCTCAATAAGTTTTATATAAATAAGAGTTTTCCCACTGCTGGTTACTCCATGCAGAAGCAAACTTGCTTTTCAGTAAATGATTGCTGTGTTTTTTCAAGCACTTCTTGTTGCAGCGCTGTCAATTCAAAATCTATCTTTATGTCTTTGGGTAAATACTGAAGACGATCGATCACTCTTTTTTCTACCCGTAGAATTTCTTTATCCACTAATCCCTTTAATTGCGCATCAGAAGCATTTGATTTTTTCAGCAAGTTGGTCTTAGTTACTTCGCCTTCTGTCTTTATTAAATGTAGATAGCTGAGTAAAAGCTCCATTTGCTTTGGTGCTCTTGTCCAGTTATTCAGCAACTCGGAAAGCTTTTCATCGCTGTTATATTCCGGGTTCAGCAATACATAGGTTTCCTTTTTAGGAGAATAAGTTTGCTTTAATGCCTCCCATACAAAACAAACTTTCTTTTGAATCAGGCGATTGATAACAGGATAAACATGTGATGAATCCAACACTTGCTGAACTTCTGTTAGCTTTAATTCTTTTTTGATCAACAATGCTTCTGCTACTAAATATTCATCATGGTCCAACAGAGAAAAATCATCACCGTATTCATCATTAAAAACCAGGATCGTTTCACTGCTTAATTTAAAATGCGCCGGTAAAGCGGCTGCCATCACTTCGCCTTCGCTGCACATATAGTAAGATGCGATCCATTCCCACAATTTCAATTGCTCTTCAAATACGACAGGTTCGACATCCAGCACATTCAGAATATCCTTAGCTTCAAAAAAATCCGGTTTCTCATTGTGAATTCTTTTTACAATACCAGCATACTTTTTATTTTTTCCCAGATTCACCTCCACACGACAACCCACATGCAATTGCTCCTTCATATGATCCGGCACAGACCATGTGTAGTTTTTTGGAAGAGCAAGAGGGATGATTATTTCAGCGTACCCATACCCCTGTGAGGAGTGCGAATGGTCATATGGTGAATTTAACTCTGCAATTTAAAGTGATAAACGAACGTAAACGACTCTGAAGCCCCATTGACGGGGTTTGGGCGCTTTATCCACGAGGCTTTGTACTCACGAAGCTTCTTATCCATGAGTTCATACACTTTTTGCTTTAACATAGGAAGATCTTTTAGCACTAATCCTTCAACAGGTATCTCTTCCAAAAAAATAGCCCTGCTTTTTCCGGGTGTTAATGAAAAAACACTTTTATAATTCAACCGGTCATACATATCGAGTAATAAAAAAGGTTTGATCGGCATTTGTGCATCTATTGCCACACGAAAAGCGCCATCATAGAGATCTTTCAGCGGATCTGCTGTCATATTAAAAGTTCCCTCCGGAAAAACAACGATTGAAATTCCTTTTTTCAAAATTGATCTCATGTTTCTAATACTTTTTGCCCGGTTATCTGCATTACTGCGATCAACTCTTACTACCGCATATTTATAAATAAAACCAAATACTGGCACTTTGGAAATTTCAGTTTTACCCAAAGCACGGATGGGTTGTCTAAGCGTTTTCACAATGATCGGTGCATCCAGGTAGGAAATATGATTGCCGACAAAAATGTATTGTTTGTCTTTGTCCAATGGCTGCTCATAATAATTACGATGAAAAATAAAGATCAGGGGAAACCAAATATCACCCCACAACATGCAAAGCCGGTAGATCATGTTACCACCAGTGACGTTACCAAATAAAGAAGCAATAAGCATGAATGGAAAAAACAAAAGCATAATGCCAATGAAAAGAAGCAGCGCATAAATACAATATATCCATTGAAGAGGCTTAAGCAAAAAACGCATCAATTATTATTTTTTAAAAATGAAAGCGGCATTGTCTCATCATTGATGCAATAGCAGCCCACTATTCCGTTAGCATTGTAACAATCCAAAACTTTGGCAACATTGCCACATTGTTGAATAGTAATGATAATACTCATTTTCTGTTTTGTTACACCGCGAACTGTAAAAATAAGACAAGGCTTTTTATTCAGATCTGATTTAGCCCGATTCACCTCACCACTTCTAAATATTCCCATTATACTATTTGCATTAATATGATAACAGTCCATTCTGCACAATGCAAATTTTGTGTACTCAATGCGGGACGGATTACGGATCAACGATAATTTCTTTTTGGGTTCATTACGGATCTTTATAATAATAAAAACAAGCAAAGCCAAAACGAACAACAGCGAGATGATGACATTTCTTGCTTTCATTTTTAAAATGCGGATAATATTGACTCGTCAATTTTTATTATCATATTTTTTATCATCACCGGGGCAATCACAACTCCATTCCTTATCCAGGTCTATCACCGTAACAACAGTTGTTTTATCATTGCATTGAGCAAAAACGATCCTCGTCTTTTGATTGTCACCCGTAATTCCTTCTACTGCATAACGTGGACATCTTGCATTTTGCAGATCGCTTTTATTGTAATTTATTTTCCCTTCCTGCATTATTCCTTCCACTTCTGCCTGCGAAATTTTTCTGCATTCCATTCTGCACTTTGCATGCTTGCTATATTCAAGGTATGATATGCGGCGGTCAAAGCCCCTGTCGCGATTAGTTGTGCCATCTTCTTTTTTCGCAGCTTTATTCGTAACAGTTGTCCGTGATCTTGCAGTTGGCTCATGCTTGCATTGCCGGACGACAAACAATACTACTGCAAGTATTGCGACGAGTATTATTGGAGCTGCCTTTTTCAACTGAGCATTCATTATGCAAGTATAATTTATTTTACCTGCCCACCGAAGCTGATAAAGTATTCAGAAACCTTTTGAGTACAGAAGCGTAGGTGGGTGTAGTCGGCTTTTGTGCTACTATCATCGTCTGTTGTGTCACACACTTGTACGTTCGGTTCATTATTCAGCTTTTAAGTCCACCCCAAATTGTTACTCTGTTTATTATCGAAGTGCTTCCCCCGCCAGCGGGGGATATTAAACATTCCCTTTATTGTACATTTTGAAATGCTTATTTTTCTGATCAGATAAAAAGCAAGCTCATTGTCCCCCGCTGGCGGGGGCCGGATGTTCGATAAGAGAAATATTCAAAAAGGGGTGGACTTAAAAGTTGAATAGACTTGTTGCAGCACAAGTGTGCGACGCAACGAAAGCTAAATAGATATCCATCAGCTGGGAACCAAATAACTTTCAAATCCATAGGAAAACAATAACTATAAACTACAAACCATAAACTATAAACTTGATTATCTTTGCGCCCCACCTGTACTACGAAGCCAAATAAAGAAAAGCTTCTAAAAAAACAGGTTAGCGAAGTAGTATGGCAGAAGCAAGAACAGTCGCATTTCATACACTTGGTTGCAAACTCAATTTTTCTGAAACCTCTACCCTTTCAAGGATGCTGGAGAATGAAGGTTTTGAGAAAAAAGAGTTTGACGATCAGGCTGATGTGTATGTTATCAATACCTGTTCTGTTACCGATAATGCAGATAAAGAATGCAGGCAGATCGTTCGCCGTATTCAGCGAAAAGCACCGGAAAGTTTGGTAGTGATCACAGGTTGTTATGCGCAACTAAAACCAAAAGAAATTGCCGAAATACCAGGAGTGAATCTTGGTGTTGGGAGCCGCAGAAAAATTTAATATTGCCCGGCATATCCGTGAACTATCAAAAGGCGATTCAGCAAAGATCTGCAGTTGTGATATTGAAGATGTTACAGGATTTTCAACTCATCTTTTTCCATCAACGATCGTACAAGAACTTTTTTAAAAGTTCAGGATGGTTGTGATTATAATTGTTCTTTTTGCACCATTCCACATGGCCCGTGGCAAAAGCCGAAGTGATTCAATAGAAAATGTCTTGAAGAATGTTGAGCACCTTGCATCGCATGGTGTAAAGGAAATTGTGTTGACAGGTGTCAACCTCGGTGATTTTGGCCCGAAAGGACCCTCGATGGTGCTTTAAGAAATATGAAGAGAATTTTTTTGAGCTTAGTCAAAGGCACTTGGAAAAAGTTGAAGGAATTCAACGGTATCGCATCTCATCTATTGAACCCAACCTACTGACCAATGAGATCATTGAGTTTGTTGCGAACAGTGATAAATTCATGCCGCATTTCCATATTCCTTTACAAAGCGGAAGCAACAAGATATTGGGATCGATGCGCAGAAGATATAAAAGAGAATTGTATGCTGAACGAGTGAGCATTGATAAAAACCCTGATGCCGCATTGCTGCTATCGGCGTTGATGTGATCGTTGGTTTCCCGGGAGAAACAGATGAAGATTTTAAAGAAACTGTTTGATTTCCTTCATTCACTTGGATATTTCTTATCTCCATGTATTCACCTATTCCGAAAGAGATAATACACATGCACTAAGCATAAAACCGGTTGTTCCGATGAATGTAAGGCATGAAAGAAATAAAACCCTTCGCAATCTTTCTTACATGAAAATGCAATACTTTACCGAACAGCATCATGGACAAACAAGAAAAGTTTTGTTTGAAGGACATGAGAACAAAGGAATGATGGAAGGTTATACTGACAACTATATCAAAATAACAACTCCTTTTAGAAAAGAATGGGTGAATGAAATTGTGGAGTGGAAGATTTAAATATCCTGTCTAAGCTTTTCTTGTTTCCAGCAATTTAAAAAAATGTTCCTGGTAAGTATTACCGATCGGGATGATGCGGTCCTTGATATATATTTCCTGCCGTTCAATGGAGGTGATCTTATCTAAAGCAACGATATAAGATTTATGAACTCTTACAAAACGGTTGGGAGGTAATATTTCTTCCAGTTGTTTCATCACCTGCAGTGTAATGATACGTTGCGTTTTGGTATAAATGGAAACATAATTCTTCAAACCTTCAATAAACAAAATATCATCCAGCTCCACTCTTACCATTTTGGTTTCCACTTTTACAAAAATGTAACCACCGGTTTCAGGATGCATTTCCTGCGAACGATTAAGTTTTTGTGTTGGATTTTTCAGGTTATATGCTTTTTCAACTGCTTTGTAAAAACGTTCAAACGAAATTGGTTTCAGCAAATAATCAATCACATTATGTTCAAAGCCTTCTATGGCATATTCCTGGTAGGCTGAAGTAATGATCACCTGTGCCCGGTTTTGCAGTAATTGCATAAACTGAACTCCATTGAGCTGCGGCATTTGTATATCAAGGAAAATGAGGTCAACAGGATTGTTGTTGAAACTGACCAATGCTTCCATTGGATTATTAAAAGTACCAACCAGTTCCAGAAATGGAACTTTGCTGATATGATCTTCCAGCAATTTAATAGCCAGCGGTTCATCGTCAATCACAATGCATTTAAGCATAAGCAGGCTTGTTTGTTCACTCATAAAGGTAACTGTAAATTCACAATAAACTTGTCTTCTGTTTTGCTTACATCGAGTGAATAATTTTTTCCGTAAAGCAGGTCGAGACGTTTCTGCACATTCGGAATACCAATGCCGCCTATTTCATCTTTTTGGTAAGAATTAATAGAATTCTCAATTGAGAAATTCAGCTGGTGATCGGTGACTTTTAAATGGATATCGACTGGTTTTTGTGGATCAGTAAGCATGCCATGTTTACAGGCATTTTCAATAAGCGGGAAAAGCAATAAAGGAACAATTCTTTTTCCGTTTGTATCTCCTTCTATTGAAAAATTAATATAAATATCTCCCGGGATGTCGCAGTTTCTCCAGGTCAATATAACTATTGATATGCCGGATCTCTTTATCAAGGCTTACTTTGTTTTCGGCATCTTCTTTTTCATACAATACATAACGCATCAGTTCTGAAAGCTTCATAATACTATCGCCGGTCTTTTTACTTTTTTCCATTACAGCCAGTGAATAAATATTATTCAGCGCATTGAACAGGAAATGCGGATTGACCTGCATTTTTAAAAAAGAAAGTTCAGCCTGCAGTTTCTGGTTCTCGAGTTCCTTCCTGATCTTTTCCTGCAGAAACCAGGCAATCATAAGACGGTATGCAAATGCAATAAAAATAATAGAAAGAGTATTGTAAATATTGATCTGCAAATAGGTTCTGAACCGATAACTGAAAAAAGCCAAGAGAAGCTGTTGACCGGCTTCTCTGGTTAACAATGTTATCATTTACATAGTGGTATTTTTTCATCAATGTGTTCAGCACTGGTAATTTTCAAGTCTGAATTTTCAGAAAGTAAATAGCAAGCCAGCTAATAACGAACAGACAACGTAAGCCAGATCCATCTTTTTTCTTTAAGTTGCCAATCCGCGGTAGCAGGTAAAATGCTACCAGGTAAAACAACAGAAAATTGATAGTAACCGACCCCATTATTACATAAATAAACAAGATGCCTTCCCATAAAACTTTTGTGGATATTAAGCAGCGTCGGAAGATAGGTAAGAAAATGCAATACGATCCAGGCTATCCAATGGATAAAAAAAACGAGCAAGGGCCTTTTCGTAAAAAGTTATTAGCAAGAGATCAGTATTTAGATTATACCTGCGGTCACAATGTACAATTAATTGAAAAATATTTGTACCTGCAATCTGATAAATTATTGAATGCCATTTTCGGCTAACTGACTTTCTGGGGTTTTTAAAGGATGAATCTGGCTCATCGGTTCTACCAAAAAATTCATACGGCTGGAATTAACAATTTGGTCATCTGAAATCTGAACTTTGTTTAATAGTCCGCATTTGACCCCGCAAAACCATCTACCTTAACGTCCGGAATTTTGTCGAGATATCTAAGGAATTATTATCAATCTGAGCGATTGATCCGAGTCAAGAAGAGGATGTCCTTTCCGAAAACCACTGATGAAAACCAAAATAAAATTGAGCAAATCAAAACCTATAAATTTTTTCATGAAACGTTTAATGCTTTCTTTTACTGCTGGTTTATTTTTTATTAGCCGGTATTTCTTCTAAAGTGTTTGCTGAAAAAAGCGGTCATTACCAACAGGCTCCAAATGACAGTATTCCCAAAAAAATAATTGGAAAAGTAAAGATCACTGTAAAGGATCTGATGGACGGCAGTGCATTGGATAGTGTTTATGTTACTGTCGGAGTTAAACGAGGTTATACTGACAATCAGAGGAATTGTTGAGTTTGACAGTGTACCGCCGGAAGTATGGTCCTGGTAAGTAAAGCCGGTTATATAGCTCAATCAAAAAAAGTAAAAGCTGATATGCAGATCCGGCTCGGAAAAAGAGAAATGCAATCCTCAGCTAATAATTATAAAAACGGATTATTTGAAAGACCAATTGAACATTTTTCCGGTGCAGCCACTATTGTATCAGGCAATGATCTGCGGAAAATAAATCCGCTGAATTTTACAGAGGCATTAAAATATTATGATCCTTCTTTTATTGTTACAAGAGATAATCTTAATGGCGATGATCCTAATGTTACACCATCTGTAAAGATCAGGGGCTCGTATAATTTTCCTGCTTCAGCTACTATTGCAAGTCAATCCGGAACTACTGTTACTGGTGCGCAGGTCAATCCTTCAGTTGGTGATTTTGTTGCCAGCAATATTGCCAATCCAGATCAGCCTGTTATTTTATTAAATGGTGTACAGGTTGCATTGCAAACTGCATTGGATATTGATATCAACCGAATAGAAAAAATTACCATTTTAAAAGACGCTGCAGCAACATCTATATATGGTGTACGTGGCGGAACGGGAGTTTTATTAATTCAAACCAAACTGCCGCAGAAAGGTGATTTCAGAATTACCTATTCCGGACAAGTGCAGGTCACTACTCCCGATCTTTCTTCTTACAATTTATTGAATGCTTCAGAAAAACTACAGCTGGAACAGGCCGCTGGTTATTATAATAACAATCCTTCTTTATACCAAAGTCGTTTGTACCAGGTAAATAAAGGGATCAATACCAATTGGCTTGATATACCAACCAGAACAGGAATTGGCAGCAAACATTCTTTATCAATCGAAGGTGGTGATGATGATATAAACTATGGTTTGGATTTTTCCTATAATGATATAGCAGGTGTGATGAAAGGATCAAACAGGAAGAATGTAAATTTCGGTGGTTATATCAGTACCCGCATTAAGAATATTGTTATCAATAATTATCTCAGTTACCAAAGATCAAACGCTTCCAATTCAACTTATGGCAGCTTTAGTGAATATGCCAGGCAAAATCCTTACTGGAATCCTTATGATTCAGTAACAGGTGGAATGACCAGGGTATTGGAAGAATATACTTACCAGGGTAACACGGTACGTTATTATAACCCCGCATACAACGGCACTATTTCAACAACAGATGAAACAGCTTATTCACGGCTGAGCAATTTAACCAACATCAACTGGATGATTGGTCATGGTTTCCGTTTGAATGGAAGATTTGGGATCAGTAAACAATCAGATGAACAGAATTATTTCCTTCCGCCTACACATACTGCTTTTGCTGATTATACTCCCAGCCAATTTTTTCAAAAGAGGAAAGTATAATCAAACCGTTAGTGATTTTTTAAGTATGGAAGGAACAATAAACCTGGATTACACTAAAAAAACAGGTTTGCACCAGTTCTATGGATCAACCGGTGTAACAGGTTTGGAAACAAGAAGTGAATCTACCGGCATTGAGCTGGTTGGATTTACCACTGATAAATTATCTGATCTTGCTTTTGGTAATGCTTATTCCAACTACACGGCCAACAACCGGTATAATTGAAACACGTTTGGTATCCGGCTACGGAAACTTTGCATACAGCTATGATAACCGTTATCAGTTTGAAGCTTCAGTGAATGCAGACGCATCTTCTCAATTTGGTGAAAATAACAGGGTGGCGCCACATTGGTCTGCCGGTGCAAGCTGGAATCTTCACCAGGAAAGATTTTTCCATGAAAATAAAATCTTAAATCAATTGCGTGTCCGTGCAAGTGTTGGTACTGCAGGCAACCAGTATTTTCAATCTTATCTCGGTAAAACTTATTATAATTATTATACCGACAGGCAATATATACAAGGTGGAAGTAATTCAGGAACAAGAGGCATTGGGTTAGGCGCTTTCTTAACAGGCTTTGCAAATAAAGATCTTAAAGCTCCCGAAACACAGAAGCAAAATATTGGAATGGATGCTGTGTTATTACAAAACAGGTTATCAGTTCGTGTAGATGCTTACAGGAATAAAACAAAGGACATTGTTTTACCAGTAGTTTCTCCTTCATCAACAGGCTTTATAAACTTTACTTATTATGATAATCTTGGTGCAATTGAAAATAAAGGAATCGAGTTTGATCTGAATTACACCATAATCAAGAATGTAAAAAAAGGCATTACCTGGAATATTCGTTTGAATGGAATTCATAATGAAGATCGCATCACTGCTACTTCAGAATACCTGGATAAACTTAATAATGCTAATGATGCAATGTCTGTTGATCAGACAAGACCTCAGCCACGCTATGTAAATGGCCAATCTCTCACTGGCATCTGGGCTGTTCGTTCATTAGGTATTGATCCGGCTACTGGCCAGGAAAAATTCCTGAAGGCCGATGGCACACAGACATTCACATGGGATGCAGCCGATAAAGTTTTTGCCGGTGATATGTCACCTGATTGGTTGGGTTCTTTCGGAACAAGTGTATCAGTTAAAAATATAACCGCCGGTATTTATTTCAATTACCAGTTTGGTGCAAAATATTATAATCAAACATTGGCAGACAGACTGGAGAATGCTGATCTCACTTATAATGTAGACAGACGTGCTGCTGATAACAGGTGGAAGCAACCAGGTGATAATGCATTGTACAAGCCATTATCATTAAATGGCATGGCCACATCGCCAACTTATGCCACTACCCGTTTTGTTGAAAGCAATGATTTCATAAACTGTTCGGCGATTTCATTGGATTATGCAATACCGCAAAGCATAACTGAAAAGATCAAAGCTAAAAATGCAAAGCTTGGTTTTGTTGCCAACAATGTTTTCAGTTCAGGAAGTATGAAAGCTGAGAAAGGGATTTATTATCCATTTCATCGTATGTATTCATTTTCTATTACAGCAAGTTTTTAATTTTTTAAAAGTATTGATATGTATAATAGAGGTTTCAAAATTTATTTCCTGGCTGCTGCACTGATCATCGTGTCTTTGACCGGCTGCAAAAAGTGGCTGGATACAGATGCTCCTTTACAGGTTGATGAGAATACTGTTTTCTCAAATGAACAGGGTTTCAAAGAAGCATTGAACGGAGTGTATCTGCAGATGGGTGGCAAAAGTGTGTACGGAAGAGATATGACCTTCGGTTTAATGTCAGTGCTTGGAAGAAGTTATGACACGACCATTTCACCGGCTATTGCTAATTTATATTACCAGGGTGCCCGTTACAATTTCCAGGATCCGGAATTGAAAGCAACTTTTAAAAATATCTGGAAGAGTTCTTATACCAGTATCGCCAATCTGAATAACATTCTTGATAATGTTGAAAGCAGGACAAAATGTTTTTACAGGAAATAATTACAATACAACTAAAGGTGAAGCATTAGGCATTACGGGCATTTCTGCATTTTGATCTGCTAAGGATGTTTGCTCCATCTCCTGCTGCTGCAGGTTTGAATGCACCTGCCATTCCTTATGTTAGCAAAATAAGTCCTTATGCTGTACCAGTTTCAACTACTGGTGCATTCATTGATTCATGTATCGCTGATCTGAAAACAGCCGAGTCATTACTTAGCCAAACAGATATGACCACTTCACGTTTTAATTATTGGGGCGTGAAGGGTTTATTGGCCCGTATCTATCTCTATAAAGGCGATCTTCCAAATGCACAGACTTATGCTTTATCAGTGATCAACAGTAATAAATTTCCGCTGATCACTGCAGTAACAGTGATCTGGATGTTCACAAAAGAACATTTATTCTCACTGTACAGCAGTTTCAATATATCATCGCAATATTATAAATCGGTGTTGAATACAACTCCTCCGTTAGGATTTACCACTCAAAATCAAACCGCATTATATGTAAACAGATGGTGGTGCAACAAGTGACTTCGCGCCGTGCTTTTGTTGGATCCTGCAACAGGCAGTAGCTCTTGGCAATACTATTTCGCCAAGAAAATGTTATGCAACTAATACCAACCTTTCAAATGTGCTTCCGATGATCCGGGTTACAGAAATGTATTATATCGCTGCAGAATGTGCTACGGCTGCGCTTGATTCACTCAAGGCAACAGATCTGCTCGATTCAGTAAGAGTGCATCGCAATTTACCTAAGTATACACTGCGCTGCTTTGAAAACAGATAGCCTGAATATTGAAATAAGAAAGGAATACCAGAAGGAATTCCTCAGTGAAGGACAAATGTTTTATTTCTATAAAAGAAAAAATCTGCCATTCGCTTCATTGCCTTTTACCAAGGTTCCGGTGGTAGCAGATGCATCTTATGTTTTTATAAAACCAGAGTAAGAAACAAATTGTTTTAGAAAATAAACCGACTGAATAAAGACAACTATTGTTATGAATTACTTCAAAAATAAATTTCCAGGTAAGCATCGATTTTTTTCAATGGTGACAAGCTGTACGTTGTTCCTGCTCTTTATGGCAACAAGCATTGTATATGGACAGGAAAAAACAATCCCAGTAGTAAAGGGTGTTGTAAAAAATGATGCTGATGAAGTTTTAGCAGGCGCCACTGTTTCCATCAAGGGAACAAAAATTTTTACTACCACTAAAAATGACGGAACATTTGAATTGAAAAATGTGCCGGAAGGGTCTGTATTGACAGCTTCTTATGTTGGTCATACAAGAATAGAAATAAAGTTAAACCCGGGTCAGTCGGAAGTAACAGTAAAAATGGCTTCTGCAACCGCAGTACTCAGTGAAGTGGTTGTCAATAACGGATTATATAAAAGACCTGCAGGAAATTTCACAGGTGCAGCCAAAACATTATACAGGTGAAGAATTAAAATCTGTAAATCCTTCGAATGTATTGCAGGCATTAGCAGTACGTAGATCCTTCCGTCCGCATTGAACAAAACAATGTATTAGGCAGCGACCCTAACCAATTACCGATTATCCAGATAAGAGGACAGAATAATTTACCGATAACTACACAAGGCGGCGCTACTGCAAGTGCTACGCCGGTTTCCAATGGAGATATCATGTCAAGTTATTTACTGAATCCTAATCAACCACTCATTATTCTTGATGGTTTTCAATCTACGTTGCAGACCATTTATGATATGGATATAAACCGGATCGCAAGCATTACAGTTTTAAAAGATGCAGCAGCTACTACTGCCTATGGTTCCAAAGCAGCAAATGGTGTAATTGTAGTAGAAACCAAGCAACCTGTTGCAGGCAGAACACAGATCACCTATGCGATTAATTTGAATATGGAAGTTGCCGATCTTAGTTCCTATCACTTACTGGATGCAAAAGGTTTGCTGGAAGCACAGCGCCTTGCAGGAGTTTATACCGATCTGAATAATCATTATAATGATGTTGCTTTAAAGCAATGGTATGATTACCGCTTATACCAGGCAGAGAGTGGTGTGAATACATACTGGCTTTCACAACCGGTACGTACAGGAGTTAGCACCAATCACAGTCTCAATATCAGCGGTGGCGCAAGATCGGTCCGTTATTCGCTTTCGCTTAGTTATGGTAATGGAGTTGGTGTAATGAAAGGTTCCGGTCGCGACCGGTTTGGATTAAATTATAACCTTTCTTATGTAAACAAGAGTTTCCGTTTTTCAAATAATACCAGTGTTGATTATAGCAAGGGAAATGCTACTCCATGGGGAAGTTATAGTCAATATGCCAGCCAGTTTCCTTTTTTCAAACCAACCGATTCTGCAGGAAACACTATAAAAATATTTGAACCCACTAATACAACATTGGGAATTCCCGTAGCTCGCACCGGGAGGCATTTTTACAAATGCTGCGTATAATGCAGGACTTGGATATGAAGAACTATGGTTATTCCCTGGGATTTACCAATAACACCAACTTTGAATGGACAATAAACAAGGAAATGCGGATGCAGGCTGCTATCAGTTTTTCAAATAACCTGCCGGGTTCTGAAGCATTTTTTCCTGCCGATCATACCATGTTTGTAAATGCTATAGCTGCCGGGTTTACTGACCTGGGATCATACACACAAACCAAGGGAAAAAATACAGTGATCGATGGCAAATTAAGTTTTGATTATAATAAAAAATTTGGAGTCCACACTATCATGGCTGCAATCGGTGTCTCGGGGCAATCTACTACCAGCAATTCCACCACTATCCAGGTTTCAGGAATTCCGAATGATTACCTTGACCAGTTAGGAATGGCAAATGGTTATGGCACTATTACTAAACCCAATGCAATTACCAATCTTACCCGAAGCCTTTCTTCTTATGCCAGCGTCAGTTATAATTATGCTGATCGCTATACTGCAGAGATCACTGCAAATGCAAGTGGTTCTTCACAGTTCGGATCCAATAACAGGCTGGCGCCTTTCTGGGCAGGTGGTGTTGCATGGAATGTAGACAAGGAGAAATTTTTTAAAAAGAATTCCATCATCCAGAATTTGAGAATAAGATTTACAACAGGTATTACCGGTAACCAGAATTTTGCCGCACACATGTCGCAACCGATCTTCCAGTATAATCTCATGAATAATTACCGGCTTCAACTTGGAGCAACGGTTCAGGGCTACGCTAATCCAGATCTGAAATGGCAACAAACAATAAAGAACAATTTTGGTGTTTCAGCAGGATTGTTCAAAGGAAAATTAAGTATTGGATTTGATTACTGTTGTCTGAAAATACAGATAACCTGATTTTACCGCTCGATGTAGCGCCATCTACCGGTTTTGTAAACTACCAGGATAATCTTGGTGCTGTTAAAAACACCGGTTATGAGTTTTCCATCTCTTCTCCCATCATAAAAGACAGGAAGAAGAATATTTTCTGGATCGCTGATGTTTAATGTAGGTCATTACAAAAATGTGATCACCAAACTTTCGCCGGCAATTGAGGCTTTGAATAAAGCCAACAATATCACCAATGACCCTACCATAAAACAAACCTCACCATTGCCCCGCTATGAAGTAGGACAATCCATGACCCGGATCTGGGCAGTGCAATCATTGGGAATTGATCCGGCCACCGGAAAAGAAGTGTTTGTAAAACTCGATGGCAGTAAAACATTCACATGGGATCCAAATGATAAAAAACCTATCGGTGATGGCATCAGCAAACTGAAAGGAATGATCGGTTCCAATTTCAATTACAAGGGCTTTACATTCAATATAAATTTAAGTTACCAGTACGGCGGCCAGATGTATAATCAAACGCTGGTAGATAAAATTGAAAACGTAAACCTGCTTCAACACCAATGCTGATGAAAGAGTGCTGACTGAAAGATGGAAACAACCTGGCGATATTGTTTCCTTTAAATCACTGGTGGCAAGTGGTACGGCGCAACAGACGAATGCCACTTCCCGTTTTGTGCAGGATAATAATTATCTCGAAGCATCGAGCATTACAGTTGGCTATACATTTCCGTCAAACCTGGGCTGGGTAAAGAAAATGCATTTATCAACGCCGAGACTTTCTATCACACAGAATAACCTATTTCGTTTTGCCACAATAAAAACAGAAAGAGGAACGGGTTATCCGTTTACAAGATCATTCAATTTCGGATTATCAACTACTTTTTAAAAAAATTATTTATGAATAGATAATAAATTGTTGACAACTTCCTGGAACTGTTTCCCCAAACTTACACTGATTGGGGTAACAGCAGTGATCATGTTGTTTGTTTCAGGATGCAAAAAATTCCTGGATGTACCACCGAAAGACCAGGTTCCGCAATCAACTCTTTTTAAAGATGAGCAGGGTTTTAAAGATGCATTGATCGGTGTTTACCTTGGAATGGATAAACCAAAGAGCGGAGCACTTATGGGTTATACACTACTAATTTATCCATGGGTATGCTGTCGACAATGGCTTATAATTATGATAATGCTACGACCGCAAATGCCGGAACTGGCGGTGCTTTCTATAATAATGTGGTTTATTATGTTTATTTAGACGGAGAGGTGAGAAAGGAAATTGACGGTATCTGGGGTGGCATGTATAATAATATTGCCAACCTGAATAATATTTTAATCCAGATCGAGAGTAAGAAAGAGGTATTCCATCGTGATAATTTTAACCGGGTAAAAGGTGAAGCGATCGCTTTAAGAGCATTGTTCCATTTTGACCTGCTGAGAATGTTTGGTCAACCGCCTTTAACAGGTTCTGCAGAAAAAGCGATCCCTTATGTAACACAATTCACTGTTAAATCAACTCCCTTTGTTACTCTCCAGGCAGGACTTGATTCCTGTATAGCTGATCTTCATTGCTGCAAAAGAAATACTTGCAGCCACTGATACTTCTGCAGTTTTAAAAGGAGTTGATGATCCATTTACTTCTTATACTCAAAATCATCTGAACTATTGGGCTGTCCAGGCTTTGCTGGCCCGTGTTTATTTATACAAAGGAGATTTTGAAAATGCAGACAAATATGCAAAGGCAGTAATTGGCAGTAATAAATTTCCGTTGATCACTTCCAATGTTGCCGCTGCATCCAATATCATTCGTGACAGAACTTTTTCACAGGAGCATTTGTTTTCCGTTTATTCAACCAAGATCAAAGATTACAACCTGGCTCTTTTTGACAAATCAGCTGGTACACCACTTCGTTTGCTGCCCGCGGGTAAGAATCTAGTTTATACAACAGGCAGTGGTAATGCAAGCGATTACCGTTATATATCCTGGTTTGACAATAACCAGGCGGCTACAAATGTTCCTTCAAAATTTTTCCAGGATAATAACCTGCCATATGAACTGCAGGGTATTGTACCGGTGATCCGTGTTTCTGAAATGTATTATATCGCTGCAGAGTGTGCAAATAAGAAAAATGATATCAGCTCAGGTGCTTCTTTACTCAACAAGTGTAAGACAGGCTCGTGGTCTGAATGCATTGAATGCAGCCGGTATCGCAAATACAGATAGTTTGTCAACGGAAATCATGCGAGAGTATCAAAAAGAATTTATACAGGAAGGACAAACATTTTTCTATTATAAAAGACTGAATAAGGATCTGAAACTGGTAACGGGAACTACCTGCTGCAATACCTGCGGATGTATATGTGTTTCCGATACCTGATAAAGAAAAAGAATATAACCACTAATAAACTCAGTTTAAAATTATAAAATGAAAAAGGGAATTGTTTATATAATCTTATTTGCTGCCATCTTGTATGCTGCTATACTTCCGTTTGCCGAGTGTAAGATGTGCCAACACTTTTTGCTGAACCTGACGGGATTTATTTCAGCGCTTCTTCCGATAGCATGACCTATACATTTGCCAAATATCCCACACCGGGTTACAGATACACTCAAAATTCCTGTAACCGTATTAGGTAAAGCTGCTGACAAGGACAGGACAATCAGTATTGAAAAAGTTTCAGAAGCAGGATATAAATGGTACTAGAAGGAGTTCATTACAAATTATTGCAACCTTATACACTTCCTGCCGGTAAAGTTTCCACTGTAGTTACCTGTTGTGATCTACAAAACCGGTGATATGGATAGCCTTTCGATCAATTTCAAATTTCAATTGAAGGCGAATGAAAATTTTATTTCAGGTATTTCAGCAAAGACTTCCCTGAAAATAAAAGTGGGTTACCTGCAAAAGCCGCCTACATGGGGAGAATTTGCTGGCATTCAATGGGCAGGTTATTCACGCAACTTCGGAACCTGGACAAAAACAAAATATAAAGTAATACTGGATGCTTTGTACGACCCGGTAAGTGATACAACGGTGAGTGAGTTTCCTTACCTCAAGATTTGCGCCGCACCGGCTATTTATATTCAATACCTGCAACTGGTAAAAAATTATATCCGTACAAATTACCCGGGAAATTATTCAACACCACGTGGCATTGGACGCAACATTAAGAGATCCTGATAACAAAGACAGTGTGATCCAGGTTGGACCTGCTAATTATTGATTAAACTAAAAATGCTTCAATAAACATACAATGAAAAAATTTTTTAGATATATAATGTTACCGGCGCTGATCGTTTTGGCGTTTTACTCCTGCAAAAAGGACCTGGGTAATTATGACTACACCGATGCCAATGTTATTACCATTACTACTGATATGGCCAATGTGGATCCGGCTGTGGTGATAAACAATGATTCCATTGTAGTAAAACAGAATGACAGCCTGAAAGTGAATATTCTTATTTCTCAAACAAAACCTTCAAATGACCTGGCATACGAGTGGATGATCATTCAGAACTGCAGCTACTATTGGCAATCCTGCTCAATATGTTGTGGGAAATGCAAAGCAGTTGAGAACAAAGATCATTCTTTCGCCCAATCTTTATAAGCTGGTAGTGAAAGTAACTGATAAAACAACCGGTGTTTCATTTTATAAATTTTATTCAGTTGAATGTAGATACATCGCCCTGGGGTGGTGAAGGATGGGTTGTTTTACAGGACCAGGCTGCGACAGGGTTGCGATATTTCTGTTATTACTACACGTGACGGAGTTGTACGGGGAAATATTTATTCCAATGTTTATTCATTGGCAATAATGGCAATAAACTTCCGGCTGGCACTTATAAAGTGAATGTGATCAATTATGCCACTACACTCCGTATTCAGAAAGTTTCATTCTTTTATCCGAATGGAGGATTGCAGGTGAGGTCAACAGATTTTGCCTGATTCCAGTTTGCATAATAGCTGGTTCTGTAACATCCTCCTTCAGTAATCAATTTCCAGTCGAATGCTGTCAGGTCAGCGGTTATGGCAACTATGAATACCATGATCAACAATAAGCAATTGTACTATCGCAGGGTTAATGCATTAACCATACAAACTCCACCAATAGATTTGGCGCACCACTGATACGGGTACATGGACATTGAGCCCCTTTGTTATGAACAATACTCAAAGCGATACTTATTGTACTCTTTACGACCAGGCCAACAAAGCTGTTTTTTGCTTTATTAATCTGAGTAACCAATATGCTGATACCAACCAACGTACGCTGATGTTGCCAACAGCATTGGCCGCTTATGCAGGAGCAGGCAGCGCATTAATCCTACGTAACAGGTTCAGGATTTGATCTGAATAATATTGGTCGTAACCTGGTATATACTGAAAACGCCCAGCTTGATAGACGGAACTGAAACCACGGTTATTATTGTATTTTCAGGAATACTGCCATGATTCAACATTTCTTTACCAGTTCACTTCGGGATCAACATGCTTTGCAAACAATCTTATAACAGGCAGGTATTTTTTAACTATGCCAATACAAATGTTACCGGGTATCAATTCAGCTTCAGCATGTTTGCCTGCCCTACCTTTTTAACAATGCCCGGAAGAATTTTTACTATGTAAACGGTAACAGCACTAATAATTTATATTTGCATCCAGTTCGCTACCCTCGCCGCTTCAACATCGCATTTGGGATATAGTTTCCCTGCCGGAACAATTGTTAAGACCATGAAGGTTTTCAAATCAGGATATACGTACAGCTGTCCTTCTACTGAAAGCAGAGTACTGGTAGTTGCTACTGATGAAACAGCAAGCGGTGGTGGACATAAAGTTTATTTCTTTAATCTTACTGCAACTGGTGAAATAAATAATACACCTGCAAATGTGTACACAGGTTTTGATAAAATAGTTGATATCGCATTTAAAAAAGGATTGGGGTTCTGATCAAAATTGAAAGACCGTTCTCAATGATTAGCCTGACGGTTGAACCGGCAGGCTTTTTTATGTCCATACTTACCGTGGCTGTACCAAATGCACTCGGAGAATTCCGTCAACTGCTTTACCAGTTGGTACTATTGTCAAATCATAGATCGCACAGTAATTTTGATCCGAAACTTAAACCGGGACACTTGCTTGACAACATAGTTGATACACATTTAGAAAAGACCAGGGTTCTGATCAGAAATTAGTAGTCCATTCTCGATTACTAACCTGCGGTGTTAAACCTGGCAAGTTCTTTATGCCCTCGGCTCTCTTTTGGCCCCGCAAAAATGGTCATTTCCACAGAGAATTTCGTCAAATGCTTTTCGCAGTTGGTACTATAGGCTGAAAATCCGGGGTGTAGCATAGTAGTTTTAACTCCTGAAATTCAAAAAGACCGCTTAAAAATCAGATTTATGAAGTTGTACAATGTTTTGATGGTCCTGGCAATGATGGTGATAACAAATGCCGCTTTCGGCCAGGATACTACGCAAGTAAGGCACCTGCTCCAGCCAAAGTAAGACCATATAAAGATGTGATCACTGCCAAGGCTGTAACCAAGCCGGGTTTGTTTTCGGTTCATAAAGTAGATGAAAAATATTATTTTGAAATCCCCGATTCTCTTTTGAAAAGAGAGGTTCTTTTTACCACCCGTTTGGTAAAAGTGCCAACAGGCAGTCCACGTTTTGGTGGCGAACTAGTAAACAGCATCATTGTTTCGTTTGAAAAAGCGGGAGAAGATAAGTTGTATGTACGGGTGATCACAAACGTTGCAGTAGCCGACTCAACAAATGCTATTGCAAAAGCAGTACGCAACTCTACCATTGATCCTATTGCAATGGTATTTGATATTAAAGCAAGAGGAACACAGAATAAGAGTTCAGTAATTGATGTCACCGATTTTATTTCAAAAGATAATAATATCACTGGTTTTGATCCTAATGCAAAGAAAGCTATGGGGCTGGGAGCTGTGGCTGCCGACAGATCATTTATCATGTCTGTTAATCCTTATGAAGAAAACATCGAGATCAAAACCATGAAGACCTTTGGCATGGGTGCTGCGGCACCAGCACCGGGGGCTGCACCTGCAGAAGCTGCACCTGTTTCTGCCAATGTTGGAGTAACAATGGAATTAAGCACATCCATCATGTTACTACCTGCTGTACCGATGCAATCAAGACATGCCGATCCACGTGTTGGTTATTATAGCGAAAACTACAAGATATTTTCTGATGCACAACAAAAGGTGGAAGAGAAGAATTTTATTGTACGTCACCGCATGGAACCAAAACAGGAAGACATACAGCGTTACCTGAAAGGTGAATTGGTTGAACCAAAAGAACCCTTAGTGTTTTATGTTGATCCTGCTACACCGAAACAATGGCGTCCATATATCATTGCTGGTATTAACGATTGGAATGAAGCATTTAAAGCCGCTGGTTTTAAAAATGCAATTGTTGGTAAAGAGTGGCCGGAGAATGACAGCACCATGTGTATTGAAGATGTGCGTTGCAAAGTAGTTCGCTATTTCCCAACTAGATCAGTCATTTTCTTATGCTCCGAGAATTTACGATCCAAGAAGCGGTGAAATTTTACAAACTTATATCGGTTGGTCGCATAGCAAAATACAATTCGTTGTACGAATGGTATTTTGTACAGGCCGCTGCACTCGACCCTCGTGCAAGAACAACAAAGTTCAGTACCGAACTGATGGGTTCACTTATCAGGGCTGCTGTTGCACGTGAAGTGGGACATACATTGGGCCTGCGTAATAATATGGCTGCAAGCAGTGCTTACCCGGTTGAAAAATTGAGAAATAAAAATTGGGTGGAAGCAAACGGTTTTTCTGCTTCCATCATGGACTATATTCATTACAATTATGTAGCACAACCTGAAGATCATATTTCTCCAAAAGGTCTTTTGCCAAAAATAGGTGAGTACGATAAATGGGCTATTAAATATGGTTACTCCTATACTGGTAAAAATAATTTTGAAGACGATAAAAAGTTAGTACAGAAATGGACTGTTGATGCATTTGCTGCCAACCCGGCATTAAAATTCAGTCCTGAAATTGATTTGAATCCGAATGATCCCACTGATCCTTCGGCTCAAACAGAAGACCTGAGCAATGATCCTGTAAAAGCAGCTGAGTACGGTATCAAAAACCTGAAAATTGTTACAGCCAATTTGCTTGAATGGACAAAAGAAGATATGGATATGTATGATAACACTAACGCCATGTATGGAAATGTAATTGAATGGTACCAGGATACTTAGCCGTCATGTATATACACAAATAGGTGGCACTCATGAAAACCTGAAAAGCATTGACCAGAAAGGAGATGTTTACACACTTGTGCCAAAGGATGTACAAAAAAGAGCGATGGCATTTTTGCACAAAGAAGTATTTCAGACTCCTACCTGGCTTTACGATAAAAACCTGCTGAATAAATTCGCTAAGCCTGCTAATAAAGAAGAAGTGCAGAGATTCCAGGACGATGCAATTTACCAGGTATTGAAGACTTCCATTCTTTACAAAATGACGATCGAGACCATGCGTTTTGGCAAAGAGAAGACGTATACAATTGATGAAATGCTTACTGATCTGAATAATGGTATCTGGAGCGAATTAAAAACATCATCACCCGTTGTAATTGATCCATACAGAAGGTTTGATTCAAAAGGCAGAGCTCGTTAACATTGTTAGGGTTATAGGGAGGCAGCTGAGCCACCCAAAGCCGGGATCTACATCGCCGGATCTTTCAACAACAGATATACCGGTAGTTCTGCGTGTACAATTAGATAAAATAATGAAGCAATGCAAGGCGGCTATTCCTGCCTGCAAAGACACAATGACATTGGCACATTTAAAATATGTGTACAATAAGATCAACAAATTCCTCTATCCAAAAAACTAAACCAGCAACAACGCAATTTTCTACCAGATAAATTGAAAATACATGACACGCATTTTTCTCATCATATTATTTACCGGTTTTTTTAATGCAGCTTCGGCGCAGGATAAAAAACCGGTTGAAAAACCAAAAGCTGATTCGGTTAAAAGCACAACTAAAACGATCGGTGACTTTGTTACCGCAAAAGCGATCAGCAAAAAAGGAATGTTTTCCATTCACCAGGTGGGTGAAAAATATTATTTCGAAATACCCGATTCATTATTGGGAAGAGAATTACTCTTAACTACCTGGCTGGTGAAAGTGCCGGGTGGTAGTCCCAAGTTTGGCGGTGAAGTAATGAATAACAGGACCATCAGCTTTACAAAATGGAACGGTGGAAGTAAAATTGCTTTGAATGTTACGGCCACCATTAACCAGGTTGACACAACAAATGTTATTTCAACAGCCGTAAAAAATTCCAATGTAAATTCTGTGGCCATGCTGTTTGATATAAAAGCCCGTGGCAATGGCGGCACATCATTAATTGATGCTACCGATTTTCTGCAAAAAGAAAATTCGTTTACGATGTTGAGTGCCGAAGTAAAAAGCAGGATGTCCGTTTCATCAATGGCAGCCGACAGAAGTTTGGTAAAAAGTTTTGCAGCTTATCCTATTAATGTAGAAATAAAAATGATGCGTACTTATGGCGCATCAACTGCTCCGGCAGCACCTGGTCGTCCCGCAGTTGCTCCCCTTGAAGCAGCGAGGTTGAGTGGCGCTATTACCATGGAAATTTCTACTTCTATCATGCTGATGCCGGAAAAGCCAATGACGCCAAGACGTTTTGATGCAAGGGTAGGTTATTTTGCTGATGCATACCAGGAATATGCTGATGCACAACAAAAAGTAAATACAAAAATTTTTATAGTTCGTTACCGTCTTGAACCAAAGCCGGAAGATATGCAACGCTATAAGCGTGGCGAATTGGTAGAACCCAAAGAGCCGATCGTTTATTATGTTGATCCTGCTACACCCAAACAATGGCGTCCTTATATCATTGCTGGTATCAACGACTGGAATGAAGCTTTTAAAGCTGCCGGTTTTAAAAATGCTATCATAGGAAAAGAGTGGCCGGAGAATGATACAACCATGAGCCTTGAAGATGCACGGTACAAAGTGATTCGTTACTTCCCTTCAGAAGTTGCAAATGCTTATGGTCCGAATATTCATGATCCACGCAGTGGTGAAATATTGCAGAGTTATGTAGGCTGGTATCATAATGTAATGACCTTGTTGCACGATTGGTATATGGTACAGGCATGCACCAAATGATCCCCGTGCCCGCACTATGAAATTCAGCGATGAATTGATGGGAACATTGATCCGTTTTGTTTCATCACATGAAGTAGGACATACATTAGGCCTGCGTCACAATATGGGCAGCAGCAGTCTTACACCGGTTGAAAAATTGCGTGATAAAAAATGGGTGGAAGCACATGGTCATACAAATTCGATCATGGACTATGCACGTTTTAACTATGTAGCACAACCAGAAGACAGTATTGGTGAAACTGGTATTATGCCACGCATTAATGATTACGATAAATGGGCGATCAAATGGGGTTATACATATACAGGCATAACAGATGATGAAGAAGATCGCAAAGTGGTAACCAAATGGATCGTTGACAGTTTGAAAGCAAATCCACGTTTATGGTTTGGTGGCGAAGGATTCAATAATGATGCACGTTGCCAGTCAGAAGATGTAGGCGACAACAGCATGAAGGCAAGTGAATATGGTATTAAGAACCTGAAATATGTAATGGCGCATTTGCCTGAATGGACAAAGGAAGACAATGACCTCTATACTAATTTAACGAATATGTACCGCCAGGTAGCAACCCAGTACCTGCGTTATTGCATGCATGTAACAGCCAATATTGCCAGCTGTGTATGAAACATGGAAAACAGTAGAGCAACCCGGTGATATTTACACAGCTCTCCAAAAGAAAAATCAAAAGAAGCTGTTGCTTTTTTAACCAAAGAAGTATTTACTACGCCGGAATGGTTACTCGATAATGAAATACTGAATAAGATCAGTAATCCTGTAAGGATAGGCAGCTGTGGCAAATATCCAGGGAAGAGTGCTGGATCAGGTACTCAGCGACAGGGTGTTCAATACATTACTGATGATGGAGAATCGGTATGGCAAGGGTAATACTTATTCCATTATTGAATTTATGGATGATGTAAAAGCGGGTGTGTGGACAGAACTTAAAAATAAAAAACCGATTAACATATACCGTCGCGGTTTACAGAAGAATTATGTATCCAATGTATTGGCTTCGATTAAAGAAGCAGAAGAAGGTGCACATTATCATGGGCTTGCTGTTTGGTGGACCTACAGCAGCAGAAGACCTGCCTGTCACTATTAGTTCTGATGTTGGTTCTTTCCTTGCACTGCATCTTGAGAAACTTCGTGCAGAAATTTTAGCTGTGATCCCTTCAATTACTGATAAAGACACAAAAGATCATTTGAACTATATCGCAGAACAAATCAAAAACAGGCTGGCAAATCAGTTTAAATAAATAATTTTTAAGAGATGAGAAAAATGTTCTGCATAAAATATACTACTGTTTTACTTGTTCTTTGCTTGCATGCAGCCATGTTGTGGTTGCAATGGTACCTGTAAATACAATTGTTACGTGTAAAGTTCATAACTGCAGGTACGCAGTCTGTGCTTTGTATAAAGTGGAAAATGGCGAAGCGGTTAAACTTGGTTTTCGCTGGCCTGCGAAAGATGGCAGCTTCAGTTTTGATATACCATTGGAAAATGAAGCGATCTTTTTTATCGCACAAAGGCAGGTGCCAATGGACGTGCTTATAAAATGTTTTGTATCTCAAACCAGGTGATAATAAATCAGTTGAATGTATATCAAGTAAACTGGGACTTGATTTTGACAGTTGCAAATTGAAAAGCACAAATCAGGAAACTGTTTTACTGCAACATGGACTAATTTGTTTAATCCGCGTTGCTAAGCTGGGTAGAAACAGGCCGAAGAGAGATGATTATATCTTGGAAATACAACCAGTTGGTAGAACAAGCTGAAGAATTTAAAAATGCTGTAAACAGATCCAACAATTATTTCAAACAGTTACTTGAATCTAAAAGTAGATATGGATCTTCAATATGCAAGAACCGCAGCCTTCTTCCATTATCGGACCGAAAGGATGAATTCTGGTCTATGACACGAGTATGCTCAAACGCCAGCAATTTTATCAGCCGATTGACAAAACAAAAATTTTGTGATGCAGGTTTGCTGAATACAGAGCATGGTATTGACCTTGTTAAAATTCATACCTCGGTTACCAGCTATTTCAGAAATACGGAACACAGTGAACAAATGCTGGCAAGCTTCATTTGTTGAAACACGATGAAGACTGATCTGTAACGATACATTGAGAGTGCTTTGCTTTAGAGCCACATGCAGCAAATTACCAATTACGAACAATTCAAAACCGACATACAGCCCTTTAAAAAATTGTTTGCTTACAACGGCATTTAAAGACAGGCTTATCAAAAGAAAGAAGATGAGCTTACCGTTTGCCAAAGGAGCACCATGCTTATAATTTTTCACTGAAGGATACAAAAGATCAAACCGTTTCAATGTCCGATTTTAAAGGAAAGGTAGTTGTGCTGGATATATGGGCAATGTGGTGTGCTCCCTGCCTGACAGAAAAACCTTATTTCCAAAAAGTGGAAGAAGCATTTCAAAGACCGGAATGATATTGTATTCATCGGTGTATCACATGACGGGATGGAGAAAAAAGACGTTTGGAAAAACTTTGTTGCAAAGAAAGGATGGAAAAACATTGAACTCATTTCCGAACTATGATGAATCTATCGGTAAATATTATAAGATTGAAGGCATTCCCCGCTTATATGATCTTTGATAAAGAAGGGAAAATTGTAACAGTGGATGCACCACGTCCTTCTGATCCGGAATTCAAATCATTGATCGAACAAACACTACAATCCAATAACGGAAAATGAAACTTTGTATAAAAAATATTATTGCCTGTATTGCCAGCCTGGTAGTTTTTAATGCTGCCATGGCACAGCAAGATCCAGTGACCTTAACCGGCACATTTACTGAAAAAATAAATGCCGAACTGACACTTACTAAAACTGTAAACAACAAGATTCAAAAACTGGGTGATTACACGATCACCCCATCCAACCCGGAATTTGTTTTTGCTTTTCCTGCTGATACAACCATCAACTTATAGTTTCCAGGTAAAAACTTTGAAACAGGGGCATATGAGATTGGAGGCAGATAAATATTTTACGCTTCCATTGACATTGAAACCTGGCCAGAACTATTCATTAAAAGTTATTCCCTCCAAATTAGATGCTGCAAAGAAAACAGGATGGGAATTAAAAACAGATACAAGAAGATCTTCCATTGCATTTGTAAGTGGGAAATTAGTTAATTGGAATCTTGGAAACACTATTACGATCCAGAGAGTTGTTGATGGCGGTTACGAAACAGTAAATAGTATTAGCATTCCAAAGGGAAAAATCCTTTTTTGTTGCCTTGCGTGGTAAAAGAGGAAGGTTTTTATTATCTCAACTCTCCACGCTGGAAACTGCGTGTCTATCTGAAACCTGCCGATAAACTGGAACTGGCTATTGATGGCAAGTCGGGATCTTATGAAGTTGTCAATGGTTCTGAAGAAAATCAATTAATGCAGAAATGGCAGCAATTGATCTCTCCAATTACAAACTATGGCTATAATTTATCAATGATTCAAAGAGATTCTCTTGATCTAACCACTTATCTGAAAACTTATGAAGAATTGGAACCATCTATCGTGAATTTCAGAAACAATATCAATCATGCTGGTTCAAAGTTCAGTAAGCTTTTCAAAATGGCAATTGATGTAGATAAAGAGTTAGCTCCTATTGTATTTTTATTTAATGCTCCTGTAAAGAAAACAAAAGGCTTTGGATCTACGCCGCGGGATTTCAATACTGTTCCGGAGTTTTATCAATCGCTTTATACAAGCTGGTAAATTTAACGATGCGTCAATATTAAATATTGGTGAGGCAAGATCTTTACATGAACCTGTATACTAAACTTGTTATTGCCTCCTTACCCGAAGATCAACGAAAACAATTAACACAGAGTCGAAAAGCTCGGGGTGATGATCAATGCAATTTCAAATGATACTTTGAGATCTTATTTCTTCAAGGATCAGATGTCGGAGATAGAAATTAATAACCTTACCGAATTCAGGTCCACATTTGAACCCTATAAAAAATACGCTAAGTCTGGTGCTGCAAAAAAGAAATATACAGACGTATATCAAAGTTTTATCAGCGATACTGCGTATGTGGGTAAATCTTCTTACAATTTTTCTTTACCTGATTCCACCGGCCGCATGATCTCCATGAAAGACTTTAAAGGCAAAGTAGTGTTTATCGATGTGTGGGCTACCTGGTGCGGACCTTGCAGAGAACAATTTCCTTTTCTTAAAGAACTTGAAGAAGAATATAAAGACAACAATGATATTGTTTTCCTAGGTATTACCATCGATAGAGAAAAGGATCGTCAGAAATGGATCAACACGATAAAGAAAGAAAATTTGCCGCCTTTGCAATTATTTGATGACATGGGAAAATCTTTTGCCCGCAAATATGAGATCGTTGGCATTCCAAGATTTTTATTGGTAAGCAAAGATGGTAAATGGATTGAAGTACGTTGTCCGCGACCTGAAGCAAAAGAGGATCTGAAAAAATATTTGGATAAGGCTTTGCAAGAAAAACCATTAGCAAAAGATTAATAAGAAAATTGATAGTTAAAAAGCTAAGATAAATTTTTTCTCATTTGCAGTTAGTTTTGGTTAACGAGGGACATTTCTATGTCCCTTTCTTTATTTTAATGAAAAGGAACTGGGACTTAAATTTACCGGCTCGGGACGTTAGCTCAGTTTGGTTTAGAGCACTACTCTGACAGAGTAGGGGTCATTGGTTCGAGTCCAATACGTCCCACTTCTTCTCCTAAACAAAAGTTAGAACGTCGGCCGGTAAATTTCAAGCAGATTCTCCACATTCATAATATCGCTTTACAAACTTTCCTACATTTACTTTATTAATTATTAAATATGAAAGCTTACCAGGTAACAATAAATTTTGATTGGAATGATGAATTTGCAGCATTAATACCAGCACATCGTACCTATATCAATATGCTCATTAATAAAAATATTATTGATCAATATGTAGTGAGTATGGAATCACAAAGGGTTTGGGTAACATTAAATGCCGAAACCAAATCCGAAGTTGAAAAAATTCTGAAGAAATCTCCGCTTTTTAAGTACTGGACCTACGAGATCGATGAGTTGTTTGTGATCGATGGACAACTCTACAGGCTGCCTGCAGTAACACCGAATTAGATCAAAAAAGATTTTTCCCAAAAACCTGATACCCCTATCTTTGCCGTCCCAAAAACGTGATTGCTTCACGTTGTTCGCAAGGGAGTTTAGCTCAGCTGGTTCAGAGCATTCCGATTACTATCGGAAGAGTCGGCGGTTCTAAAAAATTTGAAATATTGGGAGTTTAGCTCAGCTGGTTCAGAGCATTCCGATTACTATCGGAAGAGTCAGCGGTTCTAGAAAATTTGAAATATTGGGAGTTTAGCTCAGCTGGTTCAGAGCATCTGCCTTACAAGCAGAGGGTCGGCGGTTCGATCCCGTCAACTCCCACAGAAGCCTCGCAATAGCGGGGCTTTTTTATGCAATTCAAATTCTTTATACCATACTCGATAAGGTCGGCCCCGATTTAATCGGGATCAACTTCCACAAGAGCATTACAATAACTGGAGCCTTTTATACACTTAAGTTAGAAATTAGATTGATAAAGTGGGAGTTTTCCATGCTTCCCTTTTTTAAAATACGCCAAATAAGAATTATTTTTACGGCTTTAAAGTATGTCTTCAATTAAACCAGGTACACAAATTAAAGAATGGGAAGAAACCGGCGTTCTTACCAGTGTGGAAGAACCGTGTAATCTCATTGTATGGAATGACGAGGTTAATACGTTTGAATGGGTGATAGACACGCTTGATGGATATCTGCGGCCATAATCGTGAGCAAGCTGAGCAATGTGCCTACATCATACACTTCCAGGGAAAGTATGCAGTAAAGAAGGGAAGCTACGATGAATTGAAACCAATGTGTGATGCAATTACTGACAGAGGTATTGGCGCCACTGTTGAAATGGTTGTTGAATAAGTTTTGTGCGTAGAAACACTAAATTATAATCTCCTGTCTCCCAAAAAAAGTTTGTTCTCAAAGTCAATATCGAAGTTTTACCATTTTTTATTTTCGGGAAATAGCATTTATTTGACAATTGTTTCCGAAAGCTATCGGAATTCCTTCTAACTTTTCCTCATGCCATTATTTGTATTAGAAAAAGAATTTGCCTTTCCGCCAGTTCATCTTGCAGAACCAGATGGGTTATTAGCAGTAGGTGGTGATCTGTCTGTTGATCGTTTATTGATCGCTTATAGTAAAGGCATCTTTCCATGGTATGAAGGCAAGCATATCTTGTGGTGGTGCCCCGATCCTCGTTTTGTTTTATTTCCCGGCGAAATGAAAGTGAGCAAGAGCATGAAAAAATTGTTGAAAGAAAATGCATTCAATTTTACCACCGATCAGGCATTTGCCCAGGTCATTGGCAATTGCAAAACCATAAGAAGAAAAGGACAGGCAGGCACATGGATCACTGCAGATGTAAAAAAGGCTTATACAGTTTTACATAAACTTGGTTTTGCTCACAGCGCCGAGGTTTGGAAAAACGGCGAGCTGGTAGGCGGCTTATATGGAGTAAGAATTGGAAAAATATTTTTTGGCGAAAGTATGTTCAGCAAACAAAGTAATGCAAGCAAATATGCTTTTATAAAATTTGTTGAACATTTAAAAAATGAAGGCGTTGAATTGATAGACTGCCAGGTTTATACCGAACACCTTGAAAGTTTGGGTGCAAAAATGATCCCCCGAAATGAATTCATTCAACGATTGAAAAAACTGATCCCGCAAGATTAATTGCTAAAATCTCGTTTCCAAATAATGTGGCAATACCGCACGCCAGGTATTCCAATCATGCGGCCATTCCTGTCCCCAAATATCCAGTTCATAATTGACCGCTTTATCATAAAGTATTCTTGCAAAACGACCACTGCTGTTTGGATCTTCATAAGCGCCACTGCCGCTAAATATATGCAGATGATGAGTCATTCTTATTTTCTCCAGTACATCATGATCAGTTAAATTAGGCATGTAATGCATCGGGCTGTTAAAATAAACATCATCATCATAATGACCCTTTGTGTATTCAGTAAGATCATAAACACCGCTCATTGCAATTACGCCGTTGATGATATCGGGCCTTTTCAAAAACAAATTCATACTGTGCAGTGCACCGAAAGAAGCGCCGCAGGTGTAGATCATTGTATCCGGACTGGAATTAGTGCGAATAAAAGGAACAACTTCATTAAATATATAGTCGTTCCACTGCTGGTGCCGGATAGATTTATCATGCGGATTCATATTATTATTCAGCCAGCTTTCATTATTGATACTGTCGATTGAATACACTTTTAATTTACCAGCCTCAATAAATGGAGCGATCTGATCCAGTAATTGAAACCGCTCATACTCCAAATAGTCAGCCGCCGCAGTTGGTACCAGCAACAAAGCAAAACCATAATGACCATAAATAGCGATAGGCATATCTTTATTCAGCGATGGGCTGTGCCACGAGTAAAGTGTTCTTTCCATAATTAAAATTGAAGCTTCAAAATAAGTATTTCGCTCTGTATAAAATGATTTCCTGCATTAATATTTTCAGGTGTTAATGGGTTTCGCTATCTACCCGAAACAAGGTAAATTTGCGGCCGGTTTGGCACACGGATGACACGGATAAGATGGATTTACATAGTTTGATATTAAATCCTAATCCGGCAAATCAGAAATGATCTGTGACCATCCGTTTCAACCGTGTCATCCGTGTGCTAAAAAGCTGAATAGAATTATTGCAGTACAAGAGTCCGCCTCAGGCGGAAGGGACGGTGATTAGAATTACTAATGCCGGAAACATAAAAAATAGCATTGAACTAATGGAACTATCGAAAAACTTTGAACCGGGATCTATAGAAGAAAAATGGACACTTCATTGGAAGTTGAAAAGATATTTTAACTCGACTCCTGATGACCGAAAGGCTTTTACTGTTGTCATTCCTCCGCCAAATGTTACGGGTGTGTTGCATATGGGGCATACGCTAAATGAAACCGTGCAGGATATTCTTGTTCGCAAAGCGAGAATGAGTGGCTTCAATGCTTGTTGGGTTCCGGGCAGCGATCATGCTTCGATCGCTACGGAAGCAAAAGTGGTGCAAATGCTGAAAGAAAAAGGCATTGATAAAAATAAGATCGGCCGTGAAGAATTTTTGAAATATGCTTTTGAGTGGAAAGAAAAATATGGCGGCATCATTTATAACCAGATCGAACGACTTGGTTGCAGCGTTGATTGGGATCGTGTTAGCTTTCACGATGGATGATCATTATTACAAAGCTGTCATAAAAGTTTTTGTTGATCAATATAACAAAGGACTTATTTATCGTGGCGCAAGAATGATCAATTGGGACCCCGCTGCAAAAACTGCATTGAGTGATGAAGAAGTAGAGTATAAAGAATTGCAAGGAAAACTTTATTATGTAAAATATAAAGTAGTCGATAGTCAACAGTCGACAGTCGACAGTAAAACTGTGGACAGTGGACCGTCGACCATGGACTATATTGTTATTGCTACGCAACGTCCGGAAACAATTATGGGCGATACCGCTTTAGCAGTAAATCCCACCGATGAACGTTATGCTCATTTGAAAGGAAAGAAAGTGATTGTGCCACTTGTGAATCGTGAAGTGCCTGTAATTTTTGATGAGTATGTAGACAAAGAATTTGGAACAGGTGCATTGAAAATTACTCCAGCTCATGATATCAATGACTATAACCTCGGTTTAAAACATAATCTTGAAACAATTGATACGCTGAATCCAGATGGCACAATGAGTGAAGCGGCGCAGGTATTTGTTGGCCTTGACAGGTTTGAAGCAAGAAAAAAAGCAATTGAAAAATTAAAAGCCGATGGTTTATTGATCAAAGAAGAAGAGTACACAACCCGTCTTGGTTTTTCACAAAGAACAAATGCGGTTGTTGAGCCCCGCATTTCTACACAGTGGTTTGTAAAAATGAAACCGCTTGCTGAAAAAGCTTTGCATGCAGTTGTAAGTGGTGATGTAAAGATCCATCCTGAAGAAAGATTTTTGGCTACTTATAAATATTGGTTGGAGAATGTAAAAGACTGGTGCATCAGTCGCCAGCTTTGGTGGGGACAAAGAATACCGGCATGGTATGATGAATCTGGAAAATTTGTAGTTGCTGAAAATGAAGAAAAGGCAAAAGAAATATTCAATACTCAATATTCAATATTCAATGCTCAATTGAAGCAGGACGAAGACGTACTTGATACCTGGTTCTCTTCCTGGTTGTGGCCAATCGAAGTATTTAATGGAATAACTCAACCCAATAATAAAGACATTAACTACTATTATCCAACTTCCGTACTTGTAACGGGACAGGATATTATTTTCTTTTGGGTAGCGAGAATGATAATGGCAGGAATGGAATACATGAATGAAAAACCATTCAGCGATGTTTATTTCACAGGAATGGTAAGAGATAAGCAAGGAAGAAAGATGAGTAAAAGTCTTGGTAACTCACCTGACTTATTGGATCTGATCGATCGTTACGGAGCCGATGCAGTTCGTTTTGGAATTATGATCTCCTCTCCTGCTGGTAATGATCTGCTTTTTGATGATAGTAGTTGCGACCAGGGAAGAAATTTTAATAATAAGATCTGGAATGCACTGAAGTTGGTGAAGATGTGGGAAGGAAGGCAGTCGACAGTCAACAGTCCACAGTCCACAGAGAATTTTGCGATTGATTGGTTTGAAAATAGATTGAATGAAGCTAAAGAAGAAATCGAAAGATCTTATAAAGAATTCAAGTTAAGCGAAGCATTAAAAACAATTTACTCTTTGATATGGGATGATTTCTGTAGTTGGTATTTGGAATGGGTAAAGCCAGGCTTTGAACAACCTATTGAGAAATCTGTTTATGAGAAAACAGTTTATTTCTTTGAAGAGTTGATGCAGTTACTTCATCCTTTCATGCCATTTGTTACTGAAGAGATTTATCATGAATTAAAAGAAAGAAAAGCTGGTGACGACTTAACTATTAAACAAGAATCAAAAATTGAGAAACAGAAATCAGAGATCCTGAAACAAGCTGATCTGCTGAAACAAGTAATTACTGCTTTGCGTGATGTTCGTATAAAAAATCAGTTGAAACAAAAAGAAGAAATAAAACTTCATATTCAAACTGATGAACAGTCAGCATACATATTCTTTTAGATCTATTCTTGGAAAGCAGGTAAATGCTTCGGAGATAAATTTCGTTAGTGATGCAGTTGCCGGATCGATCAGCAGTGTAGTTCAAAAGGATAAATTTTTTATCGAAACAGAAAATGAACTTGATACTACTGCACAAAAAGAACAACTCAAAAAAGATCTCGCATATCAAAAAGGATTTCTTATTTCCGTAGAAAAGAAACTAAGCAATGAACGTTTTGTTCAAAATGCAAAGCCTGAAGTAATTGAGATCGAAAGAAAGAAAAAAGCAGATGCTGAAGCGAAGATAAAAGCGATCGAAGAAAGTTTGCAAAGCCTTTAAGCCTCTCCCGACCTCCCCTGCGGGGAGGCCATCTGCGCACAGCACCCAAATAAATGCTCAATCCAATTTGCTTGTTATTATCCTATTGTTGAAGTGTAAGAACTTATGTTTGGATTTATACTGAAGTCCCGCTCCTTCCCTAACGGGGAAGGAGTTGGAGGATGGTGCCGGGGCTGCTTACCTCGGTATTATACTCACCGGCAAAATAAACTCATAGAAAGTTCCTTTATTACCAGTTACCAGGTCAGCATCCAATCGTGAACTGATTCGAAAACCAAAAGTCAGCGGGTATTGATTCCACCAGTTGGTATCAAAATAAATTTCGCCGCCCACACTTCGCTGATCGGCTGTTTCTAATTTATTTTTTGAATAGACTCTTGTAAGATCATAAAAAGCATTTGCACGAATGCGCTGGATATAAAGAATATTTCCAAAGCCCCAATCCATCACCCACAAAGGGAAATGATAATTAGCGCCAAGCTTCCACATTCTTGATAAGTAAGCCTCATTATACCCTCTTGAATAAGGAAACCGGCTACTGAATAATGCCCTTGATGTATCCCGTTGCTGGAAAGCACCATCTAACACAATACTGTGATTGGAAATAAACCCCGGCAAATAAATATGACCTGAAGTAAAAAATTGATAGCTATCATATTTCGAAATGGCGTGACGATATTGTAATGTAAAATTATAACCCAGTCTTGGAAATATATGTTGCCTTGCCATCTGCACCTGCTGGCTATAATTAATAAAATGCGAGAGATAACTAAAATTGTTTTCGACAAACAGGTCTTTAGTAGGTCCAGTATTATTTTCAAACCGGAAAACATAACTGCTTCCAAAGTTCAGGTTCCTGAAATTTCTGCCGCCTGAAAGATCCAATGGAATATTTAAACCGATACGGGTATCCAACTGATCCCATTCGCGGGTCTTATTATTTAATGTATCTGTTCTTTTAAAAGTATATTCAGCTCCAGCTGACAGGTAAGGAAACCATGCCCCATAGATCGTGTTGAATCCAACTGCATTTGTATTTTCATTCTGGTTATATGAATAATAAAGTTCTGTTTGCAGTGTATTCAAAATATTCTGGCCATAAAGGGTATAAGTAAAGAACGGGTCTTCGTAATAAGGCCGCCAGCTATGGAAATTCAAAAGCCTTGTCCCTTTTTTGTACTTGTTCACTGAAAAATTTCTTGTCACAATATCATTCAACCTCAAATTGCTAAAATCATTTTCTTTAGCTACCCGTACATTATTCGCCGGCAGTTCGAAAGCTTTTAAATCAATTTCCTTTGGTCCTGATAAACTCATTTCTTTTAACTGATACCCATCTGCTGTAAAATTTGAATAGATAAGTTTATTATCATAAGCATTCACAAAATAATTCCCCGTAGCAGAACTGCTTACCTGGAAAATTTTATTATCACTTAACTGCAACATAAAGATGTCATCGTTACCATTAAAAGATGCAGTAAAATAAACTTTATCATTTTGAACATTGGGAAACCCAATTATATGATAAGACGGCGGCGTAAGTCTCATGATCGATCCGCCGATATCTGCACGAACGAGTGACATTTGCCCATCACGAAGTCTTGCACAGGCAACTATGGAACTATCATTAATAAACTTTGGGTCAGTAAAAACATTTATTTCCGAAGACGCTATATTTTTTAATAAGCTCCCAGTTGCCGCATCCAATACATGCAGTTCACATTTGCCATCAGCTGTTATAATTCACTGCCACTATTTTACTGCCATCATTACTTATATCCGGCGTAAAATATTTTGTTCTGTGAGTGATCGTTTGCTGTTTACCGCTTTTCACATCCAGCAACCTGATCTCTCCATAATTTCTCCAGCCCCACCTGCTATCAGGTTTGTAAGCAGAATAAACAATTTTTCCATTGCGATAACTAAACTGCTCATCCAGTGAAATATCTTTTACACGCAACACATGTTCCCCGGAATTATCTTTTATTACAAATGCAGGCCGCTTGCGATAACTACTTTTCAAATAAAGCAACGACTCATTTTCCAATTGGTAAGGGAAAAAATAGTTAGTAACATAACTTGTTGTCGGTTTTGTAATTTTTTGTTCCCCGGCTTCATTACTACTATTAAGCTTTTGTTGCGTCGCACTCTTCTGCTGCATATCGCTATTCAGCTTATAGTGATCAAATGCTTGCTTTTTGAAAGTTTTATAATCAACACCGGCATGTTCCTTTATAGCATGCTGAAAGGGATAAAACAATCCCTTAAAAGATGCAGCATCCTTTGTTACTTTTCCCCAGAAATCACTTCCGTATTTTTCGTATCCATAGTTCACCATCAAATAACCCAGCGGGTAATGATTCGGCACATAATCCTTCAATGAATTATTCCGCAGTTTCATCCACGAATATTTTTTATCCGCCAGCCAAAGCGACTTGTATTGGTTAGTAAAAAAAGGAATTCGTCCCCTGCCTTGCTTACTATGCACTGTTTCGTTGTACACTGCATCTCCTTCATAAAACCAATCCGGCACTGCAGCATTAATAGCAAGCGACAATCCATCGTCCCCCGCTAAATAATACATCAGTTTGCTTAATCCCACTCTGAAGTTGCTGAACTGTTGCACATGCCGGTATTCGTGTGATGCAAGATCTTCTGCCCATGGAATGCTGCCAAGCTCAAAATTATTGAACGACGGAGTTAAGAAAAATTCACTGCGATAAGGTCCTAATCCAACATAGGCATTTGAAACCGTCGACTGATTCTGAAGAACGATATTTATTTTATGCACTTTAGTACCAAGTGAATTATTTTTTGCCGAAAGAAAATGAACGATCGACGAAACTCTTTGTGCTGCACTATCCATTCCTACAGGAAAAATGACCCTCACAGTATCTGTACTGATCTGCTTCCATTTTATTGAAGGCGGATTACCCCCAAACTCCTGCGCATTAAGAAAAGAAAAACTTAGAATAAAAAATGTAAAACCAATAAGTCTTGGCATTTGTGCGGATTTAAAAAGAAAGATACGGAACAAATAGTATTCGTTGTTTTTGTACTCTCGTTTTTTAATTGAACAAACAACTACCGGTTTCGATCGGGAAATCTGATATACAATTACCATTGAAGTCGTGTAAACAATCCTTTATCATTTCTTTTATCCGAATGAAACAAATAAGGAATTTGACATCACTTAACTTTTTAGATTTGAATAGACTAAAAAAATGTTTATGAAAAAGATTGCTACAATTCTATCAATGCTGTTTTTTATCAGCCTGATCGCTTACTCACAAATTCCATTAACTGTTTTACCAAGCGGTGGTAATAAAAAAGCTATCATAGGCGAACAAATTGGTTTAACAAAAGTGGTTATTAATTATGATCGTCCGGGTGTAAAAGGCCGTGAAGGAAAGATCTGGGGGCAACTCGTTCCTGTAGGTTACACTGACCAGGGTTTTGGAAGCTCAAAGGCTGCTCCATGGAGAGCCGGTGCCAATGAAAATACAACCATAGAATTTTCTACAGATGTAAAGATCGAAGGTCAATCTTTACCTGCCGGTAAATATGGTTTTTTTATTGCGTATGATCCGAATGAATCCACCTTGATCTTTTCAAAGAATTCAACAGCATGGGGAAGTTTTTATTATAATGATAAGGAAGATGCACTAAGGGTAAAAGTAAAACCTGTTGCATCAGACAAATTAGTTGAATGGTTGAAATATGAGTTTTTGAATGAGACAGAAAACAGCGCAACGATCGCTTTATCATGGGAAAGACTGACGATCTCATTTAAAGTAGAAGTTGATTATGTGAAAGAACAACTTGCATCATTCCGCAGGGAGTTACAAACTGATAAAGGATTTATATGGCAAAGCTGGCAACAGGCGGCACAATGGTGTCTCGATAGAAATGTAAACCTGGATGAAGCATTGCTATGGGCCGACTCAGCAAGCAGCGGAACATTTGGTGGCGATAAAAGTTTCCAGGCAGCAAGTACAAAAGCACAGATACTCGACAAACTTGGCAAAAAAGATGAAGCGGCAGCAGTTATGAAAGCTGCATTACCTAATGCTTCAATGTTTGAGATGCATGGATATGGACGTTCATTAATAACTCAGAAAAAGCCAAAAGAAGCATTGGATATCTTTAAAATGAATTTTGATAAAAACCCTAACCAGATGACAACATTGGTTGGGCTGGTGCGTGGATATTCTGCCAATGGAGATTATAAAACAGCGCTGGATTATGCTAACAAAGCAATGGCAGTTACTGATGCTCAAAATAAAAACAATATTCAAACAATGATCGATAAGCTGAAGGCTGGGAAAGATGTGAATTGAGAACAGCTATGAGCTTTGAGTAAGCAATTAGAAAATTCTCGCAGCGAACGCAAAGAAGCAGTGATCGTAATGCGGCGTCTCTAATCGTTGCGATCGCTGCGAGGAATTAAAAAGCTGAATAGAATTGGTAGTACAAGTGAGTGACCCTTCGCTTCGCTCTGGGTAAACTGCGACGCAATTGCTCAATGTGGAAAAGAAATTTGAACGGAGCGTCGCAACGGAAGTTTAATAGTGGTAATGAAGCTGGCCAAATAAATTCTTATAACTTACTACTTCTGTCCAAAGACTAAATTTAATTGCATCCCAGTATTTCACAAAGTTTACTATCAAGGTCGGAGCCGCGAAGGTTCCGGCCTATTATTTTTCCCTGTGGATCAACCAAAATATTAAATGGAATACCACTGACACGATAAAGTTTTGCAGCAGCATTATTCCAGAATTGAAGATCGCTGACATGTGTCCATGTAAGATTATCCTTATGTATTGCTGACAACCAATTTTCTTTTTGTCCCGGGACGATCTAAAGAAACGCCCAACACTGTAAAATTCTTTGTTTTGAATTTATTGAAGCTGGCAACAACATTCGGATTTTCCATCCGGCAAGGTCCGCACCAACTGGCCCAAAAATCAACCAACACATATTTTCCTTTGAATGATGACAATGATACTTGCGTACCCAACGTATCAGGCTGCGTGAAATCCAATGCATTGGTGCCAACAGCGCCGACCTTATTATACTCAATATAATTTTTTAAACTTATGCTTGTCGGTATACTTCTTACGGCAGAATCCAAACGAAGAAATCTTTGCTCAAGCAAAAGAGGGTCTTCATAATACTGGGTAGTGACAAATAAAACAAATGGAGACACAAAAGATGATGGATGCTGATCAATATATACATCAAGATCCTTTTGAATAGAATCCCGGATACTGTAATAGATCTGCATCATGCTATCCCGTTTCTCACCATAAGGAGTAGAATTGATGACTGGCACTATTGTCTGCAAACGGACCATCAATGGATTAAACCACTTTTGAAAATCTATAAAATCATTGTGCGATTGTGAACCGGTCACTTTATAATTTGTCCTGATCGGTTTTGTTCCTGTTACTGAAATAGTTTTATTCTCTACATAAATATATTGATCCGCATCGCCGGTAATTTTTAACCAGCACAATGTTGGCTCCTCTAATTTTCCTTTTAAAGTAAACTTGCCTTTTATGATCCTGGCAGTAGCTATTTGAACATTCGTATTCTGATCTTCAAGTTTTACTTCGGTGCTATCTTTAAAACCGGTCACGCTGCCATTAATTGTAAAACTTGTATCCTTATCTGTATTTGCAAGAAGGTTAGTCTGTAAGAGGCCAAGAAAGATGAGTGTCAATATTGTTTTCATAACGCCTGTAAAAATAATAAAAAAAACGCCGGGTAGTTAGTAATTAAATCCTAATAGACTCTAAAAATTTACGGGTAATGTCGGCCACATTACCGGGTTCGGCAAGGGCTTTTATATATGCGGTGCCAATGATCGCTCCATTGGCATTGGCACAGGCGGCTTCAAAGGTTGTTTTATCCTTTATTCCAAAGCCAACAAGCACCGGATTTTTAAGATCTAAGCTTGTGAGTTTCTGTAAATAACTCTTTACATCGGTCATATTCTTGTCACTGCCGGTAGTGGAGGAAGATGAAACAGCATATAAAAACCCGGTGCTTAATTTATCCAGTTTTTTTATTCTTTCTTCACTTGTTTCAGGAGTAACCAGGAAAATAAAATCAAGTCCATGTTTTTTTATGATAGCGCCATATTCAGTTTCAAATTCGTATTCGGGCAGATCTGGGAGTATCAATCCATCAATACCAACAGCTGCTGCATCGGCACAGAATTTTTCAAAGCCATACTGCAAAACTGGATTCATATAACCCATTAATACAACCGGGACTGAAATGCCCCCATCCCCTAAAGGGGGGTTACGGAAATCCTTAAGCTGATCGAAAAGTTTTTTGATCGTCATTCCATTTGCAAGTGCAATGAAGCTGCTTTGTTGAATGACCGGACCATCTGCAAGCGGGTCGCTGTAGGGCATGCCGAGTTCTATTATATCTGCACCGTTTTCCTGCAAGGCTTTCATTACTTCAATTGTTGAATTCAATTGAGGATAGCCTGCGGTGCAGTAAACGTTGAGAATGTTGATGCTTCTTTCGCTAAAAAGTCTCTTTATTCTTCTGCATATTTTTTGAACCACAGAGACACTAAGTACACAAAGGAACACGGAGATACTCTGTGTAACTCCCTGCCTCCGTGTCTCCGTGGTTATAAATTTTTCATATAAGTTGCAAGATCCTTATCCCCTCTCCCACTCAAACAAACCACTACTTTATCATCTTTTTTAAATTTCATATTATTCAATGCATGCAAAGCATGTGCACTTTCCAATGCAGGAATGATCCCTTCCAGTTTTGCCAGTTCAAATGCAGCAGCTAATGCTTCTTCATCTGTTGCACTTAAAAATTTTGCACGGCCACTTTCATATAAATGTGCATGCAATGGGCCAATACCCGGATAATCCAATCCGGCAGAAATACTATGTGGCTCTACAACCTGTCCATCTTCTGTTTGCATTACCAAACTTTTACTTCCATGCAAAATACCCGGCTTACCTAATTGAGTTGTTGCCGCACTCAATGCCACTATTGATGCCATGACCCGCCGCTTCCACAGCGATCAATTGAACTGATAGCTCATCTAAGAAATGATAAAATGCACCAGCTGCATTACTGCCACCACCAACACATGCCATCACATGAGTTGGCAATTCACTTCCGGTTTTTTCTTTCAATTGTCTTCGCATCTCTTCACTGATCACACTTTGAAACCTTGCCACCATATCAGGATAAGGATGCGGCCCAACCACACTTCCAATGATATAATGTGTATCATTCGGATTATTGATCCAGTCGCGGATCGCTTCATTCGTTGCATCTTTCAATGTTTTACTTCCGCTTGTTGCCGGTATCACCGTTGCTCCCAGCATTTTCATTCTCGCCACATTCGGTGCCTGCCGTTCAATATCTTTTTCACCCATGTACACAATGCACTCCACACCTTTCAATGCACAAACCGTTGCAGTAGCCACACCATGCTGACCGGCACCTGTCTCAGCAATAATTCTTTTTTTGCCCAATCGCTGCGCCAAGTAATATCTGCCCGATAGTATTATTAATTTTATGTGCACCGGTATGACAAAGATCTTCCCGCTTCAGATAAATTGTTGTTCCATACTTATCGCTCAATCGCTTTGCGAAGGTATAAAGGCGTTGGCCTGCCCGCATAATCTCTCAGCAATTCATGAAACTCTTTTTGAAAAGATTCCTCATACATTATTTCCAAATAACGGTCTTTAAGTTCTTCCACATTGCGATGAAGCATTTCAGGAATATATGCCCCGCCGAATTTTCCGTAATAGCCAAATTCATTTGGATGTTGATATGATTCTTTATTTGACATTTTATTTCTACTTGTCCTCCGAAGCTTTTGCGTAGGAGGATGTTATCAGCTTTTGTATTTCTTATGATCTTCTGTTGCGTCGCACTCTTGTACGTTCAGAACTCTACTCAACTCATAGAAAGGTTTACTTAAAAAATAAATCCATGATCATCGGCGAAAAAAATAATCGCCAGGCCAAAAAAGTTCCGAACATTAGAACTACAACAACAAGGGCCCTTAGATACTTTAATTTCACCGAAAAATATTTTGCCAATGAAAAAACAACCCAACCCATATATAAGATCTTAAGTATATCTGACGCTACAAGATTAACAGAATGCCCGGTAAACAAATAAACAACAAATGCGACCAAAACAAAAAGAACCTGCAATAACATGATCGTTCCGATGGCAAAAAGAATTGCAACCAGGCTTTCAAAATAGTTATACCGGGGATAAGTAAGAAAGGCAAATAGATATAAAGCCTGCACCGGCAGTAGAAAAGTCAAAACAATATTCAGATGACTGATAGTATATTTTGATGCTTCCCCGGACCCAAAGTACCCAACATAACTTATAACTGTTCCTTGACCAAAGCCTTTCTCCAAAAAATAAAAAATAAGTGTATAAAGTCCTATCCAAATCAGGTAATAAGATAACGGTGGCTGAAAATTTTTTCTTCCCCCTTCAATAAAAGAAATTATTGATTTGCCCGGAGCTTTCAACATTTGTTTTGAAGTAAAAACAAATCCTTTTTCAGCATGAGTAAAAAAATGAACTAGCTCATGCCATATAAAATGAAATGAGATCCTTTCCGGAACCGCTTTTTGTCCGCACTGACTACAGTATATGCCGTTCACATTTGCTCCGCAATTATTGCAAATTATCATTTGAATGCTTGTAAAAATTTCAATATCGCAGCCATATCTTTTAATCCCGGTGATAATTCAAACTTGCTATTGACATCAACCGCAAAAAAATCAGGGTGGGTAAATGCTTTTACTTTCGCCGCGTCATCAACCCCAATGCCACCACTGAGAAAAAATGGTTTTTCAATTTTTGCTTTCTTTAATATTCCCCAGTCAAACTGTTGTCCCGTGCCGCCAAAACTTTCTTTTAATCCTGCTGTGTCAAACAAATAATAATCACAAACAGCATCATAATCCGCTACCATTTCATCAATATCAATTGATTTATCCCCGGGAACACGAAACGCTTTTATTACTTCCACTTCTGCACTCAATTCTTCACACATTTCCGGTGTTTCATTGCCATGCAACTGCACAATATCCAATCCGTATTCATCAATAGCATCCAATAATTCTGAATAACCGGGATCTACAAATACTCCCACCTTCTTGATATCAAAGTCCGCATCTTTTATTTGTTTACCCGTTATTTTATCTCCCATGTACCGTGGCGAATCTTTATAAAAGATCAATCCTGCATAGTCAATATTCAACGCTTCTAATTGCTGCAATTGCTTGAACTGTGTGATACCACAAACTTTTATATTCATTTACTTACCTTTTTAATTCCCAAATTTTCTGCAAATTTTTTAATACTGTTCACATCCTTCACTCCCGGTCCAATTTCAAATTTTGTATTTATATCCACCGAGAATAATTTTTCTCCTGCCGGTGTGCTGATAAACTCTTCCAGCTTTTTTTCATCCCCCGACTCAATTCCACCGCTTAAAAAATAGGGTTTCAGCGGCAGCGACTGTTGCAATATCGTCCAATCAAATTTTTTCCCCGTACCACCATACCCAACACCAAGCGTATCGAACATAAAGAAATCACATACTTCCGTATAAGATTGTGTCATATGCACAATACTGTCGTTATCACTCAGGCGAAAAGCTTTGATCACCGAAATATAATCAGCGATCTTATCACAGAACTTCGGACTTTCATCTCCATGCAACTGCACCATATCTAAACGATAATCTTCTACCGTTTTCATTAGTTCCTCATAAGTAGGCATTTACAAACACTCCCACTTTAATTATTTTGCCTTTGATCTGTCGCATTTTTTCCGGGCTTATTTTCTGAACCATATACCGCGGCGATCTCGGGTAAAAAATAAAGCCGGCAAATGTCACTCCCAGTTCATCCAGGGCATTTACCTGTTGAGGCAATGTGTTTCCACAAACTTTAATCTTCATGTGCTTTTGCTTTTAATTGTTTTACAAATTCAGCAAAAGCAATCGTTGGGTTAGTGACTTTCATAAAATTTTCTCCGATAAGAAAACCCTTGAAGCCATGTTTTTTAAAAAGTAAAATATCATTAACGCTGCTGATCCCACTTTCCGCTACTTTAAATTTAGGGAAAGGTATCTTTTCAGCCATACGCAAACTTCTTTCAATATCCACATCAAAGGTCTTCAGGTTGCGGTTATTAATGCCAATAACATCCGTTTCATCACAAATATGCTCCAACTCTTCCTCGGCATGAATTTCCAATAAAACTTCCAGTCCAAGATTTTTTGCAAATGACAGCCAGTCGTTTTACTTCTGCAACTGTTAAACAAGCAGCGATCAGTAATATTACATCAGCGCCGATTGACTTTGCTTCTACCAACTGGTATTCATCAATAATAAAATCTTTTCGCAGGATCGGAATATCATTTATCCTTGCTTTGATCAGATCTTCATCACTTCCACCAAAAAAATGTTCATCAGTTAACACAGATAAACAGGAAGCTCCATACTCGGTGTAACCTTTTGTTACCTCTAACACATCAGCATCAGCATTTATAACTCCTTTCGATGGTGATCTTCTTTTAAATTCAGCAATGATCCCTGTTTTTGATTTCATCAAGTAAAAAGTCTTTCAATGACAATACAGTTTCCTTGAAAATAATTCACCGTTTTTCAAGTTCAATCAGTTTTTACTTTTGACTTTCTGACTTTTGACTTCTTCCTTTTTATATTCAATTATTTCTTCAAGAATATTCATTACTGCAAACTGATTAATTTTTGTAAACTGATTTCATTTGCTTTTCCACTTTCCAAACTTTCCACTGCCGCATTATAAGCATCATCATAAGTTTTATAATTGCCTGTACAATGTAAAGCCATTGCTGCATTGGCCAGTACCACTGCATTCTGCGCCCATGTTCCCTCTCCTTTTAATATCTTCATAAAGATCTTTGCTGCTTCTTCTACTGTGTTGCCACCATATATATCATTTGGCTCTACCATTCTCTTTCCCAATTGTTCCGGTGTCATTATCTTTTCCCCTTCATTGGTGATAACTTTTGTATCATTGGTCAAAGAAATTTCATCATATCCATCAAGGCTGTGAATGATGGTAAATGATTTTTCCGTTTGCTGTAAAAGGTAATTATATATTCTCGCCATTTCAAGACTGAACACACCCACCAACTGGTATTTCGGATGTGCAGGATTCACCATTGGGCCAAGCATATTAAAAAAAGTTCTCATTGCCAAGATTCTTCCTGATCGGCCCAACAGTTTTTAATGCCGGATGAAATAATGGCGCATGCAGAAAACAAATATTCGCTTCTTCAATTTCTTTTTTTAGTTTGTCATTATCATTTTTGAATTTGTAGCCCAGTTGCTCCATCACATTCGATGCCCCGCTGATGGATGAAGCTCCATAATTACCATGCTTGGCAACTTTTTGCCCGGTACCTGCCACAATAAAACAACTGAGTGTAGAAATATTAAAAGTATTCTTTCCATCACCACCAGTGCCAACAATATCCATTGTTTCATATTCACTCAAAGTCAACAGGTACACAAAGTTCCAGCAATGCATCCCGGAAACCCTGCAATTCTTCAATGGTTATACTGCGCATCAGGTACACCGTCATAAAAGCAGTTACTTCATGTTCGTTGTAAATGCCTTTGCCGATATTCACCAACACTTCCTTTGCCTGATCTCTTGACAAGCGTTTTGTGTTCGAATAAATATTGTAAAATCTTTTTCATTTCCTATATTTTACCGCAGCGAAATGCTAAGTTGCATATTCTGCGCCTACACGTCTCTGCAGTTATTCTTTAACCAATTTCTCATTATCTCTTCTCCCATCGGTGTCAACACACTTTCCGGATGAAACTGCACTCCCTGCACATCATAAGTTTTATGTTGCAATCCATGATATAATTCCGGTTTCATCTCTCGCAGTTATTTCCAGTTCTTCCGGAAAATTTTCTATCGACAACAATCCAGGATGATAACGGCCAACTTCGAATTCATCATGGCAATCCTTTAAACAAAGGGCTCCTCAACTCCTGACTCCTGACTCCTGACTTCTATCTTCGTAGCTACACCATGAAACACCGTACTAAGATTTATAAGCTTTCCTCCAAATGCCTCGCCGATTGCCTGGTGACCGAGACAAACACCAAGGATAGATTTTGATGAAGCATATTCTTTTATCAATGGCAATAAGCAAACCAGCTTCTTCAGGAATTCCCGGACCGGGAGATAAAATGATCTTATCATACTCCTTTACTTTCTCCATTGGTATCTGGTCATTGCGATACACATCCACTTTTTCATGTGTGATCTTTTCAACCAGGTGAACAAGGTTGTAAGTGAATGAATCGTAATTATCAAATACTAATATTTTCATAGTTAAATTAATGATGTCCATGGAGTCTCATGGACCATAGTCGATGGTCAAACTTTTAATATTCTTCCGCCAATTCAATTGCCTTTTTAAGAGCACCTAATTTATTATTCACTTCCTGCAATTCACTTTCAGGATTGCTTGCTGCCACCACACCTGCACCTGCCTGGTAAGTCAAGGTGTTTTTCCTACTTAAAAAAGTACGGATCATGATGGCATGATTGCAACTGCCATCAAAACCCATAAAACCAATAGCGCCGCCATAATAGCTTCTTGCTGTTGGTTCATATCCATCGATCAATTCCATTGCCTTTATTTTCGGGGCACCGCTTAGAGTACCGGCAGGAAATGTTTTTGCCAGCAATTCAAATGGGTTACTGCCGGTTCTTACCTTACCAGTTACTTCACTCACCAGATGAATAACATGGCTGAATAATACTGCACCTCCTTATAATGAGTAACCGTTACATCATCACATACCCGGCTCAGATCATTTCGTGCAAGATCGACCAGCATCACATGTTCGGCATTTTCCTTTTGCATCTCTTTAATAACTTCAGCGGCCAGCTGATCTTTTTCATCATCACCCGTTCTTTTGAATGTGCCCGCAATTGGATGAACGATCGCTTTTCCGTTCTGAATGATCAATTGCGCTTCTGGTGATGAGCCCATCAATTTATAATCACCATAATCAAAGAAAAATAAATAAGGAGAAGGATTGATACTCCGCAGCGCACGGTAAACATTAAATTCATCTCCTGTAAATCCTTGCTGAAATCTCCTGCTTAATACAATCTGGAAAACATCACCCCGGTGACAACTGGCAATTCCTTTCTCAACCATATTCTATATAATCTTCATCGGTAATATTTGAGCTTTCATCCCCTTTTGCTTTTAAAAGGATAAACGGGAACATCTTTACTTCTTATCAATGATTCAACAACAGGCAACTCACTCTCAATTCCATTTATCTGGTTTTCGCAGATATACAACTCATCTTTGAAATGATTAATGACAATTACATACTGATAAAGTCGGTAACGCATTAAAGGAATTATGAGTTCGGAGTTCTTAGTTCGGAGTTCGGAGTCTTGAAGTTTTCCTGATTTTAGTTTTACTGTATCAAAGAATTGAACTGCATCATAAGAAGTATAACCAAATAACCCTTGCGCAAATTTTACTTCCTTTATTTCCTGCTTACCACAATCAAACCTCTTTGCAAAATCCCAAATAAGCTGCGGCACTTCCATTATATTTTTAATTTCAATTCTCTCGGGTTTCTGACCAGGGAGTTTGAATTCAACATTTTTTGTCGAGGTGATCTCTATTCCCCCAATTGCATTGACACAAATAAATGAATAACTGTTTTCGGCCGCATGATGATCCGTGCTTTCAAGCAGCACTGTATCTCTGAAACGATCACGAAGACGCAGATAAATACTTACTGGTGTGTACACATCGGCAAGTAATTTTTTGCAGGTGGTTAAAACTTCAATTTTCTTCATAATGACTTTTCAATTTGTTTCATAGCAGCACAAGTGATGAACGGAGCGTCGCAACTTAGCTCAATCGAAGTTCCATCAGCCGGCTACAAAATAAAAAACCCCGAACTATTTCGGGGCATATATATTTATACAATACAGTAATGACTTACAGCACCCCGAAAGAGTTTGTATGCCACCACCAATATTGATTTGCTTGTTTCATTACATCACAAATATGTATGCTTTTTTGAACTTTTCCAATTATTTCGTCTACCTTTTTAAAAAATAACTTGAATAACGATGCTCATTAAAAATAAAAAGGTCGGGACAAAAGGAATGTTCTATGTGAACAATGATGAAAAAATACTAGCAGAAATGGTTTACACCATGCCTTCCCCCGATAAAATGATCATCGAGCACACCGAAGTAAGCGAAGAACTGAAGGGTCAAAATGTAGGATATCTGTTGGTGAAAACTGCTGTCGAGTTTGCAAGAGCTCACAATATTAAAATAATTCCACTATGTCCATTTGCAAGTTCAGTATTTAAAAGAAAGCCTGAGCTTGCAGATGTATTGGCGAAGTAATTATGAGCCCGGCTATATTGCTACTATTGTACTTTTGTTGCGACGCTCCGTTCAAAGTTCCGTTCAACATTGAACAAATGCGTCGCAGTTTACCCAGACACTGAGCAAAGCGAAGTGGAAGGGTCGCACTCTTGTACGTTCATATCACTACTCAACAATTATGAAAAGATCTCTTTTGTTTTTCAGCTTCTTATTCGTTGCTATCGTTTCAACTGCACAACAACCCGACAAATACATTTTATTAAAACCCGATCGTGTATTTGATGGAGAAACTATGCAAACCGGTTGGGTGGTATTAGTAAAGAATAATAAAATAGAACAGGCAGGTGCAATGATGTTCAAATTACCGGCAGGTACAGAGATCATTGAACTGAAAGGAATGACCTTATTACCCGGACTGATCGAAGGTCATTCGCATTTATTCCTTCATCCTTATAATGAAACAAGTTGGGATGACCAGGTGCTGAAAGAATCAAGAGCTGAAAGAACTGCAAGAGCCGTGAACCATGCAAAGGCAACATTGATGGCTGGTTTTACAACAGTAAGAGACCTCGGAACCGAAGGAGCCATGTATGATGATGTTGGTTTGAAGAAAGCAATTGAAAAAGGAGTAATACCCGGACCAAGAATGATCGTAGCAACAAGAGCCATTGTTGCAAAAGGAACATACGGACCAAAATCACCATCGCCAGATGTGGAGTTGCCACAAGGTGCAGAAGAAGTTGCAGGGCTTGAAGAGTTGAGTAAAGCCGTCCGATCACAGATCGGTCATGGCGCTGATCTTATAAAAGTTTATGCCGATTACCGCTATGGTCCTAATGGAGAGAATCAACCAACCTTTAGTCAGCTTGAGTTGGAATCGATCGTTGGCAATCGCAACAAGCAGTGGAAGAAAAGTTGTGGCGCATGCCGGCACTGCTGAAGGAATGAAAAGAGCCATCAATGCCGGAATATCAACAATAGAACATGGTGATGGAGGAACAGAAGAAGTATTTAAGCTAATGAAAGAAAAAAATGTTGCTCTTATGCCCTACTCTTGCAGCCGGTGATGCTATTCAGCAATATCGCGGATGGAAAAAAGGAATTGATCCCGAACCCCAAAGCATTACAATTAAGAAAAAAAGTTTTCAATTAGCATTACAAGCAGGTGTGACTATCTGTATGGGAGGTGATGTAGGAGTATTTACTCACGGAGACAATGCAAGAGAAATGGAACTGATGGTGGAGTACGGAATGAAACCAATTGATGTATTAAAGTCATCTACTTCGATAAATGCCGATGTATTTGGTTATGGAAATAAAATTGGAAGAATAAAAAAAGACCTGTTTGCAGATATTATTGCAGTTGATGGAGATCCATCAATAGATATTAAAAATATCAGGAAGATAAAATTGGTGATGAAAGATGGTGCTATTTATAAAAAAGAATAGTTTACAACTTTGTTCTTTCAAGCTTTACTTCGTCGGCTGTAATGGCCGGAGCTTTATTTCCGAAATTGTTTCTTATATATGTCAAGAGATTTGCAATTCTTCTGTCCTTTAAGTCAGCTTGAGGCGGCATCTCATTTTTATTGTTATGGCCCGGATAGTTTTTTAATTCTGGAGAGCCTTTCAGCAAAACTCTAATTAGTTTGTTACCGGGACCTAACACAATTTTTGATCCTGATAATGCAGGGCTAAATGATGGAATACCTTTGGCATCTGCCGAATGACAAGGACTGCATACTCTATCATAAGTCTTTTTTCCCTTTGGCCCTTTCACCAGGTTATCATTTGAAACACCAGGTTTCCAGGAGATCAGCAGTAAACAAATTGCAAATAAAAAAACACTTAAAAGGATCTTCATTTTTAATTTCCTTTATAATTTACTTTCCAGATCCTGCCATTGCTATCATCGGAAATATATAAAGAACCATCCGGACCTTGAGCTAGGCCACATGGACGATGAGCCGCACCCTGGGGTGTTTTATTGCTTCCTGCAAATCCATCAGCAAAAATTTCATAGTCACCGCTTGGCATTCCATTTTTAAAAGGAAGGAATACTACAAAATATCCTTGCTGTGGTCTTGGCGCCCTGTTCCATGATCCATGAAATGCAATGAAAGCTCCGTTGCGATATTTCTCTGGGAATTGTGTTCCTGTATAAAACAGTAATCCATTTGGGGCCCAATGACCGGGAAATGCATAGATCGGTTTTCCTTTTCCATCGCAACGATCTGTTCTTATTTTGTCGCCGCCATATTCAGGATTTACTAATTTTTTCTTCTGCCTTGGGTCATAATAGCAATAGGGCCATCCGAAGTCAGAACCTTTTTTCATCAGAAACATTTCTTCAGCTGGCAATTCAACACTTTCTTCCTCGGTATACTTATCCGGGTAAAGCCTGGTCAGATCATCACGTCCATGTTGTACACCGTATAATTCATTTGCAGCATCATTCCATTCAAGCGCCATGATGTTTCTTATACCCGTTATATATCGAACACCATCTTTATAAGTTTGGTCCTTCTTATCAGCTTTAAATTGCCAGATACCACCAGCCTTTTCCAGGATCGGACAAGGGTCTTGTCCTTTGGAACCTACAGTTCGATCTTTTTCCTGGCATGCATTTGAAGGAGCGCCAATGGTTACATAAATATTTCCGGCATTATCTAATGTTATAGGTTTTGAAGAATGTTGATTCTGATTTACCAGCCCGGTCACAATCAGTTCTTCGCTGCTCGTGTCAACTTCATTATTAGCATTTAATTTATACCGGTAAATTTTTTCATCGGTTGTTGCATAGAGATAGCCATTCTTTATTGCTATACCTGTGCCTTTATAATTTCCAAAGCCACTTATATCTTCCGCTATACCATCTTTATTCGCATCCCGCAAGCGAAAAATACCATGTCCATCTTTCAGGTCTTCGACCTTTGTATAAACATCGCCATTAGAATTAACAACAATATGACGGGCTTTGCCAAGTTTGTCAGCGAACACTGAAGCTGAAAATCCTGCAGGAATTGTGATGCCCCCGTTAGGCAGTTGTGCAGTAGAAGATGTGTCCTTTTTTTCTTCTTTAGTTTCGGTCTTATTTGATTCGTTATTGGTACAATAACTTAATGCAAAGACTACAGCGATCGCAAAAAAACTTTTAAGAAATTTCATAATAAAAAGATTGAGGATAAAAATACAGTATTGTGTGACATGAAAATAAAATAAGTCTTCAATAAAATTTTACGGGTGGCGCTGTTCTGCACTATTCTATTACTACCTTCGGAGCAAACCACATGCCGATATGCGAGCATTCAATTTTCTAGTTTGGTCATCACTTGCATTTATTTGTTGCAGCACTGCTGAAAAAAAAGTTGAGTCAAAATGGAAATTAGTGTGGAGTGATGACTTCGGTTATTCAGGGTTACCAGATTCTACAAAATGGAACTACGATGTGGGTGGTCATGGTTGGGGAAATAATGAACTTCAATTTTATACAAAACAACGAACAGAAAATGCAAGAGTGGAAAAAGGTTATTTAATAATTGAAGCAAGAAAAGAACCATGGGAGGGAAAAAATTACACATCTGCAAGACTCATAACAAAGGGAAAAGGTGATTGGCAATATGGTAAAATTGAAGTGAGAGCAAGATTACCAAAAGGACTTGGCACCTGGCCGGCTATCTGGTTGTTAGCCAGCACAACCCCACTCCGCTGGCCCGATGATGGTGAACTCGATATCATGGAGCATGTCGGCTTTAACCAGGGATTCATTCATGGTTCGATTCATAGCAAAAAATATAATCATGTTATCGGCACACAAAAAACGGATACAATAAGAGTAGAAGACTGTTCAGAAAAATTTCATGTTTATGGAGTGGAATGGAATAAAGACAGTGTCAAAGTATCGGTAGACGAGAAAGAGTTTTTTAAGTTTGCCAACGAACACAGTGGTTATGATGCGTGGCCATTTGATAATAAGATGCATTTGTTATTGAATATTGCAGTTGGTGGCAACTGGGGCGGACAAAAAGGCGTTGATGAAAACATCTGGCCGCAAAAGATGGAGATCGATTATGTGAGAGTGTACAGCCCATCCTAAATCCTTCCCGAAGGGAAGGACTTGCTAACGCACAAACCCAACGGCTGAAGAATTTTATTTGTTTGGGTTAAATCAAATGTTGAAATGCTTAATTACAAAAGTTAAATAAATATTTGAAGCCTGGCCCCTCCTCTCCACCGGAGTGGAGGCTGGGTGGAGAGGTCTTAAAATAAACACACATGAAAAAGCTATTCTTCTTATTTCTCTTCATTTCTTCTGCAAAACTATTTGCACAAGATGGTTATAAAACCCCACCAAAAGAGATCATGGATCTTATATTGGTAAAACCAACGCCTAATGTAAGTATAGATGATAAAGGCGAATGGATGCTTTTCACCAGAGTAATAGCTATCCATCAGTGGAAGAATTGGCAAGACCGGAATTACGAATTGCAGGTTTGCGTATCAATCCTAATAACTTTGCGCCCAGCCGGCAGAATTATATCAATAATCTTTGTTTAAAAAATCTTTCTACCGGAAAAGAATATAAAATAACCGGACTGCCTTCACCATTATTTGGCTGGCAATGTAAGCTGGAGTCCGAATGATAAAAAGATCGCTTTCACGCATACAACCCGTGACCCGTGTTGACCTGTATGTAATAGATGTTGCTACGCAAAAAGCAATGAAAGTAAATAAGACAGCCATTGAATGCAGTTATCGGGAGGACTTATCAATGGTATGATGATAATACCTTATTATATCGTACAATTTAAAACCAGCATCTGCCGCTCCGCCAAAACCACTGATGCCAAAAGGTCCGACTATACAGGAAAATTATGGCAAAGCTTCTCCCCGTCCTACTTTCCAGGACATGATCAAGAGTCCTTATGATGAACAGCTATTTGAATTTTATGCAACCACACAATTGGTAAAAAATGTAAATGGCGCAGAAACAAAGATCGGCGCAGCCTGCCATGTATAGCAATCATCAATATTTCTCCGGATAAAAAATACATGATCATCCGCACATTGAAAAAACCATTTTCCTATATCGTGCCTGCATTTGGTTTTCCTTCCACTGTTGTTATTACAGATATGAATGGAAAACATAATCAAACAACTAGCCGATCTTCCTTCTGCTGAAACAGCGCCAAGTGGTAATGATAATGTACAAAATGTTGCCCGCGGTTTGACTGGAGAGATGATGAAGCGGCCACTGTTATTTGGTGCATGCCGCTTGACAGTGGTCTTATTAAAAAGAAAGTGGATTATCATGATGCCGTGTATGCATTGAGCTGCTCCATTCAACGGTGAAGCCAAAAGAACTTTTCAAAACAAAAATGCGTTACCGCGGTGTTACCTGGGGCAATGCAACACTTGCATTGGTAAATGAAGGTCTTACCGGCAAACAACAAACACAAACTGAATCGCTACAATCCATCAACCGGTGAAATGGAAAAACTGATGGAAAGAAATACCACCGATGCTTATTCCAATCCCGGTTTTCCTGTCACAGAAAAAAATCAATGGGGCACGTGATGTGATCAAAACTGATTGATAATGGCAACTAAACTATTAATGAATAATCCTACCGGCAGTTCACCCAAAGGCGATCTTCCTTTCCTTGCAACCTTTGATCTCAATACAAAAAAAACAGAATATCATCTGGCGATGCAATGAAGGTTATTTTGAAAATGTAGCTGCGTGTTATTGATCCGGATAAACTCGAATTGCTCACAAGACGTGAAAGTGAAAAAGAAGTTCCGAATTATTGGATGAAAGATCTGAAACTGCAAGAATTGCCGACCGCCAGCTACCAATTTTACCAATCCTTATCCGCAACTGGAAGGTGTAAGCAAAGAAAAAATAAAATACAAACGAGCCGACGGTGTTGATCTTACCGGCGATCTGTATTTACCCAAAGGCTATAATACAAACAAAAGATGGTAAACTGCCTGTTTTTATCTGGGCTTATCCTGCTGAATTTAATTCGGCTGCTGATGCTGCGCAGATTCGTGGCAGTGAACATCGTTTTACATTACTCAACTGGGGCTCGCCTGTTTTTTATGTTACGCAGGGATATGCTGTATTGAATAATGCAGAGATGCCGATCGTTGCTACCGACAAAGACAAAAAACCCAATGATAATTTTATTGACCAGTTACGCATGAATGCAGAAGCAGCTATCAATAAATTGGATGAGATGGGTGTTGGTGATAGAAACCGTGTAGCTGTAGGCGGTCATAGTTATGGCGCATTCATGACGGCAAATCTTTTAGCGCATACCAATCTATTTAAAGCAGGTATTGCAAGAAGCGGCGCCTATAACCGTTCACTTACTCCTTTTGGTTTTCAGAATGAGGACCGCACTTACTGGCAGGCGCCCAGATCTATATAATGACATGAGTCCATTTATGTATGCTGATAAAATAAAAACACCGATACTTCTTGTGCATGGTGAAATGGATGATAACACCGGCACTTATCCCGATTCAAAGTGAAAGAATGTTCAATGCCATCAAAGGACATGGCGGCACGGTGAAATTTGTATTGCTGCCTTATGAAAGTCATGGCTATGCTGCAGGAGAAAATATTCTTCATTTATTGTATGAACAATATGCATGGCTGGAAAAATATGTAAAGAATGCAGAAAAGAATGCGCCGGGTGGAAATAAGCAAAAAGCTTTCTGATCAGATTTGTTTTAGGTTGTTTAATCCTGTCATTAACTGACAGGATTTTTTTGTTACAAGCATCAGTAACTCCGATTGAGCTTTGATGGCGACGCTCCGTTCAAGGTTCTATAATTCTATTTAACTTTCGAGGAGCAAAGCGACAAAGCAATCTCAACAAAGAAAGGACAATTATGTACCGGACAATAGTGCTACTATTAAGCACCGGTTGCGTCGCACTCTTCAGCGTTCTGTAATTCTATTCAGCTTTAATAGAAGATAAACTGAGACTGTGCTCTATTTTATTAATGCCACAAAAGTAGTATTGAGTTTTATTTGTCTTCGCCGTAACTTGTAACATCACTAAACCAAAAATCTGATGTCATGAGAAAAGTGTTCTTCATTGCATTAATTTTTATCTGCGACAACTTTAATCGCACAAGAACCGACAGACATGAATACTTTATTAGCGTGATTCAATATTAAGCATTTCAGTACCTGATTCTGAATGAAACTAAACAAAGTCATTAAGTCCACAGATTCATTTACCTTTTGCTCAGTTAAGTATAAAATCTCAAGAGATTGTAACAAAAAAAATCAATCCAATTGCTGTTCGGCAGATCTGAATCCTAATAATCTCCAGCTCGGTTGTTACAATGGAACATCACTATTTTGGACTTATTATAAAGCTGAATGGATCGCAAGACAGAATTTCGAAAGTATTCCAGCTCAATGGATGCAACAAATGAAAAATTTATATTCAGAAAATATCACTCGTTTATTGGTTGATCAAAAAGTCCTCGCAAACAAAATCACATATCAAACAAAAGCAGGTCACAAGGCATATTGTATAATTACATATGGCACTGTAAATGGACAATCAGTATTGGTTCAACTTGTATCATCGAAAGAAATTAAAAAGAACAGCGATATTCAACCTGTTTTTCAACAAATAATTAAGTTCAGTGAATAACCACATCCTCGATTCCGAACAGTTAAACAAATTAGTAACTTTCATGAATGAAAAAATATTTCATTCCTTTCATAATAACTCTTATAGCTTTTGCATGCAAATCATCAAGCGATAATAATCTCAACTCCCGCATCGACAGTCTTGAAAAGAAATTAGCAAATACATACAAACCCGGCTTTGGAGAATTTATGAGCAGCATACAAATACATCATGCCAAGCTTTGGTTTGCGGGCAAGAATCAAAACTGGGAATTAGCAGATTTTGAAATGCATGAGATTGGAGAAACAATCGATGCAATAAAAGAATATGAAACCGAAAGAGAGGAATCAAAAAAAGTAGATATGCTGAAACCTTCTCTTGATGCTGTGAACGATGCAATTCAAAAGAAAGACTCCGCACTTTTTAACAGCAGTTATCTTTTATTGACCAGTACATGTAACAATTGCCATAAAGCCGTGAACTTTGGTTTTAATATTGTAAAAGTTCCGGAGATACCTCCATTCAGCAACCAGGCGTTTAAATAGCTATCATCATTTCTTTTGATTAATTTTATTGAATGGATGATCAGCCAAAAAAATACCGATTAGATAAAACAGCATTCAAGGCAATGACAGTAAAAGAAGCAGATGATTACATGAGAAACTATAGACAGTACAACTGGAAAGAGCGACTCAAAATCTCTTTTTATCTCACCAGTCTTGCTTATCGTTTTGATGTTAATGATCCTCCTAAAATGGATAAGACTCTCTTTATGGCCTTAAAACAATCCAATGGCTGATATCTTCCAAGATGATTTCCGGGATTTTATTCAAGCCTTAAATGATAATAAAGTGTCCTATATTGTCGTAGGAGGTTTTGCAGTAATTCTTTATGGCCATGCAAGGGTAACAGGCGATATGGATATATGGGTTGAAAGAACTGAAGAAAATTATAAAAAGCTTCTTAAAGCATTTCTACAGTTTCACATGCCTGTTTTTGACATGACAAAAGAAAATTTTCTCCATCATAAAGAATGGGATGTTTTTAAATTCGGAAGAAAGCCCGTTGCGATTGATATTCTGACAAAAGTAAAAGGTCTTGAATTCAAAGAGTGTTATTCGCTTTCAAAAGAATTTGAAGATGGCGATTTAAAGATCAGAACACTTCATTTAAATCATCTTCTGCAAGCAAAAAAAGAAGCTGGGAGATTAAAAGATCTTGACGATATCGATCAGCTCACTAAAAAATAACGCCGCCATTTTTATAGACTTCTTTCTTGACACAATCAGTAAGATAAAAAAATCATAACTTACCCTTTGATAAACAATTTTTTTCAAACCACCACCTATGGCACTTATACCCGGGTACGAGTATGACATTTTTATAAGCTATGCTCATGTAGACAATGCAACTTTCCCAGGCCAGGCCGATGGATGGATCGAACAGTTTTACAAGAACCTAAACCTGATGCTGGCAAAGCGTTTTGGTAGGCTCGACATCGTAAAAATATGGTGGGATAATAAAAAACTTGATGGCAGTGTTCTGTTTGATGATTCTATTGAAACCGGTATAAAGAAGTCTGCTATCATGATCTGTCTTAATTCCCCTGGTTATATTGCCTCTGATTATTGCAAACTGGAACTGAATACTTTTTACACAAAAGCACATTCTGAAAAAGCTGGTTTAAAAGTTGGTGAACGTTCACGAATTTTGCATGTATTGCTTAATAATATACCACATCCAAAATGGCCAAAAGAATTAAGTGGTACCAGTGGCTTCCATTTTCATGATGCAAAAGATGCTGCAGATTTCGGCGATCCGGTGGAAACGCTTTCTCCGGAATTCAAAACACAGATGCAGAATGTAAGAGATGCAGTATGGAACTTATTAAATGATTTTCCAAAAGAAGAAACTGAAACAGTTGTACAAAAACAAAGTCCGGATACTGGTTTTCAGCAAACAAGAGTTGAAGAAAATAAAGATGCTTTTACAATTTTTCTTGGCGAGGTTGCCGACACTCTTCGTATTCCACGAAAGAGAATAATTGCTGAGTTGGAGAAAAAAGGATTTAAAGTAGTAGCCGGCATTCCGCCTCCTAACGAAGTTGCTGCACATGATAAAGCCATCAAAGAAGCTTTGCAAAATGCAAATCTTTCTATTCACTTATTAGATGAACTTACGGGACGTGAAATTATAGATGATCCGGAAAATTTCTATCCCAAAAAACAAGTTGAGCTTGCTCTCGATTCCGGTAAACCGCAAATGATCTGGATGCCAGCCGAAACCGATCTTGCAAACATCGAGGATGAAAAATACAGGCTATTTCTTGAAGGACTTGAATCTGGAAAAACGGCATCAAAAGGTTATGAATTTATTCGTGGTTCAAAAAGTACATTAGCACAAGAGATAATTAATTATGCCGAACAACTGAAGGCACAACAGATGGTGAAAAAAGCAGATAAAGGAAAATTATCTGTCCTGCTCGATACACATTTTAATGACCAAATGTATGCCCTCGATCTGAGTAAGACTCTATTGGAGAACCAGATCCAGCCATTTATCAATCCCCAGGAAGATGATCCGCGAAAGAATATCAATTTAATGGGAGAAAGATTAAGCCAGGTAAAAAAATTGATCTTTATATATGGCAGCGTGTCAAAAGAATGGGTGCTTGAAAGAATGAGTGCAGCCCTGCAACTCATTATTACCAATAATTATCCAATTGATGATTTTTTTATTTACATGGCTCCCCCGAATAAAGAATCAAACGAAATTTCCCTCAATCAACGCTTCCTGAAAGTGAATGTTATCGACCGCAGCAAAAATACAAGCATGACAAAAGATGAGATACGGCAATTCTTAAGTGCTTTAAATACAAGCGTAGCATGAGAGCAGATATCACCAATCCTTATGTAGGTCTTCGTCCATTTGAAGTTGACGAAAGCATTTTATTTTTCGGACGTAATGACCAAACATTTGAATTATTACAGCGACTGCACCAGCATCATTTTGTAGCAGTAGTTGGAAGTTCGGGTTGTGGTAAGTCATCATTATTGCGTGCTGGTCTTATCCCGGCTTTAAAAGCAGGTTATCTTGTTGATGATAGTGATCATTGGGCAATAGCCATAATGAAGCCGGGGCAAAACCCTTTGTATAATCTTGCTGATGCAATACTGAAACAGGTAGATCCGGAAACAAGTCCGGAAGAGGTAACATCGCTTGTTGAAAAAATTAATGAAGAAGGTGTTGATGCAATTTTAGATCTCATATCTCCATTCAGAAAAGAAAAAAATGTCAACTTCTTTTTACTCGTTGATCAGTTTGAAGAAATATTCCGTTTTGCGATGGATCAAAAAACTATTGCCAAAAAAGATGAGGCAATAGATTTTGTGAATATTATGCTGGAGCTTTCACAACAAAGCACTATTCCTTTTTATGTTGTTATCACTATGCGGTCCGATTTCATTGGTGACTGCGCACAATTTTCAGGCTTACCTGAAGCCATGAACAAAAGCCAATACCTGGTACCCAGGCTAAATCGTCTGGAACTAAAAACTGCAATAGAAGGGCCGGCAAAATTATATGGCGGCAAACTTAATCCCTCTCTCACTTCAAAACTATTGAATGAATTAGGTAAGGTAAAAGATGAATTACCATTGCTTCAGCATGCACTGATGCGTATGTGGGATTTTGAAATGAATGTGAATAAAAGCGGTGAGCTTGACATGGAAGATTATCAAAGTATCGGCGGTATTGAAAAAGCGTTGAATAATCATGCCGATGAAGCTATGAATGGAATGTCGGAGAATGAACTGGAAACCACCAAAAAGATCTTTCAAAATTTAACAACGATCGATGAGAACGGAAGAAAGATCCGCCGGATGATGCGTTTAAGCCAGTTAGTGGAACTAACGGGAACAGGCAAAGATGAATTGCTGAAGATCATTAACCGGTTTATTGAAGACAAGAGGTCATTTGTTGTGATAAATAAAACCGAGATAGAAGATGACCCGCTAATTGATATTTCACACGAAAGCCTGATAAGGCAATGGGATAAATTAAATAATTGGGTGGATGAGGAAGGAGAATCTGCAAAGAATTACTTACGACTTGTTGAATCGGCCGAACTTAACAGGCAAAACAAAAAAGATCTTTTATCCGGCAGCGAACTGCAGATCGCATTGAACTGGTTTAAAGAATTTAGACCTGGTGCAACCTGGGCAAAAAAATATAATAAGAATTATGAAGAAGCTTTTCAATATCTGCTTGAAAGCGAAAATCAATGGAAAATTGAGGAAGCCCGAAAGAAGGCCAACCGGAGAAAAACATTGGCTATTATTAGCGCTGTTACAATAATTGTGATCATTGGTTTGGTTTATTTCCTGGCCCGGGTTAGCAAAGCAAATGATGAAGCTACGATCGCAAAAAATAAAACAAAGAAATTATTACGTGATACCTATTGGAATAATACAAAAAATAAAACAGCTGAAAATGATTATGTATATGCTTTAGCAAATGCAACTGAGGCTATAAAGAATGCAGATGATTCAGGTTCGATCCAAAAAATATTAACCGACATCGAGCAGGAATGGCCTTTGGTTACTCTCACTAATATGATCACCGATCCAAACCTCGTTTCAGCTGCCATATTTGATGGAAAAGACAGTTCAGTAATAATAACAGCTAGTAATGATTTTATTTTACGGAAATGGAGTGCAAAAACCGGGGAATTTTTAGGAGCAATACCACTTGAACTTAAGAAAAAAAACGATTCAAGCAGAAATAGTAAAAAAGCTAAATATATACGAATAATAAATTTTACTAATGACGGAGAGAAGATCATTACAACAGACACAAGTAATTATTTGCGACTTTCAAATGTAAAGACAGGAAAAGAGGATACTGTATTTTCCAATTTTGTAAAAATAGAATATAAAGACATTGTTCCACCAGTATTCAACAGGGATGGAACTAAGCTGATCTCCTATGATGAGAGTAACCTGGTATTTTACTATTACTATCTTGATCCTAAAAATAGGTGGCAGGAAAAGGAAATTGAGCTAACACTTAATTTAAGCCGTGAACAATATTATTATTACCCAAAGATCTCAAACCTGGTCTTAAACAGAGATGGAAAGAACTTTTTATTTCTCCTGAATGATAACAAAATATATATTGGGAATACGGATACAAAAAAAATTGAAGAGCTGCATTTAGAATTGACAGATCCAAATTACGATCCAACTGGAAAAACGAAGAAAAAATACTATGAGGCTATTTTAAATCGTGTATCCTTTGCTTCAAATGAAAATTCCATTATTACTGCAAGCAAAGACAGTACAGTAAGGATCTGGAATTTAAATACCAAACAACAAGAGTTAGAATTTAACCATAAAGGTCCTGTTCAATCTGCATTTTTGATCCCTAAGATCAATAAGATCTTCTCAAGGGATGAAGAAGGATCTACTTATATCTGGGATAGGACCCAAACAAGATATGCGCTAGGTCATTCTGTAAAACTTAATCAATCAACTTCAAGGGTAAGATTCAGAAGTGATGGCAAACAGATCCTGGTAGTAGAAAATAATATTGTATTTCTCTGGGATCTATCACAATATTTTAATCAGGATGGGGAGTCAATGTTTGAAAATTTGAAAAACCCGGTATACAGTCACGATCTGAAAATGATCGCAGTGCCACATTGTGAAAATAATACTCTTGTTTTTCGAATTTTAAATTCAGAAACAAAAAAACAAGTTGGCCGGGATATGAAGTCGGATTCAAAATTATCGAATGAACAATTAGTGTACATTATTTCAAAGGGATTGAAATTTTTCAGCCCCGATAGTAAAAAATTATTAACTGAGATAAACGATACCACACTAATACTATGGGATATTGAGAAGGGGAAGCAAATTGGAACTGGCATTACCTATAATAATCATAACCAGAAGAGTCATACAAGTGGCTATGATTATTCCCAGGCTGATAAATTATTGCCTGTTTTTAGTCCGGATAGTAAAAAAATTACAATAAACATTGACGATACAACCCGGAAGCTAATAGATGCTAAAACAGGAAAACAAATAGGCAAAAATATTCCTGATCCCTTTTCTTATGATCCGGAAAATCCTTTAACATTAAAATTTGGTACTGATAGCACAAGAATATTATTTAACAGATATTCCATTGATCAAATCTCAGATAATTATTGGGAGTGGCCATTAATATCTAAAACAAAAATCTGGGACGTGGTAGCAGGAAAACAGGTCGGCCAGGAAATAATCTATCAGAAAAAAATGGACGACGAAATTTTAAATGAACTTAGGGTCTTTAGAATATCTGAAGATAAAACCCATATTGATTCAAGTATAATTTTCAGTCCTGGCGGAAAGATATTTATAACTTCTTTCAAATATGACAGCATCTGCCAGATATGGGATGCAGGCAATGGAACACAAATAGGACGGAACATTAAATTCAGATCTCAATGGATACCGTTCTTTAGCACAGATGGACAATCTATTTTAATTGCCGTTAATGACAGCACAGTTCACTTTATTGATATTGGAACAGGCGAGCAGAGAAAAGGTTCGATAAACATCCCTCATTCATCAGGCGAAATAGCTCCGATCTTTAATTCTGATGGTAAGTTCATCATTACTACCCAAAAAGATGGAACCATTCAACTTTTGAATTCAATGACCGGAAAAGAAATAAAGGAGAATGGTGATTTTAAACAACAGAACAGCTTAGTCCTGCCAACATTTAGTCCTGATGGGAAGCAGTTCCTTACAACCGATCATTTCGGATTTATACGGCTTTGGGATACAAAAACCGGAACCCAGCAAGTACCTGCGATGAAGTATCAAAAATCAAGAATAGTACAATTAGCTTTTAGCCCTGATGGGAAAAAGATCTTAACCAAAACATATCCTGAGGATATAGATCTAAAAGACCTAAGCTACAGTAGCATTACAGTTGTAATATGGGATGCAGAAACCCGTAAACAAATAATCGATGGAACCATTGAATCAAACTGGGATGTAAAATTCAGTCATGATGGGAAATTGCTATGGGGAGGGATTCCTGGACAAAACAGATGGCTGCCTTTAAAACTTGAAAGCGGGGATCTGGACATTTCAACCAGTTTATTAGAACTGCAGGTTTTAATGGCTTCAGGTTATAGATTCGATTTTGAAAACAATGAAAAAATATCATTGTCTCCTAAAGAATTTCGTGAGAAAAAGAGAGAATATGATTCCCTGGCAAAAGAGCATTATAAGACCTGCAGATATCCTGAATTTAATTTTTGGAAACGATTTAATATCGAAGACGCAGAAAAAATAAGACAGGAAAAAACCAGTGATAAGAAACAAGTCAAGATCGACCAATTCAAAATACTTCCTGAACTTCAAAAAGGTGATGAAACACAAAAAGTAAATAATGGAAGTTTTCTTGAACCAAACCAGGCGATCTATTCAAAGAATAAGGAATACCTGTTGGCTTACCAGGTTGATGGCAATCTTGTAATTTATCGTGTCGATAAAATGGAACCGGTATGGTCAACGATGTCCAACGGATATCCTGCCTACAAAACTATCATGCAATATGATGGTAATTTGGTGATCTACGCTGCTGACCCCAGCACAACTTTGGGTAAAAATGCAATTTGGTCTACGAATACCTGGGAAAACAATGCGAATGCACGTATGGTTTTAGAAGATGATGGGCGTCTTGTAATTTACAGTGCCAAAAATGTTATTGTCTGGCAAAGCAGCAATTGATGACATTCTAAGTTTTTGAAAAAAAATCTTAGCATTCA
>CAVVDD010000003.1:30000-85487 GCA_963746915.1 uncultured Bacteroidota bacterium | reverse complement strand
AATCCACATATGGCAATAGCCTGCATGATGAACACCAGACAACACCCGATCAATTATTACAATGGATCGAAAAAGCCTGCCTTGTTAAAAAAGGTAAACTTATTATGCCTGCTTTTAGCGTTGGCAGAACACAGGAAATCTTATATGCACTGAATCAATTGGAATTAGAAAACCGGTTGCCAGAGTTAGATTATTTTGTTGATAGCCCTTTAAGCATTGAAGCAACAGAAATTGTTAAAAAATATTCGGGATATTTTAATAAAAGAATTCAGCAAGTACTGCAAACGGACAATGATCCTTTTAATTTTAAAGGATTGAAGTATATAAAGACTGTTGAGCAATCAAAATTGCTGAATTTCAGAAATGAACCATGTGTTATTATTTCTGCCAGCGGTATGGGGGATGCCGGAAGGGTGAAACATCATATCAGCAACAACATTGAAAATAGTCGAAACACTATTCTGATCACAGGTTATTGTGAACCACATTCATTGGGTGGCAGATTAATGGCAGGTGCCAAACTGGTAGGAATTTTTGGCGTAGAACATGAAGTGAATGCTGAAGTGGGATCCATTCGCAGCATGAGTGCTCATGGAGATTATGAAGATCTTAGTCAATGGCTTGCTTGTCAGGATCCAAAACAAGTCAAAAAGCTTTTCCTGGTTCATGGAGAGTATAATGTACAGCAGGATTTCAAAAGCCGCTTAGTAAGAAAGGGGTTTGATGATGTAGAAATACCTGAAATTCATTATGAAGTTGGCTTGACATAAATTCATTCACACCAACATTGATTTTTTTACCATTTCCTTTTTCTTTTTTTCACAAGTCATTAATAAACGTGGGGTCAAAAATTGCGTTTATAGTATGAGCATTTAAAACCTCAGACTATGAATAAAATAAATTTAAAAACAGCAATTGTGGCGGTTCTGAGCATTGGATTACTTGCCGGCTGTGCAAGTTCCGCCCACATCGAAAAAGACGAAACCGTAAACTTCAGTAAGTATAAAACATTTACATGGCTTCATGGTGAAAATGGCAAGTTGGAAAATCAAAGCGATCTTATTGAATCTAAGATCCGCGGTGCAGTAACGAAAGAATTTGAAAAGATTGGCTGGAGAGAGTCAAAAAACAAACCCGATGTGATTCTTGATTATGATGTGCTCGTAGAAAGGTCAAGCAAACAGCAAAATGAACCCGTTTACAGCCAGCCTTATAGTAGATTAGTGTATAATCCTTACACAAGACGTTATGCAACGATCTATTATCCTTCTCAATTTTTGGGGTATGAATCTTATGAAAAAGTGATCAGGGAAGGAACAATTACTGTAACGATGATCGATGCAAAAAATGATAAAACAGTATGGCAGGGCTGGACAACAGCCGAAGTGAATAACCGGAATCTTACCAATAAGGAAATTCAAAAAGCGGTAGCTAACATTTTTAAAAAATCAGAGCTTGCAAAGCAATAACTTATATCCCTTGAAGGACGGTTTTGAACTTGCCCCGACAAAGTCGGGGCTTTTTTGTTGAAAAATGTTTTTGTCAGCAAGCGGTTGAAACTTATCTTTGCCGCCCCTGAAACAAGAGGCTTTTAGCCTCCGAAGCTTTAGCGTAGGAGGCCCGTTCGTCTAAGGGCTAGGACACCACCCTTTCACGGTGGTGATACGAGTTCGAATCTCGTACGGGCTACAAAAACTGGTACCCTGCAACTCAAAAGTTTGCAGGGTACTTTTTTTAATTATCCCAGTTTGCTCAAGAATGAAAAACTTTTGTTGGAGTTTTTATCAAGATAAGGAATGGAATAACATTTTTTAATTGAGTATTTATCAGCTTCAAAGCTTGAGGGTGTGCCGGTAAAAAAATACTCTAGCTTTTAACGTAAGCTATAACTGATTTTCAATATTTGTTTTTTAAAATTCTCCAATAAAAATTGTACATATTTTTTTCACATTTAATCCATATTTCGTTGAGTATAGGTAAATAAAATTTAGATTGATTTGGATATATTTACTTAATTTCCAGTCATGTCCCAATCCCGCCAGTTAGCAGCCATCATGTTTACCGATATTGTCGGATATACAGCTTTGATGGGAAATAACGAACAAAAAGCTTTTGAACTTCTACGCAAAAACAGAGAGATACAAAAACCGATCATTGAAGAATTCGGTGGCCGCTGGGTCAAAGAACTTGGTGATGGTGTCATGGCAAGTTTTCCTTCTGTAAGCAATGCAGTTTATGCAGCTATAAAAATTCAGGAAGCTTGTTACAATGCAAAAGCTTTTGAATTGCGTATCGGCATCCACCAGGGTGAGGTGGTTTTTGAGAACGATGATATTTTTGGAGATGCTGTAAATATTGCTTCCCGTCTGCAGGCATTAGCTCCTCCTGCCGGAATTTTTGTTTCTGAATCCGTTCAACGGGATTTGTCCAATAAAAATGATATCCGGTCAGAATTTGTCAGGGAAGAAAATCTGAAAAATGTAAAGGATACCATAAGGGTTTACAAAATATTTTCTACCGGAAAAGAAACAGAAGAAGTAATGACCCAAAAATTGACCCACGCATCTATTATTCCGGAGTATGACTATGACATTCATATCAGTTACAGGTATAATGACAATAAATACGATGGGTGGGTTTCAGAATTTGTAGAAAAACTCAAACAGGAATTAAGCGCTACATTAAAAGACAGGCTTACTATATATTTTGATAAAAGACCTGAAGAAAGCCGCGAAGCTGAATCTTCAGCACAAAAAATTAAATCACTGATATTTATTCCTGTAATTTCTCAAACCTACTGCGATATCAACTCTCCGGTATGGAAGAATGAATTCAGGATATTTCAGAATGAAATAAAAAATGACAGTATTGGCAGTAATATAAAATTGATCAATGGTAATACAGCGTCAAGAGTTATACCCGTAAAGATTCATGATATTGATAAAGATGATGTCAAATTACTGGAGTCGGAACTTTCAGGAGGCCTCCGATCAATTGATTTTATTTACAGAGAGGAAGGAGTTAATCGTCCATTGCGGCCGGTTGATGATGAAAAACATGCGAATCCTTTAAGGCCAATGTATCGTAACCAGATAAATAAACTGGCCAATGCGATCAAAGAAATTATTTCCGGAATAAAACTGAATCAAAAAGGCAATACTGTAGAAGCTACCGGCTTATCATCCCACAGCCCGCCAGATTGTACCCAATGTTATTTCAACATCAGTATCATCTGCAATAAAAGTTGCAGTAATTGACAGGCAGCGGCCCAATATTTATTTAGCATGGACATCCAATGATCTGAAAGAAAGCCGTGAGGAGATGGCCATTATACTTCAGAAAGCAGGCTTCAATGTTCTTCCTACCGTTGATTGCCCGGCAGATGATGAAACTTTTAAACAAAAAACTGCAGAAGAAATAAAAAAATGTGTCTGTTCATTGCATATGCTGAGTGGTGAGTTTGGCAGACGTTTCGAATCTGATGAAGAAATTTCGTTTCCTCAACACCAGTTTTTAGAAGCAAAAAATAAAATTGCATCGGGAACTGACTTTAATGTATTTGTATGGCTTTCCCCGAATAGCGATAGTTCAGTAAAACCATCGCAACAGAATTTTATAAAATATATCCGTAATAATATTACAAGGAACATGATGTTTTCAAACAGTCATGGACCCATGCAACTGGTAGATGATATGCGTGTGGTGATGATGAAGCAGGATGCAAAAGTGTACGATTCCAAGGACACAGATATCTATTTTATATTTAATCAGCAGGATGAGCAAGAGGCGATGGTCATTGTTGATGAATTGAGCCAGGAGTTTCCGGTGGAGACTTTGAATATACTGCCTGAAGGAGAAGATTCCTATCGTGAGATGTCTTCTCAGCAGATCCCCAAAAGTAAATTGGCCGTTGTGTATTTTAAATATGCTGCAGATTGGGCACTTCCTTTTATCAAACAGATATGGAAACAGGTAGGTGGCGCTTCATCTCCAACTCCAATGTTCCTGGTTGGTGAAAGCGAACCCCAAAGTAACCTGGCCCGTAATTTCAGGGCGCCCCGTGTTACATCTTCAATAGTTCCAAAAGAAACCATTCCCATGGAAGTAAAAAAAGAGTACAGTAAATTAAATTAAAAAAGACCAAGCCATCAGCATGTCCGAAGCAGATCAAATTTGTCCTTATACGGGGTTGAGATCCTTTACTGAAGAAGAATCGCTTTATTTTAAAGGGAGGGAGGATGATATTGACCAGGCCACACAACAACTGCAGAAGAATAAATTCTTAATGCTTACTGGTGCATCGGGTGATGGAAAATCTTCATTGATCTATGCAGGTATCGTTCCCAATGCAAGAGCAGGTTTTTTAAAATCAAAATATACTCAATGGTGTGTTGCTGATTTCAGACCGGAACGTACACCCTTTCATAATTTATGTAAAGCCATTGCCAGGCAGTTGGGTATTGCCAATCCGCATACTGTACAGTCTGAATTAAATCATGGCTTCTCTGCAATCATTGATCTGTATAAAAATTCAAAAAGATATATTGATACAAATTCTATTGCGTGGCAACAGGCCGATGATAAAGGAAAAGCAGCATTAAAAAGAGAAGCTGCTAATCTCATTATTCTTGTTGACCAGTTTGAAGAATTTTTCACTAACCCTGAAAATTATCACAAAGGCGTTCCATCCGGTGATGCCAATCTTGTACTCAATTTATTATTGGAAACTGCACGTATTGCACTGGACGAAGACTTACCTATTTATATTGTCTTCACTATGCGATCGGATTATATCGGGCAGTGTGCCGCTTTCCGTGGACTTCCGGAATATATCGGGTTCTCCCAGTTTTTTGTACCACGTCTTAACCGTACTCAATTACAACAGGTGATTGAAGAACCTGCTGTTTTAAGTGGTAACCGTATCACAAGACGATTGACAGAAAGACTGATCCATGATCTAACGGAAGGGGTAGATCAGCTTCCTATAGTGCAACATGCCTTGAACCAGGTATGGCATGCCGCTGATAATGGAAACGAAGAAATGGATCTTATCCATTATGCAATGGTAGGAGGGATGCCGGTAAATGAATTACCGGATGAACAGGTTGAAAGATTTAATAAATGGTTCGAGGGTCTGCCACCGGAGATCAAAGCCTGTTATCACAAACCCAACCTGCAGAATGTTCTGGATACGCATACAAACAAACTCTTCGAACAGGCCGAAGAGTACTATGCTCAGAAAACGAATAAAAATATTTCGGATGAAGATGCAAAAAAGATTATAAAAACAACTTTCACATGTCTCACAAAAATTGATCAGAGCCGTGCCGTAAGAAACAGGATGACCTTAAAAGAAATCACTAATATTATAGGCAGGCCTGATTTTAGCTCAAAAGTTGTGGGTAATGTATTAAATATTTTCAGGGAGCCGGGTAATACTTTCATACGTCCATTTATTACGGATGATTCCGAAAGCCGGACTCTTAATGAAACAAGTATTCTGGATATAACTCACGAAAGTTTGATCCGAAACTGGGAATACCTGGAGCAATGGGCAAAAGAAGAATTTGAAAATTATACCATATCACTTGACTTTGAGCAACAGCTTAACCGCTGGGTAGATAGTGGCAAATCAAAAGGTTTCTTATTGTCAATCGGTCAATTGACTTATTTTGAAAACTGGTTTAATTCCACAAAACCTAATGCACACTGGATAGCCCGTTATTTGCCCGAAGAAATAGAGCAGGATAAAAAACTACTGAAAGCAAAGCAAGTACTGAATAATGCACAGGAATTTTTATCACAAAGTGCAGGCAAACATGTGGTGACAAGAACGGTAATGCGCTATGGTCCGAAACGCATCGCTGCAGCACTGGGTATTATTGCAATAATTATTTTAAGTTCATTTGGTATCAGGAATTATTTCCTTAAGCAAAATGATCATGTGCTGAAGTCTATCAAAGGAAAAACATTTGAAGTCGCAAACATACCAAAACTAAGCCCTGAGTTTCCTATTCCTCCAATTACTGAACAACTGATCCTGGGCAATTTTACTATACAGGAAGTAATTGATGAGGTAAAAGAAACTGGACAAAAAATTAAAATAGCCACCGGTATTGCTACACAATTAGTAACCCAGGGAAGATATGAACCAAAAAATGAAATTTTACAAAGTCTAACTATTGGGGATAGCCTGCTTGAGCAACTTTCAATTACCGGCAGTGGCAGTGAACTTTCTGAAAAACTAAAACTGATCCATGATTTTTCTGTAACTGCAGGCCTGGCTTATTTTTTCAACCAGGATGAATCTTTAAATAAAATTGTAAATCATAATGCAAAACGTTCTGCGCATTGGGCTTTGGAGATTTTCAATAAACAACCGGAAGATTTTTCCGATATACTGAATTTAGGTCTTGTATTTGAAAATGGCATCAACCATAAAATATTTTCAGTAACAGAGATCAACCAGTTGTTGAAAATTATTTCTCCATTTGAAAACAATTCACAAACAGCATGGCTCAAAAAAAATTACCAGCGGGATAAAGTATTGGTTCGTGGTTCTCAGAATTATGGGCCCAGGTATAATGGACTTTACCAGGAACTAGCTTATTTATATGCAGCATCAGGTAATTCTGAAAAAGCACTGCAATGCATGGATACATTGCTCAAATACCAGGAAAATTTTTACCAAAACGATTATGCCACACATGCCGAAAATGCATCAAACATTGCCGCTGTATTTTATACTTATGGAACCACAAACCAGCTCGATAATTTTGTAAATGGATATTGCCAGCGAAAAAATATTTCTGCAACTGAGTTTTATAACCGTTTGGTTTCATGGTCAGTTCTTAATGGTGATGTGAGTGCCTGTACAAATTTTTATGCGGGTGCCGGCGGACAGGTTTTTTTTAACCTTAATCTCAAATTTTCAAGTGATGAGATGCTTTCATTTTTCTTTACAAAAATGAAAGAGGAGATCTTAAAAATAATAGATATAAATGAAAGGAATTTTAACCTGGCAGTCATTCTTAAAAACGAAGGTATTTTTAATGCATATCTTAATGAGATAAGGGGTTCTTCAAAAATACCAACTGATCAACTGTTCAGCGATGCTATTAAATATTTTCAGCAGGTGTCTGAAGAATATTTGGATCAGCCAATTTCTATTGTGGGTACTTCCGGTGCAGATTTGATAACCATGCCAAAGAAATTTCTTTTTCTTTATCCTGATTATCGTGTCAGGTTTCATCCTTTTGAACCCAGAACCCTAATACAGTATTATCATTCAGCTGCTTTTATTGATTTTGTACTTAAAAATAATTTATTTGAGTCCCTTTACAAAAACACAGATGAATTCAGGTATTTCGAACTATGGATGCTCGATTACCAGGTTTTCATGAGTTCAAGGGATTGGACTCTACACGATCCCATGGCGTTTAATATAATGGAACAGCTTGCTTCAAAACTGGAAGAACGAAAAGCAAATCAATATGCAGACCTGAATATTCTTTATCTCCACCTGAATGAACATGCATTTAATCAAAAGAAAACGGATAAAGGCATTACCTATCTTCAAAAAATACAGACGGATAAACTGCTAAATGCTTTTCAATATAAGAATTACGATTTTGTCAATACTTATTCTTTTGAGTTAACTGGAAAGGCAATTGCCGGTTTAGCAGTAAACAACCGGTTCGATCTGGCCTATACATTTATTAATGTATTTAAAAAAGAAGTAAACCGCTCCTCTCTTTATGGATATGCCAGTCAATTGATATTATTAAATCAACAATCGACTGCTGTAGCTCAGCGTTTGCTTGATTCTGCAAGGATTGAAATGAACCGGCTGGATAATCCTGCAGTATTTCAACCAAACCGCCACCAGGTGGCTATGGCATTAATGTATTTGAATCCTGAAAAAAATTCTGGAGAAGCATACCGGACAATAAAAAATTCCTTTTCTAAATTCGAAGCTATGTGGCGATTTAGCAGGGCATTTGCAATTCAGGAAAACTTGTATAAGGCACAGCAGCAGGCTCCGGCCCTGATCTCAGCCGGGGATAAAGCAGGTTTTTTAAGTATCATTATTGATGGATACAATTTGTCAAAACCGAAAAAGAAAGAATGGGAGAAATTTAAAAGCAATGAATTAATTTTCTCACGAAGATTTCTTCCTTATGTAAATGAAAGCCAATAAATGATCGATCAGCAAACCATATGTCCCTATACCGGTCTTCGGTCTTTTACCGAAGAAGAAAGTCTTTATTTTAAAGGTCGTGATCTCCAGGTAGATCAGATAACATCTCTTTTAGAGCAAAATAAATTCCTGATGGTTACGGGTGCCTCAGGTGAAGGAAAGTCTTCATTGATCTATGCCGGACTTATTCCCAATGCAAGGGCTGGATTTTTTAAAGCGAAGTACACCAATTGGATTGTTGCAGATTTTCGTCCTGAACGCAGCCCGGTTCATAATATGGCTGAGGCATTAGCAGAAACTTTTGACACAAAACCATCTACCATTGAAACGGAATTAAGACGTGGTTTTTCTTCCCTTATTGATCTTTATACTAATTCAGAATTTTATATTGATGAAGCAAATGAACAATGGCAACAGTTGGATGAAACACAAAAAAAGAATAAAAAAAGAAAGGCAGCCAACCTGATGATCATTGTGGATCAGTTTGAAGAATTTTTTACCAATCCGGAGAATTTTTATAATGAAGCTCCTTCTCAGGATTCGCAGATAGTAGTAAACCTGGTTTTGGAAACTGCCCGCATTGCCATCAAAAGAAATATCCCGGTATATGTTGTTTGCACCATGCGTTCTGATTATATCGGGCAATGTTCTGCTTTTCGTGGCTTACCAGAATATATTGGCTTTTCCCAGTTCTTTGTACCCAGATTAAAGCGAAGAGATTTAAAACAGGTTATTGAAGAGCCAGCCATATTAAGCGGTAATCGTATTTCACAACGACTTATTGAGCGATTGGTATTTGATATTGCTGATGGGGTGGATCAATTGCCGATTCTTCAACATGCCCTGAGCCAGGTATGGCTGGCGGCAGATCATGGACGAAAAGAAATGGACCTGGTACATTATGCGATGGTTGGAGGTATGCCTGCCAATGAATTACCTGATGAGGAGCAACCTGAATTTCAAAAATGGTTTGATGCTTTACCAACGATCCGTCAAAAATATTTTCAGGATACTGGCCTGAATAAAGTAATAGAAATTCATGCAAGCGTTTTGTATGAAAATGCATGGGAGTATCATAATGCTTCTTTTCCCGAGAGAGCAATTACACAACAGGATGCCAAGCGAATAATTGCCCTCACATTTAGTTGCCTGACTAAGATTGATAACAGCCGTGCTGTTCGTAACCGAATGTCACTAAGTGAAATTACCGGTATTATTAATTCACCTTCTATTACAACAGAAGTAGTAAGTGAAGTACTCAGTATTTACCGTGAAGAAGGAAACTCTTTTATCAGGCCATTCAAAACAGAAGATCCTGCTACACATAAAATTTTTTCAAATACAGTATTGGACATTACCCATGAAAGCCTGATCCGCAACTGGAATAAACTGAATACCTGGGCCAACCAGGAATTTGAATTTTATTCTACTTACCTGGATTTTAAAAAGCAATTAGACCGCTGGAAGAGCAGTGGAAAAAGTAATGGTTTTTTATTGCCGATCGGGCCGCTTACCTATTTTGAAAACTGGTATAATAAATGTAAACCCAATGTTGGATGGATAAGGCGTTATTCAGAAATACATGAAGATGAAAGTAAAGCTACTGTTGAAGCGGAAGGCATATTAGCAGATGTTCGTGAGTTCATAAAGCGAAGTGCAGGGAAAGTAGCCGTCACAAGGGCTTTTATGAAATACGGTCCTCAACGAATTGCAACCGTGGTGGCAATTGCCGCTATGCTTGTATTGAGTGGATTTTACTGGTATGACGCAGAGCAAAAACAAAACAATAGGGTAATTGAGAAAGTAAGATTTGAATCATTGAGCCTGATGAAAAGTAAGGAAGTGGGATCTAACATCAAGTCATTGCCTTTATTAATTGAAGAACGGTATAAGCCGGGATCAATGATAGCCTATCTGAAGGGGTTAGATTTAAAAATAAGTTTAAGCCTGTCAAATGAAACTTATAAGCAGTTGTTATTAATTGATAAGAAGGATAGCAGTACGATCAAGTCTGAATTAAAAAATCTGATACAGGCAAATTTCAATGAGTTGCTGTCTAAGAAAAATGATTATCCTTTTTTAATGAACGAACTGAATAAGTTCACCACCCTGCTTGCTTACGATAATTACTATAACCCTTCAGGCAACACAGAGCAAATGCTGCAGGAATTAGCGGATGAGAGTTATAATGTCGCAATGGTCTTTTTTAAAACAAATACATTGTTTCAGTCTTCTATTTCCATTGAGTTGAATTATGGCATACAGCAATGGCTAACATTTGGAGATGTTAACGAAGAAAAATTGCATTCAATGCTTGTATTGTTTTCTCCGTATGAAACCGGTGCCGGGCAGTCAATGTTTGATGTTTATTATGCAAAAGGTAGTTACGAGATCAATGGCCGTGTTCCCAATGATTTTAATGGGGGCCATCATACCCTGGCTTCTTTATATGCAGCACTTGGGGATACTGCAAAAGTGATTCAATGCTTTGAGGCCATCAGGCAATCCAACCAGAACGATTATTTTACAGGCAGCCTGTTTAATAATTACAATAATATTCTGGTATTAATGTATCAATATGGCCATCGTGAGAAAGCGGGCAATATAGTGAAATGGCTTGGTGCCAATTTCCCTACCGATGTACCACTGACTATTTATAGAAATTCAGTGATCCGTTCAGGATATTTAAGCCATTTGTACCGGGTAAATATTGCAAAAAATATCCTGCGATCTTACAAGGGTTATTTTTTTCCTAATGCCTGCCTTGCCAAACGTGAAGTGTTTAATGCTTTAGCAGATGATTATGAAAAACTGATCAATGAAATAAAAGATCCCTCGGAAAAAAATTATTTAATGGCCATGAACAAAAAACGGAGGGCCATGTTTACCAGTAAATATGATTTTGACCGGGGGTTGAAAACTGACCTGGCATCTCAGGAGAAGCTGCTCCAGGAAGCAGTTGATCATTACAGGCTGGTAAGTAAAGATTCATTGGAAGCGACCATACGTGTTACGTTACCTTACTATGGTGATGGAGTACGTACACGGAATTTCAAACGTAAACATATGTTTATCTATCCTGATTATATGGATGGATGGTTTAGCTGGACCTATCATTCAGATCTTTTTTTCAATTTCATTGATAAGAATAAACTGTTTGATGAATTGTATACCTCACCTGCAGATCTGGGCATGATCCATTTCTGGATCGCAAAAGCAAATGAGGCAAAGCCTTTTACCAATGGTGGCGATGCATTTGATAACTATTATCCATTAAGGGATGAGACATTTAAACGGATCTTAGCTTTAACAGAAACACATCCCCAGGGAAAAAGTTTAGATCAGAACCTTATCAGTCTGATATTAGCTAACCGGGCTTTTAGCAAAAACGATACAATGGCAGGAATGAAATATTATTCTCTGTTTAATAAAGATAATTTTGCGGCTTCGAGAGATAAATATGAATATCTTGAAAAAACTTTTTTCCTGAATCAGCTAAAAGATCTTTGTGTAAATCTTTCGCTGGCAGGCAAACACAAAGAAGCGGTTGAATTAGCCGAGAAATTTGAGAAAAACCATGAAAAGGCATTTGCCTATATTTTTATGGCTGAAAAACTTTACCTGAAACAGGCTGACCCAACTGCTTTTGTTTATCTCGATTCCGTTTTTTCCAAATCCAAAGATGTTGATTTTTCACAGTTCAATTTCGGGGCTAACCAGGCAATAGATTACCGGTATAACCTGATCCTGCTCTTGTCACGAATTGGTGGAAAACAATTGAATGCTCTGTCAAGTAATTTCTTTGCAGAAATAATTGAGGACAATAAGTTTAATGCTGTATTAAGCAGGGTATATGGTATTGCAGAGGAAGGAAATTTTTACAGAGCACAAACGGCCATACCATCTACACTTACTGAAACGGAAGAATTGGTAGCCCGTGCTTTCATTGTATGGCAGGCTTGCAGGAAAAAGGAATTGGAAGAAGGAAAGAAACAATGGATAAAAATGGATGAATCTATAACACATGATTTCAATTATGTATTTTACTTGCCGAACTAATGAAGAAATTTAACGCCATCTATTTTTTACTTTTTATCCTCCTGGTGATGGGAGCCTTTGCTTCTATGGCACAGAACAGTTATGGTTTGAAGATCATGGGAGGCGTATCCATTGTATTTGCAATACTTTTTATTTCAACATTCATTACTCTCTTAAAGAAAAAGAAAGATCTTTTTACATTAATTGAACCCGCCTGCCTGGCTATTCTTTCATTCCTGTTCGGGCTCAGGATCTTTTATATTCATTTTAATTATGTGGAATTAGTATTTGGCGCTGCGGCCTTTTTGCTGATACTCGTTTACTTTAAGAAAATGATCCTTCGTTTCCGCCATTTCAAACTCATAAACAGTTTGCTGGCAATACTTGTTCTAGTCTTTCATTTAAGCATTGTACTTTTTCTTATTTCCCTTGTCATTATTCCGTTTGCTGCCAAGACTGCAGAATTTGCCGGCATAGGCTCTTTTGTTTTGTTGTTATGTTTTTTAGTTGCAGGGTTTCTGAAAAAAGATTTATTGGTTGAAGGAGAAAAGATTTCTGCTTTTGCAACGGTCAGAAAATTTCAGGACCATTCCATTATTATTGCTTCACTTATCATCATGTTCTCTTTTTATGTTGGATTTAATAAAATAGGTATCCTTCCGGGAATCTATTCCGATGAATATCCGAGAGTTTATTTTGAACTGGTAGATAAAGCCACCACAGGAAAAGAAAAAGTTGTAGATGGAAAATACAGGCACGAAGAGTTTATGGATGAGTATGAAAAATTCCTGGAGCATAATAAGATCAGGAATTAATAACAGGGACTGCGTTCGCTGGATCGATCAATGCAGTGTAAACGTCTTTTCCAACTCCTCAAGTGTTTTTCCTTTTGTTTCTTTTATTTTCTTAAAAACAAATACAAACCCGATAAGACAAATTACCGCATACACATAAAATGTTTTTTCCTGCAGCTTGCTATACAAGAACAGGAAAAGTAAAAGTAAGAATAAAGTAAGCTGCCCATAAACTCAATACTGCAATTGATGTAGCAGTGCCCCGAACTTTATTGGGAAAAATTTCTGAAATCAAAACCCATGTTACAGGTGCAAGCGTCAATGCATAAATACCAATTGCGGTTAACAAAAACCAGGAAACGGATGCAGATTTGATACCCAGTAATTGTGAAATAAATAAATACAATATGGTAAGACCAGCTGCTCCTAAAAGCATAAGAGGTTTACGTCCTATTTTATCAACAAGAGCCATGGCAAGCAATGTAAACAGAAGATTTACACCTCCTATAAATACAGTTTGTAACAATTGATCGTCTTTTGAAGCTCCAATACTTTCAAAAATAGTAGCGGTATAATTAAATACTACATTAATGCCGCAAAACTGTTGAAACACTGCCAGGCCAATTCCCACTAAAACTGCAGGTAATATTTTTTTTTCAAAAACCGCACTGAACTTTACTTTCGTTGACGGTCCTGAAATGATTTTTGAATTTCAGTAATGGTTGTATTGCTGAAATCTTTTCCACCAATTCTTTGCCAGGATGATTTGTTGCTTTTTCAATTTTATTCATTTGTGATAGCCATCTTGGGCTTTCCGGCAACCATAAAACGCCAATAAAAAATAACAAAGAAGGAATAGCACCCAATCCAAACATCCAGCGCCATGCATCATCACCTTCATTTCTAAGTGAGTAGTTAACAAGATTTGTAATTAAAATACCCAGTACAATTGTTAACTGGTTAATGGCTACCATTCTGCCCCTGTATGTGAGCCGGTGCTATTTCTGCTATATACAATGGTGAAAGCATTGAAGCCATTCCTACACCAATACCAGCCACAAAGCGTGAAGCAATAAATAAATCCCTGTTTGGAGCGAATGCCATGAACAATGATGAAATACAAAAAACAGAAGCTGCTATCAATAATCCCGGCTTTCTTCCTTTCTTGTCTGCAATTTTACCTGCAGCAATACAGCCAATCGATTGCACCCAATGCTAAACTACCTGTTGCAAAACCTTCCCAGTATTCATTAAGATTGAATTTATCTTTTAAAAAAGGTAATGCGCCGGATATAACGGCAAAATCAAATCCGAATAAATATCCGCCTAAGGCAGAAATAAAAGATAAAGCAAGAATGTATTTTGAATTGTATTGATGGTGCTGCTTGTCATGAATAATCGTTTTGCAGTGACAAAACTGCTTTTATTTCTTCAACAAAAAGATAGAGTTTGTTTTGAAAATGATGGATAATATTATTTGCTAAGATTATCTGTATACACCGGTATTTTTTTCCTGCTTCGGTATTTGTTGGGAGATGTGCCAACTATTTTTGTAAACATCCTTGAAAAATAATAAGGGTCCTCAATTCCCAGGCGATCTGCAATTTCGTTGATACGCAGATCAGTAAACTGTAAATACTGACAGGCTTTTTGGGTTTTCAAGTGATTGAAATATTCAATGATAGAAAAGCCGGTATTTTTTTTAAATATACTGGCAAAATGAGACACGGAAAGATTTACTGCGCTTCGGCAATATCCTTTAGCGAAAGTGGTTTGTCAATATGTTTCTGCAGGTAATTAACACATAGTGAAATACTATCTGTCTTTTCATGTGTTGCCAGGATAATTATTATCAAAACAACAAGAGCCTAAAAAATATTGAAGACTTAGGCTGGCATAACAAATATTATCAATACTATAACCTCTTTCTAAACTTGTATAAATTTCTTCGAATAAGTTGCAGCCTGTTTTCCTGGAATGAAATAGATGCAACATGATCACCCATTCTTTTCAGCATCATATCAACAAAGTCCGAGCTGCTTGTTCCTTTAAAATGCATCCAGTAAATTGTCCATGGAGTTTGTTCATCTGCTGCGTATTCATGAGGTAGTGTTAGCTGGAAGCAATACGAAGTCACCTGCTGATAAAGTATATTTTTTATCACCGATCTTAGCCCATCCATTTCCTTTTACACAGTAAATCAGAATGTTTTGATTTATGCCATGACTTCTTTGCCTATGGTGATATAAGGCATTGGGATAGTATCCAATATCCGTTATATATAATTGCTTTACAATAGGATGGTTGTCAAAATGCTGTGCAAGGATCTTTGCCGGTATTACAATGGCCCTTTGTCCTTTAAATCCTTCTCTTTTTCTGGTTGTGCTCATTTTGCAATATAATAAAATAGTCCATCATTACCGTAAGTTACTCTATCTGCAAAATTTTAAAGCAGTTTAGTTTTGACATTTGAATTATGATTTAACAGGTGAACCTGAGTTGTTAAATTTTGTACCGGGAAAGTTGTAATTGGTCATCTGATAAGTGTGATTCATAAAGTGGCGGTTAAGTCTCTTCATTCGATCCCTACCTTGCTCGCGGAAGTCGTTGGTTAAGCTGTATATATAAAATTGCTGTATGGAAAAATCTGTTTTGGTTTGGCAAGAAACGATTGTTTTGCCTACTTATAATATTGGCACTCCGGAAAAGAATCCAATTTTCCTGGAGAAAAGAGTATACCAGGGCAGTAGCGGTGCAGTATATCCTCATGCAGTTGTAGAGAAGATCGAAGATGAAAAAAAAGATAAGGCATACACTGCTTTGTTTCTCGAAAATGACTATTTGAAAATCATGATACTTCCTGAGCTCGGTGGCCGCATTCACCGTGCTTATGATAAGATCAGGAAACGTGATTTTGTTTATTATAACCAGGTCATAAAACCTGCTTTGGTGGGACTAACCGGTCCCTGGATCAACGGAGGCATTGAATTTAACTGGCCTCAACATCATCGTCCATCTACTTTTTTACCTGTTGATTTTACAATAAAAGAAAATGCTGATGGCAGCAAAACCGTTTGGGTAAATGAAGTCGAACTTATGTTTCGTACCAAATGCCAGGCTGGTTTTACTTTATATCCTGATAAAGCATACCTGGAAGTCAAAGGAAAATTATTTAACCGCTCATTATTACCTCAAACTTTTCTATGGTGGGCCAATCCTGCAGTGAAAGTAAATGATCATTATCAATCTGTTTTTCCGCCTGATGTACATGCAGTGTTTGATCATGGCAAAAGAGATGTATCTGATTTTCCGATTGCAACAGGAACTTATTATAAAGTGGATTATGCGCCGGGTACTGATATTTCCATGTATAAAAATATTCCGGTACCAACTTCTTATATGGCCATTAAATCAAACTATGATTTTGTTGGTGGCTATGAACATGATACACAATCCGGTATTCTTCATGTAGCGAATCATCATATTTCACCAGGCAAAAAACAATGGACATGGGGCAATGGTGATTTTGGACAATCATGGGACAGAAACCTGACCGATGAAGATGGACCATATATTGAATTGATGACGGGTGTGTTCACCGATAACCAGCCCGATTTTTCCTGGTTGCAACCAAATGAAGAAAAAACTTTTGAGCAATATTTTATGCCATATCATAAAGTTGGGATTGGTAAAAAATGCTACAAAAGAAGCGATGATCAATGTGGAAATAAATGAAAAAACAGTTTCGGTAATTGTTTATGCAACAGGTATCTATCCTAAAAGCAGCATCAATATTTATAACAGCAACCGAGAAATAATAAAGACGTTTCAGGCAGATCTATCTCCTGCAGAAGTATTTGAAACGAGTTTTGAAACATCATCTGTATATAATTTATATGATTTGAAAGTAGATGTGGTAAGTGAAGATGGAAAGATTGTTGGTTAGTTATGAATCAACTCAAACAGAATCTCCGGAAATTCCGCAAGCTGCAACACCTGCAAAACAACCTTCCGAAATAGAAAGTATTGAAGAATTATATCTGAATGGATTGCATATTGAGCAATATCGCCATGCCACTTACCAGGCATCGGATTATTATGCTGAGGCATTGCGGAGAGAACCTAACGATAGCAGATGTAATAATGCCATGGGATTACAGTTATTAAGAAGTGGACAATTTGCAAAAGCCGAAACCTATTTCAGAAAAGCAATTAAAACAATCACTTCAAGAAATCCGAATCCATACGATGGAGAGGCTTATTATAATTTAGGTATAAGCCTGCAATTCCAGGAAAAGTTATCAGATGCATATGATGCTTTCTATAAAGCTACCTGGAATGATTCCTGGCAGCATAACGGTTTTCTGCAATTAGCAAGAATAGATGTATCAAAGAATAATTTTTCTGAGGCATTTGTATTGATTGAAAAATCATTGATCAGAAATTATCACAGTCATTCTGCAAGACATTTAAAAACAATTACACTTAGAAAATTAAAGAATTATGCCGCTGCTTTTGATTGTATCAATGATTCACTGGAAATTGATCCTTTCAACTTCGGCATGCAGTTTCGAAAAATATTTGCTGTTGAAGGAAACTGGCGAAAATTCAAAAGCTGAAGAGCAATTGAAAAGCCTTCAATTATTAATGCGAAATGCTGCCAATAATTATTTGGAATATGCATTTGATTATAGCAACGCCGGATGTTTTAATGAGGCAATCGAATTATTGCAATTATATGTAAATGGAAGCAATGATGTGATACCCGATGGCTTACTATGCATGAGTTATTTTGCGGCAAAGGCTGGCGACGAACAAGCAGCAAAAAAGTTTGCGCAAAAAGCTTATAACTGCAAATCAGATTATTGTTTTCCTAATAAACTGGAAGAGATCAAAGTATTGCAATATGCGATCGCCGCTAATCCATCAGATGATAAAGCATTCTACTATCTTGGAAATTTATGGTTTGGTATTGCGTCAGTATGCTGAAGCTATACAATGCTTTTGAAAAAAGTATTGCTATCAATCCTTCTTTTCCTACCGCGCATCGGAATCTTTCTTTGTTATATTTTAATAAAGAACAGCAACCAGGTAAAGCTGTTAAAGCTCTGGAACTGGCATTTTCCCTGGATAAAACTGATGCAAGAGTTTTAATGGAGTTGGATCAGCTATACAAAAGACTGAATTATCCCATTGAAAAAAGATTGGAAATATTAAACGAGTATCACACACTTGTTGTACAGAGAGATGATCTGTACCTGGAAAAAATTTCACTTGAAAATAGCCTTGGTAATTACAAGACGGCAAAGAAAATGCTGGAAGAAAGAATTTTTCATCCATGGGAAGGTGGAGAAGGAAAGGTTGTTCGTCAGTATTTAATATGTCATTTGGAGCTAGCCAAAAAAGCTATTCTTGAAAAGCAATTTGATACGGCGCTTTGTTTATTGGAAGCTGCAGAACAATACCCCCAAAATTTAGGCGAAGGAAAATTACCTGGAACACAGGAAAATGATATTCATTATCTGCAGGGCTGTGTTTATGAAGAAATGGGAATGAATGAGCAGGCAATTGAAAAATTTAAACAGGCAACCGAAGGAATCAGTGAACCTGTACAGGCAATTTTTTATAATGACCCGCAACCGGATAAAATTGTGTACCAGGGATTGGCCTGGCTAAAGTTGGGCATATCCGAAAAAAGCAGAAAAGATATTTCACCGCCTGATTGAATTTGCAGATCAGCATTTCAATGACCAGATCAGGATTGATTATTTCGCTGTTTCACTTCCTGATCTGCTGGTATTTGATACAGACTTAAATGAGAAGAATAAAAATCATTGCCGCTATTTAAAGGGTCTGGGCGAATTAGGATTGAAGAATTATACATCATCAGCAAATTATTTAAATAAGGTTTTAAAACACGATGCAAGTCATGTGGGAGCAATAATTCACCTGGAAATGATCAATTTTTTAATAAAGCAAAAAGAAACTGATTTCGATAAAATAAAAATCAATTGAACGAATGAAAAGACAGGATTTACCTGCTTTTAAATTTTTTAAATTAAAAACAAGCAACATTATGAAACTAGATGTTTTCCGAATTCGCCAGGGGCGATTCTTAACACAAAATCGATGGGTTTTGTGTTTTACTGTTATTGCACTGGCTCTGTCATGTATGACAGTAAATACATACGTATGCACAAGAGGTAGCTGTTCCCAACCACAAAAACAAAGTGTACACGGAAAAGTAACTGATGAAGCTGGTAAACCTTTGCAAGGTGTTTCAGTAACAGTAAAAGGTAGTACCAAAGGAGTAGCTACCAATGAAAGAGGCGAATATCAGTATCGACATTTCTGAAGGGAGTGCTAAAATTCTGCAATTTTCTTATGTTGGTATGGAACCACAGGAAGTAAAAATTGGAAATCAGAAAGAAATAAATATTTCACTGTAGTCCCTGAAATGAAAGATCAACAGGAAGTTGTGGTGGTAGGTTATGGTACGCAGAAAAAGACAGGCTATAACAGGTGCAGTAGTAAAGGCCGACCTGAAGACCTATGAAAATGTTACCGTAAACAATATCATGGAAACATTGAAAGGTACAGTGGCAGGTTTGAATGTTGGTGAAGCCAATACCGCAGGTGGTGTACCTGGTGTTACTATCAGGGGTACAAATTCCATTGCAGCTTCCACTTCACCTTTGATCGTTTTGGATGGGGTGATCTTCAGTGGTTCGCTTGCTGATATTTCTCCTTCTGATGTTGAAAGTGTAACCGTACTTAAGGATGCAAGTGCAGCTGCTGTATATGGTTCACGTTCTGCTAATGGTGTTATCCTGATCGAATCCAAAAAAGGAACAAGTGTGAATGGTAAGCCTAAGTTTGAACTGCGTACAAGTTATGGCACTATCAGCCAGCTGAAACCATTGGAAGTGTATGGTGCGCAGGGATACATGCAGCGTTTGAATGATGTCCTGAACGATAATGGTACCGTTGTTCCTATGGATCAAACACCAAATTACCTGCAAACAAATGAGAAGGTGAATTACAATGCAACACCTGATCATAAGCCCACTTTGGAAGATCCTTACAGTCTTTTCAATCAAACAGGTTATAACTTCAATACTTCACTGAGTGTTTCACAACGGACTGATAAGATGAGTTATTTCCTCTCAGGAAACTATACAGACCAAAAAGGTGTAATTCTTTATGACCGTTTTAAACATTATTCAATAAGACTGAACCTGGAGTCTAAGATCACCAACTGGATGACTATCGGTGTAAGATCTTTCTATAGCAACAGGAGTTATCCGGATTCACGTATGTATGGAGTTGCAAGCAATAGCAGCAGTCCTTACTTATTCAGCCCTTATGCTGATGTGTATAATGCTGATGGCAGCTACAACATGTTCCCGCAAACAACCACCTCTTTTGTAAATCCATTTTCCATGATGGCAAATGAAGCCTACAACAGAACGGGTAACCTGAATGGAATTGGGTATGCAACTATTAAAATTCCATGGGTAAAAGGATTGTCGTACACAGCTACCTATTCAAAAACCCTGAATACCAATCGAAACAGGATCTTTTTATGGATTCAATACCTACCAGGGACAAGGTCCTAAAGGTACAGGTTCAAGAGCCTATTCAAGAGGTACAGCCACTTTGTTTGACCACCTTATCAAGTATAACAGAACCTTTGCTGAAAAGCACAATTTTGATCTTACCTTGTTGCATTCTGATCAAAAATCTGAAGCGTATGGTGAATCGCTTTCTGCTTCCGGCTTTGATAATGATCAGCTTGGGTACTTACCGCTTATCAGCAGGTGCTATTCAGGCAGTTTCAACCTCGGGTTCTGAAACACAGAGCATTGGTCAGATGGCACGTCTTACTTATACTTATGATAGTAAGTATTCGGTTACAGGTACGATCCGTCATGATGGTTATTCAGCTTTCTCAGCCAACCACAAATATGGTGATTTCTCATCTGTAGGTGTTAACTGGAATATTTCGAAAGAAAAATTCATGGAAAACGTTAAGTTCGTTAATTCACTTGCATTGCGTGCATCTTATGGCACCAATGGTAATCAGTCTATTGCTCCTTATAGCACACTGGCCAGAATTTCCAATGGTTATTATTATTACCAGGGTGATGCCAACTATACCTATACGCAGGCAGTTGGCTCACTTGGGTAACGATGACCTGGTTTGGGAATCAACAACTGGTCTCAACTTTGGTCTTGATTTCAGCATCCTGAAGAACAGGTTATCAGGTTCAATTGATGGATATGCAACCCGTACAAACAACCTTGCTTTCACGCTTCAATTACCAGGTGCCTCTGGTTTTACTTCTATCACAGCGAATGCAGGTGAAATTCAGAACCGCGGTCTTGAAATGAATCTGCGTTCTGTTAACATCACCAATAAAAAGTTCTCATGGAGAAGTGAAGCCGCTTTCTCGCTCAACAGGAATAAAGTAACCCATTTGTTGGGTGACAAGAATGGAGATGGCAAAGAAGATGACATTGTTTCTTCAAATCTGTTTATTGGCAAATCGTTGAGTACTGTTTACAATTACCAGGTTGAGAGAATGTGGCAGCAGTCTGATAAGGACGGTGGTACTATCATGGCAGGATTCCAGCCCGGTACTTATAAATTGCGCGACGTAAACAATGATGGCAAGATCACTTCAGATTCTGACCGCGTATTCTTAGGTAATTCAGGTGCAAATTTCCGCTGGAGCCTTACCAACACATTTACTTATGGCAACTGGTCATTGATGGTTTACATTAACTCCATCTGGGGTGGTGGAAACTACTTCATCAATGGCGGCAATACTCCATGGAACGATGGCTATGCCAACAGGGGCGATATGAACCATCCAATTTATGATTACTGGACCCCAAACAATCCTAACGCTGAATTCCCAAGACCAAGCTATACTACCAAGGCTTCTGTGAGAGCACCGAAATACTACGACAGAAGTTTTATTAGGCTGCAGAAATTGGCATTGAGCTATGAGGCTACCAAATTTGTGAAAAAGTATGGCATCCAGGGATTGAATATCTCCTTGAGTGCTGACAACCTGGGAACGTATGCACCAAAATGGATCGGACTGGATGCAGCCACAGGCAATGGCCTCACTGTTTCTTCCATCCCATCACTGCGCAACGTGATGATGAACTTTAATATTAATTTCTAAGAAAACGAAATATGAAAAAAATAATAATCATTTCAGCAATGCTTGCAACGATAGTTGTAAGCTCCTGTAAAAAAGATCTCTCAGAAGTTCCATTGGATTTTTACACTCCTGAGAACTCATTTACTAATAAGGCACAATTTGAATCAGCCCTGGCTGGTATCTATTTGGCCTTCAGAACAGATATGTATGCATCAGCAGATGCAGCCAGCAATTATGATATGCTTGGTATGGATCTGGATTTAGCCAATGTGGAATCAAATTCATCAGCACAAAAGACCCAGTATTTTAACTGGATTACAATGAATGCTGACAATGGATTTGCCAGCAAATGGTGGGGCCGTTTGTACAGGTATGTTTCAATGGCAAACACCATTATTGACAGGGCTGATGAACCCCAGGCTAAATGGGCTTCTGTAAATGAAAAGAACGCAATTGTGGGAGAAGCAAAATTTCTCCGTGCATTCGCTTATAAATTCCTTGCCAACATGTGGGGTGGTGTTCCACTGGTTTTGAATGAAACCAAAACACCAAAGTTTGATTATGTAAGGGCTACACAAGATGAAGTGTACAAGCAGTGTAAAGCTGATCTCGAATTTGCGGTTCAGTATATGCCAACCATTGATCAGTTAAAGGGTGGAAGAGCTCCTCGTGAAGCAGCTTATCATCTGTTGTCAGAGATCAATATTTGTTTGAAAGATTACACTGGTGCTATTGCTGCGGCTACCGCAGTAATTACAAATGGTAGAAACAGCCTGATGACTGCACGTTTTGGTGTAGCCAAGACTTTCACATTCTCAGGATATGATTACCAGGGACCTGCTTCAGCCATGGGGCGATGTGTATTGGGATCTGTTCCAGGAAGGAAACTTTAATTTTAAAGAAGGCAACAAAGAAGCCATTTGGAATATCTCACAGGATCCTACTATCAAAGGTGGTAACAACCTTGATGTAAATACAAGTGGTGGCTTTTTCGTGTTTGACAGATGGTGGGGACCTATTCCCTGGCAGGCAAAAGATGTTAGTGGAAAATCAAACTGGTTAATGGATACCTTGATCGGAAGACCCGTTGCTACTTTGATCGTCACTGCTTATGCTGATAGCCTGATCTGGAAATATAAAAATGATTTTACCAATGACATGAGGAACTCTCAGTATAATATTCAGCGCAATTATTATATGACGAATCCAACCAGTGCCATTTACGGCCAGGTAATGACGAAAAGTAATGTAGATGCTACTACACTTACACTATGGGAGCCAAGAATGACCCCTCATTTCAAGAAATTTGTTCGTGCAGTACCTAAAGGTTTGACGACAGATGCTACGAGCAAGAGACCAAATGACAATGGAAGAAACTGGAAAGACTGGTATATCATGCGTTTGGCAGAAACTTATTTGCTGCGTGCTGAAGCCAATATGTTGAAAGGTGATGCCGCTGCAGCCGCTGCGGATATCAATATTGTGCGTGGCAGGGCATTGGCAACTCCTGTAGACTGCAGGAGATGTAAACATGGATCTGATCCTTGATGAAAGAGCAAGAGAATTGTATGGTGAAGAATTCAGGTTGAGTACTTTGATGAGAACCGGAAAGCTGATTGAATACCTGAACAAGTACAATGGTTACCTGCTTGCCAATGGATTGACTGCTCCAAGCAAGGTGAGTAAATTGCCTATTCCAAGAAGAGAAATTGAATCAAATACAGGTGCAGTGTTGGAACAAAACCCGGGTTATTAATCTTTTTTTGTAATTGATTGTATAGTTAGGAAAACGCCTGTTTCTGAAAAGAACAGGCGTTTTATTCTTGTAACAGCTGGATGAATAGCTTTGATAAAATCATAGTATGAAGTCTATCTTGCTCATAGAAAAAGTGATTTAAAATTCATGTAATGAAAAAAGGCCTTAGTCAGTTTCTTGGTTTGTTTATTGAGTTTCTGTTCGTTGGTTCATAGTCAAAACAGTCATTCAATTATTTGTTTCACCATCAGGAAATGACAAGTATGCTGGTACGATTGAAAAACCCTTTGCTACTTTAGAAAAAGCCCGTAAAGAAGTAAGAAAGATCTTAGCAAAAGAAAAAAACATTTCCATTACTGTTTACTTCAGAGCAGGGAATTATTTTTTTAAAAACAGTGTTGTGTTTGATAGCCTGGATTCGGGTACCGAAAATTATCCTGTTACTTATTCTGCTTATAACAATGAAATGGTATCATTTTCAGGAGGTATTTCCATACCAGTTAAATATGCAACACCGGTAAAAGACAATCTGTTTTAAACAGATTTCCGGTCACTGCTAAAAATAAAATTCTTCAGATCGATCTGAAAAAAGTTAGGCATCAAAAATTTTGGAACACTGACTCCCCGTGGTTTTGCAAGGCCTTATCAGCCGGCACCGATGGAATTGTTTTGTAACAAAGATGCAATGCATTTGGCCCGTTATCCCAATGATACTTTAATTCCATTGGGAAAAGTTTTGGATCCGGGTTCAATACCACGCAATGGAGATTTTTCTCATCGCGGTGGAAAATTTCATTTTTCAATTGATGAACCCAATCGTTGGGCAAAAGCAAAGGATATATGGATCTCTGGTTTTTTTCGTTACGGCTATGCCGATGATGCGGTACAAATTGCAGACCTTGACCTGAAGAATAAAATTATTTCTACAAAGCAAGAGACACTGTATGGGTTTGAAAGCGGAAAAAATTTTCAACGCTGGTTTGCTTATAATTTGCTGGAAGAAATTGATAGTGCCGGGAGAATATTATATCGACAGGGCTTCAGGTATTTTATATTTTTATCCACCGCAGGAAGAATTGAAAACAATTGAAGTGTCAATGCTGGAAGAACCACTTGTGCAATTAAAAAATACTTCATTCATTCATTTCAATGGAATAAATTTTGAATGTTCCCGTGGAATGGGAGTATACATTGAAAAAGGGAAAGAAAATAAAATTGACAATTGTGTTTTTCGCAATCTTAGGTATTGTTGGAGTTTGTGTTGGAAAAGGAATAGAACCATTTGCAGAATTAACGCATGAAGGAGATGGTCAACCTGCTTCCGGTAAACTGGGAAGCCTGATGAATTATATGTATAAGCATACGACGTATAATCGTGAAGCAGGAACAGGACATATCATTTCCAACTGTGAAATTTATAATACCGGTTCAGGTGGAATTAGTTTAGGTGGTGGCGACAGGCTGACTTTGGAAAAAGGAAACAACCAGGTAGTGAATTGCAGTATTCATGATTTTAATCGTTTGGATCGTTCCTACAAAGCAGGGATAAATATTGATGGTGTTGGTAATGTGATCCGCAACTGTGAAATATATAATTGTCCGGGCAGTGCTATTCTTCTTCATGGAAATGATCATTTGATCGAATACAATTCAATTCATCATGCAGTAACGGATGGTGATGATATGGGAGCCATTTATTATGGCAGGGATCCCAGTGAATTCGGCAATAAAGTTCAATACAATTTCTTTCATCATATCGGAAATGATCATGGCCTTATCGTATCAGTATATCATGATGATGGCGCTTGTGGTATGGAAGTAACAGGAAATATTTTTTACCTGGCAGGCATCGCGTAGTGTTTTAATTGGTGGTGGCAGTGATAATGTATACCGTAATAATATTTTCATTGAATCACCAATGGCTTTTCATCTTGACAATCGTTTGATGGGTTGGGCAAAATCAAGTCTGGATAAAGATGGAATTTTTCAAAAAAGACTGGAAGCAGTAAATTATAAGCAAGCACCTTATGCCACTGCTTATCCCAAACTCAAAAATTATTTTGAAGATACTCCTGCATTACCCAAAAGAAATTTTATTGAAAACAATGTGTTTGTAAATGTAAAAATGATACACAACGGCAGCGCACAATGGAGTAATATCGGCAAGAATTATTTTTCTTTTGATGAATCGATGTTTGTTGATTATTCCAAAATGAACTTTGCATTGAAGGCGAATGCAGATGTATTCAAAAAAATGCCAGAATTTAAAGCAATTCCATTCGACCAAATTGGAGTAAGGAATAAATGATACAAAAAGAGAATTGCTCGATTGCATAAATTGCTTCCATAAAAAAGAATTTGTATGAGAAGAAAGATTGTTTCAAATGCCATAGTAAGCTTGACCCTGGTATTGCTGTTTAAGTTTTCAGCATTTAGCCAGGAAAATGCTGCTAAATATGATAGCCGTGAATATTGGGTAGCAACAATGATAAAGATTGCCGATCCCGTATTAAAAAATCTTAGCCAGGAACAGTTGCGGGCCAAAATGCCGGTAATTAATAAAGATTCCAACCGGGTAAAAGTTGCTCATCTCGAAGCCTTTGGCAGAACATTGGCCGGAATAGCTCCATGGCTTGAACTCGGAGCTGATAATACAACCGAAGGAAAGCTGAGATCGAAATATATCCAGCTAACCCGTAAAGCTTTAGCTGTTGCAGTTGATCCATCTTCACCCGACTTTCTGAATTTTAATAAACAACAACAGCCACTGGTGGATGCCGCTTTTATGGCTCAAGGTTTATTGCGGGGCTATACACAATTATGGGAGCCACTTGATAACACGACGAAGACAAATATTGTAAATGCACTAAAGAGTTCGCGGGTTATCAAACCTGGTGAAAACAACTGGCTGTTATTTAGCGCGATCATCGAAGCCTTTTTAATAAGATCAGGTAATGGTGGCGATATACATCCCATTGTGTATGCACTGCAAAAACATGTCGATTGGTACAAGGGCGACGGAGCTTATGGTGATGGCGAAGAGTTTCACTGGGATTACTATAACAGTTTTGTTATTCAACCCATGATGCTTGATATTACAAGGGTGTTGAGTGAAAAAAAAATGGATACAGTCATCATGTATCAAAAAGTTTTGAACAGGGCACAACGGTATGCAGCAGTGCAGGAAAGATTGATCTCACCTGAAGGCACTTATCCTCCTATTGGCCGTTCCATGATCTATCGCTTTGGAGCATTCCAGTTGCTTTCACAAATTGCCTTACAAAAAAACTTGCCAGCCGAAATTTCTCCTGCACAGGTTCGCAGCGCATTGTCACTCGTTATCTACCGCACCATGAAAGCTCCAAACACATTTGATCCTAAAGGATGGCTCAATATGGGTGTAATAGGTAGTCAACCAGCGATGGCCGAATACTATATTACTACAGGCAGTTTGTATTTGTGCACGGTTGGATTGTTACCCCTTGGCTTACCTGCAAATGATCCATTCTGGACCAGTAAAGCCGAAGATTGGACAAGCAAAAAACTTTGGAAAGGCGTTGACCTTCCTGCTGATCATGCATATAAAGAATCAAAGTAGAATGGAACGAATAATTAATAAACATACAATGCGTAATAAACTTTTTCTTTTCTCCATCGCTTTTATGACAAGCTTGCTGGCTTATTCACAAAAAAGTATGGAGAAGCTGATTGCAGAAAATATGCAATTGGCAAGCAGTCAATATAAAATACTTGCGGCTGCCACGCCTGCAGACAGTATGCCCCGTCATTACAATCCTGCCAACAATAAATTAGTGAACAGTGATACCAAATGGTGGTGCAGTGGATTTTATCCGGGCTCTCTATGGCTTATCTATGAATACACAAAAGATGAAGCCATTCGAACAGAAGCAGTAAAACGACTAACTATACTGGAAAAAGAAAAACATTATACCGGTAATCATGATCTTGGCTTTATGATGTATTGCAGTTTTGGTACTGCCTACCGTATTACCAACAATGTTGTTTACAAACCAAGCATTGATACCGCTGCCTTGTCGCTAGCTACCCGTTACCGGCCAAACATTCAATCCATCCAATCCTGGGATAGTAATGACAAATTAAAATGCCCGGTTATCATTGATAATATGATGAACCTGGAATTGCTGATGTGGGTAGCTCAACATGGCGGCGATTCAAGATTAAAGGATATAGCGATTACTCATGCCAACAGCACATTGGAAAGACATTTCAGACCCGATGGAAGTTCTTACCATGTTTTGGATTATGATCCTGCTACAAATAAACTTATACGCAAACTTACATGGCAGGGTGCTGCCGACGAATCAGCATGGAGTCGTGGTCAGTCCTGGGGCTTTTATGGCTTTACGATGATGTATCGCTTCACAAAAGATAAACGCTACCTTGACCAGGCAAAAAAGATCGCTGGCTTTTTATTCAATCACCCAAATATGCCGGAAGACCTCGTACCATATTGGGATTTTAATGCACCGGGTATTCCCAATGCTTATCGCGATGCATCTTCTGCTGCCATCAATGCATCAGCTTTGTTAGAGTTGGCGCAGTATGTCAACAAAAAAGAAAGCAAATCCTATATAGACAAGGCTGAAAAAATTATTCGCTCTTTGTCGTCGGAAAAATACAGAGCGAAACCAGGTGAGAATGGAGGATACATTCTTATGCATAGCGTTGGCAATTTGCCTGCTAATTCCGAAATAAATACAACGCTTACCTATGCAGATTACTATTTCCTGGAGGCCTTAATGCGGTATCAACAATGGGTATTGAACAAAAAATAAAAGGATAAACTGATTTGCCTTTTGACAATAATATTGCTTAATAGACCTATGAAAAACGCTGCTATGTCCAGGATAATTATATTTTTTGTTTGTGGTCTGCTTTCGTCTGCAATGTTTAGTTGCGCAATCTTCCAAACAGATCTCATCACCGGATGGTAAGCTTCAATTTGTATTTGATCTGTCAAATGAAGGAGCACCTGTTTATTCTATTTCTTATCATCAAAAACCTGTTATACTTTCTTCTTCATTAGGATTAAATGGTTGGGAACGTGGATCTGTATTGAGTGATGTTTCTGTTTCAAAACAAGACACAGTTTGGAAACCTGTATATGGCGAACGAAGCCAGGTTCGTGATCATTACCAGGGAATGATAATTACGTTACTGCGCAACAACGATGAAAATTTAAAACTGCAAATACAAGTAAGAGCCTATAACGAGGGCATTGCATTTCGATATTTTTTTCCTGAAAATCCTAAAGGAGGAATGGATATCAATATCCAGAAAGAGCTGACAAATTTTACAGTGCCCGAAGGAACAATGGCATGGTTTACAAACAGGGCACAGGGTGAATACAGTTTGTTGCCAATGAGTAACTGGCCTGGTGAAAGTGAAAGACCACTTGTGTTACAACTTCCTGGTGGAAGATATGCTTGTCTTGCAGAAGCAGAAATGGTAAATTATTCCCGTACAAAATTTTCACTTGATCCAAATAAACCCAATACAATTAGTTGTTCTATCTATGATCGTGTAGATTTCTTTACGCCATTCGCAACTCCGTGGAGAGTAGTAATGGTAGCGGAACATGCCGGGAGATTTGCTGGCAAATAATGATCTCTTGTTAAACCTGAATCCACCATGCGAGATCAAAAACACTTCATGGATCAAGCCAGGGAAAGTAATACGTGAAATAACTCTTTCAATGAAAGGCTCAAAAGAATTAGTTGATTTTGCAGTAAAACGTCATTTGCAATATATTCATTTTGATGCCGGCTGGTATGGATATGAATATGTAGTTTCTTCTGATGCAACTAAAGTAAATGTTGATCCCCGTCGCAATCCAAATAGTGATTTGGATTTGCAGGAAGTTATTCGTTATGCAAATAAAAAAGGGATCGGTGTATTTCTTTATGTGAATCAACGGGCATTGTATCAGCAATTAGATGAAATTCTTCCTTTGTTTCAGAAATGGGGTGTTCGTGGAATTAAGTTTGGTTTTGTAGAAGTAGGTTCACACAAATGGACAACCTGGTTACATGATGCAGTTAAGAAATGTGCAAAGTATAATTTGATGGTAGACATTCATGATGAGTACAGGCCAACAGGTTTTAGCAGAACCTATCCTAATTTATTAACGCAGGAAGGTGTACGTGGTAATGAAGAAATGCCTGATGCAACAAATAGTACCATTCTTCCTTTTACACGTTTTATTGCCGGTGCAGCCGATCATACCATCTGTTATTACCATCGTCCTGAATTAAAACCACGCCTGGCAGAAACACAAAATGCAAGAGTGATGAAAACAACTTCGGGGCATCAGCTGGCACTGGCAGTTGTATTTTATAGTCCACTGCAGTTTTTGTATTGGTATGACAAACCTGAAGATTCACAAGATGAACCTGAACTGGAATTCTTTGATAAAGTATCTACTGTTTGGGATGATACAAAAGTGGTGGATGGTGAAATAGCAAAACATATTACCATTGCCCGCCGCAAAGGTGATGACTGGTTTGTTGGTACGGTTACCAATACTGAAAAAAGGGAATTGAAAATTTCATTGAACTTTTTAACGCCGGGAAAAAAATATGAAGCAAGTATTTATTATGATGATCTAAATTCAAAAGTTCGTACTAAGGTTTCTATCAAACGGATAAAAGTGGATGCGACTACAGTGCTGGATACAAAATTGATTGCTTCAGGCGGACAAGCTGTCTGGATAAAGCCTCTTTAGAAATTATAAGAAAATAGTCCATTATTTCCATAAGAAATTCTATTGTGCAGAGTGATCTTATTTGCGAAATTTAGGATCTCAAAGATTTTAAATAGAAGTAGTTTTTTTCGTATACATAAGCAGTAGGTCAATCAAAGGGGAAGTTTGCAGATCTTCCCCTTATTTATTGATCGGATTAACGAAAGACATCTAAACGGATAATTGATAATTTTTTCAATAAAAAGATCCCCCGATATAATCGGGGGATCTTGTACATGTACTTTTATAATTATAGTTTAAACCCAATTGTAAAACTTAATACCCGGTGTTTATTATTCTCATCATCTGAACTCTCACTTCCTGATTGCAATTTTGCAAGGCCTAAGCCATAGTTAACAGACAATACTGCTTTTTTTAGATCAATACCGGCTGTTCCGTTCAAGCCGTAATCAAAACGTTTCATGATACCAAAGCCGGCGCCTTCTTCATAATCCAATGTTGTTGGATCATCATCGCTCCAGTCAATATCATTTTCATTGCTGAAGGCTGTGCCGAGAAATTTTCCTTCAGTTTTATTTTTACCTGCAATGCCAATAGCAATATAAGGGCCTGCACCGGCAAAAAAATTAGGGCCATCATTTGCTCCAAATTTAAAGACGAGATTTAAAGGAACTTCCAAATAGATCGGATTTGTTGTTGCTTTAAAATAATTCGCATCAGTGGGTTCACCACTTTGCGTTTTTGATCCTTTGCCTGTCACAAGTAGTCCCGGTTGTAATGATATAAATTTACCCAAACTGATATCGCCAATAAAACCGGCCTGGAAGCTTGCAAGATTTTTTGCGTCGTCAACTCTTCCATCTTCTGATATTGTTACATTGGCGAGATTCAAACCTCCTCTTAATATGATAGAGGATCTTTGAGCATTACCATTTAATAAAATAAAAAACAAGGGTACGATAATAAGAATGTGCTTTTTCATAATTGTACAGTTTTATTTTGTTCTTTTTAAACAAACATTTTGCCAGAATAAATGTTTGAAAAAATTTCCTCAGCAAAACGCTTTTATAAGATTTGCAAACCCTTTTAAAGTTTAAAAACATATGTAATAATATTTTTAGTGAATTTCATGTATATAATTTTCCCCAATAAGAGAATTTGTGAGTGCCAACAAGTAGTATTGTCTAAAAATATTTGACTGGAAAAAGTTTATCTTGGGTTAAATGGTTTGAAATGGAACAGGTAAAAAAATGGTAAAGAGCAACGGCGCAACCTGTTTTGATACACTTTAACAAGTAACTGATTTTTTAAACCACCAATAGAACCAAACATGTCTGCATTACTTGAACGACTCGATGCGAAAGCCCCGAAGAAGATACTTTCATTAGATGGTGGAGGTATCCGAGGAGCACTTACACTTGGCTATTTAAAAAAAATAGAAGAAATCTTGAAAGCAAAACAACCTAAAAATAAAAATTTCAGGTTGAGTGATTATTTCGATCTTATCGGCGGCACCTCCACCGGCGCCATCATCGCAAGTCTTTTAGCTTTGGGAAAAGAAGTAGATGAGATCACGGAACTTTATATGGATCTGGGAAATAAAATTTTTGGTGAAAAAAGAAATTGGTGGAACCCGCTGGAAACATACAAATGGTTAAAAGCAAATTATGATTATAAGGGAATAGCGGAAGGATTAAAACTTGCTCTGGGAGCTGATACAACAATAGGAAGTGATAAAATAAAAACAGGACTCTGTATAGTTGCAAAAAGAGCTGATACAAATAGTGTATGGCCGGTGATCAATCATCCAAGAGGGAAATATTATGATCGGGTTCATAGTAAGAACAAAGATCTCCTGTTATGGAAAGTTGTAAGAGCAAGCACGGCGGCGCCAACTTATTTTGCGCCTCAGCTAATGGATGTTAAAGAAGACCAACATGCGGCATTTATTGATGGTGGATTAAGCATGGCCAATAATCCTGCCCTGACATTATTAATGGCAGCTACATTAAAAGGGTTCCCGTTTCAATGGCCAATGGGTGCTGATAATTTATTATTGGTTTCGATTGGTACCGGTTATCCTGAATTTAAAAAACAAGTGGGTGAAATTGATGAATCAACCATGCTTAGTTGGGCTGCAAACATTCCTGATATGCTTATGCAGGATGCAAGCTGGCAAAACAGGATATTGTTACAATGGTTATCCAAATCGCCAACTGCAGAAATAATGGATGCAGAAATTGGAGATATGGGAGATGATTTTCTATCCGGCACGCCGTTGATCTCTTATTTGCGATACAATTTTGGTATCACAAAAAACAATTTGAATGCACTTGGTTTCGAGGGGGAATTTACAGATCAGGATGTGATGAGTATTGCAGATATGGCAAAAGCTAAGAACAAAGAATTGCTTTATGAAATTGGATACAGGGCTTCATCAGTTATCAAACCGGAGCACTTTGGAAATTTTTAATCAGCATCTCAGAACCTGCCCAGCTTAATGGCGATCTTTTGTTTCTCGCTTTGCTTCCAGTAAACTTCTCCGGAAGGACTTGGCATTTGTAAATTGAAATAGCCATCCAGGATATTGCAGATCTTTATTTTGTATTTCCCATTTTGAATCACATTAGGGAAATAATAGTAGCCGTCTTTGAAATAAGCTTTTTGCCAACTGTTTAATTTGGGAAGCAGGCTATTGAACCCTTCACAATCTTTTGTAAAAAGAATATTTTTATTTTTTTCTATAACATCTACGTTGACTCCTGCATTCGGAATAATGTAAACAAGAAAAGTATCTTTTGTAATTGGTATTTTCGTTTCACCGGATCTGTCATACACCTGTATTCTCAGATTGCCGGGGAAAGTGCTCCCGGGATTCCTGTTTATCATTTCTTGTATCGTTTCATTGAGCTTTTTGTTCATGTCCATGTAATACTTCACAGAGTCCCTCAATATCCTGATCTTTTCATTTGCTAAAACAAGCGAATTATTTAGACCATCAATTGTTTTATTTAATGATGCAATTTTATCACCATCTGATTTAGACTGCCTTCTTAATATCACAAGTTGATCATTCGCTGTTTGTAATTCGGCTGCATTTTGTGTTTGAATACGACTGATATTTCCAATTTTTAAATTCAGGTCCCTGATGTTATTTTTAAATAAGTCTACCGAATCATTTAGCCTGTTGTTTATTAAACTTAGTTTTTCCGCACTGTCTTTCCAGAATTTTATTTCGTCATTAGAAACTGGAACACCAGGTTTAACGGGACCTGGTTTATTGCCTGGCGTGTTTTGTCCTCTCATCTTATTCATTGATTCGGTCAGAATAGAAAGAGATTTCGTAGAGTCTTTTATTTCTTGTTTAAGGTCCATTAGTTTATTGAATGCCTGGCTTGTTTCTTTAGTAAAATAAGCTAATGCTCCAAGACCGAGCAAAACTAATAACGCAGCAATAACTGCTACCCGTTTTCTTAATTTGGCAAAGGCTGTATCTTTTCTTCTTTTCTCTCTGTCAGATTTTATAATAGGGGCAACAACATCATGTGTCAGCTCAACTGCATTGTCATCTTCTCTTAAAAAATACCGGTTGGTCAATACATTGATGGCTGGCCGAAATGTTTCATCATCACCTCCCAGGTTGTATTTAGTGCGATAACCTTCTGATGTAATGAGTTTTTCTTCAAGGAATTTTTTTACCGGGTTAAACGTTCTTTTTTTTTCATGTACATGCCCGGTTGACAATTTTTCATTAGCTGATGAAACAGCTTCTTCATAAATGGTTCTCAGAATAGTTTCTTTCGGATATTTTTTCAGCAATTCTGCAGAAACTTTTCCGCCACCACTTTCAACTCTTTCCTTATCTATATAGGCACATACCTGGCTTAGCAATGATGGCTCTACGGTTAAAAGAGAATAATCATCAAGCCCGGGTTCATTGGTAAAATAGGAGACAATTTGTTTTGCTTCGGAAGGATTAATGTTTTCTTTCCAGGTTTTTGTAATTACTTCATAGGCCTGGTCGCCATTCATCGGGAGCAGCCTGAATCTTGAATATTTTAAGGAAGGAATTTTAGAGGCTAAGGTTTCGAATTCCGGCAGGTATTCTTCACGAAAAGCAAAAACAATTTTTGCTTTTTGTTTTTTATAATTGAATTCAACTTTTTCTTTTTGGTTAAGAAACTTTTCTTTGAGATTTTCAGGAATGTTATTTTCAATAAGGTTTGAAAGTTCATCCCAAAAGAGAGGTAGCTCAATTGAAGCAAAACGGGGATTTGCTTTTGCCAACGTAAAAATTTCTTCAAACTGGTCAAAGACAATTATAGGAGTAACTGTTTTCCATAAGGGTTCTTTGTGAAAATACTCCCATAACGTTTCTGAAGACGGATATGATTCAACTTTAAAACCGTATTTATCTATTTCTTCTTTTAATACTTTTTTTATTTGTGTTACAAGATCAGGGCTGTTGTCGTTGAACTCTAATCTTATTCTGAAAGGAAGACAAAAACTTTTTCTAAGCCTTGGAAATACTCCGGCATTTAATAATGATGTTTTACCTGTACCCGATCTTCCAAAAACAATTGTCAATGTATTTAACTCAACAAGACTCGTGAGTGAATCTATTTCTGCGTCTCTTCCAAAAAAAAGATTTGATTGTGCTTCTGTATAAGATTGCAATCCCAAAAAGGAACTGGCTATTGCCTGGTTAGTATCGGTTGATGCTGGCATGATTACTTATACAAGGTTGAGAATTTTTTTTATGTCTTCTAAAAATTCCGCACCAGGATTCCCTTGCGGCACTTTTGAAAAATTTATTTTCGAATCAAAATGTTTTGAAATTTTTTCTCCATAGGCTTTGCTATCATCAATAATAACAGGGATCAGGTACTTGTCTGCTTTCTTATCAGCATTCCTGAATATCCATTCGTTTGTTCCCTGCGACCATTCTTTCTGTACATATCCATCTTCATGTTCAAGACTGTTCGCAGAGATCAGCGGCATAAAAAGATCGGCCTTGCGAATATTCACTACAATTTTTTCACGCCAGTCATCACCAGGTTCCAATTCACGATTGTCGTACCAACAGGTCACATTCCCGATCTGCTCGATGCCTTTTTTCATACTCTCCACCGCTGCCATATCTGCTCTTGTGTAGCTAAGAAAAATGGATTTGGTTTTACCTGCATTTGGATTTCTTTTTTTCCATTGATCGTGCAACGCTGTTACAAATTCACCCGTGCTGCCTTCATAAGTTATCACATCATAATTTTTCAAAAAACTATTTTGTTCGTTGCGAAGATCAGAAGGATCGTTTACGACAATGATTGTTCTTTTTGATCCCCATTCATGCAGCGGCTCGTTAGAAAGCAAACGAAGTGCAAAGCGAACCATCCAATCAGGAAATGTGCAACCTAAGAAAAGAAGGTTCTTATTTTTTAAAGCACTTACAATATTTGTAGCGCCACTCATTTTTTCTTTAAAGTAACCGGTGTATTCAAGCATGTCATCTTCGCTAAGCGCCGGATCAACAGTATTAAGCAGTGAACCGAATACATTAAAAACAAATGGAGCGGTTATTTTTTCAATATCAGGGCAATCGGGAAATGGTTCATTGATGGAAAAATTAATAGAATTGGCTTTCTGTTTTCTTATTTCAAGAATTTTATTCTCCAACACAGTATTATAAACAGCCGTATTGATAAAATAATTGAGATCAGTAATATTTAAAAGCTGACTTAAGACCGGCAATTCAAAGTTTATATCTTTTACAATGGATTTCAGTTTCCTGATAATATCCATCGATTTTATTTTCTTCTCTATTTCAAGAAAATTAACCGCCTCTGACAAGCTGGATGCGTTGTAGTCGGAAATTTTATGCAGTTCAAGTATTTGCTGTGATAGGTAATTGTCAAGCGGAGCCAGTTTGTCTGCATTCTTGAAAGTGTACATTTCCTTTCCAAGCACGGGAGTGAGTTTTTTTTCGGCTATAAAATCAAGCAACTCATCCCAATCGAATTGGTCTGAAAATATTTTGTTCATAAGTGACTTCTATTGTATAAAAAGGCTCGTTAGTTCTTGTAAGGTAGGATAATGCTGCTGTAAAAGATCAGGACTATGAAAGTAAACTTTTTTACTAATTTCTCATAGTAATATGATGTTTGTAAAGTTTTTATTATAAATAGTTTATTTAGTAACTGTGAAAGATAATTTTAATAAATCATATTTTGCTATAATATAGAATGTAACTATCTTTTTATTCAATTCAGGTTAAGGACATAGACCATCTTCGGTTACCACCTCAAATCGAAAAAATTAAATTATGAGCACAAGTCATCCAGCGGCTGAACCAAAGGTTATTGGCAGGGAGTATCCCAAATATGATGAAAAAAAACTGGTAGATGAATATTTGAAGTTGCTGCAAGAACAAATGTTGCGGACATATCCCGATGGTCCCGGAAAGAAAAAACAACTACGGCAGATACATCCAAAGATGAATGGTTGTGTAAAAGCTGAATTTATAGTTGAACCCAATCTCCGGGAAGAATTGAGAGTCGGTTTGTTTAAAGAATCAAGATCTTATTATGCATGGATCCGTTTCTCAAACGGGCAAACCCACCCGGTTCCTGACTATAAAAAAGATTTCAGGGGCTTTGCTATAAAAATTATGAATGTGCCGGGTAAAAAACTCGATCCTACTGATCCTGATATTACTTCCCATGATTTTATTTTAATGAACACAAAAACTTTTGCTGCATCTGATGTAAAGAAATTTGCTGATGTACTTTTTGTGGTAACGACTCCCTGGAAATTCAGCAACACATTCAAGAAAATAAAAATTGTTATTGATAATTGGTCGGTAAAAAAAGCGGGTGATAAAGCGAAAATAAATACTATGAACCCGGCTGAGATACCCTATTTCAGCACAGTGCCATTCCGGTTTGGTGATGAATCAAGAGCTGTTAAGTATGCTGTTTTTCCAGCATCTCCTGATAAACTTTTAACACCAGATAAAGACAAGTGAACATCTTTTAAGAAATAACCTTGCTGCAACTTTAAAAGAGAACCAGTTGGAATTTGATTTCTGCATCCAATTTCAAACTGATGCAGAAAAAATGCCGATCGAAGATCCAACGGTGATCTGGAATTCTGAATTTATTAAACTTGCAACAATAAAAATTCCCACACAAATTTTCGATACTGCTGAAAGAAATGAGTTTGGCGATGATCTTACATTTAACCCATGGCATTGTTTGCCGGAGCACCAGCCACTTGGATCATTTAACAGGGTAAGAAGAATGATCTATGAAGAAATGTATGAGTTTCGACTTAAACATAATAGGGTAGCTAGATACTGAACCAACTGCCGGTCCGGATTTTTTTCATGATACCAATTTAAAATAGCATGAATAATCTGGAGATCGTAAAAGAAGTTTATCGTTTGTTTGGAGAAAGAAATATACCGGCCCTATTATCGCATTTTCATCAAGATATAGAATTTGTAAGACCGGGTAATGCGGATATTCCTTTTGCAGGAACGTTTAAAGGCCATGATGGATTGATAAAAATGTTTACAGTTATCAGTCAAAGCATAAAATTAAAAGCATTTACACCTGAAAAATTTTTCATCAATGAAAATATGGTGGTGGTTTTAGGTTCTGATACGGCAGAAGTAATTTCAACAGGCAGATCTTATACATCAACATGGGTGCAGGCATTTACTTTAAAAGATGGCAAGATCGATCATGTGAAAGTGTACTTAGATACACTGACGATTGCCGCCGCGTTTCATCCTTAAATAGTTCCCAAAAATTTTATTACAGTTACAGATGGAAAAAAGAAATAAGCGCCACCTTTTACTGTAACGAAGCTCTGCAAATTCGGGATCACTCTATTTACTGTTTTTTGTGGTATAGTAAAATTTTGTTTTGTTCCGGCTGCGGGACATTCCCTTACTCCAATGATCGGGTCAGGATCATCATAAAGCCTTTTGAACTTTGGTGAATTAGCCCATGTATATTGTATAAATTCAAATTGCTTGGAAATATTCGCATTAAAACATCCAAACAATAGACCGACTTCTCCATTTGGTTTATGATTTTCAGCAGAACCAATAAAATCTTCACCATAAGAACGAACTCGCCGCATTATGCGATGACGTCTTGTTAATTTTAAAGAAACACCGGGAGTGGATTCTTCGAAGTGATCTCGTGGATTCATACGCCGGATATGTGAACCAAAAGGACATTTTTCTCCATCCTTATCTTCTTTAATATAGCTAAAACTATTATCGTCACTGTCAACACCCGGATCAGCATTTGGATGTTTTACCAGCGGAGCACCACTTGGCCAACGTCCAAACATTTTAGCTGCTATTTTTGTTGCTTCTTCATTACTTGTACTTCCATTTTCATTTGCAGTTTGCTTTTTTAGGAAACTCCAATAGCCGTCGACATTTTGTTCCAGTTGGCGTAAAACAAAATAAGTTCCGTTTCGTCCGAGATCTTTAAATGGTTTACCGATAGTATCATTTCCATATCCACCCGGATTATCTGCAAGTATTTCCGCTTTGCCTTGCGACATCTTGAGTAAAGGTGCATCCGGATAAATATCATATTCATTTTTGTAACCCAATACAAATTCTCCCGGCTCTATATCATCATTATTACCGGCAGCAGTTACTTCGCTTCCTTTAATACACTGGTTGTGAAATTCCGTCCCGGAAACCAAAATGTTCCCTGTCTTTTGGCAAAGGTTTTCCATTTAATATATGTACGACTGAAAGCCCTTCTTCAAATTTTTGTTTTAAACTCTGAAAATAATTATCGGCGATAGATTCATTTTTTCCAAACACCATAAGAATAATATCAACCCGTTCATTAGCTGGGTCCCCCCCACTGCCATTTAGCTGGATCGCTGCTATCGAAGTCTCCCAACAATCTCTGGCGATGTGCAGTAACCATTCCCTCTCTGAATTCCCGGGAAAATGAATGCATATTTTCTTCGTCACTATAACCCAATGCCACTAACCCATTACTGGTTAATCCGAGATTAAGAGCAGTTTCGCCGGCAGTTGCATTTGCATGTGTAATATTATCTGCAACTTTTGCAAGAAATTTTTTAGCTGCACCCGCATTCTTTACTTGCAACAAGTAATATTTTGAAGACCCCATCTCTTTATAATCATTAAGAAGATAGGCTTGTATATCTGAAAGCTCTAATGATGTCATTGTATAAATTTAAAATCTTTTTAAAAATATTTTTGCCTGCTCTTCATTGAGATCCATACTGCAACTCATTTCGGATCTTTGTATTGTTATTAATATTTTTAATTGATAGATGAGGATAAGGACAATACCAAACCTGAGTTGGTACTTGTGTACTGCGGCTCCAGGCTAAAAAATGTTCTTCATCATAGGCGCCACCGGTGATCATAAATTTTGTTTTTGGAAAATTCACCGTGTTACTAAAGATGCCAGTCAATCCCCATCCGGATTGATCGATAAAATCACCAAGGTATTGTTGCCAGTTGCCATCAAAATTGCTGAAGAATAAAACATGCCTGTTCTTATCTATCAATACCCATCGGGCAAAATGGATGGTTGGAATGTTTAATAATTTTCCATGAACAAATACATTGTTTGCTAAAACCCTTGTACGCATCATCCATATCTGGAAATTGAGTCTCCTGATAAAGTTCGGTTTCAACACGGCAACTTGTGTAAATTGATTCTGCGGAAACAGGTCTTCCACTTCTTTCAACTTATTTACTTTTTTATCATCCAGTTGGCTTAGCGTCAGCGTTTGTTTTTTATTCCATAGTTCATGAAATAAAAAAAGGTATATAGCGCCGACGATAATTAATGGGATTGCTGCAATAAGTAAAAGACCATAGGCAATAAAATTGAACCATTTTATTCCCTGTACTTCGGCTTTTTGCTTTGACCATTCAAATTCAGGTTTTGAATCAACTTCTTTCCGAATGGCCCTGTGAATGTCAACTGCACTTGCCTTTTCATCCCATTTATGATCCTTGATATAATTCCATATGTGATCACGCAATGATGCCTCCTGGTGTATCTGTTGTACTGACCGGCCGGGGGCGCCATTATAAAAAGCAGAGGTTTTTATCGAATATTTTTCCAGGTAATTTTTTCTGCTTTCAGTTGTTCTTGCACCCGGCTCAGGATAACCTTCACAGCATTCATATATATTATCAATATAGTTTGTGATATTAGTTACAAGCTCGGTAAGGTGATTGTTTTTATTGCCATCAAAATTTGTAGAAAATATCAACCTGGTTCCAACGGGAACAGTTGGCTCATCACGGAAAGATTCCCGGTTGAGGATCACAAATCGACCATAATGAAGCGTGGACACTTTTTTAAATTCCGTTTCTGTGCTTTGTTGTAAATTTTCCCTGATAACACTTAATCTTTTATCCAGTTCTTCCACCTTATCTTTTTTTACGGGAGAAAGAATGATCAGTGGATGTTGTTTTATCATATCGTCCGCATTTGGTGGTTCGAAGAAGTCGTCACAGCGATGTTTGTAACGGATCCAATGGTTGGTGAAAAATTGCGTTGGTAAGATAAAATAAATATAGAATAAAGCGGGTGATTTAAATTTATTATATGCCCAAAAAATCATAAACTTACAATTATTATTCACTTCCGAACGTATTCATCGGGCAAATAACCAATCAATGATCAGGAATATTGATCATGCTAATGTTATTCATTATGGTTCTGATTCATTAATTATTAGATCGCCGGTAAATGACAATGGGCAGCAGACTTGCATAAAAATAATTAACGAAGAATTTCCTTCACCCGAGCTTATTAATCAGCTGGAGAATGAATTTGAGATCTGTTCAAAAACAACGAGCAGCAGTATAAGAAGGGCATTACGAAAAGAAAAACAAGATGATCATGCGGCATTAGTATTAGAATACATACAGGGTAAAGATCTATCTCGATTTATTATCGACGAAAATCCTGGTCTTGAAAAACAATTAAAGCTTGCAGTATCTCTTGCAGCAGCTTTATATGATCTGCAAAAGGAAAATATCTTTCATGGTCAATTACATCCATCAAATATCATTATTGAAAACGACACACATCATGTGCGACTGATCGATTTTGGACATGCTACAGTTGGTAATGTATTCGGCGTCTCAAACCAGTTTTCAAAAGAAAAGGAAATTGATTATTTAAAATACATTGCTCCTGAGCAAACCGGACGTATAAATCGGCCTATTGACAATCGTGCCGATCTTTATTCGTTCGGTGTCATACTTTATCAATTATTCACAGGGGTAATACCTTTTGAAAGTGATGACGCACTGGAATTGATCTATTCGCATGTTGCCAAAACCGCAGAAGAACCACACCATATAAATAAAGAACTGCCGCAAGCGGTTTCAGATATTATTATGATGCTCCTGTCAAAGAATGCAGAAGATCGTTACCAATCCGCATTTGGAGTAAAAGATGACCTTGAAAAATGTTTGCATCAATATGAATCGAAAAAGCAGATCAACGAATTTCGGCTTGCAACAAAGTGATTTTTCAGGGAAACTATTTATACAGGGAAAACTTTATGGCAGAGACAAGGAAATAACTTACCTGAATAATTTATTCAATAGTTGTGCCAATGGAAAGAAATCAACATTACTGCTTTCAGGATATTCTGGCAGTGGTAAATCTGCATTGATCGAATCATTACTGAAACCTGTTTCCCAAAAAAAAGGATATTTTATTAAAGGAAAATTTGACCAGATAAGTTCCGATACACCCTATTCCACTTTTGTGCAGGCTTTCAATGAACTTATTCAATTGATCCTTACCGGCGATAGATGCTTACCGGCTTCGGTGGAAGAAAGAAAATAATGGAGGCAATGGGTGACTCAGTAAAAATTCTTACCGAGTTTATTCCAGGTATTGAAGAGCTGATCGGCAAACTACCGGATATACCCGTAGTTAAAAGGTATAGAAGCACAAAACAGGTTTAACTATGAGTTTGCAAGATTCATTAAAACAATTGCTGATAAAGAACATCCGCTGGTAATTTTTGTTGATGATCTGCAATGGGCAGATGCTTCGTCTCTGAAGTCTTTTAAAGATAATTGCGGAAAACAGGGACATTGAATATGTAATGCTGATAGGTGCTTATCGTAAAAATGAAGTAGATGAAAATCATCCGTTGATAAGAAAAATAAATGAGCTGAGAGAAGAGAATGTGCCTTTTGAAGAAATGGAACTGAAAGATCTTTTATATGAAGATGTGAATAGACTTGTATGCAGGTGCTCTGCCATTCCAGCAGGAAGCATATTTCTTTTCTTAGCAGATATTATTTATAATAAAACAAAAGGGAATGCTTTTTATATATGGCAGTTTCTGAAATCCATCTACGATGAAAGATTTCTCTGGTTTGATTTTGAAAAGCATCATTGGCAATGGAATGCTGACCTGATCATGCAAATGAATGTATCGGGTAATGTAGTGGACCTGATGACTTCATTTGTTCAGAAACTTCCGACTGAAACACTTGAGTTTGTTGAAACAGCTTCCGCTATCGGTAACAGGTTCGACAAAAAAACTCTTGCAATTGTAAAAGAAGCAGATGAAAAAAAGCTAGCAGAGTCTAGTTAAACATTGCAGTCTCTGATGGTTTGCTGATCCCCTCTGGCGATGAATATAAGTTTGCGCATGACCGGGTACAACAAGCTATTTACTCACTGATACCTGAAAAAGAAAAAGCTTCCATTCATCTTTTAAACGGAAGAAGATTGGTGGCTCATTACGGACTGAATGAACAGCAGGAAAGAATTTTTGAAATTGTAAATCAATGGAACCTGGGTGCCGCGTTGTTACTGATAAAAAAGAAAAAGCTGTACCTCGGCTAACCTGAACTTGAAGGCAGGACAAAAAGGCGATGGCTTCCACTGCTTATCCGCAGGCTTTACAATATTTTGAAAAAGGGATTATTGAATTTGATGATGACGAATGGGAAAGTCAATATGATTTTTTATTGCAATTAACTACCTAGCGCAGCCGAAGCTGCTTATTTATCTGGTGAATATGAAAAAGTAGACAAGCATGTACAGCGATCTATTAAAACACAGCAGTACGTTGATGGATTCAGTAAAAGGTTATGAGATCGATATAAAGAAACTGATTGCGCAAAACAAACCGCTGGAAGCAGTAAAGCTTGGGTTGAAGATTTTCAAAAACTGGGAATCAGGTTACCACTGAAACCGGGCAATCTTTCAGTATTAAAAGATCTGCTGCAAACAAGATGGTTGCTGCGCAATAAAACGGCAGATTATTTCAACAGGCTTGCCGGAAATGGAAGATGAACAGAAGAAAGCAGCGATGCGTATCATGTCTGAGATACATCAGCTTCATACTTTGCTAGTTCCCAATCTTGTGCCCGTACTGGTATTTAAAATGGTAAGCATGACGGTGAAGTATGGCTTGTCCCGTTAACTCTCCATTCAGCTTTGCTGCCTATGGTTATATATTAAGTGTACACCTGAAACGAAATAGATAAAGGAAGCAAGATTTGGAGAAATTGCTATTCACCTTGCAAGAAAAATAAATGCAGAGGAAGTGATGGGCTCTATCATTACTACCAGTAATTTATTTCTTGATCATTGGAAAAAACCTCTGCCTGAACTAACTATTGACCTTGAAAAAGCATTTAAGATATCTATTGAATACGGTGATAACGAATATGCATCGTATGCGGCACATAATATTGTTTATCAGTTCATTCATTTCAGGATATATCTCTCGATATACTTAGCAAAAAAGCTGCAATACTTGATCTGCAGATAGAAAAATTCAAACAGGATCTTACATTAAAAAGAGTACGTCTTTTTCGCCAGGCGATTCGAGAATATTGTTTATGCAACAGAAAATCCCGATCTGTTACAAGGCAGATATTTATGATGAATCAGAAATGGATATAGTTGAAGTAACGAAAGAAAATGAAATGTATTTTCAAAATCTTTATATCCTCAAATTATACCTGGCCCTGTTGTTTAATAATTTGGAGATATGCAAAAAAATATATTGCACTGGCAGAGCGATTTCAGGAACAGTGAAAGGATCCTCCCTGGATCCCTTGTTTTATTTCTACCGGTCATTAGCTATTGCAGATTCTTCTATTAATACCGCAGTAAAGCGGCCAATTTTAAAGCAGGTAAAAAAAGATATTAAGCATTTAAAAAAATTTGAAAAGCTGTGCTCCACAGTATAATAGTCACAAAACTTTATTACTGCAGGCAGAATATAATTACCTGAAAGGGGAAATGGAAACGGCAAAAATATTTTATGACAAAGCTTTAAAAACTGCTACTGAAAATGGCATGACGAATGATCTTGCTTTTTGCTGGGAAAGAGCGGGTCAATTCTTTTTAAATACAAAGCAGGATCTGCTGGCGGATTTTTATTTGCAAAATGCATACAGGACCTATAAACGCTGGGGCGCAAATGCCAAATTAAAACAGATGGAGAAACCGGTATACACATCTTCATTCTGGTAAGCCGATCACATGGCATGTAGAAACAGTGCAGGAAACAACACAGGAAAGAAAAGGTGATCTTGATATGGAAACTGTGTTGAAAGCATCCTCCGCAATTTCAGGAGAAATTGTTTTACCAAGATTATTAAGAAAGATGATGCAGATAATTTCTGAAAATGCCGGGGCACAAACCGGCTATCTTATAATGGAGAAAAAAGGCGAACGCTGCATTGAAGCCGAAATAAAAACAGAGGATGAAGTCAATAAAAGTTTTGCAATCAGTGCCGGTTCACAGATCTGGTTTGTTGGCCGAATCAATTTTAAATTATGTGTATCTAACAAAGGAAACGGTGATCCTTGACGATGCAACAAAGAGCCAGCTCTTCGGCAATGATGAGTTTATCCACCAGCATGAATGCAAATCCATTTTGTGTATACCACTGATGAATATGGGAAGAGTGCAGGCGGTTATTTATTTATCAAATGATCTTACGTACGGAGCATTTACCGAAAATCGTGTTGCGTCTGTTGGAAGTATTAGCAAGTCAAATGGCGATATCAATCGAGAATGCCCTTGTTCTATAATGAACTTGAGAATAAAGTGGAAGAAAGAACCAATGAACTATATATTGAAAAGAAAAAGTCAGACGACCTCTTATTAAATATTTTGCCGGAAGTGGTGGCACAGGAATTAAAGCAAACAGGTAAGACCACTCCACGCAGTTATGAAGTGGCTACCGTAATGTTCACCGATTTTGAAAACTTTACCGTAAGAAGTGAAAAACTTTCTCCTGAGGAACTGGTATCTATTATTGATTCCTGTTTTAAAAAATTTGATGAGATCATTTCAAAACATAATATTGAAAAAATAAAAACCATCGGCGATGCATACCTGTGTGTAAGCGGGTTGCCTGATACAAAAGATCATAATGCGGTAAATGTTATAAATGCTGCCATTGAAATAATTGATGTGATCAAAGATCTGCAACGATCAAACAGGGAAAGTGGTTTTTTTGATATACGAATAGGAATACATACAGGACCGTTGGTGGCGGGAGTGGTAGGTAATAAAAAATTCGCCTATGATATTTGGGGTGATACGGTAAACACTGCAGCAAGAATGGAACAAAGCAGCGAGTCCAATCGTATAAACATTTCTCAAAGTACTTATGAATTGGTGAAAGAGAAATTCAAATGCAGCTTCAGGGGCAAACAACCTGCAAAGAATAAAGGATTGATTGAGATGTATTTTGTGGAGGGTGTCATTTGAGATTAAAACACTCCGGAAAAATATTCAATGCTCAATGTTCAATTTTCAATGTTCAAGTAAGACATCCCTAATTGAAAATTGAGCGTTGATTGTTGAGCATTGAACATTTGATTGCTAAATGGATTTACAGAACCCTGAACACTTCGCTTCGCTCTGTGCAGGCTGTGCGTCGCAACCGGGCTCAATTGTAGCACTGAAGCCGGGTACATAAAAATTGCTTTCCTCGTAAACCAATAGACCTCGCAAATCCTCACGGTTTCTTACCTTCGCACCCTCGTCAGCCGAAGCCTCCAACTACACTAACAGTTTCGTTGGATAAATTAGCGAAGGCTGATCAATTAAAATCAAAAACTATAATTAATCATGAGCACAGTTAAAGTTGCAATTAATGGATTCGGACGTATCGGCCGGCTTGTTTACCGCCAGATCTATAAAATGGATGGCATTGATGTAGTGGCTATCAATGATCTTACCAGCCCTAAAGTATTGGCACATCTTTTAAAGTATGATAGTGCACAGGGACGTTTTGACCAGGATGTAAAATCGACAGAAAATTCAATTGTTGTAAATGGTGATGATATAAAAATATATGCACAAAAAGATCCTGCACAAATTCCATGGAAAGATCACCAGGTGGATGTAGTGTTGGAATGCACTGGTTTCTTTACTGATAAAGACAAAGGCAGAAGCACATTTGAAAGCTGGCGCAAAGAAAGTAGTGATCTGCGCACCTGCAACCGGCGATCTGAAAACAATTGTATTTAATGTTAATCATAATATTCTTGATGGCAGCGAAACGATCATCAGTTGTGCATGCTGTACTACGAACTGTCTTGCGCCAATGGCACAGGTGCTTGATGAAAAATATGGCATTGTAAATGGTTTGATGACAACTGTTCATGCTTATACAAATGATCAGAATACACAGGATGCGCCACATCCGAAAGGTGATCTTCGTCGTGCAAGAGCTGCTGCGCAAAATATTGTTCCGAATAGTACCGGTGCTGCAAAAGCGATCGGACTTGTTCTTCCAAATTTGAAAGGAAAACTTGATGGATCTGCTCAACGTGTACCTACATTGACAGGTTCACTGACTGAAGTGACAGCATTGCTTGGTAAAAAAGCAACTGTTGAAGAAATAAATGCTGCAATGAAAGCTGCTAGCAACGAAAGCTTTGGTTATACTGAAGATGAAATTGTGAGCAGTGATATCATTGGTATTAACTTCGGTTCATTGTTTGATGCCACGCAAACAAAAGTGCAGAATGTTGGCGATACTCAGCTTGGTACGCACAGTAAGCTGGTATGATAATGAAATGAGTTATGTAAGCCAGCTGGTTCGTACGGTTCATTATTTTGCTAAATTGATAAAATAATTATTTTTAAATATTAATGTCCCGCTTGAGGCGGGACATTTTTGTTTAAGCTATTTTTGATGTTCCAAAATAGGTACTATGTCAAAATTTTCTGATTATAATTTCAAAGATCAAAAAGCACTGGTTCGTGTTGATTTCAATGTTCCGCTGAATGATAAATATCAGATCACTGATGATACAAGAATGAGTGCAGCGGTTCCAACTATTCAAAAAATAATTAAGGATGGCGGTAGTGTTATATTAATGAGTCATCTTGGACGTCCAAAGGATGGCCCTTCAGAAAAATATTCTTTGAAACATTTGGTGGTGAATTTGAGAAGGTTGCTGGATGGCGAAACAGTTTTGTTTGCCAATGACTGTATTGGTGACGAAGCATATAAGATGACTGCTGACCTGCAACCCGGGGAAGTTTTATTATTGGAGAATCTTCGATTTTATAAAGAAGAGGAAAAAGGCGATGAAGGGTTTGCTGAGAAACTGAGTAAGCTTGGGGATGTATATGTAAACGATGCATTTGGTACGGCTCACCGTGCACATGCTTCCACCGCTGTTATCGCAAAATTTTTTCCTGCAGATAAAAGAATGTTTGGCTTGTTGATGGAAGGAGAAGTAAAAAGCGCTGAAAAGGTGTTACATAATTCAGAAAAACCTTTTACCGCTATCATCGGTGGCGCAAAAGTTTCTGATAAAATATTGATACTTGAAAATCTTTTAGAAAAAGCAACTGATATTATTATCGGCGGCGGCATGGCTTATACTTTTTTGAAAGCCATGGGAGGAAAGATCGGTAATTCACTTTGTGAACAAGACCGACTTGGCAAAGCTGACGAGATAATGAAAAAAGCAACTGCAAAAGGTGTTTGTATTCATCTGCCACCAGATTCGATCATTGCAGATAAGTTTGAAGCAACAGCCGATACATCTGATGCGCCGAGCAATCATATACCGGATGGGTGGATGGGATTGGATATTGGACCAAATGCATGCGATCAATTCTGCAACGTGATCAAAAGAAGCAAAACAATTTTATGGAATGGCCCGATGGGAGTTTTTGAAATGGAGAAATTTCGTCATGGCACTAAAGCGATAGCAAAGGCAGTAGCGGAAGCAACCAGTTCAGGAGCCTTTTCACTTGTCGGAGGTGGCGATAGTGTTGCAGCGGTCAATCAATTTGGTTTTGCTGACAAAGTAAGTTATGTGAGTACAGGTGGCGGTGCCATGCTTGAATATTTTGAAGGAAAAGAATTACCGGGAATAGCTGCCATCAAACAATAAGCAATTCTGTCATAAAAAATAATATGGCCCCTGATTTGAACAGGGGTCTTGGTATTTTTAAAACACTTAATTTTAATTTCTAACTAAACTTTAAAACCATGAAAGGGACACGTAATCTAACTGTATTGATCATATTGGGTCTTGTACTTATTCTTGGGGTATGGAGCTGTAGTGGATATAACGGACTTGTTACTTCAGAACAAGGTGTAAAAAAAGCATGGAGTAATGTGGAAACAAATTATCAGCGCCGTACGGATCTTTATAGCAGTGTGATAAAAACTGTCGAAGCTTCTGCCAACTTCGAGAAATCAACATTAACTGCGGTGGTAGAAGCAAGAGCAAAAGCTACCTCTATCAATGTCGATATAAATGATCCGAAAACTTTGGAAGCTTATCAACAGGCGCAGGCAAACCTGCAAGGATCATTTAGCAGGTTGATCGCTTCATTTGAGCAATATCCCGACTTAAAAACAACTAGTGCATTCCGGGATTTTCAAACACAGATCGAAGGAACTGAAAATCGTATAAACGTGGCCAGGCAGGATTATAATAAAACAGTTGAAAATTATAATCTTAAAGTTGTGCGTTTCCCAACCAATTTGCTGGCCGGTATTTTTGGTAAAAAGGAAAAAGCCTTTTACGAAGCAGATAAAGGATCCGAAAAGAATCCTGATATAAAGTTTGATATCAAATAATCCAGGTAATGTTTTCATTATTCAAAAAGAAAAATTTCTTCACTGCAGAAGAGCAGCAGCTTATTATCGGGGCAATACAGAATGCTGAGCGTATGACAAGCGGAGAGGTTCGTGTTTTTGTGGAAAGCAAATGCAGTTATATGGATGCCATCGATCGTGCTGCTGAACTTTTTTTTCAACTTGAAATGCAAAAGACAGATGATCGCAATGCTGTTTTACTATACGTGGCAATGAAGGACCGGCAACTTGCTGTTTTTGGAGATGAAGGCATCCATAAAAAAGTGGGAAATGAATACTGGAACACTGAAGTGTATAAGATGATCACAAATTTTAACAGGGAAAATTATGCTGCAGGTATAAGTGAGGTCGTAAAGGATATAGGAGAAGCGCTGACAAAAAATTTCCCATTCAATAAGGATACAGATAAAAATGAATTGCCCGACAACATAGTGTTTGGGAAATAAATGAGAAAAATTCTTTTCATAACTTGTCTTCTTTTTTCACTTGGTGCAGTAGCACAGGTTGAAAATGCTGTTCCGCAAAGACCAAGTCCGCCCCGACTTTATAATGATTTTACTAAAGGAAGAAATTTTCTTACCACTGAACAAGCATCTTACCTGGAAGGAAAACTGGTAGCTTATAATGATAGCACATCCAGCCAGATTGCGATAGTCATAGTAGAAGATCTGAAAGGGTATGAGGCAAATGAATATGCAACAGCACTGGGGAGAAAGTGGGGTGTGGGTGGTCAGCAATTTAATAATGGTATAGTTGTTCTTATTTCAACCGGCGGTGGAGATGGAAACCGTGATGCCTATATCGCTACAGGTTATGGACTCGAAGGGGCGATACCTGATGTTACTGCAAAACACATTTTAGAAAATGAATTAATTCCTGAATTTAAAGAAGGCAATTATTATAGTGGTTTAAATAAAACTGTTGATGCAATTATAAAAGCAGCGGCAGGAGAGTATAAAGCCACTAGTGGATCTGGTAAAAGAAGAGGATTAAGTCCCGGCAAAATTTTTCTTCTCATAATTATTATTTGGATCATTCTTGGAATTATTGGAAGAGGTGGCGGTAAAGGTGGTGGCTATGCTTCACGTCGTGGGTATCGTGGTTTTTGGGGACCAACACTAGGTGGTGGTTTAGGAAGTGGATGGGGCGGAGGCGGTTGGTCAGGTGGCGGCGGTGGAGGAGGCTTTGGTGGATTTGGCGGTGGAAGTTTTGGTGGTGGCGGTGCTGGAGGTAAATGGTAAGCTCTGCCGAGTATAAAAGTATATTAGGTATATAATGTTTAAGAAATAAAAAAAACACTCAATTAGCTGAGTGTTTTTTTTATTGAAATACTTATTATTTACTATGTAAACTTTATATACTTTTTAAAATCCTTTTTTATCCGCAGGTGGAATTTTCCCTTTGATGTAATCAACTAATTCTTTCAAAGCAGTATTACCGGCATCCGCTTTCAATGCTTCTTCTTTTTTTGTTGCAATGCCTTGCAAGGTTTCATTGATGTAAGGATCGGTTTGAATTCTGTATTGTTGAGGAATAGCTTCACGGAATTTTATAATTTCATCAACAGCAGCTTTAACCTTTTCTGTATTTTTTAATGCACCAAGATAAATTCCAAGCGTACCAAGTGCATTAAACTTTGCATTTGATACCGGCATTTTATTAAAGCCACCAATAATTTCTTCTTCAAGACTTTCATCACCTGATGCAGCTTTTGCACCTTGAAGCGAACTCTTTAATGTTCCTTTTGCTGGTTTTTTATCTAAGTCTTTTGCGATTGTCATCGCTGCATTTTTATCCACTTCGAGTAATGCATTCAATGCATTTCCTGACACTGAATAAGAAGAATCAGTTGTTGCTGCTTTAAATAAAGGAATGTACACTGCTTTTTTATATTCACCCAGCTGGTTAATAGCGTTTGCCCTCACTGTTGATTTCTTGTCATTCTTTGCAAGATCAGCGATGATCGGCTCAACCTCTTGTTTCACTTTTTCATTTTTAAGATCAAGGCTGAACAATGTTGTGTTGCGAAGGCCATGATATTTATCATTCAATGCAGTCTTTAGTAACTCCAGTGCTTTTGGATCATCTTGTTTCTTTGCAGCAAATTGAATGGCTTCAAGCCTGTCAAGATATTTGCCGGCATATTTATATTGATGAATGAAATTATCAAGTGTCTTGTTGTCCTTTTTATTCCATAGTATAACTTTATCACCATCCACATTTACCAGGTCCGGATGTTTGCTATAGTTAAATGTGAAAGTGTCTATCGCATTTTTTGCCCAAACATTGTAACGAACTTTATTAGCACCATTATAAACATCAATGGCGATCGGCAGTGTAAATAGTTTCCCGCTTTTTTGTATTTGTTTAATTATGACATTTACTTTTCCTGCAGCGTCATCATATACATAATCGATAGTTACAGAGGGATGCCCGTTATCAAAATACCATTGATTAAAGAACCAATTCAAATCACGACCCGTTACTTCTTCAAATGCAAGCCGTAAATGATGTGCTTCAGCTGCTTTGAATTTATTTGTTGTGAGATAGTTGTTCAGTGATTTAAAAAAGGCGCTATCACCAACAAAATTTCTTAGCATATTAATGACCCGCCCGCCTTTTTGGTAACTCACCTGGTCAAACATATCTTCTTTGTCAGAATAAAAGAACCGAACAAGATCTTTTGATTCACTTCCACTTTGTAAATAGCCTTGCATGCCCTGGTAATTTTCTGCATCACCGGCATCTTTACCATATTTATATTCTTCCCATAAAGTCTGGCTATAGTCAGCAAAAGACTCATTTAATGTAAGATTGCTCCAGCTTTCAGCAGTTACATAATCACCAAACCACTGGTGAAATAATTCGTGTGCAATGGTGCCTTCCCAATTATTTCCATCAACCAATTCTCTTGCATCTTGCTGTGCACTTTCCTGGTGAATAGTAGCTGTTGTATTTTCCATGGCGCCGGCTACATAATCACGGCCGGTGATCTGTGAATATTTCACCCATGGAAAAGGAACGCCAGTGATCTTTGAAAAGAATTCGATCATTTCAGGAGTATTTCCAAAGATCTTTTTTGCCACAGGTCCATATTCTGGTTCTACATAATAGTTAACCTCTTTGCCTCTCCAACTATCTTTAACAACAGCATAATCGCCAACACCAAGAAAGAAAAGATAGGGAGAATGTGGAAGATCCATCTTCCAATAATCTGTTCTTGTGCCATCCGTATTTTTCTTTTGATTCATCAGTTTCCCATTGGAAAGAGTCACATATTTATTATCAACTGTAACGGTAAGTTCTTCTGTAGTTTTCTGACTTGTCTTGTCAATCGTTGGGAACCATGCAGAGTTTGATTCGGTTTCCCCTTGTGTCCATATTTGAGTTGGTTTGTCTTTTTCTTCTCCTTTCGGATTGATAAAATACATTCCTTTGATACCAAGAAAATCATCAGTCCCATATTTTTCCTGGTACTCATCTGGCTTGGCTGTGTAATCTATATATATAGTATAGTTTTCATTTGCTTTATAAGTCCTATCTAATTTGATCCTCAGATTAAGGTCATCATATTCATATTTTAACGGAATTTGTTTTGCGCCTTTTACTAAAGCCACTGTTTTAAATTCCATTCCTTTAGCATCCAGGTTCAGGGAATCGGTTGGGTAAAAATGTGGTTTCAATGTGATCCAGGCTTTTCCATACAAATAAGATTTTGAAAAGTCGGGCTTTACATCAAGTTTTGTATGAACTAGATCATTTATTTTAGTAGCTGTTTCGCGGTATTGTTTTTTCCAGGAAGTATCTTTTGACGTCGGCTCCTGGGCATTCAACCGGAGGCTAAACAAAAGAATTGCAAAGAAAGTAATCACCAATTTCATATAATAATTTTTAAGTGTGCAAAAATAGAAGTTGTCACACTTGCCCGGCGTGATATTTTTATAAATGGCAAGTTAATTCTTTAAAGAAGTCTTAAGGGTTATTTATATTAACTTTGACCAACTTTACCCATATAATTTCCGATGAAAAAATTGTTTAAGCTATTTGCATTCTTATTTTTTGCATCAACTTCACTCAATGCACAAAAGGTGTATTTTATTTATTTGCAAACGGATAATCAGCAACCCTTTTATGCCCGCATGGGAGATAAGATATATAACTCTACAACTGCCGGATACCTGATATTATCAAATCTCCGCGATAGTATTTATTCAGTAAATATTGGAATACAGGGAAGCGAGGTGGCAGATCAGCCTTATTCAATAACTCTGAATAAGAAGGACCAGGGATTCCTGATCAAAAATTTTGGAGACAAAGGCTGGGGACTTTTTAACCTTACTTCAATGGCAACGATTATGCCTCAAAGTAAATCAGCTAGTTCGGTACAAGCAGTAAAAACAGAAAAGAGGGAGGACAATGCATTTACAAATTTACTTGCAAAAGCTGCTGATGATTCAACGATCAAAGAAAAGCCGGTAGTAGAAAAGCCAGTAGAAAAAAAGGCTGATGCTACTGCTACTGTATCGAATACAGAAAAAAAAGCAGATGTAAAAGAAACCGTTCCACTTAACCAGGGTGAAATTAATAAGGGAATTATTGTTGCTCCTGTAGTAATAAAAGATGAGCCAAAGATTGACGCTCAGGAATCCAAAAATGTGACGCAAATGAAAGAGGATTCGATTGCCGCTGCGAAAGTTAAAGAAGACGAATTATTGAAACAGGAAGAGTTACGAAAGCAAGACTCAATCGAAAAAGCAAAGACGCAAACAAATACAGAAGGTGGGTATAAAAGATCAGTTGTAAAGCTTAAATCCGAAAGTTCAACAACTACAGGGATTGGGCTGGTTTTCCTTGATATAATATCTGACCAGGTAACAGATACTATAAGAGTGCTTATTCAACCTGATACAAAAAATGCAACACCAGTACAAACTAACCAGGAGGAAAAGAAATTTCTCGATATACCTCCTGTTGATTCCGTTGCCGTTGAGAAAGAAGCCACGCAAAAAGCAGCAGTTAAAAGTAATAATTGTAAAGCAGTGGCGGTTGAAGATGATTTTTTTAAGTTAAGAAAAAGAATGGCTGCCGCAAATAATGATGATGCAATGATCGCCGAAGCAAAAAAGACTTTTAAGACAAAATGCTTTTCTACTACACAAGTAAGAAATCTTAGTGCTTTATTTCTAACTGATGAATCGAAATATAAATTTTTCGACGCAGCGTATCAATATGTAAGTGATCTTGAAAACTTTTCTACACTTCAATCAACATTAAAAGATGAATATTTTGTAAATCGATTTAAAGCAATGATTCGTCAGTAATCACAATGCGCTATTTTCTGGAAGTATCATATAGGGGAACAAACTACAGTGGTTTTCAATCGCAGAAAAACGCTAATACAATACAAGCTGAAGTTGAAAAGGCATTTAAGATCCTTCTTAAAGAAGAAATACAATTAACAGGCTCATCCCGTACCGACGCAGGAGTACATGCATTGCAAAATTATTTTCATTTTGATTCGAAAAGCGAATTATCATCCCAGCTTTTATATAATCTAAACGCTATTCTGCCCGGGGATATAGCCGCAAAGAACTTACACAAAGTAAAAGATGAAGC
>CAVVDD010000003.1:0-25000 GCA_963746915.1 uncultured Bacteroidota bacterium | reverse complement strand
TTCCGACCTGCACGAATGGTCTAATGAGTTGAACACTGTCTCCTCCACGAGCCCGGTGAAATTGTAGTATCGGTGAAGATGCCGGTTACCCGTCACGGGACGGAAAGACCCCGTGAACCTTCACTACAACTTTGCATTGATTTTGAATTACTGATGTGTAGGATAGTTGGGAGACTTTGAAGCGGTGTCGCCAGGCATTGTGGAGTCGTCGTTGAAATACCAACCTTCTTTGCATTTAGAATCTAATCCCTTGCGGGAAACAGTGCATGGTGGGTAGTTTGACTGGGGTGGTCGCCTCCTAAAAAGTAACGGAGGCTTGCAAAGGTTCCCTCAGTACGGTTGGTAATCGTACGAAGAGCGCATTAGTATAAGGGAGCTTGACTGTGAGACAGACAAGTCGAGCAGGGGCGAAAGTCGGCTAAAGTGATCCGGTGGTTCTGTATGGAAGGGCCATCGCTCAAAGGATAAAAGGTACTCCGGGGATAACAGGCTGATCTCCCCCAAGAGCTCATATCGACGGGGAGGTTTGGCACCTCGATGTCGGTTCGTCACATCCTGGGGCTGGAGAAGGTCCCAAGGGTTCGGCTGTTCGCCGATTAAAGTGGCACGTGAACTGGGTTCAGAACGTCGCAAGACAGTTCGGTCCCTATCTGTGATGGGCGTTAGTAAATTGAGAGGACATGACCTTAGTACGAGAGGACCGGGTCGTACGTACCGCTGGTGTATCTGTTGTGCCGCCAGGTGCAATGCAGAGTAGCTATGTACGGACAGGATAAACGCTGAAAGCATCTAAGCGTGAAACCTTCCTCAAGATGAGTTTACTTTTAAGGGTCGTCAGAAGACTATGACGTTGATAGGCTACAGGTGTAAAGGTGGTAACAGCAAAGCCGAGTAGTACTAATTGCCCGTAAGCTTTAATTTTTTTTATTTTATCAGATTACTATTTCTAACAACTTCCAATATGTTAATTTATTACAGCATTACGATTCGCAATATGTAATTTATTATTACAGCTTAAATCTGAGATCTAACATCTAAAATTCTTATGGTGGTTTTGCCGAGGGTGTTCACCTCTTCCCATACCGAACAGAGAAGTTAAGCCCCTCATGGCCGATGGTACTGCACCACAATGCGGGAGAGTAGGTAGCTGCCATATTTATTAAAAAAGCCTTTCAGTTTATTCTGAGAGGCTTTTTTGTTTTGTAAAGTTAAATGTTCAATGCTCAATTTTCAATATTCAATTGTCACTCCGAGTTACAAATAATTTATATGGTGTATCTTCCTTAAAGAAATTCTTTTTATGGAGGAAGAAAGCAAAAGACTCGAGGAACAAAACTTCAGTAATGATCCCGAGGAAAATCTGCGAATTGAAAATGAATTAATGAAGCTAAAGATGCAGGCTGAAAGAGGTGCTTTGTTTGGTGGTAATACGGAGCAAATTCCGCCAGAGATTGAAGCGCAGTTTTTAAAAAATGTTCAGCAGTTTGAAGATTCTTATGATAAAGCGAATCATATAACAATTTATGAATGCATTGGCAAGCCTGCTTATAAAAAACCGGATGAATTACTGCCCGATGAAGCTGAAAATGAACTTAGGCGATTAATGGAGCTGCTTCATACAAAAAATATAATTCTCGAAGTATTGGGTCAGTATGAGCTACCTGTTATATATAAATTCATAACTGAAGAATTATTTCTTGAAAAGATCAGGGAAATAAATTTTCCCGGGTATATGCATAATTTTATTTACGAAGAATTTCATCCCAATCATAATGTTGATATTGGAAGAACTGCTCAGGAATTTCTTGATCATTGGTTTGAAAAGAAATTTGACGAAGACTCTTTTGAGATTGCTCACCAGGTAATAACAGCAGAAGGGAAAACTTATTCAAAAGACGAAATGATCACAAAACTCTGTATATGCCTGGACAGTTACAAAGGGTTTAAGAATATTAAATTCAAAGGCTCTGATACAAACTTTGAATGGGATGAGACGAAAAAGAGAGGATTGGGTCATGCAGAAGGAATGTTTAAATATGATGCAGAAATTGAAAATGGTGAAACAATCCAAATTGAAGGACCTTTCAAGTTATACATGATAAACGAAGATGGTTTTTGGAGGATATTTTATTTTGTATTCCCCGGATTTGGATGGTGAGGATTAAGAATGCAAATATTCATTCTCTAAAAGGGAATAATACTTTTAATGCTTTTCAAGCGAAGCGGAGTGTATCGCTTTTATGCTCCCGGATCTTTTATCCTGGATAAAACCGGCAACAAAAACATCTTCTATCTTTAAACCCGCTGGAAGTGTAAAGTTTGTAGTTCTTTCTTTAAGAGGTAAGTAAAAAATATTTCTAACGATATTGATGTGATGTAAAGTTTTTCCTTTGTTTTCTCCTTTTTTTATTTCACTGGTGGCCATCTTTTGTATCAGTACAAGTATCGCTTGTTCTTTTTTTGCATCAACACCTTCTGCTGAGTAACGCACATCGATCTTTCTTTCTGTGTTTTGAACAACATTTAATTTTATTGACACAGCAGGTTTTTCATTCAACTGTTCTTCAATACTGCTGGTCAGCTTGTTTTTATTTGAACCAACAAATTCTTTTTTTCCATTTACAACTGACCTGTGGAGTATAAATTGAATTCAAGCGAAAAATATTTGAATAGTATTCCTGCCTTTGAGTAAAAGACGCATCACTAAAAATATCTTTCCATCCCGATTTGTTCCAATAATCAACATGGTAACTTAGAACAAGAACATTCTTATCGCTATACTTTTTTTGAATTTCTCCAAGTGCTTCATCCGCAGCCGGGCAACTGGAGCAACCTTCTGAAGTAAATAGTTCTAATTAAGGCAAAGCCGTCTTGTTCTTTGGTCATTTTTTTCTTCAGGCTGGCAGTAGAAAAAGAAATGGTAAGCAACGAAACAGAGAAAACAATTATCGGTAATAGAAACTTCATTTTTTCAATTTACGGCTGTTAACAAATGGCGGATTTCTATATAAAAGACAACAATTTGCGCTTAACGCTGCTTTAACGATATTTGTTGCCTATACCGTTTATGAACAAAAAGGAGAGAGCCATAATTCTTTTACTGGCGGCTATAAATTTTACCCAGGTCCTTGACTTTGTCAATATGGTTCCTTTGAGTATTTATCTGATCCCCGATCTTCATATTTCAGCATTTCAATTCAGTACCCTGGTTGCATCGTATTCGATCAGCGCTTTTTTTTCCGGTATTATTGCTGCATTGCTTATTGATCGCCATGATAGAAAAGTATCTTTATTATTTGCATTTACCGGATTTTTAATTGGCTCTTTTGCCTGCGGCATTGCTCCTAATTACGTGACTTTATTGATCGCAAGAATTGTTTCCGGCACTTTTGGCGGGCTATTAGGCGCACAGTTATATTCGATCGTTGCTGATATTTTTTCTTATGAAAGAAGGGGAAGGGCGATGGGCATAGTCATGAGTGCTTTTGCAATTGCTTCTGTCATCGGCATGCCACTTTCTCTTTTATTGACCAATGTTTTTAATTCAAACTGGCATTTACCTTTTCTTGCAAATGGCTTTTTAGGACTTTTATTATTGCCACTAATGATAAAGTACGTGCCGTCTTTGAAAGGGCATATCACAACTTTTGGTTCTTCTACTATTTTTGGAAGTCTTAGAAAACCAATGAAGATCCCTATACAGCGATCTGCGCTTATTTTTTCATGTTTGTTCATGTTTGGCCATTTTTTAGTGATCCCATTTATTCCATCTTATCTTCAATTCAACAATGGATTTACTATACTCCAGATCGCATTGATATTATTATGTGGCGGCTTAGCTTCTTTTGCAGCCGCTATTTATTTGGGAAGATTCTCAGATAAAAAGGGAAAGTTGCCCATTTTTCTCTGGTCTGTTTTTATTTCATTATTCCTGGTGTTTATTCTTACAAATATGCCAGCAATGAATGTTCCTGTTGCGCTTCTTTTTTTTGCAGTATTATTCCTGGTAGTTACAAGCCGTATCGTTATGGCGCAGTCAATGATCAGTAATGTAGTGTCACAAAATCAGCGGGGAAGCTTTATGAGTGTAAATGGCAGCATGCAACAATTGGGACAGGGAATGGCTTCGTTAATAGCAGGAGTAATTGTAAAAACAAATAAAACAACACATCAATTATCAAATTATAATTGGGTAGGGTATTTAAGCATTGCTGTTTTAATAGTTGCAGTTATAATAGGAAATAGGATATTCAAGACAATTGATAAAACTACGGACATTCCTTCCGGTGATGAGCAACCGTTTAAATCAAACGAGTTGCAACTTGATATTGTAGAATAACAATTATATTTAATACTGAAACAAAACCATCGGAGCTTTAGCCTGGTGAGTGCAGTCATGGTTTTATTTTTATTTAAATAAAAAATTGATCATGCATTCGTCTACGCAAACTGCATTACCAGTTCTGCACAACGAGAGATCTGATATACTCGATGTACTTCGTGGCTTTGCATTGTTCGGCGTTCTGCTGGATAATATTTTTGGATTTAGCGGCTGGGGCTTCCTTACTCAATCTATGCGAGAAGCTCTCCCCACCTGGCCTGCAGATGGAATTGTCGGATTAAGCGAAGTTACTTTTATCAATGGGAAATTTTATAGTCTTTTTTCATTGTTGTTTGGAATTGGCTTCTCGATCATTTTAATTCGTAATGAACAAAAAGGGATCAATCCTTTAAAAATATTTTATCGTCGATTATTTTTTCTTTTATTGATAGGGGCAGGTCATTTATTTTTTTTATGGGAAGGTGATATTCTTTTTCTCTATGCACTTATTGGTATGTTATTGCCCCTGTTCAGAAAATGTACTAATAGGACCTTATTGATCTTAGCAGCAGTACTGATCCTTTCTCCAATATTGATCGATTGTATAAATATCATGTTCAAAAGCAAACCAGGTGATTTCATTGAATCAATTGCGATGAACATTGATAAGAAAAATGGGATTCCCACTGACTCTACTTATAGCCACTATCTATTCAAAGAAGGAAGCGGATTAAAGGAATGGCATAACTGGCAGGCATCTGGATATTTGTATCGTTACTCATATATAGTTAACAGTAACAGGATACCCAAAGTGCTTGGTTTGTTTTTATTGGGGTTTTATGCCGGTAGAAAAATGATGTATACTAATCTTGAAAATTATATATCGCTTTTTAAAAAATTACGTCTCTGGGGTTTTGTCATTGGAATCCCTGCTGCCATAGCCTGCACTTATTTTGAGATTTTTGGTAAAGGGATACCCGATCCAATGGGGCTTGGACATACATTTTTCTATGCTATCAGTGTTGTTCCACTCAGTCTTGCCTACGCATCTGTTATTTGTTTGCGCTGGATAAAAAAGAAAGGCAACAGTAGATTAAAGGTGCTAGCACCATTGGGCAGGATGGCATTGACCAATTATTTAATGCAAACAATTATTGGCATCACTCTTTATTACGGTGTTGGGTTTGGGTTTGGTGGAAATATAGGGCCGGCAATATTTATTCCGATCGGGTTGGCAGTTTATGCATTACAAATTATTTACAGTAATCTTTGGTTCAGATATTTTAATTATGGACCAATGGAATGGATATGGCGACAATTGACCTATTGGAAAAAGTTGCCGTTGAGAAAACAGCACAATTCATCATAATAAGAAAATTTTTTATGAGAAAAAACTGCCTAATAATCTTATCTGGTTTGTTTTTTTCATTCACATGTTTTGCACAACAAACAGATACACTAAAAGTGAAAGTTCATGATCATATCATGACTCTTTATGTTTCTGGCAAAGGAAAACCAGCAGTTATATTGGAAGCAGGTGGCAGCTCGAATCATAAAACATGGCAATTGGTTCAACCTAAAATTGCAGGCTTTGCGAAAGTCGTTTCCTATGATCGACCTGGTTATTTAAATTCTGACACTTGTACATCGCCAAGAGATGCAATAACAATTGCAAAAGAATTAAGAGAAGCATTGATAAAAGCAAGCATTCCGCCACCTTACATTTTATCCGGTTGGTCATACGGTGGTTCATTAGTAAGAGTATTTGCTGGTCTTTATCCAAAGGATGTTATTGGAATGGTATTAGTAGACCCTGCTCCCGAAGAAGTTTATGCAAGACTTGAAAAAGAGTTTCCGGAATTCGCTGCGGAAGAGGAGAAATATTTGAAAGAGGTAATGAGTAGCAAAACGCCGCATGGAGAACGGGAAGAAATGCGTATGTATGATTCGAGTATGAACCAGGGTAGAAGATCTGATAAACTTCATTCAACTCCAACTACATTATTGATTGCTGCAGGCAAAGCAGAAGGAGGGCAGGATCGTGATACAGCAAATAATCCTATGGCCCGGGTTTGGGTGGAGGAATTAGTGAAATGGGCCAATAAAAGACCAAATCTGAAATATAAGATCATTGCCAACAGCGGACATCATATTGCAAGATTTCAACCCGATACGGTTATTAATGCTATTCGTTATCATATAGATCAATACACGTCAACAATTAAATGATATGACCAAATATAAAAACCTGCATTTATGGATGATCATCCCCATGCTGATCATGCAGGCTGGAATTTTTCATGACTACTGGGGCGATTTTTCAGAGAACGCATGGTCTGTCCATATTCATTATTTGACGGGAACCGTGTGGTATCTCTACCTGATCATTCAACCTTATTTTGCCACGCATGGACAACTGGCAAGGCATCGTACCAATGGCATCATCGGTATGTTTTTAGCCGGTGCTGTATGTTTAACAGCGTTGAGCATGTTGCACCGGGATATTGTATCTGCTGAAAGTTCAATGGCCGACCCGGAACGGTTTGGCCCATTCAAACCCTGGTTCTTCCTTGGAGTGGCTGCAGTGGAGATCGTAATGATGACGGCTTTTGGATTTGCGGTAATCAAAAGTATTATTCACAGGAAACAATTGGAAAATCATGCATGGTGGCTGATATCAACCGTATTTATTATTATGATGCCGGCCCTGGGCCGCGGTGTGCAATTTGTGCATATAGGAATGAACAGTCAGCAACTGGCCCAATGTTGATATAATGTCTTCTCTTTATTTTACCGAAGGGCTGATCATTGCTATGTTGCTTTTTGGTGCATGGAAATATGGAAAGCTAAAGCATCCTGCTACCTGGCTTGCATTAGCGGTCAATGTGTTTAATCTTTTTTTGGAACCCATTGGAAGATCGGAGTCAGTGCAAGTGTTTTTAAAAGCTCTGATCAAGGGATAATGATAAAACTTATTTTACCCGATAAACAGGATATCTTAAATAAGCCGGTTCAAACCATTGAGAATTTTCATAAACAAAATTCAATTGTGCTCTTCCGTTTTTTGCAAAAGCAGTATCGGTTGCTCTTCTTTGTTCCAATTTATTTTTAATATCAGGATTTGTTTTCAAATAATCAGCAGCAATATCTTCAAATGCATAACCGGAATAACCTTCTTTTTGTCCAAGTATAGCATCAAAAAAATTCCAGGCGAAATAAGAATCTTCAGCCTGTGGTTCCAATGTTTCAATTAAAAAACGATTGGCTTCCTGGTTCATTGGAATATACCAATCACCTTTTCTGAATTTTATTTTTTGAACAGTGATGCTTGATTTTTACATCGCTGTTTAGATGATGCATTTCATATTGTCGTGGCGAAGTTTTATAATCATCAATTTTATATACTTCCACTTCAATCATTGTATCTTTTTTTAATTGGTGTCATCTGCACTTTATTCAGCTTCAGCAGATCGATTACTTTCCACCAGCCTTGCGGAATGATATAAGCTTTGGGTTTTTTAATTAAAGTTTGCTGGGGTATAAATAATTATAAAATGGAATTTCCTTTTCAAAAGGTTTGGTGCGGTCATAATATAATCTTGGCAAGCCGGATACTTCACTTGGTTTGCGACCGGCATCATATCCTTTATAAATTACTTTTTGAAGATTGTGAACGATCCAAGTGACCAGCTGATAGGAAATTCAGTCGCGTGATTTTACGGATTGTTTTGTTTGATCTCGCAGATTGTTTTATTTGTCTCACTATTCTTTGCAGTAAATTCAATAAAGCATTGCATCAATGCATAAGTTGCTTTTACTCGTTGATCATAAGGTTTCAGCATATGTGTTTCAGGAACAAAAGAAAATGTATGCCATAATGTGGCATAGCCACTGCTATACCGGGGGCTATCCCAATATTCCGGCCAGCCATTTTCAGGTGTATCGCCAAATGAATTTACATAAGGAATAAGATCATATCCTTTTTCTTTCATTAATGAATATAAAGCCGGTTCAAATTGTTTATTCAGAAATTCTCCCATCACTCCGCCGAGTTTATTATGCTGTGTAGTCAGATAAGTGTCATCACATGCTGGTAATCGGCGCCATTGCTTACATGATTATCGACAAAAACATCCGGATCAGTGAGATGAAATATTTCTGCAAATGCTCTTGCTTCTTTTGAATCACATTTAATAAAATCGCGGTTGAGATCAAGGTTTTGAGAATTGCCGCGGAATCCAAATTCTTCCGGACCATTCTGATCGACACGATAATTAGCACTGCGGTTAAGACAACCACCGATATTATAAACAGGAATGATGGCAAGAACAATATTGTCAGGCATCTTTATCTTTATTGATTACAATATCTCTTGCCAGTAACATACTCGCATCAATTCCATCTGGTTCGCCGGGATGAATGCCATTATTGATAAGAATGATGCGTTTGTTGTTCTTCCTGATGTTTTCAAAATTGTAATCACCATTATTTGCAACAACAATCAAGATGCAAAGGATAACCTGCATCGGTCATTCCCATTGTCAGCATTTTTACTTTGCCAGATTGCTGATCCAGTTTTTGCCACCAATCAATGATCTCAAAATAAGTAGGTGTTTCTTGTTCCATTACTTTGTTCAAATATTGGTTGTGATATTTTGTGCGTTAAGAAAATTGGTAAGTAATAAAGCGAAGCAAGTAAGCAGTTTTCTCATGATTGTGATTTGAGTGCTAAAAATATTTCTTCATGTTGATAGAATTGCTCCTTTGCTAAAGCTTACGGAGCAAAATAAAAAGGCATCCCGTATAGGGATGCCTTTTAAATAATTTATTCAAAAGATTATTTCGCTGCATTTGTTTACTCTTTTGCCAGTTTGCTTTTTAGATTAGCCGCTTTATTCTTATGAATGATACCTTTCTTTGCCAGTTTATCGATCATACTGCGACAGTACTTGGCAATTTTTCAGCTCTTTTTTTTCCTTTTAATCTCTCAAGGTCACGAATGGCATTACGGGTTGTTTTGCCATAATACTTATTTCTTTCGCGGCGTTTTGCAGCCTGACGTACATCCTTTTTTGTTGCGTTATGATTAGCCATTTACTCTTATTTTTAAGGACGGCAAAGGTAGGGGTGCATAGGTAAAATACCAAAAGACAAATAACAAATTCCAAATAATGCCGATTAGAATTTGGGGACGTACAAGTGAGTGACACAACAGGTGATGCTCAGGGATTTGCAGCCGGCCTCATAATACCCTAAAACCCTCAAAATGACAGCATATTCGGTTTTTTGGCAGATATTTGCAGCCCCCGCCTACTTTAAAGCGATATTTGCGGGCAAGCCGCGAATCATTTAAAGTATCTGTAGTTGACATGAAGGATTTCTCCTATATCACCAATTCACACCCGGAATTTATTGAAAATTTATACCGGGATTTTGTAAAGGATCCTGATAGTGTTGATCCGGAATTGAAAAAATTTTTTGAAGGATTTGATTTTGCGATCGGCAATGGTAAGACATCACTAATGGAAATGGTGCTGCATCTACAACAGCAACGCAGGCGCCGGTTACAACAGATACTGCTGGCATCGATTGGATGAAAGAATTAGGGCTTACCGGATGATACTGGGTTATCGCAACAAAGGTCATCTGATCGCCAAAACAAATCCGATTCGTGAAACGAAAAGATCGTGGTGCTAATCTTGATCTTGCATTTTTTGGTTTTACAGAAGATGATCTTGATAAAGACATTTCAGGCCGGAAATCTGATTGGGCTTGGAGCAACTACCTTAAGAAATATTCATAGCTCATCTTGAAAAATGTTATGCTTGTCATGTGGGTATTGAATTCAAATATATCAGCAACCAGGAAAAAATTGATTGGCTGACGAATGAAATGGAAAAGAAATTTCATGAACCATTGTCATTGGAAAAGAAGAAACGAATTCTGGAAAAACTGAACCAGGGTGTGATGTTTGAAAAATTCCTTCATACAAAATATGTTGGTCAAAAAAGATTTTCACTGGAAGGTGGTGAAACAACTATTGCTGCATTGGATGCTATCATCAATACTGCTGCAGCATCATGATGTGCAGGAAGTAGTGATCGGTATGGCACATCGTGGAAGATTGAATATACTGGCCAATATCATGGGTAAAACCTATGAACAGATCTTCAGTGAATTTGAAGGAACGGCGAAACTGGATCAAACAATGGGAAGCGGTGATGTAAAATATCATATGGGTTTTGGAAGTGAAGTGCAAACCGCCGGATGATAAAACAATTCATCTGAAACTGATGCCAAATCCTTCTCACCTTGAAGCAGTTGATCCGGTGGTTGTTGGTTTTGCAAGAGCAAAGGCAGATGTAATGTATCAAAGTGATTTTGATAAGATACTTCCAATACTTATTCATGGTGATGCATCAGTTGCAGGACAGGGAATTGTGTATGAAGTTTTACAGATGAGTAATCTCGAAGGGTTATTATACCGGTGGTACTATTCATTTTGTGATCAATAACCAGATTGGATTTACTACCGATTTTGATGATGCAAGAAGTTCTGATTATTGTACTTCATTGGCAGCTGCAGTACAGGCACCGGTATTTCATGTGAATGGTGATGATCCGGAAGCAGTTGTGAAATGCGTGGAGATTGCAACACGTTACCGGCAGGAATTCAATTCTGATATTTTTATTGATATGGTTTGTTATCGCCGTCATGGACATAATGAAGGTGATGATCCAAAGTTTACGCAACCGCATTTGTATGCATTGATTGATAAACATCCTAATCCAAGAGAAGTGTATATAAAATATTTATTGGAGAATGGTGAACCAGATGCACAGGAACTGGCAAAAGAAATGGAAAAGAAATTCTGGGCTGATCTGCAGGAACGATTGGATGAAGTAAAACAAAATCCATTGCCTTATCATTACCAGCCACCGGAATTATGGTGGAAAAGTTTGCGACAGGGCAACAGCTGAAGATTTTGATACTTCACCTGTTACAGCTATCAGTGAAGAAGATTTCAAAACTATTTTTGATGCGCTTGATGAAATGGCCGGAAGATTTTAAGCCATTGCGAAAAGTGGAAAAAATTATTGCAGGATAAAGTAAAATTGTTTGAAACAGAACAAAAAGTTGATTGGGCCACTGGTGAATTGCTGGCTTATGGAAGTTTATTGCTTGAAGGAAAAGATGTGCGAATGAGCGGACAGGATGTACAGACGAGGAACTTTCTCTCATCGTCATGCTGTATTGTGTGATGAAGAATAATGATAAAGCATATAACCGGTTGAGTCAATTCCCGGAGCAAAAGGAGAATTCAGAATTTATAATTCATTGCTGAGTGAATATGGTGTACTGGGTTTTGAATATGGTTATGCATTGGCTAATCCCAATGCATTGGTATTATGGGAAGCACAGTTTGGTGATTTTGGCAATGGTGCCCAAACAATGATTGACCAGTTCATTGCTGCAGGTGAACAAAAATGGAACCGGATGAATGGAGTTAGTCATGTTGTTGCCACATGGATATGAAGGACAGGGGCCGGAACATAGCAGTGCAAGAATGGAACGGTTTTTACAAATGTGTGCTGAATTGAATATGGTGGTTACTAATATTACAACTGCTGCCAATTTTTTCCATGCATTGCGAAGACAATTGGCATGGCCTTTCCGAAAACCATTGATCATTTTTTCTCCAAAAGCCAATCTTCGTCATCCCGGGTAGCTTATTCAGTAATAGAAGAATTTACAAGCGGAGGTTTTAAAGAAGTGATTGATGATACATTTGCTGATGCAGCGCAAAGTGAAAAAAGTTTTATTCTGCAGTGGTAAAATTTATTTTGATCTTGCTGAACGTCAGCAAAAAGATGAACAGAAAAGATATTGCGATTATCCGGGTTGAACAATTATATCCTTTGCCGTTAAAGCAACTGGATGATTTGTATAAAAAATACAGTAAGGCAACCTGGTTCTGGGTACAGGAAGAACCGTTGAATATGGGAGCAGCTTCTTTTTTGCAAATGAATCTGAAGAGTATCAATTATGGAGTGATCAGCCGGCAACCTTCTGCATCTACTGCTACCGGTTATAATAAAGTGCATGTGCAGGAGCAGGCGGAAATTATTGAAACAGCATTTAGTATTTAAGCCCCTCCGAACTCCTGATAGGGAGGCCATCAGACATAGCCTTGCTTATTGAAATTCAGATTTCATTTGAACCTTGATAATGATGAACAGAATTGAAGATGATTGGCAGTGATGAATTTATTTGTATTGTAGCATCGCTCTTTCCTGTTAGGAGAGATTGGCAGTAAACAAAAACTCCAAACGAGAAAATTTCTATGATTGATATAAAAGTTCCAACAGTTGGCGAATCCATCAGCGAAGTCACTTTATTGAAGTGGAATAAAAATGATGGTGACTATGTAGAAAGAGATGAAGTGATCGCTGAACTGGAAAGCGAAAAAGCAACTTTTGAAGTGAATGCTGAAAAAGCAGGCATTATTAAATTGGAACGATATCAAAGAAGGAGATACATTAAGATAGGTGATCTGCTGGCAAGCATTGATGAGAAAGCTGCGAAGCCTTCGAACGGAAAACCTGCTGCTGAAAAGAAGTCAGAAGTCAAAACTGAGAAGTCGGAGGAAAAGAAAAAGTCAAAGACTGAAAGTAAGGGTCGAAGAAAAAATTGAAGCGGAACCAGCAGTTATTTTACCAGAAGGCAAACATGAAGCTGCCGATGTGAAAGCTATCTCCTGTTGCTTCTGCAATGATCGCTGATAAAAAAGTTGACCCTAAAACAATTACTCCATCAGGCACCGGAGGAAAAATTTTGAAAGAAGATGTACTGGCTGCATTATGTAATCCCGGCAGAAAAACATTTGACGGCGCTGAATCATTTTCAGCCGTAATGTGAGAAGCGGAGAAGATGAGTAATCTGCGGAAAACGATCTCCCGCAGATTAGTTGAAGCAAAGAATACAACGGCCATGCTCACCACTTTTAATGAAGTGGACATGAGCCGCTATCATGGACATAAGAAATAAATACAAAGATAAGTTCAAAGAGATACATGGTGTTGGTTTGGCTTCATGAGTTTTTTTGCAAAAGCATGCTGTTATGCATTGCAGGAATGGCCTTCAGTGAATGCTTATATTGATGGCGACAATATTGTTTATCATGATTATGCTGATTATCAGTATTGCAGTTTCCACACCAAGAGGATTAACTGTTCCAGTGATCCGTAATGCGGAAAGTCTGAGCATGGCGGATATTGAAAAGAAAGTAATTGAACTAGCAGGCAAAGCAAGAGACAGTAAACTAACAGCAGAAGAACTTACAGGCGGAACATTTACCATTACCAATGGCGGAGTGTTTGGTTCCTTGATGAGTACACCGATCATTAATATTCCTCAAAGTGCCATTCTTGGAATGCATAAAATAGAAGAAAGACCGATTGCTGTAAATGGGCAGGTGGTGATAAAACCGATGATGTATCTTGCTTTAAGCTATGATCATCGGATCATTGATGGGCGTGAATCAGTGAGTTTTTTGGTAAGAGTAAAAGAATTACTGGAAAATCCTGATCAGCTTTTATTTGGAAAAGATCCGGTGAAGACTTTGCTGGAGCTGTAAATGATGTACTAATAAGTCTTCTTTAAGTAAAGATATTTGGTGATCCGCCTTAGGCGGATCGCTTTTTCATTTTATGTTTGTTGTATGAGCCGTTATCATTCATATTTAAATTCCGCTAAAGCAATTCTGGAGCAATACAAAGGAGATGAACCGCTTTCGTCTTTTCTAAAAAAATATTTTTCGGCAAATAAAAAATTTGGTTCAAAAGACAGAAAACAAATTGTCATTTATGTTATTGTTATTTCAGATTGGGAAAAGTAGTGATGAATACATCGATCTGAAGAAAAAATATTGACTGGCTTGTTTCTATGTTCGGATAAGCCAAATGAAATACTTGAGTGCTTCAAAGCCAGAATGGAATGATAAATGTAAACTTCTCATTGGATGAAAAACTATTAATTATTAATTCTTCATTATTAATTCCTGATATTTTTCCATGGAAAGAAGAATTAAGTGAAGGAATAGATCATGAAAAATTCTGCGAATCATTTTTTATACAACCAGATCTGTTTCTTCGGTTACGCCCGGGCAAAGAGAAAATAGTTATACAAAAACTTAAACAGGCTGGAATTGATTTTAAAATAATTTCTGATACTTGTCTTGCTTTACCTAATGCCTCAAAGATTGATGAGATCATTGAATTAGATAAGGAAGCAGTTGTACAGGATTAAAATTCTCAAAGGACAGGAGAATTCATAAAATCTGAAATCTTAAATCTGAAATCTGAAATCTCTGTTTGGGATTGTTGTGCCGGCAGTGGTGGTAAATCGATCATGGCTTTTGATATAGATCCAAAGATCAAGCTTACAGTTTCTGATACAAGAGAAAGCTATTCTTGCTAATTTGAAAAAAAGATTTACAAACGCAGGAATAAAAAATTATGAGTCTTTATTGCTGACCTTACTTCCCAATTCCCAATTCCGCAATTCCACAATTCCAAGCTCATCATTTGCGATGTTCCCTGCACAGGCAGCGGCACCTGGAGTCGTACACCAGAACAACTTTATTTTTTCCAGGAAAGAAAAATAGAAGAGTATTCGACACTTCAAAAAAGAATTGTTTCAAATGCAATTGCTCAACTTGCAACCGGGTGGATCATTTGTTTATATCACTTGCTCAGTATTTAAAAAAGAAAATGAAGAAGTGGCAATATATATAAAAGAAAACTTCCATTTACAATTAAAGCAAATGGAAGTTTTAAAAGGTTATGATAAAAAAGCTGATTCGATGTTTGTGGCGGTATTTGAAAAGCCTTTATAGTTTTATGAACTCGGCAGTGCCAATCAAAATATTTTTATTGTAAACATTGATAAAATATTTTCCCTTTGACAGTTTCCCTACTGAAAGATCAATGATCTTTTTACCAGAACCTTTTGATTCCTGTAAACGTTGTACTAATCTTCCATTCATATTATAAACAAGTATTGGCATTGATTTGGACTAGCATCCGTTGTTTCAATTATTAAAGTAGCAGTGCTTCCGATGGAAGGATTTGGCCGAACAGTTACATAATTATTAATAGTGCCGGGATTTACAACTGCAGTAACAACGCAGGGTGAACTGACATTTGCCGAAGTTGTATCAACATAAACAGCAGTGAAAGTGGCAGTGGCTGTATCTATAATTTGTCTTATGCGATATGAAAAGATTCCCGATGCACCAGTGGCTAATGTATTAATGAACTCATAACTATGAGTTGCTAAGGAAACACCAGCGGTGGGGGTTCACTCACCAACTTTAGAAAAATTAGTTTCACCCGGAGCTTTTCTTTCAATTTCATATTTCATGGCACCAACATCTTTACTGGTCCAGTTTACAAAAATTCTGCATCCATTGATCGTGGAAGTTGAAGTTGCAAATTCAGTAAGTAATTTTCCAAAAGCAGCTTTCAGATCAGGAATGCCATAACCAATTCTATCATTCGGTGTAGAAGCAATACTTCCCGCTTCACGTAATGCTCTAGTAATTCTCATATTATTAAACTCAGGAAATGCTTGCCAAAGACTAGTGACTAAGTCCAGCCATATTTGGACAGGCAAAAGAAGTTCCATTGCCAGTAGCAACTGTATTTCCTGTTGATTGAACCATTGCATTAACACCTACTGAAGCAACATCAGGTTTTACTTGTCCATCAGCCGATGGTCCATAACTGGAAAAAGATCCGACTACCCCACTTGTATTTACTGCTCCAACTGCAAGAACGCTGTCCCCATCTGCAGGTGTAATAATATAATGCCATGCATTACCGCCTTCATTGCCTGCAGCAACTACAAATAAAATTCCTTTTTTTGCGGCAAGGTCTGCGCCAATTGCAGCAATGGTTGTGTTGCCATTCATCTGGGCATATGTATGATCGAATGATAGCATCATCAAAATCATAATATCCTAGTGAAGAAGAAATAACATCGCACCAGCACTGTCTGCTCTTTCCATTCCGCATACCCAATTGAATTCTTCGATCGGGTATTCACTGCTCACATCTTCTGTTCGATATAACATGAAATTTGCTTTTGGCGCTTTGCCAATAAATTGACCGGGAATATTTGCGGCAATAGTTGACAAGCATTGCATGCCATGTGCATTATCGTCAGAAACAGTTGTATTGTTAGAATAAAAATCCCAGGTATCAAGTACCTGGTTATTTGCATTGATGCTGTCCAATGCATCAAGTGTAGTATAATTAAAAAAGCCACCGTCAAGAATAGCGATCAGCATTCCTTGTCCACGCAATCCTATATTATGTAGAAATTCTCCTTTATGCAGATTGATCTCAGTAAGAGAGCCTGCTCCATAATTAAAAAAATCAGCAGTTATACCGGTAACTCTTTGCAGACGAAATATAAGGTTGATCTGCAACAGTGTAATTTTTCAGTAGTACTATTCTGCGTTCGTGCGGCTATTGGCTGCAACTGATTGCACAAATGATAATCCGTTAATAGTTGTGATGGCATTTGGATCTGAAGTTTGAATAGAAACAGCATTATGCCATTTGGAAACATTTAATACCGTGACGTTTGGAACATTTCTTATCTGAGTGATGTAAGAAGGCGTTACCGGCAGATCGGTGCTGTCAATAGCAATACCATATCTTGTTCTTCTGGTGATAGCTCTCTGCGATAAATAGGCTGTAGGATTTGAAAGTGAAAAGGTGCTGCCGCCTTTATTTCTAAGCTTTATCACATAACGGGTGAACTGTGCCCTGGTTTCCGTAAAAAATAAACAGCTTCCAATAAGTACAATGATCAATTTTTTCATTCAGGCCGACTTTTAGTCCCTCCAAATATACTAAATTAATAAGGAAGATTAATTATGATCGATCATCCACATCTTAATGCCAAAACCAGTTTTGAAACCGAGAGTACCTGGAGGAGAACCCGGAACCGGTGGTTGGTATTCCCACATTATAAGATCACGGTAAACAAGACCAATATTCTTTGCAAATTTATCTGAAGCCAATGTTCTGTATCCGGGTTGTGTAAGATTTGTAACAGGAGCATTGATCGATTCATCATCCTGGAAAACGGTGTATACATCATTAATCGTTTTACCGCCAATGGTTGTCAGTGTTGTCAAATTGATCGATAGTATAATCCCAGTCATTCATGTCATCATCATTGAAGAAAGTATAAAGAGAAGCATAGGGATCATCTGACAAATACTTATTTCCTTTCCAGTCATTATTTAGTTTAAATGGCAAATGAAGTTTTATGAATCGAAGATTATCTTCAATAATTTCTGCTTCATTGGTAAGAGGAGTGATAAAATAAGTCCCATTATCAACCCATGGTTGAGTGCCTGATGAATCACGCAGGTAACGGAGAATGCGATAGCTCGGTCTTCCGAGATTGTCTGTTATTTGAGCATCCACCACATGCTTTACCTGGTACCTCCTGAATTTCTGCATTTCTTCCAAAGTTTGTGAAAACAGTCAATGAGTCGAGGCGATAAGTAATATATTTGCCCGGCTGTAAAGGCATATAATCAGCTGATGGCTTCAGATGTCAGAATTCTTCAGTTTCTTATTTGCAGAGGAATGGAATAAAGACAAGCTGACAATGCAGCAAAAAATTGATGCAGGATCTTCGATGTCATAAGATTGTTGATCAATAAGTGGTTCATTAGATTCTATACTGGAAATCTACCTGAGGCGAGTGTTCAAAACTACAAACAAAAAACGGGGAATCATAGTTCCCGCCTTGATTGTAACATTTATTGCATTGAGAATTAGTGGTTCAGTTGGCAGTCTGTAGTCGGCAGTTCAGCAGTCAGCAGTTCGCATGTCTGACTCTCGACTATCGACTCAAGACTCCCGACTCAGTACTCCCGACTGTATAATCCCTCCTCCCATCACATCATCTCCTTCATAAAACACAGCGCTTTGACCCGGAGCTATTCCTTTTACATTTTCATAAAATCGTACACGTTCACTGGGCATGTCCTGTCTTTCAGGATAAATATTTGATAAAGCACCTTTGTCTTTGTAACGGATCTTTGTTATTGCTTCCATGCCCGGAGTGATCGTATCATATTTTATCAAATTCAATTTGCCCACTATCATTTCATTTTGTTCAAGGTCTTCTTCATCGCCCAGCACGACAGTATTATTATCAGGATCAATCTTTGTTACAAATACCGGTTTTCCGAAAGCAATATCCAATCCTTTGCGCTGACCAATAGTATAAAAAGGATAGCCTTTATGCTTACCTAAAATATTTCCATGCTTATCAACAAAATTTCCGCCATCAACTCTTTCTTCCAATCCTTCCACTCTTCTTTTTAAAAAACCACGGTAATCATTATCAGGCACAAAACATATTTCATAGCTCTCACTTTTCTTTGCCAGTTCAGGATAACCATAATCATGAGCCATTTGCCTGATCTCTGTTTTTCGATAAGGGCCTAATGGTAATATTGTTCTGCTTAACAGATCCTGTTGCAATCCCCACAATACATAACTCTGATCTTTTGTATCATCAATGGCTTTACTTACAACAAATCTTCCATTATCATGTTGCCGGATCTTTGCATAATGACCTGTTGCAATAAAATCACAATCCAATGCATCGGCTCTTTTCAATAAAGCTCTCCATTTAATATGTGTATTGCAAAGCACACAGGGATTGGGTGTGCGGCCGGCAATATATTCATCAACAAAATTTTCGATTACAAAATCACCGAACTCTTCACGGATATCAAGAATATAATGAGCAAAGCCATGTTCAACGGCAGCCTGTCTTGCATCATTGAAACGAATCCAGATTACAACAACCGGTTTCTTTTTTACTGCCGCCGCTGGCTGCATAGTCCCATGTTTTCATAGTAATGCCCACTACTTCATAACCTTCGTCATGAAGCATTAAGGCGGTGACGGTACTGTCAATACCGCCGCTCATTGCCACCAAAACTTTTCCTTTTTTGCTCATAAAAATATCGAACCCGCCTTCGTTAAAACTTCGGCGGGCAGGGCTGCAAATATACGCTGAATTTGCCTGTTGGCAGGTTTCGAAATGGGTAATAATATGCATGCAATCGTTATTGATTTTTTTATTGCAGAAGCTTGTCCATCAGGGCCAGAGGCTACCCGGAAACAATAAATTCCGATATAAAATAATTAGTAGCGGTGGTTCGTCTGCGTAATGTGTGTCATTGCCGGTTCTGTTAAACAAAATAACTTGTGATAATAAAAATCAGGTGACCGCAAAACATTCATGAAAGAAAAATTATTTCCGATATTATTAAGTCCATTGCTATTGATAGGTTGTGTAAAAGGAGAAAATATCAGCAATAACTTTAGCAATGAATTATTTCCGCTAAAGCAAGGAAATAAATGGTTGTATGTGGATAGCTTCTTTACAGCGTCCGGGAATTATTTTGGCAAAGACACATTTCATTTAAAAGCAGCCCCAACTATTAATTTTAATAATCATGTTTTTACTCCTATAACTGATCAGTATGATGATTCAATATTTGTTTTAAGGGCGGATGATACAACTATTTATATGTTAAGGCCACAGGTGGAAGCTCTTTTTTTTAGCTGGCCAGTAGATAATAGTCAGCCCGTTAAAACAACTGTGTATAGTGGAGGCACAATAAGATCGCTTATTTATTCTGAACGAATAATGACCACCAGTTTTCCATCTTACAAAATTGTTTTTATACATGATGATGGATTATGGTCAAATTTCAGGCAACAAGAATATTATCTTACGCCGGGACTTGGAATTATAAAAGGTCGAAATCAACGGAAAAATAGCCAGGGAAATCTTTATACTACGGATTCCTATTTTCTTTATTCATATACTGTAAAATAATTGTTCAATAGGTACAGGGTTTGTTTTTGCTACCCCTAAGCAACGGGCAGTTTTTTAAATGCTTACTTAACAAAATTAACTTCAGAATAATTTAAGTAATGCTTCTTTACGGCTGCGGGAAACATTCACGGTAGAGCCATCACTCATTACAAGGTATCCGCCTTCGCCGCGGATATATTTAGTTACTTCATTCAGATTAACAAGGTAAGAATGATGCACACGGATAAAAGAAGCATAAGTCCTGTAATTGCTCTTCCATCTCTTTTAATGTGCGGCAGGCAATGATTTTAGTTTTGTTTTTGAGATAGAGATGAGTATAATTATCATCTGCTTCACAGCGTATCACCTGGTCTGCCGGAATTAATTCAAAACCTTCCGATGTGGGAACTGCAATTTTACTGAAACCGACTTCCTTATGATTGTATTTGGTTCATCAGCATCTGAAATTGTTCGGCCACCGGCAAATGTTTTTGTGTTCTGTACTTTTTGTACCGCCGTTACCAGTTCTTTTGGATCAATTGGTTTTAGTAAATAATCCAATGCACTGAACCGGATAGCTTTAATGGCATATTGATCGTAGCTGGTTGTAAAAATAATAGCAAATGAAATTTCTTTAAACTGTTCCAGAAATTCAAAACCATTCATCACCGGCATTTCAATATCCAAGAATATCAATGCCGGGTTATGCCTTTGCCACAGCCTCGAGTCCTTGTTTTGCCGAATGACATTGTTCCATCACCTCCACTTCGGGACAATAATCAGCTGATGAGCATACTCAATGTATCGAGGCAGTGAACTTCATCATCTATTAAGATTGCTTTGATCATAGTTTTACATCGTATTATTTAGTTTCTCTAATATCAGTCTTCTTCATTACTACCTGAATAAGGAATACTTAGCCAGCTGCTTGTCTTTTCTTTTTTAATTTCCCTTCCATTATTCTTCTCCGGAATGGCACGATAACCTTCATTTGCCAGCGCAAATACTTCAACTGGTTTTTCTACATTTTTAAATTCAAATGAACCCAAGAGACACGGTTTTGAACTTTAGCGATATTTTTGATCTTATCCTGGATCTCTTCGGAAAAAAGAATAGTATTACCTGTTCCCAGTGATTGAATACGGGATGCCACATTTACACCATCACCCAATATTTTTCCATCTTCAAAAAAAACTTCTCCAATATGCAGACCGATCCGAAGCGGCACCACTGGCTCAGTCTGCAATTGTTGTTGTATTTCCAGGGCACATTGAACTGCTTCTGTGGCGCTTGAAAAAATACAAAGGCTTCCATCGCCATAATCATTCAACACTTCTCCCGAATGAGCTGCGACAGTTTGTTTCAAAACTGTAGTATATCGTTTAATGATGGCTAACGCTTCCGTTTCGTTTTGCTGCATCATAGCAGTGTATCCTACAATATCAGTAAACAGAATAGCAGCCAGACGCCGTTGTTGCGACAAAGACAGAGATGATTTTGCAGCGAAAAATTTTGATTTAATATCGCAGCGATCTTAGAAAGCTCATCTTCTTTGCCCTTGTATGTTGCTCCAGCAAGCATGCGAAACTGTTCTGCAGATGGCGGGGTTTTTTGTAATTGAACTTTATGTACCGCGGCAATCAGTTCTTTTGGATCAATAGGTTTTAATAAATAATCCAGTGCACTGAAACGAATGGCTTTGATAGCATATTGATCATAACTGGTAGTGAAGATAACAGAGAAAGGAATTTGCTTGAACTGTTCCAGCAATTCAAACCCATTCATCATAGGCATTTCAATATCCAGGAATACAAGTTCCGGTTTTAATTTTTCAATCGCTTCCAATCCTTTTTTGGGCGAATGACATTTTTCCATTATTTCCACTTCCGGACAATAATCAGTCAGCAGAATGCTCAATGTATCGAGACAATGAACTTCATCGTCTATAATAATTGCTTTAATCATATATAACAGGCATTTTAATAATTACTTCTGTACCGGCTGCAGTGCCATCAGGATTCTACCAGATCATTAATTTTTACAGGTGATTCCACTCCATTTGAATTTTGCATCATGGCAATCCGGTGCGCTGTTATTCGAAGTCCCATTGATTTATGTTTGGTTGCTGATTTGCTTGCAAGTTCTGCAGCTCTTTTCCGGCCAATACCATTATCGGTAATTTTAAAATAAAGATGATCATCTTCTTCTGATACTTCAATATCCAATTGTCCTTTTTCTTCTTTATGCATCAGGCCATGCCATATCGCATTTTCTACATAAGGCTGTAAGATGAGTGGCGGTACTTTCAGCACTTCAATATCCAAATCTTTTGGAACAGAAATTTTATAATCAAAATGATAATTAAAACGCAGCGCTTCCAGTTCAAGATATAAACCCAGTGATTCCAATTCACTTTCCAGAGTAATTAATGAAGCCTGTGAATTCTGTAAGATCATCCGCACCAACTTTGAAAATTTGGTAAGATATTCCGAAGCCTGCACCCTGTTGTTTTGAAGAATAAAACGGTTGATGGAATTGAGTGAATTAAAAATAAAATGCGGGTTCATTTGTGCACGCAGTGCCTGCATTTCCATTTCTGTTTTTTGCTGTTGCAGTTCTGCTAATTGCTTCGAATTTTCTGAACGCTCCAACGCCAGTTGGCTTTCTTTTTCTGATTGTTCCAACTGCAGTTTGAATTTTTGTTGTGTGCGGTAACGTATCACTAAATAAAAAATACTCAATACAAAAACACCCGCAACAATTCTGAACCACCAGGTATTCCAGAAAGCAGGACTGATATTGATCATCAATATTTTTTCCGGGCTGTTGAATTCATTATTGATATTCGAAGCCTGTACCACCAACCGGTAAGAGCCGGGAGATAAGTTTTCATACCGGATAATATTATCCGGAGGATATTGCCAGTCTCCTTCCTTACCATTTTGCCTCGAGTTTATATCTTATCTTACCTTTTTTTCTTGAATAATAATCAATAATGCCGGTTTCAATGCTGATAGTATTCTGATCATACTTTAGTGATAATTCCCCGAGCTCATTTACCTGTGTGTAAAGTGAAAATGGTTTTTGATCTAATAAAAAGAGTGTCGAAATAAACGGCTGAAGTAGCAGATGAAAATCTTTCCGGGTAAACGCGGTCCAATCCCCAATTCAAATCACCGGTTCCCCATTTCGCACCTATGCCAAAATACAGATCACCCCGCACATCCTTCGTAATGGGCGCATCCAGTAAGAAATCCATTTTTTGATAGCCATCTGTTTCTGAAAAAGTTGAGAAAATGCCGGTAGCCGTATTAAGCCTGCCAATCTGTTGTGACATGTTGGCAAACCACAGGTTACCGTAGTTATCGAACTGCATATTCAGCATTGGTGCATTATACCCGTCTTCCCCGCTATAAGCTTTAATTACCCGGAATTCTTTGTTATAGTGCACCAGGTTCTCGACCTCACTCACCCAATAGGTCTGATCCTTTTTATTGTAGAGTGCAGAAAACCAACCCACGTTATCGAGCTGATTTGGGACTCTTGTCCACTTTCCATTTTTATTTTCAAAAGCGAAATTGTGTAGCATGCGTCCATGCTGCAAAAACAGGTAACGATCTTCTACCAGGAGAATATTTCCAGACCTGAATCCTTCCGGTACTAAAGGAATTAACAGGTTTGCAACCAAACTGCCTTCTTTAATTTCAAAAACGCCATGTAACTGATCACAAAAAATAAAACCATTTTTATACGATCTCACCAGGCCATGCTGAACATAAAATGTATCAATTCGTTTTGATCCATCCATAAATACAATGCGGCTGCATTTCCGGGTTTTGATATCCATTTCATACATACTCATACCAAAATACTGCTGCTCTGTTTCCTGTGACCCTGCATTGAGCCAGGCTTTTTGTTGTATGGTATCTATATAAAGGGGCAGGATAGAAGTTCCTTTGATACCCGGCAGATCTTTCTCCCTCAACACTTCAAATGTTTCTGTAACCGGATCAAAAATGTTTAAACCATCCGCAGTGCCAAGCCACAATTTACCCTGCGGGCCAGGAACAATCGTAGAAATCAAACCACTGCTTAGTGTATTTTTCGCGGACGGGTTTGCAGCATACCGCTTAACAGGTGGATTAAAAGGCAGCAATGCATAGATTCCATTTCCCGCCCAATCAGAAGTCCATACAATACCATCCCGGTCACAATAAATATGAAGGTTAGCTTTACCTGTTTTCAATTGCATATCATGATCGGAAAAGGCTGGTTTTGTTTGTTCTGTTTCCGGATCATAAATAAATATCCCTTCAGAGTATGTTGAAAACCATATCCTCCCTTGCCTGTCTATATCAACTCCCACACCGCGATCGTAACTTTTTTGTTTGGTCAATTTACTCCAATGCTTCAATTTTACGAAACTGTTTATCGTCCAAAGAAAATTCAAGCAATCCTTCTCCGCTGTTGATCCAAACCGAATTTCTTTTGGGATCATAACACATGTCTTCGGCATTATGCCCATGATGCCCATGGCTGGTTTACCTTCCTAAGCAAGGCCATGTATAGAATTGGATTCTTCCATCCAGGAAAATTTGTTCCAGCCTGCGGCCACCTTCCTCATTCAAGCAGAGAAACCAAAAACTCTTTGAGCTTTTGTCAAAAAAAGACTTGTTTGTGTTCCACGTCAATTCCCGGGTTCTTGCGTCTTTGATAGCTGCAGTATTTTTTTCGGGACTTTCCCAGGCTAC
>CAVVDD010000002.1:0-348945 GCA_963746915.1 uncultured Bacteroidota bacterium | reverse complement strand
ATCAATCTTTTTCCAAACACCAGCGTTATAACCAATGATAACAACATTGCCAGCAACAACCGGAAAGAAATGAAATCAAGTATTCCACTTCCGGGGAATTTTATGTTCTGTTCTTTGAACCATTCAAACAAATGGTATAGCATTGTTGGTCCTGAGTTTTGGCCTCCTAAACCTCCCTGCTTTCGCAGAGAGGTATAAGAAGGACTTTGGTTTTTCTTTCAGATCATTCTTTTGAAATGATCTATTTTATATGATTACCGTCCAAGTAATTCAATTTCATTTTGGAATTTTGAAATTGAGAGATTGGGAAATTGAATTTCAAAATTTCCCAATTCCACTTTTCCCAATTCATCTTTCCAATAACTCAAACATCTCCCTCACTACTTCTTTATCGTCAAAATGATTTCTTACTCCTTTTATCTCCTGGTATTTCTCATGTCCTTTGCCTGCTACCAGTATTATATCTTCTGCTTTTGCTAAACTTATTGCTGTCTTTATTGCTTCTTTTCTATCTGCTATCGATAAACATTTTCTTTTTGACACAACACTTACTCCTTGTTCCATGTCTTTAATGATCTGTGCCGGGTCCTCGCTTCTCGGATTATCACTTGTCAATATCACTTTGTCACTATGCTCACATGCTGCTTCAGCCATTATCGGTCTCTTCGTTTTATCCCTGTCACCACCACAACCAACCACTGTTATTACTTGCTCATTTCCTTTCCTCAATTTTTTAATTGTTGCCAGCACATTCAACAAAGCATCCGGTGTATGTGCATAATCAACAATTGCTATCAGCCGGTCTTTTGATGAGATCATATAATCAAATCTTCCTTCTGCGCCAGTCAACACACTTAAACATCTCAACACTTCCTGTTTATCTTCTCCCATGCACATTGCAGTTCCATAAACCGCCAAAAGATTATAGGCGTTGAACTCCCCGATCATCCTGAAATGAACTTCCGTGTCATTCACATTCATCACTAAACCGGTCAAGCTGTTATCAAGGATCTTTCCTTTGAACTCAGCCATTGTCCGTAAACTGTAGAAATACTTTTTAGCATTTGTATTCTGCAGCATCACCATTCCCCTTTTATCATCTGCATTGCTTACTGCAAATGCATCTGATGATAACGAATCGAAGAATGATTTCTTCACCTTGATATATTCATCGAACGTTTTGTGATAATCAAGATGATCATGAGTGATGTTGCTAAAAATGCCCCCGGCAAACTTTAACCCTGTGCTTCGATGCTGGTGAATGGCATGAGAACTGTTCTCCATAAAAACATGAGAACATCCGTCATCAGCCATTTGTTTCAGCAAAGCATTCAGGCTTACAGCATCCGGTGTGGTATGTGTAGCAGCGAGTATTTTTTCGCCGATACGATTTTCCACAGTGCTTAACAATCCGCATGTATATCCCAATGATGCAAAGAGCTTATATAATAATGTCGCAATAGTTGTTTTGCCGTTTGTTCCTGTCACTCCCACTACTTTCATTCTTTCCGATGGCTGACCAAAAAAATTTGCTGCTATATAACCAGCAGCTTCTGCGCTATTCTCCACCTGCACATACACAACTCCATCTTTTTTTTCAGCTGGCAACACTTCACAAACAATCACAGTAGCGCCAGCTTCAGTTGACTTATCAATAAAAAGATGCCCATCAGCAGCAGAACCTTTTACAGCAATAAACAAAGAGCCTTTTTTTATTTTCCTTGAATCGATCTGAACATCCTTTACATCTATATCCGTACTTCCGTTTATCGACCTGATACTTACTTTATATAAAACATCACTTAGCTTCACATTAAATGTTTATCCTAATTCAACATAAACAGTCATTCCCTTTGTTAAAGCTGTTCCGGCCTGTATAGATTGCACCATTACTTTTCCCTGTCCATTTGCTTTTACTTTCAGCCCCATATTCTCCAACAGGTAAATAACATCTTTCAAACCCATCCCTTTTATATTTGGCATTACAGCTTTAGTTACATTCACTTCCTTTAGTACCGGCTGGTAATTATCTACTATCACATTTCCCCAATCTGATCGTCCTACTGAATCACTATATCCAACATTCAATGTTTTAAAAACATTTTTTATATCGGTGCTGTTACCTGAGTAGAAATAATTCAAACTATCTTTTACTACCTGGTATGCTGGACCAGTTTTTTGCTCGATATACATTGCGTACAACTTGATCGCTATCTCACGGAAAACCGGTGCAGCGATTTGTCCCCCATAATGCAAAGCAGCATGAGCCCTTGTACGAACAACAACTATACAACTGTATACAGGATCCTTTGCTGGGAAGTAACCAACAAATGATGCCTGGTAAACCATGTCATCATAATTGATCGGTCCATCTTTTACATGGGCAGTTCCTGTTTTTCCAGCTACTTCAAAAGGCATATCCTTAAATGCTGGCCTACCCGTTCCTTCAGTTATCACCATTTCCATACTCGCTTTAGCAGCTTTCACAACCGATGGCTTACAAATATTTTCTTTAAGAACCGTTGGTTGAAATTCACGATAAGGAATACCATCTCTTACGATCCTGTTTACCAAATAAGGCTTCATCATTTTGCCATTATTGGCAATAGCGTTATAAAGAGTCAATGTATGTAATGGACTTACCTGTATTGCATAGCCAAAACTCATCGTGAGCATATTCATCACACCAGCAGCATTTTTTTCAAATGAAGCAAGCTGCGGCCTCGGTACATCAGTCAAATCAATCGGTGATTTTACGTCAAGCAAATATTCATGCAGGTATTCTTTGAATTTTTTTGGGATCACTGCCAAAAGCTTTATATGCAAGTTTGCTCATCCCGACGTTAGAGCTATGAGCAAAACATTCTTCAACTGTCAATACAGGTTTCGGCGCTCTCTCCGCATCATTTACAGGTCTTGGCCCCACCATCATTTGACCTGTACTTCCTACCTCCACCATATCGTCAAGCTTTGAACTTCCACTTTCAAGAACAGATAAAAGTGTTGCAAGCTTTATCGTTGATCCCGGCTCAGTAACTCTCAACGCATAATTATCATCTTCAAAATAGCTTCCGTCTTTTTGCCGTCCCAGATTTGCGATCGCCTTGATCTTTCCAGTTTTTGTTTCCATTACGATCGCTGTTCCATATTGCGATTCGCTTTCGATCATTTTTTTCATCAAAGCTGTGGAAGCAATGTCCTGCATGTTTACATCAAGCGTTGTAATAATATCTTTTCCATTTTCAGGTTCTACCTGGTAACCATCAACAGGAACAGGAACACCACCGGCGATAAAGCGAACAAGGCGTTGACCTTTTTGACCAGTTAATAAACTATCATAACTTTTTTCAAGACCAACATTTTGCTTTTTTGCTTTACCATTACTTGCAACATATTCTCTTGATAAACCGATCGTCCTTGTCGCCAACGTTTGATAAGGCATTAAACGTTTGCTATTTTCTTCTACAATTACACCACTTCTATTTCTGCCTTGTTTTGCCAAAGGAAATTCACGGAAGATCTTATAATCTTCAAACTGTAATTTCTTTTTCAGGGGATAGTAGCGGTCTTTCTTCTTATAAGCAGTTTGTAATTCTATTTTATATGCAGCAGCAGTTTTATCGTGGAAATAATTTGCGAGGGATTTGGAGAATGAATCAATATTTTCCTTGAAACGTTTTCCGTTTTTCTCACGAAGACCATCGGCCATAAAATCAATGTAGATATCAAAGGTTGGAAGCGAGGTGCTCAACATTTGTCCGTCTTCGCTGTAGATAGTTCCGCGGCCGGCATCTATTTCTTCAATTCGCTGGTGAAGGCTGTCGCTCATGCTTCTCCAATAACTGCCTTGCACTTGTTGAATATAGAAAGCTCTGCCGAGGACCAACAGACTCAGCAACACTATGCCGATAAAACTGAGGTACACTCTCCAAAGTATGTCACGTTTTACTTCCACTACTCTTCTGAATTCTTTAGTTGTTATTTATGAAACCAGCTCTATAACTCTTTTGATCTTCTGTTGCGTCGCACTCTTGTACTTTCTGTAATCCTATTCAGCTTTGTCCACCCCAACTTGGTTTTTGTCTCTATTTCCATATCCGACCCCCGCCAGCGGGGGACAATGAACATCACTTTAATTAATTCTTTGCTTTCTTTTCTTCTTCACTATTCAATACAACCGGTGCTTCTGTTAATTCCTTCAACCCTAATGGTTCCACTGCTTTTACCAGTTCACTTTGCTTGCTTTGAAACATCACTTCACTCTTAACAGTTTTATATTCCCACTGCAGCTCTTTCACTTCTTTTGCAGTTTTGTTGATGTTGCGAATTGTTTTGTCTGCATAGTGACCATTATATATATATATAACTGCTAAGACTGTTAGAAATAAAAAGAAGGGCACTTGCTTCACGAGTGATTGATAATTCAACCATCGTTTCCAGTCAAGTTTGCTTTCCCGCTCTTTTATGTTCTCTTGTTCCTGCATGTTGTTTAATCCGTGTCACGGTTTTAAACCGTGACACGGGTACTGATTTTCGGTTTTCGGTTTTAACCTTGCCATCCCGATAGATCAGGATGGCAAGGAGCTTCAAAGAAATTGGATTTAATACCCTTTATGTGTTGATAAGAACTACTGTGGTTGAATCCTCCTTCGCCTGTTTAACACGAAGCTTAATCAGGGCTTCGGAGGATGAACGGAGCGTCGCAACAGAAGTTGGACGAATTGTCCAGTCAGAATTTCAAAAGCTTATACCATCATTACTTTTTCTGCTACTCTCAACTTGGCACTTCTTGCTCTTGGATTTTGTTTCATTTCTTCTTCCGATGCTTCAATTGGCTTCTTCGTTATCACTTTTAATTCATTCACTGATTTACTCATGATAAAAGGATTTTCTTCCGTCTGTTCAAAGGTTCCCTGACGAAAAAAAATTTTAACCAACCGATCTTCTAAAGAATGAAACGTGATGATGGCTGCCCGGCATCCCGGTTTCAACAAGGGTGGAATTTGTTGGAGCATTTCTTTTAATGCTCCGAGCTCGTCATTTACTTCGATCCTCAATGCCTGGAATACCTGGGCAAAGTACCTGTTCGGATTTCCTTTCACTACTCCGTGGAGTGCTTGCTTAAAAGCATTAATTGATTTCAGCGATTGTGTGCTTCGCAATTCAACGATCGTTCTGGCCAGCGTTTTTGAATTCGTCACTTCACCATACTGCTCAAAAATTTTGTGCAGTTGCAGCTCGCTATAATTGGCTATTACATCGGCAGCAGTGAGTGATTGTCGCTGATCCATTCGCATGTCAAGCGGTGCATCATGTCTTGTTGAGAAACCCCTTTCGGCTTCATCAAACTGGTGACTGCTGACACCGAGGTCTGCAAGAATTCCATCAACTGCATTAATATTATGCAGTTTCAAAAATCGTTGCAGGTGACGAAAATTATGCGGCACGAAAATGATGCGTGGATCTTTTGGAATGTTGCGTTTTGCATCTTCATCCTGGTCGAATGCGATGAGCTTTCCATTTTGGTCAAGCTTTTCAAGGATGGCTTTAGAATGTCCGCCGCCGCCAAAAGTGCAATCGACATAGGTTCCATTCGGTTGAATCATTAGGGCATCAACCGCCTCTTTCAACAGGACCGGTATATGGTAATCGGAATTTGGAATTTGGAATTTGGAATTTGGTTTTTCCTCTTTCATTGTTTCCTTTTTTCAAATTCCTAATTACTAATTCCTGAATCCCCCTTGGCCATTACATCTTTTGCAAGATTGCTGAAATCATCCGCAGAGAATGAGTCAAAGAGCTGATGGTACTTACTACTATCCCAGATTTCGATTTTGTTAACTGCCGATACCAGCACTATATCTTTTTGCAGACCCGCATGATCTTTCAGGTTTGGCGGAACTAATAAGCGACCTGCACTATCGGGTTCAACATGTGTGGCGCCATTTAAAAAATGACGGCGAAACTGTCTTGCCTTCGGATCGAATTCATTTAGCTTATTAATTTCTGCAAAGAGCGGCTCCCAACTTTTCATGGTATAAAGAGCCAGACATTGTTCAAACCCCCTGTTAATAACAAACAGACTTCCCTCTCCTTCCGGCATTTGCTTTTTGAGCCCTGCCGGCAAGAGAAACCGCCCCTTGGCGTCTAACGTCGCTTCGAATTCTCCTAGAAAGCCTGTCATTATCAGTAGATTGCAACAATTTTAAAATAATTGACACAAAATAACACATTTTCCCACTTAACAACCAAATTTTCAAGATTTTATTTTTTCCCCAGCACTTCATAGGCTGGAACTAGCTCCAGCAAAGGGTTTGGTCATTTATATAAAATTTTTGAGAAAAAATTCTGTGATTCTGGTGTGGATTGCGGTGGAAAAGCTGTGGATAGTGTTGGATCGACTCCAAAATTCTGACGAAATGCAAAGCGATTAACTTTATTCTATGGCAACAACTGGTTATTCGGGTACTGCATTAATAAAAAAGCTCGGGATAAAACCCGAGATGAAAGTTTTGATCATTAATAAGCCTGATGACTATTACAAATTATTGGAAGTTAATATCACAGATCAATCATGTATGAGAAATGAAATGCCTGACTTCATTCATTTGTTTGTAAAGTCTGTGAAAGAATTTGAATCAGAGATGAAAGAGCTGAAAACTGTTTACAAAAAGAATTCAACAGTTATCATCTGGGTATCTTGGTATAAAAAAGCTGCAAAAATCCCAACTGATATTACAGAAGATGTAATAAGAAATTATGCATTGAAGAATGACCTGGTTGATGTAAAAGTTTGTGCGGTGAGTGATATATGGAGCGGATTGAAATTAGTTGTGCCCCTTGCAAAACGTAAATAATTTTGTTTTCTTATTAAATACAACAGTTGGTTGTGTTATGACAGACCCAAGAACACTTTCAATAAAAGATTTTACCTATTCACTTCCTGAAGAAAGGATCGCCAAATATCCATTGGCAGAACGTGATGCTTCAAAGCTTCTTATCTACAAAGAAGAAAAAATTGAGGAAGACATTTACAGAAACATTGCTGACCATATTCCTTCAAACTCATTACTTGTTTTTAATGATACCAAAGTTGTAGAAGCAAGATTGCTATTTCAAAAAGCAACCGGCGGAGTAATAGAAATTTTTTGTTTAGAGCCACATGATCAATACTCTGACATTACAACTGCAATGCTCCAACATGAAATGGTATTGTGGCATTGCTTAATTGGCGGCGCATCAAAATGGAAACGTGGACAAGTACTTGAAAAGAAGATAAAGTATAATTCAAAAGATCTTGTTTTAAGTGCCCATTATATTGAAAAGATGAGTGATAGTTTCATCGTTGAATTATCCTGGAATGATCTGTCATTAAGTTTTGCTGAAGTACTTCATCTTTTCGGCGCCATTCCGCTTCCACCCTATATTAAAAGAGAAGCGGAGATCAGTGATGCCGAAAGATATCAAACTGTTTATGCTCATTATCGAAGGCTCGGTAGCAGCACCAACTGCGGGTTTACATTTTACTGAAACTGTTTTTAAAAAATTCACAGAAAAAAATATCCAAAAAGATTTTGTAACTCTTCATGTTGGCGCGGGAACATTTAAACCAGTGAAAACTGAAGTGATGAAAGATCATGAGATGCATGCAGAATATTTTACTGTTTCGAGATCATTGATCCAAAATTTAATTGATCATCTTGATAAAAAAATCATTGCAGTTGGAACCACTTCATTAAGAACATTGGAGAGTTTGTATTGGCTGGGAGTGAAGAAGTCGATAGACAACAGACCACAGACGACAGAAATTACTCAATGGGAGGTTTATGATAGTATTGAAAAAAATATTTCAGCAAAAGAAGCATTGGAAAATCTTACTAACATGGATGAATGAAAAAAAATTGGATAGATTTAACTGCAAAAACACAGATCATTATTGCTCCAGGTTATCAATTTAAAATTGTAAATGGATTGATCACAAATTTTCATCAGCCTCAATCAACGTTACTCTTGCTTGTTGCTGCATTTATTGGAGAGAATTGGAAAAAAGTTTATGAATACGCTTTGGAAAATAATTTCCGCTTCCTGAGTTATGGAGATGGAAGTCTGTTATGGAGAAATTCTTAATCTCTTTTTAATGGTAACTCCAGTGTGAAAGTGCTTCCCTTACCTGGAATACTATCAACTTTAATGTTTCCTCCATGTGCATCCACCATTGTTTTTACATAACTGAGCCCAAGACCAAATCCTTTTACATTATGAACATTGCCGGTATGTGCCCGATAAAATTTTTCAAAAATTCTTTTTACGGTTTCCTTCGCCATGCCGATACCATTGTCTTCAAGCCTTATGGTCATGTTTTTTCCATTAGCAGCTGTACTGATCCTGATCTCCGGCGGCACATCTTGTTTTGCATACTTCACTGAATTATCGATCAGGTTATTTATCAAGTTTGGAAAATGAACTTCATCTGCATCTATAAGATCGTTTGTTGCCTCCAGGTCCATTTCCACTTTTCCATTTTTATCATTGAGCTGCAACGTAAAATTATCCGCAATATCTTTTATTACATCATGCACATGTGTCGGTTTCAGCATCAGGTTCACTTCCTGCTTTTCAAGCAATGCCGCTTTTAATATCGTTTCTACCTGCCTGTTCATCCGTTGATTTTCTTCCTTTGATAATGCTGCTGAAGTAATTCAACTTTTCTTTATCGCCAATTACTTTATCATTCTTCATAGCATCTACTGCGAGTGAAATAGTAGCCAATGGAGTTTTAAATTCATGCGTCATATTATTAATGAAATCATTTTTTATCTCACTAAGTTTCTTCTGACGAAGCATAGTATTTACCGTAAGATAAAAAGCCGCAAAAATGATAAGTGTAAATAAACCTGCGATAACGATCCTCCACTTCAATTCTTTTAATACAACGCCACTGCTATTTGGCACTATCACCCACAAAACTTCTCTTGGAGAAAGATTTTCGGCAATGCTGCCGCTCATTGGCTCGATCGGGTAAATGCATGAAAAATTTATGGCACTGTCCTCATAAAAATTTCCAAAATTGGAAGATTGCTTCTCAAAATAAGTTACCTCTCCAAATGGGTTTGTAGATGCCAATGAAAATTCAAACCTGATCTTTGCCAGGTCGGTTGTAATAAATGCTTTTCTAATTTTATCATTGATCTGTGCAGCAGAAAAACGGCTCGCCACGGTCGTTGGCCTTAACATATCCAATGTAAACTGATCCTGCTTCCAGGGATATGTAGAATTATTTTGCGAAAGCATGTTCCCTTTGAATTCTGATAATTCAGCCCCAACAATTGTTGTGGCACGAATTACTTTTTCGCTAAACTGCTTTTCTTCCACTACGATCATATTTTTGATCCATGAAATTTGGATCAAAATGATGCCGATGAGTGACACAAGTATTAGGGCGATAATTATCGGAAAGGTCTTTTTCACGTTTACAAGATGGCAGTTTTAAGCAGACGGGCAAAGATAATACCTCAAACATTCTTTTGCTATCCTACTTTTTTCACCTTCTGTTATTTTAACAGAGGTTTATAGCGGCAGTAAGATAACTTTTATAAAAATAAAATTTCATCTTAAATTAGGTATATGATTGACCCTGCGGCAGGCATATTACTCATTTCCGATCCCTTTCTTAAAGACCCGAATTTTATGAGAACGGTGGTTTTTCTTTGTGAACACCAACAACAAGGAAGTTTTGGTTTTGTATTGAATCGCAAATATGAAAATACGATCGACCAGATCGTTCCAGAACTTGACGGTTACAAATTACCAGTTTATTACGGCGGCCCAGTACAAACAGACACACTGCATTTTTTGCACCAATATCCCGGCGAAATTCCGGGATCTGTGGAAGTAATAAAAGGTGTGTATTGGGGCGGCGATTTTGATATGGTATTGCAAATGATCAAAAAAAATGTAATTGATGAGAATAAGATCAGGTTCTTTATTGGTTATTCCGGTTGGGGCGAAGGTCAACTTAATGAAGAATTGACCGGCAAATCATGGCTTACAGTAAAGGCAATAAGAAAACTTGTTTTCCATAAAAAACATGAAGAGATCTGGAAAGATGCACTGAAACAATTAGGCGGTGATTATGAAATGATGATCAATTTCCCCATCGACCCGCAATTAAATTAGTTCGTCGCGTTTCATTTCATTTTTTGCATTTATATTTAGTTCCCCTTTCACGTTTAATGCCTGTAAAATGAAAAAACAATTTATCTTTTTTAGTTTGATATACTGCATTCTTCTTTCAGCTTGTAAAGATGAATCAACAACTTCCATAAGTGGTAAAAGGATCCTGGTGTTTTCAAAAACAAATGGATTTCATCACAGTTCTATTCCTAATGGCAAGACTGCCATTAAAAAATTAGGGAAAGAAAATGATTTTGATGTTGATGTTACCGAAGATTCTTTAGCTTTCACAGAAGATAATTTGAAAAAATATGCAGCCGTTATTTTCTTAAATACTACAGGTAATATCCTTAGTTATAAAGAAGAAGCCGCTTTTGAAAGATTTATACAAGCAGGTGGTGGATTTGTCGGTATTCATTCAGCCACCGATACAGAATACGATTGGACATGGTATGTAAAACTTGTTGGTGCAAGTTTTGAAAGTCATCCTAAACAACAAAATGCAAAGATCATTGTGGTAGATAAAGATCATGCGTCAACTAAACACTTGCCGGATACATGGGAAAGATTTGACGAATGGTATAATTTCAAAAACCTGAATAAGGATGTACATGTACTAGCAAAGATCGATGAGAAAAGTTATGAAGGTGGAAAGCTTGGCGATGATCATCCTATGGCATGGTATCATGAGTATGATGGCGGTCGTGCTTTCTATACGGAGTTTGGTCATACTGAAGAGTCTTATGTTGATTCAAATTATCTCAAACATATCCTGGGCGGTATTCAATATGCTATTGGTGAAAACAAAAAAGATTATTCAAAAGTAAAAACTCAATTTCCCCCGGATCCAAAATCATTTACAAAGACGCCACTCTCAGTTGGTGAATTCTTCGAACCAACAGAAATGACAATACTTCCAAATCTTGATGTATTGATCGTGCAACGTCGAGGTGAGATCTTAATTTATAAAAACGATTCGAAACAATTAAAGGACGCAGGAAAGCTGGATGTTTACTGGAAAACAAAAATTGATAGCAATGTAAATGCAGAAGAAGGCTTGTTGGGTATTTGTAAGGATCCAAATTTTGCAAAAAATAATTGGGTTTATATTTTTTATTCTCCGATCGACACCTCGGTTAATCGTTTATCAAGATTTACGTTGAAAGATGATAAGATCGACATGTCATCTGAAAAAGTTGTTCTCCAGTTTTATTCTCAAAGAGAAATATGTTGTCATACCGGTGGCTCCGTTGCCTTTGGCGGTGATGGAAATTTATATTTGTCAACCGGTGACAACTCCACTCCTTTTGATGCGCCCAAACAGCCAATCGCCAATCATGGGTTTGCTCCAATAGATAACCGGGAAGGTTTTGAGCAATATGATGCAAGAAGAAGTGCATCGAATAGTAATGACCTGCGTGGAAAAATAATTCGTATTAAAGTAAATGAAGATGGCAGCTACAGTATTCCAGATGGAAACTTATTTGCAAAAGGTCAGCCGCATACAAGACCGGAGATTTATGCAATGGGAACAAGAAATGCATATCGTTTATCAGTGGATCCAAAAAATAATTATGTGTATTGGGGTGATGTTGGTCCCGATTCAGATAAAGACAGCCTGGAAACAAGAGGGTCGAAAGGATATGATGAATTGAACCAGGCAAAAAAAGCCGGTTATTTCGGTTGGCCTCTATTTATTGGTAAAAATTATCCTTATCGTTCTTATGATTATTATACTGGAAAGAGTGGTCCTTCTTTTGATCCGGCGAAACCAATAAATGATTCAAAAAATAATACCGGCATAAAAGAGTTGCCTCCGGTTTCTCCACCATTTATCTGGTATCCTTATGGCATCTCACCTGATTTTCCACAAATGGGAACTGGTGGAAGAACTGCAATGGCCGGACCCATTTATTATTCAGATCTATATCCGGGTAAAAATGGTTTACCTGATTATTATAATGGAAAAGTTTTCATCTACGAATGGATGAGAAATATTATCAGGGCAGTTTCATTACAACCGAATGGTGATTTTTATAAAATGGAACCTTTTATGCAAGGAACAAAATTTGCGGCACCTGTGGACATAGAACTTGGACCCGACGGACATCTTTATATACTTGAATATGGACTCGGTTGGTATAGCAAGAATAAAGATTCGGGATTATCGCGGATAGATTATAAAGAATGATTTTGTTCTCTCACAGATTTCTCAGATTTCCACAGAAACGATCTAAAAAAATCTGTGAAAATCCGTGTCATCTGTGAGCTCTTTTCTTCGCATAGAAATAATCTATAGCTAATACAACTATAAGAATTACCAATCCAAAGAACTCTCTTGTTTCTTCGATCCATGGCTTTTCTGCTTTCATGGTAGCAGCAATGTCTTCGGCATTGTGTTTGTTCATCCAATCCCACACACCATCTTTCCAAAAAAATAATCCAATCGCATAAACTGAATAAACGAGGATACCAATTAAATAAGCTTTTGGATAAAATTTGTTTCGGAATGCAAGCCAGCAAAGCACAGCGCCATACATATATATTGGCATCCATACATAAGGATCGGGATCGTTGTATTGCAGGGCTGCTGAAAAAACAAATAAGAGACAAAAGATGATATTGAAGACTTTCATAAATTAATTTAACTTCAATAAAGATAGTTTATATGAAAAGAATATTAGTTACAGCGTTTAGTTTTTTAATAGTGCTGGCATCATGCGATACATTGAAACAAGTGGCCTCGATACTTGTGCCATCCGAATTTGAAATGGCAACGGGATTAAAAGATGCATTGACACAAGGTTTGTTCAAAAGCTTTGATGCATTTGCCGATCCAAATGGAAATCCATTGGTAAGATTTGCTTTTCCCGGAGATGCAGCTAAAATTGAAAAGACCTTTCGTGATCTTGGATTGGATAAAACAGTTGACCAGTTAACCGTAAAATTTACAAGAGCAACTTCATCGGCCGTAAGAGCAGCAAAACCAATTTTTTTAAACTCAGTAAAAGAAATGAGTATAAAAGATGCTGCAAATATTTTAGTGACCGATAATACTCATGCTGCAACTGACTATTTTAAAACAACTATGTCACCTGAATTAATGGTTGCATTCCGTCCAATTGTTGACAGCTCTATAAATGTTGAAGGCGCCAATAAAGACTGGAGTCAAATAGTGAATGTTTATAATAAGATCCCATTCATAAATAAACCCCTTGAACCAAGTCTAACAGATTTTATTGCTGCAAGAGCTATTGATGCGATGTTTGGTATTGTAGCGAATGAAGAAGAACAGATCAGAACTAAATATGAATTCAGAAAAACGGATATGATGAAGAAAGCATTTGGCTATGCTGAAGAAGAATTGAAGAGAAGAGCACACAAAAACCCCTAAATCCCCTAAAGGGGACTTGCCAACTCACAAACCTGACAGTTATAAGAGAGTTATTATTTTGAAAAAAATTGAATAAAGAGCAAAATAAGTAAACAACCAATCTAAGTTCCCCTTTAGGGGACAGGGGTTGCAAATAAAAAACCCTCTCCATTTCTGAAGAGGGTTCAACTTGTTTTCACAATCCCGGAACACAGTCCCGATAAAAATCAGGATAGGGTTTTCCACAAATTATTTTATGCCCCTAAATCCCCTAAAGGGGACTTGCCAGCTCACAAACCAAACATCTGTAAGAGAGCTATTATTTTGAAACATTTTGAATAAAGAACTAAATAAGAAATAACCAACCTAAGTCCCCCTTTAGGGGACAGGGGTTTTTATTCAACAGCAACAGCACCTTCAACCAATACTGTTACTTTATTATTCAATACTTCGACAAAGCCAGCTTGTATGTCAAAGTTTGCTAAATGATTTTGTTTGTCTTTTAAAATTTTCAAGCGACCGGGTTTCAATGCACTTACCAATGGCGCATGTTTTTCCAGCACTTCAAAACTTCCGCTGATGCCTGGCATTTGCACGCCGTACACTTCGCCGCTGTATAGTTTTTTTTCTGGTGTTAGTATTTCTAGATTCATAGTATTCAGTACTTAGTATTCAGACTTTAGTCCTCATCTTTTAAAGAATTGTAAAAAGCCAGGATCATTTTGTAAATCTGTAAAGCTTCGTCAATTAGTAACCCATAGGTTTCTCTCAAAGATAATTAACTCTAAACGCTACTTCAATTTGAGTTTGTGCTTCATTTATTGATCCCATTGAAAATTCAAGGAATCTTTTAAATTGTTTATTTGTTCCCCTGCCTGCCCCTTCTGAAATATTGCTTGGAACAGAAACTACACATCCTCTTAATTGTGAAGTCAAACCATATCTTTCTTCTTTGGGAAAATTTGCACTTATTTCATATACCCTTACTACAAACTCCATTGAACGCTGCCAAATCTTTAACTCCCTATAATTATGCATTCCCATATAATTCGAAATTTCTTATCTCAGTACTAAATACTAAGTACTCAGTACTAGCCTTGCGCTGCCGCCATCATTTTCTTACCTTTCTCAATTGCATCATCAATAGTACCTACCAGGTTGAATGCTGCTTCAGGATATTCATCCACTTCACCATCCATGATCATATTGAAACCACGGATGGTTTCTTCAATTGGAACCAGCACACCTTTCAAACCGGTAAACTGCTTCTGCAACGTGGAATGGCTGAGATAAGGAAACGCTGTACTCTTCGTGCACGGTGATACAATCAGTTTATCTTCATCACTCAATTCATCCATACCAAGAATGGCAATGATATCCTGTAATTCTTTATAACGCTGTAAGATTAGTTTTACACTGTTGGCGCAATTATAATGTTCATCACCAACAATCTGCGGCAGTAAGGATTCTTGAAGTAGAATCCAATGGATCCACCGCAGGATAAATACCAAGGTCAGCAATCTTACGGCTCAATACAGTTGTTGCATCAAGGTGAGCAAATGTTGTTGCCGGAGCCGGATCGGTCAAGTCATCCGCAGGTACATAAACCGCCTGTACAGATGTGATAGAACCATTTTTTGTTGAAGTAATTCTTTCCTGCATCATACCCATTTCAGTTGCCAGTGTTGGCTGGTAACCCACCGCTGATGGCATACGACCCAACAGAGCCGATACTTCAGAACCTGCCTGTGTAAAACGGAAGATATTATCAACGAAGAATAAGAATGTCTCGTCCTTTGCCTTGTCCATCACCATCACGGAAATATTCAGCAATGGTCAATCCGCTCAATGCAACACGTGCACGTGCTCCCGGAGGTTCATTCATCTGTCCGAATACGAAAGTTGCTTTTGATTCTTTCAGTTCTTTCATATCCACTTTGCTCAGATCCCATCCACCTTCTTCCATGCTATGTTTGAAATGCATCACCATATTTCATGATACCTGCTTCGATCATTTCACGCAGCAGGTCATTTCCTTCACGGGTTCTTTCACCCACACCGGCAAATACTGAAAGACCAGCATATGCTTTTGCAATATTGTTGATCAATTCCTGGATCAATACCGTTTTACCCACACCGGCACCACCAAACAAACCGATCTTACCACCTTTTGCATAAGGCTCGATCAGGTCAATTACTTTAATACCGGTAAATAAAACTTCAGATAGCAGTACTCAGGTTTTCAAATATTGGTGGTTTAGCGTGAATTGGACGACCACCTTTTTTACTTACTGCGGCAAACCATCAATTGCATCACCGGTTACATTAAAAAGACGGCCTTTAATAGCTTCACCAACAGGCATTGCAATCGCAATACCGGTATCAACTACTTCCAGTCCACGAACAAGACCTTCTGTACCGTCCATCGCAATGGAACGAACACTGTCTTCACCAAGATGCTGCTGTACTTCCAGTACCAGTATTATCGCCATTTTCACGTTTTAGTTCCAATGCATTATAAATTTCAGGAAGTGTGCCGTCAAACTGAACGTCAACCACGGCACCGATGACCTGTTTTACTTTACCAACATTTGCCATATTAATAATTTATAAAGAAGGTATAGATTTCAGGCCGCAAAGGTAAGGGGGCAGGGGGAAAATGAAAAATGTAAAATCAGAAATAAAAAAGCAAAATAAATTGTGGAAAACTGTAATTGTGCCAGTTGCAGACTTGATCATCGTCCGTTGCAAGTTACCCGGACACTGAGCTTGCCAAGTATCAGCAACCCACCCCGGTCATTTAATCGTATTCCTTATTCGCCCCCAGGGGACGCATCCTTAGTTTCATAGCTTGTAAGTTCTGATCTCCCCTCCCGGAGGGGCGAACTGAAAGCAATTACAATCAGGGTGGGTTATCCTTCCGCTTATCAACATTTCATTCTTTACAGCAAAACAATTACCTACCTTTTAAAAAAAATGCCATGCCTGATATTCGCCACCTAGTCTTTATCAAGTCAACACCAGAAAAAATCTATACTGCTATTACCACGCAGCAAGGCATTGCTTCCTGGTGGTCTGTTAATAACAATGCAAAACCCGAAGTGGGAAGTATTTACCGGATCTCTTTTGGCGGGGATTATTATAAAGAAATTAAAAGTAACTGAACTGGTTCCCGATCAAAAGAGTGGTTTGGGAAATTTTGCATGCTCACCCTGAATGGCTGAATACAAAAGTGATTTTTGATATAAGCATGGGAAAAGACAGTGCCGAACTCCGGTTCAATCATAGTGGCTGGAAGGACTACACCGATATGTTTGCCCAATGCAATCATCACTGGGGTGTTTACCTGCAAAACCTGAAAGCTCTATACTGAAAAAGGGAAATTAATGGCGATGGCAGAATTTTTCTAAAAAAATTTTTTTATCTTGTCCGGTTCTGAAGAACCCTGTTCGTCATTACCCGAACAATATTTTTAAAATACTTAAAAATCAACAATTATGGAAAAGTTCATGCTTATTTTTCATGGCGGAATGCCACCAACTGATCAAGTCCGAACAAATGCAGGCCAATATGGGTAAATGGATGGCCTGGATAGATAAACTTGCAAAAGACAGATCAGTATGTAAGCGGCGAACCTTTGCTGCCCGGTGGAAAATTGAGTAACCGGCAACAAATGGAAAACAGTAACCGACGGACCTTATACAGAAGGTAAAGAAGTAGTTGGCGGATTTTTTATCGTTAACGCAAAAGACTATGAATGAAGCGGTTAGCTATATCAAAGATTATCCTGATTATGAGAATGGTGGCAGCATACAGGTAAGACAGGTAATGAAAATGGATATGTAACCTCCGGCCTGGTAGCTAGCGGAGAATAATGAAGCATTCAAATAATAATATCAACTCAACTGGTAGATCATCTTTTCCGGCATGAATCGGGAAAGATGATCTCCGTTTTGTCAAGACTGCTTGGATCTACAAAATTTAGAAACTGCACAGGATATTGTGCAGGATACTTTGTTGCAGGCAATGAATACCTGGGGATACAATGGAATTCCCGATAATCCTTCCGCCTGGTTATATCGTGTTGCAAAAAACAAAGCCATTGATTTTTTACGCCGGAAAAAAAATTTAAAGAAATCAGTCCTCAATATGCTTATCTCTTGCAATCAGAATACACGCTTAACTCCAACAGTAAATAATTTGTTCCTCGAAAATGAGATACAGGATAGCCAGCTCAGAATGATGTTTGCCTGCTGTCATCCTTCTATTCCCGAAGAATCACAAGTAGCTTTGACGCTTAAAAACACTTTGCGGTTTAAGTGTAAACGAAATCGCCAAAGCATTTCTTGACCAATGATGAAACGATCAGCAAAAGAATTTACCGGGCCAAAGAAAAAATAAAAGCTGAAAAGATCGAACTGGATGTTCCGCGATAGCAATGAATTACCGGAACGTCTTGATGCGGTTTTAAAATCTCTCTATCTTTTATTCAACGAAGGATATAATTCTTCTCATCCCGAAAAACTGATCCGCGAAGATCTTTGCGAAGAAGCTATGCGGCTTTGTCTATTTACTTGACACAACATCAATTAACAGCTTATCCACGCAGTAAAGCCTTACTATCGCTAATGTGTTTCCAGGCTTCAAGATTGATACAAGATTGGATGATAAAGGCAATATTATTTTATTAAAACACCAGGACCGAAGCAAATGGCAGCAGGCCGCTGATTAAAAAAGGATTTGATTATCTCGATGCAGCAGCGGAACCTTTTGAAATATCCACTTATCATTTTGAAGCGGCTATTGCTTCACTTCATGCAGCTGCTCCTTCTTTTGAACAAACTGATTGGAAAACTATTTATCATTTATATGAAATGCTTTACAAGTTGCAACCCAATCCGGTGGTCGCAATGAATAAAGCCATCGCTTCGGCTTATGCGATCAGCAAACAAAAAGCATTGGACAGAATTACAAGAGATAAAAGGGCTGGAGCAACATCATCTCTATTATGCTTCCATCGGTGAAATATACTTTGAACTGCAGAATAAAGAAGAAGCAAAAAGATTTTACCAAAAAGCATTACAGCTTACCTCTTCAGGACATGAGCAACAATTACTGATAAACAAGATCAGCAATTGCTCCTAAGGAGTCCTTCGGACTGAACTGGGCAAAAATTTCCCCTTTTAATTATTGCATTTCATTTTTTTACTAAGGCATTGCTTTTGCAGTATTGAAAAGCATGAAAAAAATAATACTTGCCTTACCATTTTTAGCGATCCTCTTTTCCTGCTCTAATCCCACAGCAAACGAAAATGATAAAACAACAACTAAAGAAGAAAGAAATATTAGCAAAAGAGATGTAAGCATTACTCCTTCCAATTCTTACAGTGATCTTTTTTTAGACACTACAGTCTTGCAAAATTTTATTAAACAAAATAAAATTCCAGATTCAATAGGACAGCGCCTAGAAAGTTTTTATAATACTCGTAACTACCAGTTTGCATGGTTCAGCAAAGATGGGTTGACAGAACAAGCTCGTGGTTTCTGGAATTTGCACGACTATGTGACCGCTTATGAGGATGATTCCTTATTAAAAGACAAAAATTTACAGAAGAAAATGGACCGGCTTATTACTGAAGACGATCTTTCAGTAAGTGCCTCTGATAAAAATTATATCAATACAGAACTTACCCTCACGCAACACTTCATAATGTATATGCTAAATAATTATGACAAAGGTTACGTGAAGCGAAAGGAAATGGAACGTTTCATCCCCCGAAAAAAAGAAGACCCGATAGCCCTGGCTGATTCATTGATAAATAAAAAACATAAGGACGATAAATATTTTGAAGACGTAAACGAATCTTATAAAATGTTGAAGGATCAATTGGTCAAGTATTTGACGATCGCAGGAAATGGAGGGTGGCCGCAAATAAATACCGTCAGGAAACCTTTGAAAAAAGGAATGGCCTCCCCAGATATTATTCTCATTAAAAAAAGATTGAAGATAAGCGACGATCTCACCGGCAATGATACCAGCCACGTTTTTAATGATACATTAGTAACGGCAGTAAAGAATTTCCAGGCCCGTCATGGATTTAGTGAAACCGGGTCAGTCAGTGATTCATTGATAAAAGAAATGAATGTTCCGGTTTTAAAAAGGATTGAACAGCTATTAATGAACATGGATCGTATGCGCTGGTTAGCAAATAATCCGTCTGGAGATCTTATTGTTGTAAACATTCCTGAATTTGTATTGCATGTGTACGAAGGCAAGCAAAAAGCATTTGATATTGTTGTGGTGGTCGGAAAAGAAGGACATAATACAATGATGTTTAACGGGGATCTGAACCAGGTTGTATTTAGTCCTTACTGGAATGTTCCCGCAAGTATTGTTGCCAAAGAAATTCTTCCGGCAATTAAAAAAAATTCAAACTATATAGCAAAAGAAAACATGGAGATAACGGGAAATGATGATGGCCTTCCCGTTGTTCGTCAAAAACCGGGAGCAGGAAATGCATTAGGCAAAGTGAAATTTTTATTTCCGAATAGTTTTAATATTTATTTCCACGACACTCCTTCAAAAAGTTTATTCAATAGAGACAAACGGGCATATAGTCATGGATGCATCCGTTTAAAGGAGCCAGAAAAATTTGCTAATTATGTTTTACGTAATCAACCTGAATGGACACCTGAAAAAATAAGTGAAGCCATGAACAGTGGAAGTGAAAAATATGTAAAAGTAAAAGACCCGATCCCTGTTGTCATTACTTATTATACCGCATGGGTTGATGATAATGGCCGTTTGAATTTTAGAGAAGACATTTATGGACATGATGCAAGATTAGCAGGGAAAATGTTTATTAAATAAGGTATAATTCCTAGCAATATTCTTCCCTATTTTTGCCCAATGCAACTGGTTGAAGTCACCAATTCAAATCTTGACAAAGAATTTCTGCTTGTTAATGTTGAACTCAACAAAAATAACCCTGCTTATATCCGTCCGTTAGACAAAGACATCTATGAAGTTTTTGATAAGAAAAAAAATAAAACCTTTCGCCAGGGCGAAGTAATAAGATGGATATTAAAAGATGATGAAGGAAAGTTTCTTGGCCGTATTGCCGCTTTTACAAATAAAAAATATAAAAATAAAGGCGATGATGTGCCTGTTGGTGGCATTGGTTTTTTTGATTGCATTAATGACCAGGTTGCGGCCGATATGCTTTTTAATGTAGCTAAACACTGGTTGATGCAAAAAGGAATGCAGGCAATGGATGGCCCGATCAATTTTGGCGAAAGAGATCGTTGGTGGGGGCTTGTTGTAAAAGGAACTGATCTTTCACCAATGTATTGCATGAATTTTAATCCTCCTTATTATCAACAGCTATTTGAGAATTATGGTTTCAAAAATTATTTCAACCAGATCTGTTTTGCATTGCAAGCTGATAAACTTATTCAACAGAAATTTTTTGATCGTCACGATGAATGTGAAAAGGATCCTAATTATCAGTTCAGCATATATAAAGAAAAATCAGTTAGAAAAATTCGCAAAGGATTTTACAATAGTTTATAATAAGGCATGGGCAGGACATGGCGGATTAAAACAATTAGAAGAAAGAGTGGTTTTAAAAATGTTCAAAAGCATGAAACCGGTTTTGGATGAACGGATCTGCTGGTTTGTATATTATAAAAATGAACCGATCGGTATTTGGATCAATCTTCCCGACCTGAATCAATGGTTTAAATATCTGAACGGAAATTTTGATCTTTTTCATAAGCTGAAATTCCTTTGGGTAAAGGCAACTAAGAAAAACAGAAAATTTACAGGACTTGTTTTTGGTGTTGTTCCGGAATTCCAGGGAAAAGGTGTTGATAGTTATATGATAGTTGAGGGTGCAAAATTGATACAAAACCTGAAGAAAGAAAACGGAAAATATATTTTAGGCGAGCCCATTTATGACTACTATGAAATGCAATGGATAGGTGAATTCAATCCTAAAATGGTCAATGTATCTGAGGCTTTGGGCACATATCGCAATCGCATACTTACGACCTACCGCTATTTATTTGATCAAACAAAAGAATTTAAACGACACCCCATTCTCCACTAAGGCCGGCGACTGGAATCAGTGGTCAGATGTGCAAAAACAAATATCACAGCATCTAAAACTTCTTTATTATTGCAGTCCCTGAAGTCGGATTTTATATCTAAGGTTTCAGGCATGATCAATATGGATAAATTCGTTGTTTCAGCAAGAAAATACAGGCCGCAAACTTTTGATACGGTAGTTGGGCAATCGCATATTACGACTACGCTAAAAAATGCGATCAGGCATAACCAGCTTGCACATGCATTTCTTTTTTGCGGGCCGAGAGGTGTTGGTAAAACAACCTGTGCCCGTATCCTCGCCAAAACAATTAACTGCGAGCATCAAACAAAAGAAGGAGAAGCTTGCAACAAGTGTCAATCATGTATTTCTTTTAATGAAGGAACATCGATGAACATTCATGAGTTGGATGCGGCCAGTAATAATTCTGTTGATGATATCAGGACATTGGTTGACCAGGTTCGTTTTGCTCCACAAGCCGGTAAATACAAAGTATATATTATAGACGAGGTGCACATGCTCAGCTCTTCAGCATTCAATGCGTTTTTGAAAACATTGGAAGAACCACCACCCTATGCAATTTTTATTTTAGCAACTACTGAGAAACATAAGATCCTTCCAACAATTTTAAGCCGCTGCCAGATATTTGATTTCAAACGGATCACCAATAATGACACGGTAGTTCATCTGCAGGAAATTTGTGAGAAGGAAGAAATAAAAGCAGAGAAAGCAGCCTTGCAGGTAATAGCACAAAAAAGCGAAGGTTGTATGCGGGATGCTCTCAGCATCATGGATAAAATTGTGAGTTTTACAAATGGCAAGCTGACTTACCAAAACACACTTGAACATCTTAATATTCTCGATGCCGATTATTATTTCAAGCTGATGGATTGCATGCTAAAGCAAGATCTTTCCGGCGCCATGTTATTATATGATGATATTAATAAAAAAGGATTTGAAGGGGATCTTGTATTAAATGGTTTTGCAGAATTTATTCGCAACCTGCTTGTGTGTAAAGATGAAAAAGTCGCCGTCTTGTTAGAAGCAGTAGAAAGCTTCAGAGAAAAATACATTTCAACTGCAAAAAATATTGCCCCTTCTTTTTTGATAAGTGCTTTGAATATTATTAATGAAGCAGAAATAAATTATAAAGCTGCTCGCAACAAACGCCTGCATGTAGAACTTGTGATCATTAAGCTTTGTTACCTGCAACAGGCCCTTGAACTCACTTCAGATTCTGGAGGAATAAATAAAAAAAAAATAGTTGAGTCAAGTCTTGCGTTTAGAACAGCCGCGATCAAACCGTTGAAAGTTGAGAACAACAAGACGACAGACCACAGACCACAGACCACGGTAAAGCAATCCGAAGCGAAATTGGTTATTGAAACTTCATTTGTAAAAGAAGACTCAACTAACTACAAAAAAGAGCCTGAGGCTGAACCTCAAACACCGAACATCAAACCTCAAACCACTAAGCTTTCTGCACTTGATAAAATAAGAAAACAGGTTAAAGGCAATGGAAATAATGGGAACGGAAGTGAACCAATTAGCACACCTCTTGACCTGGAAAGTTTACAGACTGCATGGAGTGAATATGTACAGCAATTGAAAAGTGAAAAAAATCCTGCGGGTACGAATTTCGATATGGCAGAATTAAAAATTCAGGACGCCAATAGTTTTATAGCAATAGTCACCAACAATATTCAACTACGTTTTATAGAACAAGGTGGGCAAAAAGCTTCACAATTTTTGCGTGAGAAACTGCATAATAATCTTCTCCAGTTTTTTATTGTAATGGAAGAAAACAAAGAAGAAAAGATCCTTGTTGGCGCTCCGCTTACTTCCCGTGAACAATTTTTAAAGATGACAGAAAGATATCCGCTGGTAAAAGAATTAAAAGATAAATTAAGACTGGAGATTACTGATTGCGATTAAGAAAGATTTGAAACCCCAAAGCTTGCTTTAATTTATTACTGCATTAATTTTTCCCCAAAGCGCATTGTCAAAACCAGAAACTGCGAAGCTGGGGTTTGCAGGATCTGATGCGTCTCCCATTCTTACTACTACCATATTTTTACCTGGAATTATATATACTCGTTGATCTTCCGCTCCCATAGCAGCATACATGTCTGAAGGGGCATTGGGAACTAAAGCACCTGGATAAATAGTCTGACCTCCCGGCACCATATAAGTTGATTTACCATTTAACCACCATAAATAGCCATAAGATGGATTTATATTTTGTGAAGTACTAGTGCTCTCAAGAAAAAAAGTTTCGTTTATGATCGTTTCGTTTTTCCATTTACCCTTATTAAGTGCTAATAGTCCAAATCTTGCCATACTACGGGTGTTGCTATGATATATTTTGAATATAAGTCCGTTGTTCCAGAATCCATCCATTCCAATTTTGGTCTTTAATTTGGTGCTGAAATAAGTGTCAAAATCCTGGTTACTTGCCGCTGCCACAACATCCATCAATTTTTGAAAAACATTATGATATGACCACCTTGTACCTGCATCAGCGAGATATGTTAGATTTTGTTTTATTACTAATTCATTTGCATCATTAATTCCTGAAGTCATTGTAAGCAAGTGTCTTGATGTTATTAAATTTTCCTTTTCTAAAGGTTCACTAGTCCAGCCAGTGCCTAAATATTGAGATACTTTATTATTGATATTCAGAAGTCCTTCTTGTTGAGCTATTCCTGTTGTGGTTGTTACTAATGTTTTTCCTGCACTATTCCATGGCCAGGTAGTAGTTGCAGTATGTCCATCAAAATATTCTTCCATTACAATTCTTCCATTGACAAGGATCATAAAAGATTTTGTATGCTTTTGTATCAGATAATCTTTTAAAGATTGTACAGCACTTTCGTTCCAGCCTAAACCAGAAAGAGATCTAGTTTCCCACGCATTATCTGTATTGGAAGGGAAATACATTGATTCATTAGGGTTCGGCTGTATTTCATTATCGTTTTTGTTACATGCTAAAATTGGAAGTAATAATAAAAGGAGCTTTAAATTTTTCATAAACAAGGTTCTATATAATGTCAAAAGTAGACATGAATTTTTCAAAAAGGTTTAAAATTCATTTTGCTATTGGGAATTGGATCATATGTCATTCGTTAGAATGATCGCTAACGATTTGGGTATTGCCGAAGGCTATAAATTTCCGCACTTATCGCTCAATATTGAATAGAAAGTTGAACGGAGCCCTTCGCTTCGCTCTGGGTAAACTGTGCAACGAAAGCTTAATAGAAATTTTTTTGTCGGCTCCATAAAATACCAGATTCACCTCTGACCACCAATCTAAGCGTAGACAGGTTCACCATTCACGAAATTGCCTTAATTTCGGCGCTCAATTGAATATGTTATGGCCGAAGTGATCTTAATGCCCCGCCTCAGCGATACCATGACCGAAGGTGTGATTGCCGCATGGCATAAAAAAGTTGGCGACAAAGTGAAAAAAGGCGACCTGCTTGCCGAAGTGGAAACTGATAAAGCTACAATGGAACTGGAAAGCTATAAGGATGGTACGTTGCTGCATATCGGTACCGAAAAAGGCGGGAAGCTCCAGGTAAATGACCTGCTTGCGATCATTGGTGCATCTGGCGAAGACATTTCTTCATTAATAAAAAGTGGCGGACAGGCAAGTGAAAAGAGTGAGAGTCCTAAAAAAGCTGAACCGAAAAAAGAAACGGCAGCGAAATCAACAACAAGTAATAAACAACCTGCCTATGTGTAAGAATCGGCAACAAGCCAGCAATGAAAGAGACCACCACTATGAATATTTCAAAAATGGAAGAAGTTGTATTGATGCCAAGATTAAGCGATACAATGACCGAAGGCGTAATTGCTGCATGGCATAAGAATGTTGGTGATAAAGTAAAGAAAGGAGATATTCTTGCAGAGATAGAGACTGATAAAGCGACAATGGAATTAGAGAGTTATAAAAATGGAACATTACTATATCAAGGCGCTGCAAAAGGTGAAAAGATCCAGGTAAATGATCTGTTATGTATCATTGGTGAAAAAGGTAAAATAGATGTTGATGCGATTGTAGCTGCTGCGAAAGGTGGTGCTGGTCAACAGTCAACAGTCGACAGTCAACAGTCTTCTTCTGAAAGTTCGAAAGCCTCTGCCGAACCAGTGACTGAAAAAGAAGAAGCATACAAGTTCTTCAACAAACGGAAGAATGAAAGCTTCGCCTCTTGCAAAAAAATTAGCAAAAGAAAAGGGTATTGATCTTAAAGCAGTTCATGGAAGTGGTGATGGTGGAAGGATAGTAAAAGCAGATGTTGATAGTTTCAGTCCACAGACAACGGTCGACAGACCACAGTCTAAGACTGCGAGCCCTGCAACCAGTAACCTGCAACCGGTAACTAAGTTCACTCCTACAACTGAAGAGAAATTTACTGATACTCCAAATAGCCAAATGCGCAAAACGATTGCCCGTCGTTTGGGTGAAAGCATGTTTGCTGCTCCGCATTTTTATCTTACGATGGAGATCAATATGGACAATGCAATGTCTGCCCGTGCACAAATGAATGAATTCAGCCCGGTAAAAATTTCTTTCCAGGATATGATCATCAAAGCATGTGCAATGGCCTTGCGTCAGCATCCTGCGGTTAACTCATCGTGGATGGGAGATTTTATAAGAACCTATCAACATATTCATATTGGTAGCGCTGTAGCTGTACCGGAAGGGTTGATCGTTCCCGTGATAAAATTTGCAGATCAAAAATCATTTTCACAAATAGCGGCTGAGGCAAAAGAACTTTACGGAAAAGCAAAAGATAAAAAATTGCAACCGCATGAATTCAGCGGTAACACTTTTACCATCAGTAATCTTGGAATGATGGACATTGAAGAGTTCACTGCAATTATAAATCCTCCCGATAGTTGTATAATGGCTGTTGGAAAAATAAAAGAAGTTGTTGTAAAGAAAGGAGAAGGATTTGGCGTGACCAATGTTATGAAAGTAACCATGAGTTGTGACCATCGAAGTGTTGACGGAGCGGTAGGTGCTACTTTCCTGCAAACAGTAAAGAAGTTTATGGAGAACCCGATCGGAATGCTGTATCTAATTTATTATAATTATTTTGGCCAATTAGGAATACCTACATAGAAAATTTTCTATGAGGAATTCTCTTTAATACAGTAATTCCCCTACTAATTAAAAATGCCTTTTAAATTTCTTTTTAAAAATAGCGATTTGTATTTTTAAAATCGAAGCCATTCCTATGAGATACTATAATAAAGTATTCGAGATTTTTTTGTACCAGGGACTGTTCATTTTTTTGTTCAGCTTCTTTCTTCATCTTTTAGATGACAGATACGCCGCTTTATCCTTTAAAGTTTCAATAGGCTCGATCATTACTGCCGGTATACTTTGGATCGCCGGACGTTTTTTCAAGTTATTTACAAAAGAAGATCAGTTCCAGGAAAACTAAACCTTCGGAGAACTGGCTTGCGGCCGGTTATTTTTTTACAATATATTTTCAATATTTTTTGAAAGTTCGAAATATTTCTGTTAGCTTTGATATATGAAATTAACCGAAGCAAAACAGCAATTTATCAGTAGTTGGGGGGCCTTTGGAACGCATTGGGGAATTAACCGGACGATGGCGCAAATTCATGCTCTTTTATTGATCAGTCCTGATCCATTGACACAGGATGATATAATGGAAGAACTCAATATAAGTCGTGGCAATACAAATATGAATATTCGTGAACTGATCAATTGGGGATTGGTTGAAAGGGTGATCTTACCAGGCGAAAGAAAAGAATATTTTACCGCTGAAAAAGATATATGGAAAGTAGTAAAGCAGATCGTAAAAGAAAGAAAGAAAAGAGAATTAGAGCCAATGATGCAGTTACTGGATAAACTCGAAGATGTGGAAGGAGATAAAAAAGACAAGAAGGTAAAAACCTTTGTAGATACTGTAAGCAGTATAAAGCGGTTGGGATTGCAGGCGGACAAAACCCTTGATGTAATGATAAAAGCAGAAGAGAATTGGTTCGTAAGCAGCCTGATGAAGATCTTTAAATAAGCAGCTGATACATCAGCGAACCGGGCGACCGGTTTTTATTTGAAATACATCTTTCATTTTTTTCTGAAAGTTTAAAATACACGATATGTTACTCATGAGGAAAATAGATTATTATGGACAGCTAATATTAGTAAGTTGTATGCTTCTATCAATACCAATTTTTTATTTTCTTGGATTTGGAGCAGGGTTGTGTTTATTAGGATGCTGGCAATTAATCAGTGCACTTGCAAATACTCCTGCTTTTATTCATACAGGTTATAAAAAACCGATCCTGCTTTATTGGACATTTCTCATTGTCGACCTCTCATTAATTGCACTTTTATTTCTATCTGAAAATGATCTTACCGAAAACCTTATACTAGTTATTTTTTGGATTAGCATTTGGAGCTGCGGTGCTTATTGCTTGTTACTACTTAAGAATTTATTATCGGCTGATAGAACTTCTCTCCTTAAGAAATGAATTAGATGGATTAACCAAATCAAAACACTGATCATGAAAAATAAGATCCTTGTTTACGACGATAACTGTCCCTTGTGCACCTGGTACTCCGGTCTTTTTGTGAAATATGGCTTTTTAACTGAAGACGGTCGAAAACCATTTTCAACACTTGATGATATACTACTTGCCAAAATTGATTTTGACAAAAGCAGGAATGAAATACCACTACTGGATACTTCCACACACAAAGTGGTTTATGGCATTGATGCATTGCTGGAGATACTCGATGAAAAGATCCCTTTTATAAAAGCAACCGGAAACTTTGGGCCACTAAAATGGATCCTGAAAAGGATATACAAACTCGTTTCCTTTAACAGAAAAGTTATTGTAGCAAAAAAATGCGGACCGGCAACTATTGATTGTTCGCCAGATTACAATTATTTATACCGCTTTATTTTTATGGCAGTTTGTTTAGCACTCAATACACTCATGCTTTATCCCTTTCAATATAATTTATTCAGCAAATTGTCTTACTATCATTTAGATCTTTATGAATTGCAAGCAGCCCATTTTGCCTTTGTAATTATTAATTGCACATTGGCATTTAGTTTTTCCAAAGCAAAAGGTTATGATTATCTCGGGCAGGTAAACATGCTGGCTTTATCGGTTATTCTTTTACTTACACCTTTAATGATCATCCAATTCATTTTTGATTCAGAATTATTGATCACCGCGTGGCTTATCCTTACTGCTGCTTATATTTTTAAAGAATATTTAAGGAGGATGGAGTATGCCGGAGTTTTATCAGACAATAAATGGATCGTGAGTATGAACTTGCTTAGCCTTACGGGTTTTATTTTATTTCTATTTCACTAATCTATACTACAATGAAAAATAAAAAGATAATATTGGCAGGTGGCACCGGGTTTATGGGCCAGGAAATGACAAAATATTTCGGTAAAGAAAATAAAATAATCATCCTGACACGCCAGGTTAATGAAAAAACAAATCGCAATGATTATAATTCTTTATCCGCCGATGATGTAAAAAATATACGTTATGTGAAATGGGATGGAAAAAATGCAGGTGAATGGGTAAATGAAATGAATGATGCAGACCTGGTAATTAATCTCGCAGGGAAATCTGTTAACTGCCGGTATAACGAAAAGAATAAAAAAGAAATATTTGATAGTCGTACAGAAGCCACAAAGGCCATTGGTGAAGCCATTAATAAATGTACCAGGTCACCTTCACTTTGGATCAATGCATCCTCTGCAACAATTTATCGTCATGCTATGGACAGACCGCAGAACGAATATACTGGTGAATTTCATGATGACTTCTCCGTACAGGTTTGCAAACGTTGGGAAAAAACTTTTTATGATCAACAAACTCCGCAAACGAGGAAGATTGCATTAAGAATGGCTATCACATTAGGACCCGGTGGCATTTTAATTCCTTATTTTAATTTATTGAAATTCGGATTGGGAGGCAAGCAAGCAAGCGGCAACCAAATGTATAGCTGGATACATATTGAAGATACATGCCGGATGATCGAATGGATATATGATCATAAAGAGATCAACGGAACCTATAATGCCAGTTCTCCAAACCCTGTTACTAATGAAGAGTTTATGAGAATATTCAGAAAAGTGACTGGTCATATTATCGGGTTGCCGGCTTATAAATGGATGTTACAGATCGGGGCACCATTAATAGGAACCGAACTCGAACTTGTTTTAAAAAGTCGTTGGGTACTCCCAACAAGAATTCTGGAAACAGGTTTTCAGTTCAAACATCCTTTATTAGAAGAAGCTTTGTCTGATATTATAAATAAAGTTCCACGTAAGCAATATCATCTTTTCTGATATTTGTATTTTATATCTATAAAGATGAATGAAAGTAAAAAGACACTTGTGTTAGGCGCTTCAGATAATCCTTCCCGCTACAGCTATCTTGCTGTTAATCGATTAAGAAGTCATGGACATGCTGTGGTTGCAATAGGCAAAAAAAATGCAATGGTGGCTGATGTTCCAATTGAAAAAGAAAAAAAAGATTGGAACGATGTTGATACCGTCACACTTTATTTAAATCCAGTTCACCAGCAACAATATTATGATTATATACTTTCGCTGAAACCTAAGCGTATCATATTTAATCCCGGCGCAGAAAATGATGAGCTGGCAGATCTTGCGATCAAAAATGGAATTACTCCAGTAGAAGCCTGCACACTTGTGTTGCTTAGCACAAATCAATATTGAAATTGATCAAATGAAATAGTACGAAAGATCAACCGTACTATTACTTATTAAAAAAACATTCAATTTCGAGTAATAAATAAAGAATAAACTTTAAGCAACCCCGTTTAAATAAATGTCACCATTGGGTGAATCCGTAACCCTCCTGAATTCTACAACAGCATGCTGTTGTGTATCTATATCCTATTTGAACAAAAAAATAGTATCCAATGAAAAACCTAGTAAAAGGCTTTATTTGCCTATCCCTATTTTTGATTTGCCAACAATCTAATGCGCAAACACCTCCGGTTAGGGAACCGGATATGAACCGCCCGTCGCTTTTTCAAAATTTACCTACTAAAATCAGTTGCCGGATAAACGATCTTTCTGCCTTATTGGAATCAGAAACAGGCAAAACTGTTTCTTATTCACTTGTAAATAATTTGAGTTTCCAGGGAGTAGTTAGCTCTGTTGCATCAAAATTTGACAATAAACTGAATAGTGTTGTCATCAGGTCAACAAATTTTCCCGGTGCTGCTTTGTCTTTTTCCAGGATCACAAAAGATGATGGAACCTTTTCCTACGTTGGTCGTATCATCAGCTTTCAACATGGTGATGCATATGAGATCAGCCTGGAAAACGGACAGTATTATTTTATAAAGAAGGGTTTTTATGATCTTGTTAATGAGTAAATTTTTTTATACGTCTATCCAATTATAACTATGATCACATCCTTAAAATCCGTGCTATGAAAAATCTCTACAAATCCATTTTAATGGTACTTGCCTTAACTGGGACTATTATTTCAAAATCACAGGTTACCGATCTAAATAGTTATCCAAGTTCTACCAGTGTAATTTTGCTTGATTTTGATGGTTATGTTGTATCCGGAACATTATGGAACACTGCTGGTCCATTTACATGCAATTCATCTGGCCTTAACGATGCTGCCATTACCGAAGTGTTTAACCGTGTGGCCGAAGACTATCGTCCATTTAATATTAATGTAACAACAAATGAAGCTAAATATAATTCGGCTCCCTTTAATAAAAGGATGCGTATAGTGATCACTACTTCAAACGCATGGTATGGCTCAGGAGCTGGTGGTGTTGCTTACATAAGTTCATTTACATGGGGAGATAATACTCCTGGTTTTGTTTTTTCGGCATTGCTGGGCTATAGTGTAAAGAATATTGGTGAAGCTGCATCACACGAAGCGGGACATACATTTGGCCTTAGACATCAAAGTTCTTACGATGCAGCCTGTGTGAAAACATCTGATTATAATTGGGGACAAGGAACTGGTGAAATTGGCTGGGCTCCCATCATGGGTGCAGGATACAATCAAAACATGACATTATGGAATAATGGTCCAAACTCAAACGGCTGCGGAGTTATTCAAAATGACCTTTCTGTTATTACAAATGCAACAAACGGATTTGGATATCGCCCAGATGATAATACTGATGTTTATGCAACGGCTACCCCTGCCATTTTTAATAGCAGTGGCCAGGCAACGATCAGTGGTGTGATCGAGAAGACCGATGACAAAGATCTGTTTAAAATTACCGTACCGATATTCTCCAGGCTACAGTTGAATGCAATACCATATAATGTTGGTACCGGCAATTCAGGTTCTGATCTTGATCTGCAGGTAGATGTTTTAGATGGCAGCTACGCTTCTATTGGTACTTATAATCCAGGAAATCTGCTTAGCTCAGTTATTGATACTTTCGTTAATGCTGGCACTTACTATTTTCGCATAGATGGCAAAGGGAATATTTATGCTCCCGAATATGGTAGTCTTGGCTCTTATTCCTTACAAGCCACAATTTCGGATGCTTCTTTATTGTCCATTCGCCGACTTGAACTTCGTGGAAGACTTGATGGCGATATGCATTCATTAAGCTGGCTGATAGATGCCGACGAACAAGTGATGAAGCAGGTGATCGAAGTATCAAACAATGGAATAAACTTTACACCACTTGATCAACCAAATAATGTTTTACGTAATTATAGCTACCATCCTCTTGATAACCGACCTCTGCTTTATCGTATGCATATCACCTTTGATAATTTGAAAGAGGTTTATTCAAATGTTATTGCAATTCGCCAGGGCAAAGCGGTGAAACCACAACTGGTCGGAAATACCATATCAGGCAATAGTGTTACTGTAAATAGCCCGGCTAATTATCATTACCAGATCATCGATCAGAAGTGGAAGAATGCTTTCAAAAGGAACTATTGAAAAAGGATACAGCAGCCTTGGCTTAGGAAGCATAAATACTGGTATTTACATCATTCGCTTCACCGATGGAGAACAACAATGGAGTGAAAAATTCATTAAAAGGTAACCCATTCACAAAACAATAATCCGTACCCTTTTGGGATCTCGAGGTTTTTCCATAATTTGGAAAAACCTCTTTTTATATGCGCTGGAGAAAATTCAATGGCGAACCAATAGAGATCCCTATCCTTGAAGCCGTAGAAAATGCGATCAAGCGGGAAACTGAAAAAGGCTATCGCCTTAAAGTATGTATCGGTACCGATTCACAAGTAAAAGGGAAAGAAACTGAATTTGCGACGGTAATTGTTTTTCTAAGGGAAGGACATGGCGGATTTATGTTCATTCATAATGAAAAGACAAAACAGCAATTCACTATCAAAGAAAGAATGCTATTGGAAGTAGCTAAGAGTATTGAGATCGCTTATGAACTCTGCAATCTCTTTACTGTTTATGATGTGGATATGGAAGTACATGCCGATATTAATACAAATCCTCATTTCAAAAGTAATGATGCTCTTAAAGAAGCAATGGGATATATTCTTGGAATGGGTTTCGCATTTAAGGCAAAGCCAGAAGCTTTTGCAAGCAGTAGCTGTGCAAATAAAGTAGTGAATTGATCTATTAACAACCCAGGGATCAATTTCCTTTCACTAAAATAAAGTCGGAATTTTTGTGTGTGTTTGCCGATAAAGCCGAAGATGGCTTTTCAGGAGATACCGAATGGGTAGAAACATTATAGTTCAAACTTCTTTTCTTTGAGTCTTCATGGGCGAAAGAGAAAGCTATAATGACCATTACAAATAAAAGGCCGGCAATATTTTTTTCAGATAAGATTTTCCTCATAAAACTATGGCTAAATCCGGTGCAAGATAACAGTTAATTTCCTCAATTCATATAGGTAAAAATCCCTTTTTTTATACACAGTTAAGCATTTATGTTGAGAAGTTCTATATAATCAAGTATTTCTTTTCTCCCCTCTCCTTTTGTTGCGGAACTAATAAAATAAACCGGCAATTCGGTCCATGTTCGTGATAATGCTGTCATAAAAGCTTTTACATTTCTTACTGTAGCTCCGGGCTTATTTTTGTCTGATTTAGTAAAAACAATTGAGAAAGGAATTTGCCACTCCCCTAGTTTGTTTATAAAATCAATGTCTTTTTTTTGTGGCTCATGCCTGCTGTCAACTAACAGAAAAAGATTTGCAAGGTTTTCTCTTTGACGAACATAATCATTGATCATCTTTTCCCATCCCTTTCTTTGCTTTTGAGAAACGACCGCAAAACCATAACCGGGAAGGTCAACGAGGTACCATTTAGTGTTTTTACCAGAAGAAATCTCAAAGTGGTTGATCATTTGCGTTTTGCCCGGATTAGCGGAAACCTTTGCCAGCTCTCTTTTATTGCAAAGCATATTAATAAGAGAGGATTTGCCAACATTACTGCGACCCAGAAATGCATATTCCGGCTTATCAGGTTTTGGGCATTTATCAACAGAGGGACTGCTGATGATATATTTTGCTTCTTTGATCTCCATTGGGCTGCAAGATATGGCTATATAATTTTTGATAAATAAATTACAAAGCTGATAAGCGAACCGAACCTCGAAGAGTGCGACGCAACGAAAGTTTAATAGAATTACAAAAGCTGGGAACAAAAACTATTAACTACAATCTATAAACTGCTTCTGGCTTACCTTCGCAGTTGCGATGAATTCCCAATTTCCTCATGATGAAATAAAGCCTTTTGTTTCCGATAAGGCAAAGAAGCAACAGGTAGAAGAAATGTTTGACGGCATTGCTGCCCGTTACGATCTGATGAACCGCCTGTTTTCTGCCGGTATTGATATGAAATGGCGGAGAAAGACGATCAGCCTTCTCAAAAAACTTGAACCCAAAACAGTCCTGGATATGGCTACCGGAACGGCCGATATGGCCATACTGGCTTGCCGCCAGCTGGATCCCGATAAAATAATCGGACTCGATCTCTCAGCCGAGATGTTGGAACTTGGAAGGAAAAAGGTTGAAAAAGAAGGGCTTGCGAATAAAATTGAATTGGTAAAAGGTGATGGCGAGGCAATAAGTTTTCCTGATAATTCGTTTGATGCGGTGATGGTGGCTTTTGGGGTCAGGAATTTTGAAAACCTGGAAAATGGATTAGGGGAAATGCTCAGGGTATTAAAGCCCGGCGGCAAACTTGTGATTCTGGAGTTTTCCAAACCAAATTGGGGGTTCAAAAACTTATATAATCTATACATGGGGATAGTGGCGCCGGAAGTGGCCCGCTGGTTCAGGCAAAATAAAGATGCTTACCGTTATCTGAACAGGTCGTCAAACGCCTTTCCTGACCGCAGTGATTTCACCGCCATTTTAAACCGTGTTGGATTTTCCAATACCGAATGTAAACCGTTAAGCTTTGGAATATGTTGCATATACAGCGGAAGAAAGTTATAAAGCCCCTCACCCTATTCGCATTTGTTTTGCTGATCTGTTCTTCTGCATGGTCGCAGAAGGAACTATATCAACTGGATCATGATGCCAAGCCATATTATTTTGGAATTACACTTGGCGCTAACATTACCCGTTTCCAGATAGAACAACATCCACGTTTTCTTCAATATGATAGCGTATTGGAAATTTTGCCGTTGAATTCACCGTGGATTTCAATTAGGATTAAATGCCACCGCAAGTCTGAGCAACCGATTTGAAGTAAGATTCAACCCAATGCTGATGTTTACAGACCGCAGCATTACTTACAAACTAAAATATAAAGACTTGATTGATGGATATGAGACAACTAAAAAAATTGAATCGGTAATTTTTTCATTTCCCTTTCAATTAAAATTTAATAGTGACCGCATCGGCAACTTTCGTGTGTATATGCTGGGTGGCGTCTTTACCCAGCTAGACCTTGCCGCCAATGCCCGTGCAAGACGTGCTGATGACCTGGTGAAACTGCAGAAATCAGACTATGGAGTAGAACTGGGAATGGGGTTTAATTTTTATTTCCAGAGTTTTATCTTCTCTCCGGAAATAAAATTGAGTAATGGCCTTCGCAATGTTCACAGCCGCGATGAAAATTTGAAATACTCCAATGTGATCGATCAAATTAATTCAAGGATGATCGTGTTCTCGATCCATTTGGAAGGATAGTTGATCAATAGACAATTGGCAAATAAGCAAAGTATCTTTTGTCTGTTGTTTTTAGTCTATTGCCAATTTTTCCCTAATTCTTTCTTCCTCCGTCAACAAATATTCTTTGCAGGTCTTTATCGTTATTAATTATTTTGTAAAACTCTTCAACGTAGCTCACAGACTTCGATTTTTCTTTTGAACTCAGGTACTCGTTGTTTTTTATCATTCCAATTATCTTTTCCTTTTTATCATTGTATAGCTTAACGGCAATCTTCAATTCTTCCATTGTTCTTGGAAAACCACGGTTCAATCTTTCTCTTACACTGCTGATCTGCTCCTGTAATTGTTCATCGATAGTTGCATAAGGAGGATCTACAAATCCGCAAATATCAAAATCATAAGCTACTACATAAGGCCTTACACCATTATTATTGTCTTTGGGACCAATAAGTTTTACATTATGATAAGCCGGTACGGACCAGTCTGTATTTGCGATCAGGTATTCGAATAAAGTAACGATCGTCATTTGATCCCTGTTAGTCTGTTCAGTATTATATGCAGTCCCTTCCACTTCCACCATATTGTTTCTTTTTGCCATTTCATCAACATCTTCGATTAAAAAAGCATATTGAGTGTAAGGCTTTTTCTTTCCCGAAACATCTTTAAAAGAAACATTCATAAATCTTACACGCAGGCTCATGTCGGTAAGCAGGTTATAAATTTTATAAGCTAAAAATTCCTTTACAACCAATTGACCAGACTCATCACCGGTGTTACAGCCATTTGAAAGTTTTAATTCTTTGAATTTATATAAACTTGAGGTGCTGTCTTTTCTGAAATTTAGTTTGAGACCGGGCATATAACAAGTCTCTTTTCTGAAATGACCTCTTACCGAAGCTTCGATCTTTTCTGTGATCGTTGTACCATCCTTCGTGGTAAACGAAATGGTAGCAGGTAAAAATCTGTCCGCGGCCTTTTTGGAAAGAAGATCCTTAAGATCCATTTCGAGTGTAGCATTCACTGTTGATTCTTCTTCAAAGAATTTTACTTTATCAACCTTCTGTGCTGATACTGGCAGATAAAATAGAGTGGCAATGAGTAAGAGTAATGAAAAAAACTTTTTCATAATTAATAGCTTGTAGTGAAAAAAATAGAATGTTCGTATATATAAATATAAAATGTTTTTCCCATTCAGCTTTTCGCTATTTCATTACTTCACTAATTACCTTGCCAATACTGCCTCCCGGCATTTGAATATGTAACAGGGCTGCCAAAGTTGGAGCAATATCCGTCATATACGTTTCCCTGTTCGTTTTACCTGCCTTGATGCCCCATCCATACCAAAGCAAAGGAATATGTGCATCATAAGGATTCCACATGCCATGGGTAGTGCCACTAGTTAGAAAATTCTCTATATAATTTGGCTTCAGTATAATTTGAATATCACCTGCACGGGGAGGATAGTAACCATTTACCATCATCTCCTTTATTTTGGCAGGCAATGCTGTTTCATCTAATTGGTGAAGATCAAACACCCGGGCAACCGCTGATTGTTTTGAAAAAAAATCAATAGCAACATCTACAATTTCTTCACGTTTCAATTTTTTTTCGTTGATCAAATTATTATTTAAAACAACCTGGTAATTAGAAAATGCGAGTGCAAGATTTCCCTCGCCAAATTTATTTTTTAATTGCTGATTGAGTTGTTCCAATGCTGCTCCTTCATTAAAATTACCCGCAGGCATTTTATTCTCCTTCATAAATGCCGGCACATGTGCCACACCATGATCTGCTGAAAGAAAAACAGTGTATTGCCCCTGTCCTACTTTACTGTCAAGATAATTCAAAAAATCACCAAGGTCTTTATCAAGACGATAAAAATCATCTTCCTGTTCCATTGAATTGGGACCATAACCATGACCGATATAATCAGGCGAGGAAAAACTTACAGCAAGAATATCGGTTATTGCATCTGCGCCCAGCTTCTCTCCTTCAATGGCAGCTTTCGCCATATCGATCGTAAAACTATTGCCGTATGGTGTAGCTGATATTACATTATAATTTTTACCGATAAACTTTTTTAGATCATAAGGAAAACCAGTTCCTACTCCTTTGCTCTCGTAAGATTTATCATCCGCTGTACTTTGCGAATACGTATTCACAGGATACAAAGTAGCCCAGCCCATCTCATAATATTTGTCAACCAATTTCTTTGCATTCAGATCTTTTGCCCATTGCGGCAGATCGGTCATATAATAACTGGAAGTTATCCATTTGCCTTCCTGGCTATCATACCAATATGCTGCATTGGCACTGTGACCGGCGGGCAAAATACCACCCCGATCTTTTATAGCGATACCAATTACTTTACTCTGAAAATTTGTAGCCAGCTTTAATTCATCGCATATAGTTGTTACTAATAAATTCCTGGGACTTTGTAATCCCATATTTGTTGCACTGCCTACGGTTTGTACATTTTTATCTTCTGTACAATAAACATTACGCTGTTCAGCATTATCCCACCAAAAGTTACCAGCAATACCATGAATAGCCGGAACAGAACCTGTATAAATAGTTGTATGGCCCGGAGCAGTAACAGTTGGCGTATAAGGTATCAATGTATTTTCACAACTAAAACCCTGGTTCAGCATTCTTTTAAAACCGCCATTAGCAGCGTAGCGATCATAATAACGATAGAGATAATCCCAACGCATTTGATCGATCACAATTCCTACAACAAGTTTTGGTCTTTGAAGATTTTCTCCCGGAGTTCCGGACTGAGCGATTGATGTAATGAAAATAAACAGGCATAGGGTAATCGAATAGATCCGCTGCATAAATCTTTGTTTTTATAAAGATAGGGGAAATGAAAATATGGTTGCAGCCATGTAATTATTGAGAAAGAATTAATTCCTCCCTGCCTCTTTCGATACTTTATTCTCAGAAATTTTCTGCTTAAATACAAAATTTATTAAAACTCAAACACCCTTTGATGCATATTCCACCTGATGCCAAAAGCAACAATCGTTGTTGATGTGGATTGGGATGTATTTGCCGGCACATCAAATTTTCGATTTGTCACTGATGCTTCAATAAATAAATTCTCTTTTAGCTCATAGGAAAGCAAAAACGATAAGAAGGTAGTAGTTGATTCGATGCCTGAAACTATCACATATCCATAATCCCCCTGCCGCGGCGGAGCTGTATTAGGCAAAAATATATTGCTTCCAAAACTGCGGCTGCCTGTATCCAATCCTTGTTTCCAATACATTGCTTTTGCAAGTAAGGTCCATTTTGGTGCAGGCTGATAACGAAGTATTCCAATTGTTTCACTAAAGTTAGCGCCAAGCGGATGCGCCATTGGCTGGTTGTAATGTGTATAGTTTGCTACGGAATCGCCATGCGAATAAGTAAATGGTCTTACACGATTATATTCCAATTGCAGATCAAGATTTTTTATACCTAAAGCATTGATGTATTTGGCGCCAACCTGCAATCCCCATTTATTGGCCCACCAGGTATCATCATCTTTTATCTGTTGAAGATTAAATTCATCAAGCAGGAACTGTCCATAAAACTGCACCTGTTTTAATATGTTCAATTTAAAATCAATTCCCGCAACAGAATTATCAAAACTTCCATTTTGTTGTTCAATGGAACGATAAAAAATGATCGGGTTCAGGTAACTAAATTCAAAATGATCGGTTCTGCCAAACATGACGCCTTCAAATAAACCGATATTTAATTTCTTTGTCACATTCACATCAAGATGGTGGAAGGCTGCATATTTTTTTCTGAGTAAACGATCAGGCCCGCGAGGCTCGGTTTGTTGCAGTTCCATGAATAAGTTCTGGTAGTTGAATTTCCAGATCCTTGTATTCAGTTTCAGGAAAAGGTTACTGTTTCCAAAATCACTTAAGAACAAACTGCGATAACCGTTGCCTATGAAATTGCGGTCATAACCAAAAGCAACATCAATATATTTTGTAACATTAAAAGTGAAATAGCCTCTGGCATCGAAATAATCATACCCTGTTCCTTTAAAACTTTTATAATACCCTGCTCCCGGCACCGATTGAAATTTATCTTCCCATGCTTGCACATGCAATGGATCTCTTTCCTGGTTATCCAGGATAGATGCAGCAAAACCAATTTTATTTGCAATACGACCACGAACACTCACACCTCTTGAATTCAGGAAAAGACCTTCATCATTATCACTTTCTTTCATGTATTGAAATTGGATGATCGGGTTGATGACAAGATCAAAATCTTTTACATGTACTTCATACAAATTTGCCGGAGTCTTATAAAAAGGGCCAATTGGTCTTTTACTTTTTATTGCGATGCGTTGTGAGTCGGGTAAATATTCAATATTATTTAAGTAAAGACTGCGTAGATTAAATTCATCTGTTTTTGATAACACAATTCCGGGGTGATTTTGTTTATAACCCATAGCAGCTCTCATCACCTGGAAGCGGTTAAATGGTTTTGTTTTCGAAAAATTGAGAATGGAATCTTTTTGACCAAGAATTTCCAAACGGTCAAGTAAAATATATTCTTTTGATCCAAAAGGTGTATAGGTGGATTGAGAAATTGCGAAGACCGGAAATAGAATAAAGATCAGTCTTGCAAGGGTTTGTTTAAATTGCATGGGTATTGGTTTTTCAACAATAAATCAGAGAACAAGATATGCAAAATTACCTGATAAAGAATGTACAGGTTGTAAATGAAGGGAGAATAATTACATCAGATGTATTAATAAAAAACGGTCGTATTGAAAAAATTGGGAAATTAATTACGCAGGCAGATCCTTCTGTGAAAGAAATAAATGGCGAAGGAAAATTTCTTTTGCCCGGCGCTATTGATGACCAGGTTCATTTTCGTGAGCCGGGACTTACACATAAAGCAACAATATATACGGAAGCAAAAGCGGCAGTGGCCGGTGGTGTTACCAGTTTTATGGAAATGCCAAATACAATTCCCAATGCACTTACACAGGATCTACTAGAAGACAAATATTCGATCGCTTCAAAAACTTCTTTGGCTAATTATTCCTTTTTTATGGGCACCAGCAATAATAATGCTGATGAAGTTTTAAAAACAAATGATAAACGAAAAAATGTTTGTGGTATAAAAATTTTTATGGGTGTCTTCTACTGGTAATATGCTGGTGGATAACCCGAACACATTGGATAAAATTTTTCGTGAAAGCGAAGTGCTGATCGCTACACATTGTGAGGATGAGCGGATCATAAAAGAAAATTTAGAAAAAATTAAGAAAGAGAACCGGGAACTTACGGCTGCCGATCATCCCGTAATAAGAAATGAAGAGGCCTGTTATGAATCCTCTTTGCTGGCAATACAGATCGCAAAAAAATATAACACAAGGTTACACATCCTTCATATTTCCACTGAAAAGGAGTTAATGCTTTTCACAAACATGTTTCCCTTAAAAGAAAAAAGGATCACCGCAGAAGTTTGTGTACATCATCTTCATTTCACCAGTGATGATTATGCAAGGCTTGGCAATAAAATAAAATGCAACCCTGCCATTAAGGCGCCACATAATCGTGAAGGTCTTTGGAAAGCATTATTGGATGATCGTCTTGATGTGATCGCTACCGATCATGCACCGCATACGCTAGGAAGAAAAGAATGAACCTTATGAAAAGGCACATGCGGGTTTACCATTGGTTCAGCATTCCATATTATTAATGCTTCATTATTACAAGCAAGGAAAGATCAGTTTGGAAAAAATTGCCGAAAAAATGAGTCATGCAGTGGCTGATTGTTTTCAAATAAGAGACAGGGGTTATATTCGTGAAGGATATTTTGCCGATCTTGTTTTAATAGATATGAAGCAGCAAACAAAAGTTTCAAAAGAAAATATTTTATATAAATGTGGCTGGAGTCCGCTCGAAGGGTTTGAATTTCCTGCAACCATTACACACACTTTTGTTAATGGACACCTTGCTTATGGAAACAAAAGCTTTGATGAATCTCAAATGGGCATGCGACTTTCCTTTAACAGGTAAAAAATATTCAATGCTCAATATTCAATTATCAATGTTCAATTTTCTCATTCACCTCCCGATAGCGATTGGGACACCCCTAACTATTCACTACTCACTATTCACTATTCACTTTCATGCATCTTGACGCAACCACATACAACGACATTTCCGTCTTTCACCAGGAAGAAGAATTTTCTATTTTTCATAAACTGAATTTTACAAGAACTGTTTATGGCAAAGAATGGTTACGTCATTTTTTTTCGGAACCTCATCACGAACTAAAAAAGATCCTTGGCACACAGAAAATAATCCGGACTTTAAATGAACACCTGGATGATTGGCCAACTGAGATCACCAATGGCACTCTATTAGTAATAGAAAAATATCTTGACTATAATGTAGATCCTCTTCCGCAGGATCCGAATGCATTTAATACATGGACATATAAGACTTTTCATGTAGAAGATTACAGAATGGTAAAATATTCTGTAGGTCATTGCTCAGATTTTTTCAGGGGTTTGAAAAAACTTGGTGAATCTTTTTAGCCAGCAGGAATTGCCTTCTTTTTTTAAAATCTATATTGAACGTGCAGAACAATTATTAAGAGAAGCCCCGCTTGCAAAGATTTCTTCTTCAAGACCGGGTGAAAGTTTTTCTCCGATGCAAAATCTCTATTTCGGCTATCATATTCGCAACCGGTATAAAAACGACACGGTCGAATTGCTGGAAATTTTTGGAAGATTGGATGCCTGGTATTCAATGGCCATGGCAATGAAAAATTTTGATCTCCGCTTCCCCGAATTTATTGAAACGGACAGGCCGATCGTAAATGCAAAAGGACTTTATCATTTATTATTGAAACACCCTGTGTCTTACGATCTCGTTTTAAATCCCGATCATAACTTTCTTTTTCTTACCGGCGCAAATATGGCGGGCAAAAGCACATTGATAAAATCTGTTGGTTCGGCTGTATTTCTTGCACATCTTGGTATGGGAGTGCCGGCACAAGAAATGACATTGACTTTATTTGATGGTTTGCTTACTAATATTAATGTGGTAGATAATATTGCGAAAGGCGAAAGTTATTTCTTTAACGAGGTACAAAGAGTAAAAAATACCGTTGAGAAAATTAACAATGGAAAAAAATGGCTGGTGCTTATCGATGAACTATTCAAAGGAACCAATGTACAGGATGCAATGAAATGCTCGTTAACAGTGATCAAGGGCTTGATCAAAATAAAAAATTCGTTGTTTATTCTTTCAACACATCTTTACGAGATCAGTGATGAATTGAAACAATACCCCAATATCAGTTTCCGCTATTTTGAGACCACGGCAAATGATGACCAGCTTGAATTCAGTTATCAATTAAAAGAAGGAGTAAGCAACGACCGGTTGGGTTATCTCATCCTGAAGAGAGAGAAAGTGGTTGATATGCTGGAAAAACTCTGAACCGGGATTGTCAGGATTAATATAGATTTGGAGGAAATCAGGAAAATTTACTTATGCGTAAAATATTTTTTTTAATAGCAGTTTTATGCTCTGGCGTTTTTGCATTTAGTCAAACCAGTATTGATGTATTACATTATAAATTCAATATTGGATTAAATGATGTGAATGATACAGTCTATGGTGTAGCAGAAATAAAAGTGAGGTTTTTAAAACAAACTAATGAATTGACATTTGACTTAACTAATCCTGCGAACACAGGCAAAGGAATGAAGACAGGAAAAATTGAAGGGCCATCAGTAAGACGTGTTGTAGGGTCTTTTGAAAGTATAACTATCCAACTTTCAAAAACTTTTTCAATAGGTGATACGGCATCATTTATTATTCCTTATTCAGGTATTCCCGCAGATGGTCTCATTATTTCAAAAACAAAATATGGTCATCGAAGTTTTTTTGCTGACAACTGGCCCAATCGTGGTCATAACTGGATCCCTTGTCATGATGACCCGGCTGATAAAGCAACTGTAGAATTTGTCGTGACCGCCCCTGAACATTACCAGGTTGTTGCTAATGGTGTACAAATAGAGGAGACTTCTCTTGGCAATGGTTTTAAATTGACTCATTGGAAAGAAGACACACCTATATCAACTAAAGTGATGGTGATAGGTGCTGCAGATTTTGCAGTGAATCTTGCGGGAGTTGTAAATGGAAATATTCCTGTTTATAGTTGGGTGTATCCGGAAAACAAAGACAAAGGCTTTTACGATTATGCGCAGGCAAATGAGATCCTTGAATATTATATCAGTCATGTGGGTCCTTATGGTTATAAAAAATTAGCCAACGTACAATCGAAAACCCGGTTCGGCGGACTTGAAAATGCAAATACAATTTTTTATTCTGAGAATTCTGTAAGCGGTACCAGGAAAAGCGAAGGATTACTGGCACATGAAATAGCACATCAATGGTTTGGTAATATGGCAACAGAAAAAAGCTTTGGCCATTTATGGCTGAGCGAAGGCTTTGCCACCTATTTCACCATTCTTTATTTTGAAAATAAATATGGAAAAGATACTGCTATCAAAATGCTGAAGGAAGACCGGAACCAGGTAATTGCTTATTCTAAAGAAAGTAAAAAAGCAGTTGTTGATACCGAAGAAACAGATTACATGAAATTGTTGAATCCAAATTCATACCCGAAAGGTGGTTGGGTATTACATATGCTGCGCAGTGAATTGGGCGATTCAGTTTTCTGGAGATCGATCAGGAAATATTATGCAACGTTTGCAGGTGGTGTTGCTGATACGGAAGATCTGCAAAAAGTATTTGAAGAAGTTTCAGGAAATAAATTATCGCAATTCTTCAAACAATGGTTATACACAACCGGGCAACCTGACCTTGCTATAGAATGGAACTATAACAACCAGTCAAAAGAAGTGGTCGTTACTATAAACCAGCAACAATCTGCAGAATTCAATTTTCCGCTGGAGATAAGTTTAAAATACTCTTCGGGAAAATCTGAAACACAAAAAGTATATGTCGATAAAAAATCCAGGATCTTTTCTTTTAAAACAAAGGAGAAACCTACGTCCGTTATTGTTGACCCGGATACAGAATTGCTGATGAGCAATACGATAAAAGAAAAATAATTGAATAAATTTTAGAATTATTTTACATTCACATCACTTTTTTCAACCACCATCATATGCCACTACGTGCCGAACATTTCACTACCCCAATAAAACTGGTTTTACCTGGTATTATCATATCCGTTATTGGTCTTTTTGCCAGCAATTATATTTTTAATAACCCGGAAAAGAACAGGGCTAAAGCTACTTATGCCACCTGGAAAGTTGTGAACCAGTTTGAAACAATGCTGGAAAAAAATTCTGAAAGTTTGCCCTGCCAGGCAGGCTTGAGTGACCAGATACAAATGAAAAAAGATTATGCTCACCTGATTGAGATGACAAAACAAAATCTGACCGATCTTAAAGATGAAGAAAGAATTGATAAACGTCTTTCAGCTATCCTAAACCTGAAAATTGACAGCTATAACGAATTAAAAAAGATCACAGAAACTTTTTCTTGACAGTGCTAATATAACTAACATCAAAGACAGCAAAGGGCTTTTGGCTCAAGGAGAAAAAAATGCGATCATCAGCCGGATGCAGCTAAACTATTTAACTGACTTAACCCATATTATTTACCGCGATACAACCATGATAAAAAACATTGTTGCGGAACTTAACCAGGCTTATAGTAGTTATGTTGATAGTTTTCTTGTTGAAGAAAAAATACAGACATATGCAGAAATGAAAAAAATAATATTGGGTAAATGGCTCACGGTTGATAAGGTAACTATTGATATAAAACCAGGTGGTTCCGGTCATTGGAAACAGGAAGGTTTTGAAAGTGATTTTACCTGGACGATGGTTGAATCAGTCCTCAAGATCAAACTGAAAGACGGAAGAGAAATTCCCTTGACCATTTTAAGAGTAACTGATGCCGTACTCAGTTTTGCATTAACCGACAATTCCGGTAATGAAATTATTTCAAGTGCCTGCAGGAATTAAATAAGACCCCAAATATTTCATCCCTATCACTGAAGTTTAAGAGTAAGTGTCTACCCTTAAGTGGTATTGTACGGAATCATTATTTCTCTATCTTCAGTTCATGCTTGTAAAAGTATTTGGCAGCGCTGTGTATGGTGTTGATGCGATCACTATTACTATCGAAGTGAACTGGATGAGCACCGGCATCGGCGTCGTTATTGTCGGCCTGCCGGATAATGCTGTAAAAGAAAGTTTACAACGAATTGAAAGCACTTTTAAATCACTTGGCTTTCAAATGCCACGAACAAAAATAGTGGTGAACATGGCGCCGGCTGATATAAAAAAAAGCGGAACTCCCTTTGATCTTCCCATTGCAATTGGCATGTTAGCCGCCTCTGAATTAATATCAAATCATGAAGCGATCGAAAAATATTTGATAATGGGTGAACTGAGTCTTGATGGCGAACTGAGATCAATTAAAGGTTCACTGCCCATTGCCATACAGGCACGAAAAGAAAATTTTAAAGGATTGATCGTTCCAAAAGAAAATGCAAGAGAAGCGGCAATAGTTAATAACTTAAATGTATATGGCGTTGAAAATATAAAAGAGGTTATTGATTTTTTTGCAAATGATGAAAAAGGACTTGAACCGGTTGTTGTAAATACAAGAGAAGAATTTTACACCTCACAATATGATTATGAAATTGATTTTGCCGATGTAAAAGGACAGGAAAATATAAAAAGAGCATTGGAAATCGCGGCGGCTGGTGGTCATAATGCAATATTGATTGGCCCGCCCGGTGCTGGAAAAACAATGCTGGCAAAACGATTGCCAACAATTCTTCCGCCGCTATCATTGCATGAAGCATTAGAAACAACAAAGATTCATTCAGTAGCAGGCAAGCTTCCTGAAAATTCTACATTGATTTCAAAACGTCCGTTTCGTTCGCCGCATCATACCATTTCGGATGTTGCATTAGTTGGCGGCGGTGGTAATCCGCAACCGGGAGAAATTTCTTTGGCACATAACGGTGTTTTGTTTTTAGATGAATTGCCTGAATTTAAAAGAACAGTGCTGGAAGTAATGCGTCAGCCAATGGAAGAAAGAAAAGTAACGATCTCAAGAGCAAAAGTTGCATTGGATTTTCCCGCCAGTTTTATGCTGATCGCTTCTATGAATCCATGTCCCTGTGGTTTTTTTAATCATCCTGAAAAAGAATGTACCTGCCCACCCGGTGCTGTACAGAAATATTTAAATAAAATTTCGGGACCTTTGCTTGATCGTATTGACCTGCATGTGGAAGTAACTCCCGTTGCATTTAATGAATTATCGTCAACAAAAAATTCTGATAACTCAACTGTTATTCGTGAAAGAGTGATCAAGGCAAGAGAAATGCAGGCAGAACGATATAAAAACAATCCCGGTATCTATTGCAATGCACAAATGAGCAGTAAAATGCTAAAAGAAATTTGTGTGATCGATACTGTTGGACAAAATTTATTGAAAGCAGCAATGGAAAAACTCAATCTTTCTGCCCGGGCTTATGATAGAATTTTAAAAGTATCGAGAACCATTGCCGATCTTACTGGAAGTGAAAAGATAAAACCTGAACACCTCGCAGAGGCCATTCAATATCAGAAGTTTGGACAGGGAAGGTTGGGGTGGATAAAAAAATTTCATCTATCTCAAATCATTATTATAGAAAATATGATTTTCTCCTTTTACCTCTCCAGAGAAATTATACTTTGAAACAGCATTAAAAACTGTCTCTGAACATCCTTTTATCATCCTGTCATGTAACTCTACGATCAGCACTTTCACATTGGGAAGCCATTGCTCATAGCCAGATTCAAATACATTTTTTTCCGAGCCTTCGATGTCTAATTTTATTATATCAGCATTTTTCCACTGTTGCATATCAATAATATCGCTGATCGATAAAGCATTTACCGAATTCTTAAGATCATTCGTTACTTCTTTTACAGTAAATGCATTATTGCCAAGCCCTGCGTCCACAATTTCCAAATTCGCTTTCCTGTTCCAAATTCCGGCATTTAAAACCGATATTCCTTTGTATGGTTTTGTATTTTTCTCAAGCATAAAAAAATTTTCTTTATCCGGTTCAACAGAAACAATTTTTGCTTGTAGGTATTTGCTGGCAAAATAAATTGAAGTCAAACCAATATTAGCGCCTCCATCAATAATGGTCATGGGTTCAAATCCAAAATCGATATTATAATCTTCACGAAGCAGTACTTCTTCAAATGTTGCATAGTCATAAGGATTTTTGCGTATTGAAAATGGGTGCTGTAATTTCTTTAGTCTGAAATTGTCGTAATTACCATTCTTAATTTTCAGGTAAATGGAAATTGTTTCCCTAAACGATAAATGTTTCTTTAAATTTGAAAATCGCGACATTTTGAAATATTATACCAGCGTTATAATTACAATATTAGAATATAAATCAATAATATGAGCCGCCAGGAAAGTCTTCCGCGTTTGAATGATTGGCATGTGAAAAGCAAACACCCGCATTATATTCACTATTATTTTTTAGTAAGTGATATAAAGGAATCGCTGGAAAAATATGCCAGGAGTTTTTCTTAGACCTCGGCTGTGGCAATAAGCCTTATGAAACCATTTACAACAAACTGACCTCAAAACAAACCGGCTGTGATGTAATTCAAAGCGATAAAAACAGGGTAGATGTTATTTGTCTTGCTACGGATCTGAAATTTGAAAGCAACAATTTTGATTCCATTTTATGCACGCAGGTGATGGAGCATGTTTATGATCATAATACAATGATGAAAGAAATTTTTCGTGTGTTGAAACCCGGCGGCCATATTATTTTAACTGTCCCTTTTGCATGGGAGCTTCACGAAGAACCATATGATTTTTTTCGCTTTACCCCTCATGCGTTAAAAGAATTGTTTACAAGAGCCGGTTTTCATATTGACTATATAAAACCCAATGGTGGTAAGTGGGCTGCTATTTACCAATTACGGAATAATATGCTTTATCATTCTTTCCGGACCAATAAAAGTTTTTTCACTCGTTTAAAAAAATTTTTATTTATGGAATTAAGATTAACGCAACTGCGTAATCATTTTGCCATTTGGCTTGATAAAAAATTCCGCAGTGAGATCTTTACACTCAATTATATTATCGTAGCTCATAAACCCGGCTGATCAGCTATGCCTTCCGTCTTATTTTTGTCGTTAATGAATAGTGCAGCCTGGGGCGGCAGTGAAGAGATGTGGTATAAAGCTGCTCTTTACCTTTCAAAAAAGAAATATAAGGTTGGGATCTGTTGCTTTAATTGGCCGGGAAAAGAAGAAAAACTTCACCAACTAAAAAATGCAGGATGCGAGTTGTTTCTTTTGCCTGGAAGAAATGAGACAAACACATTGATCGGAAAATTTAAACTGCGAAAAAAATTACGGGCAGTTCCTTTCAATAATTATGATCGTGTAATTGTAAACCAGGGAGGATGGAAAGATGTTGTGCATGGACCGTTTAAAAAAATAGATCTACATCTTCCTGCCTATTCTTTGATATTTCATAATTATGACGAAAATGAGTTCTTAACAGGCCATAAAAAGAAATTATTTTGTCATTGGGTACAAGGCGCTGAAAAAAATATTGGGGCGGCAGAAAAGATTTTTTCCGTAATTAAAAAAAACACAGGTGCAGATATACCCAACCAGGAAGTTCTTTTTAATCCTATATCATTTCAAAGTCCTGAAAACTTTACTTCCTTTAAAACATCGCCGGCAGATAAATTAATATTTACCATGTTGGCTGAACTTGATATAAAAAGAAAAGCACAGGACCAGTTAATAAATGCATTGTCTGCAGACAAATGGACAAACAGGAATTTTGAATTAAACTTATACGGTAATGGCAAAGACAAACAGATCTTAGAAAAAATGATTACCGATGCAGGGCTTTCTTCAAAAGTTTTTTTAAAAGGATTTACCAAAGATGTAAAAGAAGTATTGACAAATTCACACGTATTATTGCAGCTCACACATATTGATGCAATGCCTATTTCTGTAACAGAAGCCCTCGCTATGTCAAGAGCCGTTATAGCAAGTAGTGTTGGTGATATGCCATTGTGGATCAGTGAAGGAGTAAATGGATGGATAGCGAAAAAGATTTGTATTGAAGAAATAGACCGGGTACTGGAAAATGCATGGCAACAGCGAAACAAATTGGAAGAAATGGGAAAAGAATCCTTCAAAATATTCAAACAAAAATATCCAGAACATCCGGTGGAATATTTTTTGAACCTCGCAGGCATATTATCAAATGAAATGAAGAATGAATGAGATCTTATTGGGAAATATTAAACAATTATTACGATCATATATATTATTTCCCGTACAGTCCGCTGACAAAAGAAGGAAATCATTATCTGGAGTCCTCCATTTAACTTTACAGTAATACTACATAATGCAAGAATACTTCCGGCTACTTAATGATTATTATGATAAGATATATGTTCTTTCGTTGCATCGTAGTTCCGAAAGAAAAAATTATATCAATGATGTTCTGAAAGGGTTAGATTTCGAATTTTTCTGGGGCTTGGATAAAGAAGAAACCTCTTTGGAAAAAATAAAGGATCTGGGATTGTATAGCAGCGATCAGTATCACCTTTTTTATAAAAGTCCCGGGGAAATAAGCCTGGGAATGTTATGCTGTTCACTTGGGCATGTAGGCATTTATAAGGACATCATTCGAAATGGATACAAAAAAACATTGATATTGGAAGATGATGTAGTGCCGATCGTTACTGATCTGAAATACTTTTCGGAAATAATAGAGGAGTTGCCTGGTGACTGGGAGCTGTTTTATCTTGGATATGAAAAAAACGAACAATTCGGTTGGAAGCAAAAGGTCAAGCAAACAATTTACAAGATCTTTCCCCGGCATGCCCAGTTAAAATTAAACAGGAAGATCTATTCCAATTATTATCCCCGAAATTTTACCAAACATATTTCTATTGCGGGATTTCATGATTGTACACATGCTTACAGTGTAACTTTGGAAGGGGCAAAAAAATTGTTGCAGCATCAACAACCTGTTAGGTTTAATCCTGATAATCTTTTATCGTACATGATCTGCACAAACCAGATAAAAGGTTATATATCACATCCAAAACTTTTTAACCAACTTTCTGCTTTTAAAGGGAAAATAGAATCATTAACCGGTAACTGATCGTTAACAGGCCACATTTCCTCATATCAAAAACATAGAACTTTTATAGATTCGTATATTCGTTGACTAATTTTTGAAACTTATACATGAAAATCCTTCTTCACTACCTGAAGCCCCACAAATGGCTTGTTATACTCGTACTGATATTGGCGGCTGTTAATATTGGCTTTTCATTGATTGACCCTATCATTTTAGGACGTTTGATCAACCTGGCAACTTATCATACCGATCCGCATTTTTCTAAATGGCATGATTTCCTTTTTGCAAAAGCGACAATAACTGAAAAAATACCAAAGATCAACAAGAATGGAGTTGTAGAAGTAGTTGAAAGAACAAAATTCCTTTATGGTATGGTATGGTTGCTGCTTGCTTCCATTACGGTGGCTATGGTAAGCCGGATCGCAAAAAATTTCCAGGATTATTTCCTGAATGTTGTTATTCAGAAATTCGGTGCAAAAGTTTTTACAGACGGCTTACAACATGCGATGAAATTACCTTACCAGCAATTTGAAGATCAACGAAGCGGTGAAACACTTTCTGTATTGACCAAAGTAAGGGCTGATGTGGAAAAATTCATGATCAACTTCATAAATATTTTATTCGGGGTTATTGTCGGGGTTATTTTCGTTTTTGTCTACGCCGCTTTATTTATTCACTGGAGTATTCCTGTAGCCTATCTTGCCGGTATATTAGTGCTGACTTTTATTACAAACATTCTCAGCAAAAAAATAAAGATCATTCAAAAAAATATTGTTGGACAAACTACGGCATTAGCCGGCTCCACCACCGAATCGTTACGCAATATAGAACTCGTAAAAAGCCTTGGCCTTACCCGGCAGGAAGTGGAAAGATTAAATAAGAATACGTATAAAATTCTTGGCCTTGAATTAACAAAAGTAAAACGTGTAAGAAGCATCAGTTTTATCCAGGGAACAATGGTAAATACGCTTCGACAGGTAATTCTTTTTATTTTAATGTGGTTAATTTTTAAAGATGAGATGGATGCAGGGCAATTAGTTACTATGCAGATATTTTCGTTCTTTATATTTGGTCCTTTGCAGGAGATCGGCAATATCCTTCTTTCTTACCGGGAAGCCGAAGCATCGCTGAATAATTTCGATACACTGATGAAAAAAGAACCCGAAAAAGATCCTGACCATCCAAAACATTTGGGCAATATCAAAACACTTTCATTTAAGAATGTTGCATTCAAACACCAGACTGCTTCGCAAAAAGCCATCAATAATATAAGCTTTGATGTGCGAACAGGTGAAACGATTGCCTTTGTAGGACCAAGCGGAAGCGGTAAATCTACTTTGATGAAATTATTAGTTGGGCTTTACCGGCCGCAAGAAGGAAAAATTTTATACAATGGTTTGGACGAAACAGAATTACGGTTTGATGATCTGCGTAACCAGATCGGTTTTGTGACGCAGGACACCAATTTATTTAGCGGCACTATTAAAGAAAACTTATTATTTGTAAATCCATCGGCAACAGAAGAAGAAGTGACGGATGCACTAAACAAAGCTGCCTGCCAGAATCTATTATCCCGTGCAGAAAAAGGACTTGACACAATGATCGGCGAAGGCGGATTAAAATTATCAGGCGGTGAGAAACAACGCTTATCTATTGCAAGGGCTTTATTAAGAAAGCCAAAACTCCTGTTATTTGATGAAGCAACTTCTGCGTTGGATTCATTGACCGAAGAAGAGATCACAGATACTATCCGTGATATATCACAACAGGGCAACCAGGTAACGATTTTGATCGCCCATCGTCTTTCCACTATCATGCATGCCGATAGAATTTATGTATTGGAAAAAGGAGAAGTAGTGGAAACGGGTAATCATGAAAAACTATTAGAAGAAAAAGGATTGTATTATGCCATGTGGCGCCAGCAAATTGGCGAAAGAAAAAAATTAACTGCAGCTTAATCAGGTAAATCAGAAGTCATGTTTGGTTTTTTATTTGGAAAAAACAATATTAAAGAAGCGATAAAAAAAGGTGCTGTCATTATTGATGTAAGAACGCCGCATGAATATGACAATGGAAGAATTCCCCGTTCCATTAATATCCCGGTCGACAGGATCTCCGCAAGTATAGAAAGAATAAGGTCAATGAAAAAGCCAGTCATTGTTTGTTGCGAATCTGGTATGCGCAGCAATACAGCAAAAAATATATTAAAGTCAGCAGGTTTGCCGGAAGTTTATAATGGAGGAAGCTGGGAGTCCGTGTTGAAGATCATCAACAAACTTTAAAGATCACACTATCCCTTATCTTCTTCTTTCCCCTTCCAAAGACCAGTAAAGAAGTTTGACTTTTCCAGTTCCTCAATATCACTCAGCTCAACTTCAATGGCCTTTGTACTTTGTGTTATCTCGATCAGTGAGATGATCAGCGAAGTAAGCAGGCTAAGTAAACTCACAGCAAAAATATATTTCGCAATACTCTGCCAGTCACTATAGATACTATACATTGTGATCACACAGCAAACAAAGCTAAAAACACCTAGTCCCTGCATATATCTTACCAGTATTAATCTCCGCCTCAAACTTTGTATTTGATAGATCATAGCATTGCTCTTCTCTCCTCTTTTATACTCATCGTGCAAACGTCTTACAAGGTTGGCTAATGCAAGAAAACGGTTTGTATATGCCAGCAACAACAAACTAATAGCAGGAAACAACAATGCCGGCGTATTGAACGTAAGTTCCATACTTAAAATTAATGCTGCTTTCTTTAAATCAGGTAAAATTTTTATTAGCCCGGCTTAATTACCACTATTAGACTTCTGTTGCGTCGCACTCTTCGGGGTTCTGTTCGCTATTGTGCACTAATTATCTCAACTATTTAAAGTCTAATATTTAAATAAGGTAATAAGGTTAAATAGATTTGATTCTCCCTACTAAGGTAATAAGGTCAAATAATCGTGATCGCATTAACCTTAGTAATAATAGAGACTCTGGAGATAAACAACCCTATTACCTTATATAAAACGTTTGTTAAGCGGTCTTAGTTAGAAATCCTTTTACGAGTTTTATTATAGACGCTAAAATAAAGATCCCACCAAGGACTGCAACGATCGATGATCCCGCTGGAAAATCATAATGAAAGGAAAAATCAAGACCAAAGAAACTGCCAAGCAGACTTATTATGATGGCAATAATAAAAACTATCGTATTATTTTTAGAGATCATAATAGCTGACACGGCAGGAATGATCAGGAAAGAGAAAACAGGTATTACACCATTAATTTTTACAGCAAATACAATGGCAAGGCCAATTGAAATATAAAAAAGAAAATTCCAGATATTGAATATTCCTACACTTGAATCTCCGTTTTCAAATGCTTTTGTCAGTGAAGAGAATTTCTTGAAAAAAACCAGTTGCAACAAGGCTATTCCGCCGAAAATTATTCCGATCAGTTTTATCTGTTCCCAGCTTGTTGATAAAATATTTCCGAAAAGCACTTCCTGTATATCTGAATCACCATGAGGTGTTTTTGAAATAAGTAAAACAGTTAGCGCAGATGCAAAGGCATATAAGATACCAATGATCGCTTCCTGTTTTAGTCTTTTATCACGAATGCTGATAAAGGACATTAAAATTGCACCAACCAAAGTAAATATCAGCGGAATGGAAGTAACGCCAGTACCAATGAAAGCAGCAAAAGCAACCCCTAATGATGATATTTGCCCAAGGGCCAGGTCAACAAAAACAATTCCCCTGCCAACAACATGCACACCCATATAAGACAATAATACACCTGTAATAGCGGCGGCAACAAATGCCTGCACCATAAATGGTAATTGAAACATATCAAACATAATATCTATTTTATTTTTATTTAAGTACTGTTATTAATTGATCAATATTATAATCAAACAAGCCAAAATAATCTTTTACTGGATCAAAGGCCCCAACAGATGTTGCCAGCGTTAATTCCTTTACTCCTGTTTGCTTTGCCACCACATCAGATGATGAAGTTGTAAAATAAGGCGATGAAATGATCACTTTTATTTTATTCGCTGTTACTTCTTTGATCACTTTCACTAATTGTGAAGGCGTTGGCGGTATGCCGGGTTTAGGTTCCATAAAATCTACGATCTGTAAACCAAACCTTGTTTCAAAATAAACCCACTCATTATGATAAGCAATGATCTTTGAACCTTTGTAGGCTGCCATCTTGCCTTGCCATTCTTTTAGTTTTAAATCAATTTTATTATTAAATGCTACCAGGTTTGCTTCATAAAAAGATTTATTAGATGGATCAACTCTTTCTAATCCATTCGCAATATTTCTTGCAATTATTTTTCCATTCAAAGGATCGAGCCAATAATGGGGATTACCATAAATATGAATATCTCCTTCTGCCCTGTTAGCTGCAGTGGGAACCTGCAATAGATTTACTCCTTCCGATGCATCAACATAACCTGCCGACCCTTTTTGAATTTTTGTATTGCGGGAACTGGAAAGTAATTGCGGCGACCAACCAGTTTCAAGATCAAGACCAACCGTTACAAAAAGATCGGCCTTGGTTAAACTGATTATATAACTCGGTTTAGGATCTACAAAATGCGGATTCTGATACCCTGTAGCTATTGAAGTAACTGAAACTTTATTTCCCCCAATTAATTCGGCGATACTTTTTGTATCAGTAGTGGTTGTCACAATTTTGATCGTATCTGCAAAAGAAAAAAAGGAAATACAGAAAAGGAACAAACTAAGAATTGATATTTTTTTCATGATTGTTTATATAAAATTTTTAATACTGATGTGCTCCATGTGCACCAATTACAAATATCCAGCGCAACCAGGCCTGGTAAAATCTTTTATCTATGTTGTCATCCGTTGTTTTTGTTTCAAATTCAAGTTTTGAAAATTCGGTTGCATACCAACCAGCCGTCAGTGAAAATGCATTTTCTTTAAGAGTTTTATCAAATGGCTTTTGTGCATAGTCATAACGGCCGGTTAAGAACCATCGTTTTGCTAACTGGTATTGAATAAAAGAATACATGCCGAATGAACTCATGGAATAGTTATCCGTAAGATCTGCATGATTAAAATAAAATTCACTTTGCCAGGTAAGTGAATGATAGGTGTTCAGCTTTACCGGTTTCCATTTATATGTAAGATCAATTACACCCATATTGGTAACTCTTGCTGAATCATTTGGACCTGAAATACCAGTTAATCCAACTTCAAGTGTGTTATCATCATTAAGCGTAAAAAAATTCTTAAGATGACCTACGTATAACAAGCGGTTGCCTTCGCTTCTTGCAAACGCCGGTGCTTCCGAATATCCTGATGTTACCTGGAAAAGTAATTCCTGGTAAAAAGTTTTGTTGGTAAAAGCCAGCTTACTGATACTCCTTCATCTTTCAATCCTTCTTCGCCAAAATAATTTACATAGGCATTTGGCATATCAATAAAAGGAAGAGCATGAGGATGCACCGTATTCACTCTTCCAATTGCACTTCGGAATTTTCCCACTTTCAATTGTAACCTTGCAGGTAATGATAATGTCGTTAAATAACCTTCTTCCACTTCTACTCCATATTTACCCGTTTCTGGATCTCTGCCAAAAGAGAGAAAGAAATCAGCACGGGCATAAGGATCTACCGTTGCCTGCAATGAAACCTCCGTTTCATTTAAATAAAGATCAAAATTTTTCTGCCCTTTACTAATATATGATCCGCGAAAATCGCCGATAACTCCTATGTCAGGATTAAATGAAAGACTTGATCTTGTTGGTTGTGTAACCGGCGGAGGGGTGGTTTTCATTTGCTCCTCTACCTGTTTTAGTAACAATGAATCCTTTGAGGTACTGTCAGCAACAACCTGCGACAGGCAAACATTATTGATTGCTACTAAAACAAGAAATAAAAAGACGGTTACAAAATATTTTGATAACCTTATATAGTTCATGATTAATAAAATGAAAAGCTCAAAAAGAGCAATGTGTCAAATGAAATATTTGATTTGTTCTGGACTGGTAAGAAAAATTCTTACAACATATGGGCGGGAGGTCCGCGGTTTTCTAAAGCAGAGGGATGAGAAAATTTATGAAATGAAATTGATTTTGCTACCAGGTCGGTTTGTTCAATAATGGGGTTGCAAAATTCAGGATAAACAAGATCATCTGCATCCTTAGTTACCTGGTAATTGCATATACCGCAATCTGAAGAAGATCTTGGGAGATCGGAGTCATCATTTTTTTCAAAGCAATTACCACTGCAAATATGATTTGAAAAAGAATTATTACCTGGATGTGTGTGAAGAAGCTTAATGCTGTGAATAAGCAACAATATGACAAGCAATATTGCCGAAATACATTTATGAATATATCTGTTCTTAAAAAGCACTGCTACAAAAGTATGACTAAATAGTTTTTGCAACCATGTTGCCTTAAAAAAAATTGCAACCCCAATTGCAACAGGGCTCTACTTTTGCTTCAAATATTACCTCACTTTCAGCATTGCTCTTACCTGTTGGGTAGCCCCATTTTGAAGTCTTGCATAATATACACCGGCTGCAAATTTCTCTGCATTGAACGTAACAGAGTATTCCCCCGGAGCCGTGTAGTCCTGGTCAACAAGTGTCCTGATCATTCTTCCTAATGTATCAATGATCATAATGGAAGTATGGCCTCCATCTGTTTTAAATGTAATTGTTGTAGAACCTGTAAATGGATTGGGATAATTTTTAATAAGCAATTTATCCTGCAGAACAGGTGTAGTTGAATTGCAGGAATTTGCTTTTACGATCGGCAGGTTTTGGAAATTTTTGAGCATTACAGTCTGCAAGGTTGTATTATCAACACAGAACCAGTTGGAAAGTATGGATGCATAAATGCTTCTGAAATCATATTGCATTGGCACATTATCATTCACATTTGCGTTCGCAGGAATTGTTGGGCTGTTGCCTAATACTCCGCCGGCTACATATTCACCAAATAAAATTACGGGAGCCGCAGCGCCATGATCAGTACCCAAACTTGAATTGGATTTTATTCTTCTGCCAAATTCTGAAAAGGTCATTCCATAAACTCTTTTTTGCACGCCAAGAAATTTCAGGTCATCCATAAAAGCTTTGATGGCATCAGATAATTGTTTCATCAGGTTTGCATGTGCACCTGTTGTTGTATCTGTTTGGTTCACCTGGGTGGAATGTGTATCAAACCCACCGATGCTTACCATATATACTCTTGTTCTCAATCCTCCTTTTACTAAACGGGCAACTATTTTTAGCTGATCCGCCAATGAATTATTAGTTGGATAAGTTGATTGGCCCGTTACATTCAACGCAGCCGTTTTTATCACATCAGAATATTGTTGTGTTTGTCTTGCTACTGTTCTTATATAAGTAAGTTCATAACCCGCTTGTGAATTTGGCGCAGTATCCTGCACACCATTAATGAGATTATAAAAATTTACAGGATCAGAGATACTCATCCCCATACTTACCTGCGGACCCTGGAATGTAAGTGAAGTAACAGAACCGATCTGTATTCCCAACGGATCAGTCATTGAACTATTCGGATAACCATTCGGAAAACCGGGATATTCATTGTCAAGATAACGACCCATCCATCCGCTGTTTACATATTGATTTGAATCGGAAGCACTCATCCAGATATCCGTAGCACGGAAATGTGAGAAGTCTGGGTTAGGATAACCAACTGCCTGTACAACGTGCAGCTTTGCCTTCATTAAATAATGTTTGAATGCCCGTCATTGATGGATGCAAACCTGTTTTTGAATTTCCTGCAAGTGTCAAAATTTTATTTTGCGGAATAGCTACATTACTTCTTGCCGCCATGTAATTCGAATAAGTATCGATCGGGATCACCATATTTAATCCGTCATTGCCTCCATTCATTTGTACAAGCACCAGCACATGATCTGTATCTGTAGGAGGATTATCCATCAATGCACGGATCAACGGGGATTCCATTCCCATGGTACGGATCGGGATACTTCCGATCATGGTTGTAGCAGCGGCAGCGGGAACAGTATATCTTAAAAAATCTCTTCTTTTCATTTCAGTTAGTTTTCGTTTAACACAATTGATATTCGGCGAGGTCCATCAAATATTTATACAGGTCTCTCAACCGTGTGTACACTACCTGGTAATTAGCTGTAATTGGATTATTGATATATGCAGTCCATGCATTTGTCCAGTAATAATCCTGTGCCTGGTTACTTAAAAGAATTTGATTTTTCAATGCTGTCTTTGATGCTGCAGAAAGATCGATGCGAAATAAAATTCTTAAGGCATCATTCATCAAAATATTCGGATCAGATGGGTTGGAAAGTTTTTTTGTGAAAGCAACAGGATCGATCACTATTTTTTTTCCACTTCTTGAATAGCCCGGGCCGATCATTGTATCAGTAAAAAGATTTCGCCTTGGATAAGTATCTGCATTGATCCATATTTCATGAAACTGTGGCGCCTGGTAAAAGGCTGCCCATCCTGCTACATTCGGAGGATCGCCAATATTCTGCTGCAACAATGCAGCATAGCCTTGCATAAAGCCCCACATGTTATAAGCATTTACATAGTCCGAAGCATCCGGAAATACAATTCCGAATTCCCTGCATACAGAAACCACCAGGTCAACCGGGCGATTTTATATAACATCCCTGGTTCACTATATCAAAGAAATGTTCGCTCTTAAATAATGCAGAAAGAACAGGTTTTATTTCCCAATTATTCGAAACAAGTATTTGCGCTAAAGGATTGATGACATTTGCTTCAGTGGCGGCATCAATTTTATAATAAACAAAATAGCGATATAATTTTTTTACAATGAACCTCGATACCTCTGTGCTCTTTGAAAAGATCATATTAATAAGATCAGTGAGTTCAAGATCACCGGCTGTTGCGCCACTTCTTCCGGTAATTATGGTACTATTATAAAATGAAGAGAATTGCTTACCAGTTGTATCATGCTGTCCCGAATTGAAACTATAAGTATTTGTATTTGCATTTATTTTCCAGCCGGTTAAAACTCTTGCTGCTTTTTTTACATCGTCTTCAGTATAGTTCGGGTTATTTTCTTTTCCCAGTGTAAATAATTCCTGTAATTCACGACCATAGTTCTCATCCGGGGCCGAGCTGACATTTAAGTACCCATTCAGGTACCGAAGCATTGCGACATCCAGCGTTATATCTCTTACAAACTGTTTAAAATTTCCAAGAGCATTCTTCCGGCAAAGAACATTATTATTATAGGCCCAGATCATTCGCCCAAGATCATTTGTCTCGATAGAAAAATGATTAGCCCAGAAAAGGGTCATTTTTTCACTGATATTTCTGTCCTGGTTTATCATCAATCCCATCCACCATGCTTTTAATGAGTTTCTTCTTTGTCCGTCTGCATCAGTGGTGTTGATAGTAACCCATGTTTGTCCCATCGCTATATTATAATCGGGATCAGTTGTTGGAATATTATTGTTATTATAATTTTTTACGGGAGGTGCAGGTGGAGTTGCCGGCACTGTTAATAATGTGTCGACCGATTGATTCATACCAAGCCCAAGAAAGAAATTAATGTCATCAGGCGTTGATCCAAACATTGTTCTTTTAAGAAGATGGATCACTTCATTTGAAGTCCAGGGACCATTGTAGGGAGTAAGACCGGAAAAAGTTCGGGCAGTTTCTTTTGCTTCCTCAGTTTTGACTGGAACAGTCTTCTTCCTTGCAGATACAAATTCTCTTCTATCCATAAAAGGGTTTTGGTTGGCTGTAGCCAATGTTGACTTTAAAGTTATAAAATGGTTTAAGGAAGTCTAAATGAAATGCAATTTCTTTTCCCGGTATCAGATAGTAAAACTACATAGACTTCTTCTGAAGTTAAAAACCGAAACCACAGGTTCTCAATAATACCCGCACAATACCCTGGCCAACGCCAACACATGAAGTAAACACTAACAACAGTTTAAACCAATTGTTTTAAAACAAAAATCACCGAATATGATCAACGCCGCTAAGAGGTATTTCTCAAAGTGCCTGTCAATCCGTCAACCCGAGATAAGCTTTCACTTCGTTGTAATTATTCCAATCAACAGTATGCGCCAGGCGGCCGCTAGGTACTGATCCAGGTATTAAAATATACCGGTATTGCAAATATTTTTGACCTGACTGCGTAAAGGTGCTCGCATTAAAATTGGCATAAAGGTCTATTTTCTGCAACAAAAATTCAGGGTTTATGATGAGCCCTGTAAAAAATACATCAAGTATTGGCAATGGAGCAACATCGGGATTGGTTTGTGTTCCCCAATTCATATACACTTTTATTTCACCTCTGTCGATGATAGTCTGTGTGAGTTTATTAGCCGTGATATGTGCAACAAAATCGAGGGTATCGCCATTGTTGGGATCAATTTCAGCAGTATAAGTAACATCTAACCATGGAGAATAGATAACATTCGCAGTTCCCGTATCACCTTTAGCGCCAGTAGAACCAGCGGGGCCAGCAGGACCGGTTGGACCAGCGGGGCCAGCAGGACCGATATCGCCTTTTTGACATTGTGTAAATATGAATGTAATTGCCACTAATGAAGCTAAGAGAGTTACAGATGATTTTGCTTTCATAATTTTTCTTTTAAAAATTAATAGATATTGTTTGCCTTTTCAATGTTATAAAAATAGATATGCAAAATTGATTATCGTTAACAGCGGCCTTATAGTTGTGTTGGAAATTATCTCCTTGTATAAATTTACGCTAACTATCAATTTATTCTGTACTGGATTTTACTCCAAATGAAATAGTCTATTATAATTTTAAAAATTGCTGAATAGCGTTACGTACGATGAAAGGAGCGTCGCAACTTTAGCTTTATAGTAGTAATGCAGCCGGCTACCTAATTAATATTTTCAATTATCCCTGCTATACCCTGGCCGCCACCTACACAGGCTGTCACCATTCCATATTTTTTATTCAGCCGTTTCATATCATTCAAATTCTGAATAGTGAGTTTACAACCAGTACAACCCAGCGGATGGCCAAGTGCAATTGCCCCGCCATTTATATTTACTTTAGAAGGATCAAGACCCGCTTCCCGAATAACAGCGATCGATTGCGATGCAAAAGCTTCATTCAATTCTATCAGATCAATTTGTGAAAGATTCATTCCTGTTTGTTTCAACACTTTTGGAATAGCAGCTACTGGCCCAATACCCATAATGCGAGGATGAACACCTGCAACTGCAGAGCCAACCAATCTTCCGATTGGTTTTAATCCAAGTTCATTCATCATCTTCTCTCCCATCACAATTACAAATGCAGCTCCATCGCTTGTTTGTGATGAATTACCGGCAGTCACACAACCATTCGCTGCAAAAGCAGGTTTTAATTTTGCTAATGCTTCAATTGAGGTATCGGCACTTGGACCTTCATCTGTATCTACTGTATAATTTCTTTTTTGTTTTTTTCCTTTTTCATCCAAATAAACTTCTTCACATTGAATTGGAAGTATCCCATTCTTAAAATATCCGTTCTTAATTGCATTGATCGCCTTTCTGATGAGAGTTATAAGAAAATTCATCCTGTGCTTCGCGACTTACATTAAATTCTTTTGCTACTGCTTCTGCAGTTAATCCCATGCTTAAATAATAATCCGGTTCGTCTTTAGCAATTGAATAAGCAGGAACAGTTTTCCAACCTGCTGTCGGTACCAGGCTCATACTTTCCGTACCACCGGCAATAATACAATCCGCCATTCCCATTCTTATTTTCGCAGTAGCGATCGCAATTGTTTCCAATCCCGATGCGCAATAACGATTCACCGTTACACCCGGCACATCAATACCGAATGCTCTTGCAGAAATGATGCGACCAAACTGTAAACCCTGCTCAGCTTCTGGCACTGCATTGCCGACAATTACATCATCTACTCTTTTAGCTTCCAATTGCGGCACAGTTGCCATCAATCCTTTTATTACATCTACCGCCAGGTCATCCGGGCGGTAAAAACGAAATCCACCACGTTTTGCTTTACCAACTGCGGTTCTGTATCCGGCTACTATATATGCTTCCTGCATAAAGAATGATTTACCCCCAGCCCCTAAAGGGGAGTAGGGAAGATGAAGAAATATTTTATTTAGTCAACTTCATTGCTACTATTAAACTACTGTTGCGACGCTCCGTTCATCGTTCACTTCTTCTTTGAGCAATTGCGTCGCAGTTTACCCAGAGACGTAAAGTGAAGGGTCACTCACTTGTACGTTCGGTAATTCTTTTCAGCTTTACATACCAAATTTACGAAAAGTTGTTTATGCAACCTTCAGTAGCCAAAGTTAAAGTATTTGCTATATCCCCTAAAAATTCGGGGCTTATCTTCGCAGCGATTGTATGTATAAAATTCTGCGTTCAATATTGTTTCTTTTTCCAACAGAATGGGTTCATTATTTTTCAATGAATTGCCTGAAGCTTTTGTGCAGCATTGGTTTTATAAGGAAGCTTCTCGCTTCAAGCTTCTCGCCACACGCAAATGAAAATCTGCAATCCGAAATCTTACAATCTGCAATTTAAAAACCCCGTTGGTCTCGGTGCCGGCTTTGACAAAAATGCAAAGTATCTAAGAGAATTGGAAACACTTGGTTTTGGTTTCGTAGAAATAGGAACAGTAACGCCATTGCCACAGGCAGGCAATGATAAACCAAGACTATTTCGTTTACCAAAAGACAAAGCACTTATCAACCGAATGGGATTTAATAATGATGGAGTGAAGGTGATTGCAGAAAGACTTCGTCAGTGGCAGTCAGCAGTCCATAGTCAACAGTCCACAGTCGACAGACTCAACGACTTATCATCGGTGGCAATATCGGTAAAAACAAAATCACTCCTAATGAAGATGCCTGGAAGGATTATGAAATTTGTTTTAAAGAACTGCATCACTATGTTGATTATTTTGTCGTGAATGTAAGTTCTCCGAATACACCCGGCTTAAGGGAATTGCAGGAAAAAGAATCATTGAGAAAAATCCTCACGCATTTGCAAATGATCAATAATGGTAAAGCAGTTGCCAAACCGATCTTATTAAAAATTGCACCTGATCTTACACAAGAACAATTGGATGATGTAATTGATCTTGCAATGGAAATAAAATTAGATGGTCTTGTTGCTACAAACACAACTATCAGATCGTGAAGGACTGCGAGCATGATCTTAGGATCGGGACGCATTGGAGCCGGGGGTTTAAGCGGAAAACCTTTACAAAAAAGATCAACCGAAATTGTAAAATATATTTATGAAAAAACAAATGGCGAGATCCCCATTATTGCAAGTGGTGGTATTTTTACAGGCGCAGATGCAAAAGAAAAATTAGATGCAGGTGCATCATTGGTGCAGGTTTGGACAGGATTTATTTATGAAGGACCGGGAATTGTAAAGAATATTTGTAAACATCTCATTAAAAATTAATAATTATTAATATTAATTAATAATTCAAAGCATGGAACATTTATTTACTAGTGAAAGTATTATCAGTTTTTTTATACTCGTAATTCTTGAAGTTGTATTGGGAATTGACAATGTGATTTTCGTCAGCATCATCATGAACAGGCTTAATGAAAAGAGATCAGCAAAAAGAGCAAGACGTTTCTGGATGATCACTGGAATAATTTCAAGAAGTTTATTGCTGATGGGGTTAGGTTGGTTGCTATCACAAAGAGGAAAATATATTATTCCTGAAGGATGGTTTGGTAAAGGATTTGACCTGGCAAGTATAGTCATGTTGTTGGGTGGTTTATTTCTTATTTATAAATCAGTAAAAGAAATTCATGACAAGCTGGAAGGAGAAGACCCGAATGTTGAATCACAAAAACAAAAAGGAATTTCTTTTGCACAAGCTATTGTACAAATAATGCTGATTGATGCAGTGTTTTCCTTTGACAGTATCATAACCGCCGGGGGCACTGCCAAACATGTAGAGATCATGATCGCCGCTGTGGTGATTGCCATGATCGTAATGTTTTTATTCAGTCCTTCAATTTCCAGCTTTTGTACATAAACATCCTACCGTAAAAATGCTGGCCCTTTCATTTTTGGTGATGATCGGTTTAAGTTTGGTCATTGAAGGATGGGATCATGAACAGGCAGAAAATCTTCATCTGAAAAATTATATTTATTTCGGCATGGCCTTTTCATTTGGTGTAGAAATGCTGAACATGACCATGCGGAGCCGTGCTGCTAAGAAAAGAGCTCATGTGGTACAATTGAATGAACCACTTTTAAGAAAAGAAGAAGAGAATTTATCAGATATGGCAAAGTAAAGTAGCTGCCACTATGCCGGCAGTTTCTGTTCGAAGTCTTGTTTCTCCAAGTGATACGGGTATAAAATTATTTTGCAAAGCAAGTTCAATTTCTTCTTTGGTAAAATCACCTTCGGGACCGATAAGAATGGTTGAATGATTGAACGGTTGAAAAATTGAAAGATTGTTTTTCTGACCTGATTCTTCACAGTGTGCAATGAACTTCTGCTGATTGTCAAATTGCTCAATTGCTAAATGGCTAAACTGTTTTGGCTCGTGCAGTACAGGTAACCATGTTTGTTGAGATTGCAACATTGCACTGATACAAATTCCTTTCATTCTATCAAAACGAAATTTTTGCTTTTCTGTTCTTTCACAGATCAGCGGAATGATCTCGACTAACACCGATCTCCGTTGCTTTTTCCAAAAACCATTCGAAACGGCTGGTGTTCTTTAATAAAGAGATTGCGATGGTAATTTGTCTCGCAGCTCGTAGCTCATGGCTTGTGGCTTGTATTTTTACAGAACAATGTTTTTTATGTGCATCAATAACTTCAGCAGTTATCAAATTTCCTTTCCCATCTGTTAGATTCAGCTTCTCTCCTTCTTTCATCCGTAACACCTGCACCATATGCTGTGATGTGTCTTCATCCAACACAATTTCCTTCTGAGAAGAATCATATTCACTGATATAAAAAAAAGGCAGTGTCATTGGTTAAAATAAAAAGTCCGGAGAACTTCCGGACAAATCTAAAATCTTAAATCTGCAATCTAAAATTCGCCTTCGCTAAAGCTTCGGCAAACAGGTCAGAATGGTGTTTCATCATCTTCATTATACGGAAGATCATTCATCTTGCTGCCTGTTTGAATAAATAACTTTGCATCTCCACTTCCGTGCCATCATCAGGCACAGGTTTCCAGCTTCCTGTGGTAACCCAGTCCGCCCATTCCACTTCCATCATCTTCTACAAATTTCTGGATATGCAAAAGTGCTTTCAGTTTAATGTATCCAATGCACCATTACGGTGCTTGGCAATACTTACGATGAGTTTCGCCTTTATTGCTTTCGCCCATTTCATTGGCGGTGATATCATAATATTCCGGACGATAAAGGAACATAACCATATCAGCATCCTGTTCAATAGCTCCTGATTCACGCAGGTCACTCAATTGCGGCATTTTTGTCCCTTCTTTTCTTTTCTCAACCTCACGACTTAACTGTGAAAGCGCAATGATCGGGACATTTAATTCCTTTGCCAATGCTTTCAGGTTTCTTGAAATATTACTGATCTCCTGTTCACGGTTGCATTCCGGTTATCACTTGTTCCACTCATCAACTGCAGGTAGTCGATCAATGATTAACCCGATATTATGTTTATTTTTTAAACGACGGCATTTTGCCCTTAATTCAAAAATATTCAATGCAGGTGTATCATCAATAAATATAGGCGCTTGTGCCAAACGCTGAATACCTCTTGCATACAATTGTTTCATTTCATGTTCTTCCAATTTACCACGGGCAATTTTTTCCAGCCATATTTCACTTTCAGCAGCAAGAATACGTTGCACCAACTGGCCTGCACTCATCTCCAAAGAAAAGAAAGCCACCGGTGTTGGTTTGCTTGGATGCAATGCAGCATTTCTGGCAAGGTTCAATGCAAATGCTGTTTTACCAACAGAAGGTCTTGCAGCCAGAATGATCAGGTCGGTATTCTGCCAGCCATAAGTAATTCTGTCCAGAGAAGGGAATCCACTTGGCACACCGGTCATATCTTCATTTTTATGACGAAGGTCCTCAATACGCTGAATGGTTTTTACCAATACAGAATCGATCGTATCAAAATTTTTGCGAAGGTGATTATTGGTGATTTCAAACAATTTGCTTTCCGCATCATCCAGCAGATCAAAAACATCTGTTGAATCTTCATAAGCATCACCGATAATTTCTCCGCTGATGCGTATCAGTTCCCGTTGAATAAATTTTTGAAGAATGATCCTTGCATGTGCTTCAATATTGGCAGAAGAAACAACTGCATTGGTAAGTTTGGTAACATAATAAGGCCCACCTACCATATCCAGTTCTTCACGGAATTTTCAATTCTTCCACCACGTAAGAATATCGATAGGCTTGTTCTTTTGCGCCAGCCCTTGCATGGCTCTGATAGATGCGCTGGTGTGCATCCACATAAAAACATTCGGGCTTTAAAATTTCAATGACAGCATCAAATGCACTTTTTTCCAGCATGATGGCACCGAGAACTGCTTCTTCCAGATCTTTTGCCTGTGGTGGTACTTTACCATAAACCATAGTGCTTAGGTCGGATGTTGTCTTTCTTCTTTGCTTGCGGTCCTTGTTGAGGTTAGTAAGTTCCATTGTTGAATTAGGGCGATAAAAATTTAAACCATTGATTTCACACCAATGACTTTTGGGTTAGTTTTTCCAGCCTTATTTCACTGAATTAGTTGTTTTGGTTCGAAACGTTATCCCTCAGTCAGACAGCGAATATAAAAGCCAAATGCAGACAAAAAAAACTTTTCTTTCCTAACGAATACTTCACAAGCTTTTCCACATCGGTTCTTATAAACACCATCTGTAATTTAAAAAAAATATTTTGGCAATTACATAAAAATTATACCCAATCGTGTAAAATTTCTTGTGACTTCAATCAATTATCTTTGTCCGCACCAGAAATGAAATTGAATACATGACTATCTCCTATAAATGGCTGAGTGAATATTTACCTGTTACGGTCGATCCGGAAAGATTGGCTCGTATTCTCACTTCTATCGGATTGGAAGTGGAAAGTTTTGAAAAATTTGAAGAAGTAAAAGGCGGATTAAAAGGGCTTGTAATTGGCGAAGTTCTTTCCACCGAAAAACATCCGAATGCAGACAAACTAACGCTTACAAAAGTTAGTGTAGGAAATGGCGAGCCTTTGCAAATTGTTTGCGGGGCGCCAAATGTTGAGGCTGGTCAAAAAGTTATTGTCGCAAAAGTGGGAACAACTATTTACCCGATAAATAATGAGCCGCTCACAATGAAAGTAGCAAAGATCAGGAATGTAGAAAGCTATGGAATGATCTGCGCCGAAGATGAAGTTGGTTTAGGCACATCACATGCGGGCATTATGGTTTTGAAAGAAGATGCAAAAGTTGGTTTGGATGCAGCAGAATATTTTCAACCTTATGAAGATTGGATCTATGAATTAGGGATCACCCCAAACCGGATGGATGCAATGAGTCATTGGGGAGTTGCTAAAGATGTTTGTGCTTATCTTAATCATCATGATAAAAAAGATCTGAAACCTAAGCTGCCAACCAGCAATGGTTTTAAGATCGAGAACAAATCATTGCCAATTTCAGTTTCGGTGGAAAATATAAAAGCATGTCAGCGATATAGCGGCGTGAGCATTACAGGTGTTACTATAAAAGAATCTCCTGTTTGGCTGCAAAAGAAATTAAAATCTATTGGGCTAAGACCAATCAATAATATAGTTGACATTACCAATTTCATTCAGCATGAGACGGGTCAGCCGCTTCATGCTTTTGATGCCGATGAAATAAAAGGTAAAAAAATTGTGGTCAAAAATTTACCTGAAGGAACAAAGTTTGTTACGCTGGATGAAAAAGAAAGAAAATTGAGCAAAGAAGACCTGATGATCTGTGATGCCGAAGAAGGAATATGTATTGCCGGTGTCTTTGGCGGCTTGCATTCAGGTGTTACTGATAAAACAAAGAACATTTTTTTAGAAAGTGCCTGGTTCAATCCAATTGATATTCGCAAAACAAGTTTTCGCCATGGCCTGAGAACAGATGCTGCAACACGTTTTGAAAAAAATATCGATATATCAAATACGGTTACAGTGTTGAAACGTGCTGCTCTTATGATCAAAGAGCTTGGTGGTGGTCAAATTGCATCTGATATTGTTGATGTATATCCTGATCCGCCAAACAAAACACAGGTTTCCCTTAAATATCATTACCTGAAAAAACTGAGTGGCAAAAACTATCATCCTGACACTGTAAAGAATATTTTAAATAATCTAGGTTTCGAAATATTAAAAGACGGAATTGATGAAATACGTGTAGCAGTTCCTTTCGCCAAACCTGATATCTCTTTGCCGGCTGATATTGTAGAAGAGATCTTACGAATTGATGGGCTGGATAATATTGAGATCCCCACTGCTATTACCATTACTCCTTCGGTTGAAGAAAATTATATGCGCCATACCTTGAAAGAAAAGGTGGCGAATTATTTTGTCGGACTTGGATTTCATGAAATGATGACCAACTCCATAACCAATGCTGCTTATTTTACCGAAGAAGAAAAGCAGTCAATGGTAAAAATGATGAATAGCCTTAGCGCTGAGTTGAATATTCTTCGTCCATCATTATTAGAGACAAGCCTGGAAGTTGTTGCCCGAAATTTGAATCATAAGAACAGCGATCTTAAGCTTTTTGAATTTGGTAAAGGATATTTTACCAGCGGACCCGGCAAGTACCAGGAAATAGAGCAAGTTTGTATGGTGCTAAGCGGCAGTACGAATGAGCAAACCTGGAAACAAAAAGGAAATGCTACAGATTTCTATTATATAAAAGGAGTATTGAATTCAGTTTTGAAGTTGTTGGGTGTAAATATTGACTCTATTGATACATTAGAAGTGCCAAAATTTGATGACCATGTTATTTATAAAGTAAATGGAGAAGTTATTGCAGGATGTGGCGAGGTAACCCAAAAAGTACTTGCGCAATTTAGTATCAAGCAACCCGTGTTCTTTGCCTTGCTTAATTGGGATGCTGTGATGAAATTAGCCTTATTGCAAACGCTTTCAATTAAAGAATTATCCCGGTTTCCATCCATGATGAGGGATATCTCCATGGTAGTGCCAAAAGCACTTGCTTATGAAGAGGTGGAGAAGTCGGTGAATAAATTAAAGCTGGACAAATTGCAGGAGGTTAAACTCTTTGATATATTCGAAAGTGAAAAGCTTGGCGCTGATAAAAAATCGATCGCAGTAAGCTTTACTTTTCTTGACCAGGAAAAAACGCTTACGGATAAAGAGATCGATGGATGGATGAGTAAGATAATGGCGGCGCTTGAAAAAGAATTAAATGCTGAAATCAGGAAATAATTTTTATGACTGACGTCGAAAAACAATTAAAGCGGATACAGGATAAACTGCAACAGGTGCTGAAGGAATATGCTGCCATGCAAAAGGAAAACCTGCGACTGAAAGAGGAATTGGATAAAAACAGGACTCAATCCTTTTCTCATCAGCAAAACATTGAAGACCTGAAGCAACAAGTGGATGTATTAAAGATCACATCAGGCGATTGGGATCCGAATGATAAGAAAGAATTTGAAAAACGCATTAATTCTTATATTAAAGAGATTGACCGTTGCATTGCTTTATTAAGTGAATAGAAATGGATAAATGATAATGGTTATAATTGATAATGCATTTTAATTACGTCAGATACTAAATCCTTATCAATTATCCATTAATAAATTATCAATTATGTCTGACCAGCTTATACCTGCCACAATTACAATTGCCGACCGCAGCTACCGCATTAAACTGGATGCAAAGGATGAAGAAGTAGTACGGAAAACGGTAAAAACCATCAATGACAAGATCATTGAATTTAAAACCATGTTTGCCGGTAAAGACATGCAGGATTATGTTGCAATGGCGCTGGTTTGGTACGCCACTGAACAAAACACCAGCTCAGCTACTGATGTTGAGAAAGATAATCTTACTGATAAACTGAATTTATTAGAAAGAATGCTTGATGGACAACTCCAATCCTGATCAAAAACTCACGTCCCCGGGTTTTTACTCCTTATAATTGATTTCATTGGTTCCCGCCGTTTTGTATCTTCGCTGATTACCTGACCATTATCATTTGAGAACCAGCCAGGTATTTTTTAAAAACAAGCATTGTGAAAACAATCAAACTAAACATTCATGGATCAAAATATATTGTTTGCCATTATTGGAGTTGCTGGGATAATTCTCGGCATTATAGCGGGTAGGCTCATTTTCTCCAAAAACACAAAAAAACAGGTAGCAGAAGCCGAAGTACTTGCTCAAAGTATTCTTAAAGAAGCCGAACTCAGGGGCGAAACTTTCAAAAAAGAGAAAGAACTGGAAGCAAAGGAACGCTTTGTCCAGATGAGATCAAATCATGAAAAAGAGGTTTTTGAAAAGAATAAGAAGATCAATGATGCGGAGAACCGTATCAGACAAAAAGAGCAATCCATAAACCAAAAAGAAGGGAATCTTGATAAGCATTTAAAAGAAAATGAAACTATCAAGGAAAATCTCAATCGGCAAATTGAGCTTGTAAATATCAAGCGTACAGAACTGGAAAAACACCAGGAAGAACATATACGTCGTTTGGAAAAAATTGCCGGTCTTACCGCAGAAGAAGCCAAAACACAACTGGTGGAAAGCCTGAAACATGAAGCACAATCAAAAGCCTTAGTGATTCAACAGGAAATAATTGAAGATGCCAAGCAAAAGGCAAATAAAGAAGCAAGAAAGATCATCATTCAAACAATACAACGTACTGCTGCAGAGCAGGCCATTGAAAATTCAATAACCGTTTTCAATCTTGAAAGTGATGAAATAAAAGGACAGATCATTGGTCGTGAAGGAAGAAATATCCGGGCAATCGAAGCAGCAACCGGCGTTGATCTTATTGTTGATGACACTCCCGAAGCAATCGTTCTTTCTTCATTTGATCCTCTTCGCCGTGAAATAGCCCGTTTGAGTTTGCAAAGATTAGTCGCAGATGGCCGCATACACCCTGCAAGAATTGAAGAGGTAGTTGAAAAAACAAAAAAGCAAATTGAAGAACAGGTAATGGAGATCGGTGAAAGAACCGTCATCGAACTTGGCATTCATGGTTTACATAAAGAACTTGTGAGAATGGTTGGCCGTATGCGGTTCCGTTCTTCTTATGGTCAAAATTTATTGATGCATAGCCGTGAGGTTGCAAATCTTTGTGGCATCATGGCGGCAGAACTCGGTATGAATTCCAAACTTGCTAAACGTGCCGGCTTGCTTCATGATATTGGTAAAGTTCCTGATGAAGAAACTGAATTGAGCCACGCATTACTCGGCGCTAAGCTTGCCGAAAAATATGGTGAGAACCCCGCAATTGTAAATGCTATCGGTGCCCATCATGATGAAATGGAAATGCAGTATGTGATCTCCCCAATTGTGCAGGCTTGTGATGCCATTAGTGGTGCAAGGCCAGGTGCCCGTCGTGAGATTATGCAACAATATTTGCAGCGAATCAAGGACCTTGAAAACCTGGCGATGACCTACAATGGAGTCGAAAAAGCTTATGCGATCCAGGCTGGACGTGAGCTAAGGGTAATTGTTGAAGCAGATAAAGTATCAGACCAGGATTCAGAAAAGCTTTCTTTTGAAATTGCTCAAAAAATTCAGAACGAAATGACATTCCCGGGCCAGATAAAAGTGACAGTGATAAGAGAGAAAAGAGCGGTGAACGTGGCGAGATAGAGATTAAGGATTTGGGAATTAGGGATTTGGAATTAGGTTATCAGCATTTGACCCTGATTAAGAGTTCCTTGCGACGCTCCGTTCATCTACATTGCTACTATTAAAAAAGGAAATAACTTTTTAAAAAAGACCAATTACCAATTCCTAATTCCACTTTCCCCTTATCTTTGCGACCCGTAAAACTGAAGATTATGAACGCAATAGATTTTGTACACGAACAGCTGACTGGTAAGAAAGAATTCCCCGCTTTTAAAGCTGGTGATAATATTACCGTTAATTATAAAATTGTTGAAGGAAATAAAGAAAGGATCCAGAGCTTTAAAGGCGATGTTATCAAACGCCAGGGCACCGGACCAACATCAAGTTTTACTGTTCGTAAAATTTCTGATGGTGTTGGCGTAGAAAGACTTTTTCCTCTTTATTCTCCCAATATCGAATCAATAGAAGTAAATAAAAGTGGTCGTGTTCGCAGGGCTAAACTTTATTATTTACGCAGCAGAAGTGGTAAAAGTGCAAGGATCCGTGAGAAACGTCAGGCTGTTGAAGGACCACAATCATAAAGATCACTTTATAATAATTAATTGGCGTCCCGACAAGTCAGGACGCTTTTTTTTGCATTTACATCAGCTTAACAAATTAATTGAAAACGGACTTTAATTTGTACTAACTTTGACCCTCATCTAAAAAATTTCATTATGAATCTCGGTTGGACTGAAATACTGTTAATTGCATTTGTTGTGCTTTTGTTATTTGGCGGTAAGAAAATTCCTGAACTGATGCGTGGACTTGGAAGAGGTGTTCGTGAATTCAAAGATGCAAAAGACAATGTGAAAAAAGAATTGGAAGAAAGCATTGCAGAAAAAGACAGCAAGACTTCCGCTTAATTTCTTAGTAACAGCGCTACAATTTTTATCTTCCGATTAATAAAAGCTTCCGCTTTTGTTCGAGTATACCTCTATTGATCAATACCATCTTGCATTAACTCAGGGTAAGACCTCCTGTGTAGAGGCCGTTCGTCATTACCTTACCCAAATTCAAAAAAGCAAACAGCTGAATGCTTTTGTCCAGGTATTTGCCGATGAAGCGATCCAAAAAGCTTCAGCACTTGATGAAAGAAGAAACTCAGGTAATACGATCGGAAAACTTCACGGAGTTGTAATTGCTATCAAAGATGTTATTTGTTATAAAGATCATCCACTTACCGCTGCATCTGGTATTTTAAAAAATTTCACTTCCCTCTATTCTGCAACAGCCATAGAAAAGCTTCTACAGCAAGAAGCCATTATTATTGGTGTTTGCAATTGCGATGAATTTGCAATGGGTTCTGCCAATGAAAATTCAGTGTATGGAAATGTGTTGAATGCAATGGATGAAACTCGTGTACCGGGTGGTTCTTCAGGTGGATCTGCTGTTGCAGTACAAGCAGGTCTTTGTATGGTTTCTTTGGGAAGTGATACAGGTGGTTCGGTTCGCCAGCCGGCAGATTTTTGCGGTATCGTTGGTTTGAAACCAACTTATGGCCGCATTTCAAGATATGGTTTGATCGCTTATGCTTCTTCTTTTGATCAGATCGGAATTTTTGCAAACAATGTTGATGATGCAAGTAAAGTTTTAGAAATGATTGCCGGTGCAGATGAATATGACAGCACCGTTTCTCAAAAACCAGTTGAGAAATATTCAGCCACTTTAAAAGAAAATAAAAAATTCCGTTTCGCATATTTCAAAGAAACATTAGAGCATCCTTCTCTTGATACTGAAATCGCTGATGGAATAAATAAGCTGATCGCCCAAATAAAAAGTGAGGGGCATGAGGTTTCTGCACTAAGTTTTGAATACCTCGATTATATAGTTCCTGCTTATTATATTCTTACAACTGCAGAAGCATCATCTAACCTTTCACGCTATGATGGTGTTCGATATGGCTATCGTTCCGCAAAACCATCAACTGATTTAACAGAGTTTTACAAGCACAATCGCAGCGAAGGTTTTGGTAAAGAAGTGAAAAGAAGAATTATGCTTGGCACTTTTGTTTTAAGCACTGGTTATTATGATGCGTATTTTACCAAAGCACAAAAAGTAAGACGCAAGCTTGTTGAAAAAACACAGCTGGTTTTCAATGAATTTGATTTTATACTAATGCCGACATCACCATCTGTTGCATTTAAGATCGGTGAAAAAACAGATGACCCTATTGCTATGTATCTCGCAGATATTTATACAGTATTTGCAAATCTTACAGGGGTTCCCGGTATATCATTGCCACTTTTTAAACATTCCAATGGCATGCCATTCGGGATACAGCTAATGGCAAAACAATTTAACGAGCTATCTTTGCTGCAGGCCTCTCAACAATTGATGGAGTACAAAAAATAATTTCATTCGTCTCTATTTCTAATGCGTTTTTTATTTACGATATTAATTTCTCTTGCTACAATAATTGTTACTGCACAGCAGGCATCTGATACTATTATAGATCTCTCAAGATCGAGGATCAATAAACCAGTAGTTGATTCAACGATCGTTCCTATTGCGATCGCTGCTGATCCAAAAGCAGGCTTCAAAGATCTTTTTGTAGGCAAGCCAGAAGATGAAGGACTGAACCAGGTTCAACTGAATCCCCGTGCCATAAGTTTTGTGGATGATTACATGACAAAAAACAGGAAGAGTTTGGAGAAATTAAAGGGTTGGGGACGTCCCTATTTTGATATGATAGATGCCGTGCTTACCTATCATGGTTTGCCAAGAGAATTAAAATATCTCGCCGTTATAGAATCTTATTTGAAAACTTATGCTGTATCATGGGCAGGTGCAGTTGGTCCCTGGCAATTCATGCCGGAAACAGGAAGAAGAATGGGATTAAAAGTAAACGCATACACTGATGAAAGAACTGATTATTATAAAAGCACTCATGCGGCAGCCAGGTATTTAAGTGAGCTTTATAATATCTATAATGACTGGTTACTGGTCATTGCTGCATACAATGGCGGACCTGGAAATGTAAATGCTGCGATAAGAAAAAGCAAGAGTAAAAATTTCTGGGACCTGCAACATTTTTTACCAGCCGAATCAAGAGATCATGTAAAAAAATTCATTGCTACACATTATGTAATGGAAGGTGATGGTGGAATAACAACATTAACCAGGGATGAAACAGATATTTTAAAACAGGCATCGAATGTAAATCCTGCTGCAAAAAATTTAAGTGCAGCTGAATTAACCAATTCAAAAGTACAGGCGATCAGTGGCAGATATAATTCATTAGTCATTACAAAATACATTACGTTTTCAATTATAGAATTCAATCGTTACAATCCCGACTTTGATAAGCTGATCACGCATAATGGTAAATATGAATTAAGACTACCGACAGATAAAATGGATCTGTTTATGGCAAAACGATATGATATTCTCAATGAAAGTTTACAGATAATGCTGGATTCTTTTAAGCAATCGCTTTCTGCTCCGACGAAATCACAGCCTGAGAAAAAACCTACGAAGTAATTATTTACCTATAATTGCTCCTCTCATCGCCTCCGCTTTCAACAAACATTCTTCATATTCTTTTTCAGCATCACTGTAAAAAGTAATACCTGAACCTGCCATAAACGAAAGATATTTTTCTGAAGCATTATACATAATGCTTCTTATTACAACATTAAAATCAAAATCACCTTCAGGAGTTATATAACCCACTGCACCGGAAAAAATTCCTCTTCCCGATCTTTCATATTGATCGATAAGCTCCATCACTCTTCTTTTTGGTGCACCTGTCATTGAGCCCATGGGAAAAGTTGCTTTGATTATTTCTGTAAAAGAAATTTCATCTTTTAATTCTCCGCTTACAGTTGATATCATTTGGTGTACCTGCGGAAAAGAATAAATACCAAACAACTCATCCACTTTCACCGTTCCTTCTTTACATACACGGGCAAGATCATTTCGAACAAGATCAACCACCATCACATTTTCTGAACGATCCTTTTCACTTGCTATAAAGTTCTTCCTTACTTCTTTTATCCCTGCTATCATCTTTCAAAAACCTTGACGATGTTCCTTTGATCGGCTGTGATAAAATTTTATTCCCTTCTTTTTTCAAAAATCTTTCCGGGCTTGCACAGATCAGCCATTTATCTTCCAGTTTATATAATGCTGAAAAGGGATTTGGTGAGGTCTTACTGAGTTTTTCATAAACTGATAAAGGATCAATAACTGCATCTTCTGCAAAAAATTCCATGCAATAATTTATCTCGTAACAATCACCACGAAGAATATGTTTTTTTAATTGTTCAATAGTATCAATGTATTCTTTCCTTGAAACCCTTTGTTGAATATTGATCGGATCATTTTGCAATTCCAGTCCTCTCATCAATCTGCATGATCTCTTCAAAAATTTTCCCGGCATCCTCTTCGCATTCTATTTCCATTTCCTTTTCAGAAAGCCTGATAATGATGGTTGGCTCAAAGAAAAAAATATCCGGAAAGCCATGCCTGCTTTTGTAGGAAGAAGTAACTGATTCGATCTCATTTTTCAGATCGTATCCCAAATGGCCAAACAACCAACGAGAGTTTTCATTAAGAAAATTCTGAAGATCATTCAGCGCATTACCGGTATTTGAAATAAAACTGTTTTTATTACCTGCAGCCAGCAAACATTCAATAGAGTGATAGTTGGTTTGGTAACGATGATTATCCAAAAAACAAAAAATGCCGAACTGGTTAGCCCAGCTCAGCATTTTTTTCTTTGCACTCTCAGGATCTGTGATTGTAAAAATGCAGTTAGTATTGGTTGCGTTCAAAATATAAAACGGGAAATAAAATCTTTTTAGTAATCATCCTCTTCATCATCGTCATATCCGCCGCCGTCATAAAGATCTTTGAATTCCTCATCCACTTTAAAATCATCTTCTTCTTCCTTGCCTTTTTTACCCCCGGCAGCACTTCCGGTACTTTTTTTATTCTTGGATGCGGGAATATCAAATTCATCGAAGTCGGGATCCCATTCCTCTTCTTCTTCAGGTTTTTCCCACTCATCTGGTTCATCCTCGCCATCATCATCATCGTCATCATCACCAGATTTTTTTGCAGCAGCAGGTTTAGCGCCTTTTTTTATGGCCTTCACATCCATCTCTTCATCATCTTCCAAATCATCATCATCTTCTTCTTCCTGTTTCTTTGGTTTTGAAGAAGCTTTTTTATCAGCGTTACCGGAAGATGGCTTATGATCGTGGCCCTCGGTTTTTTTTCCTTTATCAGATTTCGTTGTCATATTCCACTAAAATTAATCCCTGTAAAATTTCAGCGAAGTTTTAGAACTTCCAAATTTTTGTTCTTATTTTTTTGCTGTTCTTTTTCAAGATAGTGAAACTATCTGGTCCCTGCCCGGTCCGTTTGAAATATAATTCACCTTTACCCCCAGGTATTGATTAATAAAATCCACATATTGCTGCATGGCAGCCGGTAAATCTTTTTCATTTTTTAAAACAGAAGAATCCGTTTTCCATCCTTTGAATTTTTTATACACTGGGTTTAGGTTGATTCCCGTCATTTGATAGGGAACTTCCTCCGTGTTATTTCCATCGGTATTATAAGCTGTGCAAACTTGTAATTCTTCAAATGCATCCAGCACATCGGCTTTTGTCATGACAATTTTTGTCACTCCATTTATCATACAGGCAAACTTTAAAGCTACAAGATCGATCCATCCACAGCGGCGTGGCCGGCCTGTAGTTGCCCCAAATTCATTCCCTATCTTTCTTAATTCCTCTCCAACTGCATCATTCAATTCAGTGGGAAAAGGGCCGCCACCAACCCGGGTACAATAAGCTTTCGTTACCCCGAGCACATCTTTTATCTTTTGCGGAGCCACTCCAAGTCCGCTGCAAACACCGGCAGTAATAGTATTTGATGAAGTAACAAATGGGAATGTGCCGAAATCAATGTCAAGCATGCTGCCCTGGGCACCTTCCGCCAATATTTTCTTTCCTGCTGACAAATGATCATTAATAAAATATTCACCGGAAACAATATTCATGGCTTTCAAAAACTCGATGGCTTCAAAAAATTCTTTTTCCCATGCAGAAATATCTTCATGAAATGAATAAGCATCCAGCATTTGGCGATGCTTATCGCTCAATTTATCATACGATTTTTTAAAATCCCCACGTATCAGGTCACCAACTCTTAATCCATTTCTCCCGGTTTTATCCATATATGTTGGGCCGATCCCTTTTAAAGTCGAGCCGATCTTATCATTACCTTTTGAAATTTCCGAAGCTTTATCCAATGCACGATGTGTTGGAAGTATCAGGTGAGTCCTTTCTGAAACAAAAAGATTTTTTTTCAGATCAACACCGAAAGCTGAAACAGTATCGCATTCTCTTTTCAATGTCACGGGATCAAGTACTACGCCATTCCCAATAAGATTAATAGTGTTTGCATGAAAAACTCCGGATGGAATCTGGTGCAGCACTACTTTTTTATCTTCTACATATAATGTATGTCCCGCATTTGGCCCGCCCTGGAACCTTGCGATCAGATCATATTTCGACGCAAAAAAATCTACGATCTTTCCTTTCCCTTCATCACCCCACTGCAAACCAAGTATTACATCAATCATAAAAGTAAACCCCCAACCCCTAAAGGGGCTTTTTAATTCCCACTTTAGAAAAGTATTTTATTTGAAAAATTATTTTTTAATCAACTTAATTAATTCTATTAAACTTTTCTTGCGTCGCACTCTTGTGCGTTCCATAACCCTACTCAGCATTCAATGGTTACTCTAACAATAAACTAACAATTTGAATTTTCAAATCTAAGTCTCCCCTTTAGGGGGACAGGGGGTTATTAAGACGGGCAAAAATAAGGGGGAAAGAATAATGAGCAAGTAACAAACAATCAAGAATTCAGAATGTTGAAAACCTTTTTTAACCGGGTTCTTTTTGCAAGGATCACAGTTCCGTATCATAACGGTCTACTTTTTCAATGCCGGGAAGAGAGTACAGGCTTTGGACCAGTTCGTCCAATTCTTCTTTATCGTGAACATATAATTTTATATTTCCTTCAAACACACCCTCTTTGGCTTCAATTGTCAGTGCAGCAATATTGATTTGCAATTCCCCGGATATAAGATTGGTGATCTTATTTACTACTCCTACATCATCAAGGCCGACAATTTTTAAACCCGTAAGGAATGAGATCTCTTTATTCTTCGCCCATTTAGTTTTTACAACACGATGTCCATAATTGGCCATTAACTTGGCAGCATTGGGACAATTGGTGCGATGAATAGTTAATCCCTTACCTGTCGTTACAAAACCAAACACGTCATCACCCGGAATAGGTTTGCAACAATTGGCAAGATTGTAAACGATCTTATCACTGCTTTCACCAAAAATGATAAGCTCGGCATCTTTTTTAGGAAATGTATGGTGAAGACCATCCACTTTTACCTCGTGAATTTTTACCGGCTTAGGCGCTTCTATTTTATCACCATGAACTTTAAATTCCTTTAGCTCTTTTAGATCAATATTTTTTATAGCAACCTGGTAAAACAGATCAAGCGCAGAATTGAGTTTATAATATGTACCAGTTCATCAATATTATGCTGATTGAATGCTGCACCCATCCCTTCGATCTTTCGCTGCACAGTATACTTTCCATCTTCTGCAATTTTTCTTTTTTCTTCTTTCAATGCATCCCTGATCCTTCCTTTTGCTTTTGAGGTAACAACAAAATTCAGCCAGTCTTCCGATGGTTTTTGTTTGTTTGATGTAATGATCTCAACCTGGTCGCCACTACGCAGTTTATGACTGATTGGAACCAGTTTATGATTCACTTTAGCGCCGATAGTCTTTACACCGATCGCACTGTGAATGGAAAATGCAAAATCAAGTGCATGTAGAACCAACCGGCAACATCTTTACATCACCTTTTGGTGTGTACACATAAATTTCTTCGGCAAGAAAACTTGTTTTAAAATCCTGCAGGAAATCAATACCGAGTCTGTATCCTGGTTGCCGATCACTTCACGTATTTGCTGAAACCATTTATCAAAACGATTTTCATCAGCGCTGCCTTCTTTATATTTCCAATGCGCTGCTAATCCTTTTTCAGCAATTTCATTCATGCGTTTTGTTCGTATCTGCACTTCCACCCATTTTCCCTGTGGACCCATTACCGTTGTATGCAATGCTTCATATCCATTACTCTTGGGATTGCTTAACCAATCTCTCAATCTTTCCGGAGCAGGAGTATATTCATCAGTGATAATAGAATAAACTTTCCAGCAATCTTCTTTTTCTTTTTCCGGAGGTGAATCAAGAATGATACGGATGGCAAACAGATCATATACTTCTTCAAAACTCACTCCTTTCTTTTTCATTTTGTTCCGAGATGGAATGATATGCTTTTGGTCGCCCATATATTTCAAATTTTAATTCAGCCTTATCCAATTTATCTTTTAATGGCTTAATAAATTCATTGATGTACCTGGTTCTTTCTTTTTTTGTCTCTGCCAGTTTTCTTGCGATCTCTTTATAAGTATCCGGCTCCAAATATTTCATCGCCAGGTCTTCCATCTCTGTTTTGATATTATACAAACCCATGCGATGTGCAAGCGGTGCATATACATAAACCGTTTCAGAAGAAATTTTCAATTGTTTTTCCCGTCTTCATACTGATCGAGCGTACGCATATTATGCAAGCCGGTCAGCAAGTTTTATAAGAATGACCCGGGGATCATCAGTAAGTGTAAGCAATATCTTTTTAAAATTCTCTGCCTGTTGTGATGCGTTCACATCAATAACATTGGAAATTTTTGTAAGCCCATCAACGATCCTGGCGATCTCATTTCCAAATTCCCTTTCAATATCTTCCAGGGTGATATCGGTGTCTTCCACCGTATCATGCAAAAGTGCAGCAAATAGTAGAACGAACACCAAGCCAATTTCCTCCACACAAATTCTTGCAACAGCGATCGGATGAAGAATATAGGGTTCCCCGCTTTTTCGGCGCATGGTTTTATGAGCATCAACTGCCATTTCAAAAGCAGTCGGATAAGTCCTTATCGCCCGGTTTCAATTTGGTCTTTTAATCCTCGCAACAGGGCACGGTATTCCCTCAGGATCAGTTTCTTTTCCTGTTCTTCATTCAAATTATATTTCGGTATCTGCGCAACAGTATCCATGAACTAGCGAATTTACGAAAAACAGCCGTTTTTTCTGAGTGAAATCTGCTACATTTGCAGCCCCAAATAGTTAATTGTTTGAGGTTCGAAGTTTGAGGTTTGAGGTTAGACAACATCGAACTTCAAACCTGAAACTTCAAACTTTCTCCCGGGTGTGGTGAAATTGGTAGACACGTCAGACTTAGGATCTGATGCCGTAAGGTATGGGGGTTCGAGTCCCTCCACCCGGACTAATTTAAGTTAGATAGGTTTATAGGGTAATCAAGTAATTTCAACACAGTTACTCTGATATAACCTTATAAACCTTATATACTTTCAAACCTTACAGATCATGGCTACAGTTACAAAAGAAAATATCGGTCTGCTGCATGAGAAGCTCACCGTGAAACTGGAAAAAACCGATTACCTGCCTTCGTTTGAAAAAGCATTAAAGGATACAGCAAGAAAGCCAACATTCCCGGGTTTCAGAAAAGGAATGGTGCCTGCTGGTCTGATCAAAAAAATGTATGGCCCTTCTTTGTTTACTGATGAAGTACTTCGTACAGTTGACCGGGAACTGATCAAATATCTTGAAAAGAAAAGCTTGACATTTTTGCACAACCACTCCCGGTGGAAATAGATATTCGTCAACTGGATGTAAACAATCCGGCTGATTATACTTTTCATTTTGAAATAGGGATGAAGCCTGATTTTGCATTGCCTGATCTGGCAAAAGCAAAGACGATCCGTTATGATGTGACGGTTACTGATGAAATGATCAACAACGAGATCACCCGTCTGCAGAACCGCTACGGCAATATGAAAGATGAGAATACGGTGAACACGGAAGAGAATGTATTGAATGTGATCTTTACCGAAGTGGATGAAAATGCAAATGAAATTGAAGGTGGCATTAAAAAAGATAATTCATTACTGGTAAAATATTTTAAAGAAAGTTTTCGCGGCAACCTGATGGGTAAAACTATCAATGATTATGTTATTGCACAACTTGACAAAGCTTTTGATGAAAAAGAACTTGAATGGATTATAAGTGATCTTGGCGTTGATAAAGAATGATCCGGCTGCTGCACAAAAATATTTCAAGATCCAGATCACAAAGATCGGTTTGCTGGAGAAAAGAGAATTGAATGAAGAATTCTTAACCAGCTTTATCCGGGCGATGAAGTAAAAACAGAAGCTGATTTCCGAAATAAGGTAAAAGAAGAAATACAGGTTTATTGGGATAACCAGGCAAAAAACCAGATTCAGACCAGGCTTATCATGAACTGGTGGATCATACAACTATCAAATTTCCGGAAGGATTTTTGAAAAAATGGATGAAGACACAGGGAGAGGAAAAAAAGACAGATGAAGAAGGTAGAAAAAGAATTCCCGACTTTTCTCAACCAGTTGAAATGGACACTGATCACTGATAAAATTGTCCAGGAAAATGCTATACAGGTAAAGCCCGGATGAAATAAGGCTTTTGCCAAACAACAACTCTTCAGTTATATGGGTGGTGCCAACCTGTGGCGATGACCAGCCCTGGGTAAACGATTATATTGAAAAAATGATGAAGGACCAGAAAGTATGTGGAAGATGCTTATAACCGCATACAAACACAAAAAATATTTGAGTGGGCTGAAACACAGGTAAAGCCGACTGAAAAAGAAATCAGCGCTGAAGAGTTTACCAAAATGGTGGAGGAGCATCAGCACCATCATCATTAAGAAGTCATGAAGTGGATACTTAAATGTTGAAATTAGTTAACAGGTTGCGATTGCAGCCAACTCTTTTTCATATTCAGACCTGTCAATTCGTCTCGATTTCAGGTAATTCGTGTCACCAATTTTGTGGTTTTGGCATTTGGACGGATATTTGATGAATCAGACCAATTGGCGATCATTGCCTTAATCTGCAAACTAAAACGTAATTATGAGTTTTAATTCCGAATTTGAAAAATATGCGGTAAAACACCGTGGCATTTCCAGCAATACCCTTGCATGGCTATGCTTCGCAACTGGTAACAGGCATGACGCCGAATATCATTGAAGAACGTTCCATGAATGTAGCCGTAATGGATGTGTACAGCCGGCTGATGATGGACCGTATCATTTTTCTTGGCTATCCGATCAATGATGAAATAGCCAATATTGTAACAGCACAATTACTTTTCCTTGATTCTACCGACAGAACAAGAGATATCAATATGTATATCAATAGTCCCGGTGGCAGTGTGTATTCCGGTCTGGGTGTATATGATACCATGCAATATGTAAGTCCTGATATTGCCACGATCTGTATTGGTGTGGCCGCATCTATGGCCTGTGTATTACTGGGAGCAGGAACAAAAGGAAAAAGAGCTGCCCTGAAACATGCCAGAATCATGATGCACCAGCCAAGTGGCGCTATCGGCGGACAGGCCAGTGATATTGAAATAACAGTGAATGAAATCAGGAAACTGAAAAAAGAATTGTATGAAGTGGTAAATAATCATACCGGCAAACCGATTGAACAGATTGAAAAAGATTTTGACCGGGATAACTGGATGACGGCCGCTGAAGCAAAAGAATATGGATTGGTGGATGAAGTGTTGCTGACCAATCCGAGGAAACAGAAGAAAGATTAAGACTGAAGAATGTGCAAATCTGAAATGAGAAGTCAACGTAGCGATGAATAGAGATTAACAGGATGTACAAAGTTGTGCGACGCAACATAAGCCAAATAGAATTACAGATGCTGATAACCAAAAACAATAAACTATGAAGATAAACAATCATATGAACCGAAACAATTTTTATACAACGACTGGAAGATGGATGATGACGAAGAAGATGAAAAGGAAAGAGAAGATAAAAGAGATGACCTGCATGATGCTGAATAAAAAACTGGAAAAATATTTCTTTGAAAAAAGAAGTGTTTATCTCTGGGGTGTGGTGGATGATAAATGTGCAAAAGAAATAGTGTCCAAATTTTTATTGCTGGATGCAGATAAACCCGGTGAAGAAATAAAATTTTATATCAACAGCCCGGGTGGTGTGGTCACCAGTGGTATGGTGATGTATGATACCATGAAAATGATGAAGAGCCCGGTAAGTACTATTTGCATGGGCCTGGCCGCCTCGATGGGCAGTATCTTATTAAGTGGTGGTGTAAAAGGAAAACGTTTTATTTATCCGCATGGAGAAGTAATGATCCATCAGCCTTCGTTGGGTGGTCATATACAGGGTGTAAGTGCTGACCTGGAGATACAGGCCGAACAAACCAAGAGAGTAAAAGAGATTGGGGCCAAAGATACTGGCAGAAAATTGCGGCAAAACGGTGGAGCAGATCATGAAAGATTTTGACCGCGACTACTGGATGGATGCAGAAGAAGCCATTGAATATGGCATTGTTGACAAGCTGGTTGAAAAGCTATAAACTCCTAGCTACTAGGCAATTAGCTTAACATTTGATTATAAAATAAAGCCGTCCTTATCGGGGCGGTTTTATAATTTTGTGAGTTACAAATGCGTTTGAACACCGTCATACTCTAAGAATAAAATGGCAAAAAATCCTTTACACTGTTCTTTTTGTGGCCGCAGCCGTGATGAGGTTAAGATCCTGATTGCCGGCCAGGAAGGACATATCTGTGAGAACTGCGTTGAGCATGCCCGTGAGATCATTGACCAGGAACTTACGATCAAAGATGATAAGACGACCTCTTCTTTTAAACTCACGGTAAAAAAACCTATAGAGATAAAAAAATTCCTGGATGAATATGTGATCGGCCAGGATGAAGCCAAAAAAGTACTGGCTGTTGCCGTGTACAATCATTATAAAAGATTACAGCAAAAAACCAACTGAATCAGCCGCCAATGATGTTGAAATAGAAAAGAGCAATATCATCATGGTGGGTGAAACAGGAACCGGTAAAACACTTCTGGCAAAAAGTATTGCCCGGATGCTGAATGTTCCTTTTGCCATTGTTGATGCTACTGTATTTACAGAAGCCGGTTATGTAGGTGAAGATGTTGAAAGTATTCTGACACGATTATTACAGGTTTGTAATTATGATGTGGCTGCTGCTGAAAGAGGCATTGTGTATATTGATGAAATAGATAAGATTGCCCGTAAAGGAGATAATCCTTCCATTACCCGTGATGTAAGTGGTGAAGGTGTGCAGCAGGGAATGCTGAAATTGCTGGAAGGAACAGATGTACTTGGTTCCACCACAAGGAGGACGCAAACATCCTGAACAAAAACTGATCAAGATCAACACACAGAATATTCTCTTTATCTGCGGTGGTGCATTTGATGGTATTGATAAAATCATTGCCCGCAGGGTGCAAACCAATACGATTGGTTTTAATGTAGACAAGGAACTGCAGGAAAACATGAAGAAGAACCTGCTGCGTTATGTAAATGCTCCGGACCTGAAAGCATTTGGATTGATCCCTGAATTGCTGGGCCGTTTACCGGTGGTTACACATCTTGATCCGTTGGATGCTGATACACTTCAGAGCTATTCTGACCGAACCGAAGAATGCATTGATAAAACAGTACAAAAAATTATTTGAGCTGGAAGGCATTCAGCTTACTATTGATGAAGACTGTACTGGATTTTATGGTAGAAAAAGCAATGGAATATAAACTAGGTGCCCGTGGTCTTCGCAGTATCTGCGAAAGTATTCTGACCGATGCCATGTTTGAACTGCCATCATCCAAAGAAACACATTTTACACTTGATATTGAATATGCCAAACGGAAGTTTGATAAGAGTAAGATGAGTTTATTGAAAGTAGCATAGAATAGAACCACGATTTACCGGATTAAATAGGATTATGATGATATTTGGTCAGACATTAAGTCTGACTTTTTTTTAAAAGAAATTTTATATGAAAGAGTTAATTGATCGTTTGATGGCGCAGGGATTAACTGAGCAACAATCCTTAAAAGCAATAGAAGTTGTGAAAGACTTTGCTAAAGAAAAATTTCCTGTTTTTGCCGGGGCTATTGAAAAAATGTTTGATAAATATAAGCCGAGGGATGAGGATGATTTTCTGGATGGATAATTTATTTACAATGAAATATGCCACCAATATCATGAACTACCTAAAAGTATAGTTAGGCTTCATATCTCTTATATAGACAATTCCACTAAAAATATCCGACCAATTTGCAAGAAAATAACGATCAAAAAAAGGTGCCATAAAGATCCCCTGGTTTAGCCAATCACATTTATTCTTTTTGAAATCAAGAAAGGCATAATCAAATTTAGTTTTTGAAAAAGCATATTCAATGCTGTTCCTTTTGGGAGCAGGAAGTTTTTTTATTTCATTTTGCTCAATGCCTCTGAATCCACCAGATGATACAAAAGCGATCGAATAAATATCGTCTTTATACTGAGTTCCCGCCATCAGCTCACCAAATGTCTTTACTTCTACTGGTTTACAACATTCATTAAACTCCTCTATTTTATAAGAATACCTGGACGCATGATAAGCCGAAACATTGATAATTATTTTTTCCCTGGGGTAAAGAAAATTTAGCATCCAGACCAGGTTTTCAGCCATCGTGCTATCCTTTGCAGCCAAATAACTGGCAGTTACTTTTACATCTTCTGCTTCGTTTGCAAAACTAAATCTCCGGTTTAGCCATGTTACAAAATATTTTACATTCATCCACTGCCGTATTATCGACTGAGCTTCCTTTACGTTTTGCGACCCGGCTTTATTCATCGCAGCAATTAAAAGATCAATTTTTTCTGATAAGATCCTGGCGTACGAGTCAACTAAAAATGCTTTATATCCGAAGTGTTTTAAATTGCTCAATAAGGAAACAAAAGTTTTATCAATCACACGTGTCATCATATTGAAGAAAATTGCACGTCTCTTTGAGAAGAGCATTGACAGCGCTGTCCAGCCGCATCTGAAAATCCAGTCCGAATAGCTCTAATTTTTTTTCTTTAATTCTTGTTTGTAAAAAAGGAATAATGTTGAAAGCGTAATTCGCATTAAGGATATTGGGGCCGAAGTATGTGTCAAAAGCGTTGATGCTATCTGTTTGACTTATTTTATTTTGAAAATAATTTATATCTACATTACTATTATCAAACGCCACCACTTTAAATCCCATGCTATCTATCAAAAATTGCATCATTTGCGCCATCACCTGGTAAGATGTTCCATCACCGTAATCTGCCTCCGACAGTATTACGATCCTTTTATTAGCAATACTGCTTTTAAGAAAATTGAAATTCTTAGGATCACCATTAGGATCGAAAGGAAAACTGTTGTTTTCAATACAGTCAACTGCAACAGAACTTACAGGCTGCTGGCTCTTTAGGTTTTGATAGCTTAGCTAAACGCTATTAGAAAAATAATAGACAGGCATTTCACTTTTTCATGGCACACAATAGGCATATACTTATACTCGTTGGTTAAATGGTACAATGAATCTAACTTAATTTGTTACCGTATACAAAACCGCTCAAATAAAAAAACCCCGAATTAATCGGGGTTTGTAAAAAATGTAATTCTATTATCAATAACTATAATTAAACTTTGCTTTTTTATCACCGATCATCACTTCAAAATCACCTGCCTCCGTTATTGTTTTTAATTGAGCATTTACAAATGCCAGGTCATTTTTATCAATGGTAAATGTCACCTGTTTGCTTTCCCCGGCATTTAAACTGATCTTCTGAAATGCACGCAGCCGTTTCATACTGGGTGTAATACTTGCATACAGATCACGGGTGTACAATTCCACCGCATGTTTACCTGCACGGCTACCTGTATTTTTCACGGTAACTGTTATGTTGAGTTTGGCATCACCTTTAAGAGTAGTGCTGCTTATTTGAAGATCGCCGTATTCAAATGTTGTATAACTCAATCCAAATCCGAATGGAAATAAAGGATCATAACCTCCACCGGCATTATCATTAAATACTTCACGTACTTCTTCTGTTGGCTTTCTGTCATACATTACAAACTCACCCATGCTTTTGGGATAGCTGAAAGGCAAACGGCCATCGGGATTATAATCACCAAATAAAACATCTGCAATAGCTTCGGCAGATTTTTTTCCGCTCCAATAAGCCATCAGTATGCCGCTTGCAACAGGCTCTATGTTTGTTATGAATCTTGGTCTGCCTTCAGTCAACACCAGTATTACTGGCTTGCCGGTCATTGCAGCAGCCTTTACTAATTCCGCTTGTTCATCAGGTAAAGCCAGGTCTCTTATATTACCGGGGCTTTCAGCATATGCATCTTCGCCGATGCATAATATTATTACATCTGCATTCGCTGATGCCCTTTTTAATGAAGGCACATCATAGTTGGCCGGGCTATTAAATCCTTTCACCGTTGTAGTGATCACATTTTTCTCTCCCACTTTATCTTTGATCGTTTGCAAAATTGTTTTACTGTCGGCGGGATACCATTCTTCATTATTGCCCTGCCATGTATAACTCCAGCATCCATTGAGTGCAGTAATGCTTTGTGCAGATGGACCTGCCACCAAAACCTTCATACTTTTTGAAAGAGGTAAAATGTTGTTTTTGTTTTTCAGCAATGTCATTGCTTCTCTTGCTGCATTTAATGCCAGTACCTGGTACTCGGGCTTACCAAAATTTGCTTTGGCAGCTGCTTCCGGATAGGGATTATCAAACAAACCAAGTTTATATTTTAATGTAAGAATTCTCCTGACTGCTTCATCGATCCGGCTGATGGAAACTTCTTTTAGTTTCACTGCTTCGAGTAACAGATCATAAAAAGAAAAATCGCTTGGCACCATACTCATATCAATACCTGCGTTTACGGCCATTACAACTGCTTCTCTTGGCGTAGCAGCTACATTATGCCTGTCATGTAGTCTTTTTATATCTTCCCAGTCTGAAACAACAACACCCTGAAAACCTAATTCTTTTCTTAAAAGATCAGTTAATAAAAATTTACTTGCATGAACTGGTTCCCCATTTATCTCACCTGAATTGATCATTACAGTAGAGGCGCCTGCCTTTACTGCTTCACGAAATGACGGCAAATAATATTCTCTTAATTCAATTTCAGGAATGTAAGCAGGTGTCCTGTCCTTTCCATTTCTTGGTCCTGAATAACCAATATAATGTTTCAAACAACTTGCTACAGCCGTTGGATTTTTTAACCCGTCTTCTTCATAAGTTTTGACTGCTAATCCACCCATCGTTTTTGCTATATAAACATCTTCACCATAAGTTTCAGGAAAGCGACTCCACAATGGTTGGCGTCCGATATCAAGCACAGGTGCAAAATTCCATCTTATGCCTGATGCTCTTAATTCATTGCCGGTAACTTTTGCTGCTGCTTTTACATATTCAGGATTTCTTGTAGCCGCCATTCCAATATTTTGAGGAAACAAAGTTGAATTCAATGTATAGGTCTGTCCATGCATACCATCCAGGCCATAAACTATAGGAATTTTCAATCTTGTTTTTTGTGCTTCATCCTGTATTTGTGTGATCACCTCATTCCATTTATCTACTGAAAAGCCATGTGCATTTACATTCAACAAAGATCCTACATGATAATCCGCTATTGCTTTCTTTAATGCAGCAGGATCAATATTGCCTTCCGTATCACCCCAACCCCCTTTAGCAATAACAGCAAAGGTTACTTGTGTCATTTGACCTACTTTTTCTTCAATGGTCATTTGTTTCAGCAGATCATTCAACTTTTGTTCGTCGGCTTTTGTTAGTTGTGCATTTGTTGCAGTAAAGCAGGTAACAGTAAGGATGGCAAGTATCAATTTTCTCATAATATGTTTTATTAAAGGAATAACAAGATATTTAATTTATGAATACCAATTTTTCAAAATAAAAAACCCCGAATTAATCGGGGTTAGTAAAAGGGTACTTTTGGTTTTTCCAGATCAGACTAAGTCCCATCAAAAGGACCTGGCCCTCTCCCATCCAAAATAATATTTAGCTGCAGCCAAGACTATTACCACAATTCAAACATTTGTAACAAGTGCCGCTGCGTACTGTAATATGTCCGCATACATTACAAGCCGGTGCATCACTTTGCATTCCTTTGTTCGCTGCACTCATTGCTTCCATACCTGTTTCAGCTTTAACAACTGATTTCTGTGCTTTTGACAGGTTGAACTCCGCCACTAACTGTTCCAACTACTCTTACGCTTGATAGTTCAGGCGCCTTTTCATATTCAAGGCTGGAAGGAATATCATCCCAATCATCAGCGCCGGTATTCAGTACTTCTGGTTTATCCAATACATGAACCAGATCAGTTCTTCCCAAATATTCATAAGCCAATGCACGGAAGATAAAGTCAACAATAGAAGTTGTTGTTTTGATATTCGGATGATCTACCATTCCTGCTGGTTCAAATCTGGTGAATACAAATTTCTCTACAAATTCTTCCAAAGGAACACCATATTGCAAACCGATAGAAATAGCAATGGCAAAACAGTTCAGCATACTGCGCATTGTAGCGCCTTCTTTTGCCATGTCAATAAATATTTCACCCAAGTGTTCCATCATTGTATTCACCGGTACGAAGGAAGATTGCCTGTCCGTTGATCTTTGCTTTTTGTGTAAAGCCACGACGTTTTGCAGGTAATGTTCTGCGTTCAACGATTGTTGCAAGCTTGCGTTTCAGTTTTGTATCAGGTGATGCCTGCACTCTTTTCTGTACTTCTTCCAGTAATTCTTCAACGGTCAGTTTGCTCATATCAACAATGTTTGAGTTCATAGTTGACTGATTACTGACTGCTGGCTGTTGACTGTCGACTGTCGACTGCTGACTGTCGTCCGTTTTCTTCTTCTTATCAGATCTTGTTACTGAGTGGCTGAGATAATTTAGAACCATCACGATACAATGCACAGGCTTTTAATCCAAGTTCCCAGCTCAGCAGGTAAGCATCAGCAATTTCTTCCACAGTAGCTTCATTGGGCAGGTTGATGGTTTTGGAAATAGCGCCGCTGATAAAAGGTTGTGTGGCACCCATCATGCGGATATGACCATGTGCATGAATATAACGCTCGCCTTTCTTTCCGCATTTGTTGGCACAGTCAAAAACGGGCAAATGTTCTTCTTTCAAGTAAGGAGCACCTTCCACAGTCATGGTACCGCATACATAATCATTAGCTGCTTCAATTTCTTCATCGCTGAAACCAAGAGCTTCCAGCAGGCTCCATTCAAAGTCATTGTATTGTTCCGGTGTAAAGCCAAGACGTTGCAGGCATTCTTCACCCAATGTATATTCATTGAATACAAATCCGATTTCAAATGCAGCAGCTAACAGCAGCATCCAGTTTTTTTATTTCATCAGCAATAAATCCTTTTTCACTCAACGTTTGATGATTGATAAATGGAGCACCGGCAAATGATGCATGTACCTACTGCATATTTAATAATCGCATCAATTTCTTTTTCAGCTGTAACCCAAGATTTCTTAATGCAGCAGGAACAGATTGGTTGATGATTTTGAAATAACCACCACCGGATAAGTTTTTTAAATTTCACCAATGCAAAATCAGGTTCAACACCGGTAGTATCGCAATCCATTACCAGACCAATGGTTCCTGTTGGTGCAATAACTGTTGTTTGTGCATTGCGGTAACCATATTTTTCTCCCATTTGCAACTGCATCATCCCATGCTTTGCATGCAGCAGTTCAATAAATAATCAGGACAATATTTTGCTTTGATACCCTGTGGTTTCATTCTCAATCCTTCATATTCATCAGCATCATAAGCAGCGAGCACGATGATTACGCATTACACGCAGCATATGCTTCTTTGTTTTCTTCATATCTTGGAAAAGCACCAAGAATCTGCGCCATTTCTGCAGATGTTTTATAAGAAATACCGGTCATGATAGCAGTGATGGCACCTGCAATTCCTCTTGCTTCTTCACTATCATAAGGAATACCGCTTACCATCAGCATAGTACCAAGGTTGGCATAACCTAAACCAAGTGTTCTGTAATCATAACTAAGTTGTGCAACTTCTTTGGAAGGGAACTGTGCCATCAATACAGAAATTTCCAACACAACTGTCCACAAACGGCAGGTGTATTCAAAACCTTCTACATCAAATATGATTTTTTTCAGTATCAAAAAACTTCATCAGGTTGAGCTGATGCCAGGTTACAGGCAGTATTATCCAGGAACATATATTCACTGCAAGGATTAGATGCCCTGATCGCGACCACCTTCAGGACAGGTATGCCATTCATTGATGGTAGTATCATATTGTGTACCCGGGTCAGCACAACGCCATGCAGCATAAGAGATCTGGTTCCATAATTCTCTTGCAGGAATTTTTTTCATCACCCTTCCATCCATTCTTCCTTTCAGTTCCCAATCTTCATCTTCTTGCAAGTATTTTCAAAAAATGCATTGGGAATACGAACAGAGTTATTTGAATTTTGTCCGCTTACGGTTCTGTATGCTTCGCCTTCATAATCGCTGGGATAACCGGCAGCAATCAATGCACCTACTTTCTTTTCTTCTTCTACTTTCCAGTTGATGAATTCAACGATTTCAGGATGATCCAGATCGAGACAAACCATTTTAGCAGCACGACGTGTTGTTCCACCACTTTTAATAGCACCTGCAGCACGGTCACCGATTTTCAGGAAACTCATCAAACCGCTTGATGTACCACCACCACTTAATTTTTCACCTTCACCACGGATGTTGGAAAAATTGGTTCCTACACCAGAACCATATTTAAATATCCTTGCTTCACGAACCCAGAGATCCATGATACCGCCTTCATTTACCAGGTCATCATTCACACTTAAAATAAAACAGGCATGTGGCTGCGGACGTTCATAAGCAGAAGTAGATTTTTTTAATTGGCCATCAACTGGATCAACATAATAATGTCCCTGTGGTTTTCCGTTAATACCATAGCTTTCATACAAACCGGTATTGAACCATTGCGGACTATTAGGCACACAGGTCTGGTTCAAGAATAGCAATACACCAGTTCATCATAAAATACCTGTGCATCTTTTTCAGAAGCAAAATAATCCATAACGTTCACCCCATACTCTCCAGCAATTGGCCATACGATGTGCAACCTGTTTAGCTGAAGTTTCTCTGCCCAAGACTTCCATCTGGTTGTGGTACACCTGCTTTACGAAAATATTTTTGTGCAAGAATATCTGTAGCAATCTGGCTCCATTGTTTGGGTACTTCCACATTGTTCATTTCAAATACCACTTCACCACTTGGGTTACGAATTACTGAAGTACGGTAATCATACTCGAATAGATCAAATACACTTACATCTTCACGGGTAAAGCGACGAGGAAACTGCAAACCGCTTTTAGCGGAAGCTTGTTTTTTAATGGGCATAGTAAGTAAAGATTTTGTCGGGTCTTGGTTGACAACCCTCCGGAGGGGAAGGTGATTACGAAAATATTTTTATCATCTTGTATTTCAAACCCTCAAATATTAACACTCTGTGGAAAAGCGAAGTGGAAAATTTGCTAATGCAGCGTAGTAGTACGTTTCAGGATTTTTGCACAGATCATATCATTTTTGATTCAAAAAAAGTTTTGGTAAATCAATGCAAGAAAATATGTAGCAACTCGTTTCTCCAATGAAAACAATAAATATTATACTTTTAAAAAACTATATAGTGTTCAATAACTCCCAATGAAAAGATCAAATTTTCAACTACTGTTAAACCATCTAAAGCTGTTTTTTCCTCGTAAAATCTATTATTTTTAAAAAGCATAAAAAGACAAAAAGTTTTTGCATTTTTGCATTTGTAATAAGCACCGAATGAAGCAAGGAATTTACCAATCGCTACAGCTTAGAAAAAAGGAAGGAAAAAAATCTTTTGCCGTTCTTATTGATCCGGACAAAGTAAATACTTCCATGCTCGATGAATTGATCGATCTGTCACTTGCTGCCAAAGTCGATTACTTTCTTGTTGGCGGCAGTCTTGGTTATCAGCAATCATCTCGATGAAGTGTGTTCAATACATTAAAGCACAATTGCAAAATACCGGTGATACTTTTTCCGGCAGCCCTAACCAGGTAAGCAAATATGCAGATGCCTTATTTATCTTCATTAATATCAGGAAGAAATGCCGAATTACTGATCGGGCAACATGTGGTATCTGCTCCGTTTGTAAAACAAGAGTGGACTGGAAATTATGCCAACGGGTTATATGGTTGTTGATGGCGGTGCCCCAACAACTGTTTCATATATCAGCAATGCCTCTCCACTTCCATCTGACAAAAATGAAATTGCAATGTGCACTGCCATGGCTGGTGAAATGCTTGGCATGAAACTCATTTATATGGATAGCGGTAGCGGTGCCAAAAGACCTATTACTGAAAGTATGATCGAATCAGTTGCAGAAAAGTATTGAAGTGCCATTGATAGTTGGCGGCGGGATCACGAATCCTGAAAAAGCTTATCTCAATTGTAAAGCCGGCGCCGATGTAATTGTTGTTGGTAATGCAATTGAAAAAGATGCTTCACTAATTAAAGAAATGGCGGCTGCGATACACAGTGTTCCAGTTAAAATTTAATTTTAGATTTTAGAATTACGATTTCGGATTTATAAGTCATCTCAAATAAAATCTAAAATCTGCAATCCGAAATCTAAAATTACCTCAACTCATCCACTTTCACTCTTGTCGGAGTATCCTTTCCGCAATAATACTTCTTGAAGCTCAATGCAATTGATTTAATGATCATCGCCATATTTTCCATGTCGAGTGTTTCTATATGATCACTTACTTTATGATAATTCGGTTCGCTATCCATTTTTGAAGTAGAAATAGTATGTGCAGGAACTCCCAATCTTGCCAGCGTTGCATTATCCGAACGATAAAATAAATTGTTGATCTGGGATAAGGATCGGGATAAAAAGTAAAACCTGTTCCTTCTAAATTCTTTTGCAAGATTGTACCCATATCTGTTTTTTCATAACCGGTGATATAAGCAGAATTCTTGCCCCATTTACTTTCTGTTCCTATCATTTCAATATTGAACATCGCCATTACTTTTTCAGGATCAAATTGTGGTGAAAAATATTGGGAACCATAGCCACCACTTTCTTCCGCAGTAAAAGCAGCAAACACAATTGTTCTTTCATTATTACCTTAATGCTTTGAAATATTTTGCCAGCATGATAACAGCAGTAGTTCCTGCTGCATCATCATTGGCTCCATTATAAATTGAATCACCATTAACGGGTTGTTTTGATATGCCAATATGATCATAGTGACCGGAAAAAATCACATACTCATCTTTCTTTGATTTGCCTGGTAATACACCAACTACATTTGCAAGCTTTTGTTCTGTTATTTCATGTCTTGCTTCAACAGTATATGTAGCAGGGTTCGTCGTTGTCAATACAAACACAACGCTGTTATTCATTTTGAATAAACTGCGTTTAATATTTGTAAGACGGCTGATAATTTTTTGCATAGCTTGTATCTACCAATACAAGATAGTTTTTGCCAGAACGAATGAATTTCTGCGCTTCTGTATTTAAATTTTTACCTCCTTCCAATTTCACTTTTTCATATCCTGATTTCTCATTTATAAAAAGTCCGCCCTGGCAGGTAACAACTATTACATTCTTTTCATCTATACTTTCATTATCAAATGTGCAGGATGCGCTTACAAATTTTGGACTGATCATTGCAAAGTCCTGGCGAAAACCAGAAAGCTGTTATTCGCATGTTTGCAATCCTGCTTTTTTGAATTCAGCAGCAATAAAATCTGCAGCCTTATCTATTTCAGGTGTAAATACCCTGCGACCTTTCATTTCATCAGAAGCAAGCACTCTTTCAATCCGTTCCACTTCTTTAGCATTAATGATCTCATCTGCTTTTTGCGCAGAAACAAAAAGAGGTTGTTGCAATCAACAACCCCAACTAAAAATATATGTCTTCATGTATATTTGTATTCTTATTAAATCTAAAATCCAGAAATCTGTATAATCTAATCAATTCGTCTACAGGCTCATCATTTCTTTAAACTTCACCGTCTGCCTGCGGCTTACTTCTATTTTTTCGCCGCCTTTTAATTCAAGTAATAAGCCGCCATTGAAATAAGGTTCTATTTTTTCGATCATGCGAAGGTTTACAATATGTTTTCGGTTTGCACGGAAAAATATTTTTTCATCCAGTCTTTCTTCCAGTGCATTCAGTGATTTTAAGTATAAGTGGTTTATTGGCGCCAAAAAAAACTTTGGCATAATTACCAACACTTTCAAACAATCTTATATCGACTCAGTTTTACAAACCAGCAGCGTTCACCATCTTTTACAAATACCTGGTCACTTTCCGTTAAAATGCTGTTGTTGAAATTTTCAGCTTCAGCTTCTGATTTCTTTTGTTTCTGTCAACATGCAATTTTTGAATAGCATCAGCCAGTCGTTTTGGCTCTATAGGTTTCAATAAATAATCCAGTGCATTTACTTCAAAAGCTTTTAATGCATATTCATCATAAGCAGTTGTAAAAATCACATGTGGTGCTCTTTCCAATTCTGCCAGCATATCAAAACCTGTTTTACCCGGCATCTGAATATCCAAAAAAATAAGATCAGGATGCAGGCTTTCAATCTTTTGCAATTCCTTCATCAGCATTGGCAGCTTCATCCATTACTTCCACTTCAGGAAAATCCTGTAATAGTTTTTTTAATTCAGTTCTGGCCAATCGTTCGTCGTCAATAATTATTGCTCTCATGTAGGATTAATTTTAGTATGAGTCTGATTTAGCTACCGGTAAGTAATAACTCTTGCTTCCACAATTGTCAGTAGTTAATTTGCTTTATTCTCAAATCTTGCTTTTTCACCATATAAAAGATTTAGCCGGTTCGTGTACTTGGTAAGACCAAAACCATCTCCATTTAGCTGTATCCATTCACAGCTTACCGGTATTCTGAACAGCCAATTCATGATAATTATCTTTAAAATCAGAAATGATTTTTATCTACTCCGCCATTTATCTGTTTGCTGATACCATGTTTAATAGCATTTTCCACCAGTGTTTGCAGCATCATTGGCGGCACCGGCTGATCCAATGTATCTTCATCAATCTCATACTCCACTTTCAAGCCGATCTTCAAAACGCATATTTTCCAATGCCAGGTAATCCTTTACAATATTCAATTCTTTTTCCAGTGAAACTGTTTCCAGTTTTTCTGCCTGCATACTGCTGCGCAAGAATATTGCTTAGTTCAGTGATCGCATTTCTTGCCCTGTTGCGGATTTTCATCTACCAATGCCCGGATACTGTTCAGTGAATTAAAAATAAAATGAGGATTGATATGTGCTTTGATGGTTTTTAATTCAAGTTCTTTTACCAATGCTTCCAGCTTTAATGTATCCAGTTGTTGCTTCTGGCTCTTGGTCAATATAATGATACATGAAATAAATAAGGTTCCAGATAAAGAATAAAGATGAACATAGAGAAAGCACTGCTCAATACAAGGATGAAAGAAATTATTTTTCAAAAGCTCTTTCTGTTTTGTTTAGCAGATCAAATTGCATCAGCAAAAGATTTTCCAGCGATAGAAGCAGATAAAAGCAAGAACCAATGTGATAAGCACAAATGATATTAATCTGCTGTTCAAGTCTTTTTTGCAGTAGATTCAACCCGATAATGATATAGCGCATGATATGAGATAATAATAATACCAGTAGTAACGAAGATGACCAGATCGCCAATAAAAATCACTTCTGTCCTGTGATGTACCCAGTTTATCAAAAGAGTAAGCAAAAAAAATATTGATAAGGGCAAATAATCCCCAACCACACAGCTGGAATAGCCAATATCTCGTATTTCTATCGACATAGCGGTCAAAGTTAATTAAGTCCTCAACAGATTACTGTAAATATACCAGTGGTAGATCATCTTTTACAAATGGGTAAATAACACAGCTAAATGGAAAGATGCGCCGTGATGTAACACAATTTTAGTGACAGTATTTGTTATAAATACTTTAGCAATAAAGGCTGAACGGAAAGTATTAATTTTACAGCGTAAAAACTGTACTAGATGGAAATTACAGCCGGGCCGCTTTTACAAACCATTAATTCCCCGGAAGATCTTAAAAAATTACCCCGGGAAAAACTTCACCAGGTTTGTGATGAACTTGCGTCAATATATTATTGATGTGGTAAGTGTTCATGGCGGTCATTTTGGCGCCAGCCTTGGTGTAGTGGAACTGACTGTTGCCCTGCATTATGTTTATAATACTCCTTACGATCAATTGGTATGGGATGTTGGCCACCAGGCTTATGGACATAAAATTCTTACCGGCCGCCGGGATAATTTTCATCACCAACAGAAAATACAAAGGCTTAAGTGGTTTTCCCAAACGAAGCGAAAGCGAATATGATACATTTGGTGTTGGCCATTCTTCCACTTCTATTTCTGCAGCATTGGGTATGGCAATGGCTGCAAAATATAAAGGAGAAAAAGACAGAAAAGTTGTTGCAGTTATTGGTGATGGCGCCATGACAGCAGGACTTGCTTTTGAAGGAATGAATCATGCAGGTGTTGCCGATACTGATATGCTGATCATTCTGAATGATAATTGCATGAGCATTGATCCGAATGTTGGTGCATTAAAAGAATACCTTACCGATATTACCACTTCTCCTACTTATAATAAAGTGAAAGATGATGTTTGGAAATTGCTGGGCAAATTACCTGTTGGTAAAAAATTTTACCCGGGATATGGCGCATAAACTGGAAGCAAGGATTGAAAGGAATGGTAAGCAAAAGCAGCTAATCTATTTGAAGCATTAAATCTTCGTTATTTCGGTCCGATTGATGGACATAATATAACTAAACTGGTTGATACATTAAAAGATCTGCGAAATATTCCCGGTCCAAAAATCTTGCATATTATAACCGTAAAAGGAAAAGGATATGCACTGGCAGAAAAAGATCAAACCAAATGGCATGCACCCGGTTTGTTTGATAAAGTAACCGGTGAAATACAGAAAAAGAAATTTGATCTGCCACAACCACCCAAATACCAGGATGTATTTGGACATACCATCATTGAACTGGCAGAAAAGAATGAAAAGATATTGGGTATCACTCCTGCAATGCCTTCCGGTTCTTCCTTAAAATATATGATGGAGAAAATGCCGGACCGTGCTTTTGATGTGGGCATTGCTGAACAACATGCTGTTACACTAAGTGCAGGTATGGCAACACAGGGCATGAAAGTGTTCTGCAATATTTATTCTTCCTTTATGCAAAGGGCTTATGACCAGGTGGTACATGATGTGGCCATTCAAAAATTGCCGGTGATATTTTGTCTTGACAGGGCCGGACTTGGTTGGTGAAGATGGTCCAACGCATCATGGCTGCTTATGATATTGCTTATATGCGTTGTATTCCCAATATGATCGTCAGTGCACCGATGAATGAAAGTGAATTGCGCAACCTGATGTACACAGCCCAATTGGAATCAACAAAAAATCCTTTTGTGATCCGTTATCCAAGAGGTGAAGGTGTAATGCCGGAATGGAAAACAGAAATGAAAGAAATTAAGATTGGTACAGGAAGAAAATTAAAAGATGGAAATGATATTGCCATTCTTTCATTTGGTCATCCCGGAAATTTTGCTGCTGCTGCTATCCGTGAATTGAAAAATGATGGTATTGAATCCTGCACATTATGATATGCGTTTTGCAAAACCATTGGATGAAGCATTGCTGCATGAAGTATTCAGCAAATTTGAAAAAATAATTACTGTTGAAGATGGAACTGTAGTAGGTGGATTTGGTTCTGCTGTTCTTGAATTCATGAATGAACATAATTACAAAGCAGAAATAAAAATACTTGGTATTCCTGACAGACTTGTTGAACACGGCACTCCAAAAGAACTTCATCATGAATGTGGTTATGATGCACAAGCTATCAAAGAAGCTGTACTGGAAATGATGAAGGGAAAAGTTTCAGTAAGCAGCCTTACTGCAATAATATCTTTACGCAAAAATGATAATCCTGAATTTTTCAATCAGGATTTTTTATTTTTAGTATTCCAACTGGGATTAACCCTGAACATCACCACCATAATCATCAAATAATAAAACTAATATGGCAAAACCTAATGGCGAAAATATAAGTCCGGAAAGGCGCAAAGCATTTGAAAAACTAAAAATTGATCCCAAAGACCGTGTCATCCTTTCACTTGACGGTGGGGGAATGAGAGGAATATTAACTATTCAGTTATTAAAAAAACTGGAGGAAGTAGCCGGAATACCATGCTATGATTTATTTGATATGGTAGTCGGGCACATCCACCGGTGGTATAATAGCAGGACTAATTACCAGCGGATTTACAGCAACAGAAATTGAAGAAAAATATGAAGTCCTGATCGAACAGGTATTTCATAGCCGTCCGATTGGAAATCGTTTTGTTAATCCTCCTCAATACAGTAAAAAAAAGTACCGGGAATTACTGAAAGAAATCATTGGAGATAGATTGACACTTGAAGAAGCCTGTAAGAAAAAAGACCTGGACTTATTGTTAACATCAAGAGACATGGCTGCAGCTGAAGAAACATTTTTTACCTGCTTCAAACAAAAAAAGGACGGGAGTTATTATGGCACCTATAAGGATGTATTGTTGAGAGCAGTGATGGAGTCTACCATGTCGGCCCCTACTTATTTTTACCCGTTGGAACGCTTTGTGGATGGCGGGGTTACTACTCATAACAACCCAAGCCTCGCTACTTTTATAGAAGCTGTTTCCTATAGTACTAAATATAAAGACAGAGATTTCAGGGAATATTATGCCAAACAAATTACTCTTTTCAGTTTTGGAACCGGTGCCACTCAGAAATTCATTAAACCAACCAAAACGCTTAATCCAAAAGGGGTTGACTTAATGTTCTGGTTAGATTGGTTATTGGATGAAACGAATGAAGATGCCAGTTCAGTTCAGACTAATACATTTCGTTCATTTATGATGCTGGAATCCGTAGTATACAGAAGATACCAGATATCATTGGATCCAACCGCAATAAAAATGCTTCCCAATACAGATGCATTGGACGCAAAGAAATACGGTTCAAAATGGCTTTGGGATCTTGATGAAACAGTTCTTGGAAAAATAGATATGTCGGATATCAGCAGGATGGATCTTATGAAAGTGATCGGGCAACAGATGGCAGCTTACATTATGCAATCCGGCAATTGTTTTACAACTGATCTTATTGATGAAAAACATAATGATATCCTGGTTTCCAGTTTCGGGGATGAAGAACGTATCAAAAAACAAATGAGTGATCCGGAATGGTTGGATAGTTTTCCGGGATAACAGGTTTTCATCAGAAGTTAATTATAAGTAAATTTAAGCATGCAACGAACCATTCTCATTCTTGCATGCTTTTTTATTTGTGTAACCTGTTGTGCACAGCAATATCCTTTTGTTCATTATACTCCGAAAGATGGACTTATCAGTAACCAGATCAGAAATATTTACCAGGATAGTAAAGGCCGACTGTATTTTACTTCTGTTCACGGATTAAGTGTTTATGACGGGTCTCGCTTTATAAATTATAATTCTAAGAATGGTCTGGGTTTCGATATCGTAAACTGTGTAATGGAAATGGGTTATGATTCAATATGGATCGTAACTAATAGCAATAAGATCAATTGTCTTGTAAACGGAAAAATGAAGCTGCTTTCATTGCAAAATGAGGATAATGTTATAAACAATTTATGTAAAGATGAAAAAGGTAATATTTATGCAGCCGCAGAAGAAGGTTTGTTGATCTTTAACAATAGAGACAGTTTTATAAGGCTTCCCTTTGTTGATACAAAAGGGGTGGATATCAATACCTATATCTCCTATATGTTTTCAATAGGTGATTATCTTATCGTTCAGCGAGATGCCTCACTGCTTCCCGATGAGGATTACATTTTGTATTTATATAACAAGACAACGAGAAAGGTCACATCAGAGATCCCTGGCATAATCGGTGTTCAAATAGCGCCGGATGGCCGTATTTGGATCAGTGGTGAAAAAGGAATAATGGCAATTGATACTCTTGAGATCAAACAAGGAAAACTCAGATTACAGGAATTACCTGCACAATATGCTCAAATAAGAAATAAACGCAAGTACTTCATCTTATTTGATAATGGAAATAATTGCTGGCTGGGCGATCAAAGCGGTGTTCTGTTAAAAACAACTTCAGAAGGAACAACAACTACTTTTACATCTGCCTCCGGTTTAAATATGCTCTTTATCAATTTCGTTTTCCGGGATCGTGAAGGAATTACATGGATCGCAACCACTAATGACGGAGTAAGGAAACTTGTACATAACAATTTCTCTCATATTGAAAAGCCATTTGGTCTTATTCAACCTTCTGTAATTTCATACAATAAGAAAAATGAAAATTTTTTGATCTACTCTGCAGTTTCTGCTACTGCAGCTATCATTCACGATAACCAAAAAGAATACTTCAGCTTCAAAGATCTGCAAGGTCTCACGGGATTGATTGAAACACCTTATGGTTTTTTTGGCACCCGGTCAAATACGATTTATAAGCTGGCAGCAAAGGATCACATATTTTATTCTAAAGAAGCATTTCCAGGTTCAGTAGAAAATTTTTATTCAAACCAGGTCATTGATAAAAATGGAAATTTGATCACTACAGGTAAATATCATCTGAGTGTCATCGTAAAAGGTAAAACTTTTTTTAAAACAAGCCTACCGTATTATGCTGATTTTCCTGTGATGGATAGCATAGGAAATATTTGGGTGGTCACCCGTGCAAATGACCTGCTCCTGTACCAGATCCATGCCGATGATCCAACCAATTACCTGGAACAAAAAGCCAATTACAAAAAAGATCTATCAGGCATATCTCCCCGTTGTATCGTTATTGATAAAAATGGTAATATTTGGATCGGCACCCGGAGTCATGGCATACATGTATTTTACTATAAGGATGAGAAGCTGATAAAAAAATTCATGCTTACGACAGTTTCGGGTCTGTCTGAAGATTTTATCACCCATCTTGCCTGTGATACTGAAAATAATATCTGGGCCAGCAGTGCATTAGGACTAGATAAGATCACTATCAAAAATGGGAGTCCGGTAGTTGAAAATATTACCAAACAAAATAATATTTTTCAAAGTGTCTTTAAAGTTGTGATTGATAAAGATAACACAGCATGGGGTCTTGTATCCAACGGAATTATTAAGATCACACCGGAAAAAAAACTTGCATCAGATTATTTGCCCACTTTAATGGTGAGTATGCTAAAAGCAGGAAAAGATACGATTAGTCCCGGAACTGTTTTATCGTATAAGCAAAATAATCTTAGTTTTAGTTTTGCCGCCACTTCTTTTTTTAATGAAAAGCAAGTGCTGTACAGTTATCGATTATTTGGTGGCAGTAATGATCAATTGTCAGAACCTTCAAACAATGCTACCGTTTCATTTATTGACCTTCATCCCGGTGATTATACTTTAGAAATAAAAGCAATGTTTCCTGCCGGTCGTTATCCCGATCAAACTATGAGTTATAAGTTTTCAATTGCTCCTGCCTGGTGGCAAACATGGTGGTTTCGTTTTCCTACTGCATTATTGATCGTTGGTTTATTAATCCTCGGCTTCCGGTTTTATTATAGAAGAAAACTGGAAAAGAAATTAGCCATGTTGGAAAAACAACAAGCCATCGAAAAAGAAAGAACAAGAATCGCCACTGACATGCATGATGATCTTGGCGCCGGTTTATCAAGAATAAAATTTTTAAGTGAAACTATAGGAATTAAAAAGCAGCAACAAGAACCTATTGAAGAAGATGTAAATAAAATAAGGGAATATTCACATGAGATGATCGATAAGATGGGAGAAATAGTTTGGGCGTTGAATGAAAAAAATGATTCATTAAGCGATCTTCTCTCCTATACCCGTGCTTATGCAGTTGAATACCTTTCCCAAAATGGAATTGACTGTAAAGCAGAATTACCTGACAACTTCCTGCTGTTTTTGTAAGCGGCGAGTTTCGCAGAAATGTTTTTCTTACAGTAAAAGAAGCCTTGCATAATGTTGTCAAACATTCGCAAGCAACAGAAGTAAAGTTGATAATTGATGTTAATCATCATCTTTCAATAAAGCTAAATGATAACGGTGGCGGGTTTGACAGAAATAATACTCGTCCATTTAGTAATGGATTGACAAATATGGAATCAAGAATGAAAGAGATCGGTGGAAAAATTGAAATAGTAAATAAGAACGGAACGCTGGTAGATCTGTCGATCCCTTTGAGTCATAACTTTCGTTCTATTGGGCAACAGTTCAGTTAAAATTACTTTCGGCAAACATGAGTATAACTTTAGCCATAGTGGAAGACCTTGATGAAGTAAGAGAAGGTCTTAAAAATTTCATTTCGCTCAGCCAGGATTTTAAAGTGCTTGATACTTTCAAAACAGCTGAAGAAGCCGCTCATGATCTTCCAAAATTGAAGCCTGATATTGTGATCATGGATATTAACCTCCCGGGCATGAATGGTATTGAATGTATACAGCAAGTAAAAAATAAAATTCCGGGTACTCAATTCATGATGTTTACTGTTTATGAAAATGATGAAAAAGTCTTTGAAGCATTAAAAGCCGGGGCTTCAGGCTATCTTCTTAAAAATACAGGACTTGTTCAGTTAATAGAATCTTTAAAAGAATTGTATATCGGTGGCAGCCCGATGAGTGCAAATATTGCCAGAAAGCTTGTTACTCTTTTTAGAAGCGAACAAAAAGAAGCAGCAAATCTAGAAGTACTTAGCGGCAGGGAAAATGAAATTCTTCAGTTGCTGTCCAAAGGACTTTTATATAAAGAGATCGCCGATCAACTCTCCATTTCTGTAAGCACTGTTCGACAACACATTCATCACATCTATGAAAAACTTCATGTACAAAACCGCACGGAAGCCATTAACAAGGCATTTGGGAAGAGCTAATCGCTTTCACTCACCGTATAACTTTCGTTCTATTGTCCTTCTAAAACCCCCATGATAATTTCAATTATCTTATATATTTATTATTCCATTATTCTTTATTCTGACTAGGAGCAGGCTACAAACCTGCTCCTAACTTTTGTTCTATACTATAACGCTTCAAGAAAACTTTCGTTCTATTGCTCCGCTTTATCACTACTGCTAAATTTATTTTTAAATAAATTTTATGCGCCTCCTTTTTGCTTACCTATTTACCTGCGTATTCTTTTCAACTTCTTTGTATTCACAACGACTAATGGATTCAGTTACATCCTCATTCCTTAAAATGAAAATGCCAGCAGGAACTGTCAGGCAAAAAAGCGCTGATAGCGTCAAATCAACAACAGCCTTGCTTGATTCATTTACTATTTCAAAAGATTATTCTTTGAATAAATACACAGCTGAAAGTTTTTATGTTCCAAACTTTGACTCATTAAAAGCAAGACTGGATAGAAATAACTGGAAGATCAACAGGATTGGCGGAGCAAATTCTTATACTATTGGAGGAACTACTTATTATACGATCAAAAAAGATAGTGCCAATTATATAGCTATGATCACTCCCGGCGATCAGCAAACAATGGTTTCCATGAAGCCGATGACTGTTGAATCATCCTCATCACCATTTACACAAATCAATAAGGTAGTAGCATCAGACAGAATGCTTAGTGATGAGTTCGGCCGGGCAGTTGCTATAACTAATAACTATGCTGTAGTAGGTGTAAGATTAGAAGATAATGATGCACAAGGCAAAGATCCAAAACCAGATGCCGGCGCCGTATACATCTATGAAAGAGGAAAGGATAATAAATGGAAACAGGTTCAAAAAATTGTAGCATCAGACAGGCAGCCGGGTGCCAATTTCGGCTGGTCGGTTGGCATAAGCGGTAATACAATTGTTGTTGGTGCCATCTATGAACGTTTTGATGCTGCCGGACGTAATGAGGCCAATGCTGAAGGAGCCGCTTATGTTTTCGAACGTGGTGCTGATGGTGTTTGGAAACAAACTCAAAAATTGCTCTCATCGGCAAGAGAAGGTTATAATTATTTGGGGACTTCAGTCGGTATAGATGGCAATATCATAATAGTAGGTGCCCCCGGTCATTCAAGAGATTCATCTGAAAAACAGGAAAGTTATATTGGTGATGCAGGAGCTGTTTTTGTTTTTGAAAAAAGAGGCAACAACTGGAGAAGAACATATAAGTTGATAGCAAGTGATCGTCAACTTGGTGATGGATTAGGCAATTCGGTATCTATAAATGGCAATTTTGTAATTGCCGGGGCAAGTAGCCAGGATATGGATACAAAAGGCGATAACCGGATGGAATTTTCTGGTGCCGCATACATCTGGGAGCGGTTGGCTGACGGGAAATGGACAAAATCAATAAAATTGATTGCCAGTGATCGTACACCTTATGATGAGTTTGGATTTTCCGTTGCGATTGATGGTGACAATGCAATTATTGGAGCCAAAGGAGTAACGCTGAAACGAACAGATGAAAACAATGACCCTAATAGTGGTGAAGCATATATTTTTTCCCGTAATGAAAATGGCGAATGGAAAGAAGTGTTGACCATAATTCCAGGTGACAGGAAAGACCGGGATCTGTATGGCAACAGTGTTTGCATTAGTGGCAATTATGCTATAGTAGGATCGCCAATGGGCAATACAAAAAATGGAGACGTTGGTGTTATATATGTTTACTGGAAAAACCAACAAGACAAATGGGTGCAGTCGCAAAAACTTTCAGCAGCAGATGAGGGGATCTTTTCAAATTTTGGTGGTGCTGTGGCAATACATAAAGGCTTTGTCATATCAGGGGCACATGTAGAATCAAGAGATGTTGCCGGCAAGAATGAACTGTCAAATGCAGGGGCTGCTTATATATTTATGCGAAGCGAAAAAGGGAAAGCTAATCCTGCAACTCCCAGGAATGTTCCAAAATCGCCAACTAAAAAAACTCAATAAGGTTTATTAAACTTCATTTCCCGATATAAGCGATTAATTATGAAAAAAGTATTTTTCGCGACCAATCTTTTTCTTGCAACAATTTTTCTTCATGCACAATCTTTTCAACAACTGACAAAGATCATTGCTGCAGACCGTGCTCCGGGCAACCAGTTTGGCCGCTCAGTTTCTGTAAGTGGAAATTACGCAGTTATTGCTGCTGCTGATGTTTCTGATGGACAAATTCAAAACAGCTGCGAATGTGCATATGTATTTGAGAAAGTAAATAGTGTCTGGACTCAGAAACAAAAACTTTTCGCTTCTGATAAAGCTTCCCCAAATGATTTTGGTCATGCGGTGTCTATAAGTGGCAATTATATTATTATAGGAGCACCTGGTGCTGAAAGCGCTGCTGGTGCTGCCTATATTTTCGAACGTAATGCAAGTGGCAATTGGGTTGAAGTAAAAAAAATTGTAGCACCGGACAGGTCTGCTGGTGATCTTTTTGGAACTTCTGTTTCTGTAAGTGAAAATTATGCAGTTGTTGGTGCACCTGGTGATGCCGATTATGGTACTATGCCGAAACTTACTGGTGCCGGGTCAGCATATTTTTTTACCAATCTTAACGGTACATGGGAAGTATTAAATAAAGCCGGTCCTGACATAACTGACAGAAGTGCAAATGCAGGATTTGGATCTTCAGTTGCGATCAGCGGAACGGCTGCTGTTATTGGTGCCCCCTATGAAAAGAAAGATACAACCGGGTCAAATCCATTGGATGCTGCAGGCGCAGCTTATGTCTTCGAACGTAATCCGCAATGGAGCCATGGCACTTGTTCACAAGATCACTGATTGGTCAAGAGCAAGCATGGATTATTTTGGATTCAGTGTTGCTATCAATGGAAATACAATACTGGTAGGATCGCCGTGGGAAGATGAAGATCTTCGAATGGAGAATCCGGTCCTCAATGCGGGTTCAGTACATGTTTTTGAAAGAAAAGATGATAACAGGTGGTGGTGGGTACAAAAACTTATTGCAAATGACAGAACAGCTGGTGATAATTTTGGTCACTCGGTTTCTGTTAGCGGCAATACTGCAATTATCGGCGCAGTAGCAGCAGATGAAGCACTCAATTCACTTTCTGCTACAGGTGCTGCATATATTTTTTTATACGATGGAGATAAGTATGGCTGGCAAACTAAGCAAATAAAAATTGTGGCGGGTGACAGAGCCGCCGCTGATTGGTTTGGATTTTCTGTAGCTGTTGATAATAATAATATCCTTGTTGGAGCACCATTGCAGGATAGAAACAATACAGGACTGGAGGCTAACGATGCTGGTGCTATTTATATTTTCGGAAATACACCCTGTACAGCAACTACTTCTTCCATTTCATCTTTCGTATGCAAAACTTATACAAGCCCAAGTAAAAAATATGTATGGACAAGATCAGGAACATATAAGGACACCATTTTGAACAAAACAGGATGTGACAGCATTCTTACAATCAATCTAACTATCACCGGGAAAGCAGATACATCTGTTACAGCAAAGGGTAATACTTTAACGGCCAATGCAAAAAATGCGGTATACCAGTGGATCAATTGTGCAACGAATGAACCTATAAATGTATCGACCCGAAGTTTGATAACTACGGTAAGCGGAAGCTATAAAGTAAGTATTGATGAAAATGGCTGTACAGGTGTTTCATCCTGCTATACGGTTAAACCAAATCCTCCTGTAGATAAAAAACCCCTTGAACAACCTGTAAGCACAACTCTTGCTGGTTATGCACTGTTAAAAGAATTTGTTGAAATAAATAAACTGGTTCCTAAAGACAGGAATGGGTATGAAAATTTTGGATACTCTGTTGCCATCAGCGGAGAGTATGCTGTGATCGGTGCCAATGTTGATGATAAAGATGCTAATGGAAAAAACCCGATCAACGATGCAGGTTCAGCATACATTTTTAAAAAAGGAAGTGACGGTAAATGGAAAGAGGTCCAGAAAATTGTTGCGCCAGATCGGGAAGCCGGAGATAATTTCGGATGGTCCGTTGCTATCAGTCTCAATCATATTGTAGTGGGTGCAATTTACCAGGATAAAGATCTTGTGGGCAATAGTTACCTGTCAGCAGGTGCTGCTTATATTTTTGAACTTGGGAATAACGGAATTTGGGTAGAAAAACAGAAGATCATTGCAAGGCCGATTGAAGGGCAGATTCTTTTTGGTTATTCAGTGGCTATTGATGGCAATACAATTGCAGTGGGTAGTCCTTCGTATGCTAAAGATGAAACTGGAAAACCGGAGACAAACATTAATGGAGCAGGAGCTGTATTTGTTTTTAATAAGATTGGAGGCAGTTGGGTTCAATCGCAGATTTTAACTCCGTCAATCCGCAACATTAATAATCTTGGAGATGGCCTGGGTTGGTCTGTTTCCATTTGTGGCAACCTGATCATTGCCGGTGCACAGGGCTCCGACTTTGATGATAAAGGTGGGGGTATAAGAATGGAAGCTGCCGGCGCTGCTTATATTTTTGAACGTAGCGGAGGTAAATGGAAAGAAGTACAAAAAATTATTGCCGGCGACAGAGCGGCTCATGATCAGTTTGGATATTCTGTTGCCATCAGCGGTGATAATGCAATTATCGGGGCATGGCACAAAACAGAAACTGCCGATACCGATTCAAGACCTAACACAGGCAATGCATATATTTTTTCCCGTAAAGCTGCACCTGGTCGTGTCCGTCCCGATGGTAGTGTTATTCTTACTCCAGATGATGGCACGTGGAAGCAAGTATTAAAAATTAATCCGGAAGACAGAAGGCCTGATGATTACCTCGGTTGGTCAGTAGGAATGAGCGGTGATTATGCTATTGTGAGTGCTTTGAAACAAGACACCGATAGTTTAGACAATCTTATAAACGATGGCGGAGCGATATATGTTTTCTACCAGGATAAAAATAGCAGATGGTCACAAACCGGAAAACTTGCCACTTTCGACAGATCACAGTTAGACAACTTTGGTTATGCAGTTGCCATCAGCGGATGTGATATTATCGGCGGCACTATCGTTGACCAGCAAGATGATAAAGATGGCAATGCTTTAACCTCTGCCGGGTCCGCTTATATATTCTCAGCTGCAGATTGCAGAAATATAGCTCCGTGTTACAGACCTACCGTAACGCCGGATATTAAAACGCCGAAAGATAAAACTGGTCAGCCGAAAAATATTGCCAATGCCCCAGGATCACTAAATAATGAGGCAGGAAAAAATAAGATGCCTGCAAAAGCACAGGCCACAGATCTGAATGCAACAGGGAATGACGTTGTTATAGAAGGCCAGGAGCTTAAAGATGGAAAGATTGAACAAGCCAATAAGAATTCAAAAGCTGATTCATTAAACAAAGCTAAACCGGTTATTAAAAAAAATTAATATGTGTAAATGAAAAAAATATTGCATTTCTTTTCTTTTTCCTTATTCATTTAACATTAATAAGCCAGAATACAATTACTACAAAAACGCCAAGCACAAAAGAGATGGCATTTAATGAAAAGGGCAAATTGATAAAACGTCCTGATAATTTATTGCAAGCGATGATCGATATATAAAAAAGGTTGCTTTTCAGCAACCTTTTGGTTGGCCAGAGAATCGAACTCTGCGAAGGATAAAAAGTCCCAGACAGACGCCAACGTTATAATTTATTCTTGCCTGCTCGTTTGGCAAGACGACTGATATATGTTTGTTTATTTTTTAAAATATAGCCTACCCTTCTATCAAATTCAGTTTTGCTTTTTACCCAATTCATGTGTCCCGGCAATGGCTTTTCGCCCTGCAAATTGTAATTGATCCTGCCTGTTGCCGATTGAAATTTTTCCCATTTCTGTGTTGCAATAAATGTATTATTCAAAGCAATTATTTGCACCAGCAGGTAATGCAAACGGAATTTGTATTTATTGAGCAGCACTCCGCTTTTACTCTTATAGGCGTTACTAAATGCAATTGACAGAATACGAAAAGCGTCAGTTAATGATTTATCGTTTATGCCGGGGGCTAATCTTGTCAGGGCAAGCATTTCGAGAATGATACCTGATTTTTCCTTATTGAAATGATATGGAGGTTTTACTTGTATTTCCCAATCATTATTCCCAAATATTACCTGGCGTTTGATAATAGGATATTTGGAGAAGATCTTTCCACTAGGCAAATGGACCACTCCCGTTTTTGAATTCAGAACAATTTTATCAATTGGAAGAAATTTATAAATTCTTTTTTTCACAATTCTGATGGCAGCAGTACTTGAAGCTAATGCCTTTTGAAGAGGCAAAACCAACCCGGTCATAGCAGCCAGTTTTAAACTATTGCCCAAAAACCGGCGACGTGAAGAGGATATGTTTTGAAAGAGATCCATTGCTAATAAGAACAAAAATATTTTTTATATATGAGATAAAACATGCGGTGATATATAACTTTCGTTCTATAAGCCCAGGGGATATTTAAAAAAAGCCTTGAGTTTTCAAAAACCTTTAACATAGTTAACAAAAAATTCCCTGTGGATATTCGTTAGTTAAGCATCCCATTCAAGCTTAACCATTTTTTATGCCCAAGCCTAAAGCCTTACTTGTGTTCTTTCTTTTCCTGCTTTTGTTTTCATGGTTTACTTCTTCCGCTATTTGGAAAAGAATTAAAGCGAATAATTCGATCCATTCCGAAAAAAAGTACCATTCAGAAAATGCCGAAGTTGAAAAACTGAAAAAGAAATCAGCTGAAGCAATTTCGTACGTTAAAAAAAATGGATATAATGAATCGATCTGTTTTTTTATTGATATGACATTACCATCCGGACAGAACAGGTTCTTCGTATATGATGTCGCAAAAGACAGCATTCAAAGTTCTGGACTTGGTTACTCATGGTCGCTGTAATGAGATGTGGCTGGAAGGAAGAAAATATTCCAATGAACCCGGTTGTGGCTGCACTTCTTTAGGCAAATACAAAATAGGTAATTCATATAATGGAAGATTCGGACGGGCCTACAAGCTTTATGGTTTGGATAAAACAAACAACAATGCATTTAAGCGTTTTGTTGTTTTACATTCACATGAATGTGTGCCGGAAACGGAAGTTCAGGATGAAATTTGCCAGAGTGATGGTTGTCCAACAGTGTCTCCACAATTTCTGCAGCAATTAAATTCAATGATCAAACGATCTTCAAAGCCGATATTGCTTTGGATCTTTGAATAAAAAATGCCATTCATGTATAATGAATGGCATTTAACATATGATAGTTATAATTATTCTGGTTGGCCAGGTTTTGGTTTAAAAGTTTTTACCTGCTGCGCATCCATAGTAATAGATATAGCACCAAGAGCTTTACTTACCGGGCAATTCGCTTTTGCATCTTCTGCATATTGAGGAAAATCTCTTGCTTTCAGTTTTGGAACTTTTGCTCTTACTTCAAGATGACTGCCGGTTATCACACCGCCTTCTAAAGTTACTGTACACTTTGTTTCGATCCGGCTGGGAGTAAAACCAGCAGCTCCTAAAACAAAACTCAGTTTCATTGAATAACAACCTGCGTGTGCAGCGGCAATTAACTCTTCAGGATTTGTAAGAGGTCCACTTTCAAAACGGCTGATGTAATCATAGGCTTTATTCTTTATTGCCCCGGACTGTGTAAGGAGTTTACCACTTCCTTCTTTACCGGAGCCTTTCCAATTGGCGGTTGCTGATCTTTTCATGTGTAAAATTTTAGGTTTGTAGTTAATAAAACATGCAAATTTCCCGAACCAACAGGAATTGCATAGTGAAAATATTATTGCGGCTGAATCTGATCCTCCATTTCAGCCAACCGGTTTTCCGGCTCATTATATTCAATTATAAAATTGTTCTTCCCTTCTCCCATAACGATCTTCAAAAATTTTTGCTGCACTAATTCAAGTAAGCTAAGGAAAAGAAAAATGGCATGCACCCTATTATCACAGTTACCAAATATTTTTTCAAAAGAAAGGGTTTTTTCCTGCTGCGCTTTTGAAAGCATAAAATCCCTGCTATCCTCCATTGTATATTCATATCGAATAACGGTATGAACAGGCTTGTTCTTTGTATCATGATAGCGCTGCATCACTCTTTCGAAGGCACGCATCAGCCTGAACATAGTGACAGTTTGTATCTCTGTTCCTTCCGCGGCTTCCTCTCCTATTTTAGATAATTCCTTTTGCAGATTTCCTCTTTTTACCATCAGCATCCTGTTGGCTTCCATCTCTGCCATTTGCGCCGATGCCTCTTTGAATCTTTTATACTCAAGGATCTTATTTACCAACTCCTGTCTTGGATCTATCTCATTGCCTTGTGCATCCAAATCTTTTCTTGGTAAAAGCATTTTTGCTTTTATCCGCATTAAAGTGGAAATAAATAAAATGAATTCACTTGAAAGCTCAATATTCAATGATTCCTGGCCATGGATAAAATCAAGAAAGTCGTTTGTGATCTTAGTGATAGGAATATTATAAATATCCAGCTCATCTCTTTCAATAAAGAAAAGAAGGAGGTCAAATGGACCTTCAAACTGCGGTAGCTTTATTTGGTACGAAGCATTATTCAAGATCGAAAATTTTAAGGGTGTGCCGAAGCAATGCTTCGGAAAAAAGCAAAATCCCGTTACAAAATAACGGGACTTTAGCCTTTTATAAAAATATTAATCTATTTAAGCCTTGCCGCAAAGCCTACTCCCAATTGTGACCGCATCTGGGTAGCGGCTTTATTATTGTTTTCACCAAAGAGTTTTACATCATCATCATAGATCAGGTCAAAGTTATAATTTACGATCAGCCAGTTATTCACTTTCATGTGCAATACGTTTGTCCAGAAAACATCGATGTTTTGCGGGTCATCAATGTAGTTAGAAAAGAAATCTGCACGGGTAGTGTAAGTTATATTCTTTGCCACCTCGCTCTTAAATTTAAATGAGACCAAAGCACCAAGCTCGAAACGAACTTTTCTTTCAGGGTCAACATTGTAATGCCATGAAAGAGGAATTTCCTGTGAACCATCAGGTTTAACACCACCCTGGTAGTTGAAGCTGTAAGGACGGTTTGTAAAAAGTATAAGACGCGGTGCAACAGGCGAAACAAAAAGGCTGGCTTTTTTTGCACGAATATCAAAGCCGGGACCAAGAGTAAGATAACCAGGAGCCATAAGACCAGAAATTCTTTTCTTTGGTGTTTCAGTATAATCAAACCCATCATGAAACTGTGTTCGTGCATTGAACCACGCACCAATGCCCACTTTATTATCCTTTTTGGAGATCTTATGCCTGAACATAGAAACGAAGTCGATCTTGTCATCTGTTTTTCTGAAACCTGTTGAATTTGAATTTGTCAATGCATAAGAAAGATCAAGACTATTTTCCCAGATATTATTTCTCCATTTACGGTTTGCCTGTAAATTCAAATAAGCGGCTGCTTGCAATGTAAATTTTTCAGAACCTGCCGCCCAGTTACGGCTGCCACCCTGGCCTACATTGAAACTTAAATAGCCTTCTGTGGTCCATCCTCGCTTGTTGTTATTTCCTGTCGTTGTGTTCTGTGCAAAAAGAGAGAAGGTGAGAATAAAAGTAAATAGTGTAAAGATGAGTTTTCTCATACCAGTCAGTTATAGTTATGAAATCTGGCCGTTGGGAGAACGGTTGCTTTCAAAGATAATAGTTTAATTCAATTTTCGAACAGAAAAAAGTGACCAGAAAAAACGGTAAACTAAATGAATAGATACTCTTAAACAGAATTTAATTGAGAGAAAATCAGTAATGATTTTTTATATTTTTACCGTAAGCCCGATGCCTAAGACCTCTTTAATTTGTAATCTTTTTATTACATCGTCATCATAGATCAGGTCAAGGCTTAAGTTGGTAGCAAATACTTTAGTAAACTTCATTGTAAGAAGGTTGTTCATCAGGACATCTATATTCTCAGGCTTTCTTTTATAATTGCTGAACAGATCAATACGACTTCTGAACGATGCCCATTTTGTAAAAGTTGCATTGAATTTTGCTGTAACAAATGCACCGAATTCAGTGTTCGATCTGCGGGCAGAGTCAACACCAAATTTCGCCATATGAAAAAAGTCCGGATCTTTTTTCAAGATCCAGCGTACACTTACCGGTGAAATGAATAAAGAAAACCGGTTAGAGGTTTTGTAATCCATCCCGGGTGATAAAATTATTTTACCGGGACTAAGAAAATTAGAAACCTTTTGATCGGCTTTAATTGCATAATCATAACCGGCCAGCGTTTGAGAATTGAAATTTGTTAATAAAGCAAGATACCAATGATGATCTATACGATAACCGTATTTACTAGTCACATCGATGCGGTCATCAATTTTTCTGAACTTTCCAAAGCTGGTGGCGTTTTGAAATCCAAGTGCCAGGTCGAAATAGTTATCCCAGGTATGTTTATCATGCCTGAAATTAACTGCGTAATTAATTATGCTGTTAATTCCCAAAACATTTTGCTCTCCACCTCCGACCCAGTTATTTGATATGCCCTGGTTCATGTTCAGCAGGAATGTCCCATTAAGTTTCCATCCATTGCTATCAAGACTTTGAATTGGTCTTGTACTGACGACCAACAGTTCTCTGACTGTACGATCCTGCGAATAACTAAAACTAAAAATGGCGATGCAAAAGAAAAGAGCGGTGGTTGTTTTCATGTGGTCGTAAAAATAATGACCACACTGAAAAACTTTCACAGCAGTTTCATAAAATTATCTGAAAATTTATTTTTTAACTATTGTTTGTTTTACGCAAACGTATGATCAAGCTCATACAATACAATTACTGAAATTAATTTTAAGATCTTTTGTATTTATAGTTTCACGGTAAGTCCAATGCCTAAAATTTCTTTTAACTGTAGCCGTCCCAATACATCATCATCATAGATCAGGTCGAAGCTGAGGTTAGTAGCAAATACTTTTGTAAACTTCATAGTAAGCAGGTTGGTCATGAACAAATCAACGTTTTGAGGATTTCTCAGATAATTACTGAACAGATCTATCCTTCCTGTATAAGTAGCCCATTTTGTAAATGATGCGATGTATTTGGCTGAAAGGAATGCACCGGCTTCAAAATTTGCTTTACTGGCAGAATCAACCCCAAACTTTGCCATATTATAAAAATCAGGATCGACCTTTAATATCCATCGTGCTGAAATTGGAGATATAAACAATGAAAACCTGTTTGCGGTTTTATAATCAAATCCAGGCGCCAATATTATTTTTCCCGGAGTCAGAAAATTAGAGATTTTTTTATTGGGCTCTACAGAATAATCATATCCGGGTAAGAGTTGAGAATTAAAGTTTGTAAGAAAACCAATATACCAATGCTGACTTAATTGATAACCATATTTACTGGTTAGATCAATTCTATCATCAATTTTTCTAAATTTCTCGAAGCTGGTAGCATTTTGAACACCAAAAGCAACATCCAGGTAATTGTCCCAGGTATGCCTGTCGTGCCTGTAATTAAGTGAAAAATTTAAAATGGTATTAATCCCCAAAACATTTTCTTCACCACCGGCCACCCAATTACTTAAAGCTCCCTGGTTAAGATTCAATATAAACGTTCCGGTCTTTTTCCATCCGTTACTATCAAGAGATTTAAAAGCTTTTGTACTGGCAGTTTGCAGCTCTTTAACGGTTGGATCCTGCGAATATGAATAGCTAAATGCAACAATGCAAATAATTAAAAAGGTGATCTTTTTCATTTTGGATAAGGTATAAATTCTGGAAAATTATTTCTTTAATGAGTCCCTTATTTCACGCAACAGCAAAACATCTTCGGGAGTTGGGGGTGGAGGAGCTGCAGGTTCTTTTTTCTTTAAAGTATTTATCGCTTTAATGATAAGAAACATTACAAATGCTACAATTATAAAATCAATTACTGCTGTAAGAAAAGCACCCCATTGCAATGCTACTTCCGATTGTGTTATTGTTCCGGCGGCATCTTTTACTTCATCTTTAATGATCCATTTATTTTGTGAAAGATCTTTACCGGTAAGCATCCCTACTAAAGGTGCTACCAGTCCTCCCGTAAATGTGGTAACCACTTTACTAAATGCCGCACCCATTACAAATGCAACGGCAATATCAACCAGGTTGCCTTTCATGGCAAACTCTTTGAACTCTCTTAGCATTCCCATATAAAAAGTTTTGGTGAGAAATCGTATTTGTAAAGTAGGCAAAATATATTAAACAGTACTACTATTTTTTCAACCCGGGATACTTCATATCAAGACCTTTCAACAGTTCATATAAGGCTGTCGCAATAATAAATTCTTTATACCAGTTCTGATCAGCAGGAACAATCGTCCACGGTATTTTGTTGCAGTGTTCAAAACAATCTTCGTATGCTTTTCTATAATCGTCCCAAAATTTTGCTTCTTCAAAATCCTTTTCGTTATACTTCCACATCTTACCGGGGTCCTTCATTCGTTCCTGTAGTCGTTGCTGTTGTTCTTCCGGTGATATATGAAGATAAAATTTCAGGATATGTGTATTGTTGTGTTCTTCTAATAAATTCTCAAAATCATTGATGGCTTTCATCCTTTTCTTTGCTGTTTCATCATCACACCAGCCATGCACACGGGTTATAAGAATATCTTCATAGTGACTGCGGTTGAATATCTGGATGACACCTTTTGCAGGTGCAGCATGATGAACACGCCAAAGAAAATCATGAGACAATTCTTCTGGTGTAGGAGCTTTAAAAGATCTTACCGTTACGCCTTGAGGATTTAGTTTACCAAAGACATTTCTTATTATACCATCCTTCCCGCTTGCATCGGTTCCTTGTATCACTACAAGAATAGAATGCTTGCCTTCTGCAAATAGCAAATTTTGGAGATCATCCAGTTGATTTAAAATCTCATCTGTTTTTTTCTTTGTTTTATCCTTATCAAAATCTCTTGGAGCTCTTGTACTTAAATCTTTCAATGAAGTTTTTCCCATAACAGTAATTTGAATGTCTCACAATATAAAAAAATTGCTTCGTTCTGAAGCTGATTGCTGACCTTTGCCCATCATTATGAAAAATGACCGGTTCGTAAGCTGGGGAATATTTATTTTATTATGCATTATCTGGGGTAGCTCTTTCATCCTGATGAAAGCCAGTAAAGATGAACTGACCTGGGCACAGATCGCCTCACTCAGAATTTTTTCAGCAGGAGTTGTTATGCTTCCTTTTGCTTTATTCTATTTCTCTAAGATCCCAAAAAAGAAAATGCCGATGGTTATTTTATCGGCCATTTGTGGCAACTTGTTACCAGCTTATCTTTTTGCCGGGGCAATTGCAAAAAATATTGATAGTAGCCTTGCCGGTATTCTAAACTCTTTAACGCCGATCTTCGTTGTTGTTACAGGTGTTCTTTTTTTTAGATCAAAAATTGAAGGAAGAAAGATCATCGGTGTTATCATTGGTTTTGCAGGTTTAACATTACTTACTCTTGCAGCTAAAAAAGGAATAAGCTTTGATAATCTTGAATACACCATTTGGATACTTGTTGCAACTATTTTATATGGATTTAATATTAATATCGTTGGTCACTATCTTAAAGATATTAACCCCATTCATCTTGCAGTTGTATCCATCACTTGCATGATGATCCCAACGGGAATTGTTTTATGGCAACAAGATTTTTTACAGCTACCCTTTAGTGATGATGACACATTATTGGCTGTTATTAATTCAGTAATGCTGGGAGTTGCAGGCACTGCTATCGCTACAGCTTTATTTTATGTATTAGTAAAAAAGGCAGGTGGACTTTTTGCATCTCTTGTAACTTATGGCATTCCATTTATAGCCTTAACGTGGGGATTTATTTTCGGAGAAGAAATAACACTGCTGCAGATCAGTTGTCTGGGAATTATTTTATTTGGAGTTTATCTTGCAAATATGCCTCGCAAACAAGAAGAGACCCTCCCTGAATTTGAAAGTAAGGGCTAATTATTATGATCAACTATTAGACCACCATTATTTCTTTTTCCTTTAAGGAAAGATGTTTGTCAACAGTGCCTATAAATTTATCAGTCAACCCTTGTACGTTCGCTTCGGCATCTTTTGTCGCATCTTCACTCAGCCCGTTTTTCTGAAGCCTCTTGATATGTTCGATCGCATCGCGGCGAATATTCCTGATCGCTACTCTTGAATGTTCGCCTTCCCCATGACATTTTTTCACCAGGTCCTTTCTCCTTTCTTCTGTAAGTGGTGGCAAAAACAAGCGGATGATATTGCCATCATTCTGCGGATGAATGCCAATATTAGCAGCAATGATCGCCCTTTCAATTGGCTGCAACATATTTTTCTCCCAGGGCTGGATGGAAAGTGTACGGGCATCCATTACGCTGATATTTGATACCTGGTTCAGCGGCATTGGTGATCCATAATAATCAACGGTAATTCCATCTACCATTTGAGGATTTGCTTTTCCTGCCCGGATCTTTACTAATTCCACCTCGAGGTGGTCAATAGCCTTTTTCATTTGATCTTCAGCATGGCTTTGAATGGACTTTATGTCATCAGGATTCATAACATTTATTTTGCGGAAAGCAAAACTAATAAAACAGCATCATTTGTAAAGCACAAATAATTCGTAAAAAAGGGAGATCAATTATTGACCTGCATCTTCTCATTGAATGCCGCCAACGATTCCTTCGTAATTTTCGGGATTGGTCTTTGTTCCTGGCGTTTCTTCTTATGTTCCATTTCACCTTTTTTATAAAAATACTGGAACACGAAAAACAAAACCACTACATAAGCGAGCATCCCGAAAGAAACATAGAAATTCCACAACAAAGGATTTTTAATTAGCATTAATGCAATGGGAAAAGAAATAAGCGTAGTTGTTAAAAGTAAAAAGACAATATTTTTTTCTTTTAATCCAAGATATGCAAAATGGTGAGTGATGTGGTCTTTGCCTCCAACAAAGGGTGATTGACCACGCAATAGCCTTCTTACAGTTACGGTAGTAGTATCAATAATTGGAATGATAAAAAATAAAGCGGGAAGAACGAAAGGCTTCACTTGCAACAAACCCTGGTTACCTTCATTGAACTTCCATAAGAATATCATACTTGTTGAAGCAAGAAAAACGCCGAGGAATTGGCTTCCTGTATCACCCATAAATATTTTAGAAGGGCTCCAGTTAAATCTCAGGAAACCGACCAAGGCTCCCAAAACGCCAATAAGAATCAACATGTAAAATTCAGAAGCCGCATGGCCTGTGATTGCCAATACTCCTATTAAACCTGCAATGATAAAAGCAGAGATCGAGGCGGTCACGCCGTCCATATTATCCAGCATGTTTATTGAATTCATCAAACCAATCACCCAAACCAACGTAAAAAGAATATTGACAAACTCAAGATTTGAAACATTGATCTTTACATTGAAACTTATAAGAATTATACCACATGAAAGCTGAAGTATAAATTTGAGCAACGGATTGGTGTTAAATGCATCATCATAAAGCCCGGCCAGGAAACCGAGACTAGTGGCTGCCACGATCCCGATAATTTGCTTATCTGGAACGATGCCTCTTTCCTGGGAAATAAAACCATAGATACCCCATGATAAAAGAAAAATAATAAAAAATGAAATACCCCCGATAGATGGTTTTACATGAGCCGTCCAACGAACCTGCTTAAAAGCAAGATTATTTCTCGTGCCAAGATTAAAGGAAAATTTGAGGAGCAGGTAATTAATTGCAAGAGATAAGGCTGTTGCAATAAAAAAATATGATACCAGGAAAATACTCATAAGAAGGTGTTAGGTTTACTGAAAGTGTTGTCTTAGGGTAATTCCGGAGATGGCCACAAAAATAGTGTGAATATTCAATGTTTCCATTTTAAAGTCGTCTTTTTGTTGGCAATCTTTGGGCCGGGATCTCAAACCAATCACCAACTTATTTTAAATTAAAAGGATGTTTTAGGGTTTGTATTAAAAAAGATTGCACTTTTGCCCCGATTTTTTAGCCTGCTAAAGGCCGTTGGAAGCGTCGATTAAAAACAAGTTTAATAGCTCTACTATTTTATTATGAATGATTTAAAAAAAACAGCGACACAGATTCGCAGAGATATATTAAGAATGGTTCATGGTGCTAATAGTGGTCATCCTGGCGGTTCACTGGGATGTGCAGATTTTTTTGCTGCTTTGTTTTTTAAAATAATGAAGCACAACCGGGATTTTACGATGGATGGAAAGGGTGAGGACATTTTTCTACTTTCAAATGGACACATTTCGCCAGTATATTATAGCACCCTTGCAAGAAGCGGCTATTTCGATAAAACTGAATTGGCAACCTTTAGAAGAATTAATTCGCGGCTACAGGGTCATCCGGCCACTCATGAACATTTACCCGGAATACGTATCGCATCCGGATCGCTTGGGTCAGGGCATGAGTGTAGCCATTGGTGCTGCTCTAACAAAAAAATTGAATAAAGAGGATAGAGTTGTCTATTCGTTACATGGCGATGGCGAATTAGATGAAGGCCAGGTTTGGGAAGCGATCATGTTTGCGGCACACCATAAAGTTGATAATCTCATTTCGACCATAGATTGGAATGGGCAGCAAATAGATGGACCAACTGATAAAGTAATGGGGCTGGGAAATATCAAACAAAAGTTTGAAGTGTTTGGTTGGACAACACTTGAAATGAATGGCAATGATATGGACGAAGTTGTTGCTACTCTTGAAAAAGCAAAAGCCTTAGTTGGAAAAGGAAAGCCAATTGCTATTATGATGCATACGATAATGAGCAAAGGAGTGGACTTTATGGAAAATGATCATAACTGGCATGGTGTGGCTCCAAATGATGAACAACTTGCAAAAGCATTGGCACAATTACCGGAAACAATAGGAGATTATTGATCCTACAAATAATCAATAATTATTGATTACTACTCAGCACGAAGTGAGAAATTCTGTCTCGCCGCTTTTCTAGCTGGTATCCACGAAGCAAGTATTGCAATAAACAGAACAGTTACGGCCACTAATACAAAGTCAGGCCAGTTCAACTTTACGGGATAGTAGTCAATTAGAAATGATCCACCTTGCAGAGGGATCAATTTATAAGTTACCTGCAGCCATGCAATGATCAGGGCCAGGATTATCCCTGCAACCCCACCGAAAATTCCGATCAGCAAACCTTCGCTTAAAAATATTCTTTGAATAAAATTGTTATTACCACCAAGGGCATGAAGTATGCTGATGTCTTTTTGCTTTTCCAAAACAAGCATTGTAAGAGAGCTGACAATAGTAAATGAAAATACACACATGATAAGGACCAGCACGGCATACATAACCCATTTCTCTGCTGTCATTATTGAATACAGTCCCCTGTTCTGCTCATATCTTGTTTGCACCAAATAGTTCTTCCCAAGTTGTTGTTGCAAATTTTCTTTTACATCATCTGCATCACTTTCCTTATTTATTGCTATCTCCACGCTGCTATATTCATTCTCTTTAAGGCCAAGTAGCTTTTTTACAAACCCGACATTGGTAATAGCATAATTAAAATCAAATTCCTGCTGAATAAAAAACACACCTGAAGTATTAACCGGGTCGGCACTTACATTCTGAAGTGGATCAATTGAAGTTGATGAATCTTTTTTAGGGAGGTAAACCATTAAGGGCAATAAGTTTTTTTCTGCTTCTATATGCAATGCATCTTCTACACCAACCCCAAGTACCATATAAGGAATTTCATCGTTGCCTGTACTAAACTCTCCCCGAACTACACTACCCGGCACACCTGATACCTCTTTATAATTTTCGTCAACGCCTTTTATTGTTACTACCCGTTGAAAATTATATTCCGTGCTGTCACGATCGATCCCTGAATTTTGAAGTAAGCCTTTTTCTTCTGCAATCAATGAAAGATTAGTAATACCAGCAACACCGCGAATTTGTTTTAATTGTTCCGATGTTAACGTGAGCACCTTGCCTTGTGTTGGAAAAACTTTCAGATCAGTATAAAAAGTAGTGTATAATGATTTTACCATTCCTTCAAATCCATTAAACACACTTAAGACAAGGATCAGCGCCGTAGTACCAAAGGTCATAGCAACAATACTGATCCACGCAATGATGTTGATGGCATTGGTAGATTTTTTTGCTTTGAAATAACGCCAGGCAAAAAGAAAGTTCAAAGTTTGAAGTTTGAGGTTTGAGGTTATCAGCTTTTGTATTCCTATTGATTGTCCCTTGCGACGCTCCGTTCATCGTTCAGAACAACTATCATCTATCCTCTATTCACTATCATCTTTCTTCTCTTCACTTATCTTCTTAAACAGTTCCTCCATCTTAAAAACGTGATCAAGTGTATCATCCTGGTAAAATTTCAACACAGGTATGTTACGCAACTGGTGTCGCACTTTTGCTGCCAGCTCTTTTTTTATATCATGATGACGATCTTCAATTTTTTTTAATGCTGCTTTTACATCCTTTACCTGGAAAAAGCTTAAATAAATCCTTGCTTCCAGCAGATCTGGAGTAATTTTTATCGATGAGATAGAAACCATGCCACCATCGATCATACTTAAACCGAGCTTTTGAAAAATGGTGTTCATTTCTTCGTTTAACAAGCCGGCAATTTGCTTTTGTCTTTTACCTTCTTCCATATAACCTCCGTCTTTAGTTCGGGGTAAAATTAGCTACTTTTGCTGCTTCTTTTGGAGTAGTTATTATACAATGAAAAAATATTCACGGATTTTTAAATATCTCGGGCAGTATAAAGGACAAATTCTTCTTTATTTTCTTTTTATCATTCTTTCTGTTGTGTTCTCTATTGTTTCACTCGGGATGCTTGCTCCTTTCTTTGATCTTATTTTTAAACAAGAAAGTGGCACAGCACAAATACAGGGAGACAATGCCCTTATGCAATCATTGAAAGAATGGATGATACAACTAAGAGATTCAGCGGGAATGTTCAGCGGCGCCCTGGGAATTTTAGGATTAATAGTTATTGTCATTATTGTTTCCATTTTGCTGAAAAACCTTTTTCTCTACCTATCCTACTATATACTCAATCCGCTAAAGAATAAAGTTGTTAATAGCCTGCGTTTGGAGTTGTATAACAAGATCCTCCATTTACCGATTGGCTATTTTACGGAAAAAAGAAAAGGCGACCTGATCAGTCGCATTACCAATGATGTAAATGAAGTGGAAGGCTCTGTGGTAAGTACGTTGGAAGGTTGGGTGAGAGATCCTTTAACGATCATCATAAATTTTACTGTACTTTTTTATATCAGTCCCCAGCTTACTTTTTTTATTTTACTCTGTATACCAATCATCGGTTTTGTTTTGGGACGTATCACCCGTTCGCTGAAAAAACAATCCAATGAAGTAGCGATCAAACACGGTGAATCTGTTTCAGCACTTGATGAAACACTGAGTGGCTTGCGGGTTATCAAAGCGTTTAATATTGAGACATTATTGAAGAATCGTTTCTTTTCTGTCAACACTGAATTATTGAATGCAAAGAATCATATTGGCTATCGAAGAGATCTTGCTTCACCGCTGTCTGAATTCATGGGAGTGGTTATTTTTTGCGGCATATTATGGTTCGGCGGACAGTTAGTATTAAAAAAAGAATTGCTGGAACCATCTGTTTTCCTGGCTTATCTCGCTTTGTTTTACAATATCATCAATCCCGCCAAAACACTTTCCACTTCTTTCAGCAATATGCAAAAAGGCAGCGCTGCCATTGCAAGGATCGAAGAAGTATTGAAAACTCCTATTACCGTTGATGACAACATAAATGGTATTCAGCTTCAGTCATTCAATAGTAAAATTGAATTCAGGAATGTAAGGTTTGCCTATGAAGATGCTGTGATACTTGATAATATTAACCTGACAATTGAAAAAGGGAAAACCATTGCATTGGTTGGCTCATCCGGCGCCGGTAAGTCAACATTAGCTGATCTTGTTCCAAGATTTCATGATGTAACAAGTGGTGAAGTTTTGATCGATGGAATAAATATTAAAGATTATTCCCTTCATTCAGTAAGAAGTTTAATGAGTATCGTAACACAGGAGCCGATCCTTTTTAATGATACAATTGCAAATAATATAAGTTTGGGAAAACCCGGCGCCACTGAAGAAGAGATCATGCATGCAGCTAAAGTTGCCAATGCTCATAATTTTATTACTCAAAAAGAAATTGGTTACGCAACCAATATCGGCGATCGTGGCAGTAAGCTAAGTGGTGGCGAAAGACAAAGATTGACGATCGCAAGGGCCGTTATTAAAAACCCACCAATACTTATCCTTGATGAAGCCACTTCTTCACTCGATACAGAAAGTGAAAGATTAGTGCAGGATGCAATTAATAATATGATGCAAAACAGGACAAGCATTGTAATTGCTCACCGACTTAGTACCATTCGCCACGCAAACGAGATCATTGTTTTGCAAAAAGGAAAAATTGTAGAACGTGGTACGCATGATCAATTGCTTTCTCAAAATGGATTTTATAGAAAATTGGTGGAGATGCAGGAGGTAAGATGATATCTCTTCTTTGACAACTATCATCTATAAAATTATCATTTATCAATTTTTCAACACTTCTCTGCTAATAACAATCTTCTGAATCTCACTCGTTCCTTCACCGATAGTGCAGAGTTTAGAATCACGATAAAATTTTTCTACGGGAAAATCTTTGGTATAACCATAACCGCCAAATATCTGGACGGCATCATTTGCTACTTTCACTGCTATTTCACTTGCATAATATTTTGCCATCGCCGATTCCTTTGTCATTGGTTGCCCACGATCTTTCAGATCACAGGCATGCAGGATCAGCAATTCTGATGCGGCAATTTCAGTTGCCATGTCTGCCAGTTTAAAAGATACTCCCTGGAAATTTGAGATCGGCTGATCAAATTGATAACGCTCCTGTGAATATTTCAATGCAGCTTCATAAGCACCTTTTGCAATACCTAATGCTAAGTGATGCAATAGATATTCTTCCACCATCCAATACTTTTAATGACTGTTTAAAACCATCTCCTACTTCACCTAAACGATTTGTATCCGGTATCCTACAATTATCAAAGATCATTTCTGCAGTTTCACTTGCACGCATTCCCAGTTTGTTCTCTTTTTTACCCCCACTAAAACCGGGAGTGCCTTTTTCTACAATAAATGCAGTTGCATTATTTTTTGCTCTTGGCTCACCTGTTCTGCAAATCACCACACATATATCACAGCTCTTGCCATGAGTGATCCAGTTTTTTGTTCCATTGATCACCCAATCATTTCCATCTTTCACTGCGGTGCATTTCATATTGCCTGCATCACTGCCCGTACCGGGTTCAGTCAATCCCCATGCGCCTATCCATTCTGCTGTCGCAAGTTTTGGTAAATATTTTTTCTTCTGCTCTTCGTTTGCAAAACTTAAAATATGTCCTGTACAAAGTGAATTATGCGCAGCAAGACTTAAACCGATAGAACCACAGACTTTTGATATTTCCTCTATGATAATTTTATATTCAAAATAACTTAAGCCAGCACCGCCATATTTCTCAGGCACTAATACTCCCATCATTCCCAGCTTTCCCATTTCTTTGAAACATTGAACAGGGAATTCCTGCGATTCATCCCATTCCATTACATGTGGCTTGATAAATTGCTGTGCAAAATCCCTTGCTGTTTGTGCGGCATGTTGTGTTATTTCGCTTGGCTGAAAATCCATTTATTGCTCCTTTCTTTTATAAAGACCTGTTCAAATAATTTGCGCTGCAAGGTAGGTAGAATTTTTGAAGAACTAACGCATGTTAGCTTTTATTCTGGGCGTCCTTCTATGAATTGGGCAAGCAAGTAATAACGAAGCCCGCCGGTGGAAACTGGTGGGCTCTCTAATCAAAAACATTAACCATTAAACCTTATCCTATGAAAATTTTACTGAATGTAGTGTACAAAAACTCAAATTGAAAATTTAGTTGTAAACACTTGATAGGGGAATTTCCCACGTCACGAAAACTCTAACACAAGTCCATCGTATGCAAGATGGATGCCGTCTGGCAATTCGGCTTCAATCTCTTGATGCCTGCCGAGTTGATGAGAAATATGGGTGAAATAAGCTTTTGGAACTTTTAATTCCTGCACTATATCAATAGCTTCTGCTAATGTAAAATGTGAAATATGATGTTGTTTGCGCAGTGCATTTAGCACCAGGACCTCACTTCCTTTTATTTTTTCTTTTTCACTTTCATCAATGCGGTTAGCATCTGTTATGTATGTAAACTTCCCAAACCGAAATCCAAACACCTGCATTTTTAAATGCCAAACCATGATCGGTTGAACAGGGATATCACCGATCATAAATGGTTCGTTGGTGATCGTATTTAAATTTATTACAGGAACACCGGGATATTTTTCTTCAGTAAAAACATAAGGAAATTCTCTTTTGATCGACTCCTCGGTTAATGCGTTAGAATAAACTTCCATCACCGGTTTATAAAAAAAATTAAAAGCTCTTACATCATCAAGTCCTGCTATATGATCCTTATGGGGATGAGTGAAAAGAACTGCATCGAGTTTTTTTACTTTCTGCCGCAACATTTGGTAACGAAAATCCGGCGTGGTATCAACTACAATAGTTGTTGTGAGTGATTGCACCATTATGCTTGGCCTAAGTCGTGTATCTTTTTCATCAAGGGAGGTGCATACTTCACAGTCACATGCTACCATGGGGACACCTGCACTGGTACCGGAACCGAGAAAAGTTATTTTAAGTGGAGGACAAGTCACTAAACAAAAATACGAACTACGAAGTTGGAATCAGATCGAAATGAAATGAAAGATCATTTTGCTTCTGCCTGGGATTTTAATACTACTTCATTGTATAATTTCTTTGATTCTTCAGTCAGTGATTCTATATTGATCCCTAATTGCGGAATCAGATCAAGCATTGTATTGATGCGGCCTTCGAGTTGAAGAAATTTATTCAGTACCACTACTTTTCTTTCTTCCAGTATACAATAGCCGCTTTGGAAAGTGCCTCTTTCATAGCGAAGTACATAGCCGGCTTCTTCAACAACAGTTTCTAATTTATCAAGAGTCGTCTGAGTATATTTCATTGTGTCAAAAACTATTTTTTAAATATGATCACTCCTTGCCCAATTGAAAACAAAAAGATGATCCGCCTCTGGCGGACGCAACGAAAGTACAATCAGGGAACCAAAGCTGGCTACACAATTATCAACATTATGTCAGGAAATTTCAACTCTAAGTCTCCCCTTTAGGGGGTCAGGGGGTATTTACTCTGCATCTTTATCACCGGTACGATCATTTCTTCCAGACTTACCCCGCCGTGCTGAAAAGTATTGCGGTAATAATTCACGTAGTAATTATAATTATTGGGATAACATAAGAAAGCCATCTTCTTTGGCAAAAATGAATGATGAATTTACAGTTGGCACCGGCAATCCTGCCTCTCTCGGATCGCTGAAAGCAAGCACATCTTTTGGTTCATAATTCAGATTGCGGCCATGTTTATAACGAAGATTGGTAGTGGTTTGTTTATCTCCAATCACTTTGTAAGGTGTTTTCACCCTCACACTTCCATGATCAGTTGCCAAAACAATTTTAATATTCTTATCAGCAATTTTTTTCAATGCCTGGTGCAGCGGTGAATGTTCAAACCAACTGCGTGTAATACTTCGATAACTCATTTCATCACTGGCCAGTTCTTTCAGCACTTCCATTTCTGTTCGTGCATGGCTCAGCATATCAACAAAATTATACACGATCACATTCAGATCATTATTCAGCAGGTTATGAATATTGTTTACCAGATCATGCCCTGCCTGGTTATTCACCATTTTAGTATAAGAAACTTTCAGATCGCCTTTTCCCAGTCTTTTTAATTGTGCCCTGAAAAATTCTTCTTCATGTAAATTTTTTCCGCCTTCTTCATCATCATTTTTCCATTGAACCGGAAATTGTTTTTCAATATCAACCGGCAACATGCCTGCAAAAATTGCATTGCGGCAGTATTGTGTAGCAGTTGGAAGAATGCTGTAAAAACTATCTTCTTCAAGTATACGAAAACTCTCCGCAAACATTGGCTGTATCGCTTTCCATTGATCAAAACGAAGATTATCAATCAAAATAAAAAACAGTGGTGTTCCTTTTTCCAGATGAGGCAACACTTTAAACTTCATCAATGTATGTGACTCATTACCGGGCCATCACCACTTTTGGGTTTCACCCAGGATGAATAATTGCTGTGAAATAAATTTAAAGAATTCGGTATTGGCTTCGCTCTTCTGGCTCTGCAACACTTCCTGCATTTCGGGACTATCACTTTTTTCCATTTCCAGTTCCCAGTACACAAGCTTTTTATAAATATCCATCCATTCATTATAATCAGGATTGCTGTTCAGCGCCATAAAAAGATTGCGGAACTGTTGCTGGTAAGCCGTCGTTGTTTTTTCAGCCACCAGTCTTTTATTATCAATAATTTTTTTCAGGCTCAGCAATACCTGGTTAGGATTTACCGGTTTTATCAGATAATCACTGATCTGGGAACCGATGGCATCATCCATCAGGTTCTCCGTTTCATTTTTTGTGATCAGTACTATCGGTAATGTTGCTGTTCACTTCCTTGATCTTTGCAAGTGTTTCCAGCCCGGTAATGCCCGGCATGGTTTCATCGAGCAATACAACATCCACAGGATTTTCTTTTACATAATCAATCGCATCAAATCCATTGGTCAGCGTATGTACTTCGTAGCCTTTGTTTTCCAGAAAAAGTTTTTGTGATTGCAGACTTTCAATTTCATCATCCACCCAGAGAATTTTTGCTAATGCCATTCAGTTTGGTTTTATTTTATTTAGTCAACTTTAGTGCTACTATTAGACTTTCGTTGCGTCGCACTCTTGTACTTCCTGTTCGCTATTCAGCATTTCACGCTGCGGACGCCAAGTCTTTGCGATCGCTGCGAGAATTCATTCCTCACTAGAGTTTTCAAATTTAGTTTAATAACTTCAGCTATTGTAGTTTTGCGGCCTTGCCTTTAACAAAACAGCAACATGTCTAACGCCAGGAAAATAATCAACGATCCCGTTTATGGTTTTATTACTATTGATCATCCATTGATATTGGATATTATTGCTCATCCTTATTATCAACGTCTTCGCCGCATTTACCAAATGGCATTTGCCCATCTTGTTTACCCGGGTGCTGTTCATTCCCGTCTTCATCATTCACTGGGTGCCTATCATCTTATGTGTAATGCGTTAAGTGAACTAAAGAATAAAGGCATTGAAATTACTCATGAAGAAGAACTCGGTGCAAAGGTTGCTATTTTATTACACGATATCGGTCATGGTCCTTATTCACATGCTCTGGAAAATGAATTGATCAATGATGTCAATCATGAAGCAATTTCACTGCTCATCATGAAAGTGCTCAATAAAGAGTTCAATGGACAATTACAAACAGCCATTGAAATTTTTACCAATAAGTATCACAAAAAATTTTTATACCAGTTGATAGCGGACAAGCTGGATGTTGACAGAATGGATTACCTGACCCGTGACAGTTTTTTTACCGGAGTTTCAGAAGGTGTGATCGGCTATGATCGTATTATAAAAATGCTGACAGTTCATAACGGCGAATTAATGGTAGAAGAAAAAGCTATTTATTCTATTGAAAAATTTTTGGTTTCACGCCGGCTTATGTATTGGCAGGTGTACCTACATAAAACGGTACTCAGTGCAGAAATGATGCTGGTGAAAATTATTCAACGAGCAAAAGAATTAATTGCAAAAGGAATAAAAACAGAAGCAGCAACATCAGCATTAAATTATTTTTTACAAAATCCTTCCACGGATCATAAAACGGAAGAACATCTTGATACATTCTGCAGGCTTGATGATTTTGATGTAATGGCAACTGTAAAAAACTGGATAGATCATCCGGATAAAATATCTATCAACACTTTGCAGGGGATTAGTTGACCGGAAACTTTATAAAGTCAAATTGCAAGCCGACGCATTTGACGATTCACTTGTTAACGAAAAGAAAAAAGAGTTGATGCAACGGTTTGGTATCAGCAATGAAGAAGCCGATTATTTCGTTTTTACCGGTGAAGCAATAAACACAACTTATAATCCGGAAGATGAGCGGATAAATATTTTATTTAAAGATGGAAGCGTAAAAGATATTTCGAAAGTTGACAATGCTTTGATCCATCAGCATCTCGCCAGCCCGGTTAAAAAATAGTACATTTGTTATTTGAGATAGCCGTTAGCTTTTAGCTATTAGCCCTTAGCTAATTTCTCTTGCTAACAGCTTTTCACTAACAGCTAAAAGCTAAACTCAATGACTTTTTCGGCACTACAGATCGCAGCACTTATCAATGGCAAAATAGAAGGCGATGCAAATATTTCTGTCAATTCTTTTGGAAAAATTGAAGAGGCAGAAGATGGCCAGCTTGCTTTTTTAGCAAATCCCAAATACGAAGAATATTTATACAGCACCAAAGCATCAGTTATCATTATCAATGAAGCATTGGAATTAAAGCAACCTGTTACGGCAACGTTGATCCGTGTGCCAGATGCTTATACTGCTTTTGCAAAATTGCTAAGCAATTACCAGCAAATGATGCAGCAGCAATTGATAGGTGTACAACAACCGGTTTATATTTCTGCTTCTGCTTCTTATGGTGAAAATGTTTTTATTGGCGCATTTGCTTATCTCGGCGATAATGTAAAAATTGGCAATGGTAGCAAAAATTTATCCCAATGCCTATCTCGGCAATAACGTAAGAATTGGAGATAATTCGATCATTCATCCAGGTGTAAAAATTTATCATGATTGTGTTATCGGAAATAATGTGATCATACATGCTGGTACCGTTATCGGCAGTGATGGTTTTGGTTTTGCTCCGCAAGCCGATGGCAGTTTGCAAAAAGTACCACAGATCGGTAATGTGATAATTGAAGATAATGTTGAGATCGGCGCTAATACAACTATTGACAGGGCCACGATGGGATCAACAATAATTAAGATCAGGCGCCAAGACTCGATAACCTTGTTCAGATAGCACACAATGTGGAAGTTGGTAACAGCACAGTAATTGCTGCACTGGCCGGAATTAGTGGCAGCACTAAAATTGGTAAAGGTGTAATGATCGGTGGACAAGCAGGGCTTGCAGGCCACTTACAAGTGGAAGATGGTTCGAAAATAAATGCGCAGGCAGGTTTGGGTAAATCATTAAAACCCGGAAGTTCGGTTACCGGTTCACCTGCTTATGATTATAACAAAGCGATACGCAGCCAGGCTGTGGCCCGCAATCTTCCTGAATTGGAAAAAAGAATTAAAGAGCTCGAAGTATTGGTGAAGCAATTATTAAGCGAGAGAGTTTCATAAATTCATTGCTTAATAGAATTACTCACAGTACAAATGTGCGACGCAAGAGAAGCTAAATAGAATTCCAAATGTTGGTTACATAAATCTCAATTTTCCCTCTCAAACTGTATCTTTGCCGCCATGATTTCACCCATAGAAAATAAAAATTATCTTGCTGAAAATATGACTGCTCCATTCAACCCTGATAAGCAACATACTATAACCTCTGAAGCAAGTATTTCAGGTACTGGTTTGCATACAGGTGTTCTTGTTGATCTGACTCTGAAGCCAGCTACACCGGGTTTTGGTATCCAGTTTCAGCGCATCGATCTTCCAGGTAAACCAATTATAAAAGCAGATTGTGATCTTGTAACAGATACCAGCCGCGGAACAACTCTTGAAGCTAACGGCGGCAAAGTAAGTACGGTGGAACATGTGCTGGCTGCATTAGTGGGAATGGGTATTGATAATTGCCTGATAGAAGTGAATGGACCAGAGATGCCAATAATGGATGGAAGTTCAGTGAGCCTTTTGTTGACCTTATTGAAAAAGCAGGCATATAGGAACAAGATGCATGCCAAGACATGGTATAGCATTGATGAAAATATTTATCACTGCAGGATGAAAATAAAAGAGTGGATATGGTGGCAATGCCTGCACCTGATTATTCCAGTTACAACGCTGATTGATTTTAATTCTCCGGTTCTTGGAACACAGCATGCAGGTTTGAAAAATATGGCAGGACTTCAAAACCGAGATCGCTCCTTGTCGTACTTTTTGTTTTTTACATGAACTGGAAATGTTGTTGGATAATAACCTTATAAAAGGCGGTGATGTAAATAATGCAATTGTTGTAGTTGATAAGCCGGTTGGCACAGTTGAGATGGAAAGGTTAAAGAAAGTTTTTAAGAAAGATAAAATAGAAGTGAAAAGCGAAGGCTATCTTAATAATCTTGAATTACGTTTTCCAAACGAACCTGCCCGTCATAAATTATTAGATGTTGTTGGAGATCTTGCATTGATTGGTTATCCTATCAAAGCAAAGATCATTGCAAACAGACCCGGACATAGCAGCAATGTTGAATTTGCAAAAAAGATCAAACAATACATAAAAAAAACAAAGCATACCCGTGGTGTACCTGTTTATGATCCTACAAGGCCACCCGTTTTTGATCATGCATACATAGAAAAAAAACTACCCCACCGTTATCCATTTTTATTGGTGGATAAGATCATTGAATTAAGCGACACGCATATTGTTGGGATAAAAAATGTAACCTTCAATGAATGGTTTTTCCAGGGACATTTTCCAGGAAACCCGGTAATGCCGGGTGTGTTACAAGTGGAAGCACTTGCTCAATGCGGCGGCATACTTGGCAATGAATCTGAGTCCTGAAGGATCATATGATACTTATTTCCTGAAGATCGACAATTGCAAATTCAAGCAAATGGTAAAACCCGGCGATACCATGCTTTTAAAAATGGAACTTTCTACACCCATTCGCCGTGGCATTTGTGAAATGAAAGGAACGGTTTATGTTGGCAATAAAATTTGCACAGAAGCTGACCTGGTTGCACAGATAGTAAAACGTAATGTTTGATTCCAAAACAAATGATTTTACAAGGCTGAAAAAGACAATTTTTCAGCCTTGTTTTTTATCCACCCTAGTGCTAAAAAATACTCAAAAATTAGGCTTTTAAATGCCCCTTTAGAGGGCTTAATTCCGTACATTCGCAAGCATTTCATTTACACAATTTTTAAGCGAGGATTCACTATTTATGAGCGAAGAAATTAAAGCAAAAGCTACTCCTGTAACTAATGGTTATGGTGCTGATAGCATCCAGGTTTTGGAAGGATTGGAAGCAGTTCGCAAACGCCCTGCGATGTATATCGGCGATATCAGTGAAAAAGGTTTACATCATCTTGTTTATGAAGTTGTCGATAACTCTATTGATGAAGCCTTAGCGGGTTATTGTAAAAATATTGTTGTTACCATTCATGAAGATAATTCTGTATCAGTTGAAGATGATGGTCGTGGCATTCCAACCGAAATGCACACGAAAGAAAAAAGATCGTGCACTAGAAGTTGTAATGACCGTGCTGCATGCAGGCGGTAAGTTTGATAAAAATTCTTATAAAGTTTCCGGTGGTTTGCATGGTGTTGGTGTAAGTTGTGTAAATGCATTGAGCAAAAATTTACATGTAGAAGTTTGTCGTGAAGGAAAAATATTTGAACAGGAATATAAAATTGGGGTACCTCAATATCCCGTTCGTGAAATTGGCACAACTGATAAAACCGGAACTACTGTTCGCTTCTGGCCCGATGACAGCATCTTTCTTGCTACTGTTTACAAAAAAGATATTTTGGAAGCCCGTCTTCGTGAACTATCTTTTTTAAATAAGGGAATACGGATCATATTGAATGATCTTCGTGAAAAAGAAGAAGAGGATGGAACATACACAAAAACATTTTACAGTGAAGGAGGTATTGTTGAGTTTGTAGAAATGCTGGACAGCAATGCAGGAAGAAGTCCGCTTATTACCAAAAGTGATCTTTGTGGAAGGTCGAGATGAAGCAACTAATGTTGCTGTAGAAGTAGCGATTGATCTATAATGATTCTTATAGTGAACATATTTATTCTTATGTAAATAATATTAATACCATTGAAGGCGGCACCCATGTATCTGGTTTTCGCCGTGCACTGACAAGAGTATTTAAAAGCTATGGAGACAAACAAGGCCTCTTTGAAAAAGCAAAAGTTGAAATTGAAGGCGATGATTTTCGGGAAGGACTGAGCGCCATCATATCAGTAAAAGTTCCAGAGCCACAGTTTGAAGGACAAACAAAAACAAAACTTGGTAACAGTGAAGTGATGGGTGTTGTTGATTCTACTGTTTCAAAAGCTCTTGGAAGCTTACCTTGAAGAAAATCCAAGAGAAGCAAAGAATATTATCAGTAAAGTAATTCTTGCAGCGCAGGCAAGAGCAGCTGCAAGAAAAGCAAGAGAGCTTGTTCAGAGAAAATCAGTTTTAAGTGGTGGCGGATTGCCGGGAAAATTGGCTGACTGTTCTGAAAGAGATCCTGCAAACTGTGAACTTTTTCTTGTTGAGGGTGATTCAGTGCCGGTGGCACAGCCAAACAAGGCCGTGACAGGAGTTTCCAGGCCATTCTTCCATTAAGTGGAAAAATATTGAATGTAGAAAAAGCAATGGAGCATAAGATCTACGAAAATGAAGAGATCAGGAATATGTATACTGCGTTGGGTGTAACGGTTGGAACTCCGGATGATCCAAAAGCTTTAAATCTTGTAAAGCTCCGTTATCATAAACTTATCATCATGACCGATGCCGATGTGGACGGAAGCCATATTGCGACCTTGATCCTGACTTTTATTTACCGGTACATGACTGAACTTGTAGAACAGGGCCACGTTTATATTGCCCAGCCTCCTCTTTATTTGGTAAAGAAAGGTAAAGAACAAGCCTATGCATATAATGAAGAGCAGCGGAAAGCCCTGATTGAAAAAATTGGGGGTGGAAAAGACGATTCAGTGTAAATGTTCAGCGATACAAAGGATTGGGTGAAATGAATGCAACGCAACTTTGGGAGACAACCATGAACCCTGAAACAAGAACTTTGAAAGCTGGTAACAATAGAAAGTGCCGCAGAAGCTGATCGGGTTTTCAGCATGCTGATGGGCGATGAAGTAGGCGCCAAGAAGGGAATTTATTGAAAGCCATGCGAGATACGCAAAAATTGATGTTTGATCTTAAATCGTTCTAAATAAACTGATTAGTCCCGTCATTACAGGACTTTTTTATTTCTGTTAGGAAATTATGCCGTTAAAAGCGTAAAATCCCTAATTTCAGGCATTCCTAATCAAAAAACCTAATTAACCATGAGCGATGTACAACTTACAGCCTACAATGTAAAAACCAAAGAGAAAGGAGTTCCTGTCATGGATGCCGTGATCACCAAAACTGCCAAGGGAGCCTATATGGTGCAGGGACATGATGGCAAGGGAAATAAGCTTACAACTTTGGTAAATGAAGAAAAGGCAATGGCAGCCATTAAAGCTGGTATTGCAAAACAAGGATGGTAACTTAGTAGCAACAAAATAGCAAAGGGGCTTTTAGCCCCTTTCTTTTTATTTACTGTTTTATCAATTTTATACTGAATTTCTTTTCTCCAGACTCAGCGGATAGAAGATAAATACCGGGAGCAAATTTTGCAGACTTCAGGTCGACCTGTGCCTTTTGCACAAATCCATTTCCGATAAGATTCATCTGTTTTACAAGTTTGCCGTTTACATCATAAACTTTAAGGTTTATTGTTTCGCTTTGGTTCAACTGGTAAATAAAATTATAAACTCCGTTAGAAGGATTTGGATAAACCTGCCATTGAATGTCATTATTGAAAACAACAGGTCGTATTGGTGAATAAACAAATGTATTATCCCTGTCAACGATCTTTAAGCGATAATATCGTACACCAGTTTTAACAGGTTCAATATCCGTGAAGTTGTAAGTTCTTTCAGAAGTTGAATTTCCGGGACTAACTACTTCTCCAATTTTTACAAAGCGGCGATTTTGATAATCAATATTCCCTTTTGCTAACTTCTACTTCAAAATGACTGACGTTTTGTTCTGATACAGTTTTCCATTCAGCGATCACATCTCTATTATCCTTCTTTTTTGCAGTAAAGCTTACCAGTTCTACCGGTAAAGGTGTTTGACGATCAGGCCCGCCATTATTTAACCAGAATTCCGAAAAATCCTTTGTTTTAAATTCTACATAATAACCTTTGTCAAAAGGAATTTTATAATTCCAATCCGCACTTAGAAAATTAAATGTTCCCTGTATATCATCCCCAAGATTTCCATTTTCGAAATTATCGTCAGCATCAGAATATTTTGTAACGCCCAACTCAGTTACCATCGCAGGTTTTGTACAGCTTGCACAGCCTGTTGCATTTAATAAATTTTCTGTTTCTGTATCAAGAAAATAAAAACGAACAGTAACTGAATCGGTTAAAGTCGTAGTTGCAGGTTTTATAGTTATGTTCCTGTCATGATAATATTGTTTACCATCATTGCGAACGGCGCCTGTATTTATAAATGCCTGCACGTCAGTATTACCAAGATTTTGATTATTGGGTTGAACAGAAGCAACAAGTTTACCCGCTGAAACAAAATTTATCCATGAAATACCGCCCGAAATGTTTTGAGAAACAGGTGATCCCATAGTAACTCCATCATACACTCCAATTGTGTTGTCATAAACATGCACATCATCAATTGCGATTCCTTCAAAATTTACAAATGGGTCAGATACAACAACAATTCTGAATCGTATAGTTGGAATACCGGTAGGTAGTGGCGTTGTTGCAACATGCCATCTTGTATAATCCTGCACACTCCAAAGTTTATTACCACCATAATTTTTATCATACCAATTTGTGCCTGTACCAACATCGCCAAGACGAGACCATGTGATCCCATCACCCGAATATTCAATATATGCTCCATCACATAAACCACCGCCTCCGCAATCTTCAAGATCAAGAGCAATATTTAAACTCAAAGTAGGATTTGTCATTCCTGTAATATTGTAACAAGGAGAATATAGATATGATGTTGCCTGGCTTTTATAGTTACCTGTCAAATTTGTTTTCCATGCTTTTGTTCCACTAGCTGCCTTGTTAATTTTATTCGCTGCAGGAGCTCCATATTCCCATGTGTTATTAATCCCTGAACTGCGCCAATAGCCATTATTCGTTTCAAAATTTTCAATGTGTGGGAATGTGGTGATCAGTGGCGCATTAAAAATATGTAAGATCAATGTATCATTATCCTTAAAATTATCTGTGCCGTATTGTATATTGATCAAGATAGTATGATCTCCCAAAGCTGATAGATCTGCCTTTGCGGTAAACGTGTATGGTGTAGCTTGCATCTGGACCAAGTGGATCAGTAAGAATTTCAATAACGGGAGTGCCGCCATCCACAACCATTCTTATCTGGAATATTGCTGATTGAATTTGGTGAAGCGTTTCTAATAGTAACCGTTACAGTTTCTGCACTCGTTAAGCTACACTTATTAGTTAATGGCTCATCAATTGTTTTTAAGTTGTATATCATCAATAGCTTCATAGATTCTTATATCATCAAAATTGTGACCCTGTATAACTGCTGTTATCATTAATCCTGAATAAGTCCAAATTGACCAAACGAACCTGGAAGCTACTACTGAAATTTTGAGAAGCTGCGATCAAGAAGTTCAGATATTTCCAATACTTGGCGTTCTTTTAAAAACTCCGGGAACATTTCCATTTGAAGAAAGTGTAAATGCTTCAATCCATGGTTTTGTATCGTCGCCTCGTATCCAAATTTTATTATTGGCATTTACAACACTATCGCCATGTGATTTAAACTGGAAATCCAGACGCATATCTTTGTACAGCTGCATTCATGCCATTAAGATTATAAGTTCCGTAAATAAAATTGTTACTACCTAATCCAACATATGCATCCAGTTAAGATCCATAATAAGTGATTTGGAACCTGAATATGCCATACCGCTAGATAAGAAATGTACTTAATCTTCCAAGGGAGTCTGTATTGGTAAAATCGTAACGATCAATTCCCTCTACTCCAAATCTATTTTTATAATATTGATGGGAACATTGCCGTTTCAAGATTGTCAGTAAAAGGAAGTATAATCGGATCATTATTCAATTGACGAACTGTATCAGTAATTGAATTATTAGCAGGAATGGGGTCAGTTCCTGTTGTATTTTCAACTTCCACTTTTAAAATATAATTACCTGCAACTGAAAAATCGTATGGAAAAGAAAAATGTATGCGTATATGTAGTTCCTGGCAGTAACTGTTGTTGAAACCAGATCTTCCACTACTAATGATCCACCCACATAATAACGCATTTTAAAACTTGTAACATTTGCATCATCAAGATTTTTAATTCTTGCAGAAATTGTATGTTGCAGCTGTTAAGGCTGTTGAAGTATTCAACCTTCCATAAACTGGTGCAATGATCAGAATCCATTCGCAGATCATTATCAGAAATAGTCCCGCTACAAGTTCCTGAATTTGGAATACGACTTTATTGCCAATCCTTTTCTTCCTCGTTCCGCCATTTATTCTTGCACAAACTGTAACCCAATATTCTGTAGATCCGATGATAAACCGCTAAATGTATAAGTTGTAGATGGTAGTTGTACCTACTGAAACCATTTCAGTTCCCTGCAATTGAAACAGTTCATAATCAGTTGCGCCTGTAACTGCAGTCCAGTCAAATGAAATATATCCTTCACATTGTGTTGCGGATAATGAATGACAGTCGGTATTCCAAGAATAGTAAATGCAGAACTGGTACTGAAATAGCCCGTTCCATTTCTTGTAATACGAACCAATGCCTGTGTTGGTCTGGACATGCCGGTACTACCCAGTCAAGCTGACGAAGATTAGCAGCTACATGATGCTATTGATCGTGGTCCAGCTTGACCCATTATCAATTGAATATTCAACTAGTAAAAGTATTGGCAGGATCGCCATAAGACTCCCATTGAATAGTTTCTGTTTCGCCAGGCTTCAATCCTTTCTCCCCAATAGGATAAACAATTTTCGTTTCAACTGGAATAATATCATAGACTACAAAATATTCCTGCGGACCTGATGCAACCGATGTTCCTTTTATATTAACTGTGTAAGTTGTGTTCGTGGGATTATCTAATTACTATTTGCTCAATATTATTAATATGATCTGCTGCTTGTGTTGCAGCTGTTATTTACATTGGCAGGTATCGTATCTAATATATATGGCAAAACAATTGGATGGCGAAGTTATTTCAAGATCAAGATCATTTACCAATGTCTGGGATGCAAATACAGCAGCAGCAGGATCATTCCAGTAAAGCGTTACTTTTAAGTTGTGCTGTGTCTGCAGGAACAGATATATTGATGTGGGTTGTTTCCTCCATTATTGATTGTTGAAATAAAATAATCGACCATTATTGAGCATATCTACAGATCGCAAAAGATTCATACCTGCCAAATCCATATGTATAATCAGGACCTATATTTCCAGATCAGCTTGCCCCATTACAAACCAATGCTTTCATTAAACCATTTTTAGGGTTTGCACCACTATTTTGCAACGATATTTTTAATAAAGAATCAATCCTCCAGCAACTGCCGGGCAGCCATACTTGTACCGGTTGACTTACACCATATCCATAATTATAAATAGTTGAAGTGGTATAATAACCATCTGCCATTATTTCTGGTTTTGTTCTGCCATCTTTCACCGGACCTCGACTGGAAAATGAAGTAATGCTGCCATCTCTATCAGTAGCACCAACGTCAAAACATTTTTTGCAGATCTGAAACCCACCAAGAACTGTTCGAATGATCGCTGAAGGATAATTCAGAACAGTTAATCCTCCATCATTTCCTGCAGCAAAAACATTTTGTAATTCGGATAATTTATTGCCATTAGATCGATGACACGGCTTTCGAGATCATAAGTCCCAGAATATTCACAATCGCCGTCTATTGACCCATAAGAATTATTAGTAATTACCATCCCATAATCGTTAACATATACTGGTGCATTTTTTATTATTCCCGCCTCTTCTTGTGAAACTATTTTTGCTTTTGGAGCATATCCCCGAAATTCTTCCATCAATATCCCAGCTCCCGCAACTGTCCCATGTACATGCGAACCATGATAAGCAATCGTAGGAGTACTGAAGTTTATTACCCTGCCTGTAAAATCAACATGATAATGTACATCCGCATTATCACCTATGCCCACCACCACTCCTTCACCATTCAGATCAAAACCTCCCACACTTGAAGCTGCGTTTAAAATATTTGCCCTGGAGTCATTTCTGCTCTCATAATTCAACATTTGAGCCTTATGCGGTGCCGGCTCTATATAATCAACAAAAGGAAGTGAACCCAACTCATTAATACGTTGAATTGCGATTTTTAAACCGACAACATGAAATTCTTTATAATCAGTAGTGGTAATCTGGAAATTTCTTTCCATCAATATTCTTTCAACTCTTCAAAACTTAATGTTTTCGGAAAACTGATCCATACATCCACCATACCGGGAGTCCTTATCGCCCATGATGGGAATATTCCTTTGGCCATTGCTGGATGCATCTTTTGCGACGGCGATAATTCAAGAATTGACCTTGCTCCAGCTTTCTGTAAAATTGTGTGATCGATATTTTTTGTAATGCAAATTGTATATGCATTTCCGGAAATGTATTCAAGCAATTGGATCCCCGATGCAGCAAGCTCCTGTTTCTTTGATTCAGATGGCAATTCTTCGAACTGTAAAACAGCAAATGATTTTCCGTTTATTTTTTGTAACTGTTCAGTAAAGCTTTTTACATTTCCTTGTGTAATGTTTTTTTCAGGAAAAATATTACCACTGCGAAGTTGCAATGCAGAGCTTGTATCTTTTTGTGAATAAGAAAAAATAGAAAAAAGACAAAGCAGGATGGTGAAAGGAATTGGATGGATTCTCATAGCCAGATTTATGTTTTTAAAATTAGCACATTTGCGTAAATAAAACAGGAGTGTTTTACTAACCTGTCGTTAGTAAAATCACATTTCAGACTTTCACACCATTACTATTAAAGACAAAATCGGTGCATTGAAGCCAGGAACCGGTGCATTTCTTCCATTGATTTTACATCATTGACTATCATACTAAACAACCTGCCGCTTTGTTTCAGCTTCGCCTTATTGGTTCCCGTTTGTATAAACGAAAGAATCTGCTGAAAAGTTTGCGATTCAAAATAAGGAGAGTCGGGTCTGTTGATAAAATAACATCGAAGCGTTTCATCCTTCAGGCTCATTTTTTCAAAGCCGAGCTCAACTGCCAGCTTACGGCAACGAACCGTGACAAAAAGATCATTCACCGGTTGTGGCAAAGCGCCAAAACGATCTTTCATTTCTTCAGCCATCAATTGTAATTCTTCTTCCGATTCCGAATTATCCAATCGTTGGTATAAGGATAATCTTTCTGTGATGCTTTCCACATAATCATCGGGTATCAATATCTCAAGATCAGTGTCAATGGTACAATCCTGCACAAAATCATCCTGCTTCGAAATTTCTTCTTTGAATAGATCCTTGAATTCTGTTCTTTTTAATTCACGTATCGCTTCATCCAGAATTTTTTGGTAGGTCTCAAAACCAATATCCGCCATAAAACCACTTTGCTCACCGCCAAGCATATTACCAGCTCCACGAATATCGAGATCACGCATTGCAATTTGAAAACCGCTACCGAGTTCACTATGTTGTTCCAATGTTTGCAATCTTTTTCTTGAATCATCTGGCAATGTGCTCATTGGCGGCGACAACAAATAACAAAATGCTTTTTTATTACTGCGTCCTACCCTTCCTCTTAATTGATGCAGATCGCTTAAGCCAAACTGATGTGCATTGTTCACAATAATTGTATTCACATTTGGAATATCAACTCCGCTTTCAACAATATTGGTACAAACAAGTACATCATACTTTCTGTCAATAAAATCGAGTATATGTTTTTCCAGTTCATGTCCTTCCATTTGACCATGTGCAATACCAATACTCAGATCAGGACATAATGCCTGGATAATATTTGCCATTTCCGGCAAACTCTGCACCCGGTTATAAATAAAAAAGACCTGGCCGCCTCTTTCGGTTTCATAATAGATCGCATCACGGATCAGATCCTCATTATAAGCATGCAATTCAGTTTGGATTGGCTGCCGGTTTGGTGGCGGTGTATTGATAATGCTCAGATCTCTTGCCCCCATTAATGAAAACTGCAATGTTCTTGGAATTGGCGTTGCAGTTAATGTTAAACAATCAACAGTCGTTTTAATAGTTTTTATTTTTTCTTTGTGACCAACTCCAAACTTCTGTTCTTCATCAATAACCAACAAACCAAGATCTTTATATTTCACTTCTTTTCCAAGCAATGCATGTGTGCCGATGATTATTTCGATCTTTCCCTCTTCTAATTTTTTTAATGTTTCTTTTTTTTCTTTTGCTGATTTAAAGCGATTGATATAATCAACAGTTACAGGAAAATCTTTTAACCGCTCACTAAAAGTTTTATAATGCTGAAAAGCAAGAATGGTTGTTGGCACCAACACAGCGGCCTGCTTACCATCAATACAAGTTTTAAATGCTGCACGGATCGCAATTTCTGTTTTTCCAAAACCTACATCGCCGCAGACCAATCTATCCATAGGTGAAGATGATTCCATATCTTTCTTTACATCAGCGGTTGCTTTGCCCTGGTCGGGCGTGTCTTCATAAATAAACGAGGCTTCTAATTCAGTTTGCAGGTAATTATCGGGTGTATGCTGAAAACCCTGTTGCGCTTTTCGGCTGGCATAAAGTTTTATCAGGTCAAATGCGATCTCTTTAACCTTTGCCTTTGTTTTATCTTTTAATTTATTCCAAACATCACTTCCTAGCTTATTTACTTTCGGTACTGTTCCTTCCTTACCTGTGTATTTAGCAATCTTATGGAGTGAATTGATATTGACGTAAAGAATATCACTGTCTTTGTAAATAATTCTTACAGCTTCCTGCAGTCTTCCATTCACTTCAATTTTCTGCAGGCCGCTAAAAGTACCTACTCCATGATCAATATGTGTTACAAAATCTCCTGGTTGTAATTCACGAAGTGTTCTTAATGTTAGCGCCTTGCTTTTATTGTAGGCCTGTTTTACCCGATATTTATGATAGCGTTGAAATATTTCATGGTCGGTATAGCAAACGACTTTCAGATCCTCGTTTATAAATCCTTCATGAATAGAAGCAGTAATAGGATTAAAAATAATATCCGATTTTAGATCTTCAAAAATGATCCGCAATCTTTCCAATTGCTTTGGATTTTCAGCAAACAAGTAAATATCAAATCCTTTTTGTTCCCAATTTTTCAGATCCTGTATTAGCAGATCAAAACGACGATTAAATGCCGGCTGAACAAGAGTGTTTGATTGCAAAGTGAAAACAGAAGCTCGATTGACCGGTTCGTCGCCAAAGAAAACACATGAACGTCTTTCAATATCCTTCTCAAGATCACCGGATGAAACAAAATCTGCTTTGGTAAAATTTACCTGTGATGATTGTTCTGAATTATCTTTTACTTTTTCGCTATCGGGATTCTTGTAGTCTCTCGAAAAAAATACTCCAGTTCTTCTTCACAATCTTTCAGTTTTTTATAAACCAGTTCTTCTTCACGTATCCAGACAATAGTATTCTCCGGTAAAAAATCCAGCAGCGAAATTTTTTCTTTGTCAACAAATTGCGTTTCGATATTTGGGATAATACTTACCTGCAATAATTTTCTTTCACTCAATTGCGTTTCCGGATCAATGATCCTGATAGAATCAACTTCATTTCCAAAAAGCTCGACACGATAAGGTTTTTCATTTCCGAAAGAATAAATATCAAGAATACCGCCGCGGATGGCAAACTGACCCGGCTCATACACAAAATCCGTTCTTTCAAAACCAAAGTCCGCAAGTTTTAAAAGCAATGAACCTGTATCAAGTGTATCACCATTTTTTATAAAAATAATATTAGAAGAAAGCGTATTTGAAACCACCACTTTTTCAAATAAGGCTTCCGGATAAGTAACAAGCACCTTTTTATTTACCGAGCCGGTGGCATTTATTTGCGACGCTATTTTCGTCAAGGCTTCAGTTCTCAACATCACGTGACTGTTGTTGAGCAGGCTGAAATTTTTTCGTTGTTTAAACGAAGCAGGAAAATAAAAGATATCCAGCGCCCCGGTCAGGTTTTCCAGTGTGTTATGAAAATAGGCGGCATCTTCCGCATCATTTAATACGATAAGGTGATTAAACTGTGAGCAGGAAGGATGTTCAAATATGGCGGCGCTGAAAAATTCAGGTGAACTTCCCCGCAGGTTTTCAAGATATATTTTTTGAGTTTGGGAAAAAGAAAGCCTGTCCGCCAATTGAAAAAGGCGGGGGGAGTTAATGAAACCATTCAGCAAAGCCTTTACACTCATCCGAAAAACAAAAATATAAAATTTGTAATTGAGTTTTACACGAAAGTCTTTAGAAATGTATATTTAGTACATTGCAATTTTATAAAAGTGAAATAATGAAAATAAAGGTTATTGTCTCTTTTAGTTTTATTTTGTTGGTAGCAGTAGGCTTTTTGTTTTTTTTTAATAACCCCAGGGGTGATCAAAGGCCGGGTAAAGAATTCTTCGAAGAAAATGAGGAAAACGAAGAAAATGAAGCAGCTTATCAATATTTGCGCTGGAAATACGAGGCCGACATGATCAAAGACCCTACTACGGGTGAAGCATTGTTTGGTTTGCGTGACCAGGAAATTGAATTTGCAAGCACGATCCCCGTAAGAAATACTTCATCAAGCGTTGCAAGGCTAACGACACAAAATAATTATATACCTGCCGGCCCAAATAATAATGGTGGCCGAACAAGAGCTATTGCTTATGATGTTCGTTATAATGGTACAACCAATAGGGTTTTGCTGGCAGGCGGAGTCAGCGGCGGAATATTCAGATCAACAGATGGAGGTGCTAACTGGACGAGAGTAACACCTGCAAATGAAGTGCATAATGTTTCCTGTATTGCACAAGATCCCCGCTCGGGAAACCAGGATACATGGTATGCAGGAGGTGGGGAATATGTTGGTAGTTCCACTGATGCAACCGGTGCAGGTTATCTTGCTTATGGCCTTTTAAAATCAACAGACAATGGCGCTTCCTGGACAAGATTGCCTTTAACCAATATAACTGACTTTAATGGTTCAGCAATTGCAGCTGGTGTACCTGAAAGATTTGATCATCCATTTGATTATGTACATAAGGTCTCCATTAATCCGGCAAATGGTGATGTATATATTGCTTGTCATAGAAGAATTGTTCGTTCATCGAACGGCGGTACTACATTTCAAACGGTGTTCGGAAGCGCTGTTGCCGGGTTTGCTTCAGGAGGACAAGGTGATGTAGTTATTTCACCTACAGGAATAGTATATGTTGCCGTGACGGGTGGTGCATCAGATCTTACTTTAAGAGGTATATGGAAATCGTCAACAGGTAATTTAAATTCTTATACAAGATTGGCTGGTGGGTCTATTTTAGGTGTTGACTCAGTTGATGGTTGGCGTGGGAATGCGTATAGCTTTACCGATGTTGGTGGCTCTAATTTTTATGATACGAGAAGAACATTACTTGCACTAGCTCCTTCAAATGAGAACATACTTTATGTACTTTATGAAAATGGACTTTCCAATTCAAGTCCAAGTCGTAATAAAGAAGCTGACCTCTTTAAATTAAATATGAGTTCAGGAAATGTTTGGACAAATCTTTCTGCAAATCTTCCTGATTTTCCCGGTGGCGATCTTGATGCAACTGACCCTTTTACTATACAAGGAGGGTATGATCTATTTATTACAGTTAAACCCGATGATCCAAATTTTGTTTTAATTGGCGGAACAAGTTTGTATCGTTCAACAAACGGTTTTAGCTCCGCTGCCGCAACTACATGGATCGGTGGCTATGGAAATACTTTACCATCTCTTAGTTTTTATGGCCAAACGAATAATCCAACCGATGCAAGCAAGTGGAGTCATCCGGATATTCATAATTTAGTTTTCAATCCTTCAAACTTTAATGAAGCTATTTGCGGAAACGATGGAGGAATGCAAATAACATCAAATATTACTGCAACTGGCGGAAGTGAACCCGTTTCATGGAATATTATTAGAAATTACCAAACACTTCAATATTACAGGGTGACTATTGATCCGGAAGTTGGCGCTAATAATTTTGCAGGCGGTGCTCAGGACAATGGAACTCAATTCAGAGACAAAACAGGCCTGGTTGGAGTTGCTGTTACTGATAGTAATAATCATCGTCGCCTGATCGGAGGTGATGGAGGCTCAGTTGGTATCTCAAAAAGGAATGGCAGTACACAATTTTTATATGGTGCTGTTCAGTTGGGCAGCATAAGGCGTGGACAATTGCAAGCCTCATTTGGAGCAACAGAGATCCGTCCAAATGGATTGACGACTTCCTCTTCCACATCAACTACAGAATTTGGCGAGTTTGTTACAAATTTTAAACTCAACCCTGATAATACAGAAGACCTTTATTATATAAATTTCAATCGCATGTTCCGTACTACCAGTGCATCCACCGTTAATTCTTCCAACTGGACTGAATTAACTGGAGTAGCCAGCGCAGTTAACCCAAGTGACCCAACGGGTGGAAGAAATATTGGGATCAGGGCAGTAGCTTTCAGCCGCGGGAACTACGGCTCATTACATTCAATGTATTTTGGTACTACAGATGGAAGAATATTTCGATTAGATGATCCAAGAAATTCTGCGGCAGCTGTAGCTCCTGTAAATATTACACCCACTGTTACAGATATGACCGGATTAAATATCCAGGATATTGCAGTCAATCCAAATAACGATAACGAAATAATTGCAGTAGTAACAAATTATGGAAGAACCGTTGGAGCAGCTCTTAATAATGTGACTAACATACTTTGGACAGATAATGCCAAAAGCGCTTCACCCACATGGAGAGTTGCAGAAGGAAATCTTACAGGAAACAATACTTCAGGTTACATTTCTGCAAGAAGCTGCATGATCTCTGTAAAAAAAGACGGATCGGGTAATCCTGTTACCGAATATTATGTAGGAACCGCAGCTGGTTTATTTGCAGTTGAAAATTTGGGAACGACATTGATAGGTGGCGGCTCACCGACCTGGCAACGTGAAGGATCAGCAACCTTAAATTTTGCAGTGGTAAACTCTCTTGCTTACAGGCCTGCTGATAATGTATTGCTTGTTGGCACACATGGCAACGGTCTTTATTATACTTTTTTGGGAACTCCGAATCTTGTTACCGGAATTAATAATCCTGTAATTAACGATAAAGATTTTATCACAACAGTTTATCCTACAATAAGTGAAAGCATGGTTCAATACCGTGTCGGCAATAAAACAGATGTAAAAAAGATATCAGTTCAATTATTCAACATGAAGGGACAGGAACTTTACAGGCAGGAAACCGGCTATCAAAATGGAAGTTTAAATATTAACCGGTTTGCAAAAGGCGCCTATATATTGAGCATTTACAGTGATAATAAAAAATATCGCCACGTTCAGAAAATTATCAGGTAATAAAAGGACCTCATAAGAGATCCTTTTATTAACAGTTTCTTTGGTGCTAAACAGTTCGTCCGTGCATCTTCATTACATGGATAAAAAAATATTTATACCAATACTTCTTTTCACCACTATTGTTTCGGGATTTATACAAGTAAAACCGCCAGTGAAAAAAGTTTATGGATATAAGCAGGCAAGTATTCCGGGCATTTTACCAAACTATTCCGAAGAAAATGGTATACAGCCCCCTGGCAAAACCAAACCCAAACAAAATTATAATTACTGGTTCTACCTGGAGTTCCCCAAAACTGAAAAAATAAATGTAACAGGCCTTTGGATCGCCGGCATTCGTTACGATATAAAAACAGATACGATAACTGATCTGCCGGTAAGAAAGATCATTTTTACGGGCATGGAAAAAAATGATACAACGATCATGGTGCCTGTTACAAAAAATAAAATAATTCTTATTTATCCTTCTGGCGAAAGCAAGGTTGATGATTCAAAATATGCATTAAACCTTGCCCGCCTGAATGAATTAGTTGTACGTTATGTTTGGAAAAATAGGACCTATTATACAACTATGAAGAAGCTGAAAGAGCTAACTCCTGATGTTCGTCAATAAAATATATTTGTCACTATCAATTTTTTTTTTACTTTTAAAAGTTCGATTGCTTGCCATTAAGCAAAAAGGCGGTGCTACGGCGCCGCCTTTATTTTGTCCGCTCTTCAATTTCTATTTTTATATCATTTTGTAATTCCCGTTTGTTTTGTACTTTGAATAAATTTTTTTTATGGCTCTGCAACCATGGCGCACTGGTAAAGTAATAAATATCATACAGGAAACATATAATACAAGGCGTTTTGTGATCCAGATACCCGAACTGGAAAAATTTGATTTTATTCCCGGTCAATTCATCACATTTGATTTACCGATTGCTGATAAGCCAAATAAACGTGTTAGAAGTTACTCAATTGCCAGTTGGCCGGATGGCACCAATATTTTTGAACTGGTTATTGTTTTACTTGAAGGTGGTCTTGGCACAACCTATCTATTTAATAAGGTAGAAGTAGGAAGTGAATTAACACTGCGTGGGGCACAAGGTGTTTTTACATTGGACGACGATGATCTGCAAAAAGACATCATTATGATCTGCACTGGTACTGGCATTGCACCATTCCGCAGCATGGCTCATCATATAAAAAATCACAATATACCTCACAAAAATATTTACCTGATTTACGGTACACGCAAACAGACCGACTTATTATATTTCGAGGAGATGAAGAAGCTTGACCAGGAAATGGAAAATTTCCATTACATACCAACTCTTTCAAGAGAGCAATGGGAGGGTCGTTCAGGTTATGTGCATCCTATATATGAAGAGCTATGCGCAAACAAACAACCTGTTTCTTTCCTGCTATGTGGCTGGAAAAATATGCTTGATGAGGCAAAGCAACGAATTCTAGCCTTGGGTTATGATAGAAAATCGATTCACCAGGAATCGTATGGTTAAAATCAATTTTAATCTTGATAAGTCTCATGTTCATATTTCAATCACACTTGCTATATTCGTAAAAATCAGAATTTCCCTATGGGTGCTTCTTCACTGATTGTTCTTGCAATTTCTGCTGTAGCCTTTTCCGGCATAGCCATCCTTATCTCCAAAGTAATTTTAAAAACAACAAAGAATAAAGCAAAAGGGGAGCCTTATGAGTGTGGTGTTCCAACAACAGGTCCGAGTTGGATACAATTTAATGTAGGATATTATCTTTTTGCATTGATATTTTTAATTTTTGATGTTGAGCTGATATTTCTATACCCCTGGGCTGTCGTTGTTAAAAGTGTAGGCTGGATTGCACTTATAGAAATTGTGATTTTCTTTTTCATTCTGTTTCTGGGATTTCTATATGCACATAAAAAGGGGGCATTAAAATGGATGTAGTTATTATATGACAGAAAAATTTCAATCTGAATCAACACTTGCTTTTCCGGGAGAAGTTCATCAAACTCCTTCGGGTGGAGTACTTGTAAGCAAACTGGATGATGTGATCAATTGGGCAAGGTCAAATTCATTATGGCCATTGGTATTTGGCACCAGTTGCTGTGCTATTGAAATGATGAGTGCCGCTTCCGCAAAATATGATTGGTCCCGGTTTGGATTTGAAGTAGCAAGAGCTACACCACGACAAGCTGATGTAATAATTATTGCAGGAACGATCGTAAATAAAATGGCGCCGGTATTAAAAAGATTGTACGACCAGATGGCTGACCCAAAATATGTGATCGCAATGGGAGCCTGTGCGATCAGTGGCGGACCCTTTTTTTATAATACTTATTCTGTAGTTAAAGGTGCTGATCATGTGATACCGGTGGATGTATATGTAGCCGGTTGTCCGCCAAGACCAGAAGCATTGCTGCATGCATTGATGTGCTTGCAGGAAAAAATAAAAAAAGGATTGACAAGAGAACAAATAAGAGAAGAGAGTAAACTTCCAACACCGGTAACTGGCAAAGAATAAGAAGCGTTTTATAAATGACGAATGAAGAATTAAAAATAAAACTCACAGAATTGATTCCCACCGCAACCTTTGAAGAAAGCGGTGAATGGTTAAATATTATTATCACACCTGGTGATCTATTGACTTCTGCAGAAATTCTTCGAAATAAACCTGAACTGAATTTTGATTACTTGTTTTGCCTGACCTGTGTTGACTGGAAAACACATCTCACCATGGTTTATCATTTAGATTCGACGAAATACCGGCACAAGGTAGTAGTAAAATAAAATTAGACAGGAATAAACCGGAAATAGAAACGGTATCGCATATCTGGAGAACAGCAGAATTTCATGAAAGAGAAGTGTATGAAATGTTTGGTGTAAATTTTTTGAATCATCCTGATCTGCGATTATTGATATTACCGGATGGATGGGAAGGAAAAAATCCGATGCGAAAAGATTTTGAAGATCCGGTGAATATGATCAAACTATAAAGCTATCAATCAATGATCACTGACGGAATAGTCAACATGAATTGAAATAATCAATAGATTAAGTAATAAATAAGAACATCAGTTGTACAGAGAAACTGAAATATTAAAACAACCTTGGGAGCTGGCACGTCCAGATGATTGGTGATCTGATCATCAATGTAGGACCACAACATCCTGCCACTCATGGCGTGTTGCATCTGGTTATTACACTGAATGGTGAAACGATAAAAAAAGTAGAACCACATCTTGGTTATATTCATCGCTCCATTGAAAAAATGTGTGAGAGTTTAACTTACCGCCAATTCATTTATGTTACCAGCCGGATGGATTATCTCTCTTCGCATATTAATAATCATGGTTGTGCTTTATGTGTAGAAAAAGGAATGCAGATAGAAGTTCCGCCAAGAGCACAGGTGATAAGAGTATTAATGGATGAATTGACAAGAATTGCATCACATGAATTTGGTGGGGAGCTATGGCAATGGATATTGGTGCATTTACTCCTTTCTTTCATGCATTTCGTGAAAGAGAAATGATCAATGATATCATGGAAGAAACCTGCGGCGCAAGGTTAACGATGAACTATATGGTTCCGGGTGGTGTGATGGATGATATTCATCCTAATTTTCAAAGAAGAGTAAAAGAATTTATTGCACATTTTAAAAAGAAGATCGATGAATATGATGAAATGGTTACAGGCAATATTATTTTTCAAAACAGGATGAAAGGTGTTGGTTATCTTTCAAAAGAAGATGCAATTTCTTATGGTTGTACCGGTCCAACTGCAAGAGGCAGTGGTGTAAGTTGTGATATAAGGAAATTATATCCTTACGAAGTATATAGCAAATTACAGTTTGATGAAATAATTGAAACTGGTGGTGATTCGTTTGCCCGATATATGGTGCGAATGAAAGAAATGCGGCAATCAATCTCGATCATTGAACAATTGATTGATAATATTCCTGAAGGTGATTTCCAGGCAAAAACAAAAGCAGTTTTGAAATTACCGAAAGGAGAATTTTATTCAAGAGTGGAAACAGCAAGAGGTGAATTTGGTGTGTATATAGTGAGTGAAGGAGGAACAACACCATACAGAATTAAATTCCGTTCACCGGGATTTTCCAATCTTTCTGCACTGGATCATATGGCAAGGGGTGGAAAGATCGGTGATCTTGTTGCGATGATGGGGACGCTGGATTTGGTGATACCGGATATTGACAGATAAGCCCCTGTCCCCGCCTATGGCGGAGAGACTTAGGATGAAGACTCTTCTAGCGCCCCAGCGGGGCGCTATGTTGGTAACTCCGGGTTAAAACCCGGAGATCAAATGAAATATTTTTTAAAAGGAACCCCGTAGGGGTTCAACATAGAACAAAACAAAAGATCATAGCATTTAAATAGGAATAGTTGAAAATTGTTGAGTAGCGATAAGAACGTACAAGTGAGTGACACAACAGAAGCTTAATAGTAGTACAAAAGCCAAGTACATAAAATAAAAAATGCCAAGTTTAGAGAACATATCAAATCAAATTCATCAATGGTTGAATAATACATTCAATCCAACCTGGGCATTGATCATTGAATTGGTCATTGTCGGTGTTTGTGTCATTAGTTTGTTTGCAATGCTTGGATTGGTGCTGGTGTTGATGGAAAGAAAAGTTTCTGCCTGGATGCAGATACGGCTTGGACCAAATCGTGTTGGACCGAAAGGAATGTTTCAAACAGTGGCTGATACATTAAAACTGATGGTGAAAGAAGGATTGACTCCCGATGGTGCAGATAAATTTTTATTCAACCTGGCACCATTTATTGTAATGATTGTTGCCATGCTGATAATGGCACCCATTGCTTTTGCAAAAGGATTTTCAGATATGGGATCTGAATATTGGTGTATTATATGTTTCTGCGCAGTTTCATCTGTATCGGTCATCGGTATTTTAATGGCAGGATGGGCAAGCAATAATAAATATTCATTGCTGGGTGCCATGCGCAGCGGTGCACAGATAGTGAGTTATGAATTATCTGCCGGGTTATCCATTCTTGCAATTGTTGTTCTGACAGGCAGTCTGAAAATTTCATCGATATCATTGATTCACAGGCAAATGGATGGTGGATATTTAAAGGACATATTCCTGTGATCATTGCATTTGTAATTTTTATTATTGCTGTAACTGCAGAAACAAACCGTGCACCATTTGATCTGGCAGAAGCAGAATCAGAACTCACTGCAGGTTTTCATACAGAATATTCAGGAATGAAATTCGCCTTGTTCTTTTTGGCAGAATATGTAAATATATTTATTGTTTGTGCTATTGGTGCTACTTTATTTTTTGGAGGATGGATGCCATTGCATATTGGCAACTGGCAAGGCATTTCAATCATGTAATGGATTATATTCCATCAAGTCATTTGGTTCTTTGGAAAAACATTTTTCCTGATATTTGTCATCATGTGGTTTCGGTGGACATTTCCGCGATTGCGCATTGATCAGTTATTAAATCTTGAATGGAAATATTTATTACCGATAAGTATGTTCAATTTATTATTGGTAACGTTGATGGCAATTATGGGATGGCATTTTTGAGATGAATGGTCAGTGATGAATGGTGAATAAGAAAAGTTCTTTTTATTTAGAATTTATTTTTTGTGTTACCAGCTTAAGTTCCCTGATTGAACTTTGGTTGCGTCGCACTCTTATACGCTTTGTTCGCTATTGAGCATTTTGCTCGAAGCTCAAAGCTCGAAGCTTAATTTAAAATATGTTTATAGTTAAATATATAAAAGATGTTTTCGGCGGTGTTAAATCCCTGCTGAACGGCATGCGGCGCACGGTTGTTATTTTGCATCATAAAGAAATCATCACACAGCAATATCCTGATAACAAGGACACCTTGAATGTTGCCTGAACGATTCAAGGGAAGTGGTGATGCTACATGATGAAAACAATGAACATGCCTGTACTGGTTGTACAGCCTGTGAACTGGCTTGTCCGAATGCAACCATTAAAATTGTTACCAAATTTGATATACAACCCGAAGGCAAAAAGAAAAAAGCGATTGACAAATTTGTATATCACCTTGAACTTTGTACCATGTGTAATCTGTGTATCGATAGCCTGCCCGACTGATGCAATAAAAATGGCACAGACTTTTGAACACAGTGTGTTTGACAGAAGCAAACTTGACAAAAATTTTAAATAATCCCGGATTCAAAAATCAGGGAAGGAGTAGAATAAATGAATTGGGATAAAGTGGGAATAGGAAATTTTGAAATATCAAAATAAGAATGACTGCATCACCAATAATATTTTATATACTGCTGCATTTATATTGGGCACAGCAATTCTTGCTGTTACCACAAGAAAGATCTTCCGTTCGGCTATTTGTTTATTGTTTTCCTTGATTGGTATTGCCGGATTATATTTCTGGCTGGAAGTATGAATTTATTGCTGCTGTACAGATCGTGGTATATGTTGGTGGCATTGTGGTGCTGATCATCTTTTCCATTTTTCTTACCCAGCAAGCAGGTGAAGAAATGCCTAAACAAATCCATGATGAGCAGGTATTGTCAGCATTGGCAGTTCTGTTGCGGTTTTGCATTTACTTATGCTTCTGATTTATCAACATGACTTTAAAGCCGGCGATAAAAGCTATTGACTGCGAGTGTAGCTAATATCGGCAACCAAATGCTGGGCAACTGGTGAAAATGGCTATGCATTGCCTTTTGAAGTAGTGAGTATTTTATTACTGGCTGCAATGATTGGATGTATTGTAATTGCAATAAAAGCCCCTGCCGAGCTTCTTCACAGAAACAAAAGAACAAAAGCAGGACAATATTGAAAATTTAAAAGAAACACAATAGTTGAAGGTTTATGACTGACATCCCTATATCACATTTTTATTTGTCAGCACTGCACTGTTCTTTATTGGTGTGTATGGTTTCTTTACCCGGAGAAACCTGATCACCATGCTGATGAGTCAATAGAATTGATACTGAATAGTGTGAACCTGAATTTTATTGCGTTCAATAAATATCTGTATCCGGACAAACTGGATGGTATTTTCTTTACCATATTTATTATTGCCATTGCAGCAGCAGAAGCAGCTGTTGCCATTGCCATCATTATTAATCTATACCGAAGTCATCATTCAATTGATGTGGAAAATGCTGAAGAAATGAAATATTAAACTGCTCAGACTTGAAGACCAAGTGCTTATGATGAACATGATAAATAAGTTAAACAATTCATAAACTATAGCGCTCTTACATAGCATCTACTCCTCTACTGCCACTGGCAGGCTTTTTATTGCTTGGGTTATTCGGAAGAAAATATTTTAAAAATACTTCCGGTATTATTGGAACAACTATTATTACTTGTTTCAGCTGTGCTTGTCATTATACACTGCTTACGATTATTTTTTTGTTTATGGAAAAGTGGATGGTGTTTATCAAAAATCATTGCCATTAAATATACCTGGCTGGAATTTTCCGAGAATGTTTCCATTGATATGGGAATTATCCTCGATCCGATTTCTGTGATGATGCTGGTGGTGGTAACTTTTGTTTCACTGATGGTGCATATTTATCAGCCTGGGTTATATGAAAGGTGAAGAAAGATTTCCAACTTATTATGCTTTTCTTGGTCTTGTTTACTTTTTCCATGCTTGGATTGGTTGTCTCCTCCAATATTTTCCAGATCTATATTTTCTGGGAACTGGTGGGTGTTTCATCTTTCTTACTGATCGGTTATTATTATGACAAACCATCTGCAGTTGCTGCCTGCTAAAAAAGCATTTATTGTTACACGTTTTGCTGATCTTGGATTTCTTGATCGGCATACTGATTCTTGTCTTTCTATGCAGGCACACTTGATTTTAATACACTGATTGCAAGACTTAACATCATCCAGAATCGACTCAATTTAAAGCATGCAGCTGCAGCTTCATTTCTTGGAGTTATCTGCATTAACATGGGGATTGGTATTGGTATTTATTGGTGGTGCAGGTAAAAGTCGCCATGTTTCCTTTGCATATCTGGTTGCCCGATGCAATGGAAGGCCCCACTCCTGTTTCTGCATTGATACATGCTGCAACAATGGTTGTTGCCGGTGTTTTTCTTGTTGCAAGATTATTTCCTGTATTTGCAATTTCACTCCGGTAGCATTGAGTATTGTTGCTTATGTTGGAGCTATCTCTGCATTGATTGCTGCAATCATTGCCTGTACACAAACAGATATTAAAAGAGTGCTGGCTTATTCCACCATGTCGCAGATCGGTTATATGATGTTTGCACTGGGTGTTTCAGGATATGGTGGTGAAGATGGTTTGGGTTATACTGCTTCCATGTTTCATCTGTTTACACATGCCATGTTCAAAGCATTGTTATTCCTTGGTGCCGGTGCTGTGATTCATTTTATTCACAGCAATGAAATGAAAGATATGGGTGGGCTTAAGAAAATATTTGCCCATTACGCATATTACTTTTTTAATTGCCTGTCTTGCTATTGCAGGTGTTCCTCCATTTGCAGGATTTTTCAGTAAAGAAGAAATTTTACTGGCAGCTTATCAATCACAATAAAATTATTTACTGGATTGCATTGATCACTTCCGGGCTTACTGCATTTTATATGTTCCGTTTATACTTTTCTATTTTCTGGAATAAAGAACCATCATCCGAAGTGCATAGACCATCATGGCGAAGGAGCGTTTTGCAATGATGATTGCCATTTGATCTTATTGGCCATTGGTGCTGCTGCTGCAGGATTTATTCCTTTTGGAGAATTATGTTAGCTTCAGATGGAACAGCATTGGAAACTCATTTTCATCTTATAGTTTTCTATTGCTCCTGTTGCATTGGGATTGGCTGGAATTTTTACTGGCCATGTGGTTGTATAAAAAAGCAAAGTGATAAGCCGGAAAAGATTGCTGCAATCATTGGGTGGTTTATATAAAGCAGCTTATAATAAATTTTATATTGATGAAATCTATTTATTCATCACTAAAAAAATAATTTTCAATTTGATTGGAAGACCGGCTGCATGGTTTGATAAAAATATTGTGGATGGACTGATGAATGGAACTGGCTAATACAACAGCAGTCAGTTTCAGAAAATATAAAAGGAATTCAATCAGGTAAAGTGCAGCAATATGCCATTTATTTCTTTGGTGGAATTGTTGGATTGGCAGTTGTGTTTATTTATTTATGGAAATAACTGTTTGAATTTGAAGTTTGATGATTTAAAACTAAAACCATAAACATAAACTATAAACTATTAAATGAATCTATCATTACTCATACTTATTCCATTAATCACTGCTGTTGCTATTTTGCTTGTGCAAGGATTGCAAGCAGGTAAGATGGATTGCATTGTCTGGTTCTGCTGCTACAATTGGTACTTGGCTTTTGTATTATTATTTACTTTTCAGCAATGAAAGAGCCGGCAGGTAATACTGCACAAATGTTATTTGAATACAATTACACACTGGTTTGCTCCGCTGAATATCAATTTTCATTTCGGTGTGGATGGTATTTCAGTTGCCATGATCTTACTAACTGCATTTGTGGTGATTGCAGGTGTATTGGTTTCCTGGAATTGGAAAAGATGAGCAAAGAATTTTTTTCTTACTGATATTTTTAAGTCTTGGTGCTTATGGATTTTTTATTTCGCTCGATCTGTTTACTTTATTCTTCTTTCTTGAAATTGCTGTGATTCCAAAATATCTTATTGATCGGTATCTGGGGAAGCGGTAAAAAAGAATACAGCGCCAATAAACTTGCATTAATGCTGATGGGCGGATCTGCATTGGTATTTGTTGGATTAGCTGGGATTTATTTTAATACAAACATAAATGGTGTACATAGTTTTGATCTGTTGCAGTTATCGCAGAATGAATATTCCTATTGAAGTGCAGAAATTATTTTTCCCATTTGTATTTGTTGGCTTTGGAATTTTTACTGCATTATTTCCTTTTCATACCTGGGTGCCTGATGGTCACTCATCTGCACCAACAGCGGGATCTATGTTTCTTGCAGGTATATCCATGAAACTTGGCGGTTATGGTTGTTTACGTGTTGCTACTTATTTAATGCCTGAAGCTGCAAATGAATATTCAACAATCATTATTGTACTTGCCTCCATTGCTATTTTATATGGCGCCTTCGCTACGATGATGCAGAAGGATCTTAAATATATCAATGCATATTCATCTGTAAGTCATTGCGGATTTGTTTTACTGGGTATTGGTATGTTAACGAAAACTGCAATGACGGGCGCAGTGATGCAAATGGTATCTCATGGATTAATGACAGCCCTTTTCTTTGCTGTTATCGGAATGATCTACGACCGAACACATACAAGGCAGGTTGCACAACTGGGAGGACTGATGAAAGTGATGCCATTTATTTCAACAGTATTTTGTAATTGCTGGTTTGTGTTCACTGGGTTTACCGGGCTTTAGTGGTTTTGTTGCAGAGATGACCGTATTCATGGGTTCATGGCAAAATGCCGATGCATTTTATCGCATTGCAACGATCATTGCCTGTGCATCGATTGTGGTAACGGCAGTTTATATTTTAAGAGCAACTGGGCAAAGCTATCATGGGACCGGTTGTAAATAATGAACATTTATCACTGGGTGATGCAGGATGGAATGAAAAATTGGCTGCAGGTTTATTGATAGTTGGAATTGTTGTGATTGGTATTGCTCCATTCTGGTTGAATGATCTGATCAATCCCGGAACAGAATATTATAATTGAAAAAATCGCTAGCTGTAAATAAAGTAATACATGATAAACGAATTTCTCATATTGATGAAACAGGAGTTGGTGATAACACTTATCATCTTCGTTTTGCTGTTTGTAAAATTGGGCAAAGAGGAAACAAAGAATGAAACGCTGATCAATCTTGTAAATATTTTATTGACACTAAATTTTATTTCAGGATTTCTTTTTCAATAATCAGGGACTTTATTTGGCGATATGTTCCGTACAACTCAACTTTTTACATTCGAAAAAAATATATTGAATCTTGGAACATTGATCATTTCTCTTCAATCATATCAATTGGTTAAAAGAACATAAACATGTACCGGAATTTTATATGCTGCTGCTATCAACATTACTCGGTATGTTCTTTATGATCAGCAGTAATAATCTTTTGATGTTTTATCTCGCATTGGAACTTTCAACTATTCCGTTGCAGCATTGGCCAATTTTGACCTGGAGAAAAGACGTTCATCAGAAGCCGCAATGAAGATGATCATGTCATCAGCCTTTTCATCCGGGTTATTATTGTTTGGTATTTCCTTGTTATATGGTAGCACAGGTACATTAAGTTTTACCGAATTACCTGCACATTTAAATGGCAGTCCACTTCAAATTTTTTCTTTCATTTTATTGATCGCAGGGTTTGCATTTAAAATTTCCGCCGTTCCATTTCATTTGTGGACAGCTGATGTATATGAAGGTTCACCAGTGGCAGTCACATCCTATTTGTCTGTTATTTCAAAAGGAGCAATATTGTTTGTATTCGTTTCTGTTTTATACAATGTATTTGCAGCCGTTGAATGAAAGCTGGTATAATATATTATTCCTTATTTCCGTACTGACGATGATCATTGGTAACCTTTTTGCTTTGCGACAACAGAACATGAAACGATTCCTTGCCTTTTCATCCATTGCGCAGGTCGGTTTTATTTTAATTGGCATTACAGGTAATTCGGCAGAAGGAAGTGCATCAGTTATTTATCTTTATTCTGATCTATATTTTTTCCAACCTTGCTGCATTTGGTGTTATTAATTTAGTTAGTGCTGTAACAGGAAAAGAAAACATTGATGACTATAAAGGATTTTATAAAACTAATCGATGTCTGAGCTGGGTATTAGCGATCGCATTGTTTTCATTAGGCTGGCATTCCGCCAACTGCCGGTTTCTTTGGTAAATTCTTTTTACTGATTGCAGGTGCAGCCAAGGGAAATTATTTGCTCATAACTATTGCTGCATTGAACATGGTTATCTCATTGTATTATTATTTAAAAGTGATCAAAGCGATCTTTATGGATGCCAATGATGATCCGATTGAGCAGGTAAAAGCAAGTTGGTCACCAAGAATTGCAATGATCATTTGTGTAGCAGGTATTATTATTACAGGATTAGCGAGTGGAGCGTATCAGTATATTTATTCATTAGTTAAATAAAGTTTCCTGTTGCCGGTTACTGGTTACCGGTAACAGGAAACCTGAAACTGTCTTATGGCTATAAATAAAAATCATGAGTTTGAAGAGTTGGGTGGAGTGAAATGCGCCATCGTGGAAAAGAATGCATCGAAAGAGAGAGTTGCTTTTCTGAAAGATCTTTTGGAAACAAATCAATTTATAGTTGTGGTTGTTCCCTCTCCCCCGCCAAAAGCTGCGCCACCCCCAAAGCCTGTAGAAGGTGAAGCAGCACCTGTCGTTGTAACGCCTCCAACACCGGAAACATTTACCATTGGTGTAACCAATCTTGCATTTAATCCTACCAATGCTATTTTTGGAAGACTATTAAGAACAAAAGACGGCCATGTAGTAACGCAGGCATATTGGTATCAAAAGGAATCATCAAGTCATGACGAGATCCCTTATTACGAAAAGAAGCTTTAATTAACAATTAAATGGAAGTCAAAAATTTATTTGATCTTTCTGTAAAACAAGAGATCGTTGAACGGATCAATAAACTCACAGCGCTAACACAAAGACAATGGGGCAAAATGAATGTTGCTCAAATGCTGGCACATGTTCAAAAACCTATTGGCATTGCATTGGGCACACATCAGCCTAAAGGAAGTTTCCTGTTAAGACTTTTAGGACCGCTTTTTAAAAGTGGGTTATGGAACGAAACACCGTATAAACAAAATCTCCCTACAGATCCTACTTTTGTCATGACAGGCGAAGAAAAAGATTTTGAAAAAGAAAAAACATCTCTTGTTGAAATGATCGATCGATTTAGCGAAGCAAATATTGTAAGCGAACAACACCCGGTTTTTGGGAAGCTAACAAAAGAGAATTGGAGCAAAGCCACCTGGAAACACCTTGATCATCACCTGAGACAATTTGGTGTGTAATTCTTTTCACATCTTTATTAGCTATCTCTCTTTTGCATAATCGGAGAATTAACATCATCATTTTAAAAATGAAGGTGAAAAAACGTTGAATTACATTACTAATTATACAATTTATCTTCCTTTTAATCTTAGTATGGTTCTTGTATAACCAACAATAAACATACTATGGAAAATAAACGAAATGAAGCAACGCTTAATCGCCCCGAAGGTGATCGTGTTCTCGATGCGCCTTATGTATTTGTAAATATCCCGGAATTTATTCGCCAGCTAAAAAGCGAAGAGGCCTGGCAGAAAAATGATCGAAACGGAATTACGGTTTTTAAAACTGGAAGAGTAACAACAGTATTAACCTGTTTGCATGCAAAAGCAATTTTAAAAAATAATTTAGTGGATGGCATTTTTACAGTACACCTGCTGGAAGGAATAATAAGAGTCAAAACTCCTGATGGTGATGTGGATATGCAACCCAATCAAATTATATCATTTCATCAGTTGGTCGATCATTCCATTGAAGCGATGATGGATTCGGTAATACTGTTTACCAATAATGCTTCGGAAGCAATTTTATAACTGCTAACCGCTGCTTTGTGCCACAATTGCAGCCTATTTGTCCCGGCATCATTTTTATGCATTGATACATGTTATCAATTTTTTTAACTAAAAAAAGGAAAAACATGTACTACAATCAGTCATGTGCCGCAAAAGGCAACAATTACGGAAATTCCGCCAGGGCGGGATTTATCCGGTCTATGCAGCGAGCCGCTGTAAACATTTACAAAACAGACATCAGTTATGAAATGCTGGTGTTTGCACCCGGCCGCATCAAAGAAAATTTTCATATTGATGTAAAAGGAAACGAGCTTACTATTTCATACACCCCACCCGATGGTTTTCAAAAACCAAATTGGATACTAAGAGAATACAGCCGTGGTGGATTTGTAAGAACTTTTACACTCAATGAAAGTATCAACACGGCAAACATTGCAGCTAAATACACAGATGGTGTATTGCAAATTAGCTTGCCAATAATTGCAGGAAAAGAAAATGAAAAGAAAGAAATAGTGATCAACTAAACTTTCTTTAATGTGTAACCGTCTCGCCTAAGGCGGGACGGTTTTTTATTCAAATCAAATCTATCTCAAACCCTTCCATAGCCATTGCTGCGGATACATCTGAAGTTAATTTGAACGAAGCAAGCATTTCTTCAAGAAATGCATCTGAATGTGACGGATCATGATGGGCAAACAAAGTATGTTTCGCTGATGTGATAGAGGCAAATAATCCTGCATCATCGATCGAGGAATGTCCCCACCCTCTTCGTGTTGGATATTCTTCCTTTGTGTATTGTGCATCGTGCAACAATATATCAGCCCCTTCAGCCAGGTCATAACCAGAAACCCATTTTGGATTTTGGATCATTCCATGACTTCCTAAAGCTGGCTCATGATCGGGTATATATGTAAACACAAAATTTTCCCGCATTATTCTGTAACCAACTGTTGGACCCGGATGAATTATATAAGATGATTGAATGCGAAATGGACCAATATCAAATACACTGTTACTCACCTCATGCAATTCTAATTTACAGGGAACATCACGAAGAAGCACCGGGAATAAAGGTGGCGAAAGATAACGGCTGATACGTGAAAAAAGTGATTGCGAAGTACTGGCCGGTCCCCAAATATGAATTTCTTTAGAAGGATCAAACAATGGGCTAAAGAATCCTAACCCTTGTATATGGTCTAAATGAAGATGTGTGAGCAATATATCTATCCTCTTGCTGGCAGAATAGGCACCCCCGCATTTCCGAATGCCGGTGCCTCCATCAAGCACAAGCAAATGATCATCATACGCCACCGAAGCGCAGGCTGTATTGCCACCATATTTTTCTGTATCGGGTCCGGTCGTTGGTATAGAACCACGAACTCCCCACAATTTTACTTTCATTATAATTTTTGTTTCCAAAAAATGGCAACTGCTCCTAAAAAATTTCCCGACCGGCTGATGATCGGATAGGAAGTAACAGATATAGGTTCCCGTTTCCCTTTCAGGTTTATGATCTGAAAATTTTTATGATATGGATTTTGGTCTGATAATGTTTTTACCAATGGTAATTCTTTCGGATCCATTGGATCACCATTATTATCTAATGGCTTAAAAACAGTGGACCATTCTTCTACCGGCATTTCCCCGGTATCTTCAAATCTTTTGCCCAACACTTCTTCTGCAGGTTCATTGTAAAAAATAAGATTCCCAATTGTATCAGTAATAAATACGGGTATGGAAAGACAATCTGCCAACTGGCGATTCAAAATTATTTCTATTTCGTGAGCAGCCATTATAGACTTTTTAAAAGCAAGCTGTGCTTATCTAAATTTAAGGAGAATAGTTTTGATTATACGGGAACAAACTGGAAAGATTTAAAATTACCTGCACAATTCTATAATAATAGATCTATGCTGCGGATAAATTGCCGATAGTTCAGTTGCATTAGCCAGTTCAAGATCTTCAAATTCAAAACCCGGAGAAACGGTACAACCAACTAAACAATATCCGCTTTCGGGAGCAGGACGGCTTGCAAACCAGCAATTGGCTGGAACTACATATTGAAATAATTGTCCTTTTTCATGATCATTTCCTAAAGAAATTATTTTCAATTCACCAGTTTGTTCAATTATATAAATATGCAATGGATCACCTGCATAAAAATGCCAGCACTCATCGCTTTTGATACGATGAAAAGCAGAAAAATTTCCTTTCTCCAGTAAAAAATAAATGGCCGTAGAAAAAACTCTGCTTGCACCAAATCTTTTTGGCAATGCTTCAGCTATTATATGCTCATCGCTTTTATAAGTTTGCTTATACCAACCTCCTTCCGGATGGGGTTCTAAATTATATTTCTGAATAAGTTGATTGACAATTGACATTTTTTAAAACTAACTCCGTGTTTTATTTTTCTATTGCAGCAGGCTTAAAATTAAAAATACGAACTGTATGGGGTAAAAAATACACAAAGCACAGTAGTCTGAAATTTGAAATTTTACTGATAACCAATCATTATTATCATGCCCAACACTTCTTAACTTTATTCTCTATGAATCGTATTGATCGCCTGGCAGCAATTCTTATTCAACTTCAGTCACGACCCCTGGTAAAAGCGCAGGATATTGCCACTAAATTCTCTATAAGTCTTCGCACCGTTTACCGTGATGTAAAAGCCCTGGAAGAAGCCGGTGTGCCGGTGATCGGTGAAGCAGGAACAGGTTATCGTCTGATGGAAGGCTATAAACTTCCTCCAGTTATGTTTAACATGGATGAAGCCACTGCATTACTAACCGCATCCAAATTGGTGCAATCAAAAACAGATGCTGGTATTTCCAAACATTATACTGCTGCACTCGATAAAATAAGAGCAATACTCAGGCATTCAGAAAAAGATCATATCGAAGAAATTGATGAGCATATTGCGGTGATGACACATCCTTCTATTGTTTATCAGCCGACAACCGAATTGCATTTGCAAGCAATACTAAAAGCGATCGGCAGCTCTTCTGTTATAGAAATAAATTATACCTCACTTGAAAAAAATGAAACCACCCGTCGTAAAATAGAACCGGTAGGTATTTATTATCTCGGCAGTCATTGGTATTTGATCGCTTTTTGTCAACTGAGAAAAGATTACAGGAATTTCCGCACAGATAAGATCAAACAATTAATGACCACCAACGAAACAAACTCAAAGAAACATCCGCCGCTGCAAAGTTTTATCAGTAAGATGTCTGCTGACAAAGAAGTAACAAAAGTTGTGATAGATGTAGAACCGGAAATTGTAAAATACCTGGGCGAGCAGAAATATTATAATGGTTTTGTAAAAGAAGAAAAAGCCGGTGACTATGTTCGAATGACTTTTTTATCTGGCTCATTAATGGGTTTTTCCCGTTGGTTCATGCTCTATGGCGATCATGCAAAAATTGTGGAACCACTCGAATTAAATGATATGGTGTCCGCGATCGCAGAAAATATCCTGAAAAAAGTAGAAGAAGCTCAAGTAGCATTGTGATACTGGATACTGGATGCTGGATAATCGCTGCTGGAAATTAGTATCCAGAATCCAGTATCCAGCATCTAGTATCTGGCATCCCTCCTCAAAAATTTCTTGTTCTTTCAAATTCCTGCTGACATAGGGTTGTCACAAGTGGGTTGTTTCTTTGAGTTCTAAACAAAACACTATGACATTTATTGAATTTTTTAAAAAGCAGTTTATTGAAGAAGCCGCCACAACCCGCAAAATGCTAAGCCGTGTTCCCGACGACCAGTATAATTACAAACCTCATGAAAGATCGATGGTGATGAAACGCCTGGTATCACATCTTGCTGATCTGCCCGGCTGGATACATTTTACATTGACCACTGACGAACTCGATTTTCAAAACGCTTATGAGCAACCAGAGATCAATAACAACAAGAGCTATTGGCCTATTTTGAAAAACGATACAATGATGGTTTATCAGCACTGGTACCAGAAAATGAAAAAGAATTGGATAATCCATGGACATTGCGAAATGGTGAAACGATTTATGCTACTAATCCAAAGATCGATGTGCTGCAATGTCAATGAGTCAGCAGATACATCATCGTGCACAACTGGGTGTGTATTTAAGATTGCTGAACATACCAATTCCCGGCAGCTATGGACCGAGTGCAGATGAAAGCGATTTTTAAAAATAAAAACTTATTGAAGCTCATGATTGATTCATGAGCTTTGTTATGCCTGCCCACCGAAGCTTCCAACTACACTAAAGTTTCGTTCGATGAATTAGCGAAGGTGGGTTGCCGGATTTTGAATTACTATTTGACTTCTGTTGTGTCACTCACTTCAAGGTTCTGTAATTCTGATCAGCTAATCCCCCTTAGAATCTTTTTAATAATCGGAGTGTCACCATTCCCCCTTTTGCAAAGGGGGAGTTGAAGCACTCCGAATTCCGAAGTAATTGTAAGGGGGATTTCAGAAGACAGTACCCTTATATATACAATCTTTATATTTTCCGCAAATGTTCAATGACCTGCGACAGTTCATCGGCTAATCGATATCATCTTTTTCAATCATTTTTTTTCCTGATATTACAACATAAAAAAAGTTATGTGGTGGCAGTATTTCCTGGTTTTCCTGGGAGCGGTATTGATGGATATAACTCCTCTTCCATTACCGCCGGCCTTTACCATCATGATCTTATTACAAATAATGTTTGACCTTCCTGTATGGCCGGTAATTATTATTGGAGTAATTGGCTCCATTGTGGGGCGGTATATCCTTACACTTTATATTCCAATGATATCTTCACGGATATTCATAAAGTCAAAGAATGATGACATAGAATTCCTGGGCAATAAACTAAAAAGCAAGGGTTGGAAGAGCCAGCTCTTTATCTTGTTTTACACGCTAATGCCCTTGCCTTCCACCCCATTATTTGTTGCAGGAGGAGTAGCAAAGATGAAACCTCTTTATATTATACCGGCTTTTTTTGTTGGCAAATTTACCAGCGATAGTATAGCAGTATTTACGGGTAAGTTTGCAACAGAAAACGCCCAAAGCCTTTTACAAGGAATGCTTTCCTGGAAATCTGTTGCAGGCTTACTGGTCGGGCTTGCTTTTCTTTTTTTATTAGTATTTATCGACTGGCGATCACTGATCCAGCAAAAAAAAATAAGGCTGAAGTTTAATGTCTGGAAGTAATATCAATTCTTCGATGGCGGCACCCGTATATACACCAGCTTTATATTCCTTCTTCCGGATTCTCTTTCATCTATTTCAAAAAGTCCGAGACTCCTGATCAGTTGTAATAATTTTTCAAATCCATAATTTCGGGGATCAAAGTCAGGTCTTTTCTTCAATAACATATTGCCAAGATCTCCCAAAAAAGCCCACCCATTCTCATCCGCAATATCATTAATGCTGGATGTAACAAGATTCACTAAAGTCTTATCCGCTTTGCTGATCACTTTTTCTTTTTTACGCAGATCACTCAGCTTTATTTGCTTTGCACTTGGCTCGGGTTGATCCAATATTTCTATATAAATAAATTTATCACAGGCGGCACGGAACGCTGAAGGTGTTTTTTGCTCGCCCATTCCAAATACTTTCATTCCTGCTTCACGTAGTCTTGTCGCCAGTTTTGTAAAATCACTATCGCTGCTCACTACACAAAAACCATCCACACGACCAGTATATAATATATCCATTGCATCAATGATAAGTGCAGAGTCAGAAGAATTCTTCCCGGTTGTATAACTATATTGTTGCACTGGTGTAATAGCATGATCCAGCAATACGGCTTTCCAACCCGTAACATGTGGCTTTGTCCAATCAGCATAAATTCTTTTAAAGGTTGGTACACCATACTTGGCTATCTCTTGCAATATTCCATTTATGAGGCGATGCGGCACATTATCGGCATCGATCAGAACGGCAAGCCGGAGATCCTTTGAATTGTCCATTTACAAAATTGATTTACCTGAAAGATAATGATTTAAAAGCTGCTGATTATTTATAACAATCGGACGTTATTAATGAGGGAAACTTTAACGGTCGCTCTGGCCTTTAAAGATTATCTTTCCGCCCTCTTTAGATAATGAAATCAGAAAGTAAATCAATCGAAATGTCAAATCTTACCCAGGTAGTGAATGTGGACAAGAACCTAAAAACGCTAAAAAAAACTGTGCATGCCTCCGATATTGATCAATTACTAAGTAGTACCGGTCCTTTTACTTTTTTTGCTCCTTCCGATTCTGCTTTTCAAAAATTAGAAAAAGGAATGTTGGAAAAATTATTCGAACCACAAAACCGCAGCCGGCTTGCAGATATTTTAAGCAACCATATTGTAAATGGAAAAATAGGTTATAAAGAATTAAAGGATGGTGATAAGCTTACCACTGTAAACGGTCGTGAATTAAAAGTACAGGTAAATAATGGTACTGTCAGGATCAGCGATATTCCCATTCAACCCCGCGATGCAAAAATTTTGAATGGTGTATTACACGTAATGGATTCCGTAATAATTTAAAAAAATAGTAATGATGTATTAATACATCATTACTATTAGTATAGAAAAACTTATCCCAGCTCTTTCAACCATTTGATGAGATCATCCTTAGCCTTGCCCGTTTTTTGCTGAATCCTTCCCCAAAATTGATCCTCTTTGCCCTCTTCGTATTTCAGATCATCATCTGTTAATTGACCATATTTTTCTTTAAGTTTTCCTTTCCATTGGGTTAATACACCTTTTACTTCCATTTTATCCATAATGCATGTTTTTAGTTAATTAAATAATAGATACACTCTAAAAGGGATAAAAACTGTGCCAGAGGAAAAAGCCAGTTTTATTACATAAAGAACAACGAGAGGCATAAAGTTTGGGGAATATAATGCCATTCGGTTTCTCCTTTTACAAGGTTAAACAGTGATATAATTTTTTATTTTTAAAAGAGTTGGCTTACCTGGCAACTCTTTTTAGTTCGTGCTTTCGGTCTCTCTCATTAATATTCTTCAAAAACATAATAACTATCTTGCATTTCATTTGAAGACATAATTTCTGACATTTAACTTTTAACTATAAATGGCTACGGCAACCCGACATCTCAGTTCATCATCAGAGGGAAAAACACCGAAGGCAAAGATCAATAAAGAAAACCTGCGGCAAGCTCTTGTTCTTTTTAAATATTTAAAACCTCATCGTGGTAAATTTATTTTAGGATTGGTATTCATTGCACTCTCTGCATTTACTACCAGTTTGTTTCCTTTATTTTTAGGAAAGATGATCGATGCCGCTTCACCCGGCGCTACATTACCCGGCATGGGAAGTAGTTCACAATTTGGTTTAAAAAATATTCACTGGAGTTTGAATACAACATTGCTGCTCATCTTCGCTCAATTAACTGTACAAACATTTTTTTCATTCATGAGGGTGTACCTGCTTACTGCAGTCGGTGAAAGAAGTCTGGCAGATATGCGCAAAGATGTTTACAGCAAGTTGCTTACCATGCCAATGAGTTTTTTCACAGAAAAAAGAGTGGGTGAATTAAGCAATCGTATCTCTTCCGATCTTTCACAGATACAGGATGCCATCTCTTTTACACTCGCAGAATTTTTACGTGGCATCTTCACTCTCATTATTGGTTTGTTTTTTATTTTCTGGATCAGCCCTAAACTTGCCTTAGTAATGCTATCAGTGGTTCCGTTGCTCGCCATTGTTGCCGTTGTATTTGGAAAGCGTATTCGTAAAATGTCACGAAAAACACAAGATCAATTAGCTGATAGCGGAACGATCGTGCAGGAAACCTTCCAGGGTATCTCAATAGTAAAAGCATTTACCAGTGAATTTTATGAAATAAGTCGTTATGTAAAAAGTTTGAAAGCGGTTGTATCAACTGCTATCAGCAATGCAAGATACCGGGGCGCCTTTGTAGCATTCATGATCTTTAGTTTGTTTGGAACGCTGGCATTTGTTGTTTGGTTTGGCGGTCGAATGATCCAGGAACCAGGAAGTGGATTTACAATTGGTTCACTTATCATGTTTGTTATTTTCTCTATGTTTGTCGGTGGCACGTTCGCTGGTTTTGCGGATATGTTTTCACAGTTACAAAAAACACTTGGCGCTACACAAAGTGTAAGAGAGATTTTGCGCAGTGATGGTGAAACTGTGGACATCAAACAAGTTGTCATAGAATCGCAACATATATTAAAAGGTAATGTTCGGTTTGAACATGTTGCATTTAGTTATCCCAGTCGCAAAGACATACAGGTATTGAAAGATCTGTCGCTTACTGCACGCAATGGCGAGCAGATCGCTATAGTAGGACCAAGTGGAGCCGGTAAATCAACTATTGCTTCACTACTACTTCATTTTTACGAACCTGATAAAGGCACATTATATTTTGATGAACGACCAGCCCGTGAATTTCCACTTTCACAATTACGCAGACAAATGGCCTTTGTACCGCAGGATGTTATTTTATTTGGTGGTAGCATAAAAGAAAATATTGCTTATGGAAAACCCGATGCAAGCGATGAAGAAATTATAGCTGCTGCTAAAAATGCCAATGCTCATGAGTTTGTAAAAAGATTCCCTGAGCAATATGAAACGATCGTTGGAGAAAGAGGTATTAAATTAAGTGGCGGTCAGCGACAGCGTATTGCGATTGCCCGTGCTATCTTAAAAGATCCGGCTATTTTGATTTTAGATGAAGCTACATCATCACTGGATAGTGAGAGTGAACAATTAGTGCAGGATGCGCTGGATAATTTAATGAAGGGCCGTACAAGTTTTGTTATAGCACACAGGCTTTCCACCATTCGCAATGCTGATAAAATTGTATTGATCGATAAAGGAATTGTAAGCGAAGCCGGCACACATACCGAACTCATGAATCATAACGGCCTCTACCGCAAGCTCAACGATATGCAATTTGACTTTGGCATGGTTACTCAATCTCCGGCAAATGAGCTCACCATATCCGACTCTGAAGGAGTGCAGGAGCCTCTTCAATCAAAAGGCTAACCAGTAAATGAATTATTCATATTTACTGTTTCATTGATTATTATTAAAACTATAACTTTAGGGTAATAATATTTATTTATGAACCAGGCTACAGAAGATCTGATACTGAAGGTGGATTCCCATCTGTTGCAAATAGATGTGGAGGCGATGTTGAACAGTGAAAAGGATCTGAAAGAGATACTTACTGATATAGTGACCTGGATAGAGTATAAAAGCGAGAACGATATTTTAACATCCATACTTTTATATAATAAAAAAACAAACCAGTTATTTATAGGAGCCGCTCCTTCTTTTCCCGATCATTATAACACGGCGGTCAATGGATTTTCGCCGGGGCCTACTGCAGCATCTTGTGGTACTGCAGCATTTTTTCGTAAACAAATAATTGTGGATGATATTGCAACTGATCCGCTTTGGAAGGATTATAAATCGTATGCATTAAGTGAAGATCTGCGTTCATGCTGGTCAACACCCATATTTGGTGCAAACGATGAATTGCTGGGAACATTTGCCGTATATTATACCGAGCCCCGTAACCCAACACAACATGATCTCACTCTTATTGACGGACTAGTAGACGTTACTGCATCCGCAATCGAAGCAAGAAAAAATGATTATATGAAAATGGTCGGCCTGTAGTACAGGTTTTCTTTATGTTGCGCTTTTTCCCAGAATAATTCTATTCAACAAATTCTATCTTTATAGACCACTCATCAACATTTAAAAGAATGGAGCCATTGTTTGTCAATAAAGAAAAGATCGCATCTCTTTTACCAATGGAAGAGTGTATTGAAGTAATGGAAAAAATGTTTCGCTCATTGGCAGATGGAGAATGTTTGCAGCCTTTACGTAATATTATGCGGCTTCCGGATGGAAGCGGTCTATTGGGTATGATGCCGGGTCATGCAGCCAAACTTGGTGTGATGGGTATTAAAGTGATCAGTGTATTTCATGCTAACAAGGAAGCAGGGTTTCCTTCTCACCAGGGAATAGTAATGTTATTTGATGCAAAGAATGGACAACCACTTATGCTCTTCGATGCATTAGAGATCACGGCTATCAGAACTGCAGCGGCCAGTGCTGTAGCAACAAAACTATTATCAAGAGAAAAATCATCAACACTTGCGATCATCGGTTCGGGTGAACAGGCCAAAAGACATATTGAAGCCATGCTGCTGGTGAGAAACATAAAACAAATAAATCTCTGGAGCCGTAACGAAAATAATGCAAAGCATCTTGCAAATGAATTGTCGGGTGAATACAACTTACATATTCATGCAATGAAAAATGTTCAGCAGGCCGTAGAACATGCTGATATTATCTGCACAGTTACTGCATCAAAGGAACCTGTTGTAATGGGAGATTGGATCGCTACGGGCACACATATCAATGCAGTTGGTTCCAGCACCTCTTTATCAAGAGAATTAGATACAACTGCGATAGCCATGTCAAAATTGTTTACTGATCGCTATGAATCCCTTTTTAATGAAGCAGGGGATTTTTTAATTCCTAAAAAAGAAGGAGCCGTAACTGATGAGCATGTAAAAGCGGAGATCGGTGAAGTTTTATCAGGAACAAAAAAAGGAAGAGAGAATGATAAAGAGATCACTGTTTTTAAATCATTAGGTATTGCAGCAGAAGATATTTTTTCAGCTTATCATATTTATGAAAAAATAAAGCCGTGAGCTTTGAGCTGCGAGCCACTAATACGAGACCGAACTATGAGTCTCGTAGCTCATACCTCGTAGCTCGCAGCTATTTAAATCAGGAAAAAACATAAGAAAATGATAGCAACACAAAAAGAGGTCTCTGTCACACTACAGGATATTAAAGATGCACAACAACGCATCAAAGGCAAAGTGAACCGTACACCGCTTATTCGTTTTTATGGTGATGATCTTCCGGGAGAAATTTATCTGAAGCTGGAAAATTTACAACCAATCGGTTCTTTTAAATTAAGAGGTGCCTACAATGCTATAACCACTGCTGACAGATCATTATTGAATGATGGAGTGTACACTGCAAGTGCAGGCAATATGGCGCAGGGTGTTGCATGGAATGCACGAATGATGAATATTCCCTGTACGGTGATCGTACCTGATCATGCGCCACAAACAAAACTGGAAGCGATAACAAGACTCGGTGCAAAATTTATCAAGATCCCTTTTAATGATTGGTGGCAGGTGCTTGTAACAAGAAGATTTGAAGGGATGAAAGGATTTTTTATTCACCCGGTAAGTGATCCGGCTGTAATTGCCGGCAATGGAACAGTTGGTTTGGAAATACTCGAAGATCTTCCTGAAGTGGATACGGTGATCGTTCCTTATGGTGGCGGTGGATTGATCAGCGGAATTGCTACGGCTATAAAAACAATTAAACCCGGAGTAAAAATTTTTGCATCAGAAGTAGATACAGCAGCGCCGCTTGCACCCTCTCTTGCTGCAGGTGAGCCGGTGAAAGTAACATACACTCCAAGTTTTGTAGATGGAATGGGAAGTGCTGGTCTTCTTACTGAAATGTGGCCATTGGTAAGTAAGCTCGTTGACGATTCCATTGTTTTAAGCCTGAAACAAATTGCTGATGCAATAAAATTATTGATGGAAAGAAGCCGGGTGATCGCTGAAGGCGCCGGTGGCTCTTCATTTGCTGCAGCCCTAACAGGAAAAGCAGGTAGAGGAAAAACTGTTTGTGTGATCTCCGGCGGTAATATTGATACTGAAAAATTAATTAAGATACTTTCAGGAACAATGGCCTGATATCTATAAGACTTCACGCAAAGTAGCAAAGGAATCGCAAAGGCACAAAGTATTTACACCTTTTGTATTTAATCTTAGCGCCTTTGCGTGAAATTGTATTCTTACATTTTGCCGGTATATCTTTTGCACTTTTTCCCTTCAGGCAAATTCTTTTAATGCATATTGATCCGATAGACACTTACCCCCTATTGATCTATCAATTTTATTTTTTTAAACCTTCGGATTGTGCGAACTTTTACTGTGGCATTATCTGGAAAAAGTATTGAAACGATTATCCCGGGCATATTAATGCCGCATCTCTTATTTTAACCTTAAACTTATTTTATGACTAAACCAACTGCTCCTCTGCATGAGAAAAAGATCTTTTCTCGTTTTATTGCATCCTGTCTGTTATAATGATACAGAGTTGCTATCATTACAGGGTCATTAACACAAAAAATGATCCGGGAACTGAATACAAGGATACCGTTATGCGTTCCTATTTATGGGGTCTTGTAAACAAACCTCAAAATTTCCATGTGCCTAATTGCACAGATACCTGCGCCGCACTGGATGAAGTAGTGTTCTCAAAAAATTTCGGGCAATCATTCGTGACAATTATCACATTGGGTATTGTTTCACCTGTGAAGATCGAATGGAAATGCCATAAGCCCTGCCAGCGGGAAATCGATGGATTATAATTTTTTACTCTTAATAATTTACTTACATGTCACAGCCGCAAATACGGCCCACCAATGCAACAAAGTGGACCAACCGTCATGATACTTTTACACAACCGATCAATAATTTATTTGATCTCATCAATGGCAATACAGGTAATGGCTTTGATGATTATAATGCGATGACGGAAGCTATACAGTGCACTTCTCGGAAAAGCAATTGCAGAAAATAAAACAGTCAGGGCATTGGGTGGAGGATGGTCATTCAGCAAAGTAGCAGCAGCTGAAGGATGGATATTAAACACCAAGATGCTGAATATGATCTTCCCGATCCGCAAGTACTCAAAGTTTATCACCTAATTATAAAAAGACTCCAAATAATCTTTTATTTGCCCAGTGCGGTAATTCCATCCAGGAATTGAACAACTGGTTAAAAAAAAACAAAAGATCATTAAAAACTTCAGGCGCCAGCAATGGGCAAACTATTGTTGGATGTTTTTCAACCGGCACACATGGTTCTGCAATAGATACGGGTTCGGTGCCGGATTTTATTGTTGGTATGCACATTATCACCGGTCCTGGTAAACATATATGGTTAGAAAGGGAATCATATCCTGTTGTTTCCGATGCATTCATTCAAAAGTTCAAAACCAAACTTGTCGCGGATGACGAACTTTTCAATGCTGCCCTTGTAAGTTTTGGAAGCTTTGGTTTTATTCATGGTGTGATGATAGAAACAGAAGATATTTATTTGCTGGAAATGTTATCGCAAAAAAATACCGCTGGATGATTCATTCAGGCATATCATGGAAACGCTGGATTTTTCCAATGCGAATTTTATTCCAAATGGTAATGAACGACCATTCCATTTCCAGGCTGTCATTGATCAGTATAATCTTGCAGGTGGTGCCTATGCAACCATCATGTACAAACGTCCTTATAGAGATAACTATCAGCCACCCGTCGTTGATTTTAATAAAGCGGGTCCCGGAGATGATCTGGCTGCAGTTATTGGCATCATCACTGATATTGTTCCGGCTTTAACTCACCTGGTAGTAAGTGCAGCTGGTAAAAAGTTCTTACACTCTTTATGAAGGAGTACTGGGAACATCAGGAGAAATTTTTACAAATAATAATATCCGTGGCAAGTTGCTCAGCACTGCTATCGGCATTCCGCTTGACCGTGTACTGGAAGTTAATGATATGCTCATTGAAATGAATGAAGATCAGGGACCGTTTTCAGGTATATTCTCTTACCGGTATGTAAAAAAATCTGCAGCGACACTTGCCTTCACAAAATTCGATCCTACCTGCATACTCGAACTGGATGGTGCGGAATCAAACATCAACAAGAAATTTTTATAATGCAGTATGGACTGAACTCGAAGCAAGAAATATTCCTTACAGTTTTCATTGGGGCAAAATACATAACCTGGATGAAGCAAAAACAAGAAAGATATATGGAGCCAATATGGATAAATGGATAGAGCAAAGAAACAAGATCATGTCGCCGGAGTCAATGAAAATATTCAATACTCAATCCCTGAAAGATTGCGGACTTGATAAAATATTACCAACTTCATTACGACCTTTCTGAGACCGAACTCATAAACAATATGAACTAAGCAGTATTGCTACTATCGTCGTCTGTTGCGACGCTCCGTTCATCGGTTTGTTCTTTATTCAACAAATTGCGTCGCAGTTTATCCAAAGCTTGTCGAAGGATCACTCACTTTTACGTTCGGTAATTCTATTCAGCTTTCATTTGCGAACGTTTCATAAAATAATTTCTACATTCTTCTACCTTATCTGTATTAATAATATCGATCCCCAACTTTTGCAGACGTTTCCATGAAGCTGGATCATCAGGACTTGCCCATAACCGAAGCAGCTTATCCATACCATGAACCTTTTTAACTAATTCTTCCAGGCGAGTTGTACTGTCTTGTGTAGTTACGTATTTCAAATAAGAATCGCTAATAAAAGCGACACGACTTATAATTGCATTATCATATACTTCATCAGGCCGGCCATCAAAAAGAATAAATGAAGGGTAAGAATTCCATTTTGATGAAGCTCCCCTATCGCCACTAATAACGATCTGCACTGCCTTGGCATTTTTTGAACGGTCAAATACAGAACGGTAAGGAGATAATAATTTTATAAGCTCTACAATAACCATTTCACCATTCTCTTTTATATCGATCATTAGTGTTGGTGTATAGTTTCCGTCTTTGCTGATAGTTCCCTTATACTGTTTGAATAATTTAATGATAGGTTGCAGGTAAAGACTGTCCAGTGTTGGTGAAGTTGGTAATTCCTTTTTATCGTGTGCTACCACAAGCTTGTTATTATATAAATAAATATCTGCCTCTATCGAAAAAACTTTATTCTGCAATGCATTTAAAAGTGGCTCAGATTTCTGGTAATCGTTATGAGCATGAATGCGTGGCTGTGCAAAGGACAGAAAGTTGATTAGTGAGAAAGCTATACTAACGAAAAGACACTTCATTGATCAAAGATGAAATATTTTTTTTACTATCGAATGCCTTTTTGAAACTTAAGAAATTTTCCAGCGCCTTCTTTTTCGTCTTACATAGTTCACTAATAAACTTAATGAAAGCAAACGAAAAAGACAGCGCCTCCAGGGTTTACAATTAACACGAAGCAATCTTTTCAACATTCAATTCGAAAACAAAATGTATTTACAATATATAATGACTGTTCATGTGCGTTGGCCCGCCAAAAACAGCGGAGCATTTGTTTTTGGCTGCCCTTTTCTTTGTTTCTTTCTTTTGGGCAAACAAAAGAAAGAAAGGAAAAAAGCAAAATATGAGATAATCAACACCCCTTTATGTTATTCTATATTTGCAATATGAAGAAAGGATCAACCATTATTGCCGCACTTATAATAATTCTTTCAAGCTGCACCGATAATAAAAAACCTGCAGTTAGTGATCAAAACAATACTGCAAAAGAAACTGCCACTACTACAAAAAAGAAAACAATTGTCTTTTATGGCAATAGTCTTACTGCAGGTTATGGTGTGAGTCCTTCTGAAGCTTTTCCTGCTATCATTCAAAAAAAGATAGATTCACTTGGTCTTCCTTACAATGTGATCAACGCAGGTGTAAGCGGTGAAACTTCTTCCGGGGGCAAAACCCGCATCGATTGGATCTTGCGTGAGCCCATAGATATATTTATTCTCGAACTTGGTGCTAATGATGGATTACGTGGCACTCCACTTTCAGAAACTAAAAAAAATCTCCAGGATATTATTGATAAAGTAAAAGCAAAGTATCCTGACACTAAATTGGTTTTTGCTGGCATGGAGATCCCGCCAAACATGGGACAAGCATATACTACTGAGTTTCGAAATATTTATACTGCCCTTGCAGCCAAAAATAAGATGACACTTATTCCATTTCTTTTGGAAGGTGTCGGTGGTGAACCAGAACTCAACCAGGCAGACGGTATTCATCCAACTGCTGAAGGTCATCTTATAGTGGCTGAAAATGTTTGGAAACAGTTAGAAAAGCTTCTCTGACGAGTCTGCTTCAAACTTAATAAAGTTCATCATTAATGAATCCGAGTCGGACTCACCAGCTAAGAAAAAACCCTAACTTTAAGGACGCTTATCGTTATGAATGAATTTACCGGAGACTTGTTAGAATCACTGGATCTACAACTGTTGGAAACAGATGTGAAGACGATGTTGTACAGTGAAAAGCATTTGAAAGAAGTACTTAATGAGATACTAAACTGGCTCGAGTATAAAAGCAGGAACGATATTCTAACATCTATCCTATTATATAATAGTGAAACAACCCAGTTATTTGATGGGGCTGCTCCTTCACTTCCCGAACGATATAGCAAAGCGATCAGTGGAAATAAAGCTGGTCCTGCTGCTGGCTCCTGTGGTACAGCAGCATTCACCCGCAAACAGGTAATTGTGGAAGATATTGCAACTGATCCGCTGTGGAAAGATTATAAATCGTATGCATTAGTTGAGGGTCTGCGTTCATGCTGGTCAACACCTATATTTAATGCCCACGATGAATTGCTGGGTACATTTGCTCTATATTACACGGAAGCCCGCAAACCAACAGAACATGACCTCGAACTTATTGAAGAAATAGTAGAGGTTACTGCATCCGCTATCGAAGCAAGAAAAGATGATTTCAAAAAAGTAGTTGGATTGTAGAATGCTAGCCTCCTATTTTTACACTTCTTCTCTCAAAATTTCCAGCGGCGGTCTCGTTACTACTGCACGACTATTGATAAGTCCGATAAATACAGTAAGGAAACAAACGGATACAAACACAATTAGTAATGGCACCCACTTCAATACAAATTCTGTTTCAAACATAAATTTTGCCACCAGGAAACTTATTCCTAACGACATGAACATTCCGGCAGCAGCAGCCAATGCACCAAGGAAAAAATATTCAAGTGCTGTAATATAAAAGATCTGTTTACGACTTGCACCAAGCGTACGCAACAATACACTTTCCTGTATACGCTGGTATTTACTGATCAAAACAGAAGCTATCAATACGATCAAACCGGTGAAGATGCTAAAGGCGGCCATGAAACGAATAATGAACCCAACTTTATCTATGATATTACTCACTATACTCAACACAGCACTCAGATCAATGATCGTTACGTTGGGAAATTTTTGCACTAATTGTTGCTGAAACTTTGCAGACTGATCTTTATTATCAACACGGGTAACCAATACATGAAATTGCGGCGCCTTTTCCAATACACCAGTAGGAAACACAACCAGGAAATTTGTTTGTACACGACCCCAGTCTACCTGGCGGAGGCTGCCGACAATAGTTGAAATAACAGATCCCTGCACATTAAAGATCATCGTATCTCCTACCTTGATGCTGTTGTTCTTTGCAAAATTTTGATCCAATGAAATAAATATTTTTCCGGATGCATCCACTTTACCCGACCATTTTCCTTTTGCTATTTTTTCTGATGCAGTTAGCGAATCACGAAACGTTACACGGTATTCACGGTCAAATATTCCTCTCCACATTTTAATGGTGCTGTCTTTCCGCAAAGTTTCACCGGTAATATTGTTCACTTTTTCTAACCGCATGTTTACAATAGGGACAGCTCCATCAATGGGTAAATTAAATTGCCTGGCTAAAGCAATTACACTATCCGTTTGTTGTGGTTGTATATCGAATAATATCGTGTTTGACCTGTTGTCACGGGCAGTAAGTTCTATACGTTTCAATAAAATTGCCCGCACAGAAAACAGTGTGCAGATAATAGCGGTACCTAAACCAATTGCAACGATCAATATAGTAGTTTGGTTATTGGGTCTGTATAAATTTGCAAGTCCTTGTCGCCATAAATAACTTGCCCTGTTCGGAAAAAAACGACGCACAGCCCACATCAGTAATGCCGCTACTCCTACCAATATTAAAAATGAAACAACAATAACAATAGAAAAACCGATCGACTCCGGTATTTCTCCTATTTGATAATAAATAAATCCCCAGATAAAGAGGACGATCAACAGGTACACCAGCCATTTTACCGGGTCTTTAAATAAACTGAATTTTTGAAATGATAAACGCAATGTATTTAGTGGCGAGATCTTGCGAATTGATACCAATGGTGATAAGGCGAAAAGAAAAGAGATCACAATACCCAACAGTAAACCCTGTCCTATCGCCGACCATGAAAAGTCAGTAGTAACTTTTATTGGTAAAAAATCTTTGAATGCAATTGGTAAGAATTGTTGAATGATGGTTCCTAAAGCAGCACCTGCCAATGAACCCAGGAAACCTACAACAACAATTTGTATCAGGTAAATAAGAAAGGCCTGTGAACCTTTTGCTCCCAAACAACGAAGTATGGCTACTGATCTTATTTTTTCTTTTACATAAATATTAATTGCACTGGCTACACCAACACAACCCAACAACAATGCAATAAAGCTTACTAATGAAAGGAAATTCGTAAGATCTTCCAATGATCTTGCGGTATTCTGTTTCTGTGTTTCCACAGTCTCATAACTCATGCCTTCAATATCCAATCGAGGTTCGATCTTATTTACAAGTTGCTCCATATTCACTTGCTTATCGAACTTGAAGAAGAACTGCGTGGCGATCCTGCTTCCTTTTTGTGCAAGCCCAGTTTGTTCCAAATATTGAAGAGGTATATAAACAGGTGGCGCTACTGATGCTGATAATCCTGTTTGTCCCGGAGCATTTATTAAAGTACCTGCTATAACAAAACTTACATTACCAATTTTTACACTATCACCAACTTTTGCCTCATATTGTAACATCATCGTTTGATCTACCAATGCTGCTTGTCCTTTTCTAAATGCTTTTCCTGCTTCTGCAGGCACTGTTTCCAATATTCCATAGTAAGGAAACTCACCTCCCAATGCACGAACCTGTATAAGTCTTGTTTTATTACTCCTGGTAAAATAGATCATGGATGGAAACATCCTTTGCTCCGATCTTCTGTCGCCAAGCGAATCAACCATTTTTTGGATAGCGGGACTAACTTGTTTACCCGTGCCGATCATCAGGTCTGCCCCTAATAAAGAAGCAGCCTGCCGGTCTACTTCGGCACTCATATTATCACCCAACGAATAAATAGCAACCATTGCAGCAATGCCAAGTATAATAGATGAAACGAATAAAAATAATCTTGAACGGTTACGCCGGCTATCACGCCATGCCATCTTCACTAACCAGGAAAAATTTATTTTGGTGCTCACAATTATTAATTCTTAATTTTTAATTATTAATTCCGGTAAGTTCATCCGATACAATCCGTCCGCCTTTTAATTTAATGATGCGACCAGTTTTATTGGCAAGTTCAAGATCATGAGTAACCATGATCAATGTAGTACCGGCTTCTCTATTTAAATTAAAGATCAGTTCAACGATGCCGCGACTTGTTTCTGCATCAAGATTACCGGTAGGTTCATCGGTAAAAAGAAGTTGAGGTTTATTGATAAATGCCCGGGCCATTGATACCCTTTGTTGTTCACCACCGCTTAGCTGTGCAGGGTAATGATGTCCGCGGTTGCCCAGTCCCACTTTCTGCAGCAGATCAACTGCTCTCGACTTTATATTCTTTTCTCCCCGTAATTCCAATGGCACCATCACATTCTCCAATGCAGTAAGAGTTGGAAGCAACTGGAAACTTTGAAAAATAAAACCCACATGTTGGTTTCTTATAGCGGCTCTTTGGTCTTCATTCAACTGATCCAGTTTAATATTATTTAATTCAACTGAACCAGTGGTTGAACGATCAAGTCCCGCAGCCAATCCAAGCAAAGTTGTTTTGCCACTGCCTGATGGCCCGACAATAGCCATTGTTGATCCCGCTTCTACGGAAAAATTAATATTCTCCAAAACAGTAAGCTCCCGGCCGGCACTTTGATAAGTCTTACCCAGGTTTTGGATATTTAATATTGTTGACATCCTTTTGCGTTTAGATATTTCGTAATGTAAATTAATTCTTTCGTCAAACTTGAAACGTCAAACTTAAACATCACTCATTTTCACATTTCATATTTGACGAAAAACACTTTTCAACCTTCAAGTTTTCAAACAAAGCACTTTGAACGACTAAGTAAGTGTCGCAGGGCCATAGTGCCAAATCTTTTTTACGTTTAGGCTTTTGAGTATGACGAAAAGGATGGTAGCTAAACTGAAGTGCTATTATTGAACTGCTGTTATCGCATCAAGCTTGTCCTCAGTAAAGTCTAAGAACGGATGGGCTATCTATTTTTTATTACAACAAGATGACGACACATATGATAAAATGCATAAAATAACAAAACCCCGCCAGGCGGTGGCCTGACAAGGTTTTGTTCACTCGATTATTTTGTTTTTTTAATACCGGTTGTTTGAATCATATCCACGATCATGCTGGCCTTTTTTATTTGATCGGGCATACATCATTTTTATCTCGTGCTGGCGTTGTGCTTCCAAAGAACGTATCACTCTCATTTTTTCAGAACGTCTCATAAAACGATCATATTTCACCTGTTGAATTTTGAAATCATACTTCCGGTTTACCTGGGCGATCTGCATTTTGATGTTGCCGTTGTAAGAACCAAAGTTGTTTTCAAAACGGTCGTCATTATCTGTGCGACCCTTATTATCCCACTGATCGTTTTGCTGCTTGTTACGGGTGTCGCGGCTATCACGATCATCCTTTGAACCGGGCTGTGCATGTATTGCAGTTATAAATCCAACCGCAAATAATAAAGTAAAGATCTTTTTCATAATTGTATTTTTTTAATAAGTGACTAATGCAGTAAAGAGCAGCAAAAGCAGTAAAAGGTGTACCAAGAGAACGTTAATACCACTTATATGACATTGTTGCCGTTCCGTAAGGAGAAGCGGCTATGTTAACTGGCTTTCAGATCTTAAATAATGTATGAATTATATAACTATTTCCCAGAAGCATATAACAGTTTGCGGATAAATAAATACACCTTTAAGTATGACAAAGAAAAATAAAAAACAATTTGGTGTATGGATGGATACGCACCAGGCAACTATAGTGGGAAGAGCAAATGCAACTACTGAAGAGTTTGCTGTATTTGGTAAAGCTGGCAATGCAGGAGCTGAACACAATACCAGTGAAAAGAATGAGCACAATGATGAAAGAACATTGCAGCACAAATTTTTTAAAGAAATACTATCGCATATGCAAAATGCTGAGGAAGTACATCTGACCGGTACCGGCACTTCGCAGGAGCAGCTAATGCGTTACATGGCAGACACGCCGCAGTTTAAAAACACTACTACCCAGCAAAGCACCTCCAATAAAATGAGTGATGAAAACCTGGTTGTATACATTAGCGCTAAGTTTAATTAAGAATATTTAATTCGGTGTTTATGGCAATTGAGTTATATGTTGATTCGCTTAATGAAGCTGAAACGTTGGGTATAACAGCAAATGAAACATCTGTCTCCTATAACCTTGAACTCTTAAAAGGATTTAATGCTGTCGCATCAGGAGTATTTACAGCAGGAAGATATTTTTGTATTGTATGGGAAACAAGTCCTGCTTCAATTACGTTTGTAGATATTTTAAAAAATCCCGAAGTTGTTGATACGATAATTTATGCACCTGAAGTCAGCGAATCTTTTCGTGAAAAATTCAACTCTCAATTAGAGATATATAATGCTGGCTACAAATCAAAAAAGAATGAGATTAAATTAATAAAGGGAGAATCTCCGGTTACAACTCTTTAGTTTGCAGATCATTTTTAAGACCCCGAAGTATCTGAAAACTTCCTTGCAACATTTTTAGTTCCTTTACGTCAAATTACCAATATGAAAAAGTCAGTAATTTTTTTCTGTGCGTTATCACTATGCATTGCCATTATCTCCTGTGGTTTTCCTGGTGGAAGTATCAGTATAAAACACAGCGAATACGATCACTATTATGAAATGACTGCAAAATTTAATCCCGATAAAACAGCAGCAGTTGAAAGATGGCTTGATAAAGAATTGCCAAGTGGTAATATGTCGTTTGCGAATACCGAGATTGATGCAGATATAACGCTTGATAACCAGGCCACATTCTATATGAAAAAATCTCCTGGATTTCTGAATATAAAGCTGGATAAGGAGAAAAATTCAGATGAGATCTACCGGAAGATCAGGTCTGTGTGCGAAGGGATAAATGATGTTGTGAGGTAAGAAGATGATTTATTTTTTACTTCGAAGCCTTTGCACGCAATTAAACTATCTACGCTTTGGGGGTACCATTTATTTAGCAGTTCAGTACGGATCGATCTGTCTATTTGTTCAGCCAGCCTCAGTCATTCTTCTTTTTTATCCGTCGTTTGCTTTTGAGACAAAGCGGAGACGGTGATCAATAACAAAATTGGAAGCAATATCTTTTTCATAGACCAGGAAACATAAATTATTTTCTACCTGTAGCTGCCCAGAATATGCCGGCGTATAAATGATTAAGAAATGCCGGGTCACTGAAATTGGTTGGCAAATGACCAAGCGCTGTATAAAATGCCCTGCCGCCATCATAATTATGATACCATGCTATTGGATGCAATTTTCCCATGCCTTCAGCTTTTTTCTCTCCCCACTGCACTTTAGGATCATAACTTGATTCATCGACTGACAATACATATTTCAGATCAGTGGTCATTTCGGGTCCGAACTGGTACCACTCATCTGTCCATAATCTTTCATTGGCAAAACCCTGGAGGCCGGGAAAACTGTTATCAACAATTTTCAATCTTGCCGTTTGCACAGCGGGATGGATATAAAACATTCTGCCTACCAGTTTCGTGTACCAATCCCAGTCATACTCGGTATCGGACGCACTATGAATTCCTACATAACCTTTACCTGATTGAATAAAACGTTCCATTACTTTTTGCTGCGTGCTGTCAAAAATATCACCGGTGGTATTTAAGAAAATGACCACCTGGAATTGCTCAAGATATTTATCAGTAAATCCTCCCGGATTTTCCCACAGCACTACATCAAAAAAGTTTTTGATACCCATTTCTTTTAAAGCCAGTACACCGGCATGTAATGATTCATGATGCCACCCCCTGGTGGTGGTCACTAACAATACCTTGAATTGTTTTTGCTGTGCAGCAGCAGTAACGAACAAACATGTTTGAATAAATAATAAAAGCAACACTGATTTGATTGGTTTCATTGCCTGTAGCTTTGTTGAATTAATGAGTTGAAGTTAGCTGAAATTATAATTAATATTCCATGATCTCAATCTTACGAAAATCCATTGGGTGGCTGTTTGACTGCAGTGAGATATAACCTTCTTTTACTTTATCATCACCATTTACAATAAATGTTTTACCAATGGCATGATCAGGATTGTATCGTGGGTTTTCAAAATGCAATATCTCTTCTCCATTTACAAAATGCCGGATCACATCTCCCCTCACTTCAATTTCCAATGTTACCCACTGATCGCCATGAAAAGTTTTCTTTACCGTGGGTGGTGTGCAATAAGATGAATTTCGTTTGCCATCAATAGATACGTAGGTTCCCGAACAGCATATATCACCTGTTGGTCGTTCATCTTTGCCATTACCACCAAGCAGGTTGTATTCAAGACAAACAGGAAATGACTGATCGATCTTCATTGACTCCGGTGACTGGCAATGATATTGAACGCCACCATCACGAAATCCCCATGATGGGGCGCCGGGTGTTAATTCACCCGTGAAACGGTATTCCACTTTTAACCGGTAGTTGGAAAAAACTTTTTTGTAATACAAAGCGCCGAACCGGACCCTGAAACTATCATACGCATTATATCTTGTCTCGAGTATCCCCTTTTCAACACGGAATGTATTTCCAAAATTTTCGCCCAACGGGTAACCGGCAATTTTTACTTCCCAGCCTTTAAGGTCTTTCCCGTTAAAAAGAGACTTCCATTTAGGTTTATTTTCTGAACCTGTCAGGATAAAAAAACAAACCAATAATAAAATATTGCGGAGCATATTGCTTTATTATTTAGTGAAGCCTAAGATAATCATTAACGGGAGGAATTCGTCGAAGGATTAAGCGACTGTCAACTTTTTTTAGGACGAGACACCTTGAGAAACATAAAAGAAAAACCCCGGGTTTCCCCAGGGTTTATTGCAAAAAATTTGTTTATTGAGAACTCAGGTCTTTTCTAAGCTTCATTATATATTGTTCATTTTTAACAACAGCATCTTCAAGAAGTTTAGTCCTTTTATCCCAGTCAGCCGTTCCAAATTGCTTTACATATTCATCTCTGAAACTGGTTCCAGTGGATCCATAAAAATCTGTTTCCAGTGATTGAAAACCATCTTTAAGACCACGAATGCTTACAACTACAGGATCTGAACCATCCCATATTTGTTCAAAAACACTTACCCCGAGGTTTTGCCAGAATTTACCAGTTAAATTTTTGATCACTTTAGCTGACCTTGCTGATTCTCTTCTATAATCTGCTTCTAAAGAAAGTTTAATATATCTCACATTTACAATTGCCTTGTCAGCAACTATTTCCGGGTTGATGCTTAAACTATCCATATAGCGGTAAGTACCATTTCTATTATCTTCCAATAACGGAAAAAAAGTTTTATCCAGGTCAAGACTATGAGCCGTGGCATCTGGTCTTTCTTTATCCAAACCGTCAAAACTACTTGCTGCGTTTACAAGATGGTAGTACCCGATATACTCGCCACTTAAAATTTCATAAACACTCAACTTTTGATCATCCTTATGAAATTTTGCAACGTGAGTTTTATACGCTGCTTCAAATGCCATCTTCTGACCTGCTTTTGGTTTCACAGTATTAACTGTGGTCAGGCTTGTTTTTTGTGAATATGCTGCCAGGGTGGTAACTGCCAGCAATAATAAAAGGGCTTGTTTCATGTGTGTGTGTGTTTTAGTTAAAAAAATATTTATTGGTTCAAAAAATGTATAACCTGCCCGGGTTTAACAGGGTAAAGTAAGTGCTGTTCAAATAATCACGAGGGTCTTAAAGGGAGGGAATAAATGGAATGGGAGTAATAGGTAAGAAAGATAATGTTTTTAGCTGAGACCCATTTAAAAAATCAGGCTTACACAGGCAGCCAAAACACCACAATAAGTTATTGCCGGATTTTCATTGCAACAAAAGAGACATGTATCTATTAAATCCAACCATTATTTTTCAACCAAAAACGACGCACTAAAAGATACACCCGTCTTATAATCCCATACTCATATTTCGTACTGATTACTCTCAGTAAAATTCATGTATACAAAATTTAAATTGCTGTAGCTAAAAAAATAATAACGCATACGAAAATTTTTATACGACACAATATCTTTTCAATCTAAAAAATTATCTTATGGATAAGAAAAATATAAAACTGACCTCTGCAGTTGGTATTCCCTACACAGAGCATGAAGATTCAATGACTGTTGGTGATCGTGGTCCCATATTATTGCAGGATTACATCCTTCATGAAAAGATGGCTCATTTCAACCGCGAACGGATCCCTGAAAGAGTAGTACATGCAAAAGGTACCGGTGTATTCGGAAAATTTACCGTTACACATGATATCACAAAATTCACCAAAGCAAAACTGTTTGACAGGATCGGGAAAGAAACAAAACTATTTGTAAGGTTCTCCACCGTAGGCGGCGAAAAAGGTTCGGCAGACAGTGAAAGAGATCCCCGCGGGTTTGCTGTAAAGTTTTATACCGAAGACGGCAACTGGGATCTGACTGGAAATAATACCCCGGTGTTCTTTTATTAAAGACCCAAAAAAATTCAGCGACTTTATTCACACACAAAAAAGAGATCCCAAAACAAATTGCAAAAGCCCGACCATGATGTGGGATTTCTGGTCACTGAATCCTGAAAGCCTGCACCAGGTCCTGATATTAATGAGCGACAGGGGCACACCATTCAGCTATAGAAATATGCATGGCTTTGGAAGTCACACTTATTCTTTCATCAATTCAAAGAATGAAAAATTCTGGGTGAAGTTTCATTTTGTAACCAGGCAGGGAATCAAAAACTTCAATAATGAAGAAGCCACTGACATGAAAGGAAAAGATCCCGATCATGCACAGCGTGATATGGTAGAAGCTATCAGCAAAGGCAAATTTCCAAAATGGACTTTGAAAGTACAGGTGATGCCGGAAAAAGAAGCCAAAAAATATCGCTGGAATCCTTTTGACCTGACCAAAGTATGGCTGCATGCCGATTACCCGTTGATCGATGTTGGAGAAATGGAATTAAATAAAATACCTGAAAACTATTTCCGCGATGTAGAGCAGGCAGCTTTTGCACCCGCAAATGTAGTTGATGGTATAAGCTACTCACCCGATAAAATGTTGCAGGGAAGAATACTCTCTTATCCCGATGCACAACGCTATCGGCTGGGTGTAAACTTTGAACAGATACCCGTGAATAAATGTCCCTTTGCAGTAAACAATTATCATCGTGACGGGCAGATGCGCATAGATGAAAATGGCGGAAGCGTCCCGTCCTGCCATTTTATTAATTTAATATTTCTCCGTTTTGACGGACGGAACAAGGCGCTATACCATCACTAAAAATTGAAATTCCATGTTCCCATCGCTAAAAAATTTACCAGTTCCATATAGTATCTTTAAATAAGCGAACAAGATGTACCGCCTTGCAGCATGCACTTTTTTATTTTTCATTTCTGCACCGCACCCACCCGTTTGATCTCTTATTCAAACTGGCTGGATATAAGTCAGAAAATGAATTCGTACTTACAGGCTATGGAAGATATTTCTTTAAAAGTTGGAGAGATGTCAGGAGTATTTAAATATGCAGAGGGATGGCGCAGGCATTCACATGTTGGTTTTTGTGGTGCTGGTGATGATCCTTTAAGAGACCTGGGCAATGATTATTCGATCAATGAAGCTTATGAAAAAAGCCTGGACATAATGTAGGAATGGTTCTAAGAAATTGTTTTTGAATTCCCGTTTATATTTTCTTTCCTGATTTAAAATAAAGATCATGCCCCGTAAATTGAGTTCAATCGCTGCCGGCTGGTGGGATTACACAACGATTGACACGGAAATTGTCCAGCAAGCTGCACAGCTCACACCGGAGGCGATACTCAAACTATCGCGACCAGGTTTTAAAATTGTTTTGTACGATACACTTGAAGATTTCTATCTCGCGGAAGCGCTGGAATATGTCACAGCCTGGAAGCAATCGACGCACGATAATCCTGTGGGAATATGCGGCCCGATTGGCCCGACCGAACAGCTGCCTCTAGTGGCGCGGATAGTCAACGAGCTTACTGTCCATCCAATCGGCACATTTCTGGGGAATGGACGAATGGTTCTTCCGAAGGACGTGAAGCTCCCCGGATCATCCTCTATCATTCGAAAAAGCTGACCGCCATCTGTGTTTCGATCGCATCCGAAAAGAGCTTGTTATGCCGGATGAAAATCTTCACTTTCCAAAAGCTGACACCAGAGCATATAGAAAAGCTGGAATGGCGTCCGGTGTGCGGTCATGCAAGGCGGACAAGGTGATATTAAACACTGGGCATTCAATGATCCTCCAAAACGCGAAGGAGCATACAAAGATAATCCGCCACCTGCGGCTGAATATCGTAAACTTACAACACGTGTGGTTGACCTGCATCCGCTTACGATTGCACAAAATGCCAGGACCTCCGGAGGCGGTAACATTACGATGGTTCCCGTAAAGGCAATTACGGTTGGTCCGGTCGAAACCTGGAAAGCGGAAAAGGTTTCCATCTGGCACGCTGGCATGCACGACAATCCGTTTGGTCAACGGTTAACTGCCTACATGATCGCTAACAATCTCGTGGATACGAGTGTACCCATGTCGTTGCTGGCCGATCATCCGAATGTTCAATTCAACTTTTATCGGCCCGGGATAGGCGACTGTTCTGTTGTTATGCATTGACATAACTACTGAACATTTTTTTACTTTACTTATTTAAAAAACAGATTATGAAGAAGGTTATGATTGCAGCCCTGTTTATGCTCATGTTCTTTCATGTGATAAGCCAGGGTAATAAAGGCGCTGTTTCACTAATTCCAATACCTGTTTCTATGAAAACGGGGAATGGGAATTTTAAGCTTGCAAAAACTGCCCTGATTGAACTTTCAACAAACGATGCTGATGCGAAAAGAGTAGCCGGTTTTCTTTCTGAAAAATTGTCTGCTGCAACCGGGTTTAAGATTCCTGTAAAGATGGTGAATACCGCTTCTCATACAGCCGGCAATATTTCACTTGCAATTGTTCCAGGTGCAGCACCCGGAAAAGAAGGATATAGATTACTTGTCACTCCCCAATCTGTTTCTTTATCTGCTGATAAACCTGCCGGCTTGTTTTACGGCATGCAAACGCTTTTGCAGTTATTACCAAAAGAAATTGAAAGCAAAACCGTCGGTCAGCAATATAGCATGGACGATTCCCTCTGTAACTATCACCGATCATCCCCGCTTTGGCTGGAGGGCATTAATGTTTGATGTGAGCCGTCATTTCTTTACGAAGCAGGATATAAAAACACATATAGACAATATGGTGCGGTATAAGTACAACCTGGTGCACCTGCATCTTACCGACGACCAGGGTTGGAGAATTGAAATAAAATCTTTGCCCAATCTTACAAAAGTCGGTGCCTGGCGCCCGGAAAGAAAAGGTGCATGGGGCAATACCAAAGCCCCCACTCCTGATGAACCAAAAACTTATGGCGGATTTTATACTCAGGATGACATTAAAGAAATTGTTCAATATGCAAAAGATCGTTTCGTCACGGTTTTACCAGAGATTGATGTACCCGGCCACAGTATGGCTGCCGTTGCTTCATACCCGGAATTATCCTGCACACCCGGAACCTACTTTGTAAATGCCGGAGAAGAGTTCCAGGTATGGGAAAAAATGGCAACCGTGCCTCTAATTGATAACACCCTACGCCCTGCCAACGAAAATGTATATGCGTTTTTAGATAAGGTGTTTACAGAAGTTGCACAGTTATTTCCGTTTGAGTATATACATATGGGTGGAGATGAAGCAGCCAAAAATTTCTGGGAAAAAAGTGATGCAGTAAAAGCACTGATGCAGAAAGAAGGATTAAAGAATCTGGAAGAAGTACAAAGCTATTTTGTAAAGCGTGTAGAAAAGATCATTCAATCAAAAGGTAAAAAGCTGATCGGGTGGGATGAAATACTGGCAAGGAGGTTTGCCTCCAGATGCGGCAGTCATGAGCTGGAGAGGAAGTGGCCATGGTGGTATTGAGGCAGCAAAACAAGGTCATCATGTAGTGATGTCACCATGGGATTATACTCACGTTGATTTGATGCAGGGAGACATCTATTCAGAGCCGCCTGAATTTGGCACATTGCTGCTTGATCAGTCTTATAAGTTCGAGCCAGTGCCTGAAGGTGTTGATCCCAAATACATTCTTGGTGGAGAAGCCTGCCTGTGGGCCGAACATAGCACCAACATGCGGGCTGCACAATATTTATTATGGCCGAGATCAATGGCGGTAGCAGAATCTGTTTGGTCGCCAAAAGAAAAAAAGAACTGGCCCGATTTTGTGGCCCGTGTTGAAAAACAGTTTGAGCGTTTGGATGTTGCAAAAATTAAATATTCACGCAGCATGTATGACCCTATTTTCACAGCATCTGTTGATGAAAAAGGACAGTTAAAAGTTGAATTGAAAACACAGCTTTCCGATCTTGTCATTCATTACTCGTTCGATGAAACAAATCCCGATGAATTTCATCCGGCTTATAAAGAACCTCTGATCATTCCTAAAGATGCATTGCATTTGAAAGTTATTACTTACAGGAATGGCAAACAAATAGGCAAACAAATTAATATGCCTGTTGAAGAGTTGATAAAAAGAACTAAAAAAGGGTAAGAATTATTTATTATAAAATATTAATTGCAATTGAATGGAAAAAATAAGGAAGACCAGTTCTTCAAAAAGCTGTTGGCCCTATGATCATTATTGGCTCGTTATTCTTTGTTTTTGGCTTTGTGACCTGGGTAAATTCTTTACTGATCCCCTACTTCAAATTAACATGTGCTTTAACGGTAAAGGAAGCCATGCTGGTCGCCTTTGCATTTTACATCAGCTATTTTGTAATGGCCTTTCCATCTTCATTTATCCTTGAGAAAACAGGTTATAAGAATGGAATGATGCTGGGCCTGTTCGTTATGGCTGCGGGAGCCATGATTTTTATTCCTGCGGCCACCACAAGAGCATATAGCATTTTCCTGTTTGGATTATTTATTGAAGCAGCCGGCTTAACTCTTTTGCAAACTGCGGCAAATCCCTATATCACCATACTTGGTCCAATAGAAAGCGCCGCCTCCCGGATTAGTATTATGGGTGTCTGTAATAAAGTGGCCGGGGCAATCGCACCCTTACTGTTAGTCGGTGCACTAATTAAAAATCCTGATGAGATCGACCAGGTAAAGGCACAACTGTTAACAATGACGCCTCGTCAGCAAACCGTGATATTAGATGATTTGTCTTCGCGTCTTATTATGCCCTATAGTGTGATAGGTGTTGTATTGATTGGCCTGGGACTGTTGATCAAACTCTCCCGTCTTCCTGATATTAATGATGAAACGGCAAACACAGCTTCTTCTTCTGAAGCGGGGCTACAAACTAAAAAACTGTTTCAACACAAGCACCTCTTATTAGGTGCTGTTGCCATATTTTGCGCGGTAGGTGTCGAGGTACTGGCCGTAGACTCCATCATTAATTATGCTCAGTATACGGGCTTGTCATTCCGGGATGCAAAATATTTTGCTACCTGGACATTGCTCATCATGGTTATTAGTTATTGTATCGGCATTTTCGCCATACCTAAAATAATAAAACAAAAAAACGCATTGATGCTATCGGCAATTATTGGAATTCTCTTTACCATCTTGACATTATTGATAAAAGGACCGGCATCAGTTTGGTTTGTTGCCTTGCTGGGTTTGGGAAATGCTTTACTCTGGCCTGCTATCTGGCCACTATCACTGGAAGGACTTGGTAAATTAACCAGCAAAGGTTCTGCTTTATTGATCATGGGTGTAGTTGGCGGAGGTATTTCGCCTTTGTTGTATGGTGCTATCAGCGATGCAGCAAATCCCCAAATTGCTTATGGCATACTTATCCCTCTATATTTATTTATACTGTACTTCTCAATTTCCGGTTATAAAACAGGCAAACTAAATCCCGGATGATGCCAGGTGATCAGCAATTTATTGCAGCGTATAATTAGCGCAATCGAAGTAAGAAAAAAATATCATTTCGACGGAATTGAAGGCCTTACTTCTATCTTACTTGGCAATGTCCGCGGATGCATATGCAAAAGATCCGCAACCATCTGGCCGATATCTTCGGGTTGTATCTTCCATGCATCAGCATCATTGGGAACATGATCATTAAAATAAGTAGCAACTGAACCCGGCATGATCGTCGTTACCTTGATGGCGTATTTCCGCAGGTCAAGCATAATGGCTTGCGTAAAACCTACCAGTCCGAACTTGCTGGCATTATAAGCAGAGCCGTTTTCAAAAAAGTTGGTGCCGGCAAGACTGGCAATCGTGATAATATATCCTTTCGATCTTTTTAATGCCTCCACACTTGCTTTTACACTGTTGAAAACACCGGTGAGATTGGTATCAATGGTTTCTTTCCAGACTTCTGCACTCATACTGTCGATCGGGGCAAAATGTCCGACACCTGCGTTAGCCACCAGCACATCTAACTGACCGAAATGATCTATGACTGCTTTCACCGCTTTTGTTTCATTGGCGAGGGAACTTACATCCGATTCCAGTGCCAGCACTCTTGATGGATCTTTACTTATAGAAGCAGCCGCTTGCTTTGCTGCATTCATTGTCCGGCTGGTGATGGCTACTCTCATTCCATTTTCCACTAAGGTTTGGGCAATACCATAACCGATACCCTTGCTGCCGCCGGTTATATACGCCACTTTATCTTTTAGGTTGTTCATGATCATTTATAATGATTGGTTGAATAATATTTATCGGAGTCTAAAGTAGAGAATTAATTCATCGGTTGCTTCATCAGGATCTTTCCCGCTAAAAAGAGATCTCCATTTTGGTTTATTTTCTGAGAAAGTCAGAATAAAAAAGCAAAGCACTATTAAAATATTGCGGAGGCATGGGCTGAATATTTAGTGAAGCCTAAGATAATCATTAATGAAGGTGTTCATGTAGCCTGCTGAAAGATCTCTCGCTGCTTTGTTGAAAAAATTACCTTACTGATTTTACCCTCTTTGTGGTATAGATTGTAATACCGACTTGATTTATCTTGAAGTCATAAAATCAATCTTAAAATTGGAAGTCACAGTTTGTGACCTCCAATTTCTTTGATATTGCAATTTGAAAGATCAAAATCCAGATAACGTTATGGCCAAAACAAATAAAGAACTAATGATTCCCGATGAACTGGTGATGAATAAGATCTATCTGATTCGTGGACAGAAAGTAATGCTGGACAAAGATTTGGCTGAGCTGTATGATATTAAACCCATAAGACTCAGAGAGCAGGTAAAAAGAAATAATAGCAGGTTTCCTGAAAACTTCATGTTTCAGTTAAGCGAAAAGGAGGTGAATATCATGGTATCGCAAAATGCGATACCATCCCGGAAACATCTTGGAGGCTATCTTCCATACGCCTTTACAGAGCATGGTGTGCTGATGCTGGCAAATGTACTGCGAAGCGAAAGGGCAATTCAGGTAAGCATCCGCATCATAGAGATTTTTGTAAAAATCCGGGAAACATTGCTTGCTCATAAAGACATTTTATTGCAACTTGAAAAGATAGAAAAGAAACTTGCCGGACACGATGAAGACATAACTCTCATATTTGGATACCTGAAACAACTATTGAACCCGCAACAGCCACCCCGTCGAAAAATTGGTTTTAAAAGAAAAGATGAGGAGGAGTGAGTACTTCTCTTTTTCTAAACCTGTTGCAAAATTTTCATTGCCTCACTCCTATACAGTTTACCGATCGGGATGTTGGTGTTGCCGATCTCGATCACCTCTGCCGTGAAGCTTTTAATATTGTTCAATGAAACAATATAAGAACGATGCACTCTTGCAAACTCTTTTACGGGAAGCATTTCTTCTACAGAGCTGATAGATTGTTTGGTGATCAGTGTGCCTTCAGATGTAAAGAGTTTTATATAATCCTTCATACTCTCGATGTACATAATGTCATCCAGTATTACTTTTTTCATCTTGCGGTCAATACGGAAGTATACAAAAGCCTGTTTTTTCTTTTCTGCCAGGTCCATCTTTTCGTCCGGCGCAGCACCTGTGGGAAAAGCTTTGTTCACCGCTTTCAGAAAACGATCAAAGGGCACCGGTTTCAAAAGATAATCCACCACATCCAGTTCATATCCTTCCAGTGCATATTCAGGATAGGCCGTTGTAAAGATCACTTTCGGCGGATGCCTGAGCGATTTCAGAAAATCATTTCCATTCATTCGCGGCATCCGTATATCGAGAAACATAAGATCGATCGTTTCTTTTTGCAAAACAGTAAATGCCTGTAAGGCATTTGAACATTCTGCGGCCAGTTCCATGGTGGCGATATCATCAATATAGCGCCGCAATATTTCACGTGCCGGCGGCTCATCATCGACCAACAAACATTTTATCGGTTTACTATCATGCATAAGCTGGTTTATCTCTTTTGATCAACACTTCATTTTTTACCACTAACTCAACTTTAAGATTCACAATAAATACTTCTTCTTCGCTGGTGATGTGGAGTTCATGTTTACCGGGATAGAGTAATGACAGACGCTCTTTAACATTCCTGATGCCGATACCCGGAACGGGTGCATCAGTTGTCTCTTCATTTACTTTTCCATTGAGCAATTTTACATGCAACTGGTCATTCACAATGATTGCCTGCAGGTGCACCCAGGGTTGTTCCAGCATTTGACTGGTGCCATGTTTAAAACAATTTTCAACCAGTGGCAGCAATAACAAAGGGGCGATATAATAATTGGTTGTTCTTTCCGGCAGATCAATATGCAATTCCATTTGGTTGCCGTAGCGGATCTTTTCAATGTCGATATAATCCTGCACCATTTGTAATTCTTTCTGCAACGGCACCAATGGTTGATTGCCTTCATAAAGTGTATAGCGCAACAGTGAAGACAAGCGGGTGATCATGCCCGATGCTTCCGCTGAAGTGTTTTGCGTGAACGAATAAATATTATTGAGTGTATTAAATAAAAAGTGAGGATGGATCTGTGCTTTCAGCAAACGCAAACCCGCTTCGGTATTTTCTTTTTGCAATTGGAGGTTGCGTTGTTCTTTTGCATACCAGTGTTTCATCAGTTTTATCGCGGCTGCAAGACCGCCGATAGTTATCGCTCCTCTTAATCCAGCCAGCAACGACAAAAGATAAGTAGGATTGATCTTATAGTCATAGTCTCTTCCAAAGATGGCAACACGGATCACCGGCAAAAGATAAATGCCGATCAAAGCGGATATGCTGGCGGTAACCAAAAAGAAAAAGAGCACCAGGATGCCCGCCTTAAAGTACCTGCCGCTGAAAACAAATTTTGGGATCACATAATACATCAGCGAATAGGAAAGGAACATATGTGGTATAAGGAATACCAGCGCATCTACCATCGCAAAGGGAAGTCGCTCAAAATTGGGTAACAAACTTACCTTGGCTGTATAAGAATAAAGAATGCCAAAGAAGATCCACCAGCACAACCAAAATAACAGGTGGCGGCGCAGGCGGTATTTGTGTTCATCAGAAAAAATGAATTGCTGTTGATCCATGGCTTATTGAAATTACAAAGGGTGCAGCAACACCCTTCTATAAGAATTAATAAAATCGCCGGATGGTTGTTTTCCGGCGACGAATGGAAACAAATGCTGTTGAATAGGCGACGAATATTATTTAAGATAAGCCACCAGGTACTCGCTTATTTGTTTAGCCGGCTCCTGTTTGCTGTATAATTCCATCGTTTGCTCTAATGCTTTTTTCAGTTTCATCTTTGTTTTTCTTTTATCGACATCAAGCTTAACGCCGCTGAGCTTTTCTGTATGAAACAACCGGCCATCATTAGTATAAAACCTGATGATATGATTCAGCGGATCATGAATATTGCTTTCGGTGTTCCAGTATCCTTTATCGGATACCCAGGGAGTGGTATGATCTTGTTTATCCTGTGAATTGATAGTACCGGCGATCATCAATAAGAAAAGAAAAACGGTCATTGTTTTAGGAAAAAATTTCATGGCTATACTGTTTAATGATAAAAAATGTTTTCACCATCAAACATATCCTGCAATTGATCTGAAATTTTATTTATTGGCCGGGCGAAGGATATAAGCGAACAGATAATGACCGGTTGCATACAAAGTGATCCTGTCAGCAGATAACAGATACTTATCCATTCAGCAACTGTTTTCCTTTTTTCAGCGATGGAGATGGATGAGCGGTGGCTGAATTAAAAGTAATTAACAAAAGAGGGCATAAAAAATAGAATTGAACCCGGAATGAAAGTAAGTTATTGATATGGTGAAGAATTATTTGCCCAACTGGATTGCTACTATTGAGCTTCTGTGCAGCCTGCCCTGAGGAGCGAAGCGACGAATGGGTCGCACTATTGTACTTTCAGGAATTCTACGGTGCAAATTTTAATCTTCATCCAAATAAATGTATTCATTAAACCACGAACGGTTAATTTTCGCAGCAACCAAAGAATCTATGTTTGGCAACTCTTGAGTTGTATCAAACCACCTTTCCTCGTTAGAGCCAGCGATTTTGAGTTTAACCCTATCATATGATGTCGGGTTATCCTGATACCATACGTTAGTCACTTTACCAATCGTATAGTAGTCAATATATTTTAATCGTTCCAAAATTTGTGAGCCATACTTAATTGCATTTTTCTTTGCCACAATATCATAAAGCACCTTTGCCTCTAACTTTTCTTTTAAAACAATATTGCGAATTTCATTGTCAGTCAAAATTTGAAAAGCTCTTACATTTTCCTCTCTGGATTTCTCTAATCGCCACTGCTTTAATAACTGAAATTTTAATTTTTGTTGAGGTGTCAATTGTATGTTCGCAGCTATTGGAGTTTCTTTAACGGCTACTTCTTTTTTCTCTATTATATTTTTTACAGCAGTTTGCACTTCACTCTTACCGTCAAATCGAATACGATTTCCATTAACTTTAATATTATTGATTTCCTCTATTAGTTCATTGTAAGCTTCCTGGTCATGTTGTTTGGTTATCAAAATGCCCATTTCAATATTATGTTGCTGTGAATAATCGTATAAATTAATGAACAAATAATTGCTTTGTCCTCGGATAGATAGCATTTAGCATGAAGATTGCTTTTTTCGTAGACTTTCAAATCTTCAATTCCTTTAATCCAATCAAGTTCAGATTGCTTTAGCTCAGACTTACCGTAAACAATTACGATTTCAGATAGAGTTCCAATTTTACTTTTAGTTTTTAGTCTTTCTTGAATTTGTGAATTGACCCTTAAATACGGAGACACTAAGATGATTTTGTCTTTGGCATCTTTAATTAACTTCATTAGTTCATTTGAAATAGCTTGAGTATCGAGAAATTTCGCCATAGGGATATAGTTATTAAAGCGGCAAAAGTACAAATCGACTTTTGATATTACAAAAAGACCTTAAAGTTCTTCACTACTTATCCTACGTGTCTTAAAAGCTACAGAAGTTTTTGGTAAAGTAGGTATATTGATACATCAAAACCACCTATGTTATGAAACAAGGCCAAAGACTTTGGACAAGAAGAATTAATACTTGCCCTAAATCTTTATTTGAAACTTCAGTTCGGAAAGTTTCATTCACGAAATCCCGAAATAATTCATTTGGGAAGACTTATTGGTAGAAATGCTAACGCCGTAGCCATGCGGCTTACCAATTTCGCAAGTGTTGATCCCTTTCATCAACAAAGAGGAATAAGCGGATTATCCGGCGGAAAAAAACAAGTAGAGCCAATCTGGAATGAATTTATAAGTAGATAAAGACGTTAACTTTTTGAAAGCGAAAAGAATATTGCAAAAAAGAACACATCGCTTGAAGAAAAACATACAGATGCATTAAAAGGAACCGAACACCTGAAAGGAGAATACAAATTACGAGAAATAAAAACAAGAATAAACCAAAATGTATTCCGACATATTGTTTTAGCAAATTATATTCCAAATGTGCAATTACAGGAATCGACATTACTGAATTATTAAAAGCCAGTCACATTATCCCCTGGTCAAAAAAAGAGAAAGAAAGATTAAATCCAGAAAACGGAATTTGCCTTTCTTCATCATATGACCGGGCTTACGACAAAGGATATATAGGAATAACGAAAAAGTTCGAAATACTTCTGTCTACTGGTTTAAAAAAAAATCTAATGAACAATACTATGCAAAACATTTTTCTGAACCAGTTGGAACAAAAATTATCTTCCAAAAAAGTATTTTCCAAAAAAGAGTTCTTGCACTTTCATCTCCATACAATTTTGCTTTAAAAAGTAAATAAATGTATAAACCAACAGCGAAAGGATATTTTTCTGGATGTGGAGGAATGGAAATTGGAATAATGCAAGCTGGAATAAATGTTATTCAATCTCTCGATCTTGATATTGAAGCAACAGACTTGTATGAAAACGAACAGCCATTATTTTTCTCATTCTGTTTTAACAGCAGATATAAAAGATAAAACAGTTTTAGAACAACCACGAACTGATATTATTGTTGGAACTTATCCATGTACAAAATATTCTCCGATTGCAGATATACATGGAACACGAACAGGTGATGATTTGTTTCTTCATTTCTTCAGACATATTGCAATTGAAAAACCTGAAATGTACATTGTTGAAAATGTTCCGGGAATGAAAAAATTTAAAGTGGTGATGGAAGCAATGACAAAACTACCTGATTATTATGTAAATGTTTTTTGTCCGGTTGATGCAGCTAATTGGTTACCTCAACGAAGAAAAAGACTAATTCTTATTGGAACAAGAAAACAATTTTCAATTACTCACCAACTCAAATAAATAATAGACCTCGATTAAAAGATATTTTAGAAAAAAATCCTGAAGTTGAAATGCCGGATTATGTAATAAACAGAATTAAATGGAAAGTATAGAGACTTACCAATAATTGTTGATCCTGAACATCCCAAATGCAATTGCACCAACTTGTGTTGCACATTATTCAAAAGATTTAAGTACACGGCTTGTAAAAGATAAAAATGCAAAATATGGATTACGACCTTTTTCAATAAGAGAATATGCAAGACTACAAGGTTTTCCTGATGACTTTCATTTTGAAAATAAAAGAAGTTCTTACAAGTTAATTGGAAATGCTGTTCCTGTGCACATGGGTAAATGGGTTGGCAAGGTTGCAATGAAATATTTCAATTAGCCCCGTTTGTTGGTATTATCATCAACGAAGTCTTTTATTATTAAATCCCGCAAAACAATTTTATTGGATTGAAGGTCTTCCATGTTTAGCTGAATAGCTGTTAGAAAAACAGAAGAGTCCTTTAGTTTTATTTCAAAAGAACCAATTAAAGGTTCTTGCAAATAAGCGCCTTTGAAAGCCGGGTAAAGAAGATATATATTCTTACATCCGAAATGCATGGCATAGGTCGTAAGCTGATAAATATCTTCACGTACAATTTTATACTGGTTACCCTCCAATGGACATTTATATTTTGCGTCCAGAATGGCTTTACATTCTTCATTTACAAAAAGTGAAAAATCGGGGCAGACCTGGTAAATTGTTTCCTGATCCCGTACTATCAAATCGCTAAAAGCTTTTTTATGGTGCGTGAATTTCAAAGAATCAGTATTAAATCTTACTAGTAATTGACCGACGTAGTTTTCAAACAACTCATTTAAGGGTATAAGAAAAGAAAACGTATTTTCTTTGCCTTCACTTAAACCCGGTACCTGGTTGTAGTGAAATAATTTTGCCAGATTAAAAAGAGGTTCATAGGCTGAATTTCTCCTGTTAAAATAAACCTGACGGGTAAGGGAGTTATCGTGACGTCATCCACATCCTGCAAATAGGCAGCAGCCAGCCGTAATTGCTTTTTATTATATGAATTCATGGTAGCCCTAAGCAATTTCAGGATTGTAAATTTCAGGTGCTGATTTAATGGATTATTAATCGTAAACTCATCATATTGTATATAATGCAGGTGTCTTGCAAATGCATTTCTTTTTATCGTTTCTGAAAAATTAATTTTTCCCTTTATAAAAGTGCAGTTCTCTTCCACTTTTACATAGTCTGAGAAAATATTTTTATTGAAAACAAGATGAAATTGATCTATAAAAATTTTAATCAATATTTCAAATAAGTTCGTTTCTTCACTTGCAAACCGACCGGCATCCAGGTTTATGAACTTTCGAGCCGTAACGCCAAGCAGTTCAAAAACAAATTTCAACGACTCTTTTTGTTCCTGTTTGTCGTTCCTGTCTATTGTATCATAGTAAAGTTTAGGTAATACCTGAAGACGAAGATTCCCTTTTGAAAAAAACCTACGTAATGTTGAACACGGATTGCGCCATCAAACCCAACGTACAAATTATTATTCCCAATTAGTTTTCCAAGTAAATCAATCTCATCCCGGTGTTTTTCGACACCCGGTATTATGGAGGTATAATCTTCAAATATGGAATATTTCAAATTCAAAATCTCTCTAATGCCTGTAAAAACTCTTCTTCGCTTTCTATCCACTTAATATTACAAGTGGCTTTATCTATAAACTTTTCAGAAACGATACTGGAAATCGTTTCCCCATCATTATAAAAATATTCCATCAGCAAAGGAATGATCTGGTAATACCACCGGATCCTCAACTCATCAGCGGTATATAATTCCAAAAAGTAAGAATGCCCAATGCGATGATCCCTGTCATTGAATTGAAGCAGCCTTTTATTTAACCGTTCCATTAAATCTCCCAGATCAAAATCTCCAATTTTTGATGAATCGCTATCTCTTACTATTCTGGAATCAGGTTCAATTTCTTTAAAAACAAATCTTCTTCTCAAAGCAGTGTCGATTACAGCGATAGAACGGTCAGCAGTATTCATGGTTCCTATAACGTACAGGTTTCTTGGTAATGAAAACTCTTTTTGAGAGTACGGAAGCTTTACTTTAATTCTATCTCTTTTGTCCGCCTCTAATAACGTTAAGAGCTCTCCGAATATCTTCGAGATATTTCCCCTGTTAATTTCATCAATTATGAGATAGTATGGTCTTGCTTTTATTTCCTTCGCTGCATTTTTAGCCTGACCCTCCACTAACAATTCTTTGATATCAGGAAACTTCACCCTCACCAGCTCATATACTGTTTTCATTGTTAACCGCACGCCGCCATTGTATTTAAGTATGCTGACCGGCGAGCTGAATTTCCTTAACCATTTTACATTTCTTTTATGCGGATAAGTTTTGGTTTTAGAATCATAAAAATATTCGCCCTGAATTACGCCTATTGCCCTGATAGAAGTAACATCATTAAATATCAAAATTATATCACCAATTTCCATTTCGTTCAAAAAGCTATTAATACTGCTGGCATCGTTTGTTGGATTGTCTGACCATCCTTGCTCTTTCTTTTTCAGGCCATCCAAAATCTTTTTATAGCTATAGCCAGTTAAATCGATATCATCAAGCCAGCCAATAGCAATAAAATTATTTTTGATACAGTCTTCGTAAATATGCTCTTCCATTTTCTTGAACCGAGCGAAACTTTCCAAATCCTGTTGCTATCATTTACATCTTCAAGCTCTTTTTTTTCATTGAAGTCCTGTTTGAGCTGGCTTAATGCGGCTTTGTTCGCAAGATTTTTTTAAAATCCCGTCATTGACTATATATTGTAAGGAAGCAGCAGATGTATCCTCATCTTTTTCATTAGCGAGTTGCGGTCTCAACCCTTCCACAAAATCTTCATAAGAATAGGACTGATGAAAAGTAACAAACTCAGCTCTTCCATTTTGTTGAACCTGCTCAAAAGTCATCAATGTTTTTTCACGCTTTGTTTCCAGGTATTCAATTATTTTTTGAGCAGTATATGTTTTACCCGTACCCGGCGGTCCATATAGTATCAGGTTGGGGTTAAAATCAAGAAGAGATTCATATATTGAATATTCTTCAATATCAGATTCTTTTATCATTCCAATTCCGATTCTTCCGTGGACTCTTCTTCTACATCTTTGGATTTATCCGGATGTGCCGTTCTTCTTCTTCCTACCAATAAATTATCGTATAAACCAATTGGAGAAGGGGCTTTAAAAGATCCTTTTTGTTCAAGTTCTTTAATTACTGATTTCAGATAATTCTCCTTATTCCTAGCCCCATCTTCAATAGCATAATCCAGCAACTCTTTTAATGTATACCGTTCATCAGGTTTGTTTTTCTGATTATAAATATTTTGCAAGGGATCATATACAACATATTTACCGTCCTTAAATTCTTGTATGGCATCTATTTTATAATTTTTTTCCAAATCGATTACAACACGGATATCTCCTTCTTTTGGTTTTATTAAACTTAATCTTTGCGGGTTTACAGCTTCTAAATAATAATTTCTTGTATCAGAAAAGTCAATCAAAGAAGGATCAGGGCAATCAGCCGTCTGGGTTATCGGCCAAAAGTCAACAGATTGAGTTTGCTTAGATGCTTTATTTAATAAGACAATATCAACCTCAAAATATCTTGAAACTATAAACTCTCTTGTGAGGCGAATCGGAGGGTTATATATTTTTATTTCTTCGAAATGAGCGGCGCCCAGCCGGCTATTAACTCCATTTGGTCCATCCGAAAAATTTTTTAGTTTCCACAGTTTTGTTATTTCTCCTTTATAAACAGGAAACACATAATCACCGGGCTTCATGCCTCCATATCGTTTGCTTTCGGGGCCGCCCCACATAAATATTTTTGTCTATTTGCTCCGGATAAGTGGAACCAATTTTACCAATGAAGATTTTGGGCATGGCTTGTGGTGTTATTTTATTGCAGAAAGTAATTCATTTATTTGAGGTCACAAATTTTGACCTTAAACTTCTGGAAAGATGAATAGAACTCCGGAACCTTTCTCTGGGATACTTCTGTAACAATTGCTGAATAGAATTGTTGCGTACAAGAGTGCGACGCAACAGAAGCTCAATAGTAGCAACGCAGCCGGTTACATAATTAGCTTCCCGATCTTAGTTGTATATTTAATTCTCAACACCACCATCATTCACTCACCAACAAAACTATTATGAGATCACTGCTGCTGTTATTGCTACCGCTTTCCATTTTTGCACAGGATAAAAAGATCGATAAGACTGCTACTGCCAAAGCTCTTGCTTTTGTCAACGCTTTGAGTGCAGAACAAAAAGCAAAAGCTGTTTTTCTTTTTGAAGAAATGACCCGCTATAACTGGCATTTTGTACCGCCTCCTTCAGCACCACGTACAGGCATTGCCGTAAAAGACATGGACAGCAACCAGAAAAAATTGTTCTATACAATGCTGCAATCATTCCTGAGCCCGGCAGGTTACCAGCGTACGCAAAACATCATGAGCTTTGAATATGTGCTGAAAGAAATGGAACCAAACAATACAACCCGCATTCCGGAAAATTATTTTGTTTCGGTGTATGGTCACCCGGGCAAAGACAGTGTGTGGGCATGGAAGTTCACGGGTCATCACCTGGCACTCAACTTTACCGTGGTTGACGGAGAACTCGCCTTTACTCCATTTTTCTTCGGCTCTAATCCTGGTGAAATAAAAGAAGGTGCAAAAAAAGGCATGCGTATAATTATAGATGAAGAGGACCTTGCTTTTAAACTGGTCAATTCACTGAATGATGCACAAAAGAAAACGGCTTTGTTCAGGCCCGAAGCATTTCCTGATATTGTATCATCAAACGCTCCACATGTGACGCCGATGGAACCGGTTGGCATCCTGCTTAACGATATGAACAACGATCAGAAAAATTTAGTGAACAAGATCATGGTGGCTTATCTTTCTTCGATGCCTCAGCGACTGGCCAATATGAGAATGAAACTGGTGGCTACGGAAGATAAAAATGAGATCCGCTTTGGCTGGGCAGGTGGTTTGGTAAAAGGTGAACCGCATTATTACCGCATACAGGGAAAAACATTCCTGGTAGAATTTGATAATACACAAAACAATGCCAACCATATTCACATGGTCTGGCGTGATTTCAATGGCGATTATGGTGAAGACCTGCTGAAAGAACATTACCAGCATGACCATCAGCATTGATCATTGGTCCAGGGAGTACATTCTTCTTTTCATTGTCCTGGAATACGACTTGCATAGCCAGCATAAATTTTCAACTTAATTATTTTTCCGCTGCCTGTTTTGTTATTGCTTTATTCTTCATTCATTCCATCCAGCATTGCCTGCCAGGTGGCAACCGGTCTTTTGTTCAGTATGGCTTTAATGTGCCCGGCTGTTTCATCATGACCTGTTAAAATATCTTTCATTTTTCTGCCGATCACTCTTGCAGATACAAGTTGTAAATAGTCGGGTATACCTGTATCATAGAGATCCATTACCTCCATAAAGTCCTCATAAATTTCATCACTATTCAGATCAAAATACACTTCTATAAAATGTTCAATATCCGTTATGTCTTTTGTGCGGCCGGGGTTATCATCATTCGCAACTAGTTTTAATATCACCAGTCCTTCCAGCGTACACACATCCAGTGTCAGACCTTCAGCAACAGTGAACGTTTCCACAAAAGAATGCACTTCTTTGAATCCGCTCATATCCATTGATAGCAATGCACGATGGCTAAGCTCTAATCTCCGGTCTTCCGTTTCTATTTCACCAAACGGCAGCAGGTCAACCTCGATCGCTTCTTTATAGAACAGCTTAATTTCTTTTACACTGCTTTGCCGGAAATCCCCGGCTGCTATCAATGCATCTTTAATAGCATAGAACTCATCTTCATCATCGAGCATTACAGCAATGTCTACATCTTTTGTTCTGCGTTTTGCTGCATAATTTTCGTGTGCAGCTAAGTGAATATCTCTTGCTAATGCACCAACGAGGAAATAGTCCACACCAAACTCCTGAAAAACTTCTCCCATTGTTTTCAGCATTTCAGCCACCAAAGGATTCAATATGTCAACAGGTTCAGTCAAGATATTTTTGTTTTATGCGTGCTGCAGTTTCCCTGTTCCTGCTGTCGAGGCTATTGATCAATTCAGCATAAGCCAGCAACGGCGGTACCACGCCTTGTTGATAATCCAATTCATCATCCCAAAACTTTTCCATTATCACGAGGTCCCCCGTGGCGTCGGGCACCAGCTTTAGTTGCTGCATCAGTTTTGTCTTTGGCTCACGGGTATAGATGGCAAACTGCTGAGGTATGAGGAAGTTTGTCAGCCTTGCACCTGCCGGTTCGCCTCCCCAATAAAAGTTTGTAGCAGGCAGGTATTCCCATTCATGGTTCATTTTTTTATCAATGAACCTGAATTTTCCTTGTTTTAGTTTTGGTTTCAGCATAGCATTAAAAAACTCCACCCATTTATTCCGGAGCTGCTCCTTGTTTTCAATGAACATGAATTTGTTTTTATGCCTCACTCCTTCCTTAATAAATCCTTCCTGTTTCAGCTCTTCAATAAAAGGCCCGATATTTCCCAGCGCCACATTTGTTTTTTTTGCTATTGTACGATAAGGCCCGTTTAGTAATTCCGGCTTTATTAAAATACCAAACAAAAATTTAAGCCCGGCTTGTTTCCATAATTTTCCTTCTTTTGGCTGCCGCTGTTTGGTTACTGCCTGGTCATTGATGTAAAAAAATAATCCCTCTTTTTTGATAAAACAATTGCCTGCTGTTTCCAGGTAATTGATAGCCCTGTTCTTTAATTCAATTTTGATCGTCTTTGGAATGTATTGACAGATCAGCAACCATTCTGCCGGGTTATGTTTTATCTGGTTCATGATGGCATTGAGGTTTTGTTCTCTCAATTCATTTTTTACCTCGATCCAAAAGCGAGTTTTAATTTTCCCTTGCCTTAATTCCATCAATGCATCGGCATGATGCTCCAGCTTTTTAGCCGGCAACAGCTGCAATACTGCGCCAGTAATGCTGTTAAACTGCCTGGTGGCCTGTTCCAGTATTTCTTTCTCCTTCATTGTTCAAATTTTTGAAGTGTTCATGAATCATGAACAAGCAAATTTATTGAACAAACTTGTCCGATACAAGTTTTCATATCTATTTTTTAGTGTTCATTGACCTGACTGCCGGCGGGCAGGGCAACCAGATCATTTATTTACGACCTTATTGATAACTATACCCAATAGATCAACCGCCTATTGAAAAATAAAAGGAAAGATGAATAGAATTGTTGCAGTACAAGAGTCCACCTTCGTTAAAACTTCGGTGGATAAATGTGACCCCATTCGTCGGGACTTCGTCCGCAAGTTTCGAATAAGCTTCGCTTATTTCTCACTTGCTCCTCGGGGCAGGCTGCACAGAAGCTAAATTAGTAGCTCAAAAGCCCGGTACATAAAAAATCCCGCTGTCAATCTGGCAAATTTTACTGCATTGGAATAAGGCTTGTAATATTGCAGGCCGAAATGGTGAATGGTCAATGGTCAATACGAGGAGACCATATGTCAACAGCTGGCAAATTCATCACTATTAACTTATAACTCTTAACTATTAACTGAAACAACCATGGTGCAGGAAAAAGGAAACATTTCCATCAATACCGAGAACATATTCCCGATCATTAAAAAATTTCTCTATTCCGATCATGAGATCTTTTTGCGGGAGCTGGTGAGCAATGCCGTGGATGCCACGCAGAAAATAAAAAGACTGGCTTCGCTGGGTCATTATAACCAGGAGCTGGGTGAGCTGAAAGTGAAAGTGGCCGTTGATGCAACTGCAAAGACGATCACCGTTTCCGACAACGGTATCGGCATGACAGCCGATGAAATAAAAAAATATATCAACCAGGTGGCTTTCTCCGGCGCTACCGAGTTTTTGGAAAAATTCAAAGAAGCCAATGATGCCAACGAGATCATCGGTCGTTTTGGTTTGGGTTTTTATTCGGCTTTTATGGTGGCGGAAAAAGTGGAGATACAAACTCTCAGCTACCAGGACGGCGCCGAACCGGCCCGCTGGACCTGTGATGGCAGCACCGAATTTGAGATCACCGAAGGAAGCCGCACCGAAAGAGGCACCGATGTTATTCTATATATCAATGCAGATTCAGAAGAGTTTTTGGAAGAGCCTCGCATCAGCGGGATATTGAACAAGTATGCAAAGTTTCTGCCCGTGCCGGTACAGTTTGGTACCAAAACAGAATCTGTTCCCGATGGTGAGGATGCAGAAGGCAAACCAAAGTATAAAGACAGTGGAGGTGGATAATATCATCAACAACACCACTCCTATCTGGACCAAACAACCGACTGAACTGAAAGATGAGGACTATCTTGATTTTTACCGTGAGCTCTATCCTTTTTCCGAAGAGCCGCTTGTTCTGGATCCACCTGAATGTTGATTATCCTTTTAACCTGACCGGAGTTTTATATTTCCCCAAACTGAAAAATGATTTTGAGATCACGAAGAACAAGATCAAGTTTGTTCAGCCGCCAGGTATTTATTACCGATGAAGTAAAAGATATCGTGCCTGAATTTTTATTGTTGCTGCATGGCGTTATCGACTCGCCGGATATCCCGCTGAATGTAAGCCGTTCATTTTTACAGAGCGACAGCAATGTAAAAAAGATCAATAGTTATATCAGTCGTAAAGTAGCGGAGAAGCTGGGTGAGCTGTTCAAGAAAGACCGCAAGAGCTATGAAGAGAAATGGAATGATATCGGTCTTTTTGTAAAGTACGGTGCTCTCAGCGATGAAAAATTTTATGAAAAGGCTAAAGAATTTTTATTGCTGGAGAATACAAAGCATGAGAAATATACCCTGGAAGAATATGCGGTAAGGGCAAAAGCTTTCCAGGAAGATAAGAATGGCCGGCTTGTGTACCTCTACACTGCCGATGCTGAACGACAGGACAGCTATATACAGGCTGCGCATAAAAAGAATTATGATGTATTGCTGATGAACTCACCGATCGATACGCATTTTATTCATCACCTCGAAATGAAGCTGGAAAAAATTTCTTTGAAAAGAGTGGATGCGGATGTGATGGATAAGCTGATCGAAAAAGAAGATACCGAAAAACACAAGCTCACAGATGATGAATCAGCCAAACTGAAAAGCATATTTGAAAAAGCGATCAACAATACTCAAATGAAAGTGGAGATCGATAGTAATCATGCTGAAGGTATGCCCGTTACTATTACCATGGAAGAATGGATGCGTCGTATGAAAGACATGAGCCGTATGGGTGGAGGCGGTGGAATGAATTTTTATGGCAACATGCCGGATACTTATAAAGTTTCAGTGAATGCGAATCATAAACTGGTGAATAAAATTTTATCCGCTGATGAAGCGCAACAAACAGTTTTGGCGAAACAGGCTTTTGATCTTGCTATGCTTGCGCAAGGATTGTTGAAAGGTGCGGATCTTACTGCGTTTGTGGAGAGAAGTGTGGAGGGGTTGTGATAGTTCGTCCACTTTCTTTTGCTTGTGCTCGCACGAATCGATTCCAAGCTTCTTACTTATAATCCATTAAGACTTATTTACTTTCTTTTGCTTGTGCAAAAGAAAGTAACAAAGAAAAGCACACCGGCAATGATATACAGCCATTGCCGGACGCCTTGATTAAGCTTCAGTGCTACTGTTAACTGAGCTAAACAATTCTTATCATCTGCATCGACGAAGGCTGTGCCTTGTCTTTTTCATTCGATATATCCTTAATCTTATCTCAGATATAAATGAAAATACCAGCGCCTTTCCCGCCGACTAATTGACTACTATTCGGATTAAAGAAAGCAGAGGCGGGAACAGCGCCTTTCGATGATTCGAATAGCACGAAGAAAACTGATTCAAACTATCAGTTCAATTGGGAGTGTAATTACAATTTATTTGAGTGTTCATGTGCGTTGGCCTGCCCGGCCGGCGGAGCTTCGGGCCGGGCTTGATTTTTTTGGTTCTTTTTGCATCAAGGCAAAAAGAACAAATAGCTGCTCAACGATAACCTATTCTGTTTCTTTCTTCCCAATTTTTCTTTTCCGCTTTATCATCAAGTAAATTTTCAATCGCATCGTAGATAGCAGCTAATTGTGTATCATGCTCACCAATGCGTTCGTGCAATTCTTTACGCAATTCTTCTAATCGTTCGGCAAGGTCTTTATGTTGCAGAGCCATTTGCTTTAAAGAAATAAATGCACGAACAACGGCAATGCTCATTTTTATGGCTTTCTTACTCTTCAATACATTAGCCGCCATTGTAACACCATGTTCTGTAAATGCAAAAGGGAGCTTTCGTGTACCACCCCAACTTGATGTCACAATTTGTGATTTCAAGTTTGTAAGTTCCCTTTGGGTAAGTTGGAACATAAAATCTTTTGGAAAGCGATCAGGATTTCGTTTTATCGCCTGATTTAAGACTCTCGTTTCCACACCATACAATTCAGCAAGATCAAAATCAAGCATGACACTTTGCCCACGAATCTCAAAAATCTTTTGTTGAATAATAGCCAACTTCATAAATCGGATTTAAGGTTAAGACTAAATTAAACTTGATATCACAAATTGTGATATCAAGTTTCTAAGCTCACTGTGATGATGAAACTGGTCACGCTTTGTGACCAGTTGGTTTGAAATCACAAATTGTGACCTCAAACTTGCCTACAAAAATAAAAGGCCAACCCGCTAATCAGGTTGGCCTTGCAATAAAGATATGGAAAGAAATGATTTTACTTCCGAACCTTGTTGATGACTGCACCCAACAGATCAACCACCTCCTGCTGAGGAATGCCGATCTGTTCAACTTCTTCTCCTGCTCTCCAATGATTTCCTTCTTTTATAAGGGTTAGTCGTTGTGTGCCTTTGCCGGATTGCAACAGCACATCGTAGGTGCCGGTAAGTTGCCCGTCCCACGAAATGGTTTCGGCAATCGCCGCTTTATAAAAAATATTTTTGTGTGAGAAGCTGGTTGTAAAAACCAGGTGGTCGGCTACATCAGGTCCGCCAGTGACGAGTTGGTAGTCCATAACGGTTGAGTTTAGATTCTTAAGTTAGGAAAAAATTTCGTAGCCTTTGGAATTGATCGTGAATGGAGCTGTTTTTTAATTGTGAGTTATGGTCAATAATTAATCCCGAAAGCCGCCTGTCTATTCGGTTACTGTCTTGTTGTCACCATGAACACAGCCAACTTATTTGCCCAGTAGGCCATGGCATAATAAAATACTACCTTTAAAAAGCTCTTGCTTTATATCCTGAATTAAATTTTCAACCAAACTAACTAACATGAAAGCGATCTTTTTGTTTGTGACTGTGATCACAGCTTGTTACGGATGTAATTCTAAAAAAGATTCACCTCGCTTCCAAAAATGTTTTAGCTTCTGCAGCCATACAAATAAAATCAGCATTATTAGCTGCACCTAAGGAAAAGAGGGATAGTTGTACGGTTTATGGTTATTCAGCCGATAAACAACTTATACTTTTAAGACAAGGAACAAATGAAATGATCTGTCTTGCAGACAATCCTGATGATCCCGGTTTTTCTGTGGCCTGTTATGTAAAGGAACTGGAACCTTTTATGCAAAGAGGCCGTGAACTGAGAAAGCAGGGCATTAAAGATGATTCGTTATTTAATGAACGTGAGAAAGAAGTAAAAGCAGGCACCCTTCAAATGCCCAAACAACCTGCGGCATTGTATGTTTATTCTGCCAAAGACGAAGAATTTGATCCTGCAACCGGTGAAGTAAAGAATGGCTACCTGCGCTATGTGATCTATATTCCTTATGCAACAGTAGCCAGTACCGGGTTGCCTGAAAATCCATCGGCCAATGGCATGCCCTGGATCATGAATCCAGGAACACACAGTGCACATATTATGATCAATCCGTAATTATTTCAAATGATAAATTTTGAGTGTTGAATTAGGGAGCCATTTAAAATAATCTCTCCACTCATCATTGATCTGGCATCTTCAAGAAAATTTATTTTCAGCTTCTAACTAACTCTGAATGAATTGATTTAATTGAAATTTATTCAAAGAACATTCACTACTCCTAATAAATTAGTTGTTCTCCTAATTAATTAGTAGTAACATTGTGTCAAATTATTTATCGATGATAAAACTGGCGAAAAGAGAAGAACAGATCATGCAGGTGTATTGGGATCTGGGTAAAGCTTTTATTAAAGAAGTGATCCCTCACCTGCCCGATCCGAAACCACATTATAATAGTGTTGCTACCATGGTGAAGATCCTGGAAGAAAAAGGTTTCCTGGATCATGACAGTGTTGGCAATGTCTATCGCTACTTTCCCGTCATCAGCCGGGAAGATTATCAAAAGCATGCAATGAAAGATATCGTGAGCCAGTATTTCGATAACTCCTATCCGCGGATGCTGGCCTTTTTTGCCAAAGAACAAAACCTTACTGAAGACGAACTGAAAGAAATTCTTCAACATGATTAAATCAGACAAACCATGAACCTGCCATATATCATCAATGTCGCCCTGATACTGGCCGCCTGCCTGGCTTTTTATAAACTATTGCTGCGCCGCGAAACATTTTACAAGGTGAACCGCTTTTTGCTGATCGCCTGCCTGGTCATTTCTTTTGCATTGCCTTTGGTGCAGGTGCCAGCAGCAGTTTTCTTTGAGGAAGACCCTCAGTTGTGAGTCGGGAATCAGGCAGTCGGACAGTCAGGCAATCAGTAGCTGCGAACAGACAAAAACTGAATGAACAACAACCAACAAACATTACTCAACAACCAATAACTAATAACCAGCAACCAGCAACCAACTACTCAACCTCAAACTTCAAACTTTCAAACCTCAAACTGTACTGACCTGGTTGTTCTGGATCTATTGGTTTGGTGTGATCGTGTTTGGCGTCAGTTTTCTTTTCCAGCTTGTATTATTATTGTTTCGTGCCTATCGCAACCCGGTGATCATTGATGGTAAATACCGGATAGTGGAAGTGAGTGGTGATAAAGCACCTTGTTCTTTTGGCAATACTATTTTTATTAATCCTGAAAAATATGAGTGGGAAACATATAACCAGATACTGCTGCATGAAAAAATTCATATCCGTGCAAAAACATACGCTTGATATTATTATTGCCGAGCTGGTGCTGATCTTTCAATGGTTCAATCCATTTGCATGGATCTATCGCCGCGAGATCGAAAGCAATCTTGAATTTTTAACCGATGATCAACTGATGCAGCAAAAGAAAGTGGATAAGAAAAGTTACCAGCTTAGCCTGGTGAAAGTATCAGCGCCACATTTCCCCTTGAGTTTAACTACCAATTATAACCAGTCAATTCTTAAAAAACGTATAGCCATGATGAACAAAAAAAGATCAAACCTGCACACGGCCTGGAAATATTTTTTCCTGCTGCCCGTATTTGCTTTTTTAGCCTGCCTGCTGAATGAGCCAGTGGCCTATGGCCAGAATAGTCAGAAAGACGGGAAGACCGAAAAGTCCGTAAAAGAATCACGGAATGGAAACCGAAGGGTATTGGTTCGCTATTATCAAAGATGATAAAGTGAATATCCGCTTCAGTGATGAAAAGATGGATGATGAGTGATTTTGAATCCGGACATTCTTTTAATGGAACTACTTTCAAATTATCTGACCTGGGAACTATTCCTAAAGGAACATCGGGAACATTTAATATTACCCGTGAAGCCGGCAAGATGGAAATGACCGGGAAGTTTGAAGGCAATACCGGTATGGGTACTTATAAATTCGTTGCCGATAAAGCTTATGTTGATTACATGAACAAAGAACTGAAAGAAAATCTCGACGAAGACGAGCAAATGGCTTTCTTCTTTATTAATATCAAAAAAGATTATTTGCAGATGCTGAAAAAAGAAGGTTTTACCAATATTGAAAAAGATGATCTCATACCGATGGCAGCAATGAAGATCGATGCAGCTTATATTAAATCGATCAAGGATGCCGGTTTCAAAGATGTGGACATCGGAAAACCTGATTTCTTTAAAAGCATTGAATGTTGATGCAGCTTATATCAAAGAGATCCGCGACGCAGGTTATAAAAATGTAACGGCAGAACAGTTGGTTACTTTTAAAGCACAGGGAATTGATAAAAAGTATATCGAATCAGTGCGTGAAATGAAAGGTGATAAAGGTGACAAGGGAGACAAAGGCGATAAGGGTAGTAAGGATGATGATGCCGATGATATTGTTAGTTTTAAAGCAATGAATATCGACGCTGCATATATCAATTCATTCAAAGCAGTTGGGCTTACCAATATTCCCACATGATGAATTGGTATCGTTTAAAGCAGTTGGCGTTACTCCTGAATATATTAAAGGATGGCATAACATGGGTTTTAAAGATATCAATCCTGAAGAATTTGTTGGAATGAAATCGCAGAACGTTACTCCTGAATACATGAAAGCTTTACCGATATGGGATATAAAAATGTCAAACCAGAAGACCTGGTTGCATTCAAAGCATTAGGCATCACTCCTGAATTTGTGAAGGGATTTGAAGCCGCAGGATATAAGGTCACTGATCTTGATGATGTGACCGCATTAAAATCTTTGGGAATCACTCCTGAATTCATTAAAAGTTTTGAAACTGTTGGGTTTAAAAACATAGATCTTGATGAGATCGTTTCTGTAAAAGCAACCGGTGTTACTCCTGAATATATTAAGGATATGAAGTCAAAAGGATTTAATTATGATAAGTTGCAGAAGTATGTGACCTTGAAGAGTATTGATTAAAGGATCAGAACCAACTATTATTTTTTCTACGTTTCGTAACCGGAAGGATATACTTTCCGGTTTTTTGTTTTATAAAATAGGATGTTCTAAACCTCACCCCACCAGCATTTTTTCAATTTGAAAACTCTACCTCCCCTCTCCATATGGAGAGGGGGTGGAAAGTCTTCTGTTTAAATGAAATTTGATGGGGTGAGGTTTAAACGTAGCTAGTTGAGAAATGCTTTAAAAATAGTAAATTAGATAACCATTATGAACAACAATAAACCTTCTGATCCAAGAGAAAAACTTCTTGCAAAACTTAATTACGGAGCCAAAGCAAAAACTCAAGAATATGCAAGAGAACTAAGATTAAGGACAACGGAAGCTGAACAAAAATTATGGTCTTTATTACGCAACAGACAATTGAAAGGAAAAAAATTCAGAAGACAACATGCAATAGCAAATTATGTGGCTGACTTTTACTGTAATGAATCCAAGCTTGTTATTGAACTTGATGGGAGCTTTCATACAGAGGCAGAAACAAAAGAATATGATAAGTCCCGAACTAACCTACTAAATGAACTTAGCATTACTGTTTTAAGATTCTGGAATGAAGACGTAATAAAGAATCCTGAAAAGGTGATAAAGAAAATTTCAGAGTACTTGCCATAATAATAAATGCCATTACTCATTCCTGTTTTTAAATGAAATATTATTTCTTATTAATAACAGCTCGTTGTGCTATTTCAACATCTCTTGCCACATCCGGCCGGATCCCTTCCCAATGAAAAGTGAGATAAAAATTTTCATTACTTTCTTTACCACCCTGCTGACTTAAATGTACCAGCGGCATGTTTTTATATAACGGTTTTGTAATGCTGATAATGTTATCCCAATAGGTCAATGCCATTTGCAAATGCTTTATCGCATTCTGCTTATTGCTTTCACCACCACGGGTTCGATACGTTTGCAAAGCAATGGCTCCTTTTATTTTTTCCGCGAGGTGCAGGCCAAGATAAGACCATGCTTTTATATCAGCTACTTCATAAAGTAAGGCTTTATCGCCTGATACATTTATTTTACTGACAAGTTTTAATGCATTGTTACAGTCTTTCTCCAGCATCTCTGCAAGCTTCGTTGGAGTGATCCCCTTTTTATTAAAATTCGTTTTAGACTCTGTTCCTTTTACATATTCAGCTATCGAAATATAACTTGTATCTAATGGCGGCTGTTTGATAAGACGATCAACAGAAATATAATCAACCCGCTTGGTTGTATTATCTAACGCCATCATTCCTTCACTGTACAAAGTAAAATCCCAGCCGCAATCGAAATAAGAAGCTAATTGCAATGGTGTGTTGCCGGCTAATGACGAAGCCGTCAATAATTGTTCACCCGCATTTCCATAGCGCCGGGTGAATTCTTTTTTAAATATATCATCGGTAATGTTTGGATCATACATTAATCTTCCCCATAGTTTATAAAATAACCATTGTCTTTCGAATGCATATTTCCATGAAAGATCAACTGCGTCTTTGGTAAAATAATCTTTAGCGGGTATATATGTTTCAGAGCCGATGATATATCCGCCGGAATAAGATCTTTTGTTTTGCAAGATGTGACTACGAACAAAAGATGGAACACCCCAACGCAGGCAAAAGAAATCTTCATTGCGGGCAGTCCATACAATTTTATACGCAGTTGGTTCAGGTTTGAAATAAGTGTCATATAATTTTCCGCCATGCACTTTAATAAGTTTGGTTGTAGAGTGTGCATGTGACCAGTTGAATTTAAGATCGGCCCATATTGGTCCTTCGGTAAAACCCATTGCGGCTTCTTTTTCTATCCCTTGTCGTGTCAATTGTTCGGTTTCAATACTTGTAATTCCCAATGATCCGGTGGTACTTGAAAAAGGAATACGATGAATGAGTTTTGATTTGCGTTTTGCCAATCGCATTCCTTCAATAATGGTTTCACTCATCCACGCTTCACGTTGCTGCGGTGTCATACCACCCATGCCTTCTCCCAATGTAAGACCCATACCCGTTAGTCCTGGATATTCTTCAAGCATTTGTGTCACACATTCACGGGTATATCTTTTTATAATTTCAGATGTATCTCCATTTACAAAATATTCATGTGTTAGATTATCCATCGCCACATTATGTGCTTTTGCAAATTCAGGAGTAACAAAAATGTTGAAAGGAATAATATATGTTTCAATTGCTCTTTCTGTTGCCATATTGATGATCGAATGAAAAAGTTGTTGCCACTCTTTCATCTCTGCTTCATTCCATGGACTTGCTTCAGGAAAATTCTTTGGTTTGATCAAAAAAGTATAAGGATGAAGATTCCAGAGTGTAAGAGTATTGAAACGATTTGCAGCCATCATATCCAGGAAAGCTTCTCCAATAACTGGTATCGCGGCAGGTTTGATCATGCAATTCCAATGCATAGCTATGACGGTAAGTATCCCATGGAAGATCATATTTAATTGCACGAAAAGCAAGAAATGGTTTTTCATTTTTTGTTTTACAGTTGTTTAGGGAAATGCCGTTACCGATATCTTCTGCCAATGAAAGACAACCGTAGATCAATCCTCTTTCATCACCACCTGTAATATGAATGATTTGTTTTTCTTTTTTTATCGAAAAAGATTCAGTACCAAGGTTAGCCAGCAATGAGAGATCGATTTGAAATGCTGCAGGCATAAGAGATAATTTATACCCTTTTTCTTTTAATGCATTTTCTAATTGTAACGCAGCATAACGTTGTTGGGAAGAGGTCTTATCAAAATTTATAGCAACTGTTTGGGAAGTTACCGTTTGAATAAAAGCAAAGAATATAAAATAAAGCAAGACGAGCCTTTTCATTAGATGAATTTAGGAAAGAATTTTCCTATTCTGGATGAAGCTACTGCTTATTCAAAATCATTCCACATTTGTTTTGCTTCATATAGTGTAGCCAAAGAAAGCGATTGACGCAGATATTTTTTCGCTTCTTCCGGCTGATTTTTACGTTCAAAAAATACAGCGCAATTATAACAGGCTTTGGCAGCTTTTGTTTTATCAGGATCATCAATAAACCGCAGGCTTTCTGTAAGTGCTGCTTCATAATCCTGACGGGAAATAGCCTGGCCGACCGCCTCAAATCCTTTATTAATAAACACAGGGCGACTCCGCATCTTTTCACCAGGAAAAAAATAATTCAGATACTGCTGCCAGCTTTCCTGCACAATACGATACGCATCATCTTTCTGCACTACTACATTGGGACCCGCTGCCAGTAATCCACTTGCCACCGAACGGGAAGAATGAAACCGGGATTGATGCAGATCCCTTTTTTTGATCAGCGAATCATGTGCATAAAAGGAATAACTTATATCGGCTACAATATCATAATAAGCTTCCCTGCTTTTGCTTCCGCTGTTATCCTTTGTTACCTCAACCCTTGTCTGTTCGAATGAAACATCAAAATTAGAAACTGAAATCGCATGCGAAGCTTTGTGAAAGGTTATCAATGAAGAAATGGAACTGCCACCACTAACCGGGGTATAACCCCTGATCACTTCTGTTTCAATTCCTGTATTTTCATGGATCCTTGTGGCAGCCCAATACATCATTGTATCAATAAGCTCTAGGAATAATTGTTCTTTGTTATCACGGTATTTCTTAGCGGCTACATCATAATTATTAAGTAAGATAATTTTTTGTGGCGGTGGGTCTACTGCATATATGGGTAAGGTACGTGATGTATAACTGATCATATTTTTGGGAGCTGTGCAGGATGCCAATAGCAGTATAAAACATATTGCAAGGTGGCGCATACTATTTATTTGGCCGAAGTTACTATAACCTTAATCTCCTGAAACAGGAACTAAGCAGAAAGTTATTAATTTCATCACTTCTATGGATCCATTCCTCATCACAATCTCTTCGATGGCTGCTGCCGGATTACTATTTATTTTTTTCCTTAGGATTAAAAAGAAAACGAGAGTAACTACTGTTCCTGCCGAACCGATACCCGGTTCTTACAGGCAGATACTTACAGAACAAGTGCCCTTCTATCTTCAATTGGATGAAACAAAAAAGGCAGAGTTTGAAAACAGGATTCAGCAATTTCTTTCGCATACAAAAATTACAGGGATAAATACTGTTGTGGAAGACCTCGACAAAATATTGATAGCCGCGAGTGCTATCATCCCTATTTTTAATTTCCCGGGTTGGGAGTATGTACATCTTCATGAAGTTTTGCTTTATCCTGATTCATTCAATCATGAATTTGAACAACAGGGAAATCGTCGTGATATACTGGGTATGGTTGGCAGCGGCGCATTAAATCATGTTATGATCTTATCACAACACCAGTTAAGACAGTCGTTCATTAATAAAACAGGAAAAGAAAATACAGCGATACATGAGTTTGTACACCTTGTTGATAAAACGGATGGTGATATTGATGGGATTCCAGCATTTATCCTTGAAAAAAAATATATTCAACCATGGTTGCAGCTTATGCAGCATGAAATAAGATTGATCAATGAGGATAAGTCAGACATTGATCCTTATGGAGCGACTAACGAAGCTGAATTCTTTGCTGTAGTGTCAGAATATTTTTTTGAAAGACCAACCCTGTTCAAAGAAAAGCATCCTGAGCTATATGGATTGCTGGAGAAAATTTTTTGCAGACAGCCCGAAGCATAGCAACCTTATTTTATCTATCAGCTTGCTTTGGGTAAGGAGAATGAAAAAGTGCTTCCCTCGCCGGGTTTACTTTCAATATAAAGCTGTCCGCCATTTCTTACCATGAATTCTTTACAAAGTTTTAATCCCAGACCGGTGCCCGACTCACTGGCCGTTCCTTTTGTTGAATAAAAATCATTGCTGTTGATCTTTTTCATTGCTTCAGGACTGATTCCGGTTCCGTTATCCTGCACAGATACTTCAACAATTGTACAATTTTCATTCACGCCTATTTTTATATTCCCGTTCTCAGGTGTAAACTTAATCGCATTTGAGATCAGGTTGCGCAAAACAAGACTAAGCATATCTTTATCCATAAACCCGAAGACACCTTCCCTGTTCTCGCTTTCAATAGTGATCTGTTTTGTTTCTGATTGCCTGTGTAATAACTGTAATGTTTCTTCTATTGACTTACCAATATCAACCCGTTGCGGATAAACAGCATTGGATTGCATTTGGGCTTTTGACCATTGCAGCAAATTATCCATCAAACTGGTGGTATAAGTCAGATCATTTACCACAGCGGGGATCATATTTCTTAATTCACTGGCCGGCATATGATTTTGCTGTACTTCACCAAAGAAATTTCGCAAAGCATACATAGGGGCTTTCAGGTCATGGGAAATAATGCTGAACAATTTATTTTTTAATGCATTTAATTCAGTTAATTCTTCTGTTTGTTTTTCAAGAAGGCTTGCATCTTTTTTTATTTTTTCCGATTGTGTCTGTATCTGTATATTTTTTTGTTGCAGGACTTTGTTCTTGTCAAGAATCCTTAGCTGGTAAATAGTATTTTCATTTTTAACCAGATATAATCCATAAAAAATAAATACGATCGCAACTACTTCATTAGTGAGATACAGAATTTCATTAATATTCTCAAGCTGGTAAAGAAATTGATTTAATACTACAGATAGAACAAAAAAGTTGACCATTGAAAAAGCTATCGTGAAGAGCATAAAGGCCAGGTCTTTCAAAAAGAAAACTGCGAGAATGCCATATAAAATAAAATATAGATCTATACCGAGATGCATGCCATTCATGAAAATAAAGCTGGTAACAAGTGGATGCAGAATAAAATAGGTAATTAGAGCAGCCTTATGTTTATACTGACTGTTCAGGTATAACACAAGAAGGCTAACAAGTAAAGGCAGGCAACTTAATATGCAGATCCATCCCGAAAATTTTTGATGATAAAAAAGACAGGTAATAAAGATAAATACACCTGAAAGCAGTTGAAAAAAATTCAGTTGATTAAATATTCCCAGCTTACGCAACTCATATTCTTCCATTGTTCCCTGGTAACCGATGGTCTTAATTCGATGCAATAAAGAAGCCAGGTACTGTTTCAGGAAAACATTGGGTCTGCTTATCCGGGGAGTTTTTAATTTACTCACCACGTGGTGCAAGTGATGTTGGCTTAATTCCATAGGTTTTTTATTGGTTGGACTTCAACTTATACAAATTAATAATTTTTTGGAAATGCATCTAGCCAACACCGGATTTCTGATTAAAATAGTAATTCTCCATGCTCATTTATAGTATGTCTACTGCGATTTTTTTCTATTTCCTCGTCACCTGATCTTTTCAAATTCGTAGTTCGGTTCTACACACTTTATTAAGATATTCATCTATTGAAGAAAGCAGTTTTCATTCTTTTGGAAACTTCCTGGCACCTTTTATTTTATAAGCAACATTTGACCGCATATTTATTTATTCATTCTTTATCCGCCGATTTCGGTAACTTACAAAAAGGTCTTTTCAACCCCCGCCCGCCTGTCGGGAGACAGGCTTCTTATGAAGCGCATTTTATTATATAGTCTTTTTCTTTTTTTATTTCCGCCTGTCCTTTATTCACAAACGGTGATCTCTATGAAGATTGACGGTAGCATCAATCCTGCATCGGAAGATTTTATTCATAATGGAATTGAAAAAGCTATCCGTGAAAAAGCGGAATGCGTCATTATTCATCTTAATACTCCCGGTGGGTTATTAAAATCAACAAGAATGATCGTAAGCGATATACTTGAATCGCCGGTGCCGGTGATCGTTTATGTATCGCCAGGCGGAGCACAGGCAGGTTCGGCGGGAGTTTTTATTACACTGGCTGCTCATATTGCCGCCATGGCACCGGGTACAAACATCGGCGCAGCTCACCCGGTAACTCTGCAGAACCAAATGGATAGTACGATGAGTGAAAAGGTTACCAATGATGCCGCCGCTTTTATAAGATCAATTGCAGAAAAAAGACACCATAATATTGAATGGGCGGAAAATGCTGTTCGTAAAAGTTTCGCTTATTCTGAAACAGAAGCACTGGAAGATTCCGCAATTGATTTAATTGCTAAAAGCGAAACAGAGTTGCTGGCGAAGATTGATGGTAAAATAGTAGAACTTAGTTCAGGCACTAAGACATTGCATACTGCATCTGTAGTTGTAAAAGAACTAAAAATGAGTGTATGGGAAAAGATATTAGACATCATCAGTGATCCCAATATTGCATATATTTTATTCCTGCTCGGCATGTATGGATTGATATTTGAATTGTATAACCCTGGCTCGATCCTTCCTGGCATTGTTGGTGTTATTGCTTTGATACTTGCTTTATATTCGATGCATACTTTACCGATCAATTATGCCGGACTTGCCCTGATCGTTTTCGCCGTGATATTGTTCCTGCTCGAAATAAAAATTGTAAGTCATGGGCTGCTTGCAATAGGAGGTGTAATTTCCCTGTTACTTGGTTCAATGATGTTGATAAAATCCAATTCGTCACTGGAAATGGTAAAAATTTCACGAGGTGTTATTATTGGAGCAACAGTTGCTTCTGCTCTTTTCTTTTTGTTTGTTATTGGGTTTGGCATCAGAGCGCAAAGACGTAAGGTAGTGACAGGTATTGAAGGATTGGTGGGAGATACTGGTGAAGTGATGGAGACTTTATCACCAGTTGGTACCGTAAAAGTGCAGGGAGAAATATGGAATGCAGAATCGCTTGGGGGAATAATTAATAAGGGAGAAAAAGTGAGAATAAAAGAAATGAAGAATCTTAAACTTTTTGTAGAAAAAATTAATAATAGTTAAAATAGATATTATGCAACAGTTTCCAACAATAATAGTAGTCATTATTTTTTTTATTGTGATGATACTTTTCAGCGCCATAAAAGTTTTACGTGAATATGAGCGTGGAGTTATTTTCCGCCTTGGACGGTTGATCGGCGGCAGTGGTATTAAGGGCCCGGGGCTTATTCTGCTAATACCCGTTATTGACAAAATGGTTAAAGTAAGTTTGCGAACTATAGTGCTTGATGTGCCGCCACAGGATATTATCACATCAGATAATGTTTCTATTAAAGTAAATGCCGTTGTATACTTTCGGGTGGTAGAGCCCCAGAAAGCCATTGTGCAGGTAGAAAATTTTTTAGCCGCTACTTCACAAATTTCACAAACTACATTGCGAAGTGTGCTGGGACAATCAGAACTTGACGACCTTCTTTCACAAAGGGAAAAGATAAATCACAGGTTGCAACAGATCATCGACTCACAAACAGATCCATGGGGTGTAAAAGTTACGAATGTAGAAGTAAAACAAATTGACCTGCCGCAGGAAATGCAAAGAGCCATGGCTAAACAAGCAGAAGCGGAAAGAGAACGCCGTTCAAAAGTAATTGCCGCTGAAGGTGAATACCAGGCATCACAACGATTAGCGGATGCAGCAAAAATTCTTGCTGGTGAACCCAGCGCTTTAACGCTTCGGTACCTGCAAACACTCCGGGAGATCGCTACAGAAAATAATTCAACAACTATTTTCCCGGTTCCGATCGACTTGTTGAAACCATTTTTGAAAAATAGTGGAACGAACGAGTCATAAAAATCATGCGTAGTAACACAAGAGTTAAATACAAAAATCAAAAAAGGGAATCTCATTTTTGTGATCCCCTTTTATTATTCACATGATAACTACTAAATCGTGAGAGTTCTTTAATGTCTTCTCCCACAGAAAGACGAAGATTATCTCCTTACAAATTTTTCAGTGCTTCAATAGTCTCCCACCTGCGTTGTACACCTTCATTGGCCAAGGCAAGAAACTCTTCGCCTTTTTCCGGGTAATTGTTTTTAATGGTTGCAAACCTGTTTTCATGATATAAAAATTCATTCAACTGCAACAGATGGCGGTTTGCAATCAAGAGTGAAGCGCTGTCCTTTTTCTTTCATTGGATTGTAACGGAACAACGGCCAGTAGCCTGTCTTCACGGCAAGGTTCTGCTGGTCTAACCCATGACACATATCATATCCATGTGCAATGCAATGACTGTATGCAATGATAATTGAAGGACCGGGATATGCTTCTGCTTCCAGAATTGTTTTGAGTGCATGTACATCATTGGCACCCATTGCAATCTGCGCTACATAAGCACTACCATGTGCAATGGCCTGCATCGCCAGGTCTTTTTTACCGGTTGTTTTTCCTTTGATAGAAAATTTTGCACTGGCGCCAATCGGTGATGCTTTTGATTTTTGTCCGCCGGTATTGCTGTACACTTCCGTATCCATCACCAGGATATTTACATTTTCACCGGTGCTGAGTACATGATCGAGTCCGCTGAAACCAATATCATAAGCCCAGCCATCACCACCTACGATCCATATAGATTTCTTTTCTAGAAATTCTGCTAGCTGGTACAAGCGGAATGAATCTTCTCTTCTGAGATCTCTCAACCGGTTCTTCAATTCATTTACATATTTTCGTTGCTGAATCATTTCGGCTTCTGTATTTTCTGCATTGGCAAGAATAGCATCAGCCAGTTCACTGCCTACTTCTTCACGTAATTCTTTCAACAAGCGCAATGGCCATTTCTCTTTTTTTATCTGTCGCCAGTTTGATACCGAGACCAAATTCTGCATTGTCTTCAAACAAGTGAGTTTGCCCATGCAGGTCCATGGCCTTCGTTCATTGGTTGTCCATGGTGTTGTGGGAAGATTACCGCCAAAGATGGAAGAACATCCTGTTGCATTGGCAATGATCATCCTGTCGCCAAATAATTGTGTAAGCAATTTTAAATAAGGTGTTTCGCCACAACCGCTGCAGGCACCGGAGAATTCAAACAATGGTTCCAGTAATTGTGAACCTTTTACTGTTGCCTTTGTTTACTCTTGTTCTGTCAATATCAGGTAATGAAAGGAAGAAGTCCCAGTTTTTCTTTTCTGTTTCTTTTAATGGAAGTACATCCATGCATATCAATGGCCTTATGACCGGGCTGCTGCTTTACTTTCAATCGGGACAAACTTCCGTACAAAGTTTACAACCGGTACAATCTTCCACTGCAACCTGTAATGTATAAGCTTCTTTGTCTTTGAAAAATTCTTTGCCGATCGGGTCAGTATGTTTAAAGAATGAGGGAGCATCGGTTAAAAATTCCCTGTCATACACTTTTACCCGGATAGCTGCATGCGGGCAAACAAAAAAACATTTACCACATTGAGAACAAAGTTCAGGATCCCAAACAGGAACCTGTTCAGCAATATTTCTTTTTTCCCACTTGGTGGTGCCGGATGGATAAGTTCCATCAACGGGAATGCGCTCACCGGTAAGTCATCACCTTCACCTGAAATAATTTTTGCCAAAACATTTTGTACAAAATCAGGCGCCTCTCCACTGATCGGTGCTTCAATTTCTCTTGTCGACCAACTTCATAATTCTGAATAATCAATTTGGAAAAGATTTTCCAATGTTTGATCAACCGCTTTAAAATTCTTCTGAACCACTTCTTCTCCCTTGCGACCATAAGTTTTCTTAATGGCATTCTTGATATACTGAATGGCTTCTTCTTTCGGCATCACATTGGAAATAGCAAAAAAGCATGTTTGCAAAATTGAATTGATCCGTGAACCCATACCGGTATCTTTGGCTACTTTGGAAGCATTGATCACATAAAATTTTAATTTTTTATGAATGATCTCTTCCTGTATCTTCTTTGGTAATTGCTGCCATACTTCTTCTGTGGGGTAAGGAGCATTCAGTAAAAATATTGCTCCCTCTTCCGCATCTTTCAATACATCATATTTTTTCAGATAATTGAAATGATGACAGGCAATAAAGTTGGCAGAGTTAATAAGATAAGTGGAGCGAATCGGGTTTTCACTGAAACGTAAATGAGATACGGTAAGTGAACCTGATTTTTTTGAATCATAAACAAAATAACCCTGCACATAATCATCTGTTACTTCACCAATTATTTTGATCGTGTTTTTATTGGCACTCACGGTTCCATCTGCACCAAGACCAAAGAACAATCCACGGAATAAATGCTGATCTTCCAGTGAAAAATTTTTATCCCAATCAAGACTGGTATGTGTTACATCGTCATCAATACCAATGGTGAAATTATTTTTTGGTTTTTCTTTCTTCAATTCATCAAACACTGCTTTGGCCATACCTGCATTAAATTCCTTTGATGCAAGTCCATAACGGCCACCAATCACTTTTGGCATTTTATATTCCCAATCGCTGTGTAATGCATTGATCACATCCATGTAAAGAGGTTCGCCAATTGCACCGGGTTCTTTACAACGATCAAGTACAGCAATTCTTTTTAACTGTTGGAGGAATTGCATCTATAAAATGTTTGACTAGAAAATGGTCGGAATAAATGCACATTCAGATAACCCACTTTTTCACCACGGTCATTCAGGTAATCAGTCACTTCATGCACCGGGCCATAGCCGGAACCCATGATGATGATGATGCGTTCTGCTTCCGGATGACCGTAATAATCGAACAGTTTATAAGAACGTCCGGTGAGTTGTGCAAATTTCTTCATCGTTTCTTCCACAATTTCCGGCACCTGATCATAATATTGATTACAAGCTTCACGGCTCTGGAAAAAAACATCGGGGTTTTGAGCAGTGCCGCGAACAAATGGATGTTCAGGATTCAATGCACGGTGACGATGTTCATTTACTGCCTGTTCATCGATCATTTTTTTGATAATATCATCCGGAATAACAGATACCTTGTTCAGTTCATGTGAAGTGCGAAAGCCATCAAAAATATTGAGAAAAGGAATTCTTGCTTTGAGTGTTGCCGCATGTGGCGATCATCGCCATATCCATTGCCTGTTGCGGGTTGTTGCCAAACAATTGTGCAAAACCGGTTGCACGGGTTGCCATCACATCACTGTGATCACCAAAAATGGATAAAGCATGAGTGGCTATTGCTCTTGCTGCAATATGAAAAACAGCGGGTGTTAATTCACCTGCAATTTTATACATGTTGGGGATCATCAGCAACAAACCCTGTGAGCAGGTAAAGGTGGATGCTAAGTGCACCACCCTGCAATGCACCATGAATAGCGCCGGCAGCACCGGCTTCACTTTGCATTTCTATTATTTTGGGTACTTCGCCGAAAATATTTTTTTCATCATTGCTGCTCCATTCATCAGCCCATTCACCCATAGCTGATGAAGGTGTAATGGGATAAATTGCACAAACCTCACTTGTTTTATAAGCAATGTATGCGGCAGCCTCGTTTCCATCCATGATGGAAAAAGCTTTTCTATCCTTTATTGTTGATTTTTTATCGACAGCAGGAGAAACGGTGGTTTCCATTTTAAAAAATTTTAACCAAAGTACTCTGAAAGGCCAGTTTTTGTGTATGATGTTAATCAGCCGGATGAATGATTGACGTAGGAAAGACCGGCCTGAATGTAAAATCTTTGGATTTTAACTCTGGTTATCCTGGTTTATGATGGAAATACATGCTCCCGGATGAGCCAGCTCACATATCTGTGCTTGTCTATTGAATATTTTCCCGGCTTAGTTGAATAAAAAAAATGCCAATAAAATGACTGGCACTAAATTTTAATACCCGTTAAAAACGGGTATTAAAATTCTTTTATTCTGTAAGGGTCTATTGCCTTGGTATTATTGATTAACCAGTTTCTCTTTGAAAATAATATTCCCGCTCTCATCTTTTACTGAAAGTATGTATATCCCTTTACTAATAGTTGATGGCAATTCTATTGTTTGAGAAATGGTTCCTCCATTGTGTTTAATTTGTTGCTTGTATATCTCCTGCCCGTTGGTACCAAATATGTTTATTTTATAATTGCCACGGCCAAGATCACTTCCCTGGAGTAAAACAATTCCATTCACAACAGGATTTGGATAAAGATTTAATCCTGTAATAGATTTATTCCTGTTTACTCTTACTACAATGCTGTAAGATGATTTGCCATCGAGGTCATTATTTTTTATTCGATAATAGCTTGTACCCGGAAGCGGGTTGGCGTCAAAAAATCCATAGTCACCACCGGCGGTATTATTATACAAAGCAGGTAATGATCCTACAGTAGTGTATGACCGGCCGTCAGCTGACCTTTCAACCTCGTAGTTCTTTACTTTATTTTCTGAATAAACTTTCCAGTCGACCTGTATCCCGTTTTGTTTCTCATAAGCTTTTAATGGTCCGAACTTAACGGGCAATGCGACGCCGAGTTGTCCTATACCAAATGGAGAAAATGCACTAAATGTTGCTGTTGCAGTATTGGTAGTATTATCTGCGCTGGTTGCAATAGCAGGCAACCAGGTACCCGAAAAGCGACTAATGCCGATCTCACCATTACCGTAACCTGTAAACGTGGATCCTTCAAGTCCAGCTGCCCATTGAATGGTAACATCAGTATTACCCGAGCCAACAAGCCTGTCAATAATCCACATCGCATTTACAATTTTTTCTTTATCCGCTAAGGGAAAGGTCGGACCAGCTACTGTACCGTCAGTAGTTACCGGAGTAAAAGCTCTGACTTGAAAAGTGCTTGGTCCTGCGGCCGAATTTACAGTTACCGGCATATAATCTGTGGATATGCCTACAGGGAAAAGATATGAAGCTGCAGCAGCAAGGTTACTGCGTGTAAAAGCCCACCCGCCGGCTGTAGAATAGACATATGAACTGCTGCTTCCGCCAACTAGCTGGTTGGCGGGTGTTGCATTGGTAAGATTCAATACATTGGGCCCTGTATTTATTTTACCAGCAGTAAGTGTAAGTGTACCTGTCACAGTTAAATTTCCGGCCAATGTTAATGTGGATGCAGCATTAGTCATTCCCATGTTAGTTAAAGTTGCATCACCAGTAAGGGTCTGTGCACCACCTCCATTAAAGTTTACTGTACCGGTAGCGGGAATTATTACTGTATTGTTCACGTCTATGTTGCCACCAATATTCATAGTACCACTAGCGAAGTTTATTGTACCACCGATCACATTGCCGCCAACATTCAAAGTTCCAATAGTGGTAAATTGAGTTATAGTTCTCTGAGGTTGGGTGGCACCCATAGTTATATTTCCTGTTACATTCACTATGCCACCAGTATTATATGCAAGAGCGGATACCCAGGTATCATTTGTACTCTCGAACTAAAGTTAACGATCCACAATTCAGTTGTGCAGCGGGTCCATTCATTATAATAGTTTTTACGATTGCTGCGCCGCTGGTAGCTGGATTGACCTGTACCAGGCCTGTTACATTTAGTGTAAAGCCATCGGAAATGATAAGAGCAGTGTTATTTGCACCTCCCTGAATAGCGAGTGACCCGACAGCGTTAGCTGGACTGATATCAAGATTAATAATATTTAAGTCTTGAATTGTTATGGCGCCTGCTCCGGGATTTTGACCGGGATAATCAGTTGATGCCAACCAGGTAGAGCCGTCATATTTTTGCCATGAGCCAGAGGCACTCCAGTTTCCGAAAGGAGTATTTGAACGGTAATCTCCTGCAACCTGTGCGGATAAATAATTTGCAATGAAGGTCAGGAATAGACTAAAGAGTAAAAATTTCTTCATAAAAAAAGATTTTAATTTAAATAACATTAAAGTGGATTCTATAGGAATTTGGAAGGATACCGGCTAATTAAAACCGGGCGAAGCATATATAAAGTTATTAATAAATTATTATCGACTACAAATTTTAATACCCGTTTAAAAACGGGTATTAAAATGGTTTACTCTCTAAGTATCTATTTCTTTGGTATTATTGATTAACCAGTTTCTCTTTAAAAATAATATTCCCGTTCTCATCTTTTACTGATAGCATATATATCCCTTTGCTAATAGTTGGTGGCAGCACTATTGTTTGAGAAATGGTTCCTCCATTGTGTTTAATTTGCTGCTTGTATATCTCTTGTCCATTGGCGCCAAATATGTTTATCTTATAATTGCCGCGGCCAAGATCACTTCCCTGGAGTAAAACAATTCCATTTACCAAAGGATTTGGATAAATGCTTAATCCTTTAATGGATTTATTCCTGTTTACTCTTAATACAATACTGTAAGATGATTTGCCATCAAGATCATTATTTTTAATTCGGTAATAACTTGTACCCGAAAGCGGGTTGGCATCAAAAAATCCATAGTCACCATCAGTAGTGTTATTATACAAAGCAGGTAACGATCCAACAGTGGTGAATGACCGGCCATCAGCTGACCGTTCAACCTCATAGTTCATTACTTTATTTTCTGAATAAACTTTCCAGTCCACTTGTATCCCGTTTTGTTTTTCATAAGCTTTTATTGGTCCGAACTTAACGGGCAATGCTTGACCAATATCTGCTACACCAAATGGTGAAAATGTATTAAAAGTTGCTGTTACAATATTAGTAGCATTATTTCCACTGGTTTGAATAGGGGGATTCGACCAGGAGGTACCATTATGACGACTAATGCCGAACTGTGTATTACCTAAACCTGCAAATGTGGCTCCTTCGAGACCAGCTACCCATTGAAGAGTAAGTGTTGAATTACCGCTGCCAACTGGCCTGTCAATATACCACATTGCATTTACAATTCTTAATAAAATACTAGCACTAAATGACGGACCACCTACAGCCGAAGTTAGTAGATGCCGGAGAATAAGCACTAACTGCAAAACTGCTTGCTCCCACGGCCGTGTTTGTAATTACCGGCATATATTGAGTGGGTGTACCAACAGGGAAAGTATAGTTAGTTGCTGCAGCAAGATTTTGGCGAACAAGACGTCCCGTGCCGATGGTAGTATAAACATAAGCAGTGGCACTTCCGCCAGTTAGCTGGGTGGCGGGTGTTGCATTTGAAAGAGTCAATAAGTTGGGTCCCAAATCTATTTTACCATTTGTAAGTGTAAGTGCATTGGACACAGTTAGATTTCCATTCAAATCTAATATGGCTGCAGCGTTATTCATTATCAGGTTGACCACGGTTGAAGCAATGCCTGTTATACCTAGTGTGCTGGTACCAGCGCCGCCAACAGTTATTTGTCCGCCGGTAATGTTACCGCCAACACTCAATGTGCCGCCTGCGGCGAAATTAATAACAGTTCTTTGGGGGTTTGTGGCGCCCAAAGTTAAATTTCCTGTTACATTAACAATGCCACCAGCAGTAAACGTTAAATTGGTTGGCGAGAAATCAGATCCGCCCACTATTAAGGTCATGGATCCACAATTCAGTTGTGCAGAGGCTCCATTCATGGAAATAGTTTTTGTTCCGAAAATGGTAGCAGGATTAAACAGTACCTGGCCTGTCACATTCAGGGTAAAAGTATTGGAAATGATCACTGAACCGCCGCCAGTAGTTCCTGCGAAAACGAGTGACCCAATAGGATTTGCCGGGCTGACATTTAGAGTTATAGCATCATTGTTTTGAATTGTTACCACACCTGTTCCCGGATTCTGACCGGGATAGCTAGTTGCTGCGACAAAACCAGCTCCGTTATCCTGGTTCCATGTAGCTAGAGTAGTCCAATTTCCGTTTCCAACAGACTGGTAATCTCCTGCAGCCGCGAATAAATAATTGCTGATGCAAATCAAACATGTACTAATGCATAAAAGTTTTTTCATAGAAAAAATTTAATGGTGAAAGAATATTATTGTTAATGGTTGAAGGATAAAGGATGAAGGATAGCGGATCAGGGCAGGAGGTTTTCAAAAGTATTGAATCTGCTATTGAAAAAAAATTACAAAACTTTTTTGGGGAACCGATACCCCACATTTAAAACCAATTGTTGAAAACTATTACAAATGCTTTTTCACAAATGAACAGTAACAACATCTGTTTTCCCCAATAAACATTCTTCTGCTAACAAGTTTTGTTCCCTTTCCACTGACAACAAAATAAATTATATTGATTATTTATCCACAACAGAATTTACATTTAGTTCTGCACCGGAAAACTAAGTAGTAAACCAGGTTAGTCAATACAAAATATATTGACAAAATGTTTCAGCGATGTTGCGTGGTATTAACTAATAGCTGCAAGTACAATTTCTTTTACCTGTCCAAGAGGAACACGATCCTGCTTCATCGAATCCCGGTAACGAATAGTAACGGTATTATCTTCTTTTGTTTGATGATCAACAGTAACGCAGAATGGAGTACCAATTGCATCCATACGACGATAACGTTTACCGATCGTATCTTTTTCTTCATAGAAACAACGGAAGGAAGTTCTGCAATCATCCATGATCGTCCGGGCAATTTCTGGTAATCCATCTTTTTTCATTAATGGCAGAACAGCCAATTTCATCGGCGCAAGTTTTGGAGGAAACTTTAATACCACACGGCTATCTGGTTTTTCCGGTGTGCTCAGATCCTGTTCTTCATAACAATGACTGAGTACTGCTAGAAACATTCTATCCAGGCCAATGGAAGTTTCAATTACATAAGGAATATAATTGCCATAAGGTTTACCCGTTGCCGGATCAATTTCGTTATCGAAATATTGTTGTTTCTTTTTACTGTATTCCTGGTGACTCTTCAGATCAAAATCAGTACGACTGTGAATGCCTTCCAATTCTTTAAAACCTATCGGGAAATTAAATTCAATATCACAGGCCGCATCTGCATAGTGTGCTAACTTGATATGATCATGAAAACGATAATTATCTTTTCCAAAACCCAGCGCCAAATGCCATTTCATTCTTTCTTCTTTCCAGTACTCATACCATTTCTTTTGTGTGCCCGGTTGAATAAAGAACTGCATTTCCATTTGCTCAAACTCTCTCATGCGGAAAATAAATTGCCTTGCTACAATTTCATTGCGAAATGCTTTACCGATCTGTGCAATACCAAAAGGAATTTTCATCCTTCCTGTTTTTTGCACATTTAAAAAGTTGACAAAAATTCCCTGTGCCGTTTCTGGTCGCAGATAAACTTTATTGTCTTCATCATCACTTGAAACGGTAGAACCAAATTCCGTTGAGAACATCAAATTGAATTGACGGATATCTGTCCAGTTACTTGTTTTACTAATGGGACATTTTATTTTAGAATCATCAATGAGTTTTTTCAAACGGAGAAAATCATCTTGAGCCAAATATGCATCCATTGCAGACAACAGATCATTGGCTTCTTTATCTTTTCCTTCCTTTCTCAAAAGCTCTGCATGTTCTTCTATTAGATGATCAACCCGGTAGCGCTTCTTGCTATCCTTATTATCGATCATCGGGTCGTTGAAATTATCAATGTGACCGGAAGCTTTCCATGTTGTTGGGTGCATGAAGATGGCCGCATCAATACCCACAATATTTTCATACATGCGGGTCATGCTATCCCACCAATAATCTTTGATATTTTTTTTCAGTTCACTGCCCCACTGACCGTAATCATACACAGCCTGCAACCCATCATATATTTCACTGCTGGGAAATACAAAACCATATTCTTTTGCATGAGAAATAATTGCCTGGAACCTGTTCTGATCGTTTGCCATACTACTACGCCTCCTGTTTTATTTTGAAGCCCCATCTTTTTAAGGCTTCGTAGTACAGGTAGTCGGCAAAGATAGGAGTCGAAAAGCTTTCTCAAAAGCTTTGAATACTATGAGTTTTGTGATTGTATTTTTTCTTCGGCTGCTTTTTGCTCCTGTATTTTCTCTTCTTTTTTCTCTTCCTCTACTTTTTGGCCATCGGTTGTTTTAGGTAATGCTTGTTTTGAAGCAATCTCCACTTTCTCGACCCACACCGCATATTTATTCGGATAAATATTGGATCCCATTTCAATAGCATATTGTCTTGTAAAGGCAGCCCCGAAATAAAGGATCATTGCTGAACAATATACCCACAGTAACACAATAATTATGGAGCCAGTAGTTCCATACGCAGTTGTCATTTGGCTATGGCCAAGATAATAGCTGATCAGAAATTTACCCCCCATAAAGAAAGCCGCCGTAGTAAAAGCGCCGACTCTTACATGCCTCCATTCGATCTTTGCATCGGGCAATACTTTAAAAATGATTCCGAAAATAAATGCGGTGATAAAAAATGTAAGAATAAGATTGACAATGTAAAGTACAACAACCGTCATGTCAGGAAATTTTTGCAACAGGTGATTTAGCAAAAGATCCATCGCTCCATTGATCACAAGTGAAACAAGAAGAATAAAACCAAGACTTACAATTATTGAAAAAGAGAGAAGTCGATTGATGATTAATCGCAGCCAGCCGCGACCTTTTTTGGGTTTTGATTTTAATTTCCAAATAAGATTGATGGAATCCTGTATTTCTCCAAACACTGCCGTGGCACCGATAATAAGTGAACTAAGACCAATAATAGTAGCCAGCTTACTGGAATCAGAATGCATTGTTGCTTGCATTGCGTCCTGGATACTTTTTGCAGCCCCTAAACCTACAAACCCCTCTATCTGTTTATAGATGGTGCCTTCAATAATTTCACGGCCATAAAAAATGGTAGCAAACCAGATAATAATTATCAATAAACCTGGTAATGAAAAAATTGTTGAAAAAGCAAGTGAGGAGCTTAGCTTGAGAATGTTATCATCTATAAAATCAGAAACAGATCTCTTCAGTATACTCCATAATCTTTTTGGTGCCATAAAAGGGAAAATGGTCATATCTATTGCTTACATACATAATGCCAAAAGAGAGAGTTTTTACCGGGATTTGACTGGTAAAGAATTGCGGATTATCTACCAGCTTTATTTTTTGTTTCTTTTAAATTTAAATTATTCTCTTTAGCCTCTTTTAAGGCTTGCCACCAGGCATCATTTTCCCTGATAAATTGTAAGAGTCTTTCTTCTGGTGGTTTTGAAAGCCAGAGCTTCAGTTGCAATTCTTTTATATGTTCCGGAGTGTCATTCAATCGGGAAGCAAGTTAAACGTTTTAAGTTTCAGTTCTTTGATCCAGTTATTAATATAGCTCCAATCCAATCCTTCCACTTGTGATAATAATTTTATATCCTCCATCTGAACTCCACTTTGTATCTTTTGTATCCAAATTATTTTAGAAAGAAGCAAGTCCTCGGGAGAAACGACTGAGATCATCATATCGAGAAACTTCATTTTTTTTTGCCGAAGAAACTCCGTTTGCCTGAATGGATCATCTTTCAAGATCATAAAATCTGCCTTATATCCACTTTTATGATCAATGATATTAAACATAGTTTTTCTGCTGATTGCATCTTTTACAGATTCGTCATTGATATAATAATCTCCTGTGAAATTCTTTAGTAATTCATTATTATGTTCGTTTTTTAAATTAACAACAAAATCATAATCCCTGGTAAACCGGGGCTGTGTATATAAGCTCATTGCTACACTGCCCGAAAGCATGTAGGGAATATTTTGTTTTTCAAAAAAATCAATTAAAACTCTAAGGAAATCAAACATGATGCAATCTAATTTTATTTCAGTTTCTCATTCTGTTGATGTCTTTCCGCATCTCTATTCGTTTTCTTTTCAATATTTTTTTGAAATGCCTCCGTTAAATTAACACCTGTTTGGTTAGCAAGGCAGATCAATACCCATAGTACATCGGCCATCTCATCAGCAAGGTTTTTATTCAAATCGGCTTTTTTAAAAGACTGGTCACCATAAGTACGGGCCATAATGCGGGCCAGTTCTCCCACTTCCTCTGTTAAAATGGTCATATTAGTTAGCTCACTGAAATAGCGAACACCAACAGTCTTTATCCATCCATCCACCTGTTGCTGGGCTTCATTTATAGTCATAACAAAATTTTTTATTGAGTCTGTGCAATTTAGCATGATTCCTGACGTTTTCATCTCCCTTTTCGTGTTATCTCCGACCCCTTGATACTATAAAACCAATTATTCAATTCCAATTTTAGTATTCTATGATGAAGCCATTAATTCCTGAAAGCTATTCTCGTCTCTGCACTTTTTTGTATCACTTGTTTTATGCATGGACAGGTAAAGCAATCCCCAAAGTCAGAAATAACCATCCCTGCATCTGCCAAACCATTCAAGGTTTTGACAAATGGTAAACAAATAACTATACAGTCAAAACAGAATTTAAAGTCGCTGATGGTATGGACCGCAAGCGGACATCGTTTCGTGGAAGAAAAAGAGCTTACCTCCAATTCATACACATTTACAGTACCGACAAAAGAAAATATCTTTTATATAATGCTCGAAACGGCGGAAGGAAAAAGATTTACCGAGAAAATGGGGGTGAAATAGGTTTATCACGAATTGTGACGAATTACACGAATGCTAAAACACAACTCTCTTAGATTTAAATGAACTTTCGCCAAAATTCGCGATTATTCCAAGCCTTATTCCTGAAGCCTTAAGATAGTTTCGAGTTTGCAAAACGAAATTATTTATGATCATCGGCATAGCCTTTACTTCAAGAATTATTGAATCATACATAACGAAATCAGCAGGATATCTTCTTGGTAAAACCTTCCCCTTATATTCGATCTTATAAGGTTTCTCTCTCTGATATGGTATTTCCAAACTTTTAAATTCGATCTCGAGGGCATCTTTGTAAATAATTTCCTTAAATCCAAAACCTAATTCTCGATGAACTTCCATGCATGCTCCCATTATTTTATACGATTCTTCTTTTAAAATTATGTCACTCATAATTCGTGTAATTTGTATTTAATTCGTGATAAAATCATTCTCTATTCTTCGTATCGATCACAATAGTAACTGGTCCGTCATTTAATAGCTCAACTTTCATGTCTGCCCCAAAAACACCTGTACTAACAGTTTTCCAAGATCATTTCCTAGCTGTTGCACAAATTTTTCATACATCGGAATTGCAAATTCAGGCTTACTTGCTTTTATATATGAGGGCCTGTTCCCTTTTTTTGTAGAGGCATGTAATGTAAATTGGCTTACAGCAAGAATATCTCCATTAATATCTTTTACCGAAACGTTCATTACTCCATTATCATCATTAAAAACTCGGAGATTTACAATTTTACCCGAAAGCCATTCACCGTCTTCCTCAGTATCTGCATCTTCAATTCCTACTAATACAAGCAATCCATTCTCTATTTGAGAATAAATTTTATTATCAATTGTTACGCTGGCTTTGCTTACTCTTTGAATGACGGCTCGCATGGCTGATTCCTGTTACCGGTTTCTGGTTACAGGTAACACTATAAAGATATACGCTATCATGTAACGACAGTATCTTTGAAATAACAAAACCGGTAACCAGGAACCGGTAACCTTCAACATGATTAACTTTTCATCTGAGATCTCATTTCAAACAACACGCAGCGGCGGCAAAGGCGGGCAAAACGTTAATAAAGTTGAGACTGCTGTTATCGGATATTTTGATATCGGTGCATCACAAATTCTTACAGAGGAGCAGAAAATGGCGATCGCTGAAAAACTATCCAATCGTATCAATAATGAAGGAATGTTATTCGTAAAATCACAAACCTACCGTACACAGCTTGAAAACAAGGATGAAGTGATCCGGAAAATAATTGAGCTGGTGGTAAAAGCATTGGAAAAAAAGAAAAAACGCAAACCAACCAAAATAAGTAAAGCTGCAAAAGAAAAACGATTGGAGGGTAAAAAGAAAAAAGGTGATATAAAAGAAGGCCGCAGAAGAATAGATCCTCATAATATGTAATGCTGCATGTATTTCTTAAATTTACAGTCTGAATGAAGTGGAGACTGACCATTATAATTTTTCTTGCAACCCTTTCCGGAAACTTCTTAATTAATGCCTGCCGAAAAGGCCAGGAAGATGTACCCGGCAAAACAGGTTTGACATTTACAATACCTGCCGGTTTTCCCGCACCACTTTATGATTTTTCAAAAAATCCATTGACAGAAGAAGGTTTTCAACTTGGTAAAATGTTGTTTTATGATGGCCGTCTTTCCAAAGATGGTCATTACCCATGTGCCTCCTGTCATCACCAGGTTGCTGTATTTGGCACTTATGATCATGATCTGAGCCATGGCTATGGCGATCAGCATTCAAACAGGAATGCAACACCTCTTTTTAATCTTGCATGGAAAGATGCTTTTCATACTGATGGAAAATTTAAAACCTTGGAAGATGAATGTTTGGACCCGATACAAGCACCAAATCAAATGGCAGAAGAGATCGGAAATGTATTGACCAAACTTCGTAAAGACCCACATACCCTGCACATGTTCAAAGCTGCATTCGGCACCGAAGAAATTACGATTGAAAGAATGCAAAAAGCATTGGCGCAATTCACCGTTTCAATGATCACCGCCAATTCAAAATACGACCAGGTAAAAAGAGGTGAGAATGCTTACACTGATTATGAGCTAAGAGGTTACCAGCTCTATAAAACCAATTGTGCCTCCTGTCATCCCGAACCCATGTTCACTGATTATTCATACAGAAATATCGGCCTCTCCGTTAGTCCTTACTTAAATGATTATGGAAGGTTGCTGGTTACTGGTAAAAAAGAAGATTCATTAAAATTCAAAGTGCCATCGCTGAGAAATGTCTCGATTACTTTTCCATATATGCATGATGGCCGTTACCAAAGTTTGAAAGCATGTATTGAACATTACGGAAATAATATTCAACAAAGTTCTACTCTCGATCCACTATTGAAGAATGGAATTCATTTTAATAGCAATGAGATCATTGACCTCGTTGCTTTTTTAAGAGCATTGACCGATTCTACTCTTACAAAAGATGTGCGGTTCTACCAGGCACATTAATACTTTTTGCGGGTTTGTATTGCTTCGAGTATTTTTTTCTGGTTAGCAATTTCTGCAACCTGCGCCTCCTGTGCCTTTGAGTTATTCAATATTTCTTCCTGTAGTTTTACTATTTTCTTTTGGAGTTCAACTGAATCCGTTTGCAGTTGTTTCATTTTCTTTTCCGCATTGGTAATCACTCCTAATTGTGCCGCAATCAAAATATCAATATGTGCTCCTTCTACTTCTGGTGTTAAGTCTTCAAGAAAAGATTTTGCTTTCCGGGTTTCTTCCTTACTTAAAAGGGGTAAAGCATTGACATCATTATTGAGAATAAGCAAGTACAATACCGTTTCGTCGCTTTCTTTTTTGCTTTTTCTTTCAATATTCACAACATAATCGTATTTGCCAGGGCTAATGTCTGTCAGTGTAGCTTCTTTATAAACATTAAATCCTTTGTCCTTATTAAACATTCCTTTTTCCTCTCTGCCTTTGTAACCCATGCGGGATAGTTTGCCCATAAGAGCATTTTCAACAGCTTCGGGAGGAAAGTTATAGTTAATAAAAAAGCATTGTTGTTTTTTCTTTTTGTATTCGATGGTGCCTTCTTTAGCCTGTGCCATTAATAGAACAGGCAAACACCAAAACAAGATGTTAAGTATAAATTTTCTCAATTGCAGATGTTTTTTTAAAGTTAGGAAAAATGTAAATGGAATGCTTCAGGCATTGAACCCATTGCTTAATCCTACCGTTAGGACACATCTTCAAATACAAGATACAGGAACACGGATGACACGGATTGAACTGATTTTATTGATTTAAACTTGGTAAAAAATATAAAAGCCTGTCCTATTTCTATAAAAAAATTTAAACAAAATTGGATAAACACAGATTTATTTTGCTTCGCAGAATAAAAAATCCGTTATCATCCGTCCAACCCGTGTCATCCGTGTGCCAAAAATATTTGTGTCTCAACGGTCGGTTGCTTAATCAGGAGTCAAAGAGTACATTTGCTTAAATATCCCAAATCCTTTGAGTGGTATAAAAAAACTAGCCGGGCAAACTATATGGTATGGTGTGCCCACAATTGCCAGTCGTTTTCTCGGTTACCTGATGAATCTGAGCCTGCCATTTATTTTTTCGAAGGCAGCCACCACTGCCGATCTTACGCAGGTTTATGCCATCATTCCTTTTTTAAATGTGCTTGTTCACCTATGGAATGGAAACTGCCTATTTCCGGTTTTCTCAATCAGAAGATAAAAAAAAGCTTTACAGTACACTCACACTTTCAATTTTTTTTACGACCATTTTATTTACAATAATTCTTCTTTTATTCCGTCCTTCTATTGCAGAGGCAGCAGGACTTGAAAAGCATCCGCAATATGTGACATGGATGTGCTGGATCATTTTTTTTGATACGCTGGCAACTTTACCTTTTGCAAAACTGAGACAAGAAGGTCGTCCAAGAAAATATGCATTTGTTCGGGTAGCCGGCATTGTAGTAAATATTTTGGTAGTGATCCTTGCTCTCGGGTTGATGCCTGATTATTTGAAAAAAAATCCTGACAGTTTTCTCGGTTTTATTTTTGATAAGACAGATCCCATAAGTTTTTACCTATTAGGAAATGTTTGCGGAAGCATCTTTACTTTTTTATTGCTTTGGAAAGAATTCAAAGGACTTGAGTTCAACTTTAATACAAAGCTTTGGAAAAAAGTAATGGAATATAGTTATCCATTGATCATTGTTGGCCTGGGTGGAATGATAAATGATATGCTAAGCCGCTTAGTTTACCGGCATGTTGTTGATGTATCGCCTGCACAGGCCGATAAAGAACTGGGAATTTTTGGAAATCTTTATCGTCTTGCTGTTTTAGTAACAGTTATGATACAGGCTTTCCGAATGGCGGCAGAACCTTTTTTCTTTAATAAATCAAGCGAAGAAAATGCACAAAAGAGTTTATGCAAGGGTGATGAAATTTTTTGTGATTGCCTGTTGCTTTATGTTTTTATTCATCGGGCTTTACAGGATGTGCTGCAATGGATGATCACCTTCAAATCAAAGAATGGGGCGAGGGCATGTATATTGTACCGATACTTGCTCTGGGAAATATTTTTCTGGGCATTTATTATAACCTGAGCATCTGGTATAAACTGACCAATAAAAATATGACCGGCGCTATGATCACTATAGCCGGAGCTGTAATTACAGTTGCTTTAAATATTATTCTTATTCCAAAACTTCATTATCTCGGCGCTGCCATTGCCACTTTCAGTTGTTATTTATTTATGATGATCATCAGTTATATACTGGGGCAGAAATATTATCCTGTGCCTTATGCAAAGAAAAAACTCATCTCCTATCTTGTTTTGGTTGTGTTGATCTATTTAGTTCATCGTGGCCTGCTGTTGCTTTACGATAATATTTGGTTTAGTATTGGTTCTGCAACAATATTGTTACTGTTGTTTACTTTTTTTGTTTCAAAAATTGAAAGAAAAGAGTTGGCGAGGTTGCCTGTTATTGGAAAATATTTTGCTCCAAAAATTGCTTAATACAACTTCACAAACGGATTATTCATTTTCTCAAACCCCACCGTTGTCATTGGTCCATGACCCGAATAAACTTTTGTTTCATCAGGCAAAGTGAATAGCTGGGTTTGAATACTATTGAATAAAGTTTTGAAATCGCCGCCGGGCAGATCAGTACGACCAATGCTACCATTAAATAAAACATCACCCCCGATTACAAAGCCACCGGGCTCATGATAAAAACAAACACTGCCTGGTGAATGACCGGGAGTAAAACGGATCTCCAGTTCATCTTTTCCAAGTTTGATGTTTGTTCCTTCTTTTAAATAAATCAATTCGCCATCATAATTTTCAAACGGCATTTGCCACATTTCCCCGCTTTGTGGCGCAAAATCAAGCACCGGTTTTTCTTTTTCATGGATATGAAGTGTGAGATCCCCATTTTTTGGCAGCCCATTTGTTGCCAAATACATGATCGAGATGGCAATGCGTATTAAGCAGCAACACTGGTTGAAGAGCCTTCTCCTCTATAAAGTTCTTTAGCTCATCCTGCTCCTGCGGAAAATAACAACCCGGGTCAATAATGCAGCATAGCCCTGCTTCGTTATACAAAACGTAGGTATTTTCCTGGACGGGATTAAATGTAAATGTCTTAACGCTTAACATCGGGGGTTTTCCGTACTTTTAAAATCAAAAGCCTCCCTAAATCCCGCTTAAAGGGGACTTAGCAAACACACAAACCAAAAATAAGAAATGCCTTTTTGTTTGCCGTGTTTATGAATTTATGAGTGCATATTGCATCATAAAAGAGGAATTGATGATCAGAATTACAGGAAGTTAAACGGAGCGTCGCAACAGAAGTCTCATCAGGGCTCGAATGCCGGCCTAAAAAACTTATAAGTCTATTGCAGCAACTATACATATTTAAATCCGATTTTTAATTTTTAGACGAAACAGGACAGATCTTATGAAGAAAGTAATTCAGACTTATCTTTTTTATAGCGGTTCTCTTCGCTATGAAAACTACAGCGCAGGTGAACTCGGTAGAATTTGGAAAGAACCGGGTGCAATACCAGAAGTTCAACTGGAAATTTTACCAAACAGAGAATTTTAATACTTATTTCAGCCAGGATGGCCTTGGCCTTGGCAAATATGTGGCACAAGTGGCTGAAGAAGAACTGTCAAGCATTGAAGAATTTGTTGAATATGGCTTGCAACGCCGTGCCAATATTGTGGTGTATAATAATTTTGATGAATTTCAACAAAGCAATATTGGTCTTGGTATTGACTGGCAAAATACCGGCGGTGTTACCAAACTGGTGAATAATAAAATGATTTTGTTCTTCGATGGCAATCATGAAAATCTGAAAAGACAAATACGACAGGGCATTGCAAAAGTGCTTGGTCGATAATGTTTTATTTGGAGATGACCTTGGTGAGTTTGCCGCTAACCAGGCATTGCTTGATCTTCCGAAATGGCTTACCGACGGATATATTGCCTATGCAGCTGAAAACTGGAGTGCTCAATTGGATGATGATCTGAAATCTGCCCTGCTAAGCGGTCGGTATAATAATTTTTACCAATTTGCTCATGAAAAACCTTTGCTCGCCGGTCATGCATTCTGGCGCTAGGTTGGTGATAAATATGGTAAAAGCAAAACAACTTATATGCTTTACCTGGCCCGCATTTACCGTAATCTGAATGCGGCCTGCAATCGTGTTACCAAGCAGAAAAAATTCAAAACGCTGCTGACAAGATTTCATGACGGAAGAAAGTCAGAAATACTTGAAAGATATTCGTGGCAGAAGAGTAGCGCCAAAAGGACAGTTATCCGTGAGTGAAGTAATAAAGAAAAAAGATTTTATCCGTTTTAATGCCAATCCTGTTCCGCGGAATATGAGCTATGCCGTGGTGGAATTTAAACAAGGAAAATATTCTATAGTGCTGAATGAAAATTTTACAAACCGCAAAGTGTTGGTAAAGTTTGGTGCAAGATCAAGAGAAGATGAAAAAAATCCCAACTACCCGATAATGGCATGGGATGGAAAAGGAACAAGACTGGCTGTGTTGTATTGGGAAGAAGGAAAACTAAAATTGTTTGTGTATGATCTTGTGAACAGGGTTAAGATATCAAAGACCAGCGATTGAACAGTTCGACCAGGTGCAGGATATGAAATACATGCTGGATGCAAATACTCTTTTATTCAGCGCAGTGAAAAGCGGCCAAACAGATATTTTCGTTTATAAAATTGATAAAGGAACAATAGAACAGATCACCAATGATGTGTATGATGACCTTGATGCATCGTTTGTGGCTTTTCCAAATAAAACAGGGATCATCTTCTCCAGCAACAGGCCATCGGGCACTGCTGCAAGCTCTGATGACTCATTGCCACATAACCGTTACAATATTTTCCTGGTTGACAACTGGAACAAATCTGAATTCAAACAGATATCTCAACTGACAGACATGAAGCAGGGTGATGCCCGTTTTCCTTCGCAATACAATACTTCGCATTTTACATTTGTAAGTAATGAAAATGGAATTGCTAACCGCTATGCAGGTTTCTTCACAACTGAAAGAGCAGGGCTTGATACATTGGTATTTATTGGCGATGATGTATTGCGCAACCCGACTTTAAAAGATGTGGATTCATTATTAAAAGAATGGAATAAGCCGGATATTGATTCTGTTGGTTTTGTTTCTGTAACCGAGGATTCCACTTATGTTTTCCCAATTACCAACTACCAAAGCAGTTTATTGGAAACAAGAACTGCCGGAGATCAACAACAGGTAAGTGAAGTTGTAAGACAGGGTGATTATAAATTCCTTTATCGTCTTCGCGTAGATGACAATGCTTTGCGCCGTCGCAATATATCAGCAAGGCCAACTGAGTACATGAAGAAGGTAATGGAAGAAGAAAAATTTGAAGAAAGTAAACTTGACGTAAACGTACCGGGAGCGACAGATTCAAGTGGGAAAAAGCAAGATGATTTCTTCGAAAATGAATTTAAAGAAGAGAAAAAAGATTCAACACAGATCGGCAACGTAGTAGAATCAGCCATAGTGCCAGGTAAAGAACAGGTATTAAGGACAGCAAAATTGTTTGAATATCGTCCCCCGAAATTTTTCAGTGATTATGTAGTGGCCGGTTTTAATAATAATGTATTGATCACCCGTTATCAAACCTATGCCGGTGGCTCGGGCCCCATTCAACTTGCCAATGGCGATCCATTTAATGGTATGATAAGAGTTGGAACCTCTGACCTGATGGAAGACTGGAAGTTTGCCGGAGGCTTTCGCCTGAGCACGGACCTGAAGAATAATGAATATATAATGAGTGCACAATACTTAAAGAAAAGACTTGATTATAGTACTGCTTATTACAGGAGTACACAAAAAGTAGGTGTCAGTGATCAAAGTGGAAATTTTTTCAACGGCAAACTATTTACGAACTTATACCAGGTAGGTGTTTCTTATCCGTTCGACCGTGTAAGAAGTATTCGTTTGAATGCTGCCTTCCGTTCGGATAAAGTTGTAATTCTTGCTGATGATCTGAACCAGCCACCTGTAACATTGGAAATCGAGGATATTAAAAAGCAATATGCCATATTACATGCGGAGTATGTGTATGATGATGCCATTAATCCGGCACTGAATATTTGGTATGGGTTGCGCTATAAATTCTATTTTGACTGGAATTCCAAGGTTAATAAAACAAATGGCGTCACTGGCGATAATCCATATTCGCTCAATTTTGGCGGCGATGGAAGATTTTTTGTTCCTATCTATCGTAATTTCATTTGGGCATTGCGTGGAGCTTTTGATCTTTCATGGGGTACACAAAAAATTATTTACTATGCCGGCGGTGTTGACAATGACCTGTTTCCAAAATTTAATGACGCCAATCACCCAGATCCGGATTACGATTATGCATTCCAGTCACTGGCTGTTAACCTGAGAGGCTTCAATCAAAATGTGGCTAATGGAAATAATGCGGCGGTTATCAATAGTGAATTACGTTTACCAGTATTCAGCACCTTATTTAATAAACCGATCAACAATGCATTCTTAAGAAACTTCCAGTTTGTGCAGTTCTTTGATCTTGGCACTGCATGGAATGGCAAATATGATAAAATAGAAAGGCCTTCTGTATTATACAGCCAACCAGGAAACCCGGTTGTGGTGAAAATAAAAGCAGGTGGCATTGGTCCTTTTGCCGGTGGTTATGGATTTGGTGTTCGCAGTACAATACTTGGTTATTTCCTTCGTCTTGATTCTGCCTGGGAAATGAATGGTTTCTTCAAAGGCAAACCGCTCTGGTATTTTGCAATGGGATTGGATTTTTGATTTCAGATTTACGATTGCAGATTTTAGATTTATTATAAACCTCACATAAAGTGAGGTTTTTTACTTGTACTCCGAAGCTTATAGTTCAGTTGTGCTTAAATGAAATTAGAAAGCGCAGGAGTATTTTTGTCAGCATTAGTAATTCTTATCATCACCTGTTGCGTCGCACACTTTTACCATATCAATTCTATTCAGCAATAAAAAATGAAGGCCCCAAAAATGAGGCCCTCCAAACTAAAACCAACCCTCCTACGCTAAAGCTCCGGAGGGCAGGCTCAACAAAAGGTTCATGGCTATACTATTTACTTAAACTATTTTCTCTTCTCAATTCTTCCGTCGGTTCTTTTAATAGCTCATTCCATTTCCACGAATGAATTGGATCACTTTTCTTTCCCTGCAGAAATGCTTTTTTCATTTTACTCCAATGTTCGGGCATTGTGAAAAAACTATATGCAACAGTTGCCAATACAGGAAAAGAAATTCTTCCATTGCCAAACATAAAACTTTGCAAACAGGCTTCGCCTTCTTCTGTAGTATCATAACCAAGCAATACATGCTTCAGATCATGTCGTGCATAATGTTTGAGTAATGGCAGGTTTCTTTGTTTCAAAAAAACAAACAGGTCATTACCCAATGTTCCCGATGGTAAAGAATGTAATTCGTCTTCACTGTATATAAATTCATTTGGTCTTCTTACCAGCTTTAGCATTGGCAAAGCGATCTTGTGCGTCAAAAAAACGAGAATAGTTTCCCTTACTTTTATCAACCTCATTTTTATAAATTATTTTTTACCATTGCAATTTTCTTGAGAAAAACATGATGATGCCAAGTGCCATGAACAAACCGATACTTCCCATCAGCAATGCATAATCTTGCAATTGTATGATCGTAAAAATATATCCGTACACAACGGAGAGTACAAAGCCTATAAAAATTGCAAGCTTTGATGACTTCATAATGCTGCCAACAAACCATGTTACCAGTCCTATGGTAGCAATGCCTGCTATCAGGTAAGCAAGATTGAAGCCTGTATACTCTGATATAGATAAAAGCAATGTGTAAAATAAAACAAGTGCCAATCCCGCCAACCCATATTGAATAAGATGAAGATTTCTTTTATAGATCGTTTCAATTAGAAAAAAAGCAGCGAAAGTAAGCATGATACAAAGCAGTGCATATTTTACCGAACGTTCTGTTTTATCATACTCATCAACCGGTATGATAAGATTAGCTCCCATTGCCGAAGCCTGCAGGTTGTTGAATTGATCATTCCAAACCATCGGTGTGGTGCGGTTCAGGTATTTCCATTTTACATCAATGCCGCTATCGGATGTATTAGGCTTTTCAGGAATTTTTATACCGGTAAAACTTGGATCAGGCCATTTTCCTGTCAGCTGGATCTTTGTCTCTCTTGCTGCCGGTGCAAACATGAGTTGTTGCGAACCATGTAAAGAAAATTTTACGGTGAATACATTTTGCGTATCTGCATCTTCTGCTTTTAACGGAACAGATGCAAATAATGCTTCACCAATTTTTTCATTTGCTTCTGCCCATGGCTGACAAAGAAAACTGCTGTCTTTCCATTTTATAAATATCTCTTCGTTGATACCACGACTCAGGTCAGATACCTGTAGCAAAAGTTTTGCTTCTGACCACAAAAGATTTGCAGCCGGTACATTTAGTTCTCTAAATTTAATATCGTTGAATTTTGCAGAAATAGAAATATCTCCCTCGTAAACTGCTACTCTCATAAATACCGCGGTGACGTTTTTGTGGAGCTACCGAAGAATTGATATCCAGCTGATCGGCCATGAACCAGGCGTATTTTTTCTGACTAACAATGCCATTCGCTGTCCCGGTATAAGGGATCATTAAGATTGGTCCTGTAATAGTTTGCTTTCCCGCCCATTTACTGCTCACTTCTTCTATCGCTTCTTTCTGCCTCGCCGCTCTTTCATTGATCACATCGCGAATAAGATTGGTGGGTATCCACAGAAAAAATGCCATTACAAAAATTATCACTGCTTTAAAAAAGAGCTTACCCTTATCAAGCAGGGTATAAACAGGATTCTTTGACTCAGTTGTTTCCATTTTATTTAAAATTGATTTGGTTTATGATTAATTAAATTCTTTATCGAATAATACATCACATAAAAAAAGCTGCCGAATAAAACTGTAACAGCCCATGTTCCAAAATGATCAAAGGGATTAAACACCCTATCTAAAATATCGCCGGCCACGTCGCCAGGATTAACGATTAGGTCCCAACTGTTCCAGCGCAGATATCGACCCATATAGATCCCAAAGGCGCAGAGAAAAAAAGAACATAGCATTATGATACCCGAAATTTTACTTCCATATCGATTGAGCAAAAATTTCTCTACTGTTAAAAGTGAGGAGAGTCCAAGCAACAAACCATTTAATGCAGCACTGAACAAGAGAAGAATATCATACCAATAAGGTATAGGGGTTCTTTGTTTTAAATGTAAAAAATCAGTGATGATGTAGGGAGCATTTGGTAAAAACAAAAGCCAAAGAGCTGTTACAAAAAATATTTTCCAGCGATTATTTATGTTGCTGAGTTTTTGACTAAGCGCAAATGGTATCCATGCAAGAAATAAATTCCAGGCGAGAAAAATATAGGTAAGCTCGTTGCTCAACAATATTCTTATGATCAATAAGGATAGCGTAAAGGCTAATGGGATAATGATCTTTTTACTGAAACTCATTTTATAAAATTTAAAAACTGAACCAACGCCGGAATGAATATTATTAAGCCGATAATGAGGCTTGTGATCGATGCCACTAAAACGGCGCCGGCAGCCACATCCTTAATGATCTTAATGCTTGGGTGAAAATCAGTAGTAACAAGATCACAGTACCTTTCAATAGCAGAGTTGATCATTTCCAGCGAAATGACTAATCCAATACAAAACAATACAAGCATCCATTGAAAAGATGAAAGAGAAACGGTAAACCCCAATATGATCGCAGTTATGCCGAACACCAATTGAATTTTACCATTCCGGTCACGGGAAAAAAATTGTTTTATTCCCAGCAATGCAAATAGCACTGCGTTAAAAAAAATTTTCATGAGTTACTTGTTTTTTCTGCCACCCATTTCCACCAGAATGCGGTGCAAGTAGCATATACAAAAATTGAATACAGGTCATCAGACACAGAGTGTCCATTCCTCACAACAGCCATACAAACTGGTACCATAAAAATTATTGCCAGGATCGTTACAATGAAACCGGCAGGATGAACTGGAATATATAGCCACCCCAATTGTTTAAACCATATTGTTTTCATGATTATTTATTTTTTAATGATTAAGCAATAAGCAGATCGAACGCTTCTTTCTTTTCTGATTTTTCCTTTCTCTTCCACCTCCAAATGTTTTATATTCTTTAAACAAATGGCCAGTGGCAGTAATCCTATAATTCCAAAAGAACAATCAATCAATCTCCACCAAAATGGCATGCCTCTAAAATGTCCTGCTATCATTGCAAATGGAATGACCAAAATGCAAGCGATCACACCAAACTCGATCACCCATTTGTTTTTTACCGGATCTCTTAATGGACCGATAAAAAGAATCGCCAGTACGAAATGTGCAAAGGCAAGCCAATCATATCCGTAAAAAAGAAAAGGATGATCTTTTGATGTTTGCTGTATGCCAATCAATATTTCCTCCAGGAAACCCTTTATACTTCCTTCAAATGGAAAATGATTTACGACATAGGTAAGCTCTTGTTCAACTGGTATAGCTGTAAGTCCGCTGATGAACAAAGCAGCTATAAAAACTTTTAGCCAGTTGCGAACGATCTGTTTTTCTTTATTCATAAAAAGTACTTTGTATTTCAAAGTGTATCTACAAAAAAAATTACTTCACCCCTTTGATCATATTTTCCAACGCTGCAATATGATCTTCAAATGCCTTTTCACCTGCTTTCGTTACTGAATAAGTTGTATTTGTCTTTTTTCCCACAAATCCTTTTTTAATTTTTAAAAAACCATTTTCTTCAAGATTCTGTAAATGAGTGGCGAGGTTTCCGTCTGTCACTTCCAGCATTTGCTTTAGGTCATTAAAATTTATTTCTTCATTCACCAACAGCACACTCATAATGCCAAGGCGGATGCGATTATCAAAAATTTTATTTAAGCCTGTTATCGGATTCTTCATAAACCCCAACCCCTAAAGGGGCTTTTAAAACATTTCATTATAAAATTTTTTTCATCTTATACAGGAAATAAATCTTAAAGAATTTCCATTACTCCCCTTTAGGGGCCGGGGGTTGTATTCTTTTCATATTTCCACCACATCACAAAACCATAGATGATATGTAACACTCCAAACCCTGCTGCCCAAAAATACAAGCCGTAACCCACAAACTGCGTATTGATCAATCCTAACAAGATCTGTGATAATCCAAGGTATTTAACATCTGTAAGTGTATACTTGCTTGCATTTACCAAAGCCAGGCCATAAAATACCAGGCAGGCCGGCGCTATAAATATCCATTCATTATACTGATACATTGCAAGAATAAACAAACCGCCTGCAACCAGCGGGATCAGCAAATTGATAGTAAGTCGCTTGGCTGTAAGATCCCAAACAGGTAGTTTATTATGTCTTGCTTTTCTCCATGTAAAATAAAATGCAGCCACCCATGCAGCTGCAAGCACCAGCATCGAAATTATAAACAGATCAATTTTTAGCTGATGAAAGCCACTATCCGTATATCCTCCATTATTAAAAACTACATAATAATCATCCAGCTTTTGCTTAGCAAACCATGCTCCTATCAATGCACAGATGCCGGCGGCAATGCCACTCAAACCGCTTAATGAAATGAAACGGGATGATCGTTCCATAATGCGTTTTATATCCTGGATCGTGTCGAGAGTTTGCTGGTTTTGTTCGTTCATAAAAAGCACTTTGAAATACAAAGTAAATAGTTCAAATGCATAATTCCAAATCTTTTTGAAACTTACCTGACTTTAACAGGCACAAAATAAGGCCTTCAGGTGCCTGTTTCTTAAATTTGTAAGCTGATGATGAAAATTCGCGGTCTGTACATCTTTTTGATATTTCTTTTTTTGCCTGGCATGTTTGCTCTTTCCCAGCGAAAGATACTTGCTGGTGTTATTAAAGATGCTCATAGCGACGAACCGGTGGTTTTTGCTTCTGTAAAATTTATTAATTCATCTATCGGCAGACTTTCTGATTCCTCCGGAACATTTGTATTTAACCTGGCTCATTGGCCATCAGATTCATTAGAGATCACCTGCGTTGGATATCAGCCTTACAAATTATTTATTCCTGCAGGTAGTGATTCCCTCGCTGTAGAGATCACGATGGAAAGAGGAACTTTTAATGAAGGTGCCAAAGTTAAAACTAAAGTGAATAAAGGTTTATTTCTCTGGCGAAAGATCGTGCAGAATAAAGCCCGCAATGATAAATTCAGATTTAAAAACTTCTCCTATGAAGTTTATAATAAACTGGAGCTTGATCTGAAGAATATAAATTTTCAAAAGCTTTCAAAATTTAAACCGCTGAAGTCGGTCAGTGACCTGATCAATGAAAATATTGACAGTACAGAAGGCCGGCCTTTTTTACCAACTTATTTTACCGAAGCGATCTCCGATTATTATTATCAACCTAAACCGCTTAAAAGAAGAGAAGTAATAAAAGCCGTGAATATGTATGGCGTGGAAAATGAAAGTGTACGTCCATTGCTTGGTAATATGGACCAGAATGTAAGTGTTTATGGAAACTTTATCCCGGTTATGGACAAGCAGTTTGTAAGTCCTGCAAGCGATAATGGCGATAATTATTATAATTACCGGGTTGTAGATACACAGGTCGTAAATCAAAATCGTTTTTATCATCTTGTATTTACTCCAAAACATCGGGGTGAAAATACTTTTGAGGGTGACTGCTGGGTGCATGCAGGCACTTATGCAATTCAGAAAATGAACCTTCGGCTGGGCAAAGATGCAAATGTCAATTACCTGGAAACGTTAAGCCTGATCCAGGAATATCAACTGCTGGACGATTCTACTACCTGGTTTTTGTCAAGAGATAAATTTGTGGCCGACTACACTCCTCTTGGAAAACAAAAACTCGCATTCATTGGTCGCAAAAACACCACTTATAAAAATATTGTGGTGAATGACTCTTCAGTGGTTCGTGAACTAAATAAAAACAAACTGCTTGAAGAAGTAATTGTATTACCCGGCGCTGAGGCAAAGGCCAAAGAATATTGGGAAGCGGCCCGGCATGAAGGCCTGTCAAAAAATGAAACAGGCATTATTAAAATGATGGACACACTGGGCAATGATCCAAATTTTAAAAAATTCACCAATACAATGGGTTTTATCGGTACGGGCTATCTTAATACCGGAAACTTTCAATTAGGCCCGTGGTATAATTGGATAACACAAACCTCGTGGGAAGGTCTCCGGCTTCGCTTTGATCTTGGTACTAATTACAAGTTTGATAGAAAATGGTGGTTTCATACTTATTTAGCGTATGGCTTCAGAGATCAGAAACTGAAAGGCAAAGCTGAATTGCTTTTTTTACCGGCTAAGCATCCCCGAACTTATTTGTATGGTTCTTACTCGCATGATATTGATTATGGCCAAAGCTATATTGGTGAATTAACGAACGATAATATTTTTGCATTAGCTGTCCGCAAATCCGGAGTACCCATTAAGGTTATGAAAATTGAAGAAACACGATTTGAATATTTTCATGAAACCAAATCTGGCTTTTCAGGTCTATTTGCAACGGCGTACAAACAATTCAATCCCCTGCAAAATTTACCACCAAAAGATTCATTCCCGGTTTCAAGCGGTAAACCCTTACAAACTTTTGAAATATCACTGCGGCTTCGCTTTGCTTATCTTGAAAAATTCCTGGAATCAAATTTCTTTCGCAGCAGTTTGGGAAGTCCCTATCCTATTCCTGAATTGAAGATCACACAGGGAATTTCAGGTGTTGGACAAAGTGCATACAACTATACCAAGATCATCGCAGGTGTTCATGATTATATTAAGGTTCCTCCCTTTGGCAGCTTTGAATATGATTTTGTTGCCGGTAAAACTTTTGGCACCTTACCTTATACTTTTCTTGAAATTGCTCCCGGCAATGAGTTGAGCTATTATAATAAACATACTTTTAGTTTGATGAACAGGTATGAATATATTCATGATAAATTTGTTGCTCTTAGTTTCGAACACAATATCGGTAATGGCATTTTCCGTCTTATACCACAACTTAAGTTCCGGCAATTTTATACTATTAAAGCATTATGGGGTGGCCTGAGTGATGCAAATAAAACGCTGAACTTTCTACCCGGGTATGATTTTAAATCACTCGACGGTAAAACTTATCTTGAAATAGGAACGGGTATTGATAACATCTTTAAAATTATCCGCCTTGATTTTATTTGGAGGCTTCTTCCCACCCCTTTACCCAAAGAAGCAAATAAAAGATTTGGTGTCTTCGGAAGTTTCAGGCTTTCGTTTTAATGAAAATGTTTTTATAATGAAGATGAATATTGTTTAGCCAGCTGAAGTAATTCTAATCATCTTCCGTTGCGTCGCACTCTTGTACTTTCTTATTTTTATTCGGCTATTGGTCCACCCCCTCTCAATCTTTTCCCTTTATTGTACATCCGGCCCCCGCCAGCGGGGGACAATGATCATCTTGATCTTTTTCTGGCGTAAAAAATATTTATACGGTGATCTTTATTTTTCAAATGACAAGCTGTTTATTATCCCCCGCTGGCGGGGGAAGTAGTTCGATCACCAGTTAATTTCAAATGGGGGTGGATAAAAAAGCCGAATAGATTTGTTGCAGTACAAGAGTGCGACGCAACAGAGGTTTAATAGTAGTACTACAGCTTAGTACATCGCTATTACTTTACAAGTTTTAGTATCTTACCCAAAAGTTTCAGATATGCCTTCTCATTTTATTCTTGCACTCGACCAGGGCACTACCAGCAGCCGCAGTATTATTTTTGATAAACAGGGCAACATCATCAGCGTTGCACAAAAAGAATTCAAACAAATATTTCCGCAACCCGGCTGGGTGGAACATGATGCAGAAGATATCTGGAGCACTCAATATGGTACAATGGCCGAGGCGGTGGCCAAAGCAAAGATCACGATGAAACAAGTGGCTGGTATCGGCATCACGAATCAACGTGAGACAACAGTGGTATGGGAACGCAGCACAGGCAAACCAATTTATCATGCGATCGTTTGGCAAGACCGGAGAACTGCGGCTTATTGTGATGAATTGAAAAAAGCCGGTCATGCAAATATGATACAGGAAAAAACAGGATTGGTGATCGATGCCTATTTTTCTGCTACAAAACTAAAATGGATATTAGATAATGTAAGTGGTGCAAGAGCAAAAGCCGAAAATGGTGAGCTGGCATTTGGAACAATTGATAGCTGGCTTGGTATGGAAACTCAGTGGCGGTAATATTCATGTCACAGATGTTTCCAATGCTTCAAGAACAATGTTGTTGAATATTCATACCTGTCAATGGGATGATGATCTGCTGAAACTTTTTAATATCCCGAGATCAGTTTTACCAGAAGTAAAAGCTTCAAGTAAAATTTATGGAACGACGGCAAGTGCAGTTCCCGAAATAAAAATTCCCATAGCAGGTATTGCCGGTGATCAGCAGGCTGCTTTGTTTGGGCAAATGTGCACAGCTCCGGGAATGGTAAAGAATACATATGGCACTGGTTGTTTTATGCTGATGAATACCGGAACAAAAGCAATTGCCTCTAAAAATAATTTATTGACGACCATCGCATGGCAGATAGATGGCAAAACGGAATATGCATTGGAAGGAAGTGTATTTATTGCTGGTGCTGTTGTACAATGGTTAAGAGACGGTTTAAAGATCATTCGCAAGTCAGCAGAAGTGGAAGCACTTGCTGCTTCTGTAAAAGATAGTGAAGGTGTTTATATCGTTCCTGCGTTTGCCGGATTGGGTACACCACATTGGAACCAGCATGCACGAGGAAGTATTTTCGGATTGACAAGGGGAAGCAGCAATGCACATATTGCCAGGGCAGCTATTGACAGCATCGCTTATCAAACCTATGATGTATTGAAAGCAATGGAAGCTGATGCGGGTATTTCAATAGCTGAATTAAGAGTGGATGGTGGCGCTACCATTAATAATTCATTGATGCAATTTCAAAGTGATATTCTGAATACAAAGGTGATCCGTCCAAAAGTAACGGAAACCACTGCACTTGGCGCTGCTTATCTCGCCGGGCTTGCTGTTGGCTATTGGATAAACGTGGAAGAGATACAAAAGCAATGGCAGGTTGATAAAGAATTTTCTCCATCCATGAATGACAATAAAAGAGATGAGTTGGTAAATGGATGGCAAAGAGCGGTAAATGCCGCTATTGCATGGGCTGATGGAATAAAAGAATAATGTTCAATACTCAACAATCAATGCTCAATGTTCAATTTAGAAAACAGTACAAGTTGAGAATTGAATATTGAACATTGAGCATTGAATATTTTAAGCAATTCAATAAATGGAAAGATGAACAGAGAAAGAATGATAGAGCAGCTTGAGGCTACAAAAGAATTCGATATCTGCATCATCGGTGGCGGTGCTACTGGTTTGGGTATTGCTGTTGATGCCGCATCAAGAGGATGTAAAACCATTTTGCTGGAGAAATATGATTTTGCAAAAGGGACATCATCACGGAGCACAAAATTGGTACATGGCGGCGTTCGCTATTTACAACAGGGAAATATAAAGCTCGTAATGGAGGCATTGAAAGAAAGAGGTTTGTTGAAAAAGAATGCGCCGCACCTGGTAAAAAATCAATCCTTCGTTATTCCCAATTATAAATGGTGGGAGAATTCATTCTATGGAGTGGGCTTGAAAGTGTACGATTGGATGGCCGGAAGTTTAGGATTAGGTCCTTCACAATTATTAAATAAAGAAGAAACAGTTGCAATGGCCCCAAACCTCGATCAAGATGGTTTGCGTGGCAGCGTTCTTTATCATGACGGGCAGTTTGATGATGCACGACTTGCTATTCATCTTGCAATGACAGCAGCAGATCATGGTGCAGTTGTTATTAATTATATGAGTGTGGAACGATTGATGAAAGAAAATGAAAAAGTATGCGGGGTAGTTACAAAAGACAGTTTTGATGATAAGGTGTACGAGATAAAGGCCAAAGCAGTTATCAATGCAACTGGAATTTTTTCCGACAACATTGCCAAAATGGATGATAAAGATGCAGAACCATTGATCTCTCATAGCCAGGGAATTCATCTTGTTTTTGATAAAGAATTTCTTTTATCTGATACGGCGATCATGATCCCACGAACCGATGATGGCCGTGTATTGTTTGCTGTACCGTGGCATAATAAAATAATTATTGGCACAACAGACACCCCTGTCTCGTTTGGTGATAATGTAGAGACAAGGCATGCCTTGTCTCTACAACGAATGCACGAACCAATTGCATTCAAAGAAGAAATTGATTTTGTGATGCAACACATTCATCGTTACCTGAAAAAAGATCCCTCCTATAATGATATACGCAGTGTGTTTGCCGGTCTGAGACCGTTGGTGAAAAGTAATTCTAAGATCACCGCTGCCATTTCAAGAGATCATCATATTTCTGTTTCCGATTCAGAATTGATTTCTATAACAGGTGGTAAATGGACTACCTACAGAAAGATGGCGGAAGATGTAATGGAAATTGCCATACATAAAGCAGGGATGAGTGAAAAGGAATGCGTGACCAAAAATCTTCGCATACACGGTTATAAAGAAAACAATAATTACAAAGCACCATTATATTATTATGGAAGTGACGAAGATGCTATTACTAATTTGATTAAAAATGATAATTCACTTGCTGAATTGATCCATCCGTCATTACCATACATAAAAGCAGAAATTATTTGGGCTGTACAAAATGAAATGTGCATGACTGTAGAAGATGCACTGGCAAGAAGAACAAGAGCATTGTTGCTTGATGCAAAAGCAGCGATTGAATCAGCATCGATAGTGGCAACATGATGGCGAAAGAAATGGTGAAAGATGAATCTTGGATAAAAGAACAAATTAATAGCTTTATTTCAGTTGCAAAGAACTATCTTCCAACCATTAAACCCCAATACTTCAAACCTTAAACTGATTGCTTATGTCTCCTTTTATTGGCGAATTTATCGGTACAATGTTGCTCATCATCATGGGTGATGGTGTAGTTGCAAATGTTGTTTTAAACAAAACGAAAGGTAATAATGGCGGATGGATCGTTATTACATTCGGTTGGGCCATGGCTGTATTTCTTGGCGTGTATGTATCTACAAGCCTCGGCGGTAGTGGCCATTTAAATCCAGCTGTAACAATTGCAATGGTCGCATTCAACAATTTTGATTCGGCGCTTTTGCCTACTTATATCCTTGCGCAATTTGCCGGCGCAATCACTGGGGCAATTATCGTATGGCTTGCCTATAAACAACATTTCGACAGTACCGATGATAAAGATGGAAAACTTGCTGTCTTTTGCAATGCACCGGCTATTAGAGGATATGGATATAATCTTATCACTGAGATCGTCGGCACATTTGTTTTAGTATTTGGGGCGATGGCTATGTCAAAACCGGCATCAACTCTTGGAACATTGGATGCATTGCCTGTCGGCTTACTTATATTAGGAATAGGTTTATCACTCGGTGGACCTACAGGCTATGCTATTAATCCGGCAAGAGACCTGGGTCCTCGTATTGCTCATTTTATTTTACCAATAAAAAATAAAAGAGACAGTGACTGGGGATATTCGTGGATACCGGTTGTTGGGCCGATCATTGGCGGATTGCTTGCCGCTTATCTTTTTAAACTTATATAACATGAATAAGATATTTTTTATCATCACTGCTGTTTCTTTTTTGAACACAGCAATTATCGCACAGGATGCAGAAACCAAACTTAAAGAAAAAGGAATTGTATTACCCGAAGCGCAAAAACCTGTTGCTAATTATGTAAACGTAGTTAGAGTTGGTAATCTTTTATTTCTTGCCGGTAAAGGACCAACAAAACCCGATGGCAGTAACATTACCGGTAAAGTAGGAAAAGACTTAACCATAGAACAAGGTTATGAAGCTGCACGATTAACTGCAATAAATCATTTAGCCGTACTAAAAGCAGAGCTTGGCAGTTTGAATAAAGTAAAACGAATTGTAAAAGTGCTGGGCATGGTAAACTGTACTGAGGACTTTAAAGATCAGCCAAAAGTCATCAATGGTTATTCTGACCTGATGGTAGAAATCTTTGGTGATAAAGGAAAACATGCAAGATCAGCGGTAGGGATGTATGCGCTGCCATCGAATATTGCAGTTGAGGTAGAAGTTGTTGTTGAGGTTGAATAGAAAAAGCCAATCCTAAACAGATTGGCTTCTAAATAAATTTTTGGTCTACTTAAATAAGAAGTGCTCCCCATAGAATTAATGAAATCGCTGCACCGATCCATGCCCAGGTGATCCTTCCTTTCTTGTCACCAGTTGTGATCAGGTAAGCGATCAGAACTCCAATTAAGGATAAGAACAGACCCAGTGCCAAACCACTCAGACTAAAAGCACCACCGGCCAAAGCTGCTTTATTGAAATATTTCTCAACTCTTTTTTTACTAAAAGATCCGTCATAGTTGATGTTTTTTTTCAGCTCCCTCTGCTTCATTTTGAAATTCACCTTCTCCATCATTTTCATTTTTTTACCAGACAACTTTTCAAAATCTTTTACACTGATCTCAGAAAGATCCATCAATGAGATCAACTGTCCATTTTTTCCAACAGGCACATAAACGTCAGTTGCTTTTATAGAAGGATTTGTTGATGAAACAGGAATTGTGTTTGTGGAAGAATAGGTTGCAGAAACAACAGCAATGAGCAGAAAAAGAATAAATGTTTTTTTCATGATCTGTGGTTTATGGTTAATTAATAAAGTAATTTAAAAAAATTATGGAGGTAAAAAAAATTTTTATTTAAGACCCCAAAAAACGATATGATCATGATATCGCATTCAGGATCTTATTACAGGCTTCTGTAATGTGGTTTCTTGAAACAATTAATGGAGGAGAAATACGCAAACAATTTGGTGCAAACAGGAACCAATCTGTCATTACACCCGAAACAATGCAAGTATCAATGATCTTTTTATTTGTCTCAAAAGAATCAAACTCTACTGCCATCCATAAGCCAAATGAACGGATCGCCTTTATTTTTGGATGAACTAACAATGATCTGAATAATTCTTCTTTTTCCTTTATCTCGCTAATTATTTTTTCTTCCAATAAAACTTTCATTGCAGCCATCCCTGCTGCACAACAAACAGGATGACCACCAAAGGTTGTGATATGTCCAAGAACCGGGTTTTCTGTAAAAGCATCCATCAATTTTTTGTCGGCAATAAAAGCTCCAAGTGGCATACCGCCACCCAATGCTTTTCCAAGGATCAAGATATCAGGAACGACATCAAAATTTTCGAAACCCCAGAGTTTTCCAGTTCGTCCAAAGCCAGCCTGTATCTCATCAAGAATTAAAAGCGTTCCGGTTTCTGTGCATTTTTTTCTCAATGCTTCTAACCATTCTTTTGATGGAACAATAATTCCTGCTTCCGCTTGTATAGTTTCCGCAAATACACAAGCTGTTTTTTCAGAGATCTCATTCAGCGATTGGAACGAGTTGTATTCAAGATGCAAAACATCAGGCAGCAATGGACGAAAAGCATTTCGCCAATACTCATCACCGATTATGCTTAAGGCACCTTGTGTTGAACCATGATAAGAATTTTTAAAAGCAATTATCTGTGTTCGATTCGTTATTCTTTTTGCAAGTTTCATTGATCCTTCTATTGCCTCGGCGCCTGAGTTGGTAAAATAAACTGAATTTAATGAAGGAGGTAAATTATCAGTGAGCAGTTTGGCATATTGTACCTGGGGCGATTCAATGAATTCTCCATACACCATTACATGCATGTAAGCATCTAATTGTTTTTTGATAGCTTCAACTACTTTGGGATGACGATGCCCGATATTGGCTACGCTAATACCGCCGATGAGATCAATATATTCTTTCCCGTTTGTATCATAGAGCAAACAACCTTCCGCTTTTTTGATTTCAAATGCTAATGGAGAAGGTGAAGTTTGTGCAATGTGTTTGAGAAAAAGTTCCCGCTGATTCAAAAGAAAAATTTAACCGCAAAGGACGCAAAGATTTCGGAAAAGGACGCAAAGAAATTCTATAATTTGCAATGAGTTCACAGATGCACTGGCATAGCAGGGACAGATAATCGAATTATGAAATCTGTTGAATAGCATAGCCTTCGAACTCAGTGACAAAGGATGTGCGACGCAACAGAAAGTATAAGAGTGCAATTCTTCGCTCTGGGTAAACTGCGACTATAGCAAACAGAAAGTTGAACGGAGCGTCGCAAGGTGATAAGAATTACTAAAGCTGGTAACCAAAAACTATAAACTTCAAACTAAAAACTGATCCATGCCTGTAATACTTCCGGTAGAAAATAAATTCCCGCAGTTTGGTAACAATTGTTTTTTGGCGCCGAACTCAACTATTGTTGGTGATGTAGAAATGGGTGATGACTGCAGTATCTGGTTCAATACAGTAGTGAGAGGTGATGTAAATTTTATAAGAATGGGAAATAAAGTGAATGTACAGGATGGTGCTTGCATTCATTGCACTTATAAAAAATTTGGAACGACAATCGGTAATAATGTTTCGATCGGACATAATGCTATTGTACATGGATGCACTGTTCATGATAATGTATTAATTGGAATGGGTGCTATTGTAATGGACGGTGCCGTAGTAAACAGCAATACGATTATTGCAGCCGGAGCTGTTGTGCTTGAAGGAACGATTTGTGAGGCAGGCAGTATTTATGCCGGTGTACCAGCCAAAAAAGTGAAGGATATTCCACAGGAAATGATCAGTGGCGAGATCGACAGGATCGCTAATAATTATGTTCGCTATGCAGATTGGTTTCGGGTGGAAAAAATTCCCAAAAATTGATGATTTAATGCAGAAAGAAACCCCTGAAACCCTTACTGCTCGTACATTTACTCTGGCAAATGCAATTTTTGCTTCGTAGATTCGTTGTATAAAAAACAATCCATGAAAGCCGTAAGAACTCTCTTATTATGTGTTGGCCTGATGATGATGCTTTCATCTTGTAAAGTCTGGGGAAATATTTTCAAACCGAAGTATGGCTGTAAGACCGATGGAAGAAATGTAGGTGCAGAGAAATTAGCAAGCGGCGATCCTGAATCAGAGAAAGCAGCTAAAAAAGCAAAGAAGTTTAAGTCTTAGTATAATATAGATTTTAAACCTGTCACCAATATCCTTTTCTAAACCTAAAACGTACAAACTATGAGCCTTACCCTACGCATTGCCCTTGGCTGCACGGAAGCCATTCTTGATGACGACGGCGGTCTGAAACGATTCTACCAGGTTGCCGATATTCTCAGCAAAGATTTTCATATTGATTTTCGCCGCAAGGAAGATGACTTCGACAGTATTGACTGGGATTTCAATTTTCATGGCAATTCCATTACGCTGCATTACAACATTTACACCGGCGTATCTCTTTATCCAACGCATACAAAAAATGCAAGGAAAAATGAGAATAAAGCTGTTGTAGAGCTTGCTAATGTAATAGAAGGAAAACTGATCAATATTGATCTGAAGAGACGCACAGCCTGAGAATCGCATTCCAACAATTTGAATAATCACTGACCTTGCGCCAGCGAGTAAGCTTTTTTATCACCCCACATATTCAGTAGTTCGAAAGAACATATTTTAAAATTCCCGCTAAGACTAACATAGAGTCCGATAATATCCTGTTGAAATAAGCGGTTCTCCATCCAATGATTCAAAACGGGCATTATACTGATTGACAAGATTGGTAAACACTGAACCTGTAGGCCATACTTGTGTACCACGATTACTGATACTAACCAATTTGAATTTTACCCCTGCATGACGTTCACATTTTTTTGCGATCACCAATGGTTGCTCTTCGCTTTCAATAAACATATCAACCCCGATAATTTTCTCTTCCTTCATTTCTTCTGAAACAAGCATTGGATTTTTTTCCAGTTTAAAATGTGTAGGTGTGGCAGGCATGTTTGGCAACATCGGCTTTGCTCCTACTGTAGGTTCCTTTCCAAAATTTTTAATGATAGCATCAGCAAATTGTGTTGTATTTACAGACGGAATTGATTTATCACCAAAATCACCGGTGTGTATTCCATTTTCTAAAGTATACAACAATGCATTTTCAATGATAGCAGCATTCTCCATCATACCAAGATGACGAAGCATTGCGATTCCGCTGAGTAAAAGTGCCGTTGGATTAGCAATATTTTTTCCTGCAATATCCGGGGCTGTGCCATGCACCGCTTCGAATATGCATATATGATCCCCAATATTAGCCGAAGGTGCAAAGCCTAAGCCACCAACAAGACCGGCGCAAAGATCTGAAACGATATCGCCCTGCAGATTCGTGAGCACAACTACATCAAATGTATCAGGTCTTGTTACCAATTTCATACAAAGATCATCCACTATCACATCGTCAGCTTTTAACTGAGGATATTCTTTGGCTACTTCATAAAAACATTCAAGAAAAAGGCCATCAGTAATTTTCATAATATTGGCCTTGTGGCTGCATGTTATTCGTCTTGCATTTTTCTTTTTCGCCATTTCAAACGCATAGCGAATAAGCTGCAAACTTCCTGGCCTTGTAATAAAGCGACGACTCAACGCTACATCATGTGTAAGCATATGCTCCACTCCACCGTAGGTATCTTCAATATTTTCTCTTACAACAGTAATGTCGATCGGTATTCCTGCTTTGCTAAAAACTGTATCAACTCCATGTAGTGTTTGAAAAACTCGATTATTAGCATAAGTATTCCATGTTTTGCGTGCAGTTACGTTTACACTTTTTACTCCTTTACCTTTTGGAGTTTCCATGGGGCCTTTAAATAAGATGCCGAAATTTTCTATTGTTTGCTTAGCCTCAGGCGTCATTCCATTTGAAAAACCTTTATCAAAAACCCATTTACCCATATCCACATATTCATATTCAAGCGGGACTTTATTTGCATTAAATATCTTCAGCACTGCTTCCATTATTTCGGGACCTATCCCATCGCCTTTTGCTACAGCTATTTTCATATTCTATCAGTATTTTTTAAAGGTCATATTTGTGGCGCAAAATTAGGATAACTACTATATCAACTGCGAATTAAATCATAGACAGCGGAAGATTATTTTTATTTACTTTTACCAAAAAAGAACCTGATGGTAAGCTTGATCTCAGAGGGTGTGGAAGTGAGTGTAGAAACATTCTATCAGCAGGACTACAGCAACCCGATGCAGTCTGAATATATGTTTGCTTACCGCATCGCTATCGAAAATCATAACTCTTTCCCGGTAAAACTTCATCGCAGGCATTGGTATATATTTGACAGCACCGGCGTCCACCCGTGAAGTGGAAGGCGAAGGTGTTGTAGGAGTACAGCCGGTTCTTATCTCCCGGTGAAAAATATCAATACGTAAGCGGCTGCAATCTGCGAACAGAAATGGGAAGAATGCATGGCACTTATCAAATGGAAAATCTCAATAACAAACAATTTTTTGACGTGAATATTCCGGCTTTTGAGATGTTTGTTCCGTTTAAGAATAATTAGCAACCCCCCTGTCCCCCTAAAGGGGTGACTTAGACTATTACTTCACTCATTTTTGTTTCCATCTCTATATGTGAGTTTATTTTTTATGTGGTAAGCTTTTTTACTACTATCAACTTTCGTTGCGTCGCACACTTCATCGTTCTTATCGCTATTCAGCAATAGCGAAACTTCAAACTATTATAATAATTCTATTATCTGGTTTTGTGTGTTTGGCAAGTCTCCCCTTCGGGGAGATTTAGAGGGGCCTTACTTCGGCTTGTACTTCGCCTCTTCCAAAATTTTTCTTGCATCTGTTTTCAAAACATCATCAACACTCTTTGATGAATTTTTATCGGCAAATTTTTTTACGATCTGCCAGCCGATCCATTGACCAATATTTCCGGGAGAAGATGGACCTAATGATTGAGTAAAGGGAGCTTCGCCAATATAATTCTGTATTGCCATGGGGTCTTTTGTATAAAGATCTTTTTGAGTAACAATAATATCATTCCAGATCAATCCTTCATTTGCCTCACACCAATTCAATTGCTGTTTGGTAAAGCCTGTTTTAAGTGAATCAGGAGTTGCGGGTAAAAATTTATCCAATAACCACCATTGCTTTCCTTTTTCGATCATTTGCTCTACTAATCCCTTGGCTCCGCTCCTGTCAGGATAAATATCCTCAATTACTGCCTTCACACAATTAACAACTATGTATTGCGATTCGAACCTTCTTGAGATATAGGCGGGAAAAAGTTGCTGTGCTTCCATGCTTTGGTATGCAGGGAAATCTTTACCACCAAATTGATGCAAGCCAACTGCAATACCCGATCCTGTTAACGCTACTCCCGGCGCATCAAGCGGCCCGAGGAATAAAATTATTTTCGAGGTTTTGTATTCGGGAAAATAATATTTCACATATTGAAAAGCTTTTTGAATATCTTTTTGCAACCAGTTAACATCGCTGTACTGTTTGCTTAAACTCTGATACATTGATGAATATCCCCGAATAAAAAATTTAGAAACGTCAAGCGTCACTTTATTTGTATCCGAACCAGAGACTCCAAGAATTTGCTGCATGAAATCCCTATAAAAATCCGGGTGGCCTTGCATTAGCTCTTTCAAGCCAGCAGCAGTATTGTTTGTATCAATGCTAAAAAAGCTTTTATCGAATCTTTCAATTGGAATATCAACTTTTATGTTTGACACATCCGGGCCTTTACTGTCAGCGCAGCCAATAAAAAAAACTAAGCCCAGAAAAAGTAAGGTGTTTATTCTCATAGAAATGATTAACGACAGTGGTTATTGTATGTTGCGTACGAAGATAATGGAAAGAAAATTTTAACCTCTTTAGTGACCGGCGTCGTAAATTTGCCTTATGAAGATCGCCTTAGCGCAACAGAACTATCATATTGGCAATTTTGAAGATAACACCCGCAAGATCATTGAAGGAATAAAAAGGGCCAAAGAACAAAGAGCTGACCTTGTTGTGTTTTCCGAGCTATGTGTTTGCGGCTATGCTCCCGGGGATTTCCTGGAATTTCCTGATTTCATTAATAAATGTTACGAAACGATCGACCGGATAAAACAACATGCCGATACAATTGGTGTATTGATCGGTTCGCCTGCACGTAATAAGCAAAAAGAAGGCAAAGATCTTTTCAATGCTGTTTTTCTTCTCCATGAAAAAGAAATAAAAGGCGAGATCCATAAAACACTTTTACCAAATTATGATGTGTTTGATGAATACCGCTATTTTGAACCGGCTTACGATTGGAAAGTTCTTGAGTTCAAAGGGAAAAAATTAGCAGTAACAATTTGTGAGGACATCTGGAATATGGGTGATAACCCTTTGTATCGCATCACCCCGATGGAAAAATTGATGGCTTATAATCCTGATGTAATGATCAATCTTTCCGCTTCTCCTTATAATTATGCGCAGGATATTGTTCGCAACAGTATTATTAAAGCACATACATTAAAATACAAACTGCCAATGCTTTATTGTAACGCCATTGGTTCTCACACAGAACTTATTTTCGATGGTGGTAGTCTTGTCTATGATATTAACGGAAATAAGGTGAAAGAGATGAAATATTTTGAAGAGGATTTTCAACTGTTTGAACTGGATCAACTATTAAAGAAAGATGATTCTATAAAACATCATCCTGGAGAAAAATATTTTTATTCCGCAAAAGAAGTAGGAACAGGTGAGGATATTCTCGCCTATTTAACCAATGATAAAAATATTGATGAGATCTATCATGCACTAATTCTTGGAATAAGAGATTATTTCAAAAAGATGGGTTTTAGCAAAGCCATACTTGGTGCCAGCGGTGGAATTGACAGTGCTGTAACACAAGTGCTGGCCGTTCATGCATTGGGTAAAGAAAATGTAAGTGTTCTTTTAATGCCTTCGCAATTTTCATCATCACATTCGGTGGAAGATGCAGAACAACTAAGTAAGAATCTCGGTAGCCAGCATAATATTATACCGATCAAAAATATTTTTGAAAGCTTTATTACAGAATTAAAGCCTGTTTATAAGGACCTGCCTTTCGGATTGGCAGAAGAAAATATCCAGGCAAGAACAAGAGGAAATTTGTTGATGGCGGTTGCTAATAAGTTTGGATATATTTTATTGAATACGTCGAATAAAAGTGAATTAGCGACCGGTTATGGCACCTTGTACGGAGATATGGCCGGTGGTCTTAGTGTATTAGGTGATGTTTATAAAATGCAGGTGTATGCTTTGGCAAAATATATAAATCGTGAAAAAGAGATCATACCTCTAAACATTATTAGCAAGGCTCCCTCAGCTGAATTGCGACCAAATCAAAAAGACAGTGACAGCCTTCCTGAATATGATACTCTCGATAGAGTTTTATATGAATACATTGAGCTGCGTAACGGCCCGAAAGAGATAAAAGCAAAAGGATATGATTCGGCCCTTGTTGACAGAATTTTAAAATTGGTTAACACCAATGAATATAAACGAAAACAGTTTTGCCCGATCCTTCGCATCAGCTGCAAAGCATTTGGCGTTGGACGAAGATTGCCTGTAGTTGGTAAATATCTTTCCTGAGTCTTAATGAATAAATGTAAGTTCTACATTTACGGGTGTTACAGATGGCGGAATTGTCATGTTTTGAGAAACCACCAGGTTCACGTCAGTTAATGATACAATTGTAAATAATCCCGAACCGCCGGTAATAAGTGGCGTATTAAGATTTAACTGTGGTCTCACTAGTTTGAAATGCCCATGTAAAAGTCGCTGGCGTTGCAGGTGCACAAATATTTGCCCCCTCGGAGATCGTTCCTGTGCCACTTGCAACAAATGTCATTGTGTTATCCTTAAAACATGCTGGAATTTGTGCAGTAACGTCTGTACCGCCTGCCTTGGCGCTACTAAATTTCCAGGATGATTTTGTAATGAGTTCTGTTTTTGTAGGTGGCGGTGGCGCCGGAGTATCGTTTTTATTGCAATTGGTAAAAAACAATGCTGTAAAACAAAATACTGTAGCAAGGATAAGTTTATTCATAGTACTGAATTTAGCGTTAAAAGTAGTCAAAGTTTTTGGGCTTTTAAAGCCCGGCAAATAGTATATATAAATAACGTTTTCAAGTCTTATAAATTTTATGCAACAATCAATTTGTTGCTATCTTTCCTCCGAATCCCTGCCTTGCCCCTGGCAGGCTTTAAATCCTGATAATCCTGGTTCTGTTTTATGAAGGCACTTGTTTACAAATCCACAGGAAGCTGGTACACGGTCAAAGATCAGGCCGGGAAAATATTATAATGCCCGTATGAAAGGGATCTTTAAGATCGATGGGATCACATCTACCAACCCCGTAGCCGTTGGCGATGAAGTGGACATCGAACTTGAAAGTGAAATAGAGAACACCGCTATCATTAGTGAAATTCTCCCCCGCAGAAATTATGTGAACAGGCAATCACCAAGACAGAAATACCAGCATCATATTATTGCAGCCAACCTTGATCAGTCTGTTTTATTTGCCACTTTAAAAGAACCAAGAACTTCGCAAGGGTTTATTGATCGGTTTCTTGTTGCCTGTGAAATGTATCATGTACCGGCAGCAATTGTTTTTAATAAAGCCGACTTGCATAAGAAAAAGGAGGATGAAAAATTTTTTGAATGGAAACAGATGTATGAAGAAATAGGTTATAAAACTTTTTTGGTGAGTGTCGAAAAAGGAATGGGAATTGAAACGGTACAAGATCTTTTAAAAAATAAAATATCGTTGTTGAGTGGACATAGCGGCGTTGGTAAATCTTCTTTTATAAATATTATTTGTCCGCAACTGGAACTTAAAACGCAGGATGTAAGCGGATGGAGTGGCAAAGGTTTGCACACCACAACTTTTGCAGAAATGTTCGATCTTCCTTTTGGTGGAAAAATAATTGACACACCAGGCATGAGGGAATTTGGATTGGTTGATATTTCAAAACAAGAATTGTCTCATTACTTTCCAGAAATGAGAAGTCGACTGAACGATTGCCAGTTCAACAATTGCCAGCATATAAACGAGCCAAATTGTGCCGTAAAAAAAGCAGTAGAAGAAGAAAAAATAAATGTTGATCGTTATATCAGCTATTGCACAATTCTTGATTCGATCGAAGAAAGAAAGTATTAATTTTAATTATGGCGCCAAAAAAATTTAAATACTCTAATGGCGAAGTCACTATCGTATGGCAGCCGGAGCTTTGTATTCATTCCGGCAGATGTGTCCGCGGTTTGCCAGAAGTTTTTAAACCAAAAGAAAAGCCATGGATAACGCCAGAAGGTTCGACAACAGAAAAAATTATTGCACAAGTAAAAAGATGCCCGAGCGGGGCGTTGAGTTATTTTATGAATGATGAAGAACCAGCAACAGAATAAAAAATTTTAAATTTTCTTTACATTCTTATACCCATTCTTTCCAAACCATTGCATCACTTTTTCTCTTTGATCTCCCTGTATAATTATTTCACCATCTTTTGCTGAACCGCCGGTACCACAAAATGATTTTAATTTTTTTCCGAGATTCTCAAGATCTTCTTCTTTACCGATAAAGCCTTCAACCAATGTCACCGCCTTGCCGGCCCTGTGTCTTGTATCTAGTCTCACCTTTAGTTTTTGTTGTGCAGGTAATAATGTTTCATCGGAATGATGTTCTTCTTCAAATTTAAAATTGGGATCAGTGCTAAATACAAATCCCCGGCTATCGGGTTTATTTTTTTTGCTCATTGCTTAAATTATTACAGCTTTCAAACTAAGATCTAAACTTCGTGCCTGGTGTATCAATGCACCCACACTTATATAATCAACTCCTGTCACTGCATAATCTTCAATATTATCAAGGTTAATGCCGCCACTTGCTTCCGTTTCAAAATTTTCACCAATCAATTTCAATGCTTCAGTAATTTGTTCTGGTGTAAAATTATCCAGCATGATCCGCGACACTTTTCCTTTTCCCACTGCAATCACATTTTGAACTTCTTCAAGATTCCTTGTTTCTATTTCAATTTTCAGATCCAGGTTTTTTTTCTTTAAATATTTCCAGGCTTCATTAATTGCATTTTCAATCCCGCCACAATAAGCAATATGATTATCTTTCAGCATGATCATATCATACAATCCGAAACGATGATTTACTCCACCTCCTATTTTCACAGCTTCCTTTTCTAGCAGCCGGAAGTTTGGAGTTGTTTTTCTTGTATCAAGCAATTTTGTTTTATGACCATACAACCGGTCAACATACTCCCGGGTCAATGTTGCGATCCCACTCATCCGTTGCATGCAATTCAATACAAGTCTTTCACATTGTAATATGGTTTGAACAGACGCTTCCACTTCAAACGCCATTTCCCCCGCCTTCATCATTTCTCCATCTTTTTTTAATGTTGTAAAAATTGCACCGGGATCTTTGTAGGTAAAAATTTTTTCTGCCACTTCAACCCCCGCAAGTATACCATCCTGTTTTATTTTTAGGATAGCCTTCCCTCTCGCATTTGCAGGTATACAACTTAAAGTTGAATGATCTCCTTCGCCAACATCTTCCTTTAGCGCTTCATCGATCAAGTGATAAAATTGGTTGTTGAATTCCATCGCCCAAAACTAAAAAAGCCCCGCCATAAAATGGCAGGGCTTTAAAGATTTACTCAAGGTTTTATAATTGCTGGATCCGAATATCCTGTATTACTTGTTTGTTGCCTTTTAACCGCATATATACTGTTGTCCGGTAACTTCCATTTTTGGTCTGCAGTGTACCGATACAATAATCGCCGTTATCATTATTGCCTTTATGTTTCACATCAAAGTTTTTTACTCCACTATTGGTAAAGAAATCTTTGATAATAAGTTCGCCCTGGCTCTTGCTGTAGTTACTGCTTTTATCAGGCATCGTAATGTCAACGTAGTTGTCAAAATACTTCGTAACACCTGAAGCATTCCCGCTTTTCATAGCAGAAATTACGTCATCTATTCCTGCCTGTGCGAAGGAAGAAATTGCAATAAAAAAAACAGGTAATAAGAGTAGTGCTCGTTTCATTTTATTTAGTTTTCATAGTAGTTAATCGAAAAACATGCCACAGTCCGTCACATCATTTCCAAAAGCTAAGTTACTACATGTCAATGGGATTACAGAGCGGTTACGTTAAAACACTTAGCTTTGTTGCCATTTTTACCTTGAATATGAACGCATTTCTCACTGTTAAATTTCTATAATGGCAGCAAAAAAAGTAATTCTGATAATAATGGACGGTTGGGGGCTCGGAAAGGTGGCATCTGCGGATGCAATTCAAAATGCCAAAACGCCATTTGTTTCGTCACTTTACTCAAAATACCCAAACACAACATTAATAACCTGTGGAGAAGCAGTAGGCCTGCCAGACGGTCAAATGGGGAACTCCGAAGTTGGTCATTTGAACCTTGGTGCTGGTCGTGTTGTTTACCAGGAGTTGCAACGCATAAACGTAGCAGTTCGCGACGGCTCTTTTGCGAAAAATGAAATATTGCTAAACGCTATCCGCTTTGCGAAAAAGAATAATAAACCACTTCATCTTTTAGGATTAGTAAGCAACGGTGGTGTGCATTCGCATATTGATCATTTGAAAGCTATAACTGACGTTTGCAAAAAAGAAAAATTAAGCGAAGTCTTTATACATGCATTTACCGATGGCCGTGATTGTGATCCGAAAAGTGGTTTAGGATTCATTAAAGAATTGCAGGAACATTTAAATGGTTCTGTTGGAAAAATTGCTTCGGTCAGCGGACGTTATTATGCAATGGACCGGGATAAAAGATGGGAAAGGATCAAACTTGCTTATGATGCTTTAGTTAATGGTGTTGGTGAAAAAGCAACGGATGCAATTGAAGCTGTTGAAAATTCTTATACTAAAAATGTAACTGATGAATTTATAAAACCAACGGTGATTATTGCAGAAGATCAGCAACCACTTGCGAAAATAAAAGAGGACGATGTGGCTATCTGTTTTAATTTCCGTACAGACCGTTGCCGCGAAATAACACAGGTGCTTACGCAAATAGATCTGCCCGATCATGACATGAAAAAGCTTTCATTGCATTATACAACGATGACCGAGTATGATAAAACTTACAAAGATGTCAATGTGATCTTTGAAACAGATAATTTGAATAATACTCTCGGTGAAATTTTGGAACAACACGGGCTGAAACAAATCCGCATAGCAGAAACGGAAAAATATCCGCATGTAAGTTTTTTCTTTAGCGGTGGAAGAGAAAAACCTTTTGATGGTGAAAAAAGAATTATGATCGCTTCGCCAAAAGTTGCCACTTATGATCTGAAACCAGAGATGAGTGCTTTTGAAGTAACCGATGCATTATTACCTGAAATAAAAAATAAGACCGCAGACTTTATTTGCCTGAACTATGCGAATGCCGACATGGTTGGTCATACCGGCATATGGGAAGCCGCCATTAAAGCCGTAGAAACAGTTGATAATTGCGTATCACAGGTGGTCACAACAGGATTAGAAAACGGTTATACTACTTTTCTTACTGCCGATCATGGTAATTCAGATTATATGATCAATGAAGACGGATCTCCAAATACGGCTCATACAATGAACCCTGTACCATTTTTTATAATTGATAAGGATTGGAAAGGGAAAATAAAACCGGGAAAGCTAGGTGATATTGCCCCAACAATACTTACTATGATGCAATTGCCAATTCCCAAGGAAATGACGGGAGATATATTAATTTAGCAACTAAAAAAAACTGCATGAAAAAAGTTCTTAAAACAATCGGATGGCTATTGCTAATTTCACTAATAGCTATTCAATTTTTTCGCCCTGAAAAAAATATTAACACAGGTGATCAGCCAAATGCGATCTCTAAGAAATATATTGTTTCTACAGATGTAAAAACAATTCTTGACAAAGCATGTATGGATTGCCACAGCAACAACACTCGTTATCCATGGTATTATAATATACAACCAGTTGCATGGTGGTTGGCAAATCATGTAAAAGATGGAAAAAAAGAATTGAATTTTGATGAATACACTACGAGGCGTCCCCGTTTTCAATATCGCAGAATGGAGCAAACGATTGATTTAGTAAAGAAAGAAGAAATGCCTCTTGATTCTTATACATGGACACATAAGGATGCAATTCTCACAATAGAAGAAAAAACCAAGTTATATGATTGGGCAAAATCAGTAATGAATGCCCTGGAAGCACAATATCCAATTGATAGCCTGAAAAGGCCATCTCCACCGCCATCGCAAAAATGATGGTTTAAAAAAATGAACGCTTCTTTAAAAAAAATATCAGCCTTTTTTCTGCTTCTTACTGGAGCTATTCCTCTTTTATTTACTCTATTCTTCCTGGTTAAACAGCAGATGATTCGTTATGAAATGAAAGAAAAATTAGAAAAAGAGTTTCTTCATACTATAACTGTTCCCAAGGATGAAGTAACATGGGTGAAATACAATAAAGAAATTATTGTAGGAGATAAATTGTTTGATGTTAAATCATTTTCCGAAAAAAATGGTTTGTATTTTTTTATTGGTCTTTTTGATGCGGAGGAAACTGCTTTAAATAATCTTTTAGAAAAAGATACTGATGATAAAAATGAAAATGAATTATTGGGACAACTTTTCCAATGTTTACAATCTCCCTGCATAAATGTATCATTTGCCCAAGTCATAATAGCCGGTCAAAACAACACTTGCTCTTTCCCTATCCTTCTAGACATATCCATTCCATTTATAAATATCCCTACTCCACCGCCACAGGCATGATGACAATAGCTTAGAAGGTCTTATTTAATAATTGTAATCAAAAATAATTAATGAAAAAAATTCTAGTGCTTACAGCATTGCTGTATGCAGTTTTATATATTAATGCCCAGGAAGATACTTTGACGGAAAAGACATTGAGTGAAGTTGTTATTTCTGCCAACAAGTTTTCAGAAAGAAAAAGAAATGTAAATCAGAAGATAGATATTATAACCGCCAAAGCAATTGCAGGCATCAATGCTCAAAACACAGGTGACCTGCTAATAAACACAGGTAATGTATTTGTACAAAAAAGTCAGCAAGGAGGTAGTAGTCCGGTTATACGTGGCTTTGAAGCTAGTCGTGTTTTATTAGTAGTGGATGGAATAAGAATGAACAATGCGATCTACCGGGCAGGACATTTGCAAAATGTGATCACAGTAGATCAGAATATGCTGGAAAGAGTAGAAGTTTTGTATGGCCCTGCTTCTACGCTTTATGGAAGCGATGCGCTGGGAGGAGTTATTCATTTACGTACAAAATCTCCGTTGCTTTCAACTACTGGTAAAACCCGAGCTGACGGGGCTTTATTCGGCAGATACAGTTCTGCAAATAGTGAAAAGACCGGCCACGTTGATATAAGTATAGGCGGAAAGAAATTCGCCTGGCTTCAGTCTTTCACTTATAGCTATTTTGGCGATATGAAAATGGGAAATGACTATCATGACAAATATCCTGGCTTTGGCAGCAGGGATTCATTTATCAATATCGATGGCGGCGTTGATAATGTAGTTGCGAACGATGACAACCGTATTCAACGGTATTCCGGATACAAGCAATGGGATATAATGGAGAAATTTCTTTTTAAACCAAAGGAAGAGGTCTCGCATAGTTTAAATTTTCAATTCTCGAATTCAACAGATGTACCAAGATACGACCGGTTACAGGATAAAAGATATATGAGTGCAGCCCTTGGCACTACCCTCCGTTATGCGGAATGGTTTTACGGGCCACAGAAAAGATTGTTAGGTTCATATGAGATCAACGTTTCTTCGTCAGGTTTTTTTAACCAATTAAGAGCAAACGTAAATTATCAAAACATTGAAGAGAGCCGGCAGCAAAGAGAATATCGGCGTTATGATCGATTTGATAGCCGCGTTGAAAAACTGAATATTTGGGGATTTATAGTTGATGCAAGAAAAAAATGGAATGCAAATGAAATTACTATCGGGGCAGACGGACAGTTGAATGATCTTACATCAACAGCAACAAGAACAAACCTTACAACTGGGGCTGTCAGCAAACTGGATACAAGATATCCCAATGGAGATAACAATATGAATTACTTTGGCATTTATGCCCAACACCTGCTTAAGTTAAAAAATAATAAATGGGTTTTGAATGATGGAATTCGTTTCCAGGTAGTAGATCTTCATTCAACTATTGCCGATAATTCATTTTTCAATCTTCCGGTTACAGATATCAAACAAACCAATTTTGCAGTTACCGGCAATCTTGGTCTTGTCTATATACCAACTGAAGATTTCAGGCTCACATTTGGTTTGGCTTCGGGTTTTAGAAATCCGAATATTGACGATCTGGCAAGGGTGTTTGAATCAAGCACAGCATTGAAAAGAGTAGTTGTTCCAAATGCAGATATTAAACCTGAGTATACGTACAATCTTGATATCGGAATTTCACAAACAATTGCAGAAAAGATAAAATTTGATATCACTGGTTTTTATACTTTGTTTAAAAATGCAATTGGTCTGGCACCTTATAAATTAAATGGAGAAGATTCTATTTTATACAATGGTGTTACCTGTGCAGTTTATGCTAACAGGAATATAAAGGAGGCATATACCTATGGCTTTAATACAAACATCACTGTTGATCTTACAAAACAGCTTTCATTCTTTGGAACCGTTACATATACTTATGGAAGATTTAAAAATCCAAATGGAACAAAAACCCCGCAGGATCATATTCCCCCGGTTTTTGGAAAAGGTTCATTGAAATATAATCATACACGATTTGAAACCGAAGGCTATGTTCTGTTTAATGGATGGAAAAAAATTGAAGATTATAATCTTGATGGGGAAGACAACCAACAATATGCCACTCCGGATGGCATGCCTTCGTGGTTTACATTGAACTGGCGTAACAGCTTTTACATAACTAAAAAAACACAGGTTCAATTCGCCATTGAAAATATCCTTGATCGGAATTACCGGTATTTTGCTTCAGGATTTTCCGCCCCCGGCAGAAACTATGTAATTGCCCTCCGAACCTCATTTTAAACCTGATATTTACCCCCACCCTCTCTTTTGTTGTGGAAAAGAGGGGGTGGGGATTTTACATTCTTAAAATTTACAAAACTGTGCAGCTATTGAATTCAAAAATTGTCTAATTTACAGGCAACCAAAGGAAATTATGACCGAGGAAGCCATTTTACAAGGCTGTTTGAAAAACGACGCTTCTGCTCAGCGGGAATTGTACAATAAATACAGTCCTAAAATGCTGGCTGTTTGCTATCGATTCGCCCATAACCGGGAAGATGCCGAGGATATGCTGCAGGAAGGTTTCATAAAGGTTTTTTTACAAATGCATACGTTTGAAAACCGGGGAGCTTTTGAAGGCTGGATCAGAAGAATAATCGTTCACACCTGTATCAATATCCTAAAGAGAAATAAGAAGTTCAATGACAGTGTTGATATAATTCATGCAACTGGTGTCCAGGTAAGAGAAGAAAGTGTGCCATCGATCATACAGGCGAAACAAGTAGTGGAATGTATCAGGGTGTTGCCAATGGGTTATCGAACAGTTCTTAATTTATATGCAGTAGAGGGATATAGTCATCGTGAAATTGCAAAAATGCTGGATATAGAAGAAAGCACTAGCCGCAGCCAGTATACAAGAGCGAAGGCAATGCTTGAAGATATTTTAGTAAGAAAAAAGATTTTGCAAAAACCAAGGCAACAACCAGAATGGATTGCTTTGGCTGGCAGCAGATAAAACTTAATCCGTTCCTAAATTACTGACTGGTTTATGGAGAGACAATTCAATAATGGGGATTTTGAGAAGCTGTTGAGAGATAATGCCAATCAATACCGGATGTACCCTTCGGAAAAGGTTTGGAAAGGTATTCACTCTTCTTTACACACTCGTCGCAGATGGTATGGCCTTACTGCAGCTATTATGTTGTTGGTTACGGGTTCCATTGTTTCTATTATCATTTATAATGACAATCAAGGAAGAAATAATTTAACTGATCAGAAAAATATTTCAATTAAAAATAGCAGTCAAAAACAAACTCTTTCGACTGTTTCGGATGAAACAAAAACATTTACACCTGCAATAAATAAAATAAAGCCAGCCGATCAGCAGACAACTAATCTTACAGAGTTATATATAGATGGTCCCGTTTTTAAAACTCCTGCAGAAAATAATAAGCAATCAAATGAGGTTTTGGGTAATAACTTAAGCAATAACGTTTATAGTGATGCTTTTGAGTCAAATACTTCCAATAAAACTGAAAATCCCGATGAATCGCCACTTTCCACTGACCTGAATCTTTTAAAACAAACCGCTTTTCTTAATACAGAAGATGCATTAGTTAATGATATAGCTACCAATGAAAAAAAGATAACAGTGCAGAGCACTATGAGTGAGAATACAGAAAAAGGGATCAACGATGCTATTTCAGCGATTGCTTCGCAAAACATTTTGCTGGGAAATCCTAAGAAGCAATCAAAAATTACTGCCCAGGTATATTTTACACCAACTGTCAGTTATAGAAAATTAAAAGAAAATAAAAACGTATATGCCGGCAGCGGGTTTTATGTACCAACGATCGATCTGAACAACATAGTAAAACACAAGCCTGGTATGGGTCTTGAGTTCGGAATTGAAGGGAAATACAAAATGAATAAGAAACTTTCTTTAACAACCGGTTTACAGTTCAATATTAATCGTTATGATATTCTGGCCTATTCGCATCCTACTGAAATAGCAACCGTGGCTTTAACCAGTAGTTATGGAGTTGTGGACTCTTTAGCAACTTTAAGTAATTATCGGAATAGTGGCACTTCAGCAAATTGGTTGGAGAATTTTTATTTCCAGGTAGCTGTTCCGATTGGAGCTGAATTAATTCTAACTAATAATAAAAATTTTCAATGGGGAATCAGCGGTACTATACAGCCAACTTATGTTATTGGTGATCGGGCTTATGTAATTTCCAGTGATTATAAAAATTATGCAAAGTTCCCTGACGTTATGCGCCGCTGGAATATAAGCACGGGTGTTGGGACATTTGTAGCATATTCTACCGGCAGGATCAACTGGCAGGTTGGACCGCATCTACGTTACCAGCATTTATCCAGCTTCGTGAGTGCTTTATCTGTAAAAGAAAAATTATACGCTGTGGGGTTGAAAGTGGGAGCTACCCTCAACAATAAAAAGTAAGCAATACTAACTGCACATTTTCGCTAAATTATCCCGGTCCCGCCATATGTGGGATCGGGATAATTGTTTTCAGCACATTATTTCCCTTTAAATTTATGCCATGAAAAACTATTTAATCGTTCCGGCTCTTATAGCTATTCTATTTACAGCCTGTAAAGGAAAAAAAGAAGCAAAACAAGAACCGCCTATTTCTGTTTTGTCAATCATAAAAGGGCAGCTTAACCACCTTGATTCGTCACTTTACGGCATAATTAAATATGAAACCGCCGACAATACTACCGATACGACCTATCTAAAGCGGGAAGAGATCAGGAAATTTGCCGCCCCATTTCTCTCTTTACCGGAAATTGCTGATAAAAATTATTATGAAAATTATATGGAAGAAAGATTGATAGATGCCGAACAGGAAACACTTAACATTACGACCACCGCAAAAAAGGAAAATGCTGAAATACAAAAACAAATAATTGTTATTGCACTGTCTGATGTTTCCAGTGGCAAAGTGCAAAGTATTTTTATAGACAGGTATATACCATCGAAAGATAGCACTGTTGAACAAAAACTTTTTTGGGAAATAGACAAATATTTTTCAATCGGTAGCATTATAGAAAAAGAGAAGCAACCGGATAAAACTCGTTTTACAAAAGTGGTCTGGCAATGATCTTGCATGCTGACCTGATTTAATATTGGGATCGATGACTAATTCCGAATTTCAGAATATTGCACAAACATTACCCCGCAATCCCGGGATCTATAAATATTACAATAAAGAGAATGAATTACTTTATGTAGGTAAAGCAAAGGACATTCGAAAAAGGGTAAGTTCCTATTTTTTAAAGAATCTTACCAGTTATAAGACCCATGAACTTGTAAGCAGGATACATCACATCGAATTTACCATTGTAAATTCTGAACAAGATGCATTCTTTCTTGAGAATTCGTTGATCAAAAACTTTCAACCAAGATTTAATATCAATCTTAAAGATGATAAATCATATCCTTATATAGTTATTAAAAACGAGCCTTTCCCCAGGATCTTTCTTACCCGTAAACATATTGAAGATGGCTCTGAATACCTGGGACCATATACATCAGTGCATAGAGTAAGAGAGTTACTGGGATTTATCCGGCAAACAATTCCTATTCGAACTTGTGCTTTAAATCTTACTCAAAAAAATATTGAGCGAAAGAAATTTAAAGTTTGCCTTGAATATCATTTAGGGAATTGTAAGGGCCCTTGTGAGGCTCTACAAAATGAAGCGGATTATAAAGAGGGCATACAGCAAATAAAAAATCTTCTGAAAGGAAATCTTAACCCGGTCATTAATCATTTTAAAAATGAGATGAAAGGCCTTGCTGAAAAAATGGAATTTGAAAAAGCAGAGCTAATTAAAAAGAAGATAGATTTTCTTAAAAACTACCAGTCAAGGTCTGTAGTGGCTAATCCTCGCTTATCAGAAATGGATATTTTCTCCATTGTGAAATATGAGGAAAAAGCCTATATCAATTATTTGATGGTTCAAAATGGTACCATTGTGCAAACAAAGACGATCCTGACTGAAAATTTCCTGGATGAAACGGAAGAAGAAATTCTTGCGTTTGCAGTTGCACAGCTTCGCAGCACATTCAATAGTAAAGCAAAAGAGATCATTGTACCATTCACGATCAGATACCCCGAAAATGAGATCGTAATAACTGTTCCTAAGGGAGGCGATAAAAAGAAACTTTTAGACTTGTCAGAAAAAAATGCTCAGTATTTTATTGACGAGCTAAAAAATAAGCAAAGGCTTAAACTGGATAAAAAGAATACCGATAAACTCGATCTATTAAAACAAGTTCAGCAAGATCTAAGGCTATCGCAAATCCCATTTCATATCGAATGCTTTGATAACTCCAATTTCCAGGGATCGTACCCGGTCTCTGCAATGGTGTGTTTTAAAAATGGGGTACCAAGTAAAAAAGATTACAGGCATTTTAATGTAAAAACTGTTGAGGGCATAAATGATTTTGCTACGATGAAAGAAGCCGTTTACAGAAGATATAAGAGAGTTTTAGAAGAATCATTATCCTGGCCAGATCTTGTGATCATAGATGGAGGCAAAGGACAATTAAGTGCTGCCGCAGAAGCGCTGCACGAATTAAATGTAACAGGTAAAACAACCTTAGCAGGACTTGCAAAGAATGTAGAAGAGATCTTTTTTACCGGAGATCACGAATCCTTAAAACTTCCTTACGATAGCGAAAGCCTGAAATTTATTCGAAACATTCGTGATGAAGTGCATCGTTTCGGAATTACTCATCATCGCAAAAGAAGAGCAAAAGGTGTATTTAAAAATGAGTTAGAAGAAGTAAAAGGCATTGGGAAAGAAACTGCAAATAAGCTTTTAAAGGAATTTAAATCTGTAAAAAATATACGAGAGAAAGATGTAAGTGAGATCTCAAAGATTATTGGAAAAACAAAAGCCGCAATATTACTTAATGAACTAAAAAAAATGGGGCCCGGATAGAAATCCAGCCCCGTTTTTAAAATCCAATATCCTATGAAAAACCGAAATAAAAGTACGACAATTATTGACATTTCCTATACCCGTTATCGGGTATTTTTTATTTTATAAAGACTCAAAAAATAATTGTTGAAACAAAAAAAACAGCCCCGCTTTAGACGAGGCTGCTTATTAGTATTTTTACTAGGATGCTTCTTAGTACTGCCAAAGATTTTGTTCGTAATTGAAGATCTTATCTTTAATGTTATCACCTTCAAGTAAGCGAAGAATCGGATCATTGATCATGTTTCTAAGATACTTGTTCATCGGATTATCAAGAGTAGATTTGATTATATAACTACTAAACATTCTTGCTTCAAACAATTCTTCCCATGTCATACGGCTTACACCCATATTTTTTGGATTGTACACTTCATAACGGGCAAGCGTTGCTCTAAGATCAGGATAATATATCCAGAACAAAGGCGAAACACCTCTTTCGGTTTTTCCATCAGGAGCAAGTTGTGTTTTGCAAGGAGCAATACCAAGAATACGAACAAACATGCGGCTAGCTTCACGATCAAATATCCATTCTTCTTTAATCCTGAATTTAACGATGTCATCAGGGTTGATTTTTGGACATGACACAACAAAGCTGTCGATCTTAGTTGGGTCAAGGATATTATATACCGGAAGTGTGTCGCATTGTGCTCCACCACCAATTGCTTTCTCAAATGCTGATGAATCAAGAAAAGTAGTGAATCTATCGTCTTCTGCGCTGAAGGCTAAAGCATTCCCATTTTTTAACTCTTTTCTTACGGCGTTAACAAGTATGCTTATAAATCTTTGATCACCGTTGTCATCTTGTGCCTGGTAACGGAAAGGCAGATTGATCTTTTCGCGAATATCAATTTCTCTCCATACTCGTTGTGTATATAAGGCATCGTCTGCTCTTAAAAATTCATAATCCAGGGGAATACGATCCTTAAACATGCTTCTTTCAGTTGCAGCATCTCTTCTTAATGATACACGAGTAGTATCATTAAACCCTCCTGTCGTTGGCGCCATCTTAATGGGAATATTCCCATATGGATTGTATTGTTGAATGGCGGCAGGGTTCGTGTTTTGCTGCACACTCTGCTGATTCGGCTTAGTTGTATCTACGGGCTGATTAGTATTCCTTGTAGTTCTACCACGGCCTCTTTGTGCTTCTGCACTAACCATGATTATCATGGACGCAGCAAGAACTGAAAATTTAAGGATCTTGTATTTCATGCTCTTTTTATTTCAAATTATAAATAAGCGGTGTAAGCTTCCTTCTTCTTCCATCCGGACCTACTGCATAAATGTTATCAATATAAATGTATGAACCCGGACGAGCTTTGTTGATAACACTTCTTGCTTCAGACCAAACGGCGCCAGTATTATTTTTCTCATCGATTCCTTCTTCGAAGCCAGCACCATCTCCGGTAATTCTAAAGCTTGTTACGTTAAACTGAGTTTCATAAAAGAAGTTCTTTACAAAAGCTCTTACGCCAGCCTGGCTCTTAAAATAAGAAGCTGGTATATCTCCACTTTCGTATTGACCGATCATTGGTGTAGGATCAGGAATTGAACGAACACGGAATCTAACTGGTGTTGATTTCCCATCTGGAGTTTTTACAGTGATCACACAATCATCTGTTTCCTGGCTAACTTTTGCAGTACGTTTAGCTCCTGAACCGCTAAGAACACCTCCGCCTCCGCTTATTGATGCCTGGATCTGGTCAACGCTTCCACTACCAGAAATAGTTACCGGGTTATCAACTCCAATAAAGAGCACATTCATTTTATCTAGCTGAACAGCTGCACTGGATTGACCAACCACATAGTCAACGGTCTTTGTAATCTTTTGAACGTTTCCATTTTGGTCAGTGTATTCAATTAATACAGGAATTGAGTTACTTCCAAGTCTATCTGCCTTAAATTTATAATGTACTGCACCATCATCTCCAACAGTAAGGTTTTGGCCACCTATATTTATTTTTGGAGAAATAGCTTTGCTAAAGCCCCCAACACCTGCTGTTATTTCAATTTCTTGTCCGGGTAATGCATTTGTAGTGTTGGCTATAGCCAATGCAGCATAAGAGTCCTGTTGAACTTTTACTTTCCCAACCTGCTCATGACAGAAGCTTACAACTTTATTTTCAGATGTTTTTACGTCATTCTGAAACTTACTAAGAATGGTCATAGCTGCAACTGTAGGAACCATGTGAAAGTATGCAGCCTCCCATGTCTTATTGCTCTTATTCTTTGTTTTTGGCATCTCGGTATTGATGGGTAAGGATGTAGCAAAATTCTTGGCAATTTCTGGATCTATAGCCAGGATATTTTTCCTGAACTCTTCCAATTTATTCCTTAACAATTTTCCATCCCCTTTTTCAACCATTACCCTGGTAGTTACATCAAGGTTATCAATCCCCTTGTCTTTGTCTGAAGTAGGATCATATTTTGCACCAGTTGCTATCTTTTTCTTAAGCTCATCGATAAAGTTGTACATCTGTTTAGAATACTCTTGTACTTGCTGAGCTTTGGGATGCCAGATTTTAGCTTTGTCTGCTGCTCCTGCTTCGGTCAATTTATCTTTTAAAGAAGCCATTATTTCATTCGTAGATGCTGATACGACTTCATTAGTCTTTTCAAGACTATTGTTAACCGTTTTAAAGGCATTAAGGATCTCAGATGATACGTTTAGTGCCAGCAGGGCTGTTAGCACGAGGTACATCATATTGATCATCTTTTGCCGGGGTTCACGAGGTAAAGACATGACATTTATGGTTTTTCTTCCCGACCTTATCGGGACTTGTTATTAAATGGTGACAAATATCACGGATACGGATTTCGTATTCTATAAAACGAAACCTTTATTTCTTCTTATGCTTTGCCTTGCATTGCGCTAAGCATGTTGCCATAGATCTGGTTCAGCTTACCAAGATTGCCTGCCAATGTTGAGATCTGGTTATGTGCTTTTTTAGCATCATCAACACTGCCTGACATAGCATCTGAAGCTTGTACCAGGTTATTATAAAACCTGTTCATTGCTTTCAGGTGATTGTTGGTATCCTGGAGTTCCAATTCGTAAATGGTATTTAAAGAAGAAAGATTTTTTGTAAGCACTTGTACTTGCTCATGAAACTGCTTGGTGCCTTCAGCAGCAACATTAAAGCTCTGAGCTGAATTTGACGCACTCACATAAGCATCTTTCATTTGAGTAAGCGCAACTGCTGCTTCACGTGTCTTAGTAGAGTAATCGTTAGTCGCTGAAATAGCATCACTAACATCACTCATTTTATCTACAGTAGTGCCAAGTTTTTTAAAGTTTTCACCAAGACGTCCAAGATTTGCCGGCGTGATATCTGCTGCTGACAACATATCTTCCATTTTTGTCAATGCAGGATTTCCTGTTGAACCGGGTAAAGTAAGTGGCGTTGGTTTGAAATTTGGATCAAGATCAGGATGAAGATTAATGTCCGGAAAATAACGTTGCCAATGTGGTTCTTCTGGAGGAGGAACCATGAAGGCCATCACAAGGAACACGATTACTTCAGATAATAGACCAAGGGTGATCATTTCGTCGGCAAAAGGCCAGTGACGGATCTTAAATAATGCTCCGAGAATTACTACGGCAGCAAAAAAGGCAAAAATAAAATTGAGGACTACCTGACCTCTCTGTGTTTTAAAGAATAGCATAAAGGGCTCGTTTTATAGGTTATTAAAGATTGTACGTTTTGATAAGTCAGTTTTGGAAGTAAGTACGCAAAAACAAAAGGAATTATTGTTCACTTCTTATTTTTTGCGGCCTTTTTGCGGTGCAGCTGGTAAATCTATTACTCTGCGGAATCCGATATAAGACTTGGTTGAATCCTGGTACTCATATGTGCGGGTACCTGTTTGCAGATAATAGCCAACATCTTTCCAGCCTCCACCACGAATCACTTTTCTCTTCATCAGGGGAGGATCAGATTCTTTTGCATTCCAACGAACATCAGGGTTCATATCATGTTGGAAAGTGAAAGATCCTTCATAGAAAATTGATGATGTCCATTCTGCAACATTCCCAGCCATATTATAAAGTCCAAAATCATTTGGCCAATATGCATCAGCTCTTACAGTGTAGAAACCACCATCCTCAGGATAATTACCACGACCAGGTTTAAAGTTTGCCATTAAGCAGCCTTTCTTATTTCTAAGATAATAGTTACCCCATGGGAACATTGATTGAGAGCGACCGCCACGGGCAGCATACTCCCATTGTCCTTCTGTAGGCAAACGAAAATCTGATTCCTGGGGTCTGTTTTTTGAATTTAGGAATGAATTCAGATAATGTGTACTCCATTCGCAAAATGCAGTTGCCATGTGCCAGTTAACACCTACCACCGGATAATTTCCAAATGCCGGGTGTGCAAAGTATCTTTTTGTCATTGGCTCGTTATAAGAATAAGCAAAGTCTCTTATCCAAACCAATGTATCGGGGTAAATAGGAGTTTTCTTTTCAAGAATAAATTTAGAACGAGGTTGAGTTGCATTTTCTCTTTTTGCAGCTTCTTTAAGATCGAAAACTTTTGAATGATAGATCATTTTTCTAGGGTCGATCTCAATTCTTCCAAAGATCCTGTCATCCGGAGGAAGGATCAGATTTGTTTGACCTAACTGCTCAAGAAATTTGGGATCGTTCCATTTAACTGTTTTCATTTTCTGCCAATCAACATATTCGTTCCCATCTTTTCCTGGCTTCACATATTTCAATTCAGATGCCGTAACTGAGTCACGAACCCAATAGACGAACTGACGATATTCGTTGTTGGTAATTTCAGTAGCATCCATCCAGAAGCCGCTAATGGAAATAGAACGATTTCTTGCACTAAATGCATAAGCAGGATCCTCATCACTTGGGCCCATGTGGAAAGTTCCCTGAGGAATGTAGACCATGCCCGGAGGTTTTGGAAGAACATACTTACTGCCCGGAGCAATACCATGCACCTGACCATCATTAGGAAGGGTACTTCCCTTGCTATTCTTCTTTCCAAAGATTCCACAACTGGTTAGCGTTAGTGTTGACGCCACCACCAAGAGAATACTATAAAGGTTTTTCATTTTCATACACTTAAAGGGTAAAGGACAAATATAAGATTTTGAGTATAACCGATTCACAAGGATAATATTTATTTTTTGCGTCTACAAGCCTCATTTACGAGGTAAAAGTTCTAACGGGTTTTACATTGCAATATTGTATAGCTATCAACTAATTTTTAATTCTTTACGCCTTATTAAATCAATTAAAGCACTAATTGATGACACAGGGTTTTCACATGTATAATCCCGACATAAGTACAGAGTCGTTTCCCTATTTTTCTCTTTACCGGATAAAAGCGGAAAAGAGTTGCTTCCTTCTTTTGCCGACATAATTACTTTATGAGGAATATATTCCTTAAGAACCTGAGTCAGAATACGCTGTGAATCTTCCGAGATAACAACTATCTCATTTGTACCGATCGATATCTCTAAAAGAATGCAGGCCCAACCACCAAAAGAAGTCGGATAACGAACGATAGCATTAGCTAAAGAACTTATCATCTTAACACTTTTCTCCTTCCAATGGCCTATGTCAAAATATAATCCTAATCTATACAAGTTGTCAGCCATGATAGCATTGCCCGATGGTTGTGCACCATCATAAACCTCTTTCTTCCTTACTATAACGTCTGTTTGGCTAGTATTAGTGTAAAAGAAAAAAACAGTAGCTGGATCATTGAAATTTTCCAACACATATTCAGTTATCATTTTCGCTTTTTCAAGATAATTTGTATCACCTGTAATTTCCTGTAGCAAGATCAAGGCCTGGATTAAAAAAGCATAATCATCAAGAAAAGCAGGCTGCTTGGCAATACTATTTTTCCAGCTATGAAAAAAGTCAACAGTGCTATTGTTTGAAACCTTTCTTAGCAAAAACTCCATGTTATCTATTGCTAATTTTTTGAAAGCTTCATTTCCTGTAGCGGCAAACGCTTTGCAAAGCGCTATATTCATTAATGCATTCCATCCTAAAAGAATTTTATCATCTGTTTGCGGTCTGATTCTTTGTTTTCTTTTTTCAAGCAGGGCATTTTTCCCTTTTTGAATTATTTTTTTCAATTCTTCCAGAGAAATATTTTTCTCGCTACAAAAGATATCTTCCTTTTTCTTTCTCTGTAAAATATTTTTCTCTTCCCAATTACCGCCCGGCTTTATATCAAAAAAATCACAGAAGATCACTCCATCTTCTTTTAAAAGTTCAATTACTTCTGCATGGTCCCAAACATAAAATTTTCCCTCCTCTCCCTCACTGTCAGCATCCAGAGCAGCATAAAATCCTCCTTCAGGATGCATTAATTCTCTTTGAACAAATTGAATTGTCTCTTCAATTGCTTCTATGTATCGCTTATCATTAGTTATTTGGTATGCTTCGCTGATAACTGAAACAAGTAATGCATTATCATAAAGCATTTTTTCAAAGTGCGGTACCAGCCATTCTGTATCGGTTGAATATCTTGCAAAACCACCACCAACCTGGTCATAAATGCCGCCATCGATCATCTTATCAATACTTAACAGTGCTTGTTCTAATGCTTCTTTGTTTTCAGTTGCATAAAAAAAACGCAACAGGTATTGAATAACAAATGACTGGGGAAATTTTGGCGCCTTTCCAAAGCCACCCCATTTTTTGTCAGCGTTTTTCATGATATTTTCAAATGCTTCGTTGATCTTTTCTTTTGTAAAAACATTCATTTCTCCCGGTGATGAAATTCCAAAAGCATTCGCTTGTAAAAGATGTTCAGTTAGATTTTCCGCCTGGGTATCAATTTCATTTCTTCTTTGGGTAAAAGCTTCCGTAACTCCGAGCAATACTTCTTGCCAGGAAGGACGATTGAATGCTCGGTTTGGAGGGAAATATGTACCGCCGTAAAATGGTTTCCCATCAGGGGTAAGAAAAACATTTAATGGCCAGCCGCCGCTTCCGGTCATTGCCTGCACAGCATCCATATAAATATGATCAAGGTCGGGTCTTTCTTCTCTATCAATTTTAATATTTACAAAATGATCGTTCATAAGCCGGGCCGTTTCTTCATCTTCAAAACTTTCTCTTTCCATGACATGACACCAATGGCAAGCCGAATAACCTATGCTGACAAGAATAGGTTTGTTTTCTCTTTTTGCTTTATCCAATGCTTCATCACCCCAGGGAAACCAGTTTACGGGATTATGAGCATGCTGAAGCAAGTAAGGACTGGTTTCATCTATAAGTTTATTTGTGAATTGATGCATGAAATAAATTAGAATGTGAAGTTCGGTTTTAGACAAATAAAAAAGGCACCTCATCAGTGCCTTCAATTATTTTACCAAACTCATTTTTACTTTTTCTTAATTGATAAGATAAACTGTTCTAAAGCCGCTACCATACTTGGAGTTTGTGGTTGCGGTGCTTTTATTTCAAGCTTCAGACCAGCTTCTTCTACCGCTCTGCATCGTATTGCTTCCAAAAGCTCCTATCACCGTTCCATTTTGCCTGTACTTCGGAAGATTGTCAAAAAGGCTTTTAACACCACTTGGAGTAAAGAAACAGATCACATCATATTCTTTTTCCTCAAGAAGGATCTTTACATCATTGCTGCGGGTGCGATACATAAACCCTAATACAAATTCGCAGTTATTATTTTTTAACCAATTGACGATCTCATTATCCTGTTGGTTTTCTGAACATACATAAAGAAACTTTTCATTGCTTTTATGTTTGTTGATAACATCAAACAGGCTTTTATTCGACCCATCAGCCCCGTAAAAAACTTTTCTTTTCCTGTAAAGAATAAATTTTTGAAGGTATAATGCTACAGCTTCAGTAATGCAGAAATACTTTGTATCCTGTGATACGTTTACTTTAAGTTCTTCGCAAGTGCGGAAAAAATGATCAATGGCATTCCGGCTGGTAAAGATCACCCCTGTATAGTTTTGGATCTCTATTTTCTGCTTGCGGAATTCTTTTCCCGGGATCGCTTCAAGGCGGATAAAAGGATGGAAATCGAGCTCAAGACTGTATTTTCTTGAAAGCTCATAGTATGGCGATTTATCGCTTTCAGGCTTGGGTTGGGTAACTAAAATCTTTTTCACATGTTTAGCTGAGGTATCAGCTTTCCCGTTTTTTACCATACAAGTGCGGCTAAATTGTTTGCAAAGCTAATGAGTTTTTTTTAAAAAATGAGCAATAACAGCTTGTAAATCAGCAAAAGGGGTATAACCTCGAATCCAAGAATATATAAAATGAAATGAAAAGAGTTGAGCTTTACCTCTTTACGTACTGCGCTATACGATAAAATAAACCTGTAAATAAGAAGCAAACCCAGACCAACCCATGAAATAAACATCGCTGAGCTATACAAAGGATCGTTTGCAAACGCCAATAAAAGCAAAAAAGGTAGAAGAAATATACCCATCATCTTATTAATGATAAAAACAATAAAAATGTAGGAATCTGTCGTATTGCTAACGTTAAACAACCAACCAGTAATTTTTAACCCAATAAACTTCACTAAATAAATAGCCGCTAATGCTCCTACACAATAAACATACTGTAACCAGAAGTTATCAGAAATTACAAGATGAAAGTATTGGAGAATGAAGTTTACATATAGCCCGGCAGATAAAACAAAAAAACTATTCATAAATACCGAGGCCAACGCCGATTGAAGCAATTGTTCCTGTGTTTGTCTTTGCTTTAGAGTGGTTTTAAAAAAAACCCGGAACAGATCATAAAAATATTTTGCAAAAGCTCTTCGCAAAAGGCCAAACAAAATCAACAAAAAGACCAGGTAATAAAAAAGATATTCTTTCCCCGTAAACACCTTCTTATCCCCTTCTTTTAAAACTTGAATCGGTATTTGTTTTTTAGCTAAATCTCTTTTCAGTGAATCCAAAGCTTGCTGGACTAATCGCAAAGAATCTATTACCCGAAGCGAATCTTTAAGATGTAAACTATCGATCCGAAAAATTGCCTCGGTCGTTAGTCTTGTCGAATCAATAATTCTTTTTGGATGAGGTTTAGGCCTCAAAGAATCTTTTCGCAAGCTATCTGTTTGATTATTGGTAGAATCTGCCTGGGCAAAAATGGCTGCAGGGTACAAACAAATAAAAAGTAAAAGTAGATTGAGATGCTTCATTCGAATCGCAAAAGTATTAAAGTGTTTTATCGGGATGAAAAGAAAGAAAGATTCTCTAAAAATAATTTACAAACCCAAAATGGATCTTGGATTGGCGCAAATTAAATGGTGTATCATCTCTTTTACCAACGGCCCATGCCAGGTTGAAAACCCCCGCCTTTGTTTCCAACGCAAGCCCAAGCCCTGTACCGATATAAGTATGAGTATAATTTGAACTTTGGCTATTATTTCTTCCCCAGCCGCCATCAACAAAACCGAAGAAAAAAGAATTTTGACCGATCAAATAACGATACTCTAATGTACCAACAGCATACTGTGATAGATACTGACTTTCTTCATCAAAACCACGTAACAGTTTATAACCTCCTATCTGGAAAAGTTCATTCTTGTAAATATTATCGCTTAAAATGGCGCCTCCGCTAATGGCAGTTTTAAATGTGCCTTGCTTTCCAATCGGAAAATATTTTGCCACTGAACCCAGCATTCTTAATTGATATGATTTCAGTTTCACTGTATCATACAAAGACCCAAAATCAAACGAAGGATCGGAAGGATCTTTTAACTCAAGTATCTCATTATTTTTCTTGACCTTCTTTGAACCACCTGATCCGCCAATATTAAATTGATAACCGCTTCGTGGATTAAACCGATAATTGGTTTTAATTTTTTCAAATTCCAATCCAAGAGCCAGTGAACTAACATCTGCTATATCAGGCAATGTTTTTGTTGCGATCACATATGCCGTATTTATGCCTCCCTGGCTGACGATAGTTTGTAAATGCTGAAGAAAGATCTTTCCTGATTGCGATTCTGAAAGCACAACCCTGGCACCAAGATTCAGATTAATATTTAAGTAACTGCTGTCTTTGCGAAGCATGTCAAAAGCAAAATCAACTCCCACTGGTGAATTGAATAAATAAGGATGTCGGTAAAAGATATTCAGTCGTGGCGATTTTACCTGCAATTGTTGCCAGTTTAATCCAAGAGCTTCACCGCCGCCAAATGCGTTCTGCAGGTTAATATTTGCTTCACCAGTGATCAATAGCTTTTTTGACGAAAGCTGGTCATTGTTTGGTAAAAAACCAATGATCGCATTTACCTGGCTACTGCGTCGTTGTTTTAAATATAAATTCAACACCGAACCGGTGCCGAGCAAACTCATAGTAGAAGGTTGTTCTTCTTCTACAAAAGTGAGTTCCTTGATCTTTTTTGAAATGCGTATTATCTTTTCCCTGTTATAAATACTTCCGTTGGGTATTTCAAGATAGCGTTGCAAAAAAGAATTTGAAATTTTTGCATTGCCATATACGCGGATGCTGTCAATTTTATAATTAGGTCCTTTATCTATTATTAAACTTGCCGTCACACTATCCTCAATTAAACTAATGCTATCCAGGTAAATTTTTGCAAAAGGATGGCCGTTATTTTCAAGATAAGCAAGCATTCTTTCCTGGAAACCTTTTAACTGATCAAAATTGATCGGCTTATTTGCAAATAATTTTTCATTCCAGCCTGAAGCCGAAAGGATCTCCGGATCGGCAGTGGCTGTATTTATGTGAGCCCATTTATATTGCTGACCGAGATAGATAACAAGTTTTGCTGATGCTGTATCAAAAAAGATACTATCCAATGAAGCATTTACAAACCCTTTTGCCTGTAATAATGAAGAGAGTTTATTTACATAATCGATACACACGGGTCTTGTTGGAAATTCAGTTTGAAGGCCAATTTCATTTTTCAAAAATTCAGGGGCTTTATCAACACATTTTGCATTTAAAAAATAAGTTGTTTGTCCAAATGAAATATTTTGAATTAAAATAATAACTAAGAACAGCAGTGCTGCCGGCAGATGGCTTTGTATTTTTGTGGGATTAGGCATTCAAAGGATATTCAAAAATATTTTATTTGGCCGGGATTTACATACATATTCCATTTTGCTGCAGGATTACCTGCCGAAAAAAATTTAAATTTCTGAATTGATGGCAGGCATTTACATACATATTCCATTTTGCAGGCAGGTTTACCTGCCGAAAGTCTTTAATCAAACTTTTTAATTGATGCAGGTATTTATATTCATATTCCATTCTGCAGGCAGGTTTACCTGCCGAAAGTCTTTAATCAAACTTTTTAATTGATGGCAGGTATTTATATTCATATTCCATTCTGCAGGCAGGCTTGTCATTATTGCAATTTTCATTTTTCTACTTCTTTGCGGTATAAAAACGAATTGCTGGGTGCTTTATTGAAAGAAACTGAGCTTCAAAAAGACTATTTAGGAAATGAATCGATAGAGACAATTTATTTCGGCGGAGGAACACCATCAATATTGCAGATTTCAGATTTAAGATTGCAGATTGAAAAAATCAGGGAAACATTCAATATTTCAAAAAATGCTGAAATAACTCTTGAAGCAAATCCCGACGATATTAATGAAGAAAAGCTTGCCGGCTGGAAAGAAATTGGCATTAACCGCTTAAGCATTGGTGTACAAAGTTTTTTTGAAGAAGATCTTTTATGGATGAACCGGGCTCACAATTCACAGCAGGCAGTAAGCAGTTTGCAAGTGGCTGTAAAATATTTTGATAATATCACTATGGATCTGATCTATGGTCATCCACTCTTATCCAATGAAAAATGGAAACAGAATGTCGAAAAAGTAATTGCATTAAATATTCCGCATATTTCCTGTTATGCTTTAACTGTTGAGCCTAAAACTCCTTTGAGCAAAATGATCAAAGAGAAAAAGAAGGAAGATGTTCAACAGGAAAAACAAGCCGAACAATTTTTATTACTGATGCAGTGGCTCGAAGATGCTGGCTATGAGCATTACGAAATTTCCAATTTTGCACGGCCAGGCCGTAGAAGCAGGCATAATTCCTCTTACTGGCAGGGAAAAAAATATCTTGGCCTCGGCCCTTCCGCTCATTCCTTTAATGACGAAAGCCGGCAATGGAATATTTCCAATAACAATGTTTATATAGAATCACTTGCAGAAAATAAGATCCCTTTTGAAAAAGAAATATTAACTCCATCTCAGAAAGTAAATGAATATATCATGACTTCTTTAAGAACAGCTGGAAGGATTAGACTTAAATAAGATACCAGAAGCTATGAGCTATGAGTTGCGGCTGCTAGTAAGAAATTCATTGAATCAGGTAAATTGACTTTGAAAGAAAATAAATTAATACTCACCAAAGAAGGGAAACTTTTTGCTGATGGTATTGCAGCTGATCTTTTTATTGATGCAGTCTAAACCAATGTTTCTTCGATCAATTTAAACCCTTCCTCCGGAGATAGCTTTTCCCACAATATTTTATAAATAGTTTCAGCAATTGGCATCTCAGCTTTTACATTGGTATTTATAGTGTAAATACTCCTCGAAGCATTATAACCTTCGGCCACCATGTTCAATTTCACTTGCGCATCTTTAACTGAATAACCTTTACCGATCATGCTTCCAAAAGTCCGGTTACGACTGTATAATGAATAGCAAGTCACCAGCAGATCACCCAAATAAACCGAAGCAGCATAGTTTGCTTTTCTTTTATGAGTCACAGGGTCTTCGCCTTCATGTTTTCCAACTTCAATGTTATGAATACCGACATTGCGAAGAAAGCCGGCCATTTCATCAGCACTGTTGGCGATCAATACGCTTAAAAAGTTATCGCCGTACTTCAAGCCATGTGCAATGCCTGCGCCAAGTGCATATATATTTTTTAAAATAGCCGCGAACTGCACTCCATATATATCATCATTTATTACCGTATTCAAATAAACGGTTTTAAAATAGGTGGCAATTTCAGCCGCCGTTTCTTCATCAGCACCTGAAAATGTGAGATAAGATAATTTCTCGGCCGCTACTTCCTCGGCATGACATGGTCCCATGATCGTGAAATAATCTGTCAGGGCAACCTCAAATTCTTTTTCGAGATAATCATTCAGTAAAATATTTTGCTGCGGAATAATTCCCTTGACCGCCGAAATAACTTTCTTGCCCTCCAAATCTTTTTTTGATAAGCCTTTCAACGTATCGGCTACATAAGCAGAAGGTGTGGCAATAATAATATAGTCAGAAGCAGAAACAATTTTTGAAACACTCGTACTGAGGTCAAGTAAGGAAGTATTAAAAACAGCGGCAGTTAAATAATTAGGATTATGTTTTTGTTTGCTTATAAAATCAGCCATTGCTTCTGTTCTTACCAGCCAGTTAATTCGATGATTATTGTCTGTAAGAATTTTTGCCAATGCCGTTGCCCAACTTCCGCTGCCGATAATACCAAACATATGAACCAGGATTTTATTGGATTATAAATGATTATGAGGAAATAAAATTAAGCAAATCTTCATTTCACTATTACTTTAAATAAAAAAGAGTCCCGACTGTAAACGTCGGAACTCTTCCAAATTTCCTATTAATCCTATTAAATCATGTTAACCTGCCTACCGGCAGGCAGGTCGTGGTTTACCTAATTCCCCTCAAATAACTTATCCTTCGGTACCACTTTTACAACAGTTCCATCTTTCAATGTCTTACTGATGGCATTAAACGGACCTGTAACCACTTCATCGCCTTCTGCCAGTCCTTCTTTTATTTCTATGTAGTTAATATCCTGTATATCGGTTTTTACTTTTACTCTTTTTACCTTACCGTCTTTTTGCACCACAAAAACAAGTTCTTCCAGTTCATCACTGTTTACTACAACCGTTTCGTCACCATTTCCTTCTGTCTTTTTCTTTTTTTCTTCATCTTTCTTTTTATCAGCGATCGTTTTATCACTGCCGATCACCCTGGTGGTTACTGAATTGATAGGAACAGCCAATACATTCTCCCTGCGCTTGGTTTTTATATCAGCACTGGCATTCATGCCCGGGCGGAAAGGAAAGCTTTTTGGTCTGCCGGGATTAAGAAGATCGCTGTATGAATCTTTATCCAGTCTTATCCTTACTTCGTATTGGGTAACATCTGTACTGCTTAATCCACTTGCAGCCCCACCTTTTGTACTGCTTGCGATCTGTGTTACGATTCCTTTGAATTTTCTATTATTATAAGCATCTACCTCCACATCGGCGCTATCGCCAAGATGAACTTTTACCACATCATTTTCTCCCACATCCACTCTTACTTCCAGTACGTTCATATCAGCAACACGCATCATTTCTGTACCAAGGCTGAAGCTGTTACCTGATACTCTCTCACCTTTTTTTACTGATAGTGAAGAAATGATACCGTTCATTGGCGCAACCAGAGTTGTTCTTCCCAGGTTTTTATTTGCGGAACTTAAACCTGTTTGTGCAGTCTGTACACCGGCTTCCAGACCTTTTATATTTTGCTTTGCTGCATTATAATTAGCCAATGCAGATTTATAAGTGGCCTCATATCCTTCAAACTCGGATCGTGATATCACTTTATCATCATACAATTTTTTATTTCTGTCATATGCTTGTTTTGCCTGGTCAAGGTTGGCCTGCAATGCTTCAAGTGATGCTTTGCTATTTTCCACTGTGGCTGCGGACTGATTTACACGGGAAGCCGCTTCATCTCTTTGTAATGCATAGATATCCGCAAAGATCCTTGCAAGGATCTGTCCTTTTTTTACGCTGTCTCCTTCTTCTACATTCAGTTCTACAATTTCACCAGAGATATCAGGACTGATCTTTACTTCAATTTCTGGATATACTTTTCCGCTTGCATTTACGGTTTCAGTAATTGTGCGACGGCTTGCTTTCTCAATAGAAACTTTTAAACCTTCATCTTTATTGCCTGCCACCATTTTATAACCTACCAACAAGACAATTACGCCAAGCAAACTGAACAATATCCATTTTACTGTTTTACTCATTTTATAGAAATTTATTTTATGTACTAAGCTTTTGAAATTCTATTCAGCTTTCGTTGCGTCGCATTTATCCACCGAAGCTTTAGCGTAGGTGGACTCTTGTACTGTAACAACTCTATTCAACTCTTCCACGACTCCAAACTAAAGACTTAAAACTATAATCTTATTCCCTGTCCTTTATAAAATTCAAGCAACTTCATCTTAAAGATATAATCGTACTGTGAATACAATGCCTGTATCTGCGCTCTTAAATAATTATTCTGACTATTGAGCAGATCAAATGTTGATAACAAGTTCTGGTCATATCTTTTTTGCGCATACTCATAAGATTTTCCTGAAGTCTGAACACTTTTTTTGTCCGAATTGTATAACTGCATAGATGACGTAGCCTCATTATACGCTCTGTAAATATTCTGCTTCAAAGTCTGGTTATCCAGTTCTTTGGTCAGCTCCCATTGTCTTACCTGCAGCTTTGTTCTTTCCCAGTTCGAACGGGCGGATTTTCCGTTAAAAATGGGAACGCTTAAACCAATTCCAATGCTCTCACTGAGATTTGTATTTAGCTGGTCGCCAAAAGGAGTAAGTCTTTCGCCGGTTTGAATAAAAGACGGAGAAAACACACTGTAAGCGGTAGGCCCGATCGTTACATACGCATCAGTAGGTTTATCCGGGCCCTGACCTATTACTGGCCTTTTTACATTTACATAGCTGGTACCAATTCCTCCAAATGCTGTTACCGATGGATACATTTGTCCCTTTGCAACATCTACCTCTTTTTTTGCAGACATGAGTCGAAGGTCGATCACTTTATTTTGCGGTAGGTTTTGTAATGCCAGCGCATAAACAGCCTCAGGTTGCAGATCCGCCAAACTTTCAATAAAAATATTACCTATCGTCGGCGATTCAATATCGAAGGCAGCACCGGCATCAAGGTTAAGCAATGCTTTCATTTGCAAAATAAATGTCGTTACACTTGCTTCTGCTGTTATAAGGTTTGAACTGTCACGGCTAAGCTGTGCTTCCAGTTCCGCAGCATTTAATTCGGGTAATACACCTGCGTCAACTCGTTTCCTGGTATTATTTAATTGTTCAACGGTAGTACCGATCTGAACTCTTGTAAGGTTTGCCTGTTCTCTTGCAAGCAGTATTTGCAGATAGGCAACTGCTACATTCAATGCAACGTCATCCTGCACTTTTAGCACCTGTGCTTTATCAGCTTCATTTGCCAGTTTGTTACTTTCAACAGTATTTTTTTTCACAAACCAATTGAACAAAGTAACTCCCGATTGAAGACTGAAGCTGGAGCTTAGGAAATTATTATCCTCAAGTACACCAGTTGCAGGGTTTTCTGAACGGCCAAAACGATAGCTGGTACTGTTCTGGAAATTCAACGAAGGATACCGTGCACTTTTACTTTGATTATAGGAAACATCAGAAAAGCGGATCTGCAGGTCAGCTTGTTTTACAGAAATATTATTAGCTTTTGCGTATTGAACGCATTTCAACAAATTCCATTTTTCCTGCGACTTTGCAGATAAAACGATTAAAAAAGTGATAAGCGATGCGGCGATACTTTTAAACATGGCGCAAAATTAGGAGAATTGGGTTTTCCCGTGACTGAATTTTGACAAACGGAGGGTTAATTATTTATTCATTTTTTGAAGTGCCTGTTCAATATCCTTAATCAAATAATCCGGCTCCTCCAAACCTACATACAACCGTACATACCTATGCTCAGGATTCGAAGGATCAAAGTCTGAAACAGGAATTCCCGAACATTTAGGGATCACCAAACTTTCATGGCCGCCCCAGCTAACCGCCATCATAATATGTTGAAGGCTTTCGCAGAATTTCACGATCTCAGTCACGTTTATGTGTTTTCAAAACCATCGTCATCAGTCCGCAGGCGCCGCCCATTTGTTGCTTTGCCAGTTGGTATTGCGGAAATGCTTCATCCAAAGGAAAAATGACAGACTCTACTTTCGGATGCGACTTTAAGAATTTCAAAACTTCAAGAGAGGTTTTTGTAATGCGGTCGATACGGGCCGGCAGTGTTCGCAATCCCCTTATCAACAACCAGGCATTAAAAGGCTGAATACCGCTGCCGATGTTCAGGTATTCACTATCAAATATTTTCTTCATCATTGCATGGCTTCCACTTAAAACACCACCCAATGTATCACTATGCCCGCCGATATATTTGGTTGCTGTTTGCATAGCCATATCAATTCCCATTTCAATTGGTTTTTGATAAAGCGGTGTACAATAACTGTTGTCAATAAAAGTTGTAATGTTTTTTGATCTTGCCAGTGCCGCAACTTCTTTTAATCGGTTGCAATGCAAAATCCCAGCTATTGGGTGATTCGAGATAGTATAATGTAGTGTTAGATTGAGTTGCCAGTTCCCAGTTTCTGGTATTGGTTCCATCAATATATGTAGTCGTTACTCCAAATCGTGGCAGCACAACATCAAACATTCTTTGCGCCCATGTATAAGGAGCTTTTACAGAAACGATATGATCACCTGCTTTTACATTGGCAAGCACTCCGGCAAAGATGGCCGCTGCGCCGCTATTAAAAACAAGACAATCTTCGGCACCATCAAGTGCCGCTAATTTTTTTCTAAGAATTTCAACAGTGGGATTTAAGCCGCGGCTATAAAGATATCCGCCCATCTCATCATCAAAAGCCTTACTTAGATCAGCAACTGTTTTAAAAACAAAATTGCTTGTCTGTGCGATAGGTGGAGAAACGGCATTAAAATAATTTTCTCTTTCTTCTCCCAGCTCATTTAATATATAGGAAAGATCCATCTTAAGTAGTTTGTTTTTTCATTCCCCGTGTAATAAAATAGATGAGCATAAAAAGTGTTATAGCTCCGATACCAATTATTGCATACTTCGGAGTACTAATGGCAATGTTTGCAGCTACAAAAATATAAGCAGCAATAAATATCACAGGCAATACCGGGAAAAATTTCATGGTATAAATGCCCGTGCCATCAAGATGCTTTGTTCTTTTTCTTAGAATAAAAATAGTAGCGGCGGAAAATGCCATTCCAAACGAATCAAGAAAAATGGTAAAACTTAAAATTTTATCAAACGTATCTGCAAAAAACAAAACAATAACACACATAGCTGCAAATACGGTCAGACTCACCGTCAACACATCTTTTTTTTCTTCTTTCTTTTTAAAAGCAGCCGGTAAAATTCCATCCATGCTCATTGCATACATAACTCTGGGGTTGCTGAGCAATAAAACATTTACATAAGCAAGCACCGCAAGAAACAAAAGAATTGATATAACATATCTGCCCGGTGCACCGAACATTTTTTCTGCCACAATAGCAGCAATGCCTTTCGAAACTTTCAATTCTTCAAACCCGATGATCTTATAATAAGCAAAGCTTATAGTAAGATAAAGAGCAATAATAATTAGTATGCCTATAAAAATGCCGCGGGGAATTGTTTTGCGTGGGTTCTCCACTTCTTCTCCAAAATTTATGGTTTGCTGGTAACCTCCATAAGTAAATGAAACAGCGATCAGGGCAATACCAAATGATTTTATATAATCATTCCATGAAGGATCGGGAACTATCGCAGTTATAGTTTGTGAAGCATAATTGGACGGGAAAAAAAGAGAACTGATAAGAAGAACGACCAAGCCGATCTTTATGATCATTAAAACATTTTGTGTTCGTGAACTCATTTTCAATCCCATCAGGTTCACCCCATAAAAAAGAATAATGGCAGACATAGCGATCAATGCCTTTATAAAAGATGAGGGCTCGGTTGTAAAAATAATTTGTGAAATATATTCACTCCCGATCAATGCTACACCCGAAAGTGATGCGGCATTTGAAATAAGAATGATACAATTGATGGCAAAAGCAATGGAAGGATGATAACATTCAGCGAAAATTTTATAATAACCACCGGTAACCGGCAACCGGGAACCTATTTCAGCATAAGTCAGCGCACCGCATAAAGCAATGAGGCCGCCGGCAACCCATGCAAAAAAGAAAACGTTTGGAGTAAGTGCGGCTTTGGCAGCATCTGATGAGGTACGGAAAATTCCCAGTCCTATTACCAACCCGATAACGATCATCGTCAAGGAAAAAAGATTCAGTTTATTTGACTTCATGGGGGGAAGATAAAGAATCTCTATTGTCTGCATAAATTTTTAGTTATGGGCTAAAGCCCATCATCAATCTGTATCTCATTAACCCCGGCCTTAAGGCCGGGGTTAAAATAATTGCTCTTTAATCTGGGCTTTAGCCCATCTGTTTTTAACAACAATATTGAATATTGCGATTAACTTTACTTACCTGATTTTATGAAACATTTTATTATAGCCATACTTCTTTTATCACAACTATTTTTTTTAAACGCTCAACAGCCTGAGCAGGATTCATCACAAACCCTGAACGAAATAATTGTAAAAGCCTACGAACAAAACAGGAAGCTGATGCAGGTGCCCGCATCGATCGCTGTTATCAATAAAACACAACTATCTCATTTTAATAATACCAATATTTTACCGGCCTTAAACAGCAACCCCGGTATTCGCATGGAAGAACGTTCGCCGGGAAGTTACCGGTTGAATATTCGTGGCAGTTCATTGCGTTCTCCATTTGGTGTAAGAAATGTAAAAACTTATTATAATGATATTCCTTATACTGATCCGGGTGGCAATACTTATCTGAATCAATTAAGTTTTTATAATATTCAATCGGCTGAAGTAATTAAAGGACCGGGCAGCAGTTTGTATGGCGCAGGCACTGGTGGTGTATTATTATTAAAAACAAATCATGCTGATTGGCACCCGGGGCTTTCATTTGATTTCAGTGCCGGGCATTGGGGATTGAATAACCTGAATACAAATTTGCGATTGGGAACTGATGCGGTACAGAATACTTTAAACTATTCGCAATTATCATCTGATGGGTATCGTGACAATTCAGAAATTTCACGAAAAGTTTTTACATGGGACCTCAATGCAAAGGTTTCTGAAAAAGGAAAGATCACTACACATTTTCTTTGGGGTGATCTGTTTTACCAAACCCCCGGCGCCCTGACACTTTCAGAATACAACGCTAACCCGAGAGCAGCCAGGCCAGCAGTAGGGCCAATACCGGGATCAGTTGAAAGTAAAGCGGCCATTTACCAAAAAATATTTTTAGTCGGTATCACCTTTAATCAAAAGTTTTCTGAACACTGGCAAAACACCACCTCATTTTATGGAGCATCAACCCGGTTATTGAATCCAACTACCCGTAACTATGGAAGAACAAATGAACCTCATACAGGTGGCCGTTCTTTTTTTCAATTCACAAAAAAATATAATGAGCAGACAAAGCTAAACATTGTAACAGGTGTGGAATTTCAACAAGGGATCTCTTCTGTAAGAATTTATTCAAACAAAAATGGCAAGCCTGATACTTTGCAAACGGATGATGAAATAAACAATCGTGTATTTCTTGCATTTGCACAGGCCACTCTTGAACTTCCAAGAAGTTGGTTTATTACTGCCGGGCTCAGTGTCAATTCCCAAAATTTAACGATCACCCGTTTATCCGTTTCGCCTGTTATTGAACAAAAAAGAAAATATAATAATGAACTGGCGCCAAGACTGGCTGTATTGAAACAATTAGCAAACCCTTTATCTGTATATGCAAGTGTTGCAAGAGGATTTTCTCCACCAACAACAGCGGAGTTGTTGCCATCAACCGGTATCATCGCAACAAATCTGAATGCGGAAGAGGGAATTAATTATGAAGTGGGGGTTCGTGCTAAATTCAACTCAGGCAGAATTTATCTTGATGTAAATGGATTCCGTTTTGGATTAGAGAATACAATTGTTCAACGCAAAGATGCATCCGGTGCAGATTATTTTGTGAATGCAGGAAGTACAAAACAATTAGGGATCGAAAGTTATTTATCCTGGCAATTAATAAGTAACGCCAATCAATCTTTTACAAATTGTAAGATCTGGATCAGTCATACATGGAATGATTTTTCTTATAAAGATTTCAAACAGGTGACCGCAGATTATTCCGGAAAGAAATTACCAAGTGTACCCAAAAATGTGGTAGCCGCGGGTTTCGATATTGATACAAAACGTGGCTTATACTTAAATGTAAATTATTATTATGCAGATCCAATTCCTTTGAACGATGCTAATACAGAATATGCTTCTTCTTATAATCTATTAGGAGCACGGACGGGTTGGAAAAAACATCTTCATTCCAAAGTATTAATGGAACTGTTTATTGCGGTTGATAATATTTTGGATGAAAAGTATAGTTTAGGAAACGATATCAATGCATTTGGAGGAAGATATTATAACGCTGCTTCTACTTTTAACTTCGCCGGTGGTATTGCATTGAATTTTGGTTTCAAATAAAAAGATTTTGACAAATCTGTGTTGAAAATTATTCTTGGATTCAACACCTGTGTTCCTACATTTGCTTCCGATTTGGTTCTTTAGTTAATTATTGCTGCATAGAAATTCTGCAGTACAAGAGTGCAACGCAAGGGACTTTGAAAAGAATTCCGAATGTTGGGCTCATAATAATTAACGAGATTAAAAGGGAAGTCAGTCAAAATCTGACGCTATCCCCGTAGCTGTAAGCTCCATTAAAGTTGTGAATCTTCATGCCACTGTCGCGAGACGGGAAGGCTTCAACAACGGAGTAAGCCAGAAGACCTGCCAGATCATAAATAATTTTTTGCTTTCGGGTGAAAGGCAAGAGATGTAATCGTCGCAAGGCTTTTATATTTCTAAATCGCCGTTGTTGGTGTCCCCACCAACAACATTTACCGGAAGCAGTCACTCAAAAACTTTTTTAATGAAAAAGAAATTTTTGATCGTGGCTGCTGCATTCATTGGCAGTCAGCTATCGGCACAACTTGTCCCAACAGGTCGGGAACAAGACACATCATTACTTGATGAAGTAGTAATTACAGCAAACAAGTATCCAAACAAGACATCCTTAACAGGAAAGGTTGTTACCATCATCACCAGGGAACAATTGGAACGCAGCGGCGGGAAAGATCTGTCGCAGTTGTTGACAGAACAAGTGGGTGTTTATATCGGCGGCGCAAATAGCAATGCAGGAAAAGATAAAAGTTTGTACCTGCGTGGCGCAAAGGTTGAACACACTTTGATAGCGATCGATGGTGTACCTGTCTATGATCCGAGTGGCATTGGCAGCAATTTTGATGTCAGGAATCTTTCTGTTGATCAGATCGAACGCATTGAAATTTTAAAAGGAAGTCAATCGACCTTATACGGCAGCGATGCGATCGCTGGTGTGATAAATATTATTACAAAAAAAGCTGGTGTAAAATCATTTTCAGGAAATGCATTGCTTAGTTATGGAAGTAATAATAGTTTAAGAGCTAATGCTGGTATAAATGGAAAAAAACGCATCGTTGACTACAACCTTTCTTATTCACTTTTTGATACAAAAGGAATTAATGAAACAATAAGTCCTGCACCGGCAGATAAAGATGCATATCAGCAAAATAGTTTGCAGGCAGGAATTGGCATACAAGCTGCAAAGAATGTTCGCATTCAACCGTACTTCCGTTATAATAAAATAGATGGTGATATTGACCAGGGGGCATACACTGATGAACTTGACTACACATTTTCACAAAAAAGTTACCAGGCGGGAGTTCGCAATGAATTCACATTCGGAAAAACAAAGTTGAATGTTCTTTATAATTATAATCATATTGATAGGTTATATGTAGATGATTCTGTAAAAAGTCAGAATGGTTTTGATAAATATTCCCGTGGATCGTATAAAGGCATGGAACATTTTATTGATGCATATATAACGACACCGGTTGGTAGTGGTTCATCCAAACTTACAGCCGGCGCTGATTTCAGAACGTCCAATACTGACCAGGAATATTCTTCAGTTGGTTTTTTTGGGCCTTATTCTTCAAAATATTCTAAGGATAGCCTTCATCACAATCAATTAGGATTTTATGCTGCATTGAATATAAATGCGAAAACAGGATTTAATCTTGAAATAGGCAACCGTTTGAATATTCATTCAGTGTATGGAAGCAACTATGTGTTTAATATTAATCCGTCTTATTTGCTGAACAAAAAATTCAAATTGTTTGCAAATGTTTCTTCCGGTTATCGTACGCCATCACTCTATCAATTAGCTTCAGAATTTGGCAACAGAGAGCTGAAGCCCGAATCAGCTTTTACTTTTGAAGGTGGTGTTCAATATTTTTCTGCTGATAATAAATTCTCCGGTCGTATCACAGGATTTAAACGGGATGTGAAGGATGTAATTTTCTTTTATTTTAATCCTTCTACTTATCAATTGCAATATATTAACCAGGATAAACAAAAAGATCATGGAGCTGAGCTGGAGCTATCTTTTAATCCCACGAAAAATATTTCGCTAAAAGCATTTTACAGTTTTGTTGATGGAGAGTTGACCACAGTACAAAACGGGAAAGACACGACCTATTTTAATTTGATCCGCAGACCAAAGAATAGTATTGGAGTAAATGCCGGAATAAGAATTACTGAAAAACTTTTTGTTAGCAGCAATCTTTCATGGTTTGATAAAAGGAAAGATGCATATTTTGATGCAACGACTTTTCAAACTGTGAACGTGGTATTGGATAGTTATATTTTGCTGGATGTATATGCCGAATATGCATTTTGTAAAACCAAATTGAAGGTGTTTGCAGATCTCAGGAATATTTCCGATAGCAAATACAGTGAAACAGCAGGATTCAATACACTTGATTTTAATGGATATGGTGGGGTAAGATTTAACTTCTAATGCTAATCGTGCCACGGCTTGAAGCCGTGGCACGATTAGCATTACATTTGCAAAAACCAACGGCTATGCAATTCAATTTCCAGGAATTTCTTACACTTACGTTTACACTGTTTGCGGTGATCGATGTTGTAGGTTCCGTTCCGATGCTTATTTCGATGAAAGAAAAAATGGGCGGCATTAATGCATGGAAAGTAACACTGATATCCGGTGCCCTAATGGTTTTATTTTTCTTTATAGGAAAACCGTTTTTAAATATTTTGGGAGTAGATATAAAATCATTTGCTGTTGCAGGTTCTATCGTCATTTTTATTTTGGGATTGGAAATGGTGTTAGGAATAGAATTTTTTAAACCCGATAAAAATGCACCGTCAGGAACAATAGTTCCAATTGCTTTTCCATTGATAGCAGGAAGTGGAACACTAACCACGATCATGTCATTAAAGGCAACTTTTGAAAGATCAGATAGAAATGAATACATGATCTTAGTGGCGATATTGATCAATCTTATTGTTATTTACATCGTATTACGTTCATTAAACCTGATAGAAAAAGCATTGGGCAAAGCAGGTTTATTAGCAGTAAGAAAATTTTTCGGTGTAATTTTGCTGGCTATTGCCGTGAAAGTGTTTGCGAGCAATGCGGCAGGGTTGATCAAATAGTTTGAAGTTTGATGCTCGAGGTTTGAGGTTACTAAAACCTCAAACTTTAAACCCGAAACATCAAACGACTTGGTCCCGTAGTACAATGGATAGTACGCAGGTCTCCGGAACCTGATATTCCAGTTCGATTCTGGACGGGACTACAAAAAAAATTGAAAGAGGTTGCCTTAAAAATATTTCATCATCGCCTTTGCTACTTCATCGGTATTTCCTTCATAATGATGACCGCCGGGTAATAATTCGTGACCATAATTTTTAAGCTTGATACTATTTATTGGGAAATCAGCATCATCGTTTCCCAATATGATCGCCGTTTTCATTGCTCCTAACTTATTTACTTCAGCCACTACATCCATGCTCCTTTTCTTTTTCCCTCCCAGCTTATCCCAAACATGTGTTTCGAAATCAGTGGATGTGGATGGAGATAATAATACTACGCTTATCAATTTCTTTTTTATCGGGTCAGGAAAAAGATCAACAATAAAAGGCGTTACATCTGCGCCAAATGAATACCCGATAAGTATGAACTGCTGATCTTTTCTTTTACTGAACTGATCATTGAGATAGCTTACAATATCATCCGTAGTTTGCTGCGGAGTTTTTTTATCGTCAAAATATGATTTTGAATTGAGTGACGTTACTTTATATCCTGCTTTATTAATAGCAGTACACACATCTTCAGAAAAACTTGTATAACCGCCATCCCCACTGATATAAAAAACAAGTGGTTTATCCACAGCTGCATCCCATTCTTTCAATGGCAATTTGCTTTTTTGTGCAAGAGTGACGATACTGAAAAGGGGAAATAGAAATGTAAAGAAGATTTTTTTCATCATGGTTTCATCACATTATTTAGCGCCATCGGTAATTGTAAAAGGTCAAAATCGTTATCGTAAATAAGATATTTATTTTCCCAAACAGTGGCATACTTTTCTTTGAATTCACGCAAACCATGATAATGTTTAAACCGTTTTACTTTAGCAACTACTATTTTAATGATCTGCTCAGCCGTATTCTCTGGCTGTGTAATGCCGGTCATAGGAGCCAACCCAAGATTAAGGAATAATTTATCTTTTGCTTTAGCATATTCTATAAGTTTAATAATAAGTGCATCCATTGCCGCGCCTGGAGCATCATTTGTTTTGCGAATGAGATCATAGGTACATTCATCTTCTGCATAATCAGGAATAATATTCAGAAATGCTTTTATAGCTCCTGTGTCATCTGCAACAGTAATGATATCCTGCTGTATCAATTCTCTTTCATCAAACATGCCTTGGGAGAAAATAAATTCTTCTCTTTGAAAATTTTCCAACCATTCATCAGACACTTTCCTTAGTTCTGAAACAAATATCTTACTGTGAGGCGGCTGATGCGTAGTGATCGTAAACCCTTTTTTCTGTAAACTATTCAATCCGTTTCGAAATGATTTTTTTTCCCTTCCTTCCAAAGAAAATTTGCTTAGTTCCAATATTGCTTCCTGGCCTATCATGAGTTTGCTTTTTTTCAATTCTTTGAACAATGGCATGCTGCTTTCTTCCACCCGGTAGAAGGCAGTTTTCAAACCCATTTTCCGGCAGTGCCTGTCAAATTCTCTTCAGTACATCAATTTTATTTTCTTCTGCACAGACCGGCTCCTCCAAAACAATTGCAAACCCACGGGAGATTCGATAGGCAATAAATGCTTCATGGAGGTCAGAAAAAAAATAAAGTTTATCCTTATAAAGTTTAAAGTAATCAGTACATGAATTACCAAACTGATCCAATAAGAACTTTGCTTTCTCTTTATTTGACTCATTAAACGTTTGCTTTGTAAAATGTGGTTTAATAAATGTAAACAAAAGAAATCCCCACGTAAGAAAACCGAGTATTCTCAAAAACAATATGAATTCCTCCCCAAATCTTGTAATGGGATGAAGTGAACTATCTGTTACAAGCAGGAAAGAATTTAATGTGTACAATATCGATTGCCACCAGGTAAAATCAATACCAAAGTGTTTTTTATCAATAAAATAAAAACTTATAAATCCAAATACAAGCACAGCTACAATACTGATAATAGAAGTCTTAAAACCGGCCTGCATCCATTTGTTACTGCTGCGGATCCGGTATTGGCTTGCTGTTGCGATCAATGTAATAATTGTAACAGCACACCCGATCGCTTCTTCCCAATCAAGAGCTTTTGTAAGATGACCTACTAAAGAAAGAACTGATAACACTAACGCAATGATCCATGCGTTTCGTAAACCCCTGAATAAAAAAGCTGCCGTCACTAACAATGATAATCCTATGAACAATACCAGCATATTGGAAGCATGAATTGCATCTAAGGGAAGATATTCTCTTAACAAATGCAAGCGATGATGGATAGGTGGCGTCACAACTGATATAATGTTCACGACTCCCAATAAAAAAGTTAGTACAGCAGGCGCCATCCTGAGGAAAAGTTTTCTTCCTTTCCATGCATAAGCCAGTAACCCAGCCAGCAAAGGCAACCAAAATTCAAATACACGATAAAGTATCGTAATAGACAAAGCATGAATGGAAGAATATCCAAACTGTTCCAATACAAATACCATAGATAACTCAACTGCACCAAGTCCTCTTAAAAATGGGGAAATGATCATCAGCAATACGGCAATGATATATACTGTCGCTGATGCAGTGAATGATGCGGGCAATCCCAAAGCCATCATGGCAATATAGATATGGAGTATTCCGCTTACTTCGATCCCCAATGAAAAAAATGTTGCTTTGGTAAATTCCCCTGTATTTATATTGGAAGAAAAAATTTCGTCAAGAAACGATATAACAGCCGGGAATTTTTTACTGATCCAATTATAAAGCCCTTTTTTTTGTTTTATAGATCGGGCAGCAATAAATAAAAGAACAAGTAATAGAAATAAGATCACAAGACCGACCCATGCATTATTAAATTGGTTTTTATAAAAAACGGTGAAGATGATAACAGGCAAACCTGCGATAAATACACTTAGCAACCCAATAAATCCAAACAATGCACTTGCCTGGTGCACCTGCGATCTATTGAATCCTGCTTTACGTATCTGTGAAGGAGAATAAGCAAGAGAACTAATGCCACCGGCCGGTAAAAAAACACTTATGAAATTTCTTTTCAGAAATAATATTATCGCATCACTCCATGAAAGCAACAGACCAACAGCCGAAAAGCTTTTTCGATACATGCCTCCGTATAAATAAAAATAAATAAGAGTTAAAGAAAAGCCTGCGAATAACCACGATGTGTTTGCGGCTATTATTTGAGGAATAATGGCATGCAATTCTTTTCTTTCACTGCGAAAAAAAACAATCGCTAATAGTAGCATGAGAACAGCTACTACTTCTCTCCAGTAGATCTTTGGAGAAAAAGATTTGATCTTATTACTAACCTCTTTGCGCACAATTTAAGAGGCAAGTAAAGAACTGCTGATTTCAAAACCAAAAAAGGGAAGGAGAACAACAACTGATTAACGAATCATTTTACTACTGTGAACAATATGAACTCAATTTATTTCCCCGACTATCTTTAAATTTTGGATACGTGCCATCATTACAAACCTTTTGATAGTAAGTTGTTCGGTCTAATCTTGTTACTTCACAATCCCAACAAGTTCGTCTTACTCCGTCCTTACTGCATGCAAAAGAAAAAACAATAAGAACGATCAGTAGTTTTTTCATTTTGGAAGGTTTTAATAAAGTTAGCACTAATTGGCAATCTGTAATTCCACTTTTTTATGGCCGGTGATTTTTATTAAACTATAAACGGAGATCTTTCGGAATATAACTACAAAGGCGGCATAAATTTTTTACTATTCTTATATAATCATACTCAACACCATCACTCCTGCCAATCCTAAAATTGAGATCAGCGTTTCCATCACCGTCCATGAAAGAAATGTTTGCTTTAATGAGATCTGAAAAAATTCTTTGAAGATCCAGAAACCTGAATCATTAACATGCGAACCGAATACACTTCCTGTTCCCACTGCTAATACTAATAATTCAGGAGAAACTGTTCCGGTTGCTAATAAGGGGGAAACAATTCCCGCTGCTGTTATTCCTGCAACCGTTGCTGAGCCAATTGCCACTCTTAACAATGCAGTTATCAACCACGCAAACAGTAATGGATGAATATTCCACTGTTTGCTAAAAGAAGTAATATAATCTGCCGTGCCGCTATCAATTAATACTTGTTTAAAAACTCCACCTGCTGTAATGATGAGTAATATAACCGCTACCCCGGTTATTGAATCATTCAGCCATTGCATTACTTTCTGCATTGATCTTCCCTTCGCTATGCCAAGAATAAGAACGGCAAGCAAAACTGAAAGCAGTAGCGCAATGGTGGCATCGCCAAAAAAAAGTATCACTTTCTTCGCTACGGATTCGCCAGGGAAAAAAGTATTTGCAATTACAGCAAAAGCGATCAATAATACCGGTAACAATGCGAGCATAAAACTTTCAAATGAGCCTGGTAATTTTTTTTCTTCTGTTTCAATTTTTTCAAGGGGAGGAATTGGAATGTTCAGTCTTCTTAAAAACCTGCCCAAAAAAGGACCTGCAATAATTACTACAGGTATTGAAATAACAAGACCATACATTAAAGTTTTACCAAGGTCTGCTTTGAAAGCACCAACCAGGAACATGGGTCCCGGGTGGGGGGGTAAAAAACAATGCGTGGTGCTTAAACTTGCCGCCATTGGAATAGCGACATATAATAAAGGAAGTTTTGCTGTTCGTGCAATTGAGAAGATCAATGGAACCAAAATGATAAATCCTGCATTATAAAATAATGGTATGCCGACAAAAAAACCCGTAAGCAATACGGCCCATTGAATATTTTTTATACCGAAAGAACGAATAAGTGTGTTAGCGATCTGGCTGGCAGCGCCGCTTAACTCTAAGATCTTTCCAAGAATAGCACCCAGACAAATGATCAATAGAACATCGCCCAGCGTACTTCCAACGCCAGTCTTTACTGCCTTTAATAATGTATCTGGCTGCATACCGAAAGCAAGACCTGCTAATAATGCAACGATCAATAACGAAAGAAATGGGCTGACCTTTTTATAAGTAAGAAATATTTGTAACCCGATGGCAAGAACAATTATGACAAGCTGCATAAAAAAATTTATTGAACAGTATTGCTCAATGTACCAATATTATCGATTGAAATATTTATTTCATCCCCGCTTTTTAAAGTAAAATCACTGCCGGGGACAATGCCTGTTCCCGTCATGATCAGGCAGCCATTTGGAAAACTACATTCGCGGTAAACAAATGAAACAAGTTCCTGCAATGTTCTTTTTATCTGGCTGATCGCAATTGAGCCTTCAAACACTTTTTTATTATTCCGGTTGATCACAAGAGATATTGTCGTATTGCTATCAAGCGGTTTATCTGTAACATAAATACATGGGCCCAATGCCGCACAACCATCATAGGTTTTTGCTTGTGGAAGATATAATGGGTTTTCTCCTTCAATACTACGGCTGCTCATATCATTGCCGATCGTGTAACCAACAATTTTTCCTGATGATGTAACGATCAAAGTTAACTCCGGTTCAGGCACATCCCATGTTGAGTCTTTTCTTATTCTTACTAATGCATTTTGACCAACAATACGATGAGGAGTGGATTTAAAAAACACTTCCGGTCTTTCAGCTTCATAAACTTTTCCATAAAAATCTGCACCTCCTGAAGCTTTACTTTCTTCCTGTCTTCCAACTTTACTTCTTAAATACGTTACTCCGCAAGCCCAGAGTTCTTGTTGGCTACCAATTGGAGGTAATATGTCTTCAAGAACAGAGTTGTCTCTCTTTTTTACTACAAGAATAAGATCTTCAATTTTTTCAATAAGCTTATCATCATTAATAAATGTATCCCAGTTCTCGTTTTGAACCAGATAAAAAAGATCATTCTTTTCTATAACTATGCCTGTTTTTGTCCTGTATATTTTCATACTTAAATATTATTTGATTTTAATATCACTCCACAACCATATTAATGATTCGGGTAAAATAGCGCCGCCATGTTTACCACTATGCGTTCCGCTTCCCTTTTCAAATCTGAATTCATATCCTTTAAACTTCAATGCAGATTCCATTTCAAGATTAGCAAGCCACCAATCGCCATGTTCATTATTCAGGTCATTACTTCCATCCTGCATAAAAATTTTTATATCCTTCTTTTTATGTTTGCGGATAATAGATGGATAGTTATTGCCGCCGCGAATGTTGGTATAACTTCCAATCTGGCTAAGTACTTTATGAAAATATTCCGGGTGTTCCCATGCAGCAGTAAAAGCGCAGATCGCTCCTGATGATAAGCCACCTATCCCATGCATCTTTGGATCATTACTAATATTATATTTCTTTTTTAGTTCAGGAATGATCTCATCCATTAACATAGTTGTATACCGATCATCAAGCACATCATATTCATCCGCACGGTTACTTGCACGGAAGCGGTTCTCCGGGTAATCTTTTGAATTGTGACCGGGGTTTACAAATAAACAAATGGTGACGGGGAGTTTCTTTTGGTAAATAAGATTATCATAAACGATAGAAACCCGAAAGTCACCGCTGTCATTTACATAAGCATGGCCATCCTGGAAAACCATTAATGCCACCGGTTTAGTTGAATCGTATTGGGCAGGAACGTACACATAGTATTCCCGGAAATTATTATACATCTTGCTTTGCCATTCATATTTTGTAACAACTCCTTTAGGAATTCCATCTTTTCGCTTGGAATCTGGCCCAAGCTTATAAAGTGAATCCTGCCCAAAAGATGTGACACATAAAAGAATGAGAAATATATATGAGAAATATCTTTTCATGATGAGCAGGAAATTAATCTCTCAGTTTAACACGTAACAAAAACATATCATTTGTGATATACAAAGTTTTTTCATCCGGTGACAAGGCGCAGTTACTTGTCGCATCATTCAACCTGATCATACCCAATTTTTTCCCTTCATTGTTAAAAATATAAACACCGCCCGGTCCTGTGGCAAAAACATTTCCATTTTTATCAATTTTAAATCCATCGGGAGATCCTTTCATAGTTTTAAGTTCCTCCGCTGCACTGTAAAAAATTTTTCCATTGATTAATGAATCACCACTAATATCGAAAATGTACCAGTTAGGATGAGCTCCATCTGAGCAGGCAACGATCAGTTTCTTTTCATCCGGAGTTAATGCTATTCCATTGGGTCTGGTGATAGAATCAACCAACAGAATAACTTCACCATTGGCCTTTACTTTGTACACCCCGTTGAATGAAATTTCTTTTTTAGCATCGCTATCATCCTGTGTTTGCAATCCATAAGGTGGATCGGTAAAAAATAATTCTCCTGCACTATTATATACTGCATCATTCGGGCTACTAAATCTTTTGCCATTATATTTATCAGCAAGAGTTATAAACTTTGCTTCTGGTTTTTCCAGGGGTGCATCCATTCTTGCCATTTGCCTGTTGCCATGCTGACATAAAACAAGATTCCCGTTTCTGTCAAATGTCAAACCATTGCTGCCGGGCTCTTTACATAAAGATGGCTCAGTGCCTGTATATCCTGAAGGCTTTAGATAGACTTCTTTTCCCTTTGCTTCTGTCCATTTATAAATTGTGTTCATCGGAACATCGCTAAATAAAAGCATGTTGTGTTTTTCAACCCACAGAGGTCCTTCACTCCATTCGAAACCTTCAGCAATTATTTCTGGTTTGGCATTGGCTGAAATAATATTATCCAATGCTACGTCAAACTTTTCAATTGTTCCTATGGTTTTGTACATCGATTCTCCTTTTTTATCTGAAGGATTACTTGTTGCAGCCAAAAAGGGAAATTAAAATTAAAATGGCAAATGATCGTTTCATATTTATTAGTTACTGATTTGCTGAATAGAAAATTACTGGATGTACAAGAGTTCCTTTCGCTTCGCCATAGGGAAACTGTGCACCGAAATCTTAATAGTTATTCTTTGCCGGGTCCATAACCTCATCCTCCACCTCCTTCTCCTTATGGAGAAGGAGCGGTACTATTGTATAAATCCAAACAATATATCTTCCACTTCAACTTAAGAATATTTATCAGCTTCAAGGTCACCTTCAACCTAAGTTCCCCTTTAGGGGACAGGGGTTTTTAGTGTGAGTCTCTTGTTACTACCGAACCTGAACTTCCCTGTAAAAAATCAAGATCAGCGCCTTTATCGGCGCCTGTCACATGTTTTATATACATACTAACATAACCTCTGTCTGCTGCAGGTTTTGGTGGCGTCCATTTGGCTCTTCGTTTTTCCAATTCCGCATCCGAAACATCTAAATGTATTTTTCTTAGCTCAACATCCAATTCGATCATATCACCATTTTGCACCAATGCAAGATTTCCGCCAATCGCTGATTCTGGTGATACATGAAGTATCGTAGTGCCATAAGCAGTGCCGCTCATTCTTCCATCGCTTATCCGAACCATATCCTTTATTCCTTTCTCCAATATTTTTTTCGGTAACGCCATATTGCCAACTTCCGGCATACCGGGATAGCCGACGGGACCTACATATTTCAAAACCATTACACAATTCTCATCAATATCCAGATCTGGATCATCGATCCGTGCATGATAGTCTTCAATTGTTTCAAATACAACAGCACGGCCTTTATGTTTCATCAATGCAGGAGTAGCAGCAGATGGTTTCATCACAGCCCCGTTCAAGGCAAGATTTCCTTTTACCACAACACAACCAGCTTCAGCGATCAACGGTTTATTATACGTAGCGATCACTTCTTCATTATAACATTCTGTATTTCCATTAATATTCTCATGATGATTTTTTCCTGTAACTGTCATTACATTTTTATGCAAATGATCTTTTAATTCATTTAAAACAACCGGCAAACCACCTGCATAATAAAAATCTTCCATTAAAAACTTTCCTGATGGCATCAGGTTTACCAGTAATGGAATATGACTACCGATAGCGTCAAAATCTTCTAATTCCAGCTTTACTCCTATTCTTCCGGCAATCGCCAATAAATGAATAATAAAATTCGAAGAGCCACCCACTGCCGCATTTACCATAATGGAATTTTCAAATGCTTTACGGGTCAAAACTTTATCGATCGTTAAATTATCTTTTACCATTTGCACAATTCTTCTTCCGCTTAATTGTGCCATCACTTTCTTTCTTGAATCAGCAGCAGGTATCGCAGCAGCGCCACTTAATGTCAATCCCAGCGATTCAACCATACAGGCCATTGTACTCGCCGTGCCCATTGTCATACAATGACCAATGCTGCGGCTCATACAACTTTCTGCAAACTCACAATCTTCCTGCGTCATCTTTCCGGTCTTCATATCCTCATCAAACTTCCAGACATGAGTGCCTGATCCAATTGTTTCTCCTCTATATCTTCCATTTAGCATTGGCCCGCCGGGAACAACAATCGTTGGCAAACCAACACTCGCTGCGCCCATCACTGTCGATGGTGTTGTTTTATCACACCCAGTTAATAATACTACACCATCAATTGGGTTGCCGCGAATACTTTCTTCAGCATCCATACTTGCCAGATTTCGAAACAACATGGCCGTTGGCTTTAACAATGTTTCTCCCAAACTCATGATCGGAAACTCAACTGGAAATCCGCCGGCTTCCAGTACGCCGCGTTTTACACTCTCAGCATGTTCACGAAAATGAGCATTGCATGGTGTCAGCTCACTGAATGTATTGCAAATGCCTATAACAGGTCGTCCATCAAAATGATCGGGAGGCATGCCCTGGTTCTTCATCCAGCTGCGATAAATGATCCCATCTTTATCTTTCCTTCCGAACCAGCCCTGGCTTCTTAATTTTTTATTCATTTTCATTTATGTAAAAATAAACGTTCAGTTAAGTCATGAAATCTCCAATTCCAAAATTGATCAATCCACTAAAATAATTCTTTGTATACTCAAATCCATGATTCTGTATGAATGGAGTACAAAATATATTTCCCATCCGCAGATTACCTGTCGTGGAAAAAAAACCCTTGTAAAAACAAGGGTTTTTAACTAATGCTTCTGCCTGCATGAGAAAGCATTTTTATTTATCCCACCAGTACCTGGTACTCAGTTTATCCGGCCCTTGTCTTGTTACCGCTTCATTCATATTAGCCGCATTTACTGATATTTAAGATCTGGGATATGTTAATCTTCTTATGAACGTACCATTTGGTACATCCGAATTGTTTGGTAGTAACTTCATGAAGTTAGGATTGCACCTCGGCTCTACATTTACTTTCATCATAGCAAGTTGTTTTGATTAAAACTAGCAATCGCAAAAAATGGATTTAAGGTAAAATCCAGAACCTAAAGTATCTGACTGTTCACGCAAAAACTTCCAAAAAAAAACAGTGATGAATATTGTACAAGTTGGAACGGGATAATTTCATTTCTTTATAGGTGCAAAAACGATTGCTTAACTTACAATTGCATGCATCAATTTGTATTTCAACAAGGGATTTCGGGAGAATTACAATTATTCCCGCACATCATAGAGCTTGGTGCAAAAAAAAACCATGCAATTCATCTTAACTCATTTCCTCAAACTTCTTCAGAGTGTATACGTATCTATTATATAAACGAAGGAAAATTTGAATGGAAAGCTAATAACGAACCTTATATACTCTATCCCGGCGATGTTTCACTGATCATGCCAAATGAAAAATTCGGGAGTGAAAAAGGAGTGCTTGAGATCGGTAGCATCTCCTGGATACATATTAAAATATCCAACCACGGAAATAATGAATTGCTACCGGGAAAGTGGAGCAGTCTTTCAGAATCAGAAAGCCAGGCCATAAGCAAAGTTCTTTTAATGAACACCGTGCCCGTGCTTTCAAAATTACCAGAAGCCGGAAGGATACTTCGATATATACATGATGAAATTTTTAACCAGGAAATTGGGTATATAACGAGAGCAAATCAGCTTATTGACGAGTTGTTTATCACTATTACAAGACATCTTACAAAACAAAATAATCGTGCAAGAGATTTTCCGAAAGTATTCATGCATCTCGAGCAGGCATTGCGTCAAAATCTTTCCCACCAATGGTCTGTAGAAGAAATGGCAGCAATTGCGGGCATGGGTGCAACCTTATTTAATGAAAAAGTAAAAAGCTATACCGGCTTTACACCCTTGAATTATCTTATCAATATCCGCATTTCAGAAGCCATTAAACTTTTAAAGAAAAAAGATGTAACCATAACGGACATAGCCTTAGATACAGGATTTTATTCATCACAACATTTTTCAACAACTTATAAAAAACTCACCGGCTATACACCGAGTGAGTTTAGAAAAAATAATTTATCACAAGATTAATTGTCATAATATGAAATGTATAATCACCATTGAACTTGGCACAAATGCAGTAAGAGTATTTGCATTTGACCTAAGTGGTAATATCATTGGTTCGCAGCGTGGCTACTATCCTACTTTTCACACGCAGCCCGACTACAGTGAACAAGATCCTGACCAAATGTTCATCACCATGTTGTATGCATTAAAAAATTTATTGAATGAACAAATTCATTCCAAGAATTATAAAGTCGCTTCCATTTGTTTTAGTTCATCAATGCATAGTGTACTGGCAGTTGACAAAAACGGAAATCCTTTGGGGAATGCAATTACCTGGTCTGATAACAGGGCAAAAAAAGAAACCCATAAATTAAAAACCTCTGCGCTGGGAAAAACAATTTATACGGCTACCGGTACGCCATTACACCCCATGTCTCCGCTGATGAAAATAGCCTGGATAAAAAATAATGACAAAGAAAGATTCAGGCAAACAAGTAAGTTTTTATCCATCAAAAGTTATATCATCAAACAACTTACTGATGAGTATTTAATTGATTATAGTATCGCATCTGCAACGGGCTTACTAAATATTCATAAGATAAAGTGGGATGCCGATGCTTTAAAATTTGCTGGAATAACTCCCGTGATGTTACCCGATCTCGTTCCCGTATTTACTTCATTGGGTAAATTGAAGAAAGCATATCAGAGTTCACTTGGATTATCTGCTGATACAAAAATAATTGTTGGCTCAAGCGATGGCTGTATGGCAATATTGGGTGATGGTGTGAAAGGCGAAGGCAAAGCAACGATAACAATTGAAGATAGTGGCGCTGTGAGAGTGATGGGTGATAAAGTTTTAAAAGATGATAAGCAACGTTTTTTTAATTACCTGCTTACAGAGAGTTGTTATGTTTCAGGTGGACCAACCAATAATGGCGGGGTGATTTTCGAATGGTTCTCGAAACAATTCGGGGATTTTAAAAACCCGTACGATATTGAATATAGCATGCAGGAATTGATCGCAGAAGCATCAAAAGTTCCGGCCGGCTCGGAAGGATTATTGTTCCTTCCATATCTACTTGGTGAAAGAGCGCCGATATGGAATGCTAATGCAAAGGGAGCTTATTTTGGCTTAAATATAAACCACGAAAGAAAACATTTTATAAGAGCAACTATCGAAGGAATACTTTATGAGATATATAGCATTGGAAAAACGTTAGAAGAACATCGTGGCATCAAACGACTTTCGATCAATGGAAGTTTTGCCAATATTCCTTTCTGCACACAAATGATCGCCGATATTTTTAATAAGCCTGTACAATTACGCCAAAATTTTCATAGTGTTAGTTATGGCGCATTCCTTGTTGCTGCAACAGAAATGGGTATTTATAAAAATTTGGATGAAGCTGCAAAAACAGTGGTGTTGCCTGATGAATACTTACCAGAAAAACAAAACCACAATGCGTACATGAAATACTTCAAAATCTTTGAACGCTTAAGCACCAAGCTGGCGCCAGAGTTTGAAGAGATAGCAAGCCTTCAATAAATAATAAAATTACACTATATGAAAAAACGAATGTCTCAAATGATCATGCTCTTGTATTTCTTATTAACAATAATAGCACAGCAGGTCATACAAACTCCCGATCATATAAAGGGATATACTCCCGAATGGAAAGGTGAACGTTTTACCGATGGAAGAAAACTGATCACTAAAGGTTTTGCTAATCTTCCTCTTAGTGCACCGGGTCTGGGTATTGAATTAAATGAGGAAGTGGTGAAGCAACATCTTCATCCTACTGATAAAACTTATTTTGAACCAACGCCTCAATGGAACGAAAAACGTTCACATGACAGGATATTCAGTTAATAAACTTTAATAATTATGATCTCAAAAAGAACATCGCTTGTTTTTTATATTCTTGCTTTTGTTTGCTTTCTATTGTATGTATTTTTTTTATTACAAAAGAATCATGATGTTTCAGGCTGGTTTGGAGTTTTATTCTTTTCCAGCCTTTCGATCGCATTCAGAAGTAGTAAATTTTTAAAAGGGCTTTCATTCACTGTTATCATTTTCGCAGCAGTTGTTATGGCATTGTACCATCCTGATTATTTTCAACAGTGGGATGGTTATAAATTAAGCAACCTTATTGTTCCCTTGATTCAAATTATCATGTTTGGAATGGGCACATCAATGAGCTTGCAGGATTTTGCCGGTGTGGTGAAGACACCGAAAGGAGTTGTGATCGGTGTGCTAAGCCAATTCACCATTATGCCATTAATGGGATTTACGCTGGCTACTGTAACAAACTTTCCTCCTGAGATAGCCGCCGGTGTTGTATTGATAGGCTGCTCACCAAGTGGACTTGCTTCGAATGTGATGTCATATCTCGCAAAAGCCAATGTTGCATTATCCATTACGATCACTGCGATCACAACATTGCTTGCCCCTTTTATTACACCTGTATTGATGAAATTGCTTGCAGGTACTTTAGTGGAAATTGATGTTACTAAAATGATGTGGGATATTATCAAGATGATCATCATTCCAATTGGTGCTGGTTTGATCTTCAATAAACTTTTAAGCGGAAGATCAAAATGGCTTGACAAAGCCATGCCGATAGTTTCCATGTTTGGAATTGCATTTATCATCACCATCATCACAGCGGCAGGAAGAGAAAGCCTGTTAAAAATTGGCCCCATATTGATTTTGGTCGTATTGATCCATAACTCATTTGGATATCTTCTCGGTTATTGGTCAGCAAAATTATTTAAGATGCCTGAAAGAGACTGTCGCACTGTTGCACTCGAAGTCGGTATGCAGAATGCGGGACTTGCATCAGGATTGGCAAAAGAAATGGGAAAGCTTGCTACAGTTGGTTTGGCGGCAGCAATCTTTGGTCCCATTAATGAATATCACTGGTTCTACATTAGCAAGCTGGTGGCATAACCGGATACCAAAAGAAGATATTGAAGAAGAAAAAAAGAAATCAAAAGTTGAAATACAAATTTCATCATCATAAATATTTTATACTATGTCAAGATTAAAGTTCATATATTTTCATGCTGATCCAATATTCAAGGATATTACAAAATATGATGGCGAATGGGTAAAAGATAGTTTTATTACTCCTTCTGAAAAACCAGGTATTGGGGTTGAAATAAATGAAGAGGGGATGAAAAAATATGTTAACCCAGGAATACCATTCTTTGAATAAAAAATATTCTTTGACAACTAAAAAGATTTATCATGAACACACGTCGTAATTTTTTGCAAAAACTCACAGGTTCTTTAATTGCTTTGCCTCTTTTATCAAAGCATGAATATTTAGAAAGTTTCAAAGACATAAATAATAAATCGTATGATGGACCCTTATTGCGAATTGCCATCATGGGTCTTGGTAGCTATGGAACCCGTGTAGCTGATGCAATGAAGGATTGCACAAAAGCAAAATTAGTTGGTGTAATAAGTGGCACACCCTCTAAAATAACAGCGTGGCAGTCTAAATATAATATCCCTGAAAAGAATTGCTACAACTATGAAAATTATGATAACATAAAAAATAACCCTGATATTGATGCAGTATATATCATCACACCAAATGCATTGCATAAGGATGCGGCTATCAGAGTGGCCAAAGCTGGTAAGCATGTGATCTCTGAAAAACCAATGTCGATCAATGCCAAAGATGGAGAACAGATGATCGCTGCTTGCAAAAAAGCGAATGTGAAATTGCTGGTGGGTTATCGCATGCATTTTGAACCAAAGACACTTGAGATAATCCGTATGAGAAATGACGGAGAATTGGGAAAAGTTTTATTCTTCCAGGGATTATCTGGCTTTCGCATTGGTGATCCAACACAATGGAGATTGAAAAAAGAATTGGCTGGTGGTGGTGCAATGATGGATATTGGGATCTATTCAATCAATGGTGCCAGGTATATGATAGGTGAAGAACCAATATGGGTAACAGCACAGGAAACTAAAACAAATAAAGAAAAATTTAAAGAAGGCGTTGATGAAACGATCCTGTTTCAATTAGGTTTTCCCAGCGGAGCAGTGGCATCTTGTTTATCTACTTATTCTATGAATAATCTTGACAGTTTTTTCTTAAATGCTGAAAAGGGATTTGCACAATTGCAGCCTTCCAATGGCTATGGTCCCATAAAAGGAAAAACAAACAAAGGCGAGTTGGATTATCCACATGTTACGCATCAAACAGTACAGATGGATAGAATGGCCGAAATAATTTTAGAAGGTAAACAGCCAATAGTGCCTGTTGATGGTGAAGAAGGATTGAAAGATCTGAAGATCATTGATGCAATTTATGCGGCAATTAAAAGTGGCAAAAAAGTTAAGCTGTCACTGTAAGGTCAGAAATAGTTAAATGATACGCAGTCTTATTCTCCTGGCAATTATCTTTTCAGTTTCTTGCAGTCATAAAACTGTAGCAGAAAGAAGAACCTACTTTCCAAAACGAATTGAACTGATGACACACAGCATAAAAAAAGAAAATGTTTGGGTATTTATAATGGCAGGTCAATCGAATATGGCGGGACGTGGCATAGTTGAACCAGCGGATACAGTTCCTGATAAAAGGATCTTATCAATTAATAAAGAAGGGCAGATCATTATTGCTAAAGAGCCACTACACTTTTATGAACCCGAAAGAATGGGGCTTGACTGCGGACTTTCATTTGCAAAGACACTTATAAAAAAAATCCCCGACAACGTTTCAATATTAATGATTCCAACTGCTGTGGGCGGCAGTTCAATAAGACAATGGTTAGGTGATTCAACTTATCGTAATGTAAAACTGTTTTCAAATTTTTTATCAAAAGTTGAAATTGCCAAGCAAAATGGGATCATTAAAGGAATCCTGTGGCACCAGGGAGAAAGTGATGCCAATGAAAAAGATATTCCTTTTCATAAAGAAAGGCTTCATCTATTATTTTCAAAATTCAGAGCCGAGGTGGGAAATAATGAATTGCCTGTTTTACTTGGAGAACTTGGTTCTTTTTCAGAAAACCCGGCCAACTTTAATTTGATAAACAAAGCAATTCATGATTATGCAGCAGAAGATAAAAACAGCAGTGTTATTTCAACAAAAGACTTAAAAGACAAAGGCGATCATTTGCACTTTGATTCAAAAGGACAAAGGACGATGGGAAAACGATTTGCTAATGCGTATTTGAGTATGTATTGAAAAGATTTTGCAATTTTAAAAACTAATTAAATATCATTTTATGGCAGCAGGAAAGAAGATACTGATCATCACCGGTGATGCTGGTGAAAGTTTTGAGATACTTTATGCATCACACAGATTAAGAGAGGAAGGCTATATTCCTGTGATCGCTGCACCAACCGTGAAAAGAATGAATCTTGTAATGCATGATTTCGAACCGGGATGGGATACCTATGTAGAAAGAATGGGCTACATAATTGAATCAGACATTTCATTTGATGAGGTGAACGTCGCTGAGTATGCCGCTGTTTTAATGCCCGGAGGCAGGGCGCCGGAATATTTACGTAACGATGCAAGAGTAATTAAGATCGTAAAAGAATTTTCAGAAAGTGATAAATACATTTTTGCTATTTGTCACGGCTCACAAATTTTGGTGACGGCAGGATTAGTGGACAATAAAAAGATAGCTTGCTATGAACATGTAAAATCCGAAGTGGAAGCATGTGGTGGCATATACATTACCCCGGATGAAGCAGTAAAAGATGGAAAAATTGTTACTGGAAAAACCTGGCAATCACACCCGGAATTTTATAAAATAGTTTTTAGTTGCCTGGAAGAATCGAGGGAACGAGTTTTAAATACTACAATATAATAACCGGTTTCAATTTGCTTTATCCATCACTTTCATAGTAACCAATGCTTGTTCAAGACTGCACGGGTTAGCTCCCTCACCACGAAAAAACCTTACCACATTATTAATATGCGGTTGCTGAATATTTACCGGGTATTCTAATTCGAATATTTCTGTGCCGGTATTTGTTGATAATTCTATTGTGCTTACACGAAAAAAACTAAACCGAATAGTTCCTCTGTCACCAACAATTTCACATGAATCACTCGTAGCTATTTCTGCCACATTAAAATTCCATATACCGTTAAAGTAAATATCATTTGCAAATTCGATCTGCACCATTGTCAAATCGGGTGCATTGTAAAGCTTTCCCTGGTTAGCGGCTTGAACAAATACTTGTTGCGGCGTTCCAAATATCCAATACATAATATCAAGCTGATGAGGGGAAAGATCATGAAATAAACCTCCGCCTGATATTTCTGGATTGATACGCCAGTTATCTTCTGTTTGAGTTATGATCTTACTTACCATAGGCTGCAATGTTCTTAATAAGATCAACTTCACTTTTCCTATTGCCCCATCATTCACTAATTGTTTTATTTTATTAAACAATGGCAATCCTCTTCTATAATGCGCCACACTTACTTTACCATCATGGTTCTTTTCCATTTCCATCATTCTTTGCAATGATGAAGAATTTACCGTAACTGGCTTTTCAACATACACAGGTTTACCAGCTTTCAATGCCATTTCTAAATAAGATTCGTGTGAAGAAGGTGGTGTGGCAATATAAACTGCATTCACCTCATTATCATTTATCAGTTCAGCCGCCTCAGAATAATATTTTGGTACACCATGTCGCTGTGCAAAATCTTTTGCTTTATCAAAGTCGCGGCGCATTACAGCAACTAATTTGGAATCGGCAACTTTATTGAATGCAGGTCCACTTTTAACTTCGCATACATCACCACAACCGATGATGCCCCAATTAACTGTTCCAATAATGATCTTCATGAAAATTTAAGAGCTTAAATGTACCTGTTGATAATATTTTCCATGTATTCCTGCTTGCCACTCTTTGTTAATGGCTCGCCATTCGCAATTGCATAAGTACGCAGATCCTCCAGCGACAATTTTCCTTCTTCAAATTCTTTCCCCTGTGCTTTATCGAAAGATGCATACCGGTTTTTCCTAACTTTTTTATAATCTGATCTATTTAAAACATTATCTGCAATGATCAATGCTCTTGCAAATGCATCCATTCCTCCTATATGTGCATGAAAAAGATCTTCAGGATCAGTTGAGTTTCTGCGGATCTTAGCATCGAAGTTTATGCCACCGCCGCCAAAACCGCCCGCTTCAAGAATTACGATCATCGCTTCAGTAAGTTCATTTATATTATTCGGAAACTGGTCAGTATCCCATCCATTTTGATAATCGCCACGATTGGCATCCATGCTACCAAGTAATCCTGCATCTGCAGCCACCTGCAATTCGTGTGTGAATGTATGTCCCGCCAATGTCGCATGATTCACTTCAACATTTAATTTAAAATCATTCAACAGATCATATTGCCTTAAAAAACCAATTACAGTTTCACAATCATAATCATATTGATGTTTGCTTGGCTCACATGGTTTCGGTTCAATAAAAAATGTTCCCTTGAAACCCTTGCTTCTTGCATACTCTTTTGCTTTATGAAGAAACATTGCAAAATGCTCTTTCTCTCTTTTCATATCTGTATTCAGCAAACTCATATACCCTTCTCTTCCGCCCCAGAACACATAGTTCTCGCCACCTAATTTGATCGTTGCATCCAATGCAGCTTTCACCTGGGCCGCAGCATGCGCCAATACATGAAAATCAGGATTCGTTGCAGCGCCATTCATATATCTGCGATTGGAAAATAAATTTGCAGTGCCCCACAAAAGCTTCACGCCGCTTGCCGCTTGCTTTTCACCGAGATAATCTGAAATTGCATTTAATCGTTTGTCATTTTCTTTTACATCATTGGTATGATCAACCACATCCAGGTCGTGAAAACAATAGTATGGAAGGCCAAGTTTTGTAATGAATTCAAAAGCGGCATCAGCTTTATCTTTTGCTCTTTCAACCGCATCTGCTTTTTCATTCCATGGGAATAAATGTGTTGGCTCACCAAAAGGGTCAGCGCCACTGCCGCAGAAGCTATGCCAGTATGCACATGCAAACCGAAGATGATCTTTCATTGTTTTACCTGCCACCGTTTTATTTTCATCATACCAGCGATAAGCAAGAGGATTATCTGACTGAGTACCTTCATAGTTTATTTTTCCAACACCTGGAAAAAATTCCTTTTTACCTGTAAGAATTTTCATACGCAAACTTGAGTTTAAGAATTAGACATGAATTTACTTGTTTTAATATATAACGGGTGTAAGTATGTGAAATAAAAGTATACATCGTGGCTAAATAATTTTTATCTTTCTCCTTAATAAAATTTTGACCATGGCACCAACCTCTAAAACCTCTTCATTTTTAATATTCCCCTGGGGACTTTTATCGATCGTATTGGTACTTGTACTTAATCTTACACTGAATGATGAATGGTTCAATAAAAACTGGAGTTGGATCGCATTGGTATTGATCATTCCTGCTGCTATCCTCGAAAATTTCAAAGTTGGTTATTCTACCATGCGGATCATGTTTTTAAAAGTGTTATTCTCACTTCTGTCCTTTTTAGTCGCAGGCATGGCGATTGGCTCTGCTCTTAATGGTTATCACATTGAAAAATTCCAGAAAATACCAGGAGTAAAAACGATCAGTTTACCATGGTATGTGATCCTTGCATTAGGTATATTGTTATTAATACAAATAGTCCAATTATTCAGTATGCTAAAGGCAGTAAAGAGAGAGTTTATGCAATTGGATCCGGATCAATGATCATATCTGCTTAAATGCAGCTTTTAAGAAAGGCCATGTGGGAAGTGAAGAAATTATTTTGAGTTCGTCTTTCAAAGAAGTTTCATTATCCAAAAACCTCAACACCATTTGGGGTTTATTGTTTTGAAATAAGCTGGTAAATATCTTTTTCCCTTGCAATTTGTTATTATATAAAATATGCAGCAATGTATTATCATAAAACCTGAATCGCTTAGGTTCATCAGCTATTGTAAATAATGGCTGTCCGTTCATAAGACGATCCACAATTTGCTGCGACTGTTTTTGTATAAACTGAAAAGTATAACCACTTGAAGCTTTTGTTTGGCCACCTGCGGTTCCAATATTAAATACGCCATTATTTTGAAATCCAAATTTTCTATTCGTCATCGGGATAACGCCAAACTCTGTGTCTGAAACAGTATAGTTCTCCAGTTTTAAAATTTCAGCCAGATATTTTTTTAATTCAACATCATACTGCTGCTGTTCCAAAAGAGTTTTGGTGAACAAAGTATATTCCACAAGTGCTTTGGTTTCGCTAAAAGGAAGTATATAAGCGAAAGTTGTTCCGTTATCCTGGTGTACCCTAAAATCCATTATCGAAGCAATACCAGGATCAAAAACCGGTTTCGGAGATTCTACTATCCACCCTTTAAAATGTTGAAGTAATTTTATTTCTCCTGGTTGTTTATTTTCCAGGTTAGCAATGGAATTGAAAACAGTTGCACTGTCAAGATGGAGAGTTTTATCATCAACATTAATAGTGACCCCTTCCTTATTAGAATATCCCGCACTAAGACTTCCATTCAAAATTTCAATACCCGGGTGCTTTTTGATCTCATCAAAGCAGTAATTGTAAAAATCTATTCCCCTTATCATTTTATACTGATATGGGTTAATGTTCGTTGTTGCAGAAAAGTCGTCACTTAAAAAGGAGATCGTATCCCACTTACGATAAACTATATCTTCAAAAAAACCTGGTTGGGTTTCCCAGAAGCACCAGGTACGGTCATTTTTGTTTTTTGGGTCTTTATCTATCAGCAGAATTTTTTTGTCAGCAAACTTCCCACTCCTGATCATCCTCATCAATAAACTTAATGAAGCACATCCAGCGCCACAGAAAATAAAATCATATCTGGAAGAGAGTGACAAACTAAAATTGATGATTAAAGATAGGGACGATGAAAGGATTGCGATCCTTCGCTTCGCTCTGGATAAACTGCGACGCTATTGCTTAATAGCGAACAATACCCTGAATGGAGCGTCGCAAGGGACGTTTAATCGGAGTTACAATTGCTGGTATCAAAATATCAATTGCTTTCCGGCGCATATTCCACTTTTTTATTTCCTGCCATTAGCTTTTTATCCCGTCTTATCTTATCCCAATATTTTTTATGAACGAGTAACATACCAAAACTTTCACCTTCATGCCGATCAAGATGTTTGTGATGCATTTTATGTGCCCAACGGATGGCACGAACATAAGAGTTATTGCTTCGTGTAAACCATTTGAATCGCTGATGAATGATAACATCATGCACCAAAAAATATCCAGCACCATAAGTCATGATACCAAAACCGATGGCTTGCATCCACCATTCATTATTAAACGTGCCCAAATAGATCAACAGGATGCTTGGTACGGCAAAGATGATAAAGAATGTATCGTTCTTTTCAAAAAAACCGGGCTGCACCTGGTGATGATCTTTGTGCAGGTACCAAAGAAATCCATGCATAACGTAGCGATGAGTGAGCCATGTAATACCTTCCATAACCATGAAAGTTGCTAATTAAAACAAGTATATAATAAAGCCACGTCATAATTACTTTACTTCAATAGTTGAATCTGCGTATCGGTTTTTCCACCATTCTTCAATTTTCGGAAAGGCAATATGAAACCATGCTGTATATTTCTGCGGATGTGGTTTGCAATGTGTTCTTTATCTCTGAAATTTCTTTATAACAAAAATCATTCACCTCGTCAGGATTAATTCTTAGCTGACCCTCATACTCTCCTGCAAAAACATGATCGAATTCATGTTCCGTCAAACCATTGTCAAATGCGGCTTTATAAACAAAATCAAATATTTTTTCAACCGGCGTTTCAAATCCAAGCTCTTCCATCAATCTTCTTTGTGCCGCATCTTTTGTTTTTTCTCCGGGCAATGGATGGCTGCAACATGCATTTGTCCATAAGCCCCCGCTATGATACTTATTAAATGCTCTTTGCTGTAACAGCATTTCACCTTTCGTATTAAAAATAAAAATGCTAAATGCTCTATGCAATAAGCCTTGCTTATGTGCTTCCATTTTATCCATGATGCCAACCATGTCATCATGTTCACTCACTAATATTACTTTATCATTTTCCATTATCCGATCAATCCTAATTGGTTTTCGACTCCTGCCCGTAAAACGATCATTGCTTTTTCATAACCCGGTATTCGTATGCGGGTTTCCAACACTCTTGCAGGCTCTAACCCTTTTATTTTTTTAAACAGTGACAAATAATACTTATAAGCAACATATACGCCAAACCTTGATTTCAATGGTAATTTTAAGATGCCATTGTACGCTGTTTTAAAATCCTTAAGAATATCTGCTTCAATTTGCTTTTTATCCTCCGCTGTAAAATTATTGAAATCACAGCCTGGAAAATACATGCGGGACAAACTGTTGTAATCAGCGTTAATATCCCTTAAAAAATTTACTTTTTGAAAAGCAGCCCCTAAGGCCTGTGCTGAAAATTTCAGTTTTTCAAAAAGTTCTTTTTTCCCCTCACAAAAAACATAAAGGCACATGAGCCCTACAACCTCCGCCGACCCGTAAACATAGTCATTAAAATTTCTTGTGTCGTAATTTCTTTGACTCAGATCCATCTCCATACTATTAAAAAAAGCGCTGATCAAATCATGATCAATGTTAAACTTATTTACTGTTTGCTGAAAACTATTAAGTATCGGGTTTAAACTTATTCTCCTGTCAATAGCAACATAGGTTTCTTTTTTAAATTCTTCCAAAAGAGAAGCCTTATCATAATCATGAAAAGTATCCACGATCTCATCAGCAAACCGGACGAAACCATAAATATTATAAATGGGTTGCCGCATATCCTGGTGTAATAAACGAATAGCAGAAGAAAAGGAGGTGCTATATTCCTTCGTTGTTATCTCGCTGCTCTTATTACTCACTGCATGAAATTTCGCAATCATTTCTCTTAATTTATTCGTTCATTAATTTTTCTTTCCTACGTTTAGAATATAGTCCATATTCTTTTACTACCTCCTTCGCCACCACTTCACCACTGATCAAACAAGGTGGTACACCGGGACCAGGTACGGTTAATTGTCCTGTATAAAATAAATTTTTTACTTTTTTGCTTTTACAGGATGGTTTGAATATGGCGGTTTGCATTAATGTGTTTGCCAGTCCATATGCATTGCCCCGAAACGAATTATACTCACTTGCAAAATCAGAAACAGAAAAAGTCTTTTTATAAATAACTGCTTCAAGAATAGATTGCCCCGTATGTTTTTCCATTCTCTTGATGATCTGCTGAAAATATTTCTCTCTTGTAGCTTCATCGTCGTTTTGCAAGCCTGACGAAATGGGTATCAACAAAACCATATTGTCACAACCAGTCGGAGCAACTCTATTATCAGTAACAGAATTTACACTTACATAAAAAAGTGGGTTAGAGGGCCATTGGGGATCATCGTAGATCTCTTTTGCATGTTGCTCAAATGCGACATCGAAAAATAATGAATGATGAATTACATTTTTTAATTTTTTATTTAACCCAACAAAATACAATAAACAACTTGGCGCCATCACTCGTTTCTCCCAATAAGCTTCACTATAACTACGGTATTTTTCAGCCAAAAGTTTTTCCTCTGTAAAATGATAATCTGCGGCGCTGATGATCACATCAGCTTCATGAACTCTTTTATTCGTCACTAAATTCTGGGCTGAATCGTTTTGTACAAATATTTGTTCCGCCTCTTCATTAAAACAAAATTTAACTCCCAACTCAATTGCCAATTCGTACATAGCTTTCACAACGGAATACATTCCCCCATTTGGATACCATGTGCCGCCTTTTATATCAGCATAGTTCATCAAACTATAAAGTGCAGGAGTGTTTTCTGGTAATGCGCCAAGAAATAAAACAGGAAACTCCATCAACTGCCGCAGTTTAGGGTTTTTAAAATATTTGTGTATGTGTTTTTTTATGGATGTAAAAACATCGAGCCTAAATACTCCTTTGAAAATATCATGATCAATAAATTCAGTAAATGATCTTCCTGGTTTATGCACTAGTTTATTTATACCTGTTTCATACTTATACTCAGCTTCAGCTAAATATTTTTCAAGCTGTTCACTGGCACCTGGTTCCAATTCATCAACCATTTTTTTGAATTCCTTGTATCCTGCAGGCACATCAGTGAAATTATTTTCCCAATAAACCCGATAAGAAGGATCAAGACGTTGCAATGAATAATAGTCAGAAACTTTCTTACCAAACTTGCTAAAATAATTTTCAAACACATCCGGCATCCAATACCAACTTGGCCCCATATCAAAAGTGAATCCATTTTCCTTTAATTGTCTTGCTCTTCCACCTGGTCCGTTGTTCTTTTCTATGACAGTCACCTTCCATCCGGCCTTTGCCATGAACGATGCGGCCGATAAACCTGCAAAGCCACTACCCACTATGATCACTGTAGATGACATACAATAAATTTTAATTCCTAATAAGTTGTTCTTTCAAAACCTTACGGGTAAAATGTATCCTGCTTTTTATAGTTCCGAGTGGTTCGTTGAGCGATTCTGAAATTTCATGATACTTGTATCCTTCAAGAAATAACAAAAATGGGTTTTTAAAAATTTTCGGTAGCCTATATATTACATTGTGGATCTCTTTCAATTGCAAAGAATTTTCTCCTCCATTTCTTACAATTATTTTACCCGATTTGTCTAATATCTCATTTGCGCCATTATCGAAAATTGTTCTTTGTTTCGATTTTCTTCTATATTCATTAATAAAAGTGTTTCGCATAATTGTAAATAACCATGCTCTAATATTTGTTCCCGTGCTGTATTTATCCCGGTTGGCCAGGGCCTTATATAATGTCTCCTGGAAAAGATCTTTTGCAATTTCAGGGTCACGGGTAAGATTTACTGCGAATGGTCTTAATGGATCGGCATTACTTAATAACAATTCACTAAACTCTGCTGCTGACATAAAATACTGTTTAACTTTTAATAGTATAAAATTAAACAGTCATTTATTACAGTCATTCCTTTGTTTAAGGATCAAAAGAAAAAAATGCAGATCCGCTCAACAAAAAATATGAGATAAGAAAAAGAGATGGGTAGTTACAGTGAGGAAATAAATTCTACCAGTTCAACGAGAGAATGTTTGAATTCAACATTTTTAGGAAGGGCTTTTTTATAGCCGTGTGTAGGAAATCCAGATATAATGATCTTTGGCTTAGAGATCTTTTCAGCCGTTTGTCGAAGAAATTTTTCAAAATTAAATCCAGGTGAAGTAGATGTAAGGTGTATATAAACAAAATCTGGTTTTTTAATATCGGTAACAAATTGAGCCTCTTTCAATGGAACATTGGCGCCTATATAAAAAACTTCTGCACCACGCTTCTTTAATAAATAATAAACAAGCAATAAGCCGAGTTCATGATGTTCTCTTTCCGGCAGGAAAAGGAGGAAAGATCTTTTGATCTTTAAGAACTGGTTTTGCCTGGTCAATACCAACGATCAATTTTTGACGAATAATATTTGTTGTGAGATGTTCCTGCGCAGGATTGATATGACCTGTTTGCCAAAGAATACCTATCCGCTCAAAGAAAGGAAAGATGATACGAATGATCACTTTTTCAATACCATTTGCAGCGATCTGCTTATCTAATATTTTTTCAAACCCCGCCGTGTCAAGATCCACCATCAGTTGTATCAATTCATTCACAACCCGTTCTTGCTGCGCACCGGCTAAATTCAATTCTGCAACTCTTGCCTGCAGATCATTGACAGCCATTTTATTTATATGCGAGATCTTGTATCCATATTTATTAAGAATCGAAATGTTCAGAATAGTTTTCAGATCATCATTGCTATAATAACGGATATTCGTATCTGTCCTGGAGGGCTTAAGAAAAGAATAGCGCTGCTCCCAAATACGGATCGTATGTGCTTTAATTCCTGAAAGATTTTCAAGATCCTTTATAGTGAATTTGGTCATGCTTAATACTTACAATTGACCTGCAAAAAAGTTCAAACAAAATTTATAATTCCGGGTTCAGCAGCTTTCCGGCATCAAGTAATTCTTTCAATCCATGAGCTATTGATGAGCTTTGTAAATGAGAAAAATGATGGGTGTTATGCAGATCGGTGCCGGCAATGTCATAGTATTCATGTTTTATAAAATAGCGGGCAAGTTCATTCACTGTTTTCCCATAAACTCCCGCTAATGACATAATGTTGAGTTGAAAAAGATAGCCGGCTGCTTTCAATTCTTCAAAAAACTCTTTATTTTTTTCCTGGTAGACATACCGCTCAGGATGAGCTATTACAGGTTGGTAACTTTGCATTTGCATTTCAAAAAGTAATTCTTTAAAACTGTATTGCTCGCTGGCCATTGAAAATTCTACCAATACCAGGTTATCCCCAAATGTCAATAGCGGCTCTTTATTTGCAAGCAATTTCTTTAAATTATCATCAAGAAAATATTCTGCAGCAACTCCAAGTTCCACATTTATTCTTTCTGCTTCCAAATGTTTTATTAAGGCGTCGTATATCCTTAATATATCATCTCTTTTATTTGGATACATATCCTGCATGACATGCGGTGTCGTGATCAGTTTTTTAAATCCAAGATCGATCAACCCATTTATCATTTCTACTGAAGTGGCCAGGTCAGGTGATCCATCATCAATGCCAGGCAATAAATGAGAATGCATGTCAGTCTTAAGAAGACCATAGTCAAATGCGTCAGATTCTTTTTTTCCCCACAACTTCATAAAACATTATTTATTTCTTACGATGATTTTTCTTGTCAAGCAGATCATGATATAAGCCACTCATGTCATTTACCAGGCGGTGATAACTAAACTTACTTACAACATGATCTTTGCCGGCATTACTGAACTTTTTTCGAAGTTCCGGGTCATTAACAAGCAAAAGCAGGTTATTCGAAAAAGTTTTTTCATCCGTGATCTCAGAAAGCAAGGCTGTCTTATTCTCCAATACAACATCTGCGATCCCTCCTACTCTTGTAGATACAATTGGTTTGCCGGCTGCTTGTGCTTCAATTAAGCTAACTGGAGTTCCTTCATTAAGTGACGTCAATGCAATGATATCAAGACCGGCAAAAATTGTATCAATATCTGTTCTCCACGATGTAAAGATCAATGGGTGCGGGTGCGTTGTATCTGCCTGCGTTGTATACTTTATTCCGAGATCATTTGCCATTTGTTCAATTGCCGCCCTGCTTTCGCCATCGCCGATTATAAAAGTTTTGGTCTTCTCAGTTGTATTATCAAGCACATGTTTCAGTCCTTTTAAAAAAAGTGAATGATTTTTTATCGGAACTAATCTTCCAATTATTCCGATAGCAACAATATCGTCATCCAGTCCAAACTCTTTTCTGAATTTATTTCTCTTTTCTTCCTGGTTTATCATAAAATTATCAAGATCAAGTCCAAGCGGGATCACCCGGAATTTATCCGCTGACGCAATCTTAAAATCGCTGGACAATTCCATTTTTTGTACATCACTGATGGCAACTATCGCATCGCTTAAGCCGGCAAGATATCTTTCGGTCCTGATAAAAAAATTTGTTTTTACTGAATTAAAATAAGAATGAAAAATATGACCATGAAAAGTGTGAACGATCACAGGCACATTAGAATGTTTGGCAGCCAATCTTCCCAATGCCCCCGATTTTGCAGCATGTGTATGAACAATATCGGGTTTGAATTCCTTAATTAATTTTTTTAATTTATTATAAGCAGCCCAGTCATTGTAAGGAGAAATTGATCTTTTCATTTCAGGAATGCAGGTAGGATCAATATTATTTGCAGTAGCTAAAAAATCGGCATCCTGTTCATGATCTTCTTTGCCGCCGATAACCAGTAATGTATCAAAGTCAGGCTGCATGTATCTTGAAAGATATATTGCGTTTTTCGAAGGGCCGCCAATGATAAGGCGATTAAGTATTCTTAAAACTCTTGGCATTTAAGTTTGCAAATTAGTTCAGAATAGTTGGATAAAAGATGATACCAGTAAAAAAATAAACGTCTTCCGTATATTTTTTATCCATTGAAACATCGTGGGATGAAACCATAGTTCAGAATCATTGGTAACCGGGGCCTTTGTTTTGGGTTTGTTGCCATCACTAAAAGATTGGATAACCTGCTTCAATACAGGAAGCACTGAAGCATATTGCAGGTAAGGATATGTATAAAAATTATCTTTCTTCGGCGGATCAATAAAAACTTGTTCAATGATGCCCCCGGTATCAACACCTGTATCAACATAATGAACTGTTGTTCCAAAAAGATCTTTTTTGCCGGTTGCAACTGCCCAATATCCTCCATGTACACCGCGGAAGGCCGGTGTTATTCCCGTGTGAATATTTATAAAAGTTGAATGAACAGATTCCAATGTCTTTTTTGAAATGATCCTTGTGCCATTTACGATAATAAGATCAGGATTTATTTGATTAAGTAAAGCACGGCCTTCTTCAGTATTTACATATCTTATCCTATTTATTAAATTTTCCGGAGGGGCGGTTTCATCAAGTTGATATTGCTTAAAGATCTCTGCCTTTCTTTTTTGTGAGAATATTTTAATAACAGGTGCAATACATAGAAAAAAGATCCCCTGGCTTATTGCATTCAAATAGCCAAGGCGTTTAGCCCGGTTTAAAAGTTGCTTTTTTCTCGGAATTGGTTTTTCAAACACAATTGAATCGATCTCGAAATATTTTTTGAGATAATTATAAACGATGTTTGTAGAGTCGCAGTCTCTTGCAAGAATAATGATCTTCTGTTTCATCTATTTTTTGTTCTTTGATAAATTTCCTGGAGGTTTAAGGATTCCATTTTTTGCTCTTTATTTAATTGTTGATACACTTTCAAAAGTTTTTCAAGAAATTTAAAATTCTCATCAATGTATTTACCGAAATTATGTGGATGCCACCACAATTGATAGATCAACCCGTGCTTTGCTGCAAATTTTATTCCTTGCTTTATCCGCCTGAGTTTTAAAGCATCAAACATTTTAAATTTCGGATTATATGGTCTGAGAAATCGGCTTGCCGGCACATTTATAATTTCACCGGCTACAGGAAATGCATGACAGTGATGACCTGTCATATTAATATATGTATCTGCAAAACGTGTTCCTTTTCTGAAAATGTTTTCGTTTTCCCGGGATATTGGTTTGTATACCCCTGAAAGTTCATTACCCCGGTAAATTTTTATTCCCTCTTCCTGACATGCCTTAATGTGTTCATCAGAATATTGATTGCGTGGAAAAACTATACTTTTTATTTCAATGCCTTTTTCTTTTGCAATGGCAATTGCAGCACGCAGATCGCTTTGAAACTGAGCGATCGTTGTATTCTTTTCAAGTGTATAGAAATGAGAAAATGTATGTGTTCCAATTTCCTGACCGGCTGTTTTTTTTATTTGTTCAATTAGTGCCGGGGCAAAATGATAAATCTTTTCCAATTCATTTTGTTCGAGATAAGGATATGGATCATACTCTTTCTTTTTATACGTAGGTCTTTCTGCAGGCAAAAAGGGGGTCATTTCTTTTTTCTCATTAAAAAAAAGAAAGCCTACTGTTGCCCAGGTGCAATGCACATTGTATTTAGAGAACATCTCAAGCAAACGGGGAACAACATGGTGAACGTTGCGAATATTCTCCCCATAGCTTTCCAGTGTGCGGTGATCCCTTACACCCCAGAAAAGTTCGAAGTCAAGTGATATTGTAAAGATCCCTTTATTCACAAATTAGGTTTTACATAAAATATTTCTTGTACCAATGTTGAAAAACGATCAATACCCAAAGTTGGTCAACAATATTTCCCGGAGCAGTCGAGTAAAGTTGTTTTTTCATACAATTGATAAACTCAATATCAAAGATGCCTTGTTCTTTTACAAATTTTTCGTTTAGCAGATCATCAAATATATAAGTGTGTAATTCATCACGGAACCATTTCAGCATCGGTATCTCAAATCCTCGTTTCCCGCGGTTATATATTTCTGTCGGTAAAATATCCTGGAAAGCATCTTTTACAATTCTTTTTCTACCCGCCTTATTTATTTTGTATTCTGATGGTAATGAAAAAGCAAATTCCACAACATGATGATCAAGGAAAGGCGAACGAACTTCCACACTGTTTGCCATACTCATCAGGTCAACTTTCACTAACATGTCACTTATGAGTACAAGATCAAGATCAGTTTTTAAAACAGAATTAAAATCATCATTGATATTTGAAAGATATTTTTCTTTTACTGAATCGATGACTGCGCTATTGATCCTGGTGGCAGTTTGCTTTGCAATTAATTTATCTACATCCGATGCTGAAAAAGTAGAAGCCCAATGCCAGTATCGTTCCCTTGAAGAAAGTTCAGCTCCTTCAGCATACCGGTTCAATTGGCGGAAAAGATTAGAGAAACGGTTATTCCTGCTCTTCGGCATTATTTTCCATAGAGGAGCACCCAACTTTACAAGACTGCCGGATAACGATTTTCTTCTTGCCTGCCATTCTGCATAATGCTTATTATAACCTGCGAAAACCTCATCACCCCCATCACCGGAAATGGCAACTGTTGCATGTTTTCTTACTTCCATGCAAAGAATGAATTGGGGAAGTGATGCTGAATCAGCAAATGGCTCATCTAAATAATTCAGTACGTCATATATGTGAGACAAATAATCATCAAACCCTAAACGAAACGTAGCATGATTAGTTTTGAATTTTGCAGCAACCAATTCCGCAAACTGAGTTTCGTCAAAATATTGTTCATCTTTAAACCCGATCGAAAATGTGTTCAATGATTTTTGATGACGACTTGCTAATGCTACAATAACAGAAGAATCAATACCACCGCTTAAAAAAGCACCAAGTGGCACATCACTTATCAATCTTTTCACAACTGCATCTTCTAACAAAGGAACCAGTTCTTTTTGTGCTTGCTCGTAAGACGGCGCATTTTTATATTCATATTTTGGGGTAAGCTCATACCATTTTTTCTCTTCGATATTTTTTCCTTTAAGTATCAACCTTGCACCTGGTTCCACTTTTCTTACATGCTTTAGCATACTCATTGGCTGTGGTATGTAAGATAACTGCAGGTACAGTTGCAGCGCTTCATAGTTTAATTCTTTTGGAATGCCAAAATCATAAAGTGCTTTTAGCTCAGATGCAAAAATGAACCGATCATCATCAATAAAATAATTCAACGGCTTTTTTCCAAACCTGTCTCTTGCAACAAATAGCTCTTTTGTTTGCGTATCATAAATGGCAAAAGCAAAAAAACCTTCCAATAATGGAAGGCATTTCTCTCCTTGTTTTATAAAAAGCTCAAGCAATATCTCGGTGTCTGAACTTGTACGAAGTTGTTGTTTTTCTTCCGCAGTAAAATATTTAGTTCGGAGTTCCTGGTAATTGAATATTTCGCCGTTAAAAATAATTGTATACCGCTCCGTCTTGTCCCACATTGGTTGATTAGCAGCCGCACTTGTATCAATAATGGCCAATCGTCGTTGCGCCAATCCCATATCATCGCATAGATAAATACCTTCGTCATCAGGTCCTCTTGTCTGCAGAGTTCGGATGGATTGTCGTAATTTCGAAACCTGTTGTCGGCCTGTATCTGTCAAAGCAACTATGCCAGCAATTCCACACATACAATATCCTTGATTTTTATGCAATATATCACTATAACTGATTTCATTTTACTTCCAATTTACCTTTTTATCGTCTTTGTATTTGCTGCTTATTTCAGAAATAAATATTATCCTGCAGGCCATCCACTTCGTCGTTTTTTTATGCTCGCTTTTACTTTAAAAATTTTCGGTGCAGTTTTACTTGGAATAATTTATCAATATTATTATAAAGGTGGTGATACATTGAATTACTGGCGTCAGACAGAAATTATTAATTCCTCTATGAGTGATTCCTTTTGGACCTGGCTAAGATTGATCACAGGATCTGCTGAAGTATACGATGTAGATGTTTATAATTATACTACGCAGTTTTGGTGGTATGGTATCAGGACACCGGAATATCTAATTTCTGTAATAGGCGCATTGATTGGTCTATTTACGATGACCACTTATCTGCCTACAGCTGTAATATTTGCTGCAATTTCATTTATAGGTATATGGAAATTATATGTTGTTTTCACGAAATTATACCCCAGGCTTTCAAAACAGTTGGCATATGCTATTCTGTTTATTCCGAGTGTAATTTTTTGGGGGTCCGGTTTTATGAAAGACACAATCACATTATCGTGCATGGGATGGGTAACACATTATTTTTACCTGATATTTTTTGAGAACAAAAAGATTGTTCAGAATTCTTTCTTTGCCTTGATCTTTCTTTATATTATCTATATTATAAAATCTTATATCGTCATGGCATTTCTACCCGCTATATTATTATGGGGAGTGGGATTACTTTCTTATAAGATAAAAGATACAAGGTTAATTCTTTTCGTACGCTATTTTCTGTATGCATCTGCTATTGGCGGAATTATAGTCGTAGGGGGAAAATTAGAAGCCGAAATGTTTGGCGAGTACAATGTCGAAAGTATCGGCTATAAAGCTTTTGTAACAAGAGATTACTTATTTAGAATCTCTAATGAACAGGATGGTTCAGGATATACACTTGGTGATTTTGATCCGACTATAATGGGTATGCTGGAGCAGGCACCTGCAGGCATCAATGTTACATTATTCCGTCCTTATTTATGGGAAGCAAGAAAACCAATTGTAATGATCTCCGCACTCGAGTCCGTGTTTTTTTTAATATTTACTATCGTCGTTATTTTCCGAAATAACCCGATCAGGGTAGTTCAACGAATTCTTTCCGATGAAACACTTCAATTTTGCCTGATATTTACTCTCGTGTTTGCTTTTGCAGTTGGTATCTCCACTTCTAATTTTGGTTCATTAGTGAGGTATAAAATTCCTTGCCTGCCATTTTATACGGCATTCCTGATAATTTTATATTATCCCCCAAAACAAGAATTGGTATTAAGAAAAGAGAGAGACAAAAGCAGGAAACAAACTGTTTAAGCTATAATTTTTTTCAATATGTTCTCTCGCAACTACTCCCATAGATGATCGCAACTGTGCATCCGTAATTAATTTTCTTAAATATGTCCTCCATTCATCCTTATTATTTGCAATAAAGCCGGTTTCATTGTGTAAAGTGATCAATGAGTTTACCTGGGTGGGAGATGCAATTGCAGGAATTCCACATGCATTATATTGAATTAATTTAAAACCACATTTTCCTTCGAACCAGGGACCTTGCTTTGATGGCATGATACCAATATGCATTTTCAAAAGGTCATCTTGTTCTGTAGCCAGGTCCCATTGCTTATAAATAAAATCAAAACTCCATTGCGGTGGTTTGTTTGAGATCACCAGGAATTCAAAATCCATTTCCTTTTTTAACTCGGGGATCACACCTTCGATCACTTCAAGATTATGTAATGTGGTGTGAGTACCTGTCCAGCCTACAACTATTTTGCTGCCTTCATTTTGGTCTCGCTGTTTAAAGTGACCTTGCTTTGTATCAACAACAGTTGGTATAAGAAAAACGGAAGGGTTATATTGCCGTGCATACTCGCACAAAAAATTATTTCCCGCCGCTACTTTGTATGACCATTTAATGATATACTTTATTTTCCATGTTGCTTTCAGCCATTTTTTCATGAATGAGATCTCTTCACCACCGGGGATCCAAATGGCATCATCATATTCATGAATGATTTTCTTTCTGAAGATTTTTGCAAGCAACCATTCAAATATTGGCGGACCAAGCGGTGTTGCTTCGCGATGTATAAATACATAATCTGCTTTCCCTGATTGAAAAAGATGGTAGGTCCTTCTGAAAAAACCTTTCACGGTTCCCCATGCTTTTAAAAAACGGTTGCCTGGTTTATATAATATATCCCATGCTTTTTTATCAAGAAAGGTCAATAGCTTATAAGAATATCCTTCCTTTTCAAGTTGGGACAAAAACAATTCTACCCTAAACCGTTGTGAAGGAGCAACACCAACCGGATAAGGGACCCAAAAATGGATAATGGGTTTTTCATTTTTCATAAATTAATGGATAAATGCGGCGGGCAATATCAAATGAACGGTATTGCTTTGCTATACCAAAAATTTTTTCCTGTAAATTTTCTCTGCTATTGCTTTTTAGTAATTTATCTATTTCACATACAGCAGCGGGCATATTTTCTATTTGCTGCAAATTTGTAACTACACCAATTCCATTTTCAGCAATAATATCAGAATCATCAGAAATACCAGTGAAATAACGATGGGCAAACCCATGGCCCAATATTCTCCGTCTTTTATTGGAGAACCATACAGTTTTGATGGCACAGGAACCTGGGGATTTATACCAAAATCTCCCAAAGAAAGATATTTTGGTATTTCACTGTGTTGTACAAATTGCCTGATGATCACATCTGATGGAATATCGATTCTTTTAATTTGCTCCTGAATTATTTCCGCTGACTCTTCCGTTAACATCAGGAAGCGGAATTTGTCACCCCAAAATTGATAACAGGCTTTTACGAAATCAAAAACTTCATCCTTTAAATAGGTACCACCTAGCTTTCCTGCATACACACAGACAATTTTATTATATAAACCAAATTTTTCTAATAAAATAACATCCTTTGGGCGGGGATAAAAATCTTTGAAGTTTATACAAGCAGGTTTGACAAAAAAGTTTTTTAATTCAACACCATAATTTTTTAACGCATAACTTTTCATTCCAGCTGTTGTTGCAATTATATAAGCAGCTTTTTTGGTCAGTCTTTTCTCGAGTTCAAAAAGTAATTTAAATGGAACACTATTTTTTTCCATACTCCAGTCTCTACCATGGCCGTTGCATGAGGCTCATAACTATCCATAACTAATACCGCTCCAGAGATTTTTGAAAGTAAGTAGCCAATGCCACCCGCTGGGGTACAAAACGGATGAATAGCAACGATCTTGTTTTTTTTTATGACCCGGTAGAGCTCAATTAATTGCCCAACACTGGCTATTGTTTTTTTCCACCCAAGGCGTTTGTAAGGTTGTGCGACCAATTCCATATTCCTTTTCTTCCATTGCAGATTAATTGTTATCAATTTCTGTCGCAGATAATGCATTATTTTGCTGCTCTGAAGTAATAACAATAATTTTTTTTTCAACGGGTACAATTTCTCTTATGATCTCGACGTAGGGCAAAGTATAAGTTTGTACCAGTGCATCCTTAAAACTCCAATGCGTCAATATTAAAATATTACCTTTTAATTTCATTTGCTACTTGTGATTAAATTTCCTCGTATTGATCCTCAAATAACCGAGATAGGAAATTTTTGTTAATTCCTAATAAGGTACCCAAACCGAATTTGAGATTTTCTTTATCAATATTTTCAATTCACTTATAAATTTCTTTATAAATTTTTTCTGCCAAATCAAACGATCGATATCGAATAGCTATTTGACGAATTCTTTCTTTTAGAATTCTTTTTTCCTTTAACAATTTTTCTATCTTCTCAACCGCTCCTGACAATTGTAAATGATCAGAAAAATCAACAACTACTCCGGTATTTTCGTCTTCCATTATTTTTGAATCATCTGATATGTGAGGAGAAATCACAACGGGCAATCCCATTGCCCAATACTCACCATCTTTTATAGAAGTACAATATCTTTTTGCTGGCACTGGTTTTACCGGGTTAATAGCAAAGTCTCCCAAAGAAAGATAACGAGGTATATCATGGTGAAAAATAAATCTACTGGTAACAATATCTCCCGGTATTCTGATCCTCTCAACTTCTGCATCAACTTCTTTCTTTGTAGCACTAGTAAGCATTAAAAACCGAAAATCATTCTTCCAATGATCATAACATAATTTAATAAAATCAAAAACTTCTTTTTTAAAATAGATGCCTCCCAATTTTCCAGCATACACGCAGATAATTTTATTTTCCAAACCAAGTTCTTTTAAAAGTGTTGGATCCTTTTCTGAAGGAGAAAATTTTTCAAGATCAACACAAGCTGGTTTTACAAAAAAATTTTGCACTTCAACCCCATATTTTTCCAACGCATATTGTTTCATTCCGGCAGTAGTAGCTATAATAGCTTTTGCTCTTTGTGTTTGTTTTTTTTCAAGAGAAAATAAAATCCTGTAAGCAGCGCCATTTCTTTTCCACGTCCCATTTTCTACCATAGATTCAGCATGTGGTTCGTAACTATCAATAATGAGCTCCGCTCCTGTTGCTTTACTAAGCAGGTATGCAATCCCTCCTGCAGGCATGCAAAACGCATGTATTGTTCTTATTTTTTCTTTTTTAATAATACGAATAAGCCTTAAAAGATAGCCCGTTGCTACAAGCATTTTTTTGAAACCAAATCTTTTGTATGGATAGGGCAACAATTGCATATTTCTTGTTCCCCATTCATTATTTATCTGGTTTATTTCTTCGCTGTTTAAAGCAATATTTTTCTGTTCAGAAGTAACCAAGAATATTTTCCTCTCAGGTGCAATGATCTTTCGGATAATATCAACATAAGGTAATGTGTATGTTTGTATCAGTGGATTTTTGAAACTCCATTGTGTGAGTACAAGAATATTACCCCTGATTTTCATTTATATTAGATTTGCTTTTGAACTATCAAGTTTGCTTTATAATATATAAGTTGAATCCGGATATGGCAGTTGAGGATCATTATTATACTTCATGAGCGGAAAATTGTGATCAGTTTTCTCCCGATGATGGATTTAAAAAACATGAATAAAAACTTTGCTTTAACCCCGCCTTTTTTTATTGCTTTTAAAGTTTCACTGTAAGAAGCTGCTTTGTTATTATCCAGGTAATGATGAATTGCACAATAATAATGAGACCATGCAATTAGTTCTTTTTTCTCCGGCTCCGTAAGCTGAATATTCTCAAGTAGCCATTGAGTAGCTATATTTCTTACTGCAATCACTTTTTTGTTATCTGCTCTTGAACGTGTATCATGCTGGCTCATCGATATTGAAACTTTGTCGATAAGATATAGTTTATCGTTTCCTAAATTTTCAAATATAAATATCCAATCTTCAAGAGTGGCATATTTCCTGTCTTCAAGGAACAATTTCAAACTTGGATTACTTTTTCCTGATCACAATACATACAACCAAAGCATTTCCCTGCAGTAAGCATTTGTAATCATAGAACCCTTCTTTAAATCCAGTGCTTCCCCCTCCTGATGTTTTTCCCGAGTCCTTTATTAGCTGATATTTGGTAGCAATAAAATTAACAGGGGTGTTTTTAAATGAATTCAGCTTCGCATCAATAGTGGAGAGATAATCAGTATGCATTAGATCATCTGAATCGAAAATAACTACATAATCTCCTTTTGCTTGCCTGATACCATAATTCCTTGCTGCTCCTCTTTCACTGTTCTGTATATAGTAATACCTGATCTTAGGGTGATCACCATATCCTTCTTTTATTGCTTCCTCTAAATTATCAGTGCTTCCATCATCCACAATGATCAGCTCAAAGTTTTGATAGGCCTGCCCCAAAATAGAATCAATAGTTGCTATTACCAGGTTACGACGATTGTAAACCGGCACTACAATTGAAAAGAAGATGTTCATAATTTTGTATTTTCTGCCACGATTGCATGATTGATAAATAATTCTTTGCTCGACGGAAAAAAAATATTGAAAAACAATCCAAATAAATTTATTGGAAAAACGGTCAGTGGTGACAAAATAAATTTTAATGAGGTTGATCTTGGAAGCACAGTGTGGTACACATAAGCAGAAAAAAGCTGCACTACTGATAAAAAATATCCCGGTGCTTTTTCATGCGCGATTATTTTGTAGTTATTTCTCCTTAATACGCTTCAATGCCTGCTGAAGTGTAACTTCCAAAATCATTTGGCATTTCATGTTCTCTCCATACAAAAGGCATGGTAATTAAAAAAAGCCCGCCTGGTTCTATGTACCCTGATTAATATCTTTCAAAATTTCCTCCAGGTTAAAAACATGTTCAAATACTTCGGAAGCATAAATGCTGTCAAATGAATTATCGTCAAACGGCAAGCTTATCGCCTTTATAAAAAACATCTGTTTTATGCTGTGGAATGTTATGACCTTCGTTTTCTTCCAGGTCAATACCAATATAACTATCAACAGTAAACAAATGTTCGTAGGCTTTTGAGCCGCAACCAAAATCAAGAAGTTGTCCTTTTAGCTTGCTACTATGCTTTTTTATTCCTTGATAGATAGCTCTCCTATTAAAATAATATGGATTGAAAAAAACTCCAAACAAACCCGGTTTAAACTGTTCTTTACGATTCTTTTCTTTAAGCCATGTCAAAAGACTCCCATACTAAAATTGATTAATTTAAATATTGTTACGTAATTTTGTGGTCAAATTTTAGCACCAAATAAGCTTGAAGAAGCATTGTTAACCTTGATAAAAGACTGAAATATCAATTGATCAACTTATTTTCTTCAAAAGAGCCTTTGAAACTTTTTTTTAAGACTTATATAAACTTTCAAGACATAGGTTCAGGATAATTTTAATCTTGTCAGTATCTCGGGAATATATTTTTCCTTATGTTAGCCATTCTGAAGGAATATTCTTTTTCAATATTGACCAGTATTTGGCGTGCATCCTCTCTTCTTTTATCTGATAACAAAATTTTAACAACATAACATAAATGATAAAACAAAGCAATTTTTCTTATCGGCACTTTATTAATTATTGCTTCATTTGCTCTGAAAAGGATAAGGATAATGTAAGAAACCAGATTCCTAATTAGAATATTCTCGCTTTTTTCAATTACAGATCGTCCCATTCAAAATTCCTGCAAAGGTTGACAAATGTCCGTGTCCAGTCTTCAATCAATCTGATATTGCTCGCTACACTTTTACTGGTATCGTGCAACCGATATTTGTGAAAATATCTCATTCACAGAATGAAATTTGCAAACACAGCCAAGCCGTGCAAAAAGATCAAAATCCATTCCCAAATGAAGATCTTCTCTTACCCTTTCCCACCTCCATGTCAAATATTTCTTCTGAAAAAATGAAGATGGTTGAGGAAAGGCCTGCCGGCAAGATATCTTTCTACTGCATGGATTTTCAAATCCCCAGTCATTCGTATTATATTTTTCTCCGAACATAACGGTACCGCCATAAATCAAGCCTACATCATCTGGTTGCTGAGAAAAAATTTCTGCTACTCTTTTTAAGGATCCCGGTGTAAAAAGATCATCGCTGCATAACCATGTTACAATTTCGCCTGTTACCCTTGCAAACCTTTATTGATTGCATCACTTTGACCCTTATCTTTTTCGCTTACCCACCAGTAAGTGATCCATGGCTCATACTTTTTTAATAATATCAACGATATTATCCTTACTTCCACCATCAACAACAAACAACTTCAAGATTCGGATATTGTTGATTGATAACTGAAAGGATCGTTTCTTCTAAAAATCTGACCTTGATTGTAAGAAGGAATCTGACAACACTTATTTCCTGGAAAATTCATAGTAATTCGGAATAAGGAATTTTATTTGACTTAGATGCAAATATCTACTATTTACTATTGAAATAAAAAAGCAGTACATCTAATTAGAAAGAAGAAAATTCTCCTTTATTCATATAATCCGGAACAGGTATATTAAAATTTCTCAAGAATTGTCGGAGCAATATCGGTAGTTGAAACACTTGCAACATCATTGCCGTTAAGTCCTTTGGACGGTGCATAAATAATAAATGATCCTTGTGGAATATGATAAGCAGTTGCACCACACCTGTCCTGGATCTTCACATTTTCCATTCCTGAATGTTCAAGTGGAATTATTTGCCCCATTAATTCAATTTTTATTTTGCTTTCGTCCAAATTCGGTAAACCAATATCAAGACTATAAAACCCTTCCGCTTTTTGACGTGACTGGATCGGTTGATCATTAATGCGAAAAGTTGCCAGTTTATCTTCAAACTCTTTTCTTTTATCTACATGTATTTGCACGTTGAATTGCGGAACCATTGAAGGTTTTAATTCATAATATCCTGAACCAAGATCAAAATTATCCATGAACTTTTTTCCATTGGTAACAAACAAGTCTGTGTAAATTTCTTTTGCTTCCACCGCTTGCTGCCCCATACTTGAAAGTATCCATAAAGAATATTCAGGGTTTTTATCCATGAATTTTACAAGCCTGCCGATCATTTCATCGGTTTTTTTCATGGTGTAAACTATTTCACCATTATATGTTTCGATCCACTCTCTGCCAAGTTTTAAACTTTCGTAATCTTCCGGAAACGCAGCGGCCCAATAACGATGTTGTGATGATGCCACATGATTTGTAAAGAATGTTACAAAGTCGGGTTTTTTTGATTCAAGTTGTTTATAAAATATATCAAAGCCAATGATCGTTTGATATGTTCTTCTTCTTACCACTTTCCATTTATTTATTCTTTCATCCACTAATTGTGTAGCTATATCAGTTGCTGTTTTAAATTTCAAACCCATATCCGGCAACTTCATTAAAAATTGCGCTGCTTCTTTGCCAGGAATTTTGTTACTTACCACACGACTATTATCTCTTGCCATTGCCAGATTGAACTTCTGAAAGGTTTCGAGTTTTTTAGGAAAACATTCACTGCCTGCAGCAAAAGTATCAGGTACATAAAAAGAAAAATTTAGTCTTGATAATGCTGCCAGGCATTGGATAAGTATGTAATGATCCGAATAGTCCAACTTTTACTCCATTTTTTGCAAGGATATTCCAGATTGCAGGGTATTGTTTTTCCTGGTCGTTTAGATCTTGCCCAAAATCAGAAATAAAATGTTTTTCATTAGTAACACCCCTGTGAACAGTTGGCCAGGTGACCCAGGGTGAAAGATGACCCTGATCTTCGGCATAAGTCTCATACTTTCTGCCTTTTGATAATACTTTTGCGAGATTTGATTCGGGGTAAAGCTTACAAAAGTGGTGAATGACCTTGTAAGGAACTTCATTGAGTTCGAAGAGAATGACTTTCATTAGTTTGGATTTTACGTAAAATACTTAAAAAAAAGTAAAAGGCCTTAATTAACATTTAGAAACGAAAAAAAATAAGCCGAAGTATTAGAAATACGTAGAATATCTTTTTGCCAAAATTTTTCAGACTATTAAAAATCCGTTAGTAAATATGCAATTTCCCGAAGTAAGTACCCCACTTATCTTGTTTCTACAACTGCAAATTTTCGCTTTAGCTTTAAAAAGGGACTTTCAAGGAAACGATAAGATAAAATTGATATTAAAATAGTAGTTGGCAAAGTCAGTAGAGACGCAAGCTGTCATTAAAAAGTTATTCTGGTTGTACCTCAAACTTAAAAGATCAAATAAAACAAGAACTCCCGTAAAAGTCAACGTGTGATAAAAATACATTCCGTATGTGTATTTGCCCAACCGATCGAATACATTAGTTGGCCCCTTTTTACATAATGAAAAATATACCACGATCGCCAAGTAAAGAAATGGAAGCAAAATATAGCTAACAAAAGAACCCAGGAATAATAAAATTTGAAAATCTGGACAGCTGCTGTAATTAAAACTATAACGAAAATATTATTATTAATAGTTTGCAATATTTTAGACGACAAATTATTTTTAAAGTAAAAAGCTCCCAAGCAACCAGTCATCAAAAAGATCATGTTACTAAAAGTATGATAGCCCCTGAAAACTCCTTGAGTATTATAAATAAAGATCAAACTTCCTACGATCAAACTAAGAAAGACAAATACCTGAACGTGTTCTTCATTTTTATTATCAACAAAAATAACAATGGCCAAAAAATATAAAATTGTTCTTCAATTGCTACACTCCAGGCGATGACCATTTGTGGGTTATTACATCCGGCAAAATAATATATTACATCATAATTATTTAAAAAACTTAAACCAAGAAATATATTTCCGCAATAGACAAAAGCACTGGTAAGTTTCGGCAGCAGCACCGCCCCCATGATCATGCAAAAAAAATATAAAGGCCAAATACGCAAAGCTCTCCGTTTATAAAACTGCAGAACCTGTATTTTGCCAGTTTGTTCAAATTCAGATATTAATAAATAGGTAATTAAAAATCCACTTATTACAAAAAACATATGAACACCAAGGCCACCGGTCCTTCTAATTGGATCCATGTAAAAAAGAATAATGTTTTTAAAAGTAAGAAGAACAGGATATCTTTCATAGGCTTCATGATCGCCACCAAAAATACGAGATAATAACAAGCTTATGCAATGGTCCCAATAAACAAAAAAGAATGAAAGAAACCTTAATGAATCAAGCTTCGGAAAAAATATTCTCATAAATGAATTCTGGTTTTTTAATACTCGCAGTGGTAATGAAGAAAATTAAACCTGGGGGAATGCTCTATTAAATTGGATATACTTTCGAAGTTTCAAGCTTGGCGGAAATGTGCCGATACTAAAAACGAATAGTAAAGCGCCAAAGTATATTGCAAATAGTGCTAAATTCGCTTCCGGTATTTATTATTCATCAATCTTTTGTAAAACCTATGGATCAAACAACTAATTTCCAGGAAACCAGTTATCTTCTTCATGAAAAACACCATAAACTTAACAATGGTGAGTTAAGTGATGATCAAAAATCCTGGCTTGAGAGAGGATACAGTGGATTTCTGGAGACATGACAGAATGTATAAACCGCTTATCCCTTTGCTGAAAAACAATCCCAAGACCAAATGGATTGCTGTTGGTGACAGCCGTCTGGGACTTGACTCGATCAGGTTGAAAAAAATAGAACCCTCTCTTGATATTCTTCCCGTTGACATTTCAACTACTTGTTGGAACACGCAAAAAGAAACGGCCTCATTGCAGACTATTCAAAAGAAAATGCTGAAAAACTAAGTTTCGCTGACAATACATTTGATTTCGCCTTTTGCAAAGAATCCTTTCATCACTTTCCCAGGCCATATATTGCACTTTATGAAATGATCCGTGTTGCTAAAAATGCAGTAATTCTGATTGAACCCAACGAAATCAACATTCTCTCCCGCCGATTGCCTGGTCGATTGTGGATCCGCTTTAAAAAATTTATAAAGAAAATTATAAGAAAAAAAGGCCAACACATTGATACCGGGAATTTTGAGGAAGTTGGGAATTATGTTTATACCGTTTCAAAACGTGAAATTGAAAAAGTTGCGCTCGGTCTTGGATTAACCACTGTTGCTTTTTATTATTTTAATGATGTTTACATTTATGGATCAGAATTTGAAAAAACAGAAAGTGATTCTATACTATTTAAAAAAATAAAAGCAGGTATCCGGAAAAAAGATATAAAGATCTAAATTAGGACTTGACCCATATAAAAATATTATTACAGTTATTTTCAAGCAAAAGCCTTCTGAAAAAATCTATAAGGAACTAGTAGAAA
>CAVVDD010000001.1:0-323700 GCA_963746915.1 uncultured Bacteroidota bacterium | reverse complement strand
AATGTTGCTGTGAACAAATATGATTTGTATTTACGAAAATGAGAATGTATAATATCCCCCGCTGGCGGGGGCCGGATGGTCGAATCATTTTAAATTATTAATTGGGGGTGGACTAAAATATACAACTCAATGTCCACCCCCAATTGAAGTCTCACTATAAATTGAAGTACTTCCCCCGCCAGCGGGGGACAAATGTGCACTCTGCTTTTTGATCACTAATGTTGCTGCGAAGAACTATGGAAGAAAGATATGATAACTAAACTCCCGGGGTCTGCCCTCTTCATTCATTTATGTTGCGCCGGATGCGGGGCAAGACACCTGGCGGGCGGAACAGCATAATGTCAGCATGAACAAAAGATGATAAGAATTCATACTGCACAAGTGCGGCTTGCCAGCCATGCTTTTACAAATGCACGTGTTAGCTGCACGGCTTCAAATCTTATATTTCTTTCTTTGTTTAAATAAGACAAATGCAAGTATCCAACCTATTATAAGTCCTGCAAACATATAATATACAAAATTTAAAGGGTCGATTGGATAAATTATGCTGGTCTTGCCATTAGTCAATAAAGCTGGTTTTACCACGGTCGTGAAATAAATTTTCACTTCTTGATGTCGTGCAAAAATTCCGATAGTTACAAAGATTAGAATAAATAAGGTAGATGCAATTTTCTTATTTAAAGAAGTGATATACCCAAGTCGCCAAGTCAATGCTATGAAAATAGGAATAAGAAAAAGTAATAGTGAAAAACACGTTGAGGTCTTTAGTGTCGCTTTGTGTTCAATTATTTGAAAAAAAATTCCGTCGATTTGCGGCTCAAAAAGCTTAAACGCCTTTACAAATAAAAGCTGTCCCAACACAAAAAGGATTATCGAAAATCCTAATGTCCAGATGTATATATTTTTAGAGATTTTCAATTTGCTTGCAGCTAACTCGCGGCTTTGCGAAACTTTTGTACAGAAAGTTAATTCATTTCTGTTTTTGCTCCGCGTAACTATGTAATACGAAATTTAGACTGATCAATGTCCCCCGCTGGCGGGGGCCGGATGCTCGATCATTTTAAATATTCATATGGGGGTGGACTAAATGCTGCGCTTAAAGTCCACCCCCGTTTGTGATTACTCTTATATCGAAGTACTTCCCCCGCCAGCGGGGGACAATGTGCACTCTGCTTTTTGATCACTAATGTTGCTGCGAAGAAGTATGGAAGAAAGATATGATAACTAAACTCCCGGGGTCTGCCCTCTTCATTCAATTATGTTGCCTGCCTGCCGGTAGGCAGGTACTGGCTGTGGGGCAAGACACCGGTGGGACTGATAAATACAGGCTGCTATTAATTTTTTTGAAGAACCAGTGTACTCATACATCGGATATCATCGACATTCACTGTTTTTAAAGGCTCTAAAAAAGACATATTGAATTCTTTCAGGCAATCTTTTAATAATTGCCTGTTTAAAAGAAATCGAATGGATCCATCCGGAATCCGAAACACACCATCTCCAATTAATTCTACTTTATCTTCAATTCCGATATCGGAAGTCATGCGGATAAACAAAGAACCACCCGGTTTTAAAATACGGGCCATCTCTTCCAGCATTTTACTGAAATGTGATGTATTGTTTGCAAAATGAAGAACTGCACTGGAGATGATATGATCAAAATGAGTACTTTGAAAACTAGTTTTTTCCACTGCACACACCCGGAATCTGTCAGCAGCCAGTAATGGATAATTTTTTTTAAGTGTAGCTATACTTTCATTATCTGAATCAATTCCGTAGATCTTATAATCATTACGTAAAAACCAATGCATATTTCTGCCATTTCCGCAACCTGCATCAAGTATATTATCTTGCAGATCAAATCTGTTTTTCATGATCTGGTCAACCAGGTAGATATCTGTCTGACCCAGCAACTCTTGTATAGAATTATTTTTTTCAGACATTATAAGGACCTGATTTAATTAATAAATCCGAAGATAGAAATTTGTATAGGAACAATCGAAGTTTCTGTTTTTCCTGACGCCGTGATGCATGCCTGCCTGCCGGTAGGCAGGTCTTCACGCATCACCATCATGATATTCGTTCCGATGCGTGGGGACAGGTGACTATATACCTGTTAGACCACGGGAGTAAAAAAATTAGTTTTGGCTATTTAATAAATTAAAAACACGGTCAATCTCTCTTTGGTAATTTTCTATTGGTTGGTTGGGGAATAATCTGTTTGGAAGTGATGGCAATTGCGTTTGTACATACTGATATGCTTCGTTCAGGCTTAGTGTAGCATCTTTATAAAATTCATATACATCTTCTCTACTTTTTATTTCATTGGATGGTATTTCATATACAGATTGTACTGATAGAACTTCATGCTCTTTATTGTGTACTCATGTCAAGAAGAATATACTTCTTAGTTATTGTTAATACCACCTTGTTATTAATGATATGCGGGGTTCTGATTGGTAGGAAACCGATGACTGTCCTAATCCCATTATAGGCGGGAAATCTAATGGTGAAAGGCTCAGATTTACTCTATAACTTCTTGCATTCATTTTTCAGATATTTTAATACATAGACTAATATACAAAAACGCCGGAGTAATACGTCAAAATGTGTTTTTTAAGTTTAATTAGCATCACATCATGATAGTCGTTCCGATGCGTGGGGACACGCATCGGGGCGTTTTATTTTGTTACGGACACGAACCAACTTTAGGCGAAGGGATTTTTATTGGCTCTCGGTCACAGAAATTACAGCTATATCAACAATTCCACCGTCAAAAGTGTCACACCCACATTTTATTCTTTGGTCGTTCACCCGGTTTTAAGGTAAAAGTTGGGGTCTCTGTTTGATTAAATATCTGCCCATTCAGTTGCCTGATTTGGATAGAAATTTTAAATATTATGGTTAGGGTTTTTGTAGAATTTTTATTTTGATAATAATATCCATAGGTATAATTATTATCGCCAGGGCAATTAGAACAAGCATTATCACGAGTTATAATAATTTGTTTTAAGTCCGCAGAAATGTCTGCTTCTATCGTTTCGGACTTACAGGGGTTGAAGCAACCACATTCCTGACAACTCGCTAATTGAAATAGTAGAAATGCTAAAATTAATTTAGAATAAATTGATTGTTTCATTTATAAGAATTTAGGCGATTGTAAAAAAGATTGATTTTCATTTGATTTTGGCAAGCATCTAAAAGATTATTAATCTCAGAATCATTTTTTGATAGAGTTTCAAAGATTTTTTTTGTTTGCAAATACAAGCCTTTTGCATAGGGTTCATTTGGCGTTGATGAGTAAACGCCTAAAGCGGAAGCTATTAAAATTGTTTTAGAAAAGCTCGGAAAAATATCTTTAGTTATATTAACTTTTTTATCATTGATATCTGTAACCAGTTGTTTATTCGGCTTCATAATGTGTACTAAATGCATTTACATTATCATATAACTGTCTTGTATTAATAAGTTGTTCTTTTAAGAATAAGCCCTTGCGGTTTTTCGGGAAATAAGACAATACATTGTAAATTAAGTTTTGCCTAAAAATGGAAAAAAATTTGCAACTGTCTTTGTAGGCTCCTTGCGATTTAACTATTGTCTTTTCTATTAAATTGTTCACTTGTTTCTCATACTCTGTATATATTGAACTTTTGACAAGTCCTTTGTTTAAAATATAATTTACATAGCTGTCATTAAGGCTTAAAGAAGCAAACCTGATTTTGCTATAATTAAAATAAGAAGATTGCAAGTTATTAACTAGTGTAACCCATCTCTCTGCAATTCTGTTTGAAATATTCTGTAATTCAACTGCATTATTCGTTACTTCATAATCCAAATATTGAAAAAAATCTTTCTCATCTTCTTTAGTTATATTTATTAAAATTGAGTTATACTGAAAATCCGGTTGAAATTCTGAAGAGGAGTTTAATGTTGAATCAAAATTAGTTTTCGGAGATAGAAATTGCCTTATTGATTCTTCAGAAACATCTCCATAGCTATTCTTAAATTTTTCGAAAACACTTTTTACGGTTGCATAGTCAAGTGGTCTTGATAAAAAGGTTTTATAAATACTTGCTGCAAATATGTCCGTTGGGTATATTTCTGAGGTAGAAGTTCTGTTTGAAGATAATGCTTCGTAAGAACTATACGCTGATAAAACATCTCCTTCAGTATTATTAAAGATTTTTCAGAAATATTGCATTAATAGTATAGAACTCAGGGTCTTTTTTTCCGCTTTTACAAATTGCTTTTCAAAGTTACTTAGCTGAATTCGTAATTCTTCAAATGACTGAGAACTGAAACATGCCTGTCCTTGGTCGATTCATTAAATATGTTAACAATGTATATTTTGAGGCTAAATATTTAGATTCAGAGTTTTTGACAATTTCATTGAGTAAATAAGAATTTAAAGCAGCTTTTTTATAATCATAACTTTCCGAATAGTCTTTAATATTATCTTTATAGTTTTTAATTAAATCATCATATTCTGAATTTGTAAACCTATTTGTTATTGGATTGAAAAAGCTAATGAGGATTAATGATATTAGAGTAACCACAAAATAGACTTTTGTTCTTTTTTTAATCTCAATGGCTTCTGGTTTACTTACAGCACCTCTTCTATTAACCATCGATATCGTTTTGAGAATAAAATAGGTCAAGAATAAAATTAGAACTAACTGAGCAGCACCCTTCAAGATTTTCCAAAAGCTCGCTGCTCAGCATAAATGAATTTCTCGATAAACCAGAATTTAAGCCTCCAATCCTGATATTCAAGAGATTCATCTAAGTGGTCAATGTTTTCCCTGAATTTATTATCGATTTCATTAATACTTGTTTTGAAGATTTCATCTAATTGGTCTTCTCCATTTCAAGTATATTTCCAAACTGAGTAACTCTTGAGTCTAAAACCCTGTTTAACGAATTCTTGATTTTTCAAGTTTGCTTCCTTATAATTTGAAATTGCTGATTCGATTCCAGAAGTAATACCTTCAAGTGGATTGAACCCTTTAAGTGGGGTAAAGCCAGCCCTTGGATTAAATGGACCCATTGGTCCTAATGGCCCCAACGGCGAGAGAGGTCCACTAAATGGATTTGCGGCACCCTTTATATCATCCCAAATGCCTGCTTGGATTGCATGTGTCAGACAACATCATTACGACTAATAATAGTGTTATCTTCTTTGTAAATTGAATTTTAAACATATAAGCTTGTTTTATGAATGAGTATCGTTTGATTTTATCCCCTAACATTCTGCTTTAGGCAAGTTCTCGTACAGGAAGGTAGTGCTTTCAAATTGCAAGTTGTACAGAATAAATAAACGCATTTCAATTTTCAGTTGTTGGTGCAAAGAACTATGGAAGAAAGATTCTATGCTCAAAAACACCAGCAACGGCGTAAACTCTACTTACAATTTGCCAAAAGAATAATTATCAGAGGCAAAATCGTATTTAGCTTGAAGAAGCCCTGCATGTGGGAATCTATCTCTTGCAATTGAAATTATTTCTTTCTTATGATCGTCCTTTATATGGTTAGCGACTATTATTTCTTCTATTGCTTCGGGATTAATGATTGCTCGTTTATTGACCAAATCCATCTTAATTAATCTGTACTCATCCTCATTCGATACGTATCAGGTAAATGAAATATTACGGTCATCATTGTAGCTATTCGTCCGCATCTGTAAATTGAAATGGTTTTATTGTTGGTGTACGTTGAAAGAGGATAATATTCGATCTTGCCTCCTCCTCCAAATATTTCCTTATTGTCAAATATCTTTTTTGTATTCAAGCCAACACAAAATCCACGGTGACCCCCTCCAAAAGAACCCCATAAACTATCAATATTTCGATGCTTCGATGCACTAAAAATTGATAACCTCTACGGTTTAATACTTGTCTACCGGCTTCCTCAACCTTTAATCTTCATCCTTATTAAAAAAAGGTGAGTGTTTCATCATATATTTTGCAACTCTGTCTCGATCTTTCTTCTGTCTGTCGTAAATCCGTGTTTTGGAGCTGTCATGTAACAATATTTATAGACCCTCTCTTCTGTTGCCCAATCATAATCTATAGGCAATCTGCATTCATGTTGTTCATCCAAATCAAGTGGTGCTGCAAAAAAAATTTCATTATGCGTCAATAGTCTTTTATAAACAGGCTTTTCCCAATGATACCATAAATACGTTCGGGTAATTCGATTTTATCAAATGTAGTTTGATCAATAATATACATATTGCTTATTATTTACTTCCATACTCATTTCATCATCTTTGCGTAATGATCTTCATAACCTGTTAATTTAAAAACTAACGCTAAGCCTTCTTTAAAATCTGTATAATTGAATTCTTTAAAATCAAAAATATTTTGCCCCAATGAGTGGGATTCACGGTTTACATAGCGACAAAATGCCTGAAACCTATTCTCCTGCAACTCGGGCTTTAAAAAAACATTATTTAAATCTCTTTTTTCGACGAAGTTGAAAAAATATTTCAATAATGTTCCGCATGCAATTGGCTATTAATGCAGGTGGCTGCCGATCATCCTTAACAATACTCCAATAAGAGTGATAGTCATTCTGAATTTCCTCATAACTCATATCAAGAATTTGAGTCCCATCAGAATTTTTACCTTAACCGAAAAAGTTTTTGCTTTTCTTTCCTTCTTTCATGATTTGTATCAGTTAACTCATAGAAAAAGTATAAGCTGTGCATACAAGACAGAAGAACTGATCATACTTATCTGATAGCATAAACTCTTTCTTAATCAGTTGACCGACATTAAAAACATATACATGCGACAAACTTGATATGGGATCGTCGACAACTACAATTTTCCTCCTTGCAGCATCTGTTACACTTTTCTTACCCCTGCACATTTCAAGAAAATAAAGAAAACTGATAATCATTTTTTCCCCTTCGCTCAAAGTATGAAAAATCTTAGCATCATTATTACTCCTACTAATCCTGTAAAGAATTTCTGAATACTTAACTATTTTGAAATCTTCATTCCAAGTTCCTGAAGCCCATTATTAACATTAGAAATAGCTTCGTCAATATTGACAGTGTTCTTTTGTTGTTCGACTATAATCTTTCTTTGTGCTAATATACTCCGCTGCAAACTTTCAATTTCTTTCGAAATTTTAGTGAATTCCTTTTCAATGCAATTTTTTGCAAATTAAACTCTGCGATACTGTTATCATATTCCCATCTCATTATGTTCCAAAATGTAGCCTTAACATCCCTGAAAGCTTTTTCCTTATTATCAATCTTGCCATTGTGTTCTTGAGTTAGTTTATTAACAGCTTCAATAATTAACGTGAGTTCCTGAATGGCCTTTGTCGATTCTTTCAACGAAACTGGTATGCTGGGTGTTTCGTTTTTTATTTTCAATTAGCTTCTTGTTGTCGGTATATATCTTGATTAATGAATTATATTTTAACTCAAACTCTTTTTTAAATGAATCCAATTTAGCGTTGACTTCAAATACAGATATATCAGGGATTGTATCAATGCTTTCAGCATATTCATCTAAAAAATCGTTAAGCTGCTTTAAATCTTTTTCATCAGATTCATCAAAATAATCTTTAATACCCGCGCGATTAGTTGCTTTGAAATGGTCTGCTCTTGGCAAAAAGGGCATTTTTCAGTGACGTCGGTGCAGAACTCTCTGGTAGGTATTTTAAACCCGCTTTTATCCAATCCGAATTTCCAAGCTGATTGATAAATCCCGCAACAGTATTATTTTCATTTCCAACAATTTGTTTTTTGAACAATAAATCTTTTTCAATGTAATCCGCTTGAAAAGTAGATTTTAGGCAGGTAAGAATATTTCTGAGCATTATCGCCTGCAAGAGCTTGAACTTCTTCTTTAAGTTCTTCAATTAATTTAGCTGGTTTAGACTCCGGCTTTTTGGTTGATTCTACAAATGACAGAAGTTTGTTCCCGACCACTTTTATACCCTTCTAAACAAAATTCGAAAACTCTATCGCCACCTGTATAACTTGTTTTAATCTCCCAAACTTTGTTTTTGGCTTTTAGTTGCTTTGCGCCAATATCATTTTCCGTCTTTTCTAACTCACTCTCTTTTGTTTTTTTTTGCTCTTCTATCTTTTTTATTTCTTTTTCTGCTTCGGTAATTTTGGTTCTTGCGTCCTTATTGGTTTTAGAAAGAGTAAAGATTCCGTTTTTTAGACTTTCTGACTCAAAAAAGTTTTCCTGAATAAATCTTTGATTATATACAAGGAGTTCATCGTCCTCTCCCAAACCTTCAATAGAACAATCCTTATATTCTGAGTCGGATATTTTATAAAGAAAAGTAGACAGAACACTTTTTCCTGTACCATTTAACCCATAGATTAAATTAATCTTTTTATCAGTTTCTCTTCAAACAGTCGCTTTTATAACTGGCTGTCTTATTTAAATTTATTTTAGTTATCATCTGGTGAAGATTGAATGATGGCTACCACCAAGGTAAAAATATCTATTGGAAATTTTATACCCCAAAGTGGGTATAAATATGTAGAATAGAATTACCGAACGTACAAGAGTGCGACGCAACAGAAGCTGAATAGTAGCAATACAGCTGGGCTACATAATTCATCTTAATGATCATTCAACGGCAATCCTCTTTTCTGAAACTCTATCCAGTTGAGATATTCCGGCGCTACACGATGCTCTTCCATGGTAATGCAATTATCAACCGGGCAAACAAGTTTGCAGAGATTGCAGCCCACACATTCTTCATCTTTTACAGTATAAGTGTTGTAAGGTTTGCCATATTCCAGATTGATGGATTGATGTGATGTATCTTCACAGGCGATATAACAAAGACCGCAATGAATACATTTATCCTGGTTGATCTTTGCAATATGATGATAATTGATATCAAGGTCTTCCCAATGCGTGATGGTGTCAACCGACTTGCCAATAAAATCATCCAGTGTTTTAAATCCTTTTTCATCCATCCAGTTGTTCAGTCCTTCGCACATATCTTCAATAATACGGAAACCATGTTTCATAACAGCCGTACAAACCTGCACATTGCTTGCACCGAGCAACATAAACTCCACCGCATCTTTCCAGGTGCTGATACCGCCAATACCGGAGATGGGAACTTTTTTGGTCACTTCATCCTGCGCAATAGTGGTCAGCATTTTTAATGCAATTGGTTTTACCGCCGGGCCGCAATAACCACCAAACACAGATTTACCGGCCACATAAGGATTGGGAACAAGTGTATCCAGGTCAATACCCGTTACCGATTGAATGGTATTGATTAAGTGACAATGCATTGGTACCGGCTTTCACCACCGATCTTCCTGTTGGTACAACTGAATGTACATTGGGAGTAAGTTTGGTAATAACAGGAATCGTTGCTGCTTCCATCACCCATTCCACTACCATGCAGGCGATCTCGGATCTTGTCCCACGGCAGCGCCCATGCCTCGTTCCGTCATTCCATGCGGGCAACCAAAATTCAATTCCAATCCATGTGCACCGGTATCTTCCACTTTTTTTATTAGCTCATGCCAGCTTTTTTTATCATTATCCGCCATCAGTGAAACGATCATGGCACGGTCAGGAAATAATTTTACACATTCAGCAATTTCTTTCAGGTTAATATCCAGCGGACGGTCACTGATCAGTTCAATATTATTAAAGCCCATCACTCTTGCCGCCATTGAAATCAACTGCAGAATATCTTGATGAAACATTTTTTACCTGCGAGCCCAGTGTTTTCCAAACCACACCACCCCAGCCGGCTTCAAATGCACGGAGTACATTATATTTTTTATCTGTTGGCGGGGCACTCGCCAGCCAGAAAGGGTTGGGAGATTTTATGCCGAGGAAATTTGATGATATGTCTGCCATAAAGAGTTTATAGTTTATGTTTAGTTTATGAATTAGCCGGATGTTGAACTACAGCGTTATGCATTTGTACGTATTGCTCATCAGGAATCTTGAGCGTATAAATCATTATCGTGCTAAATTCTAGCATTGAACATTGACATTTGAATTCATCATTAGCATTGTACATTTGCTCAAATATCAAATAACGAATTGCCGCTGCTCCATCCTTTCCCGCCTGCACCGCATCCACCACTTCTTTACCTCCATTCACTGCATCACCACCGGCAAATACTCCTTTGATATTTGTTGCACAATTATCATTGATAACAATTTTTCCATTCTTGTTATCCAGTTTGTATTTCTTTATTAATTTTTCAAACGGTACTTGTCCTGCTGCTTTGATCACCATATCAACATCCAATGTAAATGTTTCGCCGGTATCAACAGGAGAACGGCGGCCGCTTGCATCAGGTTCGCCTAATTTCATTTTACTGCAAACAAGTTGTTTTACTTTTCCATTTGAACCTTTTACTTCTTTTGGTGCAGCCAGCCAGATAATTTCACAACCATCCAGTTTGGCAATATCCAATTCAACATTCTGTACAAGGCATTTCATCCTCGTGTTCTGCGATAAACCATTGTCACTTCTTTTGCACCTAATCGTTTTGCCTGTGTAGCTGCATCAATCGCTGTCATACCCATTCCGATCACAGCTACTTTATCACCAACAGGAACTGTTGGATAACCTTTGTCCCTGATATCATAAATAAAATGAATCGCATCAACCACTCCTTCCAGTTCTTCACCGGGAATATCCAATTGTCTTGCCACACCTACACCAATACCGAGATAAACAGCATCATAATTCTTTTTTCAATTGAGCCAGTGAAATATCTTTTCCTAATTCCTGGTTGTATTTTATTTCAATACCACCAATAGCAGTAATATAATTCACTTCATCTTCGCAAAACTGCGGTGTTACTTTATATGCTGCAATACCATAGGTCATCAATCCACCACCTTTGCTTTCTTTTTCATAAATGGTTACATCAATTCCTTCTCTTGATAAAACATGAGCACAACTTAATCCTGCCGGGCCAGCACCAACAATTGCAACTTTTTTACCAGTTGATGGTTTGCGTTCAAACAACTGCCAGTTATTTTCCATTGCTTTTTCGGTAGAATATTGTTGCAGTCTTGCAATCTGGATAGGTTCTTCTTCCAATAAATTATAAACACAGGCTCCTTCACATAATTTTTCTACCGGGCAAACCTTGCTGCAACCTGCTCCCATGATATTGATACAAAAATGGTATGTGCTGAACCTTTTACATTATCTGTTGTGATCTGTTTGATAAATTTTGGAACATCAATACTGGTAGGACAACTTTTGGTACAGGGTGCATCATAACAAAACAAACAACGATTGGCTTCCACCAGTGCCGCAGTTTTATTTTCAAACGGCGGATGAATGTCAGCGAAGTTTTCTTCGTATTGTTCTTTGGTTAATCTGTTATTTGTGATTGCCATATCTATTTATTTTTGAACTATGAATACATGAGTTAAATGGATGTTCGCAGATGTAATTCGTGTACTCTATCAATCTCTGTAATTCTGCGTTCTAAATTTATAGTTCAACCAGTTTTCCATAAGTCTCCGGTCTTCTGTCCCTGAAAAACTGCCAAACACTTCTTACTTCTTCAATCATATCCAGATCAAATTCTGCAATCAGTAATTCATCTTTATCTTCACTGATGCCTGTGCAAAAATTTGTCCTCTTGGATCAACAAAATAAGATGATGCCATAAAATTTACCAAGGTTCCATGGTTTTTCTGTTCCTACACGATTGATGCAACCCATAAAATATCCATTGGCTGCTGCATGTGCCGGTTGTTCCAGTTTCCATAAATATTGTGATAAGCCTGCAACAGTTGCTGAAGGATTATAAACGATCTCTGCTCCATTCAATCCCAAACATCTTGCGCCATCAGGAAAATGACGGTCATAACAAATATACACTCCAACTTTTGCATACTTGGTTTGAAAAACAGGATAACCAAGATTGCCGGGTTTAAAGAAAAATTTTTCCCAGAAACCTGATGTATGCGGAATATGATTTTTTCGGTACTTGCCAAGATAAGTTCCATCAGCATCAATCACTGCAGCAGTATTATATAAAACACCGGCCTGTTCTTTTTCATACATCGGAACAATGATCACCATATTATATTTTTTTGCATATTCCTGCATCCGTTCAGTTGTAGGACCGGGAACTGTTTCAGCAGTTTCATACCATGCTTTATCCTGCCCGGGACAGAAATAAGGCGTATTAAAAATTTCCTGCAAGCAAAGTATCTGCACACCTTTTTTTCCTGCTTCTTCGATCAGTGGAATATGTTTCTGCACCATTGCTTCTTTGATTTCTTCAATAGTTCCTTCGCCTTCTGTTTTCGGAAGACTCATTTGAATTAATCCTGATTTAATTATTCTTGGCATAGTTTAATTTTTAGTTTTGAACACGGATGACACGGATGAACGGATGTTCACAGATTAATCTGTGTTAATCTATTTACATCTGTGTCATCCGTGTTCCATATTATATTTTTCCTTCAACTTTATTTCGTCTTTATAAATTTTCCATATCCTTTTTCCATCAAACATTTATTATTATCAATTGCCACTTTTCCTCTCAATAAAACCGTTTTTACTTTTCCTGTTACTTCCCAACCTTCATAACCAGAATAATCAACATTCATGTGATGTGTTTTTGCAGAGAGGTATGTTTTTCATTTGGATCAAAAATTACAATATCTGCATCACTTCCCACAGCAATTGTTCCTTTTCGGGGAAACATACCGAATATTTTTGCCGGATTGGTACAAGCTACTTCCACATATTTATTCAATGTGATTTTTCCTTTATTTACACCTTCACTGTATAATAATTCCATCCTGTTTTCAATTGCCGGATGTCCATTGGGTATTTTTGAAAAATCATTTTTACCCATTAATTTTTGTTCCCATTTAAAAGGACAATGATCTGTTGCCACCACCTGCACCAATCCCTGGTTGATTCCAGCCCATAATGTTTCCTGGTCTTTCTTTTCTCGCAGCGGCGGACTCATTACCCATTTGGCTCCTTCAAAATCTTTTTCATATAAAGAAGCATCAAGAATAAATATTGAATACAGGTTTCTACAAATACTTTTTGATTTCTTTTTGTTGCATTGCGAACTGCATTCAATGCACCTTCACAGGTAAGTGAACAATATAACCGGGACAACCGGTATAATAAGCCATATCAGCAAATCGTTCCGATGCTTCTGCTTCTGTTATTTCCGGTTGTGATAAATAATGATAAAGAGGAGAAAGTTTTCCTTCTGCTCTGTGTTTGGCAATTAAGATAATCAATCATATCACCATTGGTTGCATGAACATTAATCAAGCCGCCATGTTTTTTTACTTCTTCCATCAATCCGATCATCTGCCGGTCATCGATCATCAATGCACCTTTATATGCCATAAATGTTTTAAAAGAAGTGATGCCTTCTTTTTCTATAATATCTTTAATTTCTTTTTTTGTATTCTCATTAAAATCTGTCACTGCCATGTGAAAACTATAATCACCCACACAATTACCATTGCTTCTTCCTTTCCATTCTTCCAATGCAGCTTGTAAAGAATTACCCTGTTTCTGCAAAATAAAATCAATCACCATCGTAGTGCCGCCAAATAAAGCAGCTCTTGTTCCTGTTTCATAATTATCGCTGGAGAATGTTCCCATAAAAGGCATATCCAGATGCACATGCGGATCAATACCACCGGGAAAAACCAATTTACCTGAAGCATCAATTTCTTTATCTGCTTTTACATGCAAGATTTTTACCAATAGCTCTGTACTGTTTCACCTTCGATAAAAATATCAGCGATATAATCATCAGTCAGCAGTAATTATTCTTCCGTTTTTAATCAGTAGCGACATATGCAATTATTCTTTGTTAATGAACAAGGATTTGATCTACATATTCTGTTTTATAATTCGAACGCATCAATAACATATAAAGAATACCGCTAACAAAAAATCCAACAAACCAGGCATAATTATATAAGTCGATATCCATCGGAAATGCAGTCTGATGACAATCACTTTTATCTGTCAATAAAAATCCGGGCACATTTGGCAATATACCCAGCAACAAAGCAATGATGGCATCTTGCATTAAATCCATTTCTAAAACTATATTGTCCGTTATGTCTATACAGATCATCAACATTCAATTTTTGTTTGCGTATAAAATAATAATCAGCGATCATGATACCGCCAATAGGACCCAGCAAACTGGAATAAGCAATCAGCCAGGTAAAAATATAACCATTCGGATCAGCAATCAATTTCCAGGGAAAGATCAAAATACCAATAATACCGGTAATATATCCACCTGTTCTGAAATTAATTTTTTTTGGAGAAAGATTTGAAAAATCATTTGCCGGACTTACAATATTTGCTGCAATATTTGTTGCCAGTGTTGAAATAGCAACGCGATCATCGCAAAACTTACCATCATTTTATTTTCAAATCTTCCGGCAATTGCACAGGATCCCAGATCGTGTTTCCATAAATAATAGCTGTTGCAGATGTAACAACCACACCAATAAAAGCAAACAATGTCATTGATGGAGGCAAGCCGATTGCCTGTCCTCTTATCTGTGCTTTCTGACTTTTTGCATAACGGGTAAAATCAGGAATATTCAATGAAAGTGTTGCCCAAAAACCAACCATGCCTGTTAATGCCGGAAAGAAATAATTCCAGAAAGAAGAACCGTGAAAGTTTGGATGGTTGATCTAATATTGGTCCTAAACCATTTGCTGCACTGATGGCCCAGAATAATAATGCCAATGCAGCAACTGGAAGAAAGATTGCTTTAAACACCAATAATTTTCTGATGCTTTCCACACCGAGATAAACAATGAACATATTCAGTAACCAGAAAAGCAAGAAAACAGATCATCGGTAATGCATTGCGGAAATAAAGAATTATGATCAATTTCCGGCAATGATGGATTCCATGCCCTGATCATATGATAAATAGCAGCGCCACCGATCCATGTTTGAATACCAAACCATCCGCAGGCAACAATTGCCCGTAAGCATAGCAGGAATATTTGCTCCTTTTGTTCCAAAACTTGCTCTTGCAAAAACCGGAAAAGGAATTCCATATTTTGCACCGGCATGTCCGTTCAATATCATTGGAATTAAAACAATAGTATTACCAATAAAAATAGTGAGGATAGCCTGCCACCAGTTCATACCGCCTTCGATCAATGAACTTGCCAGCATATAAGTAGGAATACAAAGACTCATGCTGATCCATAAGGCTGCATAGTTCCAGGTTCCCCATGTTCGTTTGTGATGTGGAACAGGAGCGAGGTCTTCGTTGATGAGAGAAGAATCATTGTATGTTTTGGTTCATTGTGCAAACCTTGAATGTAATTTTGAGTCATGAATTTGAAGATTTCATGATATCGAGCTACTAATTTCATGATTCTATAAGTCTTCAACATTAGCGTGAATTTAGGCATATGTTCATCAGCAATTTTTATCGCTTCACTGATAATCGCCAATCCTTCATCAATCTGTTCTTTAGTTACGATCAAAGTGGTGGTGCAATAAAAATATAATTCCATCTTACAAAAGTGTACATGCCCAGTTCTTTGATCTTGCTGCCACTTTATTCATCACCGCCATTTCATCCGGCTTTGCATTGAATGGAGCCATTGGTTCTTTGGTTTTTCTGTTTTTTACCAATTCAATACAACCCAAGTAATCCGGTATTTCTGAAATCACCAATGGATGGATGTTTTTGTTTTAATTCTTCCATTCTTGAATCAATATATTTTCCCATTGCTGCTGCATTTTCAATCAGATTATCATCTTCATAAATTTTCAATATTTCCAAAGCTGCAGCACAACTTACAGGATGAGCAGAATAAGTAAGACCCAAGCCACAACACATTATCATCATATTGTTGCAGCAATTTTATCAGAAACCATCAAAGCAACCAAATGGCAGATAACCAGAAGTAAATCCTTTTGCCATTGCGATCATATCCGGAACTGATGCCATGATTTTCAAAACCAAACCATTTACCTGTTCTTCCAAAACCACTCATTACTTCATCCATAATAAATAAAATGCCATGCTTGTTACATATCTCTCTTACTTTTTTTAAATAACCAACGGATATTTCAAACAACCTGATGAACCGGATTCTCCTTCCAATAAAATAGCAGCAATATTTTGCGGGCCTTCAAATGCAATCACTCTTTCCAATTCTGCAACTGATTCTTTCAATAAATTTTCTTCGCCATATTCCCAACGATAAGCGATAGGGATATCGAAATGAACAAAATTTGGCGACTGTTGTGCATCAGCTGCAAGCTTTCGTGGATCACCACCTGCTGACATAGCGCCATAAGAAGCACCATGATAAGATTGATAGCGGCATAAAATTTTATGACGACCCGTATATAATCTTGCCAGCTTGATTGCATTTTCAATTGAAGTAGCGCCGCAAACAGTAAAGAATGTTTTATGTCAGATCCCCGGGCAATCTGAGCCAATTTCTTTCCCAGTTCACCACGAACTTTCGTTACACAACTTGGCGTAACATAACTCACTTCCTGCATTTGTTTTACCACAGCTTCTGTCACCCGTTGGTTGCCATGACCAATATTCACATTCATCAATCCTGATGAAAAATCAATATAACGTTTGCCATCATAATCATAGAGATAAACTCCTTCGCCATATTTAACAGCAATTGGAGCAATTCCTTTTTGTTTGCTCCAGGAAAATAAAGTGTAATCCAGATTATCCTGGATGATTTCCTGTGTTTCGGAAACTGTTTTTGATTGAGACATAAAATATTTTTATGTAATTATTATCCGCGGTGGAACTGTTAATTCTTTAAATGCATTCCCTTTTTTATTGTCACATGCATTCTCCGAACCGGCTCTGAAGTAAATTTTTCATTAATAAGTATGGCAGTGATCTTAACCAAAACTGTAACAGCTGCATCCTTGTAATCATTATGCAAACAGAAAAAAAAGGCTCTTTCACCAGGCTCCATCCTCGAATAGTCATTCATGCCCCGTCCCTTTTTAAGAAACCGGAATTGATCCCCGTTCTTAAACAACTCTGCATTTTCATTTTCCACTATCCAGTAATTAATATGCTGACCGGTATCTATTTTTTTAAGATAGGAAGGTGCATCCAATGCCACTGCAGCTAACGGCCCATACTTAGGAAATTTCTCAATAACTGAAGGTGATTTGGTACTAAGCGTTTTTCCAGCGTCCTGGTACACCTGCTGACCTCCTTTATCAGCGCTAACATAATAACTCCATGCCACCGTATTTTCCGGCAACATAAAATTGAATGTTACTTTACTGCTGCCGGGTGCAGTCAACGGATTAACTTTTATTGTCCTGTCCTGGAAATTATTGATTATTGTATCCGATCTGTCAATAAAAGTTTCTACTTCGTCAGTATAAGTTGTATCGCTATACTCATCAAAATATACGGTTGTATTAAAGTTTTGTGTTGCAGCGCCGGCAGGAATACGCTGTATCTTGTATTTGCAAACTCTTGGCAAGAGAGCAGAATTTGCAAACCGGAATTTATAGATAGCGGTCCTCGTAACATTAATTGTTTTGTTTTCGATCTTACTTGTTTTGAAATCTAAAAATTTCGAAGAATAAGGCATCTCTATGATCTCAACTTCTTTCATTTCTTTTCCATTCGTTTCTTCAAAACTAAAAATAAGTTTGTCGCCTTCTGCAAAACCAAAATAAACTTCTTCTTCAGCCTTTATACCAACCTTTATTGAACTTTCAGCAATGTCAATAGGTTTTTGTCCATAGAGATGCACAATCCACGGATAATAAATCCGTAAGAGTATTAATGAAAGAAAATATTTTTTTTGTATACCAGCATTTGTAATTCTATTTAGCTTTCGTTGCGTCGCACTCTTGTACGTTCAACAATTCTATTCATCACATGAAAATTGAACATTGAATATTGAGCATTGAACATTTTATTATTCGTTTCTATGTTGAACCCCTACGGGGTTCCTTCAAAAAATCTTTCACTTTTCATCCTCGGGTTAAAACCCGAGGCTACTTAATATTTTTATCCCTACGGCGATAAAGAAACTTATCAATGAACCAAAACCCTTCGATCTAAGTCACCCCTTTAGGGGGACAGGGGGTTTGGGTTTAACTCATCCAATTCACTCCCGCCTCCGGATTCCATTTCACCGTACTCTTTTTCAATTTAGTCCAAAATTCTATCGAACTCTTTCCTGTTATATCACCCACACCAAACTTACTTTCATTCCATCCGCCGAAAGAAAAAGGTTCACGAGGCACAGGCACACCTACATTCACACCGATCATTCCGGCACTGGCATGATCAATAATATATCTTGCCAAACCACCATTTTGTGTAAACACACTTGCCGCATTGCCATAAGGGTTCGCATTTTCAATTGCCAATGCTTCATCAACTGTATTTGTACGCATGATTGAAATAACAGGACCGAAAATTTCTTCCTTCGCTACACTCATTTCAGGTTTTACAAAATCAATAACCGTAGGACCAACATAAGTTCCATTTTCTTTTCCTTCCACTTTAGCGCCGCGGCCATCCACTAAAATTTTTGCACCATCTCTTTCTGCTTCGCCAATATATCTTTCAATTCGTTCTTTGCTTTCTTTACTTATCACTGCACCGAAATTTTTTCCGGGAACAATCTTTCTTGCTTCATCAACTATCTTTTCAATGATGTGATCAATATTTCCAACACCGACCATTGCACTTGCTGCCATACATCGCTGACCGGCGCAACCACTCATGCTTGCGGCAACATTCTGCGCTGTCATATCTGCTTTTGCATCGGGCAAAACCATCAAATGATTTTTTGCACCACCGAGTGCTAGTGCTCTTTTGAATTTTTGCGTTGCTCTTTGATAAACGATCTTAGCAACTTTTGTAGAACCGACAAATGAAACAGCTTCAATACCCGGATGATCACAAATAGCTTCTACAATTTCACTATCACCATGAACAATATTGAATACACCATCAGGCAATCCTGCCTTCTTAATAATTCTGCTAATTTTCCAACACTAAGCGGAACTTTTTCTGATGGTTTTATCACCATACAATTTCCAAGAGCAATTGCATTTGGTAATTGTCCAGTTAGGAACCATGCTAGGAAAATTGAAAGGAACAATGGATGCAACAACACCCAGCGGCACATGTTCTGTTCTGCATTCAACGCCTTTGCTTACTTCCAATACTTCGCCAGTAACTAATTGTGGTAATGAACAGGCAAACTCTGTAAGCTCAATACATTTTTCAATTTCTGCAGTTGCTTCGCCAATTGTTTTTCCATTTTCTTCACTTACCAATGCGGCGAGCTCCTGCAGGTTTTGTTCCATTAAATATTTGTACTTATAAAAAACCTGTACCCGTTCTTTAATTGGCGTATGACTCCATTTTGGAAAAGCAGCTTTGGCAGCTTTCACTGCATTATCCAGATCTTTTGAAGTTGACATTGGTACTTTAGAAAGTAAATTGCCATCAAGCGGAGAGATAACATCAAGTGTACGGTCAGATGCAGCATCGACAAATTTCCCGTTTATATAGTTCTGAACAGGCGAGTATTTCATGATGAAAGAAGATTAATAATGTGACTCGGAAACCAAGTAACAATTTAACTGATTTTTTCGGAGAATTTCTATCTTGAAAATAGGCTATCTTAGGAGTGCATAACTGCACACCACCTTTCATGCAGAACCAGCACCGCCAACTCGCCGCTATTCTTTTTACCGACATTGTTGGGTACACCGCTCTGATGCAGGAGAATGAACAAAAGGCGGTTGCACTGATCAAACATTATAATACGGCACTTAATGAACTTGTTGCCTTACATAATGGCAAAGTCTTAAACTATTATGGTGATGGCAGCTTATGCACTTTTCCCAGTGTGACAGAAGCCCTGAACTGTGCCGTAGAATTGCAAAAAGAATTACAGGCAGAGCCAACTGTTCCATTACGTATCGGATTGCATGTAGGTGAAGTTTTTTTTGAGAATGAAAAAGCCCTGGGAGATGGAGTGAATGTTGCTTCCCGCATCCAATCATTGGGTCAGGCAAACACTATTCTTTTTTCCAAAGAAATATTTGACAAGATCCGAAACCAGCCTGAGTTCAAATCCGTTTCTTTAGGATCGTTTGAATTTAAAAATGTGGACCAGCCGATGGAAGTATTTGCACTGGCTAATGAAGGATTGAATGTTCCGAAAAGAGAAAATCTGGAGGGTAAACTGAAAACCGGTTTACAAAAAGGACAAAGGGCATTTCAAAAAAAAGTAGTTGTCGCTGTTACCATTGTTCTTTTACTGGTGGCAGGGTATTTTATATACTCCATTTTTTTTAAGAACCCCGGTTTTACAGGCAAAGAAAAATCTATTGCGGTTTTACCTTTTACTAATATGAGCAGTGATAAGGAGAATGAATCATTCAGTATGGGCATCTCAACAGAAATTACAAATCAACTACAAAAAATTGGTTCCTTGGATGTAAGAGCCGCTAGCTCGACCATCAGGTTTAAAGATGAAAAAATTAAATCCCTGAAGGATATTGCTGCCGAGCTTAATGTAGCAGCAATAGTCACGGGGCTATTTCAGAAAATATCCGATAAGATTAGCGTCACTGTTGAGCTAACAGATGTCAATAGTGATAAAGTAATATGGACAAATAATTTTGAAAGCGATTGGCAGGATATTTTTTCAATTCAAAACGAAATTGCCGAACGGGTCGTTTTTGAATTAAATACAAAAATGACTAAAGATGAAAAGAAAAAAATAGAAAAGAAGCCGACAGACGATCCTGAAGCTTATGAATATTATTTACAGGTCTCATTTAAGTAGTTTTTTGAAACATTAATAGAGATTTGCAAACAGCAAAATCATGTTTGAAAAAGCAATCAGTATAGACCCGAATTATGCAATTGCTTATGCGCGCTTACCTACACAAATTTTAAAAGATTCTATAGCACTTCATAGATAACATAGCCCTTTATATTGTGGGGATATATACAAATAAACTTGAAGATAAAAATTTGAGATAAAAATAATATGCTTGTACTTTGGTTTAGTTGAGGCTATCATCGTTAAACCCATTAGTATAAACTAAAAGATTTCAATGCCCTGACGAACCAGATTTCTTGATGGAAGTTTATATTTGAAGGAAGAATTTACATCCTGTATTGAAATGATCCTTTGTGTCCCAGACCCTTTCTTGAATTCATGGAAAAAAACAATATGAGAAAATAAAAAGAAATTTAGTATTGAAGAAATACTGAACTAACCTTCTTCATCAACTCCTTAATCTTTGAATGATGTCTTTCACTTACCTGCCATACAGGCAAACGGAAATAATTACCGCATAAATCCCATTTCAGAAAGATAAGCTTTTACACCGCTTGGGCTGCCTTCGGCAAACATGGATGCGATAATATCAGTGTATTTATAATGGAGTTTTTGTGCTTCTTCAAAATTTCCTTCAAGGCAAAGACGAACCATATCAGAATAATCTTTTGGATAAGCATTGGCAACAACTGAAACCAATCCATCTGCTCCTGCTGCTATCATCTGCAATGTGATCGGATCATCACCGCTGATGACCATAAAATCTGCCGGCTTATTTTTTATGATATAGTTGATCTGTGCAAAATCACCGCTGGCTTCTTTTGTTGCAAATATATTTTTACACTCGTTTGCAATTCTCACTTGTGTTTCACCTGTTACATTCATTCCTGTACGTGAAGGAACATTATACATCATGATCGGTAATGGCGTTGCTGCATCCAATGCTTTATAATGCTGAAACAATCCTTCCTGGTTTGGTTTGCTGTAATAAGGAGACACTGAAAGAATAGCATCATAACCTGTAAGATCAAAAGTTTTAAATCCTTCGATCACTTCATGAGTATCATTACCACCAATACCGGCAATGATCGGAACTCTGCCGGCAGTTATTTTATTTACAAATGAAAATACTTCCTGTTTCTCTTTACCATGAACTGTTGCACTTTCACCTGTTGTACCAAGTACAACAAGGTATTCACACTTGCCATCAATAATGTGATTGATGACTTTTTCAAATGATGGCCAGTCGATACTGCCATCTTGTGTAAATGGAGTAACAATTGCCACACCAGTACCACGAAACATTTCACGAAGAGACATGATCAATTTTAGATTTTAGATTTCGGATTTAAGATTTAGCTGAGCAAAGTTACTGAAAGTATAAGAGTCCACCTTCGCTGAAGCTTCGGTGGATAAATGCGACCTATGAAAACGGAACCTTGAACTGAGCGTAGCAACAGGCGATGCCATGTAATACAAATGCTGGTAACCAAAAACTATAAACCACAAACCTCAAACTGTTTCTTCCCAGAATCCCATTTTTCCAAACTTCATTATCCGCTGGCTCACTCTTTCTTCAGCAGGTATTTGTTTTAATTCTTTTATTACAGGCATCAAAAAATTCTTCAATATTTCCGCTGACTGATTATAATCCCAATGTGCACCACCATCAGGTTCGGGAATTATTCCATCGATCAATCCAAAATTTAGCATGTGTTCCGCAGTTAGTCGCAATTGCTCGGCTGCCACTTCTTTTTTATCCCAACTGCGCCAAAGAATAGATGAACAACTTTCGGGAGTGATAACCGTGTACCATGTATTCTCCATCATATATACCCTGATCGCCAACGCCAATACCCAATGCACCACCACTTGCTCCTTCACCAATGATGACACAGATCACCGGTACTTTCAGGCGTATCATTTCATAAATATTCCGGGCAATTGCTTCTCCCTGTCCTCTTTCTTCTGCTTCCAAACCGGGAAAGGCACCGGGAGTATCAATCAAATGTAATGACAGGTTTATTAAATTTTTCAGCAAGCTTCATTAATCGCAGCGCTTTGCGATAGCCTTCGGGATTTGCCATTCCGAAATTCCGCATCTGCCTCATTTTGGTATTGATACCTTTTTGCTGGCCGATGATCATTACGGTTTCTCCATCCAGGTTTGCAAAACCACCGATCATGGCTTTATCATCTTTCACATTCCGATCGCCATAGAGTTCAAGAAAACTTGGTCATTTTCTCAATATACTTCATGGTATATGGCCGGTCGGGATGGCGGCTCAACTGTACCCGTTGCCAGCTTGTAAGATGTTGGGTGATCTCCTTTCTTTTTTGCGCAATGCTCTCTTCCAACTGGCGGATAGGCTCCGTCATATCCATCTTATTCTTCTCGGCATCGTGCTTATACTTTTCTATCGTTTCGATCAGGTCCTTGATAGGCTTTTCAAAATCAAGAAACTGTCGGTTAGCATTGGACGGCATAGGCTGAAAATGAATGGCGAATGTAAGAATAAAATAATAATGACCTTTTAGGAGGTTTCTTTAGTTAACCGTAGTCATCAATCAGAAAGGACGACCATGTGTTTGTTTGATCAATGCCCTTATGAATGCGGGAAAAGCCTTGGCAAAGGATAGTAACAAGTTTGTTAGTTTTTCATCATTGAATAATCGCTGAAGCATACGTCCGGTTCTTAATCGTTTTGAAAATAATTTATCCCATTTAGCTGAATAATTTTTTTCCATTATCTCTCTCGAAATAGTTCCTTTCAAAAACTCATGAATTTGTTCGGCAGCAATTTTACTTGCATGCAGTGCCATGCTCATCCCATTGCCACATAAAGGAGTGATCATTCCTGCTGCATCGCCGATCATCAGCACATGATCTTCTATCAAATTCTTTTTATCAAAACTTATTTGTGAAATAACGACGGGATCTTTCCATAGCATTTCACATTCATCAAATATCTTTTTTAAATGCGGGTTTACGGAAAGTATCTTTTGCTCCATCTTCTTAATATCATTGCCGCTGTTCTGTAAATTATCTGCAACGGTAAGATAACAGAAACAATACTGTTCGTTTTCAATTTTTGAAATACCACAATATCCTTTTTTGAAATTATGAAGTGCAATAAGGTCGTTTGGGAAATTGTACCGGATATGATATTTTACGCCGATATAATTATTGAGCTTATTTTTTTTTGCCAGAACAAATGGTCGCTTCCATTTAACATCAAGATTACTTCTTTTACCAAAACAACCGACTGTTACTTTCGCTTTGAAATTCCCTATTGTTGATTGGATATTAAATTCATCATTAGAAAAATTGATCTCGTTGACACGGGTTTGTTCGAATAATACAACTCCTGACTGTTTTGCTATTTGCGCTAAAGAATGATCAAGTTTGTAACGACTGATACCAAAACCACCCAACGGTAATTCCTGTTCAAATGAATTTCCATTTTCTGCTGATACACTTAGTCTTTTGATCTGTGATACATTCAACGATCTGAGATCAAGTCCAAGACTTTGCAAAAAATCCCATGACTCCAAACTTATATATTCACCGCAGACACGATGAAAAGGATATTGTTCTTTTTCAAAGAGAATAACTTTATAACCAGCTTTAGCCATTTGAATTGATAAAGAAAGACCGGCAAGTCCACCGCCAACAATGGCAAGATCGTATGTAAGATCATCTTGCAAGTTGTTATATGTGGTTTGAAATAATTAAGTGGATAAAATAAAAGTTTCGATCGTAAGACCGGGACCAAATGCCGCACCAAATATATTGTTGGGTTGTTTTTTATCCAATGCCTGCTGTATACGTTTTAGCACAAAGAGGATGGTAGGTGAAGACATATTGCCATATTCATTTAATACATCATAGCAAGGCTGTAATTGTCCATTGGTAAATCCAAGACTATTATGTACAGCTTCCAATATTTTTTTTCCGCCGGGATGAATGCACCAATGGGTTATATCTTCTTTTCCAGGTTTGTTTCTTTCAGGCATTCATTTACAATACCATTAAAATCTTCTTCGATCAATTCAGGAATATATCCACTGAGCGTTAAAAGAAAACCCGTGGAGGATAATTCCCAAACCATTTCCTGTTTGCTTTTGAATGATACGGAAGAATAAAAATGATCGATATTCAATCCTTCTATTTCGTTATTCCCTGTAACAAGCATCGCAGCAGCGCCATCACTGAATAATATGGCACTGGAAATATTATCAGGATTATATTTATTTTGAAAATGAAGCGTACATAATTCAACACATACAATTAGAACATTTGCCTTTGCATCTGACTTACAAATTACATCGGCAAGTTTTAAAGCATGTATAGCTGCATAGCAGCCCATGAAATTGATAGATGTTCGCCAGGTTGTAGCAGGCAAATTCAACAACTCGATCAATTCAAGATCAAGACCGGGAGCACTCATACCTGTACAACTAACCGTGATAAGATGGGTAACAGGCTGATCTTTAAAATCAGCAAGACAATCATTGATAGCTTTTAATGATAGCGGAGCCGCATGTTCCCGAAAGTTTTTCATTCTTTTTTCAATAGAAGGAACAGGCTCCAGGTTCTCTGTTGGAGTAAAGAATTGCCATTCATGTGCAGAAACACTATAATCGGGTAATACAGAATAACGGGTTTGAATGCCACTGTGCTTATAGAGGAATTTCAGTTTTCTTTTTTCTACCTCGTTTATTGCATAGACACGGCTCATAAACTCAAATATCTTTTCTTGTTCATGCCGGTACTCCGGTACAGCCGTTCCTATTGAAATAATTTTACTCAAACCACCTCCATATTAATAAGATCATAAAAGAAATATTCGTACAAGTTGCCGCCAGCCAGTTCATCTTCATCGTATTTTTAAAATTAGCTTCCTGACTGTTTTTGTAAACCAATACAAACCACCTGGTAAAATAAACGACAACGGGAATGAAAAAGATGCCAATCACCAATAATTGATCCCCGTGTTTGTTACTGATAAAAAATTGTGCCATGAATATCCATGCTAAAATGTAAACAATGGCACAGAATATAAATGTACCAATATAACCTAACTTATAACTGATCGTGGTCACCCCATCGTCAAGATCTTGTTTGTGCTGATATATCTGTGTTAATGGATAAAAGCCGCCAACCAACAGAGAACATATAAGCATGCCCTGCCATGGAACCGAAATATTTTGTTCAACATTGCTGCCATAATAAACCAACCAGAAAGTAACAGCACCCTGGAACAGGATGACGATAAAATACCCGAGATATGGATATTTTTTTAATCGAATGCCCCGATAGCTATATGCTTTTGATGCACCGATATAGAAAAGAATGACAAGGGTAAAGACCGGACCAATAAACAAGCTCAATAAAATACCCATTGAATCTAAAACAACAGTTACCCAAAAAAGTTGCCGTGATGGTGGTGGCGGCTTCTCAAGCCCGCCAATACTTTCAGTATCCCGATCCATATAACTGTTATAGCCATTGCTTGCAGGATAAATTAGAAAATGAATAATGAAGAATATTAACACGGCATTAAACCAATTGATCTCTGGCACTTGTGCCAATGCAAAAAAATAGATGGGGGATAAAAAAAATGAAAAAGGAATGCGAAGCAGTTTGATGGTGGAAACATTTATCATCAACCATTGATTAAGATCATGAAAATTACTCAATAATCAGGCCCATCAATGTGAAAACAAACGATAAAAACCGGGGTTGGTTATCCACATTAGCACAAGATAGAAGAAGGTAAATCGTCTAATTGTATGTGGTGAGCGGAATAAACTTGAATTTTCATTGATTTTTGAAGGAAAAACTTTTGGCAACAAAACCGTGCCGGGCTATCTTTGCCATCCCAAAAAATGATGTCGAAACGACTCATTTGGAAGGAACGGATCGGTAGTTCAGTTGGTTAGAATGCCGCCCTGTCACGGCGGAGGTCGCGGGTTCGAGTCCCGTCCGGTCCGCAAAAATTCAGAGGTCGTCCCGATTCAATCGGGATCCGGTTCACAAAAATTTGTAGAGCTCGTTTTTAAGTAGAGATTGACCCTTGAAACAAAACTAACTGCCCGGTGATGTATAATCACTTGGGCAGTTTTATTTTTTAACAACAAAAATTAGTAGCAATGCAGAAAAGAAAAGTGAGGAATGCCTGGTTATTTATATCATCATTACTAATTGGTTTATTTTCTTTCCCATTTGCATTTGCAAAATCAGTGGAAAAAAGAGCCACGCAATTCAAGAACTCCGTATCAAATCTTCATGTCAGCGACTTTGTGCCTGTAATACCATCTGCAGTTTCTGTGTATGACAGCTTAAGATTGAATATTGCAGGATTAAACAGAGCTGCCTTTGAATTGGCCCAAAAAGGCTTTGAAAAATTAAGAGAACAAGGTGTTATTTTAAATGATAGCATAATTTCTATCATTGATTTTAGTTTACCCAGTTCAGATAAAAGATTATACGTAGTTGATCTTAAGAATTACCAGGTGCTTTACAGTACCTATGTGGCACATGGAAAAAATTCGGGAAAAGAAATGGCAAATTCTTTTTCTAATAGTCCTTCTTCAAATAAAAGTAGTTTGGGCTTTTATAAAACATTGGATACTTATAATGGCAAACATGGCTACTCACTTAAATTGGAAGGTCTTGAAAAGGGTATCAATGATAATGCATACGAAAGAGCCATTGTATTTCATGGTGCAAAATATGTGGATCCCAATTATATTTCAAGTCTGGGTTATATTGGAAGGAGTCAGGGTTGCCCGGCTGTTTCATCAAGTGAAGCAACTCCGATAATTAATACCATAAAAGAAGGTACTTGTCTCTTTATTTATTCCCCAAATGCATCATATCAACATCGTTCTTCAATTCTTAGCTAAAGAAGACAAAGTTTAGTTTCGGAACTGCCAATCTTTATCTTTGAGCATTAAATGAATAACATGCTCAAGGTTGGAGTTTTTGGCGTTGGTCATCTTGGTAAATTTCACCTGAATAACTGGAAAGAAATTCCGGGATGCGAACTTGTCGGCTTTTATGATCCGGATGAGAAAAATGCAGAAGAGGTAATTGCAAAATACGGATTGAAAAGATTTAATGATCCCGGCGAGCTTTTGACGGAGATCGATGCGGCCGATATTGTGGCACCAACCGATCATCATTTTGCTCTTTGTGAAGCGGCTATCAGAAAGGGCAAACATGTTTTTGTAGAAAAACCATTGGCCCAAACAATGGATGAGGCGCATGCACTTGTAAAACTGGTAAAAGAATCAAATGTAAAATTACAGGTAGGACATGTTGAAAGATTTAATCCTGCTTTTCTTGCGGTAAAAGATCTGAAATTAAATCCAATGTTCATTGAGGTACACCGGCTTGCTCAGTTTAACCCAAGAGGTACGGAAGTAAGCGTTATTCTTGACCTGATGATCCATGACATTGATATTATCTTAAGCATTGTAAAGAGTGATGTAAAATATATTTCTGCAAGTGGAGTTGGTGTAATGACAGAAACACCGGATATCGCCAACGTAAGAATTGAATTTAATAATGGTTGCGTTGCCAATCTTACGTCATCACGGATCTCAATGAAAAAAATGCGCAAGATCCGCATCTTTCAAAAAGATGCTTATATCGGGATCGATTTTCTGAATAAGAAATCCGAGATCATAAAATTAAAGGACCAGGAAATGGATGATGAAAATGTTTTCACGTTTGATATTGAAACGCTAAGTGGTAAAAAAAGCATTGCCATTTCCAATCCGCAGGTTCCGGATATAAATGCAATAAAGAAGGAACTGGAAGAGTTTAAAAATGCGATCGAAAAAAATACGAGAACAATAGTTTCTGAGATTGATGGATTGATGGCCATGGATGTGGCACACCAGATTTTACAAAAGATAGGTAATAATGTGATCACACGCTGATGAAGCAAACCAAACCAATTCATATCGCCTGGTATGTCTTCTCTGATTTCTTAATGGCCTCACTGGCATGGGGCATCATGTATTTTCTGCGTAAATATTTTTTAGGACTTACTGTTAGTGAGGATGGCGGATTAGCGATCGATGATAATTTCTGGTTAGGTATCACACTTGTTCCATTGGGCTGGGTGGTACTTTATACCCTGGTTGGTTCTTATCGTTCATTGTATAAAAAATCAAAACTGCAGGAGATAACAACTGTATTTATTTGCAGCCTGATCGGCACCGCCTTTCTTTATTTTACAATTATTCTTAACGACATCCAGGAAGATAACCGGTCATATAGATACTATTACATCGCCTACTTTACGCTGCTCGGCATTCATTTACTACTAACCATTATTGGCCGGCTGATCATTCTTAACATAACACAAAAACAATTGCGGTCAGGAAAGGTCTTTTTCAATACGTTAATGATCGGAAATGATGAAACAGCTATAAAAATTTATACTGACACCAATAAAAGTTTTCACAATACGGGATACAGGTATATTGGTTTTGTAAGCACCGCAAAAAATGGCAATCATAACATCAGGAAGCACATGCCGGAGTTAGGACGTATCGATCAGCTTGAAAATGTTATTGATGAAAACAATGTTAAGCAAGTAGTAATTGCGCTGGAAAAATCTGAGCAATCAGGAATGGAAAAGATCATCGATCGTTTGAGCGAGAAAGATGTTGAGATAAAGATCCTTCCCAATACATTAGACATTCTTTCCGGCTCAGTAAAAACAAGTAATGTTTTTGGAGCAGTTCTAATTGACCTGCAAACCGGCTTAATGCCCGTTTGGCAACAAAACATAAAGCAGGTACTTGATATAATGATCGCAGTAATTTTTCTTATTATTCTGTCACCACTGTTTCTCTATATTGCCATCAGGGTTAGCTTATCATCAAAAGGCCCTATTATTTTCAAGCAAGAACGGATCGGCTATAAAGGCAAACCTTTTATGATGTATAAGTTCAGATCGATGATAGTAGGTGCAGAAAAAGAAGGCCCATCACTTTCATCAAAAAATGATCAACGCATTACTGTATGGGGAAGAACAATGCGTAAATGGAGAATGGATGAATTACCTCAACTATGGAATATTATTAAAGGAGAAATGAGCCTTGTGGGGCCAAGACCTGAGCGAAAATTTTATATTGACCAGGTGGTGGCAAAATCTCCTTACTATAAATACTTATTGAAAGTAAAACCCGGTCTTACCAGTTGGGGCATGGTACAGTTTGGCTATGCTGAAAATGTAGAAGAAATGATCGAACGCAGTAAGTTTGACCTGCTTTATATCGAAAACATTTCCCTTGCTCTTGATTTCAAGATCATGATACATACGCTAAGGATCATCTTTCTCGGAAAAGGAAAGTAAACAGTCAACAGTTGGCAGTTGGCAGTTAGTTTTATATTTTTGAGTAACTATATCCCATTGAAAAAAACAATTTTCGTCCTTTTTACGAATTGCATACTGTTTACTGCTAACTGCCAACTGAACTATTGGCAGCAACAAGTCAACTATACGATCGATGTAACATTAAATGACAAGCAACATGCTTTAGATGGATTTGAAAAGATCGAATACTTCAACAATTCTCCTGATACTTTAAAATTTATTTGGTTTCATGTATGGCCAAATGCCTATAAGAATGATAAAACCGCCTTCACTGATCAGTCTTTAGAAGATGGTAACACCAAATTCTATTTCTCAAATAAAGAAGATCGGGGATATATCAATAAACTTGAGTTTAAAGTAAATGATCAAACCGCCTCAACAGAAGATCATCCGCAGCATATTGATATTATAAAACTTGTTTTACCATCACCATTACCTCCCGGACAAAAAATAATTATTACAACACCCTTCCATGTAAAACTTCCTTACAATTTTTCACGTGGCGGACATGAAGGTGAATCTTACCAGGCAACGCAATGGTATCCTAAACCAGCAGTCTATGATCGCAAAGGCTGGCATCCTATTCCCTATCTTGACCAGGGAGAATTTTACAGTGAGTTTGGAAATTTTGATGTCAGCATAACATTGCCGAAAAACTATGTAGTAGCGGCCACTGGTGATCTGCAAAATGACGATGAAAAAAAATGGTTGCTGACAAGGTCATCTTTTACATGGAAACCACTGAAAGAAAAGACCAAAACCAAATATGGCCAAACCAAGACTAAAACTCAATTATATCCTACCTCCTCCTCTGAATTAAAAACATTAAAATATATTCAAAACAATGTTCATGATTTTGCATGGTTTGCCGATAAACGTTTTATTGTAAAACATGATACTTGCAAGCTTGTTTCCGGTAAAATGATTGATGCATATACATTTTATACACCATCAGAATCCGAAACATGGAAAAATAGTTTGCAAACTGTAAAAGATGCTCTTAGAACAAGAAGTGAATGGGTTGGCGAATATCCTATACAATGTTGTAAGCGCTGTGCAAGGCCCCGAAGGTTTTGGCGGAGGAATGGAATATCCAACGATCACTTTAATTTCTCCGCAAGCAAATGAAAAATTGCTTGAGTTTACGATCGCTCATGAAGTTGGTCATAATTGGTTTTATGGAATTATTGGAACAAATGAACGACTGCATCCATGGATGGATGAAGGCATCAATACATTTTATGATAATCGTTACACACAATGGAAATATGGAAATGAAGGTGAGGTACAATTCGGTTCCCAAAGTTTTGCCGTAAAAGATGCGGAAAGATTGTTGTTTGAAAGCAAAGCGGCTGTCAATAAAGATCAGCCAATTAATATGGAAGGAGACAAATTCACCAGTCTGAATTATTCCCTGATCGCTTATTATAAAACCGGAGCATGGCTGGAGCTGGTTGAAAAAAAATTAGGTAAAGCGACATTTGATAAAGCCATGCAGGAGTATTACCGGCAATGGCAATTCAAACATCCTTACCCGGAAGATTTTAAAAAAGTTTTAGAAACTGTCAAGCGGACAAGATCTTGATCCAGAATTTGCCTTGCTTGATAAAAAAGGAATACTACCCGGCATGGAAAGAAAAGGAACAAAAATAATTTTTCCTTATTCTGCAAAAGCTGTGGTCTCTTATCTAAAAAATCCTTCAAAGAATGCTTTGATCTTTTCACCTGTAATGGGAGCAAATGTTTACGATAAATTCATGATCGGTGCAGTTATAACAAATTACAAATTGCCTCCTTCACGTTTCCAGTTTTTTGCTGCACCACTTTATTCAACCGGCGCCAAAAAACTAAATGGTATCGGGAAAATGGAATACTCCTTCTATCCTTCACGTACATTTAAAAAAATAAATGTCTTTCTGAATGGATCGACATTTTCCATGAACAGCTTTGAAAAAGAAGATGGCAATGAAGTAACTGCAAGCTTTAAAAAACTTGTTCCCGGAATTCGCTTTACGCTGAATGAAAAAAATGTTCGCGGCAGTAGAAACAGGTATATTCAATGGAAAACATTTTTCTTAAATGAAGAGTCGTTCAATATTTCTTATGACAGCACCTTTACACCTACAGATACAACCATTACCCAGAAAGTAAATACTACCAGCGATGATCGTACACTTCATCAATTAAAGTTTGTTGTTGAAAGTTTCAGGGCCCTTTATCCTTACAAGGCAGAACTCAATATCGAACATGGAAAAGATTTTATAAGAGCAGGTTTTACGGGTAATTATTTTTTCAATTATCCAAAGCAAGGCGGACTTGATCTTCGAGTGTTCGCTGGTAAATTTTTCTACTTAGGTTCTCAAACTTATACCAAACAATTTGCCACTGATCGCTATCACCTCAACATGACCGGCCCGAACGGTTATGAAGATTATACATACAGCGATTATTTTCTTGGCCGAAATAAATTTGACAAACTCCCAAGTCAGCAGATCATGATGCGTGATGGAGGATTTAAAATAAGAACAGATCTGCTATTCTGAAAAAGTTGGAAAAACAGATGATTGGCTGGCAGCAATTAATTTATCAACTACAATTCCACCGGGTATAAATCCACTTTCAATATTACCGGTAAAAATTCCTTTGAAAGTTTTTTTTGATCTCGGCACTTACGCTGATGCATGGGATAAAGATGCGTCCCTTGATCATTTTATTTTTGATGCCGGCTTGCAGCTTTCCTTATTTGCCAACACGGTTAATATTTATGTACCGATCATCTACAGCAGCATTTATAAAGATTATATACAATCTGTATTGGAAGAGAAAGGAAGATTTTGGAAAACAATATCATTCAGTATAGATATCTCTAACTTCAGCCTTAGAAAAATAAACCGGGAACTGGATTTCTAATGACTACCGGAGATCAAATAAAATATTTACAGCATAGAGAAATTGATAAAGCTAAATGGGATGCTTGCATTACCAATGCACCCAATGGTCTTATCTATTGCTATTCCTTTTATCTCGATTGCATGGCCAAACATTGGGATGCTCTTGTGCTAAAGGATTATGAAGCTGTAATGCCATTAACATGGAATAAGAAGTATGGCTTTTATTATTTGTATCAGCCTGCTTTTACAGCATCGTTGGGTGTGTTTGGAAAAAATCTCACTGAAATGTTGGTTGGTAATTTTACAGAGGCAATTCCTTCAAAGTTTAAACTGATCGAGATATCGTTGAACAGGGGTAATATACTTTCGGTCCCAACAGGTTTTTCAATTTTAAGAAGCAACTATATTCTTCATTTGAATAAACCATACGAAGAGTTATACAAGAACTATCGTGATAACCATAAAAGAAATATCACCAAAGCTTTTCAATTGGGTTGCAGTGTAAGTAAAGAAATTGCAGTTGATGAAATAATACAACTGAACAAAGAGCAATTGCAACATGTTGATGGTACAAAACCGGAAGATTATCCAAATTTTAAAAAGCTCTATGAATTTCTGAAAAACAAAGAGCAAGCAAAAACATATGCCATCGTTGATCCGAAAAATAAGATTCTTGCTTCTGCAGTTTTCTTTTTCTCACATAACCGTGCTTATTATATAATGGTAGGTAATCATCCGGATGGAAAAACCATTGGCGCATCACATGCATTGATCGATGCATTTATTAAAGATCATGCAGACAAAATTTAATTCTTGATTTTGAAGGTTCTGATATCCGCAATCTTGCTTTTTTTTATAGCGGATTTGGCGCAACAGAAGAGATCTATCCTGCACTAAAAATTAACCGGCTGCCATTTTATGTGAAGTGGCTGAAGTGAAAAAAGGTGTTTAAATTCTTTTATAGCCGTAAAAAAATATGCAAAACAAAGCAATTTACCCTGCTGTTCTTAGGATTATTATGCTTGTCAGCAAACCTATATGCATTTCAAGGTAAGAAACTGCCAGGCAAGTATAAAAAGATACAGCAATACCTGGATAAAGCAACCAAAAACAAATTGGCCGGCGTTTCCATTTATATACAAAGCCCCAAATATGGGGAATGGACCGCCAGTTCCGGATATGCCAATGTGGAGCATAAAGAGTCTCTTCAAAAAGATCACATTTTTTCAATGGCAAGTATTGGAAAGATGTATAATGCTGTAGCCGTGCTAAAATTGGTTGAGGAAGGAAAAATTCATCTGGATGACAAAATAGAAAACTACCTGCCTGCCGAAATAATCAATAATCTTCCCAATGCAAAAGATGTAACCATCAGGCACTTGCTTGGTCATACATCCGGATTTGTTAATTACGACAGTGACCCAGAATTGAACAGGCTCTACCTCTCAGGACTTTTAAAACTCGATACGTTAAGCCATATAAATGCTTTAAGACGATATGTGTTTGGAAAAAAAGCCTTATCCCTTCCAGGTTCGGAGTATCACTATAGCAGTACAAACTACATGTTGCTGGCTATGATCGTTGACAATGTGGTTCCTGAAGGCCATTCTTATTATTTGAACAAACTGATTGGTCAGTATGGATTTTCAAATACCTATTATCGGCAAACCCCTCCTCATAAAAATGTTACTTACTATGGTGATCTTAATAAAGATGAAGTGGCAGAAGATGTAACTGCCCAGACCATTGAAACAACCAACTGGTTTATGGGAGATGATGGTGTGTATGCAACCATCGAAGATGCCGCACATTTTTTGCAAGACCTTATGAAAGGCAAAATCCTGAATCCGCAATCTCTGAAAGAAATGACAACCTGGAACAACAATAAAAAGCCCGATTATGGATTGGGATTAATGGCAGACAAATCATTTCCATATAAATTTTTGATGGGGCATAGTGGAAGAGGAATTGGAACAACAACCGACCTGTATTACTTTCCCAAACAAGACATGACTGTTGCCATTTTTTGTAATAATGGATTGAGAGCTGCCGCACCAGGCTTTGGAAAATCATACAATAAAATGAGAGCCCGGATTATAAAGAAGCTTTTTCTTTTTTAGAGTAGAGATGGCACCCAGGCATCGATATACTTAGATGACGTTTGATAAAACTTTCATATCAGTAATTCACTTTCAAAATAAACTTATCAGTTTCTGAAACAGCAAGTGAAGAAGCAGCCGCATCGCTGATACGAATATCCACTCCCTGGTTCTCTCTTATCTTATCCATTGCATAAAGAACCTTAGCGTAAACAGTTTTGCTATTGGAAGGATTGGTAATCTTTACAATTGTTCCGGCTCTACACCATTGATGAGCAAATAATATTTACCATCCTGCCAGCCACTTTGAGTTTTAAATATTGAAGAAGTAACTGTTTGATCTTTTGTAGGCGGTTCCGTTTTCACCTGCTGAAAAAAATTATTCTTAAAATAGCCAGTGCCATCTTCATTCACTGATGCTTGTGGCTTAACAACAGGTGGTTCCAGTTTTCTTTGCTTCTTCCTTTACTACTGGTGGTGGTTCTTTCTTAATTTCAGTTCTTCTTCTTTTGTTACAATTTCCGGTTCTGTTTGTTTCTTCTGCTCTTCCGCTTTTTTTACATTTGAAACAGACTCTTCCACAACCGCTGTTTTAGGAGTTATTGTTACTACTTTATCCTGCATTTCATTTGTGATCAAAAATCCAATGATCAATTTTGTTCCGGCTGGTACATTATCAGTTGTAAGATTATTCCATCCTCTTAGATTATTTATTGGTGCTTTACTCTTTACACTGATATTAGCAAGGCTTTCCTTTTCTGTAACATAATAAACAGGCACTCCTTTATTCACATCCTGTTTAAAATTTGTATCAGTTAAAGGAATATTTACCTGTTGCCCAATTGCAAGCCCTTTATTAAAATCAATACCATTAAAATTGGCGATATGTCGTGGATGAACATTATACATTCTTCCCAAAGGAAATAAACCTTCTTTTGCAGCCACCTTATGTTCGAGGTACGAGCCTTTTGATCCTGATTTCACCACCAGGTCCTGTGAAATGACAAATGAGTAAAAAAACAAGAGATGATACAACCGTCATTAGTTTTTTCATCGGGATATATTTTTACAAAGATGCAGAAAAATATGTGTTTTTAATCCTTAAGAATTCTTAACTCTTTTGGATAATAATTATTGATACGATTTGGAAGAATATTGATCCAACCCAACGGATGACCCTGGTATGTGACAAGTGTCCATCCCTTTTTATCCGTCTGTAGATTTTAGTTCCTTTTTCTTTAAGTATTGAATGGCCTGTTCATGATCTAATTCAAGCCGTGAGGTTTTATCACTAATAATATTACTCAGCGCCAACGCATGATCGGGTATCAATTTATCCTCTGATAATTTCACCAATTCTCGTTCCGCAATTCACGATCCGTAGTTTTGATGATAAAAAATTTATATCAGCAAGTAATTTTTCAGGAACTGCATAGATAATTTCCTCATGCCTTAAAAAAGAAAGACCCTCAGTGTTTACATTCTTATTCAAAATCTCCATTTCCCTGGCTGAAAATTTCTCTGGTTTTATTTTTTTCAGATAATCTTCCTCATCATTGCTACCATTTTTTCTAAAGCAAGCAATAAAAAACCCTTCTCCCTTCACCTTATCCGGCCAAAAACGATAACCTCCTTCATTCTGAACAATATTCCAATCAGGAGAAATTATTAATTCTTCATTATTAATTTTTAATTCATTCCTCAACCACTCACAGATAAGTTCATCCTCCTCCTTAGAATAAGAACAAGTAGAATAGATCAGCACTCCCCCACTTTTTAATGCCGGTAAAACATCAGCCAAAATTCTTTGTTGACGTTGGCTGCATAAGGCCACATTCTGTTCACTCCATTCCTCTATTGCTTCAGGGTCACGGCGAAATAAACCGCTACCACTGCACGGAGCATCTACAACGATCACATCAAAATAATTTTCGAGTCGTTGAAAATCCCTTGGATCATTATTGGTAACAATAACATTGCTGCAACCCCACTTCACAATATTATCAGTAAGAATATTTGCCCTTGATCTTATCACTTCATTACTGACCAGCAAACTTTCTTTTGAAATAAGCGAAAGAAGATGAGTTGATTTGCCACCCGGCGCTGCACAAAGATCAAGCACTTTTAATGGCTGTGAAAGATCAACAGTTTGTTTTAATGCCTGCTCTAAAAACATACTGCTTGCCTCCTGCACATAATAACAACCGGCATGAAAGAGTGGATCGAAAGTAAAGGAAGGACGGGTTTCTAAGTAATATCCGTACTCAGTCCATGGAATTTTAGATTTTAGATTTCGGATTTCAGATTTTTTGAAAGGATTTATTCGTATTGAAGTAATCCTTTCTTCGGATTCATGAACATTTATAAAAGCTTCTTCATCGAAGCCTTTAACTCCTTCAAGCGATCTTATTAATTCTAAAGGTAATTGCACAGGTAAATCTATTTTACAAGCCAGACAGTATCCCGCAAACTTTTAAATCCTTGTTTACTGGCTTCAAAAAAATAATAATTATCGGTCCCGGATAAAATTTTTATTTGCAGAGGCGTGTCATTTACATCAAATATTCTTTGAGCAGTTGTATCTTTTGAAACTTCTTTTGGCGTCATATAGTTAAAGAATAATTCATAATCACAAGGCCCGGTCCATTTAACTTTCGATATTGTAATATCACCAGTCAGCTCATTTGTTTCTATTTGCAGCGAATCTTTTCTTTCAATATTTATTCTTTGCTTGTTGAGCTTGTTATAAATATAAAACTTCCCTTTTCGATACACCTCACAATTTTGTTCAGCTGTTTTGTTGAAAGCTGAGAATGCAATAACGATCACACTAAACAGTAAAAGAGATTTGGATATCTGCATTTTTAAGATTGGAATAAAACAATCAAAATTTATCGGCACATCACAACCTCACCCCCTCTCCACATGGCTACCGTTAGGACACATCTTCGAATACAAGATGCAGGGACACGGATGACACGGATTGAATTGATTTTATTGATTTAAACTTGGTAAAAAGATAAAAATCTGTCGTATTTCTAGAAAAAAATTTAAACAAAACTGGATAACCACAGATTTATTCTGCTTCGCAGAATAAAAAATCCGTTATCATCCATCCAACCCGTGTCATCCGTGTGCCTAAAATATTTGTGTCCTAACCGTAACTCCATATGGAGAGGGGCGGTCGATACTCCGATATTCGGAGAAGTGATGGGGTGCTAAAACGCCTTCGGCTTCACAATACTCGTTGCCTGCTTCACTTCTTTTGTATAAACTTCTATCGTCTTTGCCACCACTTCAATATTATCCTGCGCTTCTTTCCAATGTCTTTCTTCTATTCCTTCACGAATACCCGGCAATGTTTTTACACCATAGCCTGTATAAAATCCCGGCGCATAAATCTGGTGCTTGTACCACGATCTTCTTGGCAATCCTTTTTCATTGATCAATGATCGTTCCACTTTAAACAAAACCTGGTTCAATTCTTTTTGTTTCTCAGGCGAAAGCTGTGTACCACTCGCATATAATTTTTGAAACTCCTCAGCATTTGTTTTTAATTCAGCCATTTGATTTTCAAGATCGCTGAAGTTGAGATAAGGAACTACATCTTTCGGCTTTAGGTGATATGAAATCCTTTTTTAGGATCTTTTGCCAGGTCATATAATCTATCGCTGATCAATTTATTTTCCTGCTTCGGTTTCTGCACGCATATTATCCGCCAGCGTTTTTAATTCTGATACATAATCCGCCACTGTTTTTTGAAAACTGGAAAAATCGATCGGCAACACATCCGCATTGGCCAATCTCATAGTAGTTCTTCCGGCAGTTTTTGATAAGGCTACCCCATATTGAAAACCCGGATCTATAAATCTTGTAAAATAATCATAAGAATCATAAATGGAATGATACTGGCCACCATTGCCCTCACCACCAAATCCAAGATTCAATGAAGCAATACCGAGGAATTGCAAAAAGCCTGACCAATCAGACCCTGCACCAAGTGCACTCAGCTTAATATTTTTATTACCCATCATTTTTGCCCTTGCTGCTTTGTCAGCATTCACCATATTGGCTGCATATCTTCTTTCCTTGATCGTCACCCCTGTTTGCGGATCGATCACGGCATCAGCTATTTCATTAAAGAAAGGTTCCAGCGTATGCGAACCACCAGCGCCAATAAATCCACGGCTGTTTCCATCAGAATTAATATAAGCAACTGCTTTTTTCTTCAGTTCTTCCTGGTGATCCTCTGCCCACTCAGTAGAACCAAGCAAAGCAGGTTCTTCACCATCCCATGCACAATACACCAATGTTCTTTTTAATTTAAATCCTTTCTTAACCATTTCACCGATCACTCTTGCTTCCTCCAACTCTGCCACCATCCCACTGATAGGATCTTCAGCGCCATTCACCCAACCATCATGATGATTGCCCCGAATGATCCATTCATCAGGTAATTCAGTTCCCGGAAGTTTTGCAATAACATTGTAAAGTGGTTTCAGATCCCAGTTGAATTGTAAATTCAAATGCACTTTATCCTTGCTTGGACCAACATGATAAGTGATGGGTAAACTGCCACGCCATGCAGCAGGAACTACTGCACCCCCTAAAGATTGCAGTAATGGCAATGCATCTTCATAAGAAATAGGCAACACAGGAATTTTCATGATCGTAATTGCATCTTTTCTATCCAAACGTTTTGCATCTTTTGTTGCACCAATACCAGGAGTTAACGGATCGCCGGGATACACAGGCATATCCATTACCGAACCACGCTGCACACCATCCTTCGGACGATAAGGACCTTCAGGATATACATCACCCGCTGAATAACCATCATCGGCAGGATCAGAATAGATCAAACAACCAATAGCGCCATGCTCATAAGCTACTTTGGGTTTTATACCACGCCATGAGCCGCCATATTTTGCGATCACAATTTTTCCTTTCACACTTACTCCCATTCTTTCCAGCTCATCATAATCTGCCGGAATACCACGATTCACAAAAACCAGTTCCGCCGTCACATCACCATCAGCCGAGTAGGCATTGTATGGTGGAAGCTGCTCCGATTTTTGTCCGCTTGTTTTATCTTCTTTCAATCCCGGCTCTTCCAATTTTGCTTTGTATGGTTTGCTGCCCAGCAGTTCCAGCACTCTTGTTTTCGGCGTTGGAAACAACACATGGTATTCTGCGATCTCTGTTTGATAGCCCCATGAACGAAAAAGATTCGCCATATATTCTGCATTTGCTTTTCCCTGCGGACTGCCCACATGATGCGGATGCGAAGTAAGGAACTGCATCCATGTATCGAGGTTCTTTGCATTCAGTTGCGCATCATATTGTTTTTCCCAATCCAATTGCGATTTTGCATTGGCTTCATTAAAGCCCATGATCTTTTGTGCATTGATGATCGTTGCTGATAAAACCAGTACTAGTACAAATTGAAGTCGTCTCATGATTATGTTTTAATTTTTAAAGGGCCTGCCCACCGAAGCTTAGCTTGAATCTTCTAAAATTTTGAATGTTGAGTTAAGCGCAAGGTCGGGTCGGCTAATTTACTACTATTAAGCTTTCGTTGCGTCGCACACTTGTCACGTTCTGTTTATTGCAACTCGAGCAATTGCTAAATTTAACCTACCTTAAAGCAATTAACCACTCTCTTATTTAGACTTTCACCAAGTAACCACCAATAAATTTTAAGAAATGAGATCAGTAATTATTACCGGAGCCAACAAAGGCATTGGCTATGATACGGCACTTGCTTTCGCAAGAGCCGGCTTTAAAGTTTTCGCCACTATACGTAACCCAGAAACTGCCACAGCCCTTAAACAAAAGATCAAAGAAGAATCTTTGCCAATTGTTATTGCTATAATGGATGTAGATTCTGATGAATCAGTTAAGAAATGTATCGAAGCTATATACAAAGAGCAAGGCTCAGTAGATGTTCTTGTAAATAATGCAGGCATTGAACGTCATGGTTCAATTGAAGAAACTGATATGTCAGATTTCAAAGCAGTGATGGAAACAAATTATTTTGGTGTCCTTCGTTGCATCAAAGCAGTGTTACCACAAATGAGAAATGATCGTAATGGCTGTATCATTAATGTTACATCTGTTGCCGGTAAGATCTCTAATACTCCATTGGGTCCTTACACTGCCAGCAAACATGCATTGGAAGCCATAAGTGAATGTCTTGCACAAGAAGTAAAACCATTTAATATAAGAGTCGCAATTGTTGAGCCTGGTATCATTGATACTAAAATGGCAAGAGACATCACTTATGGCGGAGATTCAATTTATAACCAGGTAAACCGCTTTGGAGGATTATTTATCGCATCCTTAAAAACACCAACGAGTGCAACAATAGTTGCAGATAAAATTTTAGAAATAGCAAATAGTGATAGCTGGCAATTGAGACATCCTGTTGGGCCAGATGCAATCCCGTTCCTTCATTGGCGGGCTTCCATGACCGATGAACAATGGATAGATTGGAATGCGCAGACTGATGAGGAATGGTACAAAGCGGTAAAAATTAATTTTGATTTAAACGCAAGAGAGGGGGCTCCAATAAGTTTCTGACACTATTTTAAAAACGAATCACAAAATCTTGTTTCTCCTTAAACTCTTTTCTGAAAAATACTATGCCAATAAAAAACAGATCAATGCTGCAGGTAACTGCGGAATCTTTTTTTATTGTATTCCCAGGCCGCTTCCATTTCACTGCTCCAGTGAATATCATCAAAAACAAGAATTGAATCATTATTGGTTTTAGCGAGAAGCTCTTTAAAATATCTTTCCGTTGGTTCTTTTCTATGATTGCCGTCGATGAAAGAAAAGTCAACAGACGACAGACCACGGACGACAGAAGATAATGTGTTATCGAAATTTCCCTCAATCAATTCTATATTTTTTAACTCTATTGCTTTGAAATTTTGTTTTGCAACATTGGCTATTCCCTTTGACCCTTCCATTGTTATCAATCTTGCATCCGGTTTTGCAAATGAAAGGTAAGATGTCGTAATTCCCAATGAAGTTCCTAACTCAAGAATTGTCGACGGCTGAAAATGTTTTACGATTCTAAAAAGCAGTTGCCCAAACTTCTTTGGCTTTGCTGCATTTTTTGCAATAGATGAAATGCCTCTCTTACTTTTTTTATCAATGACAGAACCAGCGCCAAAATCTTCTACTTCTAAAATTGTATTGTCATTTAAAAGCCGACTACGCAATGCTTCCATTTTCTCGTACGCTGGATAAACTGTTTTATCATTCAAAATTTTTGTAATGAATTCAAATACAAATGGAGAATGCATTCCATGCCCCTTACCATTGGACGCAGTGATCCAATAGTTAAAATATTTTATAGCAAGTTGAAATGGGGAATACATTTAGCAAATTTCTCCTAAGGAGTCCATATGACAAGAATTAACAATTATTAATTTTTAATTCTTAATTGTTAATTGATCTTCCTCTCCCACAATTGAAACGAAAAAGCATAAGCATGTTTCTCATCAGCAGGATTATCTGTTTTACTCACCAGTGTCCAGTCATCTTTTTCGATCACCGGGAAATAAGTATCTCCTTCTAACTCTGCATGAACTCTTGTCATATAAATTTTATTAGCCCGGTCAAATGCGATCATATAGATCACACCGCCTCCAATAATAAAAATTTCCTTGTAATTAAGCTGTTCTGCAAGAGCAGCAGCCGCATCCACACTATCCACCACCGAAACTCCCTCACCTTTCCAACCTGGTTGTCTTGTGATCACAATATTTTTTCTGCCCGGCAACGGCTTGCTCCCCATTGATTCAAAAGTTTTGCGCCCCATCACCACGGGCATGGCCCATGTAACATTCTTAAAAAACTTCATATCCTTTGGCAAATGCCAAAGCAATTGATTGTTTTTACCAATCACGTTGTTATCGGAAGCTGCGACGACGAGGGAAATAATCATATAAACCCCAAACCCCTAAAGGGGCTTTTAAATAGTTAAGAATTGAACGAAACTACAATGATTAATTGAAAGTTAAAATCTAAGTTCCCCCTTTAGGGGGACAGGGGGCTACACAGCCACCGGAGCTTTGATCGCCGGATGACTTTGATAATTTTCCAAGCTAAAATCTGCAAATTTAAAATCAAAGATGCTCTTAACAGAAGGATTCAGTTTCATTGTTGGCAATGGATAAGGAGTTCGGCTTAATTGTAGTTTTACCTGCTCCATATGATTATTATAAATATGAACATCGCCAAAAGTGTGAATGAATTCTCCCGGCTCAAGATCACAAACCTGTGCGATCATTAAGGTAAGTAATGCATAAGATGCAATATTGAAGGGAACACCGAGAAATACATCGGCACTCCGCTGGTATAAGCTGGCATGAAGTCTTCACCTCCCCCGCCCTTCGGGCGACCCTCTACAGGGGGGCTACATAAAATTGAAACAACGTATGACAAGGCATCAAGGCCATTTCAGGAAGCTCGGTCACATTCCATGCACTCACTATTAATCGCCGGCTATCAGGATTAGATTTGATCTGCTTTACTAAATCAGAAATTTGATCAACAACTTTTCCATCCTTGCCTTCCCAACTACGCCATTGTTTTCCATAAACAGGTCCGAGCTCACCATTTTCATTTGCCCATTCATTCCAGATACTCACACCATTTTCTTTCAGGTAGGCAATATTGGTTTCACCATTTAAGAACCAAAGCAATTCATGAATAATACTTTTTGTATGAACCTTTTTTGTGGTAACTAAGGGGAACCCTTTTTGCAGATCAAAACGCATTTGATAGCCAAACGTGCTGATAGTGCCGGTGCCGGTGCGGTCATGCTTTTGAGAGCCGGTATCAAGAATATGCTTAAGGAGGCCAAGATATTGTTGCATGGCCGCAAGTTAAGAGAAAGCGATGAGCCTTGAACTGAGGGCTATCGGCTGTGAGTAAATTTGAATTAGTGTAAATAAAAAGACCCCGGTAAATTTCTTCACTAATGCCTGGATTCACCGGGGTACCCAAAACCCTATGCATGTATTTCATAGTATCATTGGATCGCTGATTCCGTAATCTGTTCTTTGTTTTCTTCTTTAAATACTGGTTTCATAACGATCACCGGGGATTCTGGGATCTCTTCCTGGAGCATATCTGAAAGTTTCCGGTGAAATCCCTTAAAAAAAGTTTGGCTTCTTTCTAATCTTTCTTCCAATTTTATTTTTGCCTCATTAATTTCTGTGAGTTGTGTCTGCAGTTCATTAATGAGATCATTCTTCTTATCTAATTCAAACGAGAATTTTGAGTTTTGTTCCTGCAGCTCTTTTATAATTACCTCCAATTGTGCCGTATTAGCTATTGTAGATTGTACAGCTTCTTTTATATAAATTATTTCCTGTTCTTTATCATGAATTACTGCCTGGAACTCTTTAATTGATTGTTCCTTTGTTCCAAGTTTTTCATTTGCGTCCATAAATTTTATTCCCAACTCCCTGAATTGTTGGCTCTCCAAATGATGACTTTTGATCCTTTGTTCTAACTGTTGCTGTAAAAAAACGATCTCTTGTTTTTTTTCTTCCAGGACATCCTTTAAATATTCCTGTTCACTTATCCGTTTCTTTAAGTCAGCTTTTTCTTCGTCCCATTTTTGGATCATTGATGTGAACCCGGTCCCATTGTCGCAATAAACATTTAACTGATCCCGCAGACCAATATTATCCTTTTCAAGGTTTTCAAAAGAAATTGTCAATTGATGTAATTCGGCGAGCAATTCTTTTTTTTCGAGTTCATATTCCTGTCGTATCTGGTCCATCTGATCATAAGACATTTGTTGCAGATCCGTATGCGTGGTTTCCATAGTTTTATATTTTTTTGTTTCGAAATTTTGATAGTTACTTACCTGTAATTGCTGATACTTCTCAGTAAGAATTTTAAAATCCTTTTGAATTGCAATGTATCGGGCATTACTGTGAGAAAGATAATTCATGATCCTTCTCGTTTCTTGTTTGTCTCCTTGTAAAAGCAGATCGAACGATATCAAAGAAACATCGTCATAGACTGATTCTTTCAAATTCTTTAGCTTCTTTCTTTTGTTATTATAATGAATAACAGTAGTGATCAACATCCCGATCAACAGTGCCGGAATGCTTATCCAAAGAAAGACCTGCAGAAATTTAAAAAAAACAATTAGTGATGCATCTAATAGCATATTGAAATTTTAGAAAAAGATCAATAAAATCGGCGATTGGTTTAGCTGCTTAAGTGGTGAAACAGATGGTAGTGTATAGAAGCTCTCAATTATACTCTCAGAATATATACCCTCAGACTATTCTATTAACTTCAAGAATAATACCAAAACATTAAATAAAGTCTTATGTGTAAATTTTTTGGAATTGTTTTTCTCCACAATCCAAATTAGCTTTTGTAATTGTTGCCAAATGAGGAAACTTCAAACAGGAAGCGGCATCCTAAAAATATTACAGGCCCCTTCTTTTGATCTCTTTACTTATCAGGGCCAGTTCACGGCCGGTTTGCCCGCCGATAGATGTATTTTCCTGTGCACGGCGCATAAGATAAGGTACCACATCTTTTATTGGGCCAAAGGGAAGGTACTTGCTGACATTGCATCCGGCCTTAGCAAGATTGAAAGTAATATTATCACTCATTCCATATAGCTGGCTCCAATGCACATGATGATGTTTTAAGGGTAATCCTTTTTGCTGCAACAATTCCACTGCCAGCATATTACTGCGTTCATTATGCGATGCTACTACCAATGAGATCTTATCAAGATGATCTATGCAAAATCCTACACCTGCATCAAAATCTTTATCGCTGCTTTCTTTATTTGGTTGGATCGGTGAAGGATAATTCATTTCGGATGCTCTTTTTCTTTCTTTTTCCATGTAAGCACCCCGAACCAGTTTAGCACCAAGAATAAATTTTCTTTCAACAGCAGCCTCGTACGAATCTTTTAGAAATTGTAACCGATCGCTACGATAATGCTGCGTGGTATTATAAACTATACATTTCTCTTTATTATAAGTATCCATCATTAGGATCGTCAAAGCATCAACGGGATCCTGTATCCATGTTTCTTCTGCATCAACAAACACACCAACATGTCCCTTTGCTGCGGATTCACAAATGCGATGCATTCTTGTTCTTACACGATGCCATTCTTCTTTTTCATTGGAAGGAAGATCATCCACCGCTTTCAGATACCTTTTCATCAGGGTCCCTTCATTCTTATGCATCATTGCATCCAATTTTTCCAGCAGACCAAAACGTGCAAAGCCGGTCACCTTTACACTCATGAAAGGAATATTCGGTTGTGTGGATGCGTAATTAATAACACGAATAAATTCATCACAGGCATGATCAAAATTTTCTTCTCCTTCTTTTCCTTCCACACCATAGTCAAGAATGACCTGCACACCATACTTTTCTAATTTATCTGCAACCACCACATTCTGCTCCAATGTTTCTCCACCAACAAACTGTTGAAAAATTGTGTTGCGAATAATCGATTTTACAAAAGGGAGATTCCATTTTACTGCTGTGGGTGTCATCCTGGTCCCGAGTTTTACCAACCATGGTCTTCCCATTACTGAAAAAAGGAAATTAGCTTGTTTTAATTCTTTGTCGGATTTGTAAGCAAATGCAATCTCGGTATTGTCAAAGGAAATTTCGGGCTGTGCCTGCATAGCGATCTTTTATTAATCTTTGAGAATGGACAAATGTAAAGGATTCAGCATTCTTAACAAATGATAGTATGAATTAAAACGTATGAGTAAAATGCGTTTTAATAACTTCGTGCAAATTTTTTTCATGGAAACAAAAAAAGCTGCCGATAGCCTGGTTATTATGACAGAACTAGTATTGCCAAATGATACCAATACTTTTGGAAACCTGATGGGTGGCCGGCTGATGTACTGGATGGATATTGCTGCAGCACTTGCTGCTATGAAACATTGTGGAGCTCCTGTTGTAACCGCCTCTGTTGATAATATCTCTTTTGAGGCTCCGATCAAAATTGGAAATGTGGTACATATTGAAGCAAAAGTTTCAAGGGCCTTTAATACTTCCATGGAAGTACACCTTGCAGTGTGGGGTGAAGATGCAATTCATCAATACAAATACAAAAGCAATGAAGCTTATTATACTTTTGTGGCACTTGATCCTAATGGCAAACCAAGGCCAGTTCCACAAATGACACCGGAAACCGAAGAAGAAAAGAAATTATTTGATGGCGCATTAAGGAGAAGACAAGTGAGGTTGATATTGGGAGGAAAAATGAAACCCGATGATGCAACAGAACTAAAAGCTCTTTTGCAACAGAGAGTAATTATGTAATTGCTTAATTATTCATGATTCCTATTAATTGATCGATTCTTTCTTCCAATGATGCGCTCCCTTCATCATGTATTCTTTACTTTGTTCAATTGCATCCATAATTTTTTTCATGATATTTTCTGTCGGTGCATCATAATCGATTTGCAGTGGCTCTTTAAAATTTACAGTCAATAACGAGCCTTTCTTTTTAAACTTTAGTCCTTTTTTATTGAATGCCCGCCAGAAGCCATTTATAACAACCGGTATAACGATCGGCTTGTTTTTTTTAATGATCAATGCTGTTCCTTTTCTTCCGGGAGCAAAAGGCTTAGTGGTTCCTTGCGGAAATGTAATGACCCAGTTATCATCCAGGGCCCTTTCAATTTTTCTTGTATCAGAAGGATCAAGTCCTTTTCTTTTTACTTTACTATCGGGGTTCCAGGTTCGCTTTACTGTGATGGCGCCGGCCAATGTAAAAAAGCGACTGATAAAACTTCCTTTCATTGTTTCTTCAGCAGCTACATAATATACCCTTGTAAAAGGATTTAATAAATAGTAGGGAATTCCAAGACGATTTTTTTTGCCCCATTTCACTGCACAAAAAATATGAAGAAACGTAATGACGTCAGCAAAATAAGTTTGATGATTGCTTACAAAAAGAACATTCTGCTTTGGCAGTTTACTGATATGTTCTGTACCTGAAATTTTCAATTTATTCAGGATCATCAGCCCCGGGTATGAAACGATCCCTACTATAGCATACACCACTGAACGAAGTGGTTTGATATGTTTTAATCTTTGAAAAAATCCGGCCATTAGATCTATGAATCTTCACCCAAATTAAGGATTTGTAAACAAACCATGATGCCATGTTTAGTTGCTTTGATCATGTTTTCAACTTTCTGAATTAAAAAATGTTTATAAAAAAAAATTACAATCCTCACAAACATCCCTATTTTTAAAACTCCTTACTTACTTCGATCCCTATAAATTCTTGCAAATAATTCTTATCCCTAAAATGTGATCGAGAGCCTGAAATGAAATTTAGCCAACCGGGACCTGTGTAAATCAAAAAAATTGTAGGTTGTTTTTTAGTAACCCATTATTGATTAAAAATCAAAAATGGCCTAAAGATTGTATCTAAAAACTTTAAATATTCTTATATGAAAGCCGAAATTTATGACCGGGTAAGTACGAAATTCATACTCCTTTTAGTTGCATCCATTGGGGTATTAGCAGCGGTTATCGCTCTTGGTGAGATGGGAATTATATAACTAGTTGTTTAAAATATTGAAATAAAAAAAGTCCCGATTAAATCGGGACTTAGATCTTATCTATTTGAAGTGCATTTTATTACTCACTCTTAGGAGCTTCTTCCCCACCGCCTTTCTCTTCTTCTTTTAGCTTAGCTTTAATTTCAGCTAAAGCGCCAAGATCACCGAGAGTTGCTTTTTCTACTTTGCCTGTACATTCTTCACAGCTTTGTTGGTCTTATCAGCTTCCACTTTTGCTTCTTTGCTGGCAGCTTCTTTCTCTTCCACTTTAGCTTGTTCCCAGATACGGGTATGAGATAAAACGATACGCTTTTCATTGCGATCAAATTCGATCACCATGAATGTTACTGTTTCATCTGCACCTACAGTTTTACCATCTTCTTTTGCAAGATGACGGGCCGGAGCAAATCCTTCCAGTCCATAAGGCAATTGAACAATAGCGCCTTTATCATCTTTACGAATAACAGTTCCTTCATGAACACTGCCGATAGCAAATGTTTCCTGAAGGCTATTCCATGGATCTTCTTCCAATTGTTTATGTCCAACTGAAGCTTGCGGTTATCTTTATCAATACTCAAGATAACCACTATCGATATGCTCACCAACTTTTGTGTATTCACTTGGATGATTGAAACGCTTTAACCAGCTCAGGTCGCTGATATGGATCATACCACCGATACCAGGAGCTAATTCAACAAACACACCATAAGGAGTGATGTTTTTCACCAAGCCTTTGTGATTGCTTCCTTCAGGGAATTTTGTTTCAATATCATTCCATGGATCTGCGTGAAAGTTGCTTGATAGAAAGACTCATCTTACGAGTTTCCTTATCAAGTGTTACGATCTTAGCTTCATACTCATCATCCAAGTTTAAAGAATTCTTTAGCATTGATCGGTGTGTTAGCCCATGTAATTTCACTTACGTGAACCAAGACCTTCAACACCCGGCATGAATTTCGAGGAATGCACCGTAATCTTCAATATTCACCACTTTACCTTTTACAATTTTACCTTCAGTAATTGTTTCAGGCAAGACATCCCATGGATGCGGAGTCAATTGTTTTAAACCAAGGCTGATACGTTTTTTCTCATCATCAAAATCAAGTACCACCACATTCAGTTTCTGATCCAGTTTCAATACTTCTGTAGGATGAGTTGATACGTCCCCATGAAATATCTGTGATGTATAATAAACCGTCTAAGACCACCAAGATCCATAAATGCACCGAAGTCAGTAATGTTCTTGATAGTTCCTTCCAGTACCTGGCCTTTTTCCAGTTTGCTCATGATCTCAGCACGTTGTGCTTCGATATCACTTTCAATAAGTGCTTTGTGAGATACAACAGCATTCTTAATGGCTTCATTAATTTTAACCACTTTAAATTCCATTGTTTTTCCAACAAACTGATCGTAATCAGTAACAGGTTTCACATCAATCTGTGAACCTGGTAAGAATGTTTCCATTCCAAATACATCAACGATCAATCCGCCTTTTGTTTTGCTGGTAACAAGTACCAGTAACAACTTCACCGGTTTTGTGTACTTCAACAATTCTTTCCCATGCACGGGTAATACGGGCCTGTTTACGGCTAAGATTCAGATGACCTTCCCGGTCTTCTTTTTCCACTACCATTACTTCCACTTCATCACCAACTTTCAATCCCTGGAATGTCACGGAATTCATTCAATGAAATCAAGACCATCACTTTTAAAACCGATGTTCACTACCACATCAGTTTTTGTAACACCTACAACAAGTACCTTTGATCATTTCACCATCATTGATCTGTTCGAAAGTGTTGTCATACACTTTATCATACTTTTCTTTTTCTTCCTGCAGTGTAAGAAGTAACATTACGTTTGTCAACACTCCAGTCAAAATCATCATGAGCGGAAGGAGGAGCCGCTTCAACAGGTGCAGTTGTTGTCGCTGTAGTTGCCTCTCCGGTGATATCGGGACCAGCAGACTCCTGTGCATCAGCGTTTAGTTGTTTAAAATTCCATTTGAAAAACATGATAAAATATCCCGGAGGGGTTTAAAATTCCGGGGCGGCAAAGATAGGGCAAATAGTTCTGAGTCAGGAGTTCGGAGTTAAGAGTTTTTTGATGATGAGCCCGGCTTTAAAGCCCTGATTTGGCAGCCGTTGCACAGTTTACCCAGAGCGAAGCGAAGGGCACTCTTATACGTTCTGTTCGCTATTGATCTCTTATTTCTCGCAGCGATTATAGAGACGCAGCGAAACGAAAAGAATTCCTTTGCGTTCGCTGCGTGAAATCTTATTTATTTTCTGCTATCCTTTTCGCAGCCACAAATCCGCTGGTCCATGCATGTTGAAAATTAAAACCTCCTGTTATTCCATCAACATCCAACACTTCACCGACAAAAAATAAGCTTGGGACTTTTTTACTCATCATTGTATTTGCATCCACTTCATTTAGTTTTATCCCACCTGCAGTTACAAACTCTTCTTTAAAAGTTGTTTTGCCTTTTACTTCACATTCATAACTGCAAAGATTTTTTATGAACTTGTTTTGTTCAACCGAAGGAAGATCCGCCCAGCGCCATTCACTTTTTATTCCTGATTGTTCAGCAAAAAACTCCCACAGTCTTGATGGCAATCCAAAAGAATTTTTATTGATGATCTTTTGCGAAGCATTTGTATTTCTTAATCCTTGAAATTTTTCTCTTAGACTTTGCTCATTAAACTCCGGCAACGAATTCACACTAATTCCAAATTCCCAATTCCTTTCTTTTAACTCCCTTGCACCCCATGCACTTAATCTCAACACAACCGGACCGCTCAAACCCCAATGAGTAATGAGCAATGGGCCTTCTTCTTCTAACTTAGTTCCAATTATCTTGATTTTTGCTTTTTCAACACTCACCCCCATCAATTTTGTTATCGGATGCTTAGGCAAGTTAAAAGTGAACAATGAGGGAACTGGTTCTTCAATTGCATGACCTAATTCTTTCAACCAATCAAACATCGAAGATTTTGGATATCCGCCTGAAGCCATGCAAATAAAATCAGCCTCAAACTCCTCGCCACTTGAGCATTGAACATTGAATATTGAATATTGAATATTTATTTTTTTAACCTCTTTATTCATCAGTATCCCCACCCCATACTTATTTGCTTCCTTCAACAAGCACTCAATTATAGTCTGCGAGGAATCAGTAACCGGGAACATTCTTCCATCATCTTCAGTTTTCAGCATCACCCCTCTTTCTTCAAACCAGTTGATCGTATCTGTAGTAAAAAATTGATGAAATGTTTTTTTTACAAAATGCTGTCCTCTTGGATATCGCTTACTCATTTCTGCTATATCAAAACACGCATGTGTAACATTACAGCGTCCACCACCGCTAACTTTTACTTTTGAAAGCAGTTTATTACTTTTTTCGATGATGGTAACTTTTAATGACCGATCCAGTCTTGCTGCATTCACAGCACAGAAAAAACCTGCAGCTCCTCCGCCTATTACTATTAGTTGCTTTGACACTTTACAAAAATGAAGAATTATTAATTATTATCGCTATTTATAAAGGGCTAAAGCCCTTAGTAGGGAATTCTGAATTCTTAACCCCGGCCTTAAGGCCGGGGCTATTGAAATAAAAACAATAATGGGCTTTAGCCCATTAAATAACTTTTGAGTATCATTACAGCAGCATGCTTTATTCTGTATTAAAAGTAATAGTAAGACTGGCCGCCAAAATTTTCTGCAGAAAGATCATTATTAATAAACCAGAACTGCTGAAAGAAAAAGGCCCGACTGATCCTTGCATGCAGTCATCCCAACTCTTTTCTTGACGCTGTGCTGATGGATATACTTTTTGAAAAACCGATCTGGTCATTAACAAGAGGTGATGCATTCTTAAGTAAGCGAATTACAAATTTATTTTATAAACTGAAAATGCTACCTGTTTATCGTCCCAGTGAAGGCGTAGAAAATCTTTCTGAGAATTATAAAACTTTTGATGCTTGTATCGAACTTTTCAAGCGTCATCAAATAGTTCTGATCTTCAGCGAAGGGCTATGTATTAATGAATGGCATTTACGTTCCTTAAAAAAAGGAACGGCAAGACTTGCCTATAAATGTCAGCAGGAAAACATCCCATTGAAAATTTTACCGGTCGGTATTAACTATAGTTCATTCAAACGATTTGGGAAAAACCTCTTTGTCAATTTTGGAAATATTTTTACAGCCGACGATTTTGATAAAACCCTGAGTGACGGCGCATGGAACCAGGTTTTCAATAATACGCTTCAGCAAGAACTCCGACCGCTTGTTTTTGAAATTGACAAAAAAGATAAAGCAAAACAAAGAGAATTGCTTGAAATAAAACCCTCTTTGCTCACTAAGATATTACTTGCAATACCTGCGGCTATCGGCTGGCTTGCTCATGCGCCACTTTATTTACCATTAAAATATTGGGTGTTTAAAAAATATAGCAAAACCGTGCATATTGATTCAATGCTGATCACCATACCACTCTTTAGTTATCCGTTTTATCTTCTAATAATTACCATTTTACTTTTTATTACTTTAAATACTTATTGGGTATTTCTTCTTCTTATCGTTTTGCCGTTTACTGCATGGAGTTATGTGCGGGTGAAGGGGCAGTTGGATGATCAATGAATATTTGAGAATCTTCATAAATTCATATATGGCAAAAGCAGTAAAACTAACAGATACAGAACAGGTGACGGCGCATATAAAAAAGCTTGATCCTTCTTTTGGAAAAATAATTGAAACTATTCGGCAGATCATTTTAAAAACTGACAAGGAGATCGGTGAACGCATCAAATGGAATAATCCGAGCTTCTATTATACAGGAGAAATGAAACCATTTGACCCGAAAGAATATAAGAGGGAGATCATCGTTATGAATCTTTTCAAAGAAAGAATAATGTTAGTTTTTCCAAGCGGTGCAAAAGTCAATGATAGATCCGGTCTGCTTGAAGGTGATTATAAAGATGGCAGACGCATCGCTATATTTAAAGACATGAAAGATGTAAAGTCAAAAGAAAAATTGCTGCAGGCTGTTATAAAAAAGTGGCTGTCGTTGATTGATAAATAATTCAAATGCACTTCCTTCCTATATACGAAACTCTTTCAGAAAACGAAACCTTTGCAAAAAACCCTTTATGCAATGAAAGTCTTGCCATGTGCATTGAATTTTATAAAAGAGTTGGGTTTGATCCACCATGGATCTGCTATTATGCAGAAGAAAATGGTGAACTGATCGGTAATGCAGCTTTCAAAGGAAAGCCGATCAATAATACTGTTGAAATAGCCTATGGTACAATGGAAAAACATCGGCAACAAGGCGTGGGTACAAGGATCTGCAAACAATTAGTTGAACTATCACTTGCCACTGATGCATCAGTAAGGATAACTGCAAGAACGCTTCCGGAAAAAAATTATTCAACAAGAATACTGGAGAAAAATAATTTTGTTTTGCTTGGTTTTGTCACCGATCCTGAAGATGGCGAAGTCTGGGAATGGGAATACAAAAAGAAAATTTAGGCTACTACTTCATATTCACTGAATAAATTCACATTCGCTTTTTCTGCTGCTTCTATTGGAGTATAATCGGAAAGAATATCTGCTTCATTTTTTCTTATACAAACATCATGTTCAAAATGCACAGAAGGTGTTCCATCTTTTGTTCTTACTGTCCATCCATCTTCTTCTGTGTATACTTCCTTTTTTCCAAGATTGATCATCGGTTCGATCGCCAGCACCATTCCATCTTTTAGTTTAGCACCACTTCCTCTTTTACCATAGTTTGGCACTTGCGGATCTTCATGCATGCTTCTTCCCAGGCCATGTCCTACCAATTCTCTTACTACCCCATATCCATATTTCTTTTCTGTATGTTCCTGTATTGCAAAAGAAATATCACCGATCCTGTTCCCGGTTATTGCCTTCTCAATTCCTTTATACAATGACTCTTTGGTAGCTTTTATCAATTGCATCACTTCTTTTCCCGGATCACCAATGGCAAATGTATATGCATGGTCACCATGCCAGCCGTTTAGTATCACACCAATATCAACGGAAACAATGTCCCCTTCTTGTAATTCATTCTTATTAGGAAAACCATGAACAACCACATCATTTACAGAAATACAAGAGTTGTAAGGATACCCATTATAATTAAGGAATGAAGGCACCGCATGATGATCACGAATATATTCACCGATCATTTTATCCAGTGAGATCGTGGTGATACCTGGTTTAAGTAATGCAGCAACCTCTGTAAGCGTTCTGCTTACCAGTAAGGCGCTTTTTCTCATTAACTCTACCTCATCATGTGTTTTACAGATGATCATTTGGCAAATATCCTTATTTAAAAAGAAAACCCGGCAATCTAGACCGCCAGGTTTTTATAAATGATTTTAAATTCTGCTTAAATAGATGCTTGTGTAAGGGTTTGTCTTCCCTGGATCCTTCCACTCTTCATCAAGCCATCGTATTGACGCATGAGCAACTGTGTTTCTATCTGCTGCAATGTATCGAATATTACACCTACCATGATCAAAAGTGATGTACCGCCAAAGAAGGTTGCAAAGCCTTGTGTCACTCCGAGCAATTGAGCAATACCGGGAAGAATACCAACAAATGCAAGCAATACTGCACCTGGCAATGTAATCTTATCCATTACAGCTACCGATATAATCTGCCGTTGGCTGACCTGGTTTTACACCGGGAATAAATCCATTATTCTGTTTCAGGTTATCAGCAATTTGCTTTGGATTAAATATTAAGGCTGTATATAAAAATGTAAATCCAATTACCACAGCTGAATAAACAATCATGTACCAAATATTGGTATGATCAGAAAATACTTTAGCCAATACCTTTTGCCGTGTCAGAGTTAGAATAAGAAAACAAGGTTGGCAAAAACATGATCGCCTGTGCAAAGATGATCGGCATTACACCAGCACTGTTCACTTTAATTGGTAAGAATTGTCTTGCACCGCTAAACTGCCTGTTTCCACCTGCAATTTGTTTGGCATAGTTCAATGCAATTTTTCGTGTACCCTGTATCAATAGTATACATCCCAAGAATAATTGCAATAAGAATAAATACTTCAATGATAAATATCAAAATGCCACCACCAGCCGCCGCCGGTTGATTTATTGGTACAACTCCTGTACAAAGGACTGAGGCAAACGTGCAAGGATACCTACCATGATAATTAATGAAGTACCATTGCCCAATCCTTTATCTGTGATCTTTTCACCCAGCCACATTACAAATAAAGTACCTGCTGTAAGAACGATAACAGTTGATATACCAGAAATAAGGTTCAAAGCCCGGAATCACTGCCTCCGCCTTTTGTCATTTCATTCAGGTAAGTAACATAAGCAGATGCCTGAACTATGGTAACAGCTACGGTAAGATAACGTGTCCACTGATTGATCTTCTTTCTGCCACTATCACCTTCTTTTTGCATCTTTTGCATTTGAGGAACCAAGATAGTCATCAACTGCATAAAGATCGAAGCAGAGATATATGGCATAATACCTAATGCAAAAATGGATGCCTGTGAAAAGGCACCACCTGCAAATGTATCGATCAAACCAAGAATTCCTTTTTTGGAATTCGCCATTTGATTTTGGATACCATCGGGATCAATACCGGGCAAAACGATATGTGAACCGATACGATAAATAAATATTAATAGCTAGGGTAAAAAGGATCTTGCTGCGCAATTCCTCGATACTCCAGATATTCTTCAGTGTTTGTAATTAATTTCTTCACAGGATGCAAGCGATTTAAATATCGTAAAACAAAAAAAACGCATTTAATATGCGTCGGCGCAAGTTACGTAAAATTAACTAACTATTTCTACTGATCCACCTGCAGCTTCGATAGCAGCTTTTGCTTTTTCACTTACAGCATTTACTTTAAAAGTAAATTTGCCTTTAATTCCCCATTTCCTAAAATTTTCACTTTATCATTTTGGCTGATCAATTTATTGCTATAAAGATTCTCAACAGAGAATTCTTTAATGCCATATTTTTCTGACAATTGATCAAGTTGTCCAAGGTTGAATACTTTGTATTCAATACGATTAATATTTTTGAAACCACGTTTTGGGATACGACGCTGAATAGGCATCTGGCCACCTTCATGCGCCATTTTTCTTTTGTAACCAGCACGGCTTTGTCCTCCTTTATTACCTTTTGTAGATGTGCCTCCGTGACCAGAAGCTTCACCACGGCCAATTCGTTTTTCTTTTTGTGTTGCGCCTTTTGCAGGCCTTAATTCGTGTAGTTTCATTTTTTTGCTTTTATTTTTTACTTAACGCCCCGAAAGCATTCGGGGCTCGCATTTAATTAATTGAATTTATGCTTCTTCAACTTTCACCAGGTGATTCACTCTTACGAACCATACCCAGTATTTGCGGAGTAGCTTCTACTTCTCTAGTTGCATTCATCTTATTCAAACCAAGTGCTTTCATTGTTTTTTTCTGACGCTCCGGTCTGTCGATGGCACTTTTTACTAATGTTATTTTTATCTTTTTCATAAAAATATGTTTGGTGTTTAAAGTTTGGGGTTTGATGTTGTTTTAAAGAACTTCAAACTCCAAACCCTAAACTTTCTTATCCATTAAATACTTTCTTCAATCGACTGTTCTTGTTTTAGCAACTGAATCGGCTCACGCAACATTGCTAATGCTTTAAAAGTTGCTTTTACCACGTTATGCGGATTTGCAGAACCAAGTGATTTAGCCAATACGTCAGTCACACCAGCACTTTCTAATACTGCACGCATGCTACCTCCGGCAATTACACCAGTACCATGTGCAGCTGGCTTGATCAACACTTTTGCTGCGCCTTCTTTTGCCCACTGATCATGAGGAATGGTGCCATGCATGATCGGAACTTTGATCAGGTTCTTCTTTGCATCTTCAATTCCTTTAGTAATTGCTTCCTGAACTTCTTTTGCTTTTCCCAAGCCATGACCAACAACTCCATTCTCATTTCCAACAACAACCAATGCAGAAAAACTAAATGAACGGCCACCCTTTGTTGTTTTTACAACACGGTTGATGGCAACCACTTTGTCTTTCAGTTCAAGGTCGCCGGCTTTTACTCTGGTTAAATTAACTTTTGACATTTATTATTATTATTAGCAATTTTGAAATTAGAATTTCAATCCACCTTCTCTTGCTCCATCAGCTACTGCTTTCACACGACCGTGATATAAATAACCACCACGATCAAAAACCACTTCTGTCAATACCAAGCTCTGTAGCTTTTGCTGCAATTGCAGAACCTACCAATTTACTTTTTTCAGATCTTGTTTACTTTTTGAGCAGCAATATCTTTTTTCTTTTGATGATGCTGCAGCAAGTGTTTGTCCACTAACATCATCAATTAACTGAGCATAGATCTCTGTATTGCTTCTGAAAACAGAAAGACGTGGTTTTGCAGAAGTACCGTTAATTTTTTTACGGATACCGAAACGTATGTTCTGTCTTCTCGCTGTTTTTGCTTTCGAATTCATATTCTTTATTTTTTAGCCTTGATTCTGCCAAGGCATTTACTGATTATTTAATTATTTACCAGCGGCTTTACCTGCTTTCTTACGAACAAATTCACCAACGTAACGAACACCTTTTCCTTTGTATGGTTCAGGCTTACGCAGACCACGGATCTTTGCGGCTACCTGGCCAAGCAATTGATGATCGATACCCTCTAAACTAATCATTGGGTTCTGACCTTTTTCCTGTGATGCTACCACTTTCAATTCTTTTGGAACTTCGAAAATGATATTGTGCGAATAGCCCAAAGAAAGATCAAGGATATTTCCCTGGTTGACTTGCTTTGAAACCAACACCGATCAGTTCAAGATTCTTTTTATATCCCTCAGTCACTCCTTTTATCATATTTGAAGTTAATGAACGATACAAGCCATGCAATGCACGATGACGGATCTGGTCAGTAGGACGAGCAAAGGTTACTTCATCATTTTTTACTTCAACCGTGATATCACGATCAACAGCTTGCTTCAATTCTCCTTTTGGTCCTTTTACAGTCAATACGCCATCACTGCCTACAGTTACTGTAACTCCTTTTGGAACTGCTACTGGTTTTCTACCTATACGAGACATATCGATTTCAGATTTTAGATTTCAGATTGCAGATTTAATTGCTCCCTAAAATCAATTTTTAAAATATTTTATTAACTGACGAGTGCTAATCCGCAATCGTCATTCTAAAATTCAATTAATATATATAACAAAGAACTTCTCCGCCTACATTCTGAAGCTTTCGCTTCTTTATCTGTCATCACTCCTTTTGAAGTGGAAAGGATCGCAATTCCTAACCCGCTTTTCACACGACGAAATTCTTCAGGTTTTGCATATGTACGCAACCCCGGGCGGCTGACTCTTTCCAAGCTTTGGATAGCAGGTTGTTTTGATGCTACATCATACTTCAGCGCTATCTTGATCACGCCTTGTTTGCTGTCATCCTCAAATTTGTATTTGAGAATGTATCCCTGGTTGTAAAGAATTTCTGTAATCCTCTTTTTTAAATTAGAAGCCGGAATTTCTACAATGCGATGTCCTGCCATTTGCGCATTACGGACTCTTGTTAGAAAATCTGCTATAGGATCTGTTACCATAATTATTTAATTGATCAGTTCTAAATTTTTTTTGATTCTGGATTCCGGATATCAGATACTGGTCATCCAGTATCAGGCATCCAGTATCTAGTTTACCAGCTTGCTTTTCTAAGCCCTGGAATTTTTCCATCGAGTGCCATATCACGCAAAGCTATCCTTGAGATACCAAAGTATCTTACATATCCTTTTGGACGGCCGCTTATCGCACAACGATTCTTCAATCTTACTTTTGAAGAATTTTTTGGAAGATCATCCAATGATTTCCAGTCGCCGGCTTTTTTCAGCTCTTTGCGTTTTTCAGCATACTGAGCCACCATTCTTTCTCTTTTCTTCTGCCTGGCTTTTACCGATGTTTTTGCCATATTTTTTATTTTGTCATTCTGAGCAAGGAGACGCAGTCGACGCAGCGAAGAATCTCTTACTCCTTTTTATTTACTTTTTAATATCTCTAAAAGGCATTCCCAGTTCTTTCAGCAATTCATAAGCTTCTTCATCTGAATTAGCTGTTGTTACAAATGTGATATCAAGACCGGTGATTCGATTTACTTTGTCAATATCAACCTCAGGAAAAATGATCTGCTCTGTTACACCCAATGTATAGTTACCACGGCCATCAAAAGACTTTTCATTTACTCCTTTGAAGTCACGAACACGGGGAAGTGCCACTGCGATCAACCTGTCCAGGAACTCATACATTTTAGCGCCGCGAAGAGTAACTCTTGCGCCGATCGGCATCGCCTTTCTGAGTTTGAAATTCGAAATGTCTTTTTTAGACATTGTCGATACAGCTTTCTGACCAGCTGATCGTTGACAATTCATCCAATGAAATATCGATAAGTTTTTTATCGTTTACAGCTCCATTTACACCGCGGTTCAAACAGATCTTTTCCAAACGCGGAGCCTGCATCATTGTTGAATAACTAAATTTCTTTACCAGGGCAGGAACTACCTCCTTTGTATATTTTGTTGCTAACCTGGGTTTATATGTTTGCGTACTCATAATTCAATTTTTTTAAGATCATCAGATCTTTTCACCTGATTTTTTTGAAACACGAACTGTCTTTCCATTTTCTCTTTCTCTTCTCACTTTCGTACCAGCTTTTTCCTTAGAATCATACAGCATTACATTGCTGATATGGATCGGAGCTTCCATTTTCAAAATACCACCTTTGGTATTCTGAGCTGATGGTTTGCTATGCTTGGTAACGATGTTCACACCTTCTACTATCACACGACTTTGATCCACCAGTACTTTTTTTACTATACGGCTTTTGCTTAAGTCTTTATCATCACCAGCGATCACCACTACTTTATCGCCTTTCCTGATGTTGAACTTCGGTTTAAATCTTGCTTTCATTTTCATTTTAGCTTTGAGCTATTAGCTGCGATTTGCAGCTTTGACTTATAGCGTTTACTTTATTTTTATCATTACGGCTCGTGGCTCATGCCTCGTAGCTCATAGTTTTTCTTACAATACTTCCGGTGCCAAAGAAATAATTTTCATATATCCTTTATCACGCAACTCTCTTGCTACTGGTCCAAAGATCCTTGTACCTCTTGGCTCGTCTGATGGGTTCAACAATACAACTGCATTATCATCAAACCGGATATAAGAACCATCTTTACGACGCAGTTTGTTTGTTGTTCTTACAATTACTGCCTTTGTTACTGTTCCTTTTTTAATACCACCTGCAGGCAATGCATCTTTTACAGTCACTACAATCGTATCACCTATACCTGCATAACGCTGACCACTGTTTCCCAATACACGAATACATAATACCTCACGGGCACCACTGTTATCGGCTACATTTAATCGGCTTTCTTGCTGAATCATTTTTTTAAGCTTTGAGCTATTAGCTTTGAGCTATTAGCATTTTACAAACTATTTTCATTTCTACGGCTCACGGCTCGTAGCTTTCTCTTACTTCACCTTCTCAACGACTTCAACCAATCTCCAACGCTTTGTTTTACTAAGCGGACGGCTCTCCATGATCTTTACAGTATCGCCGATGCTGCACTCATTCTTTTCATCGTGTGCATGAAACTTGGTGGTCTTCTTTAAGAATTTTCCATACATAGGATGTTTTACCTTTCTTTCAACTGCAACCGTAATGGTCTTAGTCATTTTGTTGCTGGTAACCACACCTATTCTTGTTTTTCTCAAATTTCTTTCTACCATTTTTTTAGCTTTTAGCTTTTAGCTGTGAGCCTTTAGCTCCAGCAAAATCATTTATCATTTTTTAACCATTTCCAGAAGCTAATAGCTAATGGCTAATGGCTAAGAGCTTACGCTTCTGTTTGCTTTTTCTTTAATTCAGTTTTCAACCTTGCGATATCACGACGAAGACCGCGGATGCTCACTGGATTCTCCAACGGAGAAATAGAATGAGCAAACTGTAATTTCTTCAAACGCAATTCATCTTCTTTAATGCGTGCCGTAAGGTCAGACTCATTAAGTCCGTGAACACTTTTTATAAATTCTACTTTCTTTGACATTGTATGCCTTATTTAATTCTATTATATATTAACCACATCTCTGCGGGCAATGAATTTTGTTTTGATAGGTAACTTACCTGCTGCAAGTGATAATGATGCTTTCGCTACTGCTTCAGATACACCATCCACTTCAAACATTATGCGACCTGGTTTTACCACAGCAGCCCAAAACTCAAGATTACCTTTACCCTTACCCATTCTCACTTCAAGTGGTTTGCGGGTAATTGGCTTATCAGGGAATATGCGGATCCATACATTACCCTCACGTTTCATTTCACGGGTCAATGCCTGGCGGGCAGCTTCGATCTGGCGATCAGTGATCCAATGCTGTTCCAAAGCTTTTAATGCATATGAACCAAATGCAATTGTTGCTCCTCTTTTTGCATTGCCTTTCATACGGCCCTTCTGCATTTTCCTGTGTTTCGATCTTTTCGGTTGTAACATTTTATAAAATTTCTAGTTACTAGTTTCTTGTTTTAAATTTCAGTCTTGATCTCAAGCTTATCTTCTTCCTCCGCCGCCACCACCTGTCCTTCCACTACCACCACTTCTACCACCACCACCAGGTCCGCCACTTCTTCCGCCTTGACCACCGCCGCCTCTTGGGCCACCACCACCTCTTCTATCTCCACCACCGCCGCCGCCTCTTCTTTCACCGCCGCCACCTCTTCTGTCATCTCTGCGGTCACCACCCCTGCTATCCATATCTCTTCTTTCTCTTCTATCACTTACATCACTCTTACCCCCTACAAAATTTGGATTCAGATCTCTCTTCGCAAGTACTTCACCTTTACAAATCCAAACTTTGATACCGATTTTACCATAAACAGTCAGTGCAAAAACATTTGCATAATCAATATCCATACGGAATGTATGCAATGGCACACGACCTTGTTTGATCTCTTCGGTACGTGCAATCTCAGCACCACCCAAACGACCGGCAACTTTTACTTTTATTCCTTCGGCACCCATACGAAGTGCGGAAGCGATTGACATTTTAATTGCTCTTTTATAGTTGATACGATTCTCGATCTGGCGAGCAATTGTATCAGCAACGATCATAGCATCCAACTCGGGACGACGGATCTCAAGAATGTTGATCTGAACATCTTCCTTATTGGTAAGTTTCTTCAACTCTTCTTTGATCCTGTCAACTTCACCACCACCTTTACCGATAATGATACCAGGCTTAGATGTGTGAATGGTAACGATCAGTTTACCCAGTGTTCTTTCAATAACAATTTTTGAAATACCACCTTTGTTGATACGGGCATTCAGGTAAGTTCTGATCCTGTTGTCTTCAATCAGCTTATGGGCAAAATCTTTTTTGCTGCCATACCAGTTGGATTCCCAACCGCGGATGATGCCTAACCTGTTACCAATCGGATTTGCTTTCTGACCCATGTTATTTTTTTAATTTCTCCCGAACTATCGGGACTATTATTATTTAGTTTTTTTAGTTGTCTTTTTTGCTGCTGCTTTTTTAGCAGGCGCCTTTTTAGTTTCCTTTACTTCTTCAACAACTGTTTCTTCAACAACTACTAGGAGCTCGGTACTACTTCAACCATTTCGCCTCTTGCATCAACCACCACAGTTACATGGTTGCTTCTTTTGCGTACGCGATATCCTCTTCCTTGTGGAGCTGGACGCATACGTTTCAAAGTTCTTCCACCATCAACCATAATTGTTTTTATAATCAACTCGTGTACATCACCACCCTCATTCTTTTGCTTCCAGTTGTTGATAGCACTAAGTACCAGTTTGCGCAAAGGCACTGCGGGGTGCTTAGTATTATGTTCAAGTATCGCTAATACCTTATCTACTTTTTTACCACGGATCAAATCAGCCAGCAAACGCATTTTGCGTGGTGATGTGGGATAATTTCTGAGTTTTGCTACTGCTTCCATTTTTTTTTCTGTTTTAGTTTGATCTGATTACTTCTATGCTGCTTCATACTTTCTTACTTGAGTGTCCTTTGAATTGGCGGGTTGGTGCAAATTCTCCTAACTTATGACCCACCATAAATTCAGTTACATACACAGGAATAAATTTATTTCCGTTATGCACTGCCAAAGTATGTCCTACAAAATCAGGAGTGATGGTTGAACGTCTGCTCCAGGTTTTGATAACACTCTTCTTAGATTTTCCTTCATTGATAGCAAGCACCTTTTTTTCAAGATGTGTTGCTACATAAGGACCTTTTTTAATTGAACGTGCCATTTGTTCTTTTTAAAATTTTTTACTTATTGGCCTCGAGTTATTCCCGATAGCTGCTTTATTTCGACAACTTACTGCCGTTCTTTCTTTGAATTATATGCTTATCGCTTCCTTTACCCTTCGTTCTTGTTTTCAAACCTCTTGAATACTGACCACTCCTGCTACGAGGCTGACCGCCTGAAGCTTTTCCTTCACCACCACCCATTGGGTGATCAACAGGGTTCATTGCAACACCACGGTTACGTGGACGAATACCTCTCCACCTGTTACGACCAGCTTTACCCATACTTTGCAAAGCATGATCGCTGTTACCAACTACACCAACTGTTGCATAGCAATTGATCAATACTTTTCTTAACTCACCGCTTGGCATTTTCAATATTGCGTACTTATCTTCTTTGTTTGTAAGCTGTGCTGAAGAACCTGCACTTCTTGCAATCTTTGCCACCCTGGCCCGGTTGCATTTCGATATTATGCACCATTGTACCAAGAGGCATATTCTTTAACATCAATGCATTTCCAATTTCAGGAGCTACATTATCGCCACTTGATATTGTCATTCCAACTTGTAAACCCTGTGGTGCTATGATATATCTTTTTTCACCATCAGTATATTCAACTAAAGCGATAAAAGATGTACGGTTTGGATCATACTCAACAGTTCTTACAGTTGCATCCATTTCTTTTTTATTTCTTTTGAAATCGATAACCCTGTATTTCTTTTTATGACCGCCACCGATATAACGCATCGTCATGTGACCAGATGTGTTACGACCGCCAGTTCTTTTCTTAGTTTCTACCAGGCTTTTTTCAGGAACATTGGTAGTAACTTCAGCATAAGCATTGCCGATCCTCCATCTTGTTCCCGCTGTTACCGGTTTAAATTTTTTAAGTGCCATTTCTTATTTTTTTATCAGCGAAATTCTCAGCTTCGCCAGCTATAATTTAAATATTGGAATACAGGTCAATTGTTTCACCCGCTGCAATTGTTACAAATGCTTTTTTATATGATGATTTTTGACCAGCAATAAAACCAGCTTTTGTATAACGGGTTTTACTTTTTGCCGGTGCTACAACTGTATTTACATCAGTAACCGTTACACCATAAAAATTTTCAACAGCTCTTTTTATCTCAAGCTTGTTGGCCTTTTTGTCAACACGGAAAGCATAACGACGCAGTTTTTCCTGCTGGTTATTTGCTTTTTCGCTTAAGATCGGTTTTATCAATACATCTGAAAGTTTCATTGCTCGGCTTTTTAATAATTTATATTATGCTTCGGTTTCAGTTTCTACTTCAGTAAAAACTTTCGCAGCTGATTCAGTTAATACTAACACGTCAGCATTCACTACGTCATACGTATTCATGTCACTCAATAATGTTCCTGTTACAAATGGAACATTGCGATAGCTCAGGTATACATTATCATTATACTCCGGCATTACAAACAATGCTTTTTTACCATATACCTCCAGGTTGCTAAGCATATCAGTAAAGCTTTTTGTTTTTGGAGTATCCAAAGACATATCTTCTACAACTACGATCGCATTGTCTTTTGCTTTGAAAGAAAGCGCAGAAATTTTTGCAAGATCTTTTACTTTACGGTTCAATTTAATATCGTAACCATGCGGCTTTGGACCAAACACAGTACCACCACCTTTATACAATGGGTTACGAATATTTCCTTTACGGCTTCCACCAGTACCTTTCTGGCGATGAAGTTTGCGGCTTGCACCATGCACTTCGGCACGGGTTTTCACTTTATGTGTTCCCTGGCGCTGTGCAGCGAGGTATTGCTTTACGGCAAGATAAACGACATGCTGATTAGGTTCTACGCCAAAAATATCATCTGGCAATTCAACCTTTCTGCCGGTCTTCTTTCCATCTATTTTTAAAACTTCTACTTGCATCTTATTTATTTTTTAGAGATGCCTAAGCATCCCGCCTAAATTATTTTTGAATCAAAACAATTGAACCGTTATGACCAGGAACTGATCCGCTAACGAGAATATAATTTTTCTCAGCAAAAATTTTAACCACTTTCAAACCTTTCATTTTTACTCTGTCACTTCCCATACGGCCACCCATTTTCATTCCTTTCATTACACGGCTTGCATCAGAAGAGTTACCAAGTGAACCCGGGGCTCTTTGACGATCGTGCTGACCGTGAGATTGCTGACCTACACCATGGAAGCCATGACGCTTAACAACGCCCTGGAAACCTTTTCCTTTAGTAGTACCAACAACTTCAACTTTGTCACCTTCAGAGAAGATGTCAACAGTTACAGTTTCACCAATATTTTTTTGAAGAGAAGTGTTGCGGAATTCTTTAGAGAATTTTTTGGGAGAAGTGCTTGCTTTAGCAAAGTGATTTTTTTCAGCAAGAGTAGAATGCTTATCATTCTTATCGCCAAAAGAAAGCTGGAGAGCTTCATAGCCATCAGTTTCTTTTGTTCTTACTTGTGTAACTACACAAGGGCCAGCTTCAATGATCGTGCAGGCTGTTTGTTTACCCGAGGGATCGAAGATGCTGGTCATTCCAACTTTTTTCCCAATAATACCTTTCATGTTTGTTCAATTTGTGCCTGCAGGATTATTGGGACATACACTTGTTTCGTGAGACACGAACCAAGGCGTCAATCCCCGTTTGCCACCGACCTTTTCTTTTTGTTCAGAAGTACCGGCAGTAAACAAACCCTGAATGGCTTGTTTTTATGTACCCCAAACCCCTAAAGGGGCTTAAGACGTAAATTAATTGTCAGAGCTCTTTTCTCCTGATGAAATCAGGATTGAGAGATAACTACTTTTTTATATTTATAAGAACTATCCAACCTAAGTCACCCCTTTAGGGGGACAGGGGGTGGTACTACGCTTTGATCTCAACCTCTACCCCACTTGGCAGATCCAACTTACTCAATGCGTCAACAGTACGGCTTGAAGAAGTGTAAATATCCAACAGACGCTTATGCGTTGCCAGTTGGAATTGTTCACGACTTTTTTTGTTTACGTGTGGCGAACGCAACACAGTAAATATTTTCTTGCGTGTAGGTAAAGGAATAGGCCCTGTTACCACTGCACCGGTGCTACGCACTGTCTTTACGATCTTCTCGGCAGATTTATCTACCAGGTTATGATCGTATGACTGTAATTTGATTCTGATTCTCTGCGACATGAGTAAAAATCCCCATTTGAATTTGGGAGCGCAAAGATAGGGGGATGATGCTTATCAGGCAAAGTTTTGGAAAAGAATTTTTTATTCAGATTTCTTATAACGTAATCCCCACAAAAAACTGCCATGCCTGGCTCTTCCATTTGTCCTGGTTATCGATCCCGTTGATATCGGTCAAACCGAGCTCATATCGTGTGCCTATATGAATTAGAGGGAGTTGTAACATAATGCCACCCAAAACTGAAAACTCACTTTTTTTGAAAACCTCCTGAGGCGATTTCAAACTGTCCACAGCCTCGTTTAAAAGCATCCCCCATTGAGGGCCTAGCTGAAGTTTAACTCTTTGAGATGGACCAATGTCAATGTTTAATAAACCTGCAAATTTTAAATAATCAAGCTTTGCTTTTTTCTGAGAACCTCCAACAAACAAGTCATCATAGATATCTGTTATGTCTTCAGATGTCTCTGCAGTTGTTTGAACAAAATTTATTTCAGGTTGAAGTCCTAGCTTTCTTGTGATATTAATTTGCATGAATCCACCCAATGAGTAATTATAATTAAACTCATTATTAAATGATTTACCCTCGATCTTATTAAGATTAACCCCGCCCTTGAATCCAAAGCGAAACAGTGATTCTTTTTCAGAGGGATCTTTCTTCTTCTGTGAATAAGCATTTAAACAAAGTGCAGACAATAATACTGGAAGGATCAGGTTTTTCATAATTGAATTGATTGAGTTAATAACGAATTGGAAATTGTTCGTGGTATTTATAAAAAAAAATTTACCGATGATGCTAATGGTATTCACATGATTTAACATTATTCTGTTAAGTTCTTTAACATCTCAAAGGTTTGATGTTACTCGTTCGAAAAATCATGCCGATTTGTATTCGATGTGTATTCAGTACATCATTAAAATTTACCATTGATTTTATTCAATTACCGTTCATGTACTGCACTTACCCATATGTGGTATGTGTTAACCATAATTAACTTCTAACACCTGTTTTTCACATGATTATGCTATCAGTGTTGAGTAACTTTCGTAGCATATTTGCGTCATACAATTCATGATAACTAACAAACCAAACCAAACCATGAAACAGGAACAGAGATACAACATCTTCAGAAGAACTCACAAGGGGTTACGCAGTATGTTGTTTGATGCAGGAGCAAAAATTCAGCAAACTGATTTTACCAAGAGCAAACAGGCAAATGCCGCTATTGATGCTATTAAACAATCAACCCGTTCTTTCTTATACCATTTAAGCAAAGAGGATAAGATCATTTATCATTCAGTGGTTTTGTATGCACCTTACATAGTGGCCATGATCGAACAAACTAATTTAAAAGACCAGGTATTGGCCGAATCAATTGACAAAATAATTGATCAACAAACAGAGCAGGATACAAAAAAGGAAATGATCGCTTTTGGGCATCAACTGCAAGCGGTATTCTTTGAATTTACTGCCGCTGTTTTGCAACACATGAATAAAGAAGAAACAGTGATCAATGAAATATTGTGGTCAAATTATTCAGACACACAGTTAGTAGGGATGGAAGTGGAAATGATGAAACAGGCGACTTCTTCAGATTGTATCTGGTATACTGGCAAAATATTGAAAGAGCTTAGCAATCGTGAAATTTTAATGTGGGTTGATATAATAAAAGGACATGCTTCTCCCTTCATGCTTAAAAAATTGATCTCAACTGCACGAATTGTCTTGCCAATAGATCGCTGGCAAATGATAAGAGGGAAATTCATGTTACCTAAAGAAATGGCGAATAAAGCCGCTGCCTGATGTTAATAGGAAGATCAAAGCCGTCTCGCTTAAGGCAAGGCGGCTTTTTATTTTGTGCGGAATAAAAATTAAACAAGACCTTCATTAATTGCTTTAAGCACTGCTTCTGTTTTAGAATTGACATGAAGCTTTTCATAAATGCGGCGAATATGAGAACGTACTGTATCAATACTAATAAATAACTCAGATGCGATGGCTTTATAACTATAGCCACTAACCAGGCCCTTTACGATCTGCAATTCCCTATCGGATAAATTATAATCTTCTTTATGTGCTTTTGGCTGCGACTGAAAATACTGCAATACTTTTCTTGCAACATTGGCTGTCATTGGAGAGCCGCCTTTATTTACATCAAATATTGATTCGATAATTTCTGATGGAGATGTATGCTTTAATAAATAACCACTGGCGCCATTACGAATTGCATTAAATATTCTTTCTTCATTATCAAAAACAGTAAGCATGATCACTTGTGTTTTTGGAGAAACGGCTTTCACGATAGCCACTGCATCGATGCCATTTGTACCCGGCATATCAATATCCATCAATATCACATCAGGCTTTAATTGTTCCGTGTCTGTTTTCACCGTATCAGCATTGCTGAAAGTAGCTAGCAGGTCCAGTTGTGGTGTAGATTGGATAAGAAATGAAATGCCTTCTCTAAGATTAGCGTTGTCTTCGTAATAAATTACTTTTATTTTATCTTCCATATCCTAAAGTTAACTAACAGCAATTGCAAGCTATATAACATAATCATGCTAATTATTTATCGGTAAGCAAACTTTTCTTTAACACCATCATCAGGTTTATACATGTTCCTTTTCCAGGTTCTGATCTAATGTCGATCTGCCCTCCTATTTCTTTTGCTCTTTTCTCAAGGTTATTAAGTCCATTGCCTTTTTTGATCTTATCGATATCAAATCCTTTTCCATTATCGCTGATTTCCATTTTCAGGAAACGGCTTTTCAGATTCAGGTGCAGATCAATTTGCGAAGCTTCCGCATATTTCACCGCATTGTTTAAAGATTCTTTGAAAATGAGATAGAGATTTCTTCTTTGCTCAAGACTAAGTTTTGAGGCCTTGAAGCTTTGTGATACAACAATATTAAACCTGATATTCTTGGCATCGCAAATCCGAAGACCAAATTCCCGCATTCTTGAAACAAGATCTTCCAGCGTATCATTGTCACTGCGAATTGTCCAGATTATATCCTGCATATTTTCTGAAAGTGATGTTGCATTATTACTGATGCGATCCAATAACTGCACTGTTTCTGGTTTTTCTTCAATTTGCTTTTTTGCCACATCGCTAAAGATCCGGATGCTGCTTAATGTTGATCCCATATCATCGTGCAGATCGGTAGCAATGCGATTGCGTATTTTCTCCAATCTCTTTTGCTGCTGTTTCCGATACGCATAGATGATAAAAAATATAATAGCAGCCAGTACAACAAGCATCAATTTGAACCATACGGTTTGCTGAAAAGGCGGTATTACTTTAATCGTATAAATTGTTTCCTCACTCCATACACCATCATTATTGCTTGCTTTTACATGCAACCGGTGTGTACCGCCTTCCATGTTCATTAGGCTAATAACTCTATCCCCTGTATATCTCCAGGCTGAATCATATCCTTCTAACAAAAAAGCAAACCTGTTTTTTAATGCCTGGCTGTAATTCATTGCAGAAAATTCAATTACTATATCTCGTTCTCCCGGCTTGATGACAACTCTATTATTCTCATCAAAATTTCTAAAGTGACCTTTTACATTCAATCGAGACACCAAAACCACCGGAGGTTTTTTATTGAATGCGATGCTGGCTGTGTTGATACTGTTTATTGCGCCATTAAAACCTATAAACAATTCCCCTTTTTCACTTATATGAAATCCGTCTGCAATTTTATTGCTAAACAATCCATCATGCTTATCAAAATAATTGAAATGACCAGTAGAAGGATCAAGCCTGTGAAGCTTGTTATCAGTAGCGATCCAAATAAAATTTTGCGGGTCTTCTAAAATATTATAAACAGTTGTAGCCAGAAACCCGTTCCTGTCATTATAAAAATTCAGCACTTCACCATTTTTATCAAGCTCGGCGATATAACTGGTTCCCGATACCCAAATATGTTGAGCTTTATCGATAAATAATGCACCTACTCCATCCTCAGGCAATTTTCTACCTTTCCTTTTACTGTTAACTAAAAAAACTATTTCATTTTTTAAAGGGTCAATGCGTGCAGGGCCTTTTGCTGATGATATCCATATAAAACCTTCGGCATCTTCCCTGATGTTTAAAGGGTACAATCCATTTATTTCCGGGATCCTTTTACCCCAATTGATCACTGAATCTCCTTTTCTGTCCCATGAAAAAAGTCCCTGGTAAGTTGCAAACCACATATTGGATCTTGAATCTTCCATGATAAATGTGACTAATGTTCTCTTTTTGCTATCTGGAAAAAAATTTATGAAATGTCTTATAAATTTATTTTTTTGGGGGTCAAGCACTTGTACTCCAAGGTCATGACCGATCCAGATCATTCCATCCTTTGCCTGTATCATCGAAAAAACACCTGGCTCTTTTATTCCTGGCACCTGCACATAATCTTCATCAAGCTTTAATTTATTTCTGTTCCATTTGTAAACACCACCGATCCATACACTCACCCACCAGGTATTTCCCGTTGTATCTGTTTTATCATGCACAAATCCGCTTGTAAAAAAATACTGGCTGTTTGTCAGATCATCTTTATCCTGCCATATCCTGTAGCGTTGAAAACGAATTGCATGCGGATCATATTTTTCCAAACCATTTTCTGTACCTATCCAAACAATTCCTGAACTTGTATCACGATATATCCAGGTTGCTTGTCCAAGATTGTGTGAATATTGATTTCGGGGATCATTCCTGAATTGAAAAAAAGTTTTATTACTCGTATCGAAAGCCATTAAACCATATTTGCCTCCACCGCACCAAATAAAGGGGTTATCATCTTCATCTTTATCAAATTCAAATTGTGTGATTGATTCAATATTATAATTGATCCGCTCAAATTCCTGCTTTTCTTCATTCCATATTTGAAACCCATGCGCCCATGTTGAGATCCATACTTTTCCTTCTCCATCTTCTTTTATCAAGCCAGTAAGAAGATCAGTGTTCTTATGATCATTGTCATAACCAAGGAGATATTTGAATTTATTTGTTTGCGGATCGTATAAATATTTTGCCCTTCCAAGAGATAGCCAGATATGATCTTTGCTGTCAACCTGCACTGCATTGCCATGATAGATCTCTGTTGGCAGTTGAAATCTTTTCCATTTAAAAGTTTCCTCGTTGATCGCATATAAAAATTGACCGACTATATACCAACCGGTGCCCTTACTATCAAACTCTCCATACATTGATACATACCTGGAGGTTTTTTTATCTTTTTCACCAAGATCTATTCTTTCAATTTTCCAACTGCGGGTATCCATACGACAGATACCATCACTTGTTGCCACCCATAAAAAACCTTTTTTATCAAGTGTAACACCAGTAATATAATTTGCTGGCAATGATTCGGCATTCTCAGGTTTGCTATAAAAGGTTTTAAAACTAATTCCATCAAACCTGTTCAGTCCATTTGTAGTTCCTATCCATAAAAAACCTTCTTTATCTTTTACAAGGCTGGTTATGTTTTCATGTGAAAGGCCATCCTCAGTAGTAAATTGTTCAAATGAAAAATTGAAACGCTGGGCTTGTCCTTTTTGAAAAAGGAAAAAAATCATCCCAACAGCAAGAAGAATATTGCGAATGAATTTTATCATGAAGCAGTTACAATCTACTAAACTTTTATAAATGATCTTTACATGTAATATTTTGCTAGCAATTGTTTATCGACCTTTTTCCTAATAGCAAGTTTATAGAGCCAATTTAATAACGGTTGCAACCATGACAGGATCCCCGGAACGTTTGAGCCCGATGCAACAGATAAATAACCCCGGATCAGCCAATTTACAGGCAACCCTTGTTTATTTACTTTTCTATCTCTTGCAAGACCGTTCAAAACCGAGACAAGCAATTGATAACCGATATTGCCGGGCTGTATCACAACTTTAAATTTTACATCATTACCACTTTCATTAAAATACCGGTGAACTGTTTTGACCGGGATAAGCAGGTAATCCCCTTTATGCAAGGTTTTGATCTCTTTTCCAACTTGCATTTTCAATTCGCCTTCCAGCACTTCATAGTATTCTGAAAACTCGAAATGATAATGAAGTGGGATCTTCCCTCCGCTTTTTAATGTTATCTCTGCTACTGTTCTTGTTCCATTGGATTCTTCGCAAAGTTCTTTGAACTCTATCCTGTTTTGAAGTACGGGGTTATCGTGTATTCTATTTTTCATGTAAAAAACTTAATACAAAGTTCCATACAAGGCCGCTTTTTTCATTAGCATAACAATGTGAAAAAAGCCCCGATATAACGGGGCATCTAAAATTGAAAGCGATTCATCAATTGTTATAGTTGGTTAAGGTCCTTGCGAACGATCATTGGTAGAGATAGCTGGCAAAATATAATAGGTCAGGGAAAACATCATTTTCTGATCCTTCTATTGGCTTACTTTTTACTACCGGCGTATGCTCAGCATGAGTTCCTCCTAATATTACTATCGTATTGATAACTATCATCAAAAAGATCTTTATGAGTTTGTAATGTTTCATTTTAAAAAATTGATAGAACAAATATGGTTTATTGTATAAGCCTTTTCAATAGCACGATAATGCGGATTTTTGCCTGAATCGGATGCAAGTTTTTGCCGGATGAGCATGATCATGCTAATACATTCGTTAGAATTCAAATTCATAGGCATTTTATCTATAAATAATTAAAAACATCCATCGGTTTTAATACAGTTACCTTTGCCGAAAATTTTAAAGTCTCATGATCACATTCGAAGGGTTAGGATTAGATTCAAAATTGATCCAGGCAACTGATGCATTAGGATTCAAAAACCCTACACCTATACAGGAAAAAGCTATCCCAGTTTTATTAAGTGGTACAAAAGACCTGGTTGGTCTTGCACAAACAGGCACTGGCAAAACAGCTGCATTTGGTTTACCACTTCTTCAATTAGTAGAAAGCAAAGACAGGTTCCCACAAGCTCTTATTGTTTGCCCTACAAGAGAACTTTGCATGCAAATAGTAAACGAGATAGAGCTTTTCAAAAAATTTGTTATGGGAATGAATGTGCTCGCTGTTTATGGCGGTACACCAATTGGGGCACAAATAAGGGAATTGAAAAGAGGCGTTCAGATAGTTGTAGCAACACCGGGCCGTTTAATTGACTTGATAGAAAGAAAGGCCATCAACCTGGAAAAAATAAAATATGTAGTACTCGATGAAGCAGATGAAATGCTGAATATGGGTTTCCAGGATGACATTGAGTTTATTTTACAGAACACACCTAAACGTGAAAGTACCTGGCTCTTCAGCGCTACTATGCCTGCAGAAATAAAAAGGGTGAGTAAGAAATATATGAAGGACCCGGTAGAGATCACAGTTGGCAAAATGAATACAGCAAGTAAAAATGTTGATCACCAATTTTATGTTGCTTCCTCACATCATCGTTATGAAGCATTGAAGCGTTTGATCGATTTTAATCCCGGCATTTATGGATTGATCTTTACAAGAACAAAAGCCGATGCACAAAAGATCGCAGAAAAATTAACAAGAGAAGGTTATGATATTGATGCACTGCATGGCGATCTGACACAAGGGCAACGTGATAAAGTGATGGGTGAGTTTCGTGAAAAGACTTTACAATTATTAATAGCAACTGATGTTGCGGCAAGAGGTATTGACGTACAAGGTATCACTCATGTTATCAATTTTGAATTGCCTGACGATATTGAAGTATATACACATCGCAGCGGAAGAACCGGCCGTGCAGGTAAGACGGGAGTTTGTATGAGCATTGTAAGCAGCCGTGAAGTAGGAAGAATAAGGCAAATCGAAAAACTGACCCAGGTTCCATTTCATAAAGTTGATATCCCATCTGGTAAAGATGTATGCCGTAAACAATTTTCTTCCTGCATGGATAAATTGATGCAGACAGATATCAGTCATGGTGATTATGAAACATATTTGCCTGCATTACAGGAAAAATTTGCAGCGGTAACAAAAGAAGAAATTTTGAAAAGAGTTGCAGCAATGGAATTTGACCGCTTTCTTAAATACTATGAGAATGCTGAGGACCTGAATACCAGAGAAGGCGCCCGGGAAAGAATGAGAGAGCCAAGAAGGGAAAATGGTACAAGAGAAAGAGAAGTACATCGTGATACAAGGGGAAGAAAATTCAGTGGAGGCAATGACTTCGCCAGGCTGTTTGTAAATCTTGGAACAAAAGACGGTTTTTACAAAGCAAGTTTTTTACAATTCATTCTTGACATGAGTGAACTGCAAAAAGAAGTGCTTGGCAGAATTGACATGAAAGAAATGAATAGCTGGATTGAAATAGATAAAAACGCTGCTAACCAAATGATCCGTTCTATTGACGGTAAAAAATTTAAAGGAAGAAAGATCAGGATGAATGATGCCAATAGCAGGTGATCGTCTTACTTATAAACTTATATACCTTTTATACTAAGTATAAAAGGTATATAAAGTAAATAAAGAAATCGAACTTACTTAGTTGCCTATTTCTCAATTTTACTTTTCACAGAAATCAAAGCTTCTTGATCTTCAAACTAAGAGTGGCAAATCCGCCAAGCTCAACATGCTCGACAGTAAAAGAATGTTCGCCTTCCAATGCAAGTTTTATTGTTTTATGAGGTGATTCATCAAATTTATATAAAGATGGATCCCATTCGTTAATTATTAATTTACCATCTACATACACTCTTACTGCATCATCCCATGTAACGCCTAATTCATAATTGCCTTTTTCAAAAATTCCCGAACCACTGGCTGTGGTAACAAATTGAGGGTGGTCGACACCATCGGTTTTTATTCCACCCCACCATGCATAATCAAGCTTAGTTGTTTTTTCATTTTTTATAGGAGCAAATTTTGCAGTCGGCGGAAAGATCAGGCCAGTTTTAATCGGATCATGCATTTTAAAATCATAAGCATACCACAGTACATCAAAGTCTATTGGCTGAAAAAATTTTTTAAATGAAAAAGTATAGGGTTTGCCTGCTGCAATATTTTCTCCAAAAGTTGTAGTAATAGCAGAACCGATATATTCAAGCTCGATCAAAATATCAGTTCGAATATTATCAGTTTTTACAGCAGTGATCGTTGCAGGAAATGTTCCGTTCATTAAAGAAATATCTTTTACCCCTTTGAATCTTTTGATCTTCCAATTTCCTTTTGGTCCTATCAAGTCAAATTTCATTATTCTGGTTGTATCGGTTGGATTTCTATTCCAAATGATTGGGCTGCGAAAATCATAAGGCCCCCATTCTGTCATCATAATATTTTTTCTTCCTGCTAATACTGAGTTTCCGGTAAATGCGTTTTGTGGTGATGAAATATCAGGTACTAATTCAGCGCTATCAGCACTAAGCCTTTGAGATATTTCCTCATTAAATGTGGTATCAAATCCTGTAACAGTAGAATCTATTTTAAAAAGAGTTTCATACTCATTATAGACATTATCAAATACATTGAATTTTTCACTCCTGGTAATGTTCATTACGATCGGGTTACTGTTAAAATTATTATTAACGATCGCATAGTCCCGGCTTCTTGTGTCCCGGTTCTTAGCATAACCCCAGTCTGCAGGTTGTTGTTTATTTGCCCAAAGCCTGATCGCTTCTTTATTCGCATGAAAAATATTATGATGTATAGTATTCTCCTGCCCGTGCTCGATAGCAATTGCGATCCTGTTCTGGCGAAATTGATTTCCTGCAATTACTGTATTATAACTATAGCCGCCCCAGATTCCATGATCACATTCAAATATCCTGTTACCTGAAATTATGTTTCTGCTAAACGTCACTTCAATCCCATTAGTAGGTGCATAAGAGAAATCATTTCCCTGTAACACATTATCATTACAACCACCTTTGCCGCTATCCATTGTTGTTTGCCCGGCCCAAAGAAAAAAACCATCTCCTCCATGCGTCACTGAATTTTTATAGAAAAGGTTATTATTACTTTGTTCATATATCAAAATGCCAGCACTATCCTGTCCCCGGTTGTAAACTCCATCACTATATCCCCGTACATTAAAGTTGATCTTGTTATAAGCGATCATATTGAAACTGCTGCGATACATGGCAATTCCTAATCCGGAATTAAATGAAAAATCATTGTTGTAAATTTTCCCTTTATTGCAATTCGTCATCATCAATGCATTCTGTCCACCGGTAACCTTTGTATTTTTAATTATTACTGATTCGCAATCCCGCAAATACATGGCAGCGCCATAACGCAACCATTCATCTTTTTCATTTTGATGATGGCTTAGCCAATCGGATATATCTTCTTTTTCCTGCGTACTGTTTAAATGCTGACGATAATTATAACTGAAGTCACAATTATCAATTGTTAGATTAGTTATGCCTCTCGCCATCAAAGCAACTTTATACCCTCTTGCTTTTAAATTTTTAATCGTGATATTCTTTCCTGATCTTATTAAAATAGCTACCCCAAAAAACTCATCGGGATTCTTTTTCAGATTACTTCCTTTCAACACGGCGTTATTAAAATCGACTGTTATGTTATTTCCTTCAATTACTATTAAAGCCCCGACCATAGATGTTGGTGCGTCTAGCTTATACGTTTGCTTTTTAATTTTAACTGACGTAGAAATTTTCAGACCCTTCGTAAGTGGTTTTTCTCCGAAGGAGTCCTTACGACCTGGCTTTGACTATGAAAATGTGAAGCGATAACCAGTGATAAAAGGATAATTTTTTTTGTCATCATTTTGAATTTACTTGCACCCGGTTTGATAAGTTTTAACCCCTAAAATTATCCAACCTTTTCTGAAACGGAAAAAGAAATGACAGAAGCGGTTATTAAAAAAGAATCTCAAACAATGAAGGTGCTGAAGTTGCTGCTTAAGATCGCAGTTACTGTTCTTTGCTTCTGGTATATTTCCCGAAAAATAGATTTTGTAAAAGCCAAAGATGCGGTGATGCAGGCCGACTGGTTGTGGCTGTTCTTATCCGTAGTTGCATTTGCATTCTCTAAGTTCCTTGCTTCATTCCGGTTAAATATTTATTTTAAGAACATTGGCATTCATCTTTCACAAAAAAAAATCTGAAGCTTTATTGGCTGGGAATGTTTTACAATTTATTTCTGCCCGGCGCTATCAGTGGTGATGCCTACAAAGTTGTTTTGCTTACAAGAAAATATGATGTAGGTTATAAAAAAATAACAGCAGCTGTTTTGCTTGATCGCTTTAGCGGTTTACTTGCCCTGGGACTGATACTTTCAGTTTACGGAGTAATAGTTTTAGACAAGCAGCTTTATGATATCATATTAATAAGCGGATCGGTTTTGTCAGTTGTAGGCCTTTACCTTGTGGTCAAATATTTATTCAAAGATTTTCTCCCCGGTTTCTGGCCAACGTTTTTTTGGGGAATAGCAGTACAAATTTTCCAGGTTGTTTGTGTTTATTGCATCCTGATCGGTCTTCATCTTCCTCTTCATCAAAGTGAATGGATCTTTATATTTCTTGTTGCAGCTGTCATTACAGTTATACCGATCTCTCTCGGCGGCGGACTTGGTACAAGGGAATTTGTCTTTGTAAAAGGTGCAGAATATTTTTTACTTGATGTGCATGTTGCGCCAATCATTAGCATTCTCTTTTATCTTTCAAATGCATTATCTTCTGTTTGGGGCGTATATTTTATTTATCACGATCCATTGAAAGATGAAAGCCCATCCTAAATCCTTCCGCCTTAGGCGGAATGGACTTTGAAGAACACTTAACTTTGATCGTTCTCATTGAATGCAAAACAATCAACAAAAATATTTTTGGCTTCTCTTTGGCTTATCAATTGTCCTTTTATTTCCAGGTCTGGGTAAAACTCCGCTTTGGATCTATGATGAAGTGACGGAATGCTGAATGCGCAAGAGAAATGTATGAACGCGGCGATTGGATCGTTCCCACTTTTAATGGCGGGCTAAGAACATTAAAACCCCCGCTGCATTATTATTTTATGTTCGGCGGTTTTGAAATTTTTGGAGTTACAGAATGGGGAGCAAGATTTTTCTCCGCGGTGTTTGGTGTGCTGACAATTTTCATCACTTATTTTTTTGTAAAAAAATACTCTTCGCAAAGACAGGCATTTATTACATCCCTTGTCTTATTAGCTTCAACTCATTTTCTTTTTGAATTCAGAATGTCTGTGCCTGATCCTTATTTAATTTTTCTAAATACTGCTTCAATTTTTACTGCTTATTTATTTTTTAGTGAGAAAAAAAATTACTGGCTCTGGCTTTGTGCGATCACAATGGGATTAGGAACGCTTGCAAAAGGGCCGGTAGCCATTGCATTACCCGGTGCTGCAATACTTATTTGGCTGATATGGGGAAAAAGATGGAAAGAAATTTTTTCATGGAAAATACTTGTTGCCGGCATCATCATGATTGCAGTTGCGGTTCCATGGTACTTGCTTGTTGATAAAGAAACAAATGGCGAATGGACAAAAGGTTTCTTTCTCCAACATAATTTCGGTCGCTTTTCGGAACCAATGGAAGGGCATGGAGGTCTTTTTATAATTGTACCGATAATAATTTTATTAGGGCTATTACCGGCATCCATTTTTATTGGTGAATCATTTAAAAAATTCAAAGCCACTTTCAGTAATTCTTTTTTGAGACTTGCACTTTCTGTTGTTGGAATTTTTGTTGTGTTTTACAGCATCAGCAGCACCAAACTACCAAACTATGCAATGCCCTGTTATGCATTTGTAGCGATACTGCTTGGCAATTTTATAAATAAAGCATGGTCCGTAGGGACTCCTTCGGAGGAAGAAAATAAGGCTCGCCTCTACCCTTTTATTATACTTCTTGTAATAAATACTGCTTTACCAATTGCAGCATATTTAGGAATAAAGAAAGAAGTGAATACGACTGGCATGGAGAATATCGCTGCGTTTCTTTTAATACTCACTATCGCCGCGATCATCGCATTTTATTTTATGCTTAAAAAGAATTTCAAGAAAGCTGCGATCAGCACTTTTGCTTTTTATTCTTTATTTCATATCATAATGTTCAATTGGCTCTATCCAACTATTTATAAGCAGAACCCCATGTCAAAAACAATTGACATGGTAAAAAAATATGATAAGATAGTCAGCTACCAGATCTTTCATCCCTCCTACACTTACTATTTACCAGAAAGAGTTCCTGTATTTAAAAACCTTGACTCCTTAAGAATTTATTTACTGGAAAATAAAGCCGCCGTTATCAGTCGTAAAAATTTTGCAGAAGAATTAAAGTCGATCGGCCTGAAAGAAGAATCCTCCATTCACGATCTGTTCGAAGGAAATACAACCGTCATCTATTCAAATAAATAAGCTTTAAGAATATTTTACGAAATAAATTTTGTTATCTACGAAATTTCCGTAGATTTACGAAAATTTCGTAGATAATGGAAAAACTCACTCATGTTGAAGAAGAAACCATGCAAGCCGTATGGCGAACCGGCGAAGGCAATGTAAAATCATTTATGGAACATCTTGATGAAGCGCATCCCTTATACTACGGTTGCTTCCACTATTAAAAACCTTGAAAAGAAAGGATATCTCAGCAGCCGGCTTGTTGGCAATGCCTATTTATACAAACCTATAGTTACTGAAGACAGAGTATAAAAAGAAATTCATGGGTAAAGTGGTGAAAGAATATTTTGATAACTCTTATAAAGAGTTGGTGAATTTCTTTGTCGAGCAGAAAAAACTTATCGGCGAAGGAATTGAAAGAAATTATTACAATGATCGAAAAAGGAGATAACCGATAATCTAAAATCAATACGATGCCTTCAATTATTTTTTACTTATTGAAATTATCGGTTGCTCTTGCTGTCGTTTATTTATTTTACCTGCTTGTATTGCGTCGCCTCACATTCTATAACTGGAACCGGTGGTATCTTCTCGGTTATACGATACTTTCTTTTTTTATTCCATTTATTAATATCACCCGGTATCTGGAAAGTAATGAATGGGCTGACACTCGCATTATCAACCTGGTGCCGGCCATTATTGAAAATAATTCATTGCAAAACATACATAACAATGCTGCTACTAACCTTTCTGCATGGAATATAATGACCCTGGTATTTTTTTCCGGAATGTTGTTTTTGCTTGGCAGGCTGGTGATACAATTCATTTCATTCTATCGAATGAAGAAAAGAGCAAAACCATTTGAAGAAAATGGCTTGACCATTTACCAGGTAAATGAAAATATAATTCCTTTCTCTTTTGGCAATTCCATTTTTATTAACCATCAATTGCATAGTGAAACGGAACTGCGTGAAATTATTAAACATGAGTTCATCCATGTAAAACAAAATCACAGCATCGATATTATCTGGGGTGAATTGTTATGTCTTATTAATTGGTATAATCCATTTGCATGGTTGCTGAAAAAAGCTATTCGCCAAAACCTGGAATTTATTGCCGATAATAAAGTGGTGCAAAATGGCATCGATAAAAAAGAATACCAATACCTGTTACTGAAAGTAATTGGTAACAATCAGTATAGTATAGCCAATCAATTCAATTTTTCTTCATTAAAAAAACGTATAGCCATGATGAACAAAACAAAAAGTGCCAGGTTGCAAGTCGGCAGGTTCTTATTCCTTGTCCCCGTATTTGCGATCATTCTTCTTGCATTCAGACAATCATTTAATGACTCAACAAATGCAAAGCCAAATATTCCGGGAGCAATTCTCACCGATACAATTCCGGATCGTGAATACCCCTAACAGCAAAGGTTATTACATTGATATCAAAGACAACAAAGGCAATTGCATGGTAGTAATAAAAGACAAAGACAAAAAAGAAGTAAAACGCCTGCTGCTTACTGAATGGAATGAAAAGCCCGGAATATTATGAGAAGCTGTATGGTGAAATTCTTAACCCCGACAAAAGTGGAAATAGAAAAAATGATCAAAGCTTCTAATCCTGAAATAAAAACAGTAGCAGTGAAAAATAATATTGCCACTGTTACATTAAATAATGGCAAAAAAGAAGTTTATACCTTATCGCTTTCGCCGGAGAAAAAAGCATTTGAAAACAAATATTGTTTGCCTAATTCCGCCCTCGTCCCAACTGAACCTTTACAGAAAGTAACAAGTTGAGGTGAAGTTGAAACCCTGGCTGAAGATCAGCGAAGAGCCAATAAAAGAAGTGAGGGTTGCTGATCTTGAAGGAATAGAAATGGTAGAAGAAGCTATAACAGTTACTAATGTAAAATCAACGGTTAGTGCTGCAAGTACAAAACCGAATTGGCCGACGTAACTGTGGTTGGTAAAAAATCGATTAGCCCCACAAAAAGCAACAACGCTGGTTACAACCACTAAACCAGCAACAGAAGAAGTAATCGTAGTTGGCAACCCTACAAAAGCAACTTACAGGAAACACTGTTGAAGTGCCTATTGATGATCTTCAAGAAAAAAGAATTCTTCATCTTGGTGGATTAACGATCCTGGATGAAGGACAATATATTTTGCTTGATGGAAAAGAAGTACCTCCAGCCTCTTATGGAAAATTAACAGGCCCTTACCGGATAACTTTTGTTGATGGAAAAGAAGCTGAAAAAAAATACGGCTCAAAAGGAAAGAATGGAGCATACTTCTCGATACGATCAGGTAACCATTTCTGTTTTTTTGTGAGATAAAGGCTGTAAGAATTTGCAGCCTTTATTTTTTACAAATAATACCAGGGATTTCTTTTTGCCGCCCAGATATACTTCCGCATATTTCTCCAAAAAGCCAAGCACCATGTAAATGATAATAGGAGAACCCATCGTCAGGAGTGAAGTATACATAAAATATTGCCGGATCTTGCTGGTAGCAATACCCAGCCTGATGGCCGATGGCAGTACAAACGCCAAAGGCATTCCATTCCACAAAGTTTTTGAATTTGTTCATAGCTGCTAAATTAAAAATTTTCAAACAAATCATCCAATGACCTGTTATCAGACATGCCTGATTTTCGTAATTTCGCAGCATACTTATTTTAGATTGCAGATTCGGATTAGATCTACAATCAGCTCTTCTTGCAATCTACAATCATAAATCTTAAATCTTAAATCATTCATCATGGTATTCGATCTCGATCTCATCAAGAAAGTTTATGCTGAAATGCCTGCAAAATTGCTGCTGCCCGGAAACTGTTGGTAAGCCTTTAACACTTACAGAAAAAATATTATATTCACATTTATCCGGCCCTTTACCTGCCACACCTCATATACAGAGGAAAAGATTATGTTGACTTTGCCCCTGACCGTGTTGCCATGCAGGATGCAACAGCACAAATGGCTTTATTGCAATTTATGACATGCGGCCGACCAACAGTGGCTGTTCCTTCCACTGTTCATTGCGATCACCTGATACAGGCAAAAGTTGGCGCAAAAAAAGATCTGCAACTAGCAATTGAAACCAATCGGAAGTGTATGATTTCCTTGCTTCCATTTCCAATAAATATGGAATCGGTTTCTGGAAACCCGGTGCCGGAATTATTCACCAGGTAGTGTTGGAAAATTATGCATTTCCCGGTGGAATGATGATCGGAACAGATTCACATACTCCAAATGCAGGTGGACTTGGGAATGATTGCTATTGGTGTTGGTGGTGCTGATGCAGTGGATGTAATGGCAGGGTTGCCATGGGAATTGAAAATGCCAAAACTGATTGGTGTAAAACTAACCGGAAAAATAAGCGGATGGACATCTGCCAAAGATGTAATACTTTGGGTAGCCGGCAATTAACCGTAAAAGGTGGAACTGGTGCCATCATTGAATATTTTGGTGAAGGTGCTGATAGTTTGAGTGCAACAGGAAAAGGAACCATTTGTAATATGGGTGCAGAAATAGGTGCTACCTGTTCTCTTTTTGCTTATGATGAAAAAATGAGTGCTTACCTGAAAGCAACAGGCCGTGAAGAAGTGGCTGCAGCTGGCTGATGGCATTAGAGAACATCTTCGTCCCGATGCAGAAGTATATGCCAATCCGGAAAAATATTATGACCAGGTTATTGGAATTAGATCTTAATACACTGGAACCTTATCTGAATGGTCCATTTACTCCTGATCTTGCAACGCCGATTTCCAAATTGAAAGAAGCGGTAGAAAAAAATGGCTGGCCTGCAAAAATTGAAGTGGCATTGATCGGTTGCTGCACCAATTCTTCTTATGAAGATATCAGCCGCAGCGCTTCCATTGTAAAAGATGCAATGAGCAAAGGATTAAAAGCAATTTCTGAATTTACCATTACACCCGGGCAGTGAACAGGTTCGTTATACAATTGAAAGAGATGGTTTCATAAAAGAATTTGAAGATGTTGGCGGAATGGTACTGGCCAATGCCTGTGGTCCCTGTATCGGTCAGTGGGCAAGACATATTGATGATCCCAACCGCAAGAATACCATCATTACTTCTTACAACAGGAATTTTGCAAAAAGAAATGATGGCCTTGCCAGCACACATGCTTTTGTTGGCTCGCCTGAATTAGTAACAGCATTGGCCATGGCAGGAACACTTACTTTTAATCCGCTAACAGATAAATTGAAAAATGAAAAAGGTGAAGAAGTGATGCTGAAAGAACCGACAGGTTTTGAATTACCTCCAAAAGGTTTTGCTGTAGAAGATGCCGGTTACCAGGCACCGGCAGAAGATGGAAGCAGTATACAAGTAAAAGTAGCACCTGATTCAAAACGTTTGCAATTGCTTGAACCATTTCAAGCATGGGAAGGAACTGATCTGAAAGGATTAAAACTTTTAATAAAAGCAAAAGGAAAATGTACAACCGATCATATCAGTATGGCAGGTCCATGGTTGAAATTCCGCGGACATCTGGATAATATTTCCAACAATATGCTGATCGGTGCTATTAATTTTTTTAATGAAAAAACCGATTCAGTAAAAAATCAATTGACAGGTGAATATGGTCCGGTGCCTGCAACTGCAAGGGCATATAAAGCAGCAGGTATTGGAAGCATTGTAGTGGGTGATGAAAATTATGGTGAAGGTTCATCAAGAGAACATGCAGCAATGGAACCAAGACATCTTGGTGTACGAGCAATTCTTGTAAGAAGTTTTGCAAGAATTCATGAAACCAATCTGAAAAAACAGGGAATGCTTGCACTCACATTTGCCAATAAAGAAGATTACGATAAAGTACAGGAAGATGATAGCATTGATATTATTGGTCTCACAACTTTTGCACCCGGAAATCCATTAACCGTTGTACTGAATCATAAAGATGGAAGTCATGATGCGATCCTTGTGAATCATACTTACAATGAACAACAGATCGAATGGTTCAAAGCAGGTGGTGCATTGAATGTAATAAGATCTCAATTCGCTAAAGTATGATCAATTGTCATCCTGAGCGAAGCGAAGGAAGATCTCAATTTGCAAAAGTCTAATGTAATTTCTAAATAATACCCCCAACCTTGACAGTAAAAGGTCCCATAGCAATATGGGACTTTTTACTTTGATAACAGTTGCTTCCCTCATAAAACTATTTATCTTCTGGGCAACTTCTGCTTTAAAATTGAAATTGGCTACTTATTCGCTAACTTTCATTAATTCTTAATTAAAATCATTCTACCATGGAAGAGAATAAAAACACTGAACAGGATACTACTAAAAAAGACTCTCTGCTTGATAAAGCTGAAGAGGTGGCCGGAAAAATAAGTGAAAAAGCGGGAGAGGTTTGGGATAAAGTTGGGCATGAAACTGAAGAAGCCTGGAATAAAGCAAAAAACAGTGAGCTTGCGGGCAAGGCTAAAGTAAAACTTGATGAGTTGAAGGAAGATGCAAAACATCTTTATGAACAAGCAAAAAGCGGTGAGCTTACTGACAAAGCAAAAGTAAAATTTGAAGAGTTAAAGGAAGATGCAAAACATCTTTATGACCAGGCAAAAAGTGGTGAGCTTGCTGACAAAGCAAAAGTAAAACTTGAAGGCTTGAAAGAAGATGCAAAACATCTTTATGACCAGGCAAAAAGTGGTGAACTTACTGACAAGGCCAAAGTAAAACTTGAAGGCTTGAAAGAAGATGCAAAAGAATTATGGAACAAAGTTGTTGATAAGCTCGACAACGAGGAAAATAAAAAGACCACACCGCCACAGGAAGATTCCAAATAATTTACTTCAGTAATTCTATTCAGTTTCATAAAGATTTACTGACTGCTTATTTGCTATTTGCGGAGAATTATCAATCACCATAAAATCTGCAGGTGAGCCATGCTGGCTTATCAGTTCTTTATATTTCATTTTTAAACTTCTTTTGAAAGTGCCAAGATAACCTGGCTTCGAAATCTTTTCTTTATCGAGTGAGACTGATTCAATGTGATCATTTCCTATATACATCATCAATTGCATAGTAATAATATAGAATACAAATCAACCTATTATTTACTTTTATTGCAATACCAACTAGTACTCAATTTTTGAAAGTAAGTTTACGAATAAATCTGCGGGTTCCCGGCTTAGGTGAAATACTGTGGCTCGTCCAATCTTCGTAATTTGGTAATAATAAATCTCTTACTATGCCAGTCAACAGGAGAAGTTTCTTAAAGGCCTCGGGACTCAGTTTATTACCTGCAGTTTTACCAGTCGCACCATTATTAGCAAACAATGCAAATGAGAAAACGATTGCTGCAAACGAACCTATTGTAAAACTGTTTGGCGATGGAGAATTTTATGATGGCCTTCCCTACCTGGAACAACTACAAGCTGCGAATAGTAAACAACAAATCAAAGTTGATCGCTATGGTTCTGGTGGTGCAGTTGAGGAGTTGGAAAAAAAATTTGAAGCAATTACCGGTAAAGAAAAAGCGATCTATATGCCAAGCGGCACTATGGCGAATCAATTTGCCATTGCAATGCTGAGTGGTGAGAATACAAAAGTATTTGTACAGGATACCAGTCATGTTTACCGCGATGAAGCGGACGCCGCTCAATCCATTTTCAACAAACGGTTAATGCCATTGGCGAAAAATCAAACTTTCTTTACTGCCGATGAATTAAAAAAAGCGATCGGGAATCTTGATAGCGAAGAAGTATTTAAAAGTGGTCTTGGCTGTGTTTCTATAGAAAACCCGGTGCGACGTACAGATGGCCGGATGATCCCAATTGATGAAATAAAAAAGATAAGTGAGTATTGTCGCAGTAAGGATATCAAACTGCATCTTGATGGCGCAAGGATCTATATGGCTTCAGCATGGTCAGGTATCTCTATAAAAGAATATTCAAGTTATTTCGACACTGTTTACATCTCATTATATAAATATCTTGGAGCAAGTGGCGGCGCCATTCTTTGTGGCGAAAAAACATTGATTGAAAAAATGCCGCACATGATAAAGATACATGGCGGAAATATGTTTGGAAATTGGTTGAATGCTGCAATGGCTTCTTACAAATTGGATGGCATTGAAGAAAGATTAAAGGAAGCTATCAAAAGATCAAAAGAAATTTTTACATCACTTAATCAAATACCGGGAATAAATATCTCTCCTTTAGATAGCGGAACAAATATTTACAGTATGAAATTCCCGAACGGAATACAGGGACAAAAATTTGGTGAAAGTCTTAATGGATATTTTATCCGAATGCCAAGGCCCAATGAAAATGGTGAAGCAAAAATTTCAGTGAACGAAACCCTGCTCTATCGTGAACCGAAATATATTATTGATGCTATTAAAGATTCGATCAATAAAGCAAAATAAATTCAAAACTTTTTGTATGAGAAAAATATTTATTGCAGCAATCCTCCTTTTCTCGACAATCATTATTTGCACAAAAAAATGCTTCTGTTTCTTTTGAAAAATGGATAAGTTTAAAAACTTATGGCAGCCCGGTCATTTCACCCGATGGAAAAATAATAGTGTATGGCGTATCGGGCACAGATTGGGCTAACAATTCTTATGATAATGAACTTTGGATGGTGAAGGAGGGTGATGTTCCTGTGCAATTAACAAGAACAAATAAAACCAGCAGCAGCAATGCTGCTTTTACACCAGATGGTAAATACGTGAGTTTTGTTGCTAACAGGGGAGATAAAAGACAGCTCTATATTATTTCAGTAACGGGTGGTGAAGCGATACAGGTAACAAAAGATGAAGATGGTATTAACGGTTATGCCTGGAGTCCTGATGGAACTAAAATAGTTTACAGCAAACCACAACCAGACAGCAAAAAGGATAAAACAAAGAAAGAAAGGTTTGGCGCATTTGGAATTGAAGGAGAAGAATATCAACTAACATCATTTATGGATACTCAATTTCAACTACGATTCCATTTTTCTTGCCGGACAACTACCCTGCTACACAGCAAAAGATTCTAGCAAAACAAATAAAAGTTCAGATTGCGTTTCATTGCCTGTAGCAAAACCATTAACAGAAGGGAATTTTAATGTTGGAGGGCTTTTCCTGGAGTCCTGATGGTAAACAAATTGCTTTTAACCGCCAATCTGATCCACTCATCATTTCCGGTATTACTTCCGATATTGTATTGATAGATGTAGCAACAAAAAAAATGACAACAGTGATCAGCAATCCTACTGGAGATTTCTTTAATGCCTGGAGTCCTGATGGAAATGCATTTGTTTATTCCAGCCTGATAATGATTCCGTTTCCAACTTTTTTAAAAACAACCGGCTATTCATTTATGATCTTGAAACAAAAGCAAGTTTGGAAATCGCAAAAGACATTGATGAGAATAAATCAGTTGCAGATTGGAACAAAGCAGGTCTGTACCTTGGCGCTTTTGAAAAAACAAAACGTAAATTGTATAGTGTTGATCTAAAAACAGGATCTGTTGAAAATATCCCTATGGCTTTGGATCTGCCCGGTGGTATTTCTTTCAGTAAAAATTCAGATGCTATCGCAGTATCTGGAAGAAATTATACAGGCCTGAATGAAATTTATTCTGGGCGTTTGAATCAGCCATTAAAACAGATCAGTAATAGTTCGGCACAGATCAAAGACTGGAATACACCGGTAAATGAAGTGATCCAATGGAAAAGTAAAGATGGAGCAGAGATCGAAGGCGTTTTATTAAAACCAAAAAACTATGATCCCAAAAAGAAATATCCATTGCTGGTAGTCATTCATGGCGGACCAACCGGAATTGATCTTCCTGATCCTACGCCAACTTATGTTTATCCGATCATGCAATGGGTAGAAAAAGGAGCTCTTGTGTTACGAGTTAATTATCGGGGCAGTGCTGGGTATGGAGAAAAATTCCGTGCACTAAATGTCCGCAATCTTGGTGTTGGTGATATGTGGGATGTTGTCAGCGGAGTTGAATATCTCAACAGCAAAAACATGATTGATACTTCCCGTATGGGTTGCATGGGTTGGAGCCAGGGCGGATATATTTCTGCTTTTCTAACGACCAATACAAATATGTTTAAAGCTATTTCAGTTGGTGCCGGTATTTCTAACTGGGTAACTTATTATGTGAATACAGATATCACACCATTTACCCGTCAATACCTGGAAGCAACACCATGGAGTGATATGAATATTTATTTAAAGACTTCGCCCATGACCAATATTAATAAGGCAAGCACACCCACTTTAATCCAGCATGGCGAATTTGACAAACGAGTTCCTATTCCAAATGCATATGAACTATACCGGGGTTTGCAGGACAGGGGAATCCCTTCAAAGCTGATCGTGTATAAAGGATTTGGTCATGGTATTAGCAAACCCAAAGAACGACTGGCAGCTGTCTGGCATAACTGGCAATGGTTTAATCATTATGTTTTTGGAGAAAAAGAAGAAGCGATGGAATTAGATGATAAGTTTTAAGATTATCGTTTCAAGAAATCAGTATATAGTTTTTGCATCAGGGCCTTTGCAATTCTTTCATGTTCTTTAGTTGATTTGCCTTCTTCAAAAACAATTCTTTTTCCTGCATTGTCAAATAAAGTGCGGCTACTATCTGTTACAAAACCAATTCCATCATTGTAAGTAAAAAAAGCCCAGTGTTTTGAAGTTGAATCAAAAACATTTTTCCCAAATTGAAAAGGTTCCGATTTGAAATGAAGTTGCTGAGCTAAGCTACAAGCCATATCAAGTTGGCTTACTGTTTTATCAATGATAATATTTTGTTTTTTCAATACACCGCCAAGCCATAATACCGGTATGCGATAATCATCAGCACGTTTCCCGGTTACTGGTAAATAATGCCCGTGATCTGCAGAAATGATCACAATTGTATTTTTCCACGATGGCATTTTCTTTAACTCATTTATAAAACTGTATACAACAGAATCAGTATAATGAAGTGAATTAAGAAATTTTGTTTCCTTATCATTGCCATTAAATACTGCCTTCACTGGAGTTTCAAATGGTTCATGGCTGCTCAAAGTAAGCCAAGTTGTAAAAAAAGGTTGATTCATTTGTGGAATATCACTCACCAGCTTTTTCATCACTGCATCATCATGTGCTCCCCATTTGGAGTTCATGTCCGTATCTTTAAAATTTTCCTTTGTAACTAACTGTTGAAATTTCTGTCCATTGAGATAACTTTTGATATTCATGAATTCTGGCTCGCCTCCATAATAAAATTGAATTGCATATCCGTTGTCTGAAAATATTTTCCCCAATCCCTGTAGTTTCGCAGTTTTCTCAGGGTAATTTACAATTGAGCCTTTCGGCAATGCCGGGTAACTGCTGATAATAGCCCCTAAGTCCCTTTATCAGTTCTATCACCGGAAGAATAACAATTGCTAAAATAAATTCCTTCTTTAAATAGTTCCGGAAAATATTTGATCACCGGTCTTCCATCAATAGTTTTATTCAAAACTTTTTCGGTAAAACTCTCCCATATTATCAAAATGACATTTGTCTTTGATGAATTGCTGTCGTTAATAACTTGTTCCGTTTTCTCTTCATCATCAAAAAGATGGTTCGCAATTGCATCAACGTCCGTGTCCTTCATGTATTCATACAAATTCTTATTTAGCTGGTTCATTTGTATAACCGAGAACATAAAATTCCATGAAGGATTAATTGCTGCATTGTTTGCGTACTGACTATTACAGAAATAAACGCTGCTTTGGTTTAATGGAGATAATTGAAATCCTCCACGTATTGGTATAATAAGCGAGCCGGTAAAAAGTAGTACCAGCAATGCCTGTACAAACCGGTATTTATTATTTTCCAAAAGAACTATTGATCTTGAAATAATTTTTCTGAATAACCAGCACAGCAAAAGATAGATAACAATAAGACCGATTATAATTAATACAATAGGAAGATGATTGATAGATGCCCATGCTTCTTTGGGAGTTGATAAAAATTTTAATGGAGTCGAATCGATCCTTGTTCCCCACGCCTTATAGCTTTCAATATCAGTAATTATCAATAGCAGTTGTATAAAAAGAATAATACCAGTATAAATTAAATAGATCCATTTTTTTCTGAAAAAAGGAATAAATAAAGCAGCGATCACAAAGACACAAACCAGGGCTGTCAAATATGCTGCCATTGAAAGATCCATCTTTAGTCCATACCATAAACTTTGTAACACAAGAGAAGTTGGAGTCTCTTTTGCATAATCCATCGTTGACAAAAGAAAAAATACCCGGGCAACTTCAAAGAAAATGACCCAGGTAAAAATATAAATTAGAAGAAAAAATATTTTTTTCAGCATGATATAAAGATCAAATAACAACTCCTATTGACAGATAGAAGAATTTATGCAAGATCTACATTTTCAATTATTGTTTAGAAGATCTCTCCAAGGGCAAGGTCTATTCCAAAGAAATCTTTACTGAAACCAAAATCCAAACTTATGTTGGTCTTTGATATTTTATTAAACTTCAACCTCACTCCAAACCCTGCGGCCGGATGCCAATATACAAAACGATCGGTTAAATACTCTGACGTAGTATGCAGGTTAGAGAAGACGACAAAACCCCAAAGGCCATTTTTTGAAATATCCCTTCTATACTCGGTTTCAAAATAAAGTAAATGTTTCCCCCTGTACCTGCTTTGTTGAAATCCACGTCCTGAATGATTTAAATAATCCCACCCAATACTTGGCAGATCAAGGTATGGCACATTGCCATTAACAACTCCCCAATAATAAGTCCAAAAGGCCAGAAGGTTTTTTTGTTTTTTACTAAATGAAAAATATTTCCTCATATCTACATACACCGATTGCCAATCATCAGTACTGCCCAGTTCATCCAAATTGAAACGATAATCAGTAGAAAAATAAAAGCCTCCGTCTGGATTAATTGGATTTCGGCGTGTATCGATAAGAAAATTTAATACGGGTCCGCTAGATACGGTACTATTTAATAATCGATCCTTATAATCATAAAAAGAAATATCAGGAAGATGAGAAGAATCTTCAGATATGCTCACCCCGTAATGATAGTCCAGCGTATAACCGGCACCCAAAAAAACATTGTTCCCCACCTTTTTTAATAAAGATTGGTAAACTCTTACATAATTATAATCCAATACTACATGTTTTTCTTTTTCATTTTTACCGCCTAGACCCCATGTCTCCTGGGGATAGATCATAAAACGGGTATCACCTTTGGATAAAAATTTATTATTGGGAAACCAGATCGCTTGACGAATAGGGAACACAAACTTTCCATCAAAGCTAAACCATGGCGAAAATGTAATTGTAGAAAGTGATGTGGATGATACCGGACCTGTATAAAAAGCTGCATTTAATGCAGTGACAATAGCGGCACCTCCTCCCGGAGAAGCCGCTCCTGTTGGCACAAGTGAAAAATGAACTTTTTTGTTTTGTCTTGTACTATCAGCTTTCGTGGGATTGATCTTTAAAACTTTTATGAGAACATCTATAACATCCTTTTGATTTGTGACAGTTGTATCGATCTGGCTTTGTTGTGAGCTGGCTTTTGTAACCAGGACCAAACTAAGAACCCCAACTGATAATTTTTTCCAGCAGAATTCAAACTTCCAAAGCCTGGGGAATAAAAACACAATGAGAGAATTTATATGCTTGTTATAGCCTGGAAGCATTGCCTGGTTTAAAATGGTTTTACTTACGAAAATAGAGAATATTTTATCCGGAAATCAGGGCTCTATAAAGCAATCTTTAAATAAAAAAAGCAATCCTTTTGGGATTGCTTTTCTATAAATCAATTTAGATAATTAGCTGATCTTTTCCACCTGCATATAATTCAATTCAACAGGTGTTGAACGTCCAAATATTTTTACGGTTACTTTCAATTTTTTCTTTTCATCATTCACTTCTTCAATCACACCATTAAAATCATTAAATGGTCCTTCAATGATCTTGATCGTTTCACCAACGATAAATGGCTCACTCATGCTCACGCCACCTGCTTCAGCCATTTCATCCATTTTACCCAGCATCTTATTCACTTCAGCTTTGCGCAAAGCGATCGGATTGTTCTTTACCAAGAAAATGGATCACATTGGATGATATTCTTGATCGTATCACGAAGATCATCAGTAAGTTTACCATCCACTATCTCAATCATTACATAACCAGGATAATAGTTTCGTTCACGCATCACTTTTTTACCATTCTGCACTTTATATACTTTTTCCACTGGCAAAAAAACCTGCTTTAACGATCTTATCCCAGCCACTACGGGATACTTCCTTATCAAGGTATTCTTTTACCTTTCTTTCCTTACCGCTTACTACACGCAGTACATACCATTTGGTTTCTGCGGCTTGTGGAGTTTCTGTTGTATTTGTTGTTTCCATTACTTAAATAATGAGTATAGATGAATTTCAAGTCACTGTTTGTTGCAAAGTCCATTACCCAAACCATGCGCAGTAATAACTAATGTAGCCGCAATACAATCATGGTTGATTGCTGCAAGTTGCTGCCCATGTAGGCCAGGTTACTTTTTCCATCAACTCTTTATAACTCTCTTTGAAATAAGTTGCGATTTTGTTCATATTTAATATTTTGAAATTTTGGAATTGGAAATTTGGAATTTGGAAATTAATTTCAAATTTCCAATTGTACTTTTCAAATTACTCGGCACGGGCACTAGGATTCGAACCCAGATCAAAGGTTTTGGAGACCTCTATTCTACCGTTGAACTATGCCCGTAGAAAGCTAAAAGCTATTCCGCGGTTAGCCGAAACAGCTTTTAGAATATTATATTACAAAGATAAAATATCTTTGCAATAGCCTTACTGTCAAAGCTAAAAGCTTATCAGCTTATAGCCTATGTTTTTATTTCAAAATTTCAGTAACCTGGCCAGCACCTACTGTACGACCACCTTCACGAATCGCAAATTTCAAACCTTTTTCCATCGCGATTGGCTGGATCAGTTTTACAGTCAATGATGTATTATCACCAGGCATAACCATTTCAGTTCCTGCATGCTAATTCAACTTCACCAGTTACATCCGTAGTACGGAAATAGAACTGAGGACGGTATTTGTTGAAGAATGGAGTATGACGTCCACCTTCTTCTTTGCTCAGTACGTAAACTTCGCCTTTGAATTCAGTGTGCGGAGTGATAGAACCTGGTTTGCAAATAACCATACCACGACGGATCTGGGTTCTTTTCAATACCACGAAGCAATAAACCTGCATTATCACCAGCTTCACCTTCATCAAGCAATTTGCGGAACATTTCCACACCTGTTACAGTAGAAGTCAAAGGAGTTGCGCATCAAACCTACGATTTCAACAGCTTCACCAACTTTAATACGACCTCTTTCAATACGACCAGTAGCAACAGTACCACGACCAGTAATAGAGAATACGTCTTCAACAGACATCAGGAACGGTTGATCAACCGGGCGAGGAGGTAATGGAATATAAGCTGTCAACAGCATCCATCAGTTCATCGATTGCAGCTTAACCCATTTTTCTTCACCAGCCAATGCGCCAGTTGCAGAACCCTGGATGATAGGTGTATTGTCACCATCGAAACCGTAGAAAGTCAGCAATTCACGGATTTCCATTTCAACCAGTTCCAGTAATTCAGGATCATCAACAAGGTCAACTTTGTTCATGAATACAACCATACGAGGTACACCTACCTGGCGGGCAAGCAGGATGTGTTCTTTTGTTTGTGGCATAGGACCATCTGTAGCAGCAACTACAAGAATAGCACCATCCATCTGGGCAGCACCGGTAATCATGTTCTTCACATAGTCAGCGTGACCAGGACAGTCAACGTGAGCATAGTGACGATTTGCCGTCTGGTACTCAACGTGAGCTGTATTAATGGTGATACCACGTTCTTTTTCTTCAGGAGCAGCATCAATTTCATCATACTTTTTTGCTGTTGCCAAACCTCTTTTTGCAAGAATGGTTGTAATAGCAGCTGTAAGTGTTGTTTTACCATGGTCAACGTGGCCAATGGTACCAACGTTAACGTGGGGTTTATCCCTCTTAAAGGTCTCTTTTGACATTGTTATCTGTTTTTAAGTTGTTGTTTATAAATATTGTGTCCGGCATTGTTGCTACTATTTAGCTTCCGTTGCGTCGCACTCTTCTACTTTCTGTTCATTATTCAACTGTGAATGGTCAGTATGACGTTGTGATTTTGCACTCACTCATTCACGATTCTATCAATTCAGCTTTTTGAGCCGTTAATGAGAATTGAACTCTTGACCTCTTCCTTACCAAGGAAGTGCTCTACCACTGAGCTACAACGGCTGGTATAGCTTTATCAGCTTTCTTTTTCTCAGTTTAGTTCAAAAGAACTAATGAGCTCGACCTTCCCGATACATCGGGATGCTCTACCACTGAGCTACAACGGCTAGTAACACTGCCGCCGTCGCAGGCAGTTTAGTAAAGAGCGGAAGACGAGGCTCGAACTCGCCACCTATAGCTTGGAAGGCTATCGCTCTACCAAATGAGCTACTCCCGCTTGTTAGTAATTTAAAGAACTCTGCATTCTAAAGCTAAAGAACTTTCGTGGGCAGAGAAGGATTCGAACCTCCGTACTCGTGAGAGAACAGATTTACAGTCTGTCGCCTTTAGCCACTCGGCCATCTGCCCATCGCAAATACGAATTGCAATTCGGATATACTGAGCCACCTGTCAGAATCGAACCAACGACCTACTGATTACAAATCAGTTGCTCTACCAGCTGAGCTAAAGTGGCGGATTACTGTTTCCACAAATGCTGGTCATTCATGCGGAAATGGTAATAAAGAACTACCCCTAATTCTTTGGGGAGGCAAAGGTAAGGGAATTTGATATTTGGAAAAATCTTTGGAGCGAAATTTTGTACTGATAATGAGAAAGAAAAAGGTCCCGTCTTTGACGAGACCTTAAATATTTAGGCTGCTTGTTTTTTCTTTTTCTTTTTTATTTGACTTAACAAGGAGTCAAACGCTTCATCAAATGACTCCTCGAATGATTTTGTTGTTGTTTTTGCAAAAAAATAGTGTCTGGGTACGTGTACTCTGATCTCTGCGATCTTGTCTTTAATTGTATGAATTACATTATCGAGCTTCAGAAACACATCAACTTCTACAATGCGGTCATTAAAAATTTTTAGCTTTTCTAACTTTTGATTAATGTATAGCACAAGCTTTTCGTCCGCATTGAATCGAACAGTTTGAATCTTCACGTTCATAGAATCGCATTTTTAGGTGAAACAATAAATAAAGAACTAAATAGCTTTCGGTTTGATTTTTTTTATTACATAGGCTTGTTTTTTGGTTCAGTACAAGTTAAAATTAAAATGAGCCTTTTCCAAAAAAAATTTGCACGAAATTTATTGTAGTAACCCTGTTAAATATCAGGCTTTGGGATGAGCTTTTTTATACACGTTTTTGAGCTTTTCAATGGTATTATGTGTATAAACCTGGGTGCTTGCAAGACTGGCATGCCCAAGTAATTCTTTTACAGCATCAAGGTTGGCGCCGTTATTCATTAAATGTGTAGCAAACGTATGTCGCAGTACATGTGGGCTCTTTTTATCAAGTGTTTTTACTTCCTCCTGTAAAATATTTCTTACCAGGTTATATGCATACTTCGGATATAATTTTTTTCCTTTAGAACTTACCAGCAAAACATCATCAGCCTTTTCGAATACTTTTCTTTTCTCATTTATGTAATCCTTTATTATAGCAAGCAGGTCCACTCCTGCCGGTATAATCCTTTCCTTATTTCCTTTTCCCAGTATCTTGAATTGCTTTCTTGAAAAATCAACCTGGCGTTCTTTAAGGTTTATCAATTCACTTAATCGCATTCCTGTTGAGTAAAAGATAGTGATAAGCATTTTTGTATTCAAACTATTCCAATCTTCAGAATTTGTACTAAGAGCATTGGTCAGATCAACCAGGTCTTTTTCTTTTATAAAAACGGGCAGTCGTTTACTTATTTTTGGAGAAATAATATTTCCCATCGGCGTATTCTCGATCTTACCCTGCTTCAGTTGAAATTTAAAAAAAGATTTAAGGTCGATATTTTGCGATTGATCGTTCTTGCAGTTACTTCATCATCTTTCAATGATGCGAGCCAACTGCGAACAAAACTTGAAGAAATTTCCTTAAGTGCAAGCATCCCGAATTGCTTTTCAAGAAAATCAAAAAACTGGAACAGATCATCATGATAAGAACGAATAGTATGAATAGAGTACCTTTTTTCGAATTTCAGGTAATCAATAAAGGATTGGATGTATGGGTAATTTTTATCTATCATTTGCCCCGAAAGATCAGGAACCAAAAACTTTGCCACTCAAAAGTAATTGAATCAAGCCCTACTTAAAAATGATCTTAACCACCATTTTGCAAACATGAAAATATAAGAAGGTCTGAAATAGTATTTGCGATAGGCCCTGTCCATAAAAGAATTGACCTGCATCGGATCAAGGTTTTGCTGCTTATATACCAGGGTGAACTGATCATAAGATTCAAAATTCTCCGTCAGCAACCTGTTATCCATTTTAAGCTGATGAAAGTAACCAGTACCCGGATAAGGTGTGGAAATTGAAAATCTCGCGGTGATCGTATTAAGTTGAATGGCATGTTGAAGTGTGTTTTCCATCGTCTTCATCGTATCTCCTTCCATCGCCAGCACATAAAATGCACTTACATTGATACCTTTCTTTTTGCAAAACGCAACAATTTTATCCTGGTGAGTTTCTTCAACCAATAAACGGCGGTTATTTTTTGCAATGTTTACATCAAAGGTTTCGATGCCCACATTTATATTTCTTAATCCAACATCATACATACTTGTAAGGTTTTCTTCATTCAACAAGTCAAGCCTTGTTTCCATTCCCCAAATTATTTTCACTTGTCTTTGTCTGAGTTCTTCTACAAATCCGGATATAAAATTCTTATTTACTCCAAAGAGAGGATCTCTGAATTGTATCCCCTTGATCTTATACTTCTTTTGCAGCAACTCCATATCATCAACTACCTTTTTTGCTGATCGCTGTCTTATTTTGGGGCCCTGAGCTTCTCCATACACACAATAGAACCGACAACTATAAGGACAGCCTTTGCTTGCCTGCAAAACAAGAAAAGGGCTTTTATTAATTAAAGGCCTGTAATTATATTTTGAAACAGGAAAACCGTCATAATCCGGACTGGGCAGTGCTTCCATATCAGTCAGCGAAGTAACTTTTACTTTTCCGTTCAATTGATCGAGCCCTGTAAAGTCATTCATGAAGAACGCTTCTGGTTCGCCGATAAGAATAAAATCTGCATTGGGAAAAAGCTCGGGGCACTGCGAAGGGAATGGACCAACAAATCCAAGTTTTGCATGCGGAAATTTTATTCGTAAACTTTCAGCTACTTTGTTCTCATGCATATAATCTATAATGGAACCATAAACAAGTATGAGATCAAATTTCGCATCACTGGTTGGCAGGTTTTCTTCAAAGTAGTGAACATTGCTTCCCTTCTCTTTAAGTATAGCCTGCAAAAAAGCAAGGTAAATAATAGGAAGCCTCACTCCTTTTTTTTTAACCCTCATCAGGATCTTTGAAGTAAAAGAGCTTCCATAATGATCCTTGGTTCCAAAACCACCATTAAGATCTTTATTAGCAGCAGACTTATTACCTGGGTTAATAACATGAACGATGGCCACATTCATTTTAAATACATCATGATTGCCGGGAATTGGATGATCATTCATTGTACGAGATCATTTTTCAAATTGAAGTTACTCTTTTTTGCAGCAGCCTTATGGGCATAAAAATAGCAGCATGCATGGCACACTGCTATCAATAATATCTTGAACGAGGTTTTACTTAACTTTCGATTTTTCCGCTTGCTATTTTCTGCTTGTAAACAGCTTTCAATACTGCACCGCGGCGTCTTACTGACGGCTTGGTGTATGATTGGCGTTCACGAAGCTGAAGAAGGATCTTACTTTTCTCAAACTTCTTTTTGTACTTTTTAAGCGCCTTGTCTATGTTTTCGCAATCTTTTGAATCGATGATCAACATGGTTAATATACCTCCTTTGGTATTTTTTTATTGGGCAGCAAAGATAGGAGGAGAAACTCAAATGAAAAAGCTTTCGCAAAAGGAATTTGGTCCCGATCTATCGGGATGGGATTTGTCGATTTGGAGTTCTTAGATTTGCTAATATGTTTACCGGGATAGTTGAAACACAGGGAATAATCAAGAAAGTGATTGAAAAAGGGGCTAATAAAACCTTCTGGATCAAATCCCCGATCTCGTCAAAATTAAAGCCCGACCAGAGTGTGGCTCATGATGGGGCGTGCCTTACAGTTGAAGAGGTAAAAGGTGGCCAGCACCGGGTTACTGCCATCGCTGAAACATTAAGTAAAACAACACTAGGTGATTGGCAGAAAGGCACCACGATCAATCTTGAAAGATGTTTAAAAATAAATGACCGCCTCGATGGTCATTTTGTACAGGGACATGTTGACGCATCGGCAACCTGCATCGATAAAAAAGAAAAAGACGGCAGTTGGGAGTTCAGTTTTCAATTTCTTCCTGAGTTTGCTACATTGATCATTGAAAAAGGATCGATCTCTATTAATGGTATTAGTCTCACTATTTTTAATGTAACCGGGACCACTTTTGACGTGGCTATAATTCCTTATACTTTTGAGCATACAAATATGAATCTTGTGAAACCGGGACAAAAAGTGAATATCGAATTTGATATGCTTGGAAAATACATCAACCGGAAATTATTACTTCTTCAAAATGTTAGCCCTTCTATTTGAAAAATAAATTTGAAACTGGAAATTACTATCCTGGGATTGACGGTCTTAGAGGATTAGCAGTCATATTAGTTCTGATATACCATAATTTTTTTTATTTAGAAATAACCTGGTACGGTCAGTTTGGTGTTGACCTGTTTTTTGTGATCTCTGGATTTTTGATTACGGAGATACTGTTAAAAAGCAGAAGCTCAGCAAAGTATTTTACAAATTTTTATGGTCGCAGGTTGATGAGAATATTTCCAATTTACTATCTCTGTCTTGCCATAATTTTTTTCATACTCCCTGATCAGCTACTTCTTGATGCAACTCTTAAAACATCTAAGACTGATCAATGGTGGTTTTGGACCTACATGCAAAATTGGTTTTTTGCAACGCAGGGTGTTCCGGTAGGCACTGCTCCCATTACGCATTTTTGGACTTTAGCTGTCGAAGAACAATTTTATCTGATTTGGCCTCCAATAATTTTTCTTATTAGAGATTTAAAGAAGTTATTAGTGATCTGTATAGCAATCTTAATTACAATTAGTGTAATACGGTTCTTTACATGGCTTTATTTCATGGAAAATATCGATCAGTTTTCATATACCGTAACACGATGTGACGGAATTTTGGCTGGTAGTATACTTGCAGTTTTAAAACAAACCGGACAATTTCAAAAATCAATTTTATTAAAAATAACTTCCATCATCCTAATATTGTTGAACGGGATTTATCTCTTACTGGGCCCAGTTTTTGACTTACGGCCAAATTATTTAAACATTGCTGGCTATACGAGCATTTCAATTTTCTGCACATGGGTTTTATATCTAACTATTTCAAATTCCCGATCAATACTTCAAAAAGTCCTGCTTATTTCCCCATTAAAATTTTTCGGCAAGTACTCATATGGGATCTATGTATTTCACTTTCCAGTACTGTTTCTATTACATCCTACAACTGAAAAATGGCTCTGGCCTTTATTTGGAAGCAGGGTCCCGGAAACGCTTTTATTGATTTGTATTGAAGTAATCATAGCCGTTATCGTTTATCATTTATATGAAAAACACTTTCTTAAACTAAAGAAATTCTTTCCCTATGCCTGATCTTTGGCTTTCATCTTGTATTTTTAATGTAAGAAAATTCCAAAACTATTCTTTTGAAAACCACATCCCCTAGCCCGGGCATTAATAAACACTATCCTGCTCTTGATGGTTTACGTGGAATTGCTATCATTCTTGTGCTTCTTTATCACAATTTCAGCTTTATAGAATATTTTAACTACGGTTGGCTTGGAGTTGACCTTTTCTTTGTTCTCTCCGGTTTTCTTATTACCAATATTCTTTTAAATTCACTTACCTCGGAGAATTACTTTAGAAACTTCTATGCCCGTCGTGTTTTAAGGATCTTCCCGCTTTATTATTTTTCGCTTCTTCTTTTTTTATTCATTATCCCTGCGATCAATCCATCGCTTCTTGAAATGTCATACTATAAGGAGCACCAGGTCTGGTTCTGGACATATTTACAAAACTGGCCCCTTATAATCAAAAGTGATGAAAGTGGTGTTGCCTTGAATCATTATTGGTCATTGGCTATGGAAGAGCAATATTATTTGATTATGGCCATTAATAATACTATTGCTTAAAAAAACCAAAAAGGATATTCATACTCTGTATTTCCCTGCTGGTTATTGTAATTGCTGCTCGCTTTTATATTTGGGAAAATAATGAGCACTTCCCATCCTATGAAAGAGCATTCTTGTTTACAAGACTTGATGGTATTTTAATAGGTTCTATGCTTGCCGCTATTTATAAGATCAATATTCGCTTACTTAGAAAATACTTTACTGTTTTCCTGTTAACGCTTACAGCAGTAAATTATCTTTTCTATTTGTACAAGAGAAATCAAAGTCCGGATTTTCCCGTTTGGGCAATTGGCGGTTTTACCACTTTCTCATTTGTTTTTGCCTTAGCTGTCTATGAAGCAGTGATGAAAGAAAACAAGTTCATTAATCTCGTCTTTACAAATCCAGCATTAACATTTCTTGGAAAATATTCATATGGTATATACATCTTTCATTGGCCAATAACAATAATGATGGCACCCTATTTTGGCACCCTTATTCAATCATTGATAAAAGAACCTGGCATCTGGCAACAAATTGGGACTGCTATTTTGTGCACAGTAACGGCGATTGTTATAAGTGTTTTTAGTTACCATTTGTTTGAAAAACATTTTCTTAAACTCAAAAAATATTTTTGACCCCATTTAAGTACCAATAAATTTAAGCCGACTCTTTTTATGATCACCCAGTTACATTTATTGAAGAAGTAAGTCAAATTTAAATACTAAAATGTTAAGCCTTTTATTTTATCAAATCATTATTACACTGATCTGTCTCTGGAGCGGAGTTCTTTTTTACAAATTCTTTCCCGAAAAAAATGAATCAAGACCGATCATTTATTACCTGGTAAGCGGTTTGATTCTTCTTACATCTTTAACCCAGATTATTGTCTTATTTTTTCCTATTACTATCTACACCAAGTTTGGGATATTAGGCCTGCTTATTTTATTATCCATCATCAAACGAAAGAGCATAAAATTTTTTATCCCTAAGATCAAAGTTTCTGCATTCTTGATACTGTTTTTTATTGTTTGGGCAATAATACTCCTTATCAATGCCGGACCAACTATGATGGATGACACAGAAAGCTATCATATCCAATCAATAAAATGGATACAGGAATATGGCTCGGTCCCCGGAATCGTAAACCTTCATGTAAGATTTGGTTTTAATTCCTCATGGTTTAGCAGTGTGGCATTATTTAGTTTTTCTTCAAAAACGACTGGTGGATTTACTCGTAATGAATAGTGTTATATCAGTGTGGTTATGTTATTGGTTCATTGAAAAATTCAATCAGTTCCGAAAAGAAAACAATGTGCAAGCCGTTTTTGCCATTCTTTCAATTTTTATTGTATCCCTGGTAATTTGGCCATTGATCAGAGGAAATGCAGCTACAACCAATTATGATTTTATTACCACATTCATTGTTTTAATATTCTTTACAGAAGTATTTTTTAGTGAACAAGACTTCTCCTTCAATTGAATGGATCATATGGCCCGCTTATTTGCTCACTGTTCGACTTATTAATTTCCCATTATTACTTTTAAGCATATTTGCTTTTACGTTATTTATTAAGCAAAAACATCACAGGCAACTTCTTTTACCTTTAGCTTATTGCCTTTTACTGACCGTTCCTTTTATTATTCGAAGCATTATAATTTCCGGTTACCCATTTTATCCTGCGACCTATTTCGATGTTGCTAATGTTGATTGGAAAGCTGATCCCCAGATAACCGAGAGATTTCTTGAATTCATTAAGTACTATAATCGTGTTAGCACTACTTATTTTGATATCGAACAAACAAAAGCACTCGGCTCTGCCTGGGTACCTGCCTGGTTTGAACATCTTTTTCTCTTTGATAAAATACTAGTGCTGGCTGGTTTTACGGGGATATTATTTACTGGGATAAAATTGTTTATTAAAAAAGAAAATTCTATCAAATCAATTATTACAGGGCTAATGATCCTCTGGCTTATTAGTTGGTTTATTGTTGCACCAGATCCAAGATTTGTTTATGGTATTTTGCTCTTTGGAGTTTTTCTGTTGGCATATCATTTAATTTCCTTCATAAAAGATCCCGGATCAATAAGTTTTTTATTAAATGCCTTAATAATTCTCATGATCGCAGGGTTGAGCTATTACCTGGTTTCAAAACCATTGAAACAAAAAGAATACAGGAACTGGATCTCACCTTTACAACTTCCACAACCACCAGTAAAAGAATTCGTGATCGATGGAATTATTTTTCGGATCCCCGAATCAATAAATAACAACTGGAATGCCCGTTGTTATGGAACTGAACTACCTTGTTTATACGAGATCGATCCAAGATTAAAAATCAGAGGAAAAAAGATTAGTAATGGTTTTCATTTAGAAAAATGAAGATGCTGAATTATCTTCACCAATAATTTCAATGTCTGTGAAAAAACTAAGCATCATCATACCTTGTTATAATGAAGAAAAACTGATCTCAACGGTATTGGAAAAAATTTTGCAAACAAAACTTGATTACGATCTTGAAAAACAGATAATAATAGTAAATGATGGATCTTCTGATAATTCAGCAAATGAAATAAATAAGTTTTGCGAAAAAAATCCTTCTGCGATCGCAATTCATCAACAAACAAATTCAGGCAAGGGTGCAGCGGTAAGAAATGCTTTACAAAAAGTGAATGGTGACATCATCATAATTCAAGATGCAGATTTCGAATACGATCCCCATGATTATAATAAATTGTTACATCCCATAGTTGATGGTCATGCAGACATAGTATACGGTTCAAGGTTTAGGGGAAGCGAGCCGCACAGAGTTCTATTTTTCTTTCATACGATCGGCAATAAATTCCTGACATTTCTTTCGAACCTTTTCACAGGTTTAAATCTTACTGATATGGAAACCGGGTATAAAATGTTCAAGACAGATGTATTGAAACAAATTCGTCTCAAAGAGAATAGGTTCGGTTTTGAACCAGAAGTTACAGCTAAAGCGAGCCGTATTAAGAGCATAAGAATTTACGAAGTTGGTATTGCTTATTATGGTAGAACATATGATGATGGAAAAAAAATAAAATGGACAGATGGGTTTCATGCCATTTGGTGCATTTTGAAATATAATATCCTTTCACGCAAATGATAGTGAGCAAATGCTAACAATTTTACTGGCCTGGATCTATATTTCATTCCTGAGCTGGATTTGGGGCATTCTTTTTTTGCAATTCATAAAAAAAATAGCAAAAAGCGACTTACAGTTCCCGCATTTCAGCATCATTTGTATTACTGGTCTTTCTGTCATTACAGTTATTGCAGGCATTCTTTCATTATTCATACCACTTGGTGAATGGTGGGTACAATTCTTATTTATCATTCCTTGTCTTGTTTTATTTTTTAAGAAAGACTCACCTGCATTTTTTGTCGCACTAAAAAAAGAATTGAAAGATCTGCATTTCTTTTCTATCATTCTATTATCAGCGTGTTTACTATTGATCTTAGTGATGAGTAGCTGGACGATCATTCATCCTGATACGCTGGGATATCATGCACAAACAATACAATGGATCGAGAAATATAAAGCTGTTCCGGGTTTGGTTCATTTACAAGTTCGTTTTGGTTACCAGGGACTTTGGTTTGTCGATTCTGCGTTATTTGGTTTTAGTTTTACAGGAAATGAAGGGATCAACCTTTTAAATTCAACAGTGCTATTTTGGTTTTTTATTTTTTTGATCAACCGAATCAATTATAATTTTCTCAAAGAAGGTAAAAGGCTTTACGGATTACTTTGGATGGCTTTACTTGTGATAAGTATCTGGAGTTATACACAAGTAAGACTAACGGCCACTTCTGCAAATCCCGATTTTATTGCTACCCTTTTTATTTTGATGATAGTATACCTTCTCCTCGAAAAAGATCTAAAGCATCTTGACCCCTCTACATGGTTGCTGGTTGCTTTTTTAAGTCTTGTATCTGTTACGATCAAACTTTCGGTTGCCCCGATACTAGTAGTTGCTGTTGTGCCCGCTTTTCTTGGATTAGTTAAAAGAAAAATTAAACTGTTTGTTACGATATTGTTTATATCCGTAATAACACTCTCCCCTTTTATTGCAAGAAATATTATCACGACCGGTTATATCATATTTCCTTCAACTTCTATTGATGTAGCCAATGTAGATTGGAAATATGATCCGGAACTTACAGTAAATGAAAAAAATTATATAACTGCCTATGCAAAAAACTCGGGAATAGTAGTAAGAGATGAAGTTAATGTAGTAAATAAAATGAGTCCTGCAGAATGGTTGCCAACCTGGTGGCAAAACCGATCAACTGCAGATAAGATCATTATGATCCTTCTTGTGTTATCTTTCATTAGTGCATTGTTATCAATAAAGAAAATGCTTTTATCAGGTTTTATACCACTACTCGTTTTAGTAACATTGCTAACGGGAATTATTTTCTGGTTTGTAAATGCTCCTGATCCACGATTTGGCTTTGGATCAATACTAGGGTTTATTGCAGTTACTGCTTATTTAGTTTTTAAAGAAAAAGAAATTTTCATTGGGAAAAATGTATTGACAGCGATCTTGCTGGTTTCTACAGGATCGATTCTTGCATACAATGGATATCGATTTGTAAACTTTTTTAATGAAGATCAATTGTTGATCCCTTTGGGAATCGAGAAAACAGAATATAAAACTCTTGAATGCGACGGGATTAAAATAAATTTCCCTGCTGCAAATAAAGACCTTGGCATTACCCCGGTCCCCTGTACTGATCTTGATTGTGAAAAATTTTCTCCCCGGGGAAACAAAGTAGAAGATGGTTTCAGAGCTAAATAGAATCTTTAATGCTTCTTCCACTCATCGCTTTACTGATCGCCATATCCATCACTCTTTCTGCATATGGCCGTGAGATCTCATTTAATAATTCTGTCTTTTGATGTATCAAGTCTTTATTTTCTGAATCAAGCGCCGATCTAAGATCATCAATTGCTTTTGTGGTTTTGGTAATTTCTTCAGGTAAAAGAAATTCAGCATTCTTATTTAGAAACTTTTGTGTAGTATTGATCAGCTGCTGAGCTTCAGTTTTAGCCTCCACCAATGCTCTTATTTTTATATCCTCACTCGCATGCTGAATAGAATCCATCAGCATTTTTTCAACTTCAGCATCCGTCAATCCGTATTGAGGTTTTACTTCAATGCTTTGTTCTACACCGCTTCTTAGTTCTTTTGCTTTTACATTTAAAATTCCATCAGCATTGATCAAAAAAGATACTTCCACTTTGGCAAGTCCTGCAGGCATACCTGGAATTCCTGTTAAATTAAATTCAGCCAGCTTGCGATTATCTTTTACCAGATCTCTTTCTCCCTGGAAAACAGAAATCCTCATTCCGTTTTGTCCATCTTTTTGTGTTGTGTATTGACGGCCTGCTTTAGAAGGAATTTTTGAATTACGTGGTATCAATACATCCATCAATCCGCCCATTGTTTCAATACCCAATGATAGTGGTGTAATATCCAACAATAAAAAATCTTTATTATTTCCTGCAAGAATATCAGCCTGCACAGCAGCACCAAGTGCCACTACTTCATCAGGATTTAATTCATCATGAACCTTTCTTCCAAAAAATTTACTTACTGATTCCTTCACAAGCGGCACCCTGGTTGAACCTCCAACCATTATCACTTCATCAATATCTTTCGAAGTCAGGCTTGCATCAGCCAATGCATTTTTACAGCATTGAATTGTTTTATCAACTAAAGGCTGTATCAATTTTTCAAATTCATCCTTACTTAATTCAAGTGTCTCTCCCCCAGCTTCACCTTTAAAATTTTCATTACTGCTTAAATATTTCTTTGCTTCTTCTGCTTTTAATCGTAATTCCTGCGCAAGACTTTTATGAATGAACAGTTCTTCTTGTTTTATCCCTTTTTGATCTATCCAATACTTTACAATTGCATGATCAAAATCATCTCCGCCCAAATAAGTATCTCCATTGGTCGATAGTACTTCGAAAATTCCATTGCTGATACGCAAAACAGAAATATCAAAAGTTCCTCCACCCAGATCATAAACTGCAACTGTCTTTGTTTCATCATTCCTCATTCCTAAACCATAAGCAAGACTTGCTGCTGTTGGTTCATTCACTATTCTCAATACATCAAGTCCGGCCAATTTACCTGCATCTCTTGTTGCCTGTCGCTGTGCATCATTAAAATAAGCAGGCACGGTGATCACAGCTTTTGTCACAGGAGTTTTTAAAATATGTTCTGCTCTTTTCTTTAATTCTTTAAGAATAAAAGAAGATAATTCAACAGGTGAATAAAATTTTTCACCCACCTGTATTTTCACTAGGCTTTCTGTATTATCATCAATTATTTTATAAGAAAAAAAAGATGATCTTTCTTTAATATCATTATAAGATTTACCCATTAATCTTTTTACAGAAAAAATGGTGTTCTGTGGTTCAGTGATAAGATATTTTTTTGCTTCATCGCCAACTGTAACCAATCCGGCATTATCAAAATGAACAATGAGGAACCAATGCATTGCCATCATGTTCTTTTAAGCACAACCGGTTTTCTGCTTTCAGGATGAATGATAGCCACCAGGCTATTCGTAGTTCCCAGATCAATACCTACGATCATTTCCTGTTGCTGTAAACTTCCTGTTGCTATATTGATTGCTATTTTGCCCATTGTATTTCTTAAATTCTAATAAGTGGCAAAAGTATTGAAGGAAAAGATCAATCTCTTACGAAGTAGGAAACAAAAAAGCCTCTGGCTAATTCAGAGGCTTGGAATTTGGAATTTATTTATTTGTTATTTAATTATCTATCTCATCAATACATTTTACCATAGCCCTTGTTAAAGTACTTGTCTGTATTGTCCTCATTATCCTTTTCTGTACTTCTATATTTATCCAGCGATTTGCCATTGAGGTTGGTTACCACACGATAGAGATAAATACCATTGGCAAGTTTCTGACCATACTGATCCGTTCCATCCCATTTGAATTCGGTAATATTTCTACCAATATGCAATGGGCCTAATTCATCTTTTGTTATTTCTCTTACGATCTTACCGGTTATAGTCATGATCTGTATCCTGATATTCTGCGGCACTTCGCTACCGGTAATTGTAAATACAAATGCAGTTGATGTGGTAAATGGATTCGGATAATTCAGCATGTTTGAGATCATCGGTTTATTGATGACCTGGAATCCCACTTTATACTCGACATTGCCTGCTGTATTTCCACTTTTATCTTTACCGGTAACGGTCAATTCATAATCACCATCAAGCGGGAAGTAAGGCAGGAAGTCAATCGTAGCCGTATTATCAGCGTTCGGCGCATTACCCGGAGGGGTAAATTTCAATGTATCACTTGTATTAAAGAAGTAAGAACGTTTAACACCATTTGGATAACGTACCTGTATTTGGGCTCCAGATGTATCATTTAATAACAGCCATTTATTTTCATCTTTAAGCTTGATCGTAATATGAGGTTTAGATGACACAATATCCCTGTTAAGAATATGAACGCCATCAAATGTTACATCCAGTAATGGATTCACTTTATCTGACCTGACATAGAAAGTCCGGTACATAAAGTTGTTAAAATGGAACTGTTCCGGCTGATCATTATCCGGATTAACATCAAGATAAGAAAGTATTGAGTCCAGTTAAACCCGATGTTGCTGTAAGATCTCTTACATGTAATGTATCACCCTGATCAATGGTTTGAATTTTGACGACGGCGAAAGTTCTTTCTGCACATTATTCCTATCCGTCACGATCAGTTTTACTTTAAGGCTATCAAAATTTGCATCACTTATATTTTTAAATGCGACTTTGAAATCAAGAGGTTCTCCTGCATCAAGTGTATCCCTGAACTGGAAGAATACATTTGGAGTCAATGCACCTTCCGGTACAGGTACATAGGTTAATCGCCAATAACGTAACTGGTAAGGAGTCAGGTTGATCGAATCAAGATTCCTCATTCGCAATTTTAAAAATGGATATTGAGCAGCATTGATCGCTGATATATCAACATCCTGCTGGCTGGTATTCAAACCGCTCATTATCGTTGTTTCTACTCCCGCATTGTCTATTCCAATGACATCTACAGTTGGCTGGTCGCCGGCTGATGCATCCACAGTTGATCCGCGCCATTTTAATTGTTTCCATTGTTTGGCCGCACCAAATGCCGGAGAGGTTATATAACCTAAAGTATCTGGTGTTGGGCAAGCTACGCTCAACAATATACGGTCATAAATATTCTCGGCGAATTTTATGGAAGGCGTATATGTAGCAAGACTGTTCTTTTTATAAACAAATGCAAAACCATTCGTAGTATCATAGTCATCAATAGATGTAAAACCCTGATCTTTCAAAGTATGATATAAAGAAATACCCGGTCCATAATAGGCAGTATCTGCTTGCCATACTGATGCGTATGTATTTACTCCCAGGATAAGGAGAAGTATTACTTCTTATGGCAACATAAGCCCCTTCCGGTACAATATTTTCGAGGAACTCCCGTGCTTTTCTTCTTGAAGCAGTGTCACCGACAGAAAAAAGAAAATTAAATTCCCTGTTATATGGTAAACCCACAAAAATTACCACTTCCATATAAGGTTCCCGTAGTGTTTTGCATTGGCTGAAACGAAATCGGATCAAAAACATTAATGATTAATTCATTATAGCCACAACCGGGGCCAACACTATTTTGACCGTTAACATTAATATAATAGTCAGCCGCGTTTGGTGAACTTGTTGGATATTGACCTGATCTTATAAACAAATTGTTTAATACAGGATGGTATTCCCATGTGCGGTTAGTGGAATCTATAAATACTCTTTCTGAGAATGATTTGGTATGTTGATAAAAATGCGATTGATTAAATCCAACATCACTGTTTGGTAAATAAACAAAGGATGCCTCATTCCATTTTGATGGATTACCGGCGCCATCAAGTGGCGATACCCTCCAGTAATAAACAGTGCTGTCAGTAAATGTAATTGTCGGGTTAAATTCAAGTAATCCGCCAGTTGCAGTAACATTTACAGTACGCTTAAATGAGGAGTTGAAAAAAGTCGGTTGTATCAATTTCCATCCGGTATTGTTTTGATTGACTGAATGGATTTGCCGTTGAGGCATACAACTTAATATTTTGCTTGTTTATAATTGCATAATTCAAAGGATAGACCGGTCTTGCATCATCTTCAAAAATGAATACATCTTTTGTGATCGTGTTATTATTTTCCCAGGATTCATCAACTGCGTTATCTGCGTCAATTGTTACCCTAATTTGATTAAGTCCCTGGTCAGTTGTAGGATTTATATGAAGTATGACCGATACGGAGTCTTCAAACCGAATTCCCGGAATTGTATCATTAAGAACTGTAAAGAAATTACCCCCTGGAAGTTTGCGTTCAACTTTGATCGAAATATCTTTATTAACGGCTCTTCCCTGGTTGAGATATTTGGCATCAACTTTAAAAATTGTATCTGCAACTGATATAAATGATGGAGAAGCTTTCACCATTGGATCTTCAATAACATAGTCAGGTTTCAAATGAGTGTTAGGGCGAATTGCCGGATCACCATGCAATGTATTTTCTTCTGTATGCATACGGGCATAAAAATCTAACTGGGATGTTTGAGCAAAAACGTCTGCTATTGTCTGTCGCAATATTTCACCATACGATTTGCCATACATTGCTTTTGCTTCGTTGGTGTATGTTTTCGTATTATAAATATCAAGGTAGTGCGGAATACCAAAGTGAGAACTGGCGATAAATGCAATAGCTCCCCTGTTTGGAGTCAGCAACCATCTTTCAGAAAGTGTTTCTTTTGTATAGAACCTGGCAGGGTTAAAATTAAAAAAGTTACCTGCCAAACATCCCATTGCTATGAACAAAGGATATTTACCTGGGTTATTATATTCTTCTGGATTATCCAGGTTAAAATCAAGTACAGTTGCAGAAGAGTGGCCAAAATAGACAACCTGGTTAAGGCCTTCAGCAAAAAGATCTTTCATTCGCTGATCATTAATTGCCTGGATGGTCTCGGTAGAGGATTTTTTAAACGTAGTTACATTACCACCAAACAAAGTATCAGAAATAATTTGCTTGTATTTATTCATGTAAAAGCTCAGCTGATCAACAAGTGCTGGCTCGTTACCACCAATTACATGTACTACGTTTTTCATCCATGCTTTGTCCTGAACTAATGGAGATGAGATAGTTTGAACTGTTTCGTATTCTTTCACTTTTGCCAAATAAGTTGCTACTTCACCTCCATCGATCACCGACAAACGACCAATTGGTGTAAGCGGAATTTGTTGCCTTACATCTGCACTGAGTAAAATATCTGAGGCAGGCGATCCAAAAGTTGGAACAATGTTTAATCTTTCGACATCCGGATTGGATTTCCGAATAACGATATTGATCATATTCCACCGCATGCCCGATCAAAAAAACAAACTTTGGCGCTGTGGAAAAATTGGCCCTGGCCCAACGTAAAAAATTTCTAATTGAATTCGGATGCTTTTTAATACCAAAAGCAAACTGATCAACCAGCTCATCTATTTCATAAATTTTAGCGTTATAAGCGCCGCCAGCTGATGAACTACGATAAGCCCTGTAATCTTCCACCGGGTTTGAACCGCCAGGGCCTGCATACAATCGCGGATGAGAAATGATAAGATAATCTCCCTGGTTAGCCGCCAGATTATAATTGATAAAATTTCTTTGCTTCATTGTGCCGATAGCGGCAATATTTGAAGGCTCAAGACTGATCAATACAAACTTTCTGTCAACCATTGAAGGCTCTAATGCAAACTTCAGTAAAGCAGGATTAGAAATATCACCTATATATCTTTTACCATTTGTAATATCGTATAAAACAGGAGCTGTTGAACCATAATTGAAATTGGTTATTTCAAGATAATTACCTGCTGGATTTGCAGGCAATTCAAATTGAAAATTCATGAGCATTCCCAAAATTAAAAACTCTTGGATAAGTCAATTCATACTGAGCTACTACCATCCTGTCATATGCGCCGGGACTTTGATTTGTTATTTCAATTGTATTAGGACCATTTAATAATGTAGTTAATGGAACACTTACAGAAGATTTTGTTTGGTTCAGGTAATCCATTTGCGTTCCGAAAATGCTATCGGCATTCAGCTTAACTCTAAATCTCCGTAGATTGATGCTATTACCAACAGCATTGATACTGAAAGTGGCATCAGGACCTGAAACATAAGGATATAATGTATGACCCACATTTCGGGATTGACCTGCATAAATATCCACGCAAACCCAATCCTCTCTCCCCTATCATAAGAAGATGAATGAACATATTCTCCGGCATCTACATAATAGCCAGGGTTAATTTGTTCCTAAAATATTTCCCTTCGGTAAACATGAAATAAGGTTCCGGAGGAAGAATGTTACCGGCCACATTATTAACTGTATTCTGTAATCTCCTGTTTCCACCAGCAGGATTTACGGTTAAGAAGAATGAAGCAGTATCACTTTGAAAACTATATTTACTGGATAGAATAAAACTTGTGTCACGATAAAGTGTGCTATCGGGAAGACCATCATTCATCTCACCCCAAAATTCAATATAATCACTTCCGCTCAAAGGACCTGTAGGAACTGAAGTATAAATAGGAACCTGATGTCCATTTCTCCAAAGTTGAAATTGTTCAGCAGGTATGCTTCCAATCCCATTTGATGCAAGTACAGTTTGAGATAATCCGGTATAGACCGGTTGTACCTACTTTAAATTTATAATAGGTTTTACTGTAATCGATCCATTCATTATTGTAAGGAAAGGTCTGCGCAGTTGCAGACAACCCGGGAATAGCGATCAACAGTATGAGTAAAATTCGTTTCATCAAAATAGTTTTATCAGTAGTTCGGATTATTTTTTCTTTTTCTTTTTATCATTTACCATATCCAGCTTCAAAGAAAACACATGGGTAAATAAAGGATTCGATTGATTGGCAAGATTGGTAAATGCATAATCAATAGTTACATTGGAAATTTGAAAACCGGCACCTGCACTGGGCTGATAGATCCATACTTTTTTCTGATTCAGCGTATCGCCATCTGCCAATGCTTTCTGGAAATTATTGATACCGGCCCGTAGAAAAAAAACATTATTGATATTACAGTTCAAGTCCAATTTTTGGATCAGCACTTACAGGATCAGCACTGATAACTGTATTTCGCTGACCATCAAATGTCAGATCAACATTTGCTTCGGCAAGAAGGCTTACTTTTTTGCCTAATCTTAAAATCACGGGCAATACCCAATACAAGTCTTGGGGCTGTTAGTTCAGTTGATTTAACCGGTATTTCATTATTGGTGAAGATATAAAACTTCTTTTTCTTTTTCAGTAAATGTAAATGACCATGCATTGAATGTGGTGGTAATATCTCGGCCGCAATTCCAAACTTCCATTTGTCCTGGAATATCTGCAACCCGGCATCCAATCCAAAGCCCCATGCTTTGGCAAATTTGCCCACACTGCGATGAATCACTTTTGCATTTAAACCAAAATGAATATTTTTTTTATCACTTTCTTTTAGTTTTTGCGCAAATGAAAAAATAAAAGCATAATCAGCTGAAGAAAAAGCCTGGATATTATTGTAATTGATAGAACCATCAGGTTCCACCAGGAACAAAGTATTCATGATATCATCTACTGCAAAACGAAGACCCGTGATACCAATGTTCTTTTATTATTTGCTGTAGGAAAAGCAACGCTGGCATAATCATATTTACCGATACCGGCAAAATATTCAGCATGCATCAGGTTTATCTGCGGGATGATCTTTTACTCCAACTAAGACCAGCAGGATTCCAATAACCAGCATGTTCCATCATTCACTGATGCTACCTGGGCACTTCCCATAGCAAGGCCTCGGGCACCTGCGCCAATATTCAAAAATTCATTGGAATATTTTCTGAATTGTGCAGTAGCGGAAAGGCTAGAAAATAGTATTAACAGGGTCAGGAAATAGCAATGTGGTCGGTTTCATTCGGTTTCAATTTTCGATAAGCATTTGATATAAGACTTGCTTTCATAGGTACGGGCTGCTTGTAAAATTAATCTTTAAGCCGCTGAAATACATAGGAATCGACAAGAAAAAGACTAGCTATTGAAAACGAACTAGTTAGAAAAATATTGCCATCTGTCATTCTATGCATTCTCTTTTCTGCCTTACTTTTGCTGCAAATCATTGATTAAGATATGAATTTGATAGAAGAATTAAGATGGAGGGGAATGATCCAGGATATAATGCCCGGAACTGAAGAACAATTGAATAAAGAAATGACCTCCGCTTATATTGGTTTTGATCCCACTGCCGATAGTCTTCATATTGGCAGCCTTGTGCCCATTTTGCTACTGGTTCATTTGCAAAAAGCAGGGCATAAACCTATTGCATTGGTTGGTGGTGCCACCGGCATGGTTGGTGATCCAAGTGGAAAAAGTGAAGAAAGAAATTTGCTGAGTGAAGAAGAAGCTGCGACATAACCAGGAAGGTGTAAAAAAGCAATTGATGAAATTTCTTGATTTTGATCTATCAAAACCGAATGCGCCGAAATGGTGAATAATTATGACTGGTTCAAAGAATTTAGTTTTCTTGAATTTTATCCGTGATGTAGGAAAACATATTACCGTAAACTATATGATGGCAAAGGATAGTGTGAAAAAAAGAATGGAAGGAGAAACAGGAATGAGCTTTACTGAATTTACCTACCAGTTGGTGCAGGGTTATGATTTTTACTGGCTGTATAAAAACAAAAATTGCAAACTGCAAATGGGTGGCAGCGATCAATGGGGCAATATTGTTACCGGTACAGAACTGATCCGAAGAAAAGCATGGTGGTGAAGCATTTGCATTTACCTGTCCGTTGATCACAAAAGCTGATGGAGGAAAATTTGGTAAAACAGAAAAAGGAAATGTCTGGCTGGATCCGCAAAAAACATCGCCTTATCAGTTTTACCAGTTCTGGCTGAATGCAAGTGATGATGATGCAGAAAAATGGATTAAGATATTTACGTTTCTTGACTAAAGAAACTATTGATTCATTGATTGCAGAACATAAAAAAGATGCAGGCAAAAGAACATTACAAAAAAAACTGGCAGAAGAAGTAACAAGGTTTGTTCATGGTAAAGAAGAATTGGAAAAAGCATTGAAACAACAGAAAAATTATTTGCCAATCAAAATGCACCTGCTGAAAGTTTAAGCATAGAAGATCTTGAAGGCAATGGATGGTATGGTGAAATTTGATTTTGCAAAAGATAAAATTGCTGCTGGCATTGATATTGTTTCTTTCTTAGCAGAAACAGGAATTTTTCCAAGTAAAGGTGAAGCAAGAAAAACAGTGCAGGGTGGTGGCGTAAGTATCAACAGGAAAAAAATTGAGAATATTCAATTAATCAGTTGAAAACAGTTTGTTGCTACATGATAAATATATTCTTGTGCAAAAAGGAAAGAAGAATTATTACCTCGTAATTGCAATTAATTTTTAATAGCTTCTTTCGATCAGACAAAGGCCTTTATAAACTTTTTATCGCTCTCCACATTTCATCCGCCACCAACTGATTTCCTTTTGCATTCAAGTGAACCCTATCTGTAGTAAGAATGCCCCTATCTTTATTTTCAGGATTATTTTTAAGATCATAATCAAGAAATGCTTTTCGCAGATCAACCAACGGTAAATTATTTTTTAGCAGCGATACGGCGAATGATATTGCTGTATTCATTCATATCGCCATCCTGCTGATTACTGAAATCAGTCTTCTCTCCTATTGCTGCCGGTGTACAAAGAATAACTTTTATATTTTTCGCTTTCAATTTATCAATAATCGCCTGGTAAAATTTTTCAAACTTATCTGGATCTGTGCCTGTACCGGAAGATAGCTTTATGCCACACATCATTTACACCAACATAAATAATAACCACATCCGGGTTTTGTGCAAGCACATCATTCTCCATTCTTAAATACAGATCATACACTTTATTACCGCCAATACCAGCGCCAATAAATTCATAATTATCACCTTTCCCTTCTGCCCTGCACATTCTATCAATTCTTAAAATATAGCCACCAGTGCCGGCACCAGCCTGTGTTATTGAATCTCCAAAAAATATAACTTTTGTTTTCTTTTGAGAAACAAAAGATGTCATTAGCATAACCACTATTGAAAAGAAAAAAAGTTTCATGTAAAAATGTTTGACACAATTTAAACTAAAAAAGCATCCGCCGTTGGCGGATGCTCCTAACATCAAAATTCAAACCTCAAACCATCACTCAACGTCCACTTGCTTCTTAATAACCGCTCCTTCGCTTGCTTCCATTAAAAATTTCCGTTCACTGATAACATACCCATTTCCTTTTTCACAGAAATGAACTTTCAAATTTTCAATTGAGATCGGGTTGCCATCTGGAATATCAGCAATATTGTTATGCAAAATATCATGGCCATCAATGATCACAACAAGTCCACTTCCGATTGCTTCCATTTTATCTCCTTCCGTGATCAACATGCCGGTATCTTCACCCAATCCAATACCAATACAACTTGGATTTGTGGCAACTGCCTGCGCCAATCTTCCAAATCTTCCACGTTTTTCAAAATGCGAATCAATAATTACTGAATCAATAAATCCAAGACCGGTTGTAATTTTCACTTCACCTTTTAAATGTGCTCTTGTAGCATTGCCTTCATAGATCATTGTTTTGCTCATTGCCATGGCGCCTGCTGATGTTCCCGCTATCAAAAAATTTTCATTCATGTATCGCCTCTTCATGATGGCAAGAAATTCTGTACCACCATCTGTAACACTCAAGCGCAATTGATTTCCGCCGCTAAACATTACGGCATCACAAGTTTTTATTCTTTGCAGGTAATCCTTGTTCAAAGTATCCTGCCTTGTACGGACATGCATTATATCAACATTTTCACAACCAATTTTTCCAAATGCATTGCGGTAATTTTCTCCTACTTCCATAGGAATAGTAGAAGCGGTAGTGATGATCTCGATCTTTGCACTGGTACCACCGGCTTCTTGCACTACTCGGCGCAAAATACCTAACTCAAAAAAATTAAGATTACTGCGATAGACTTCACCGGCTTCAAGATCGGTGCCTTTATCTTCCGCACCTCCGATTGCAATAAGTTTTCCTTTAGGAATGCTCATTTAAAGGGTTTGATTAGCGACAAATATAATCAGGATGATAATAACGTATTTATCGTTGCCGGCATTTTGTTAATATGTGGAAAATTATGAGCCCGGCTGTATAACTTCTATTAAACTTCTCGTTGCGTCGCACTCTTGTGCTGCAAGAAATCTACTCAACTTTTCTGACTTCAATTGCAACACCCCGACTTTGTCGGTGGTACTTCCAGTACATTATTCAACATTTCTACATTATCACCCAAGCATTGCGAAGGGCTATTCAGCATCTAACAAATGTCTAACGACATTCAATAGCCTCATGATGATGACCTGCACCGAGTTCCGGGCTAATAAACGGAATACCTAAATTCATTCCGCGAAGTATCAGTATCACAGCCATGAAGAAAAGCAAGGCCGGAACTGCTTTGTGTATTTTCTGCCGCAGTGATTGGTTCAAATAATTCCCCATCAATACAGTTGCAAACATCATAGGAAAAGTTCCTAATCCAAAAAACAACATAAACATACCGCCATTAACCGGGCTTGCTGCATATAATAGACGACGTCAAAGCAAGATATACAAGACCACAGGGTAGAAAACCATTTAACACGCCGATAAATAATAAGGAGCTGAGCTTTTTTGATTGAAATAATCTTCCCAATTGTTGCCTGAGTAACATGAATGGTTTACCCAATGCAGCAGCAGTTGAAAAATGAAAGTATTTTTTTGGAAACAGAAGATAAATAAGAATGATTATTCCTAATCCAATTGATAAACTGCTTTGCCATTTAGCAGCAATGATAAGGTTGCCAAGTGAACCAAAGATCAAACCCATGCTTGTGTATGAAAGAATACGGCCGCTGTTATAGATCAATCCTCCTGAAATGCGAGAAAAATTGTTATTATGAGAAACCGGTAGTGATAAAGCCAATGGCCCGCACATGCCAATACAATGCAGGCTTCCTGCCAATCCCATTATAAAGGCCGATCCAATTATTTCAGCGCTAATTGACATTTAAAAAAATAGCTTTTGTCTCAAAATAATATTTTACACCTCCTGCCTCCCACGATAACTTTAATTCATACATACCTTTCATTCCAACTGGCAAGGCCTGGACTAATTCATTTTCATTTAGCTCAAATGATTTTCTGAAATCCTTTTTTGCATCAGCAGCATAATAGAGATAAAAATCAACCAGCTTTTTTTTATTCTTCATTTCATCCGGAAAGCTGATCTTTAATTCACCTTCGTTTCTTTCTATAGTTACCGGCGCTGAAAGTCTCGAGCTATTCGCCGCCTGGTCTATTACCTGCTGGTATTTTAATTCCTGGTCGTAGTAATCTTTTGTTACAAGATCAAACTTCTGGCTACTTGCTTTAAAAACAAGAAACCCTATACCGGCAACAAATGCGATATAAACAAACATGATCTTATAACCCCATGATAGTTTCATAAAAGAATATTTTAAAATCCCGGTCCAAGAAATGTTGTGTTGATCGTTTCAATTTTTTTATCCCCCTGGTAAACGCCTAAGACTATTGGTGTTTTTCTTTTAACAACTAACTGCCTTTCTATTTTTACAAAGAATGAAGTTTGGAAATATGATTCTTTCGGAACCACCATATCTTTTTGTACCACGGTGATCTCCCCTTTCATATTCTCAAGCTTCATAGTCACAGGAATTTCCTTTCTTGTTTTATTCACCAGTTTTATATTATACAAGTTGCTGATCCTTCCGTCAGGCATGGTTTGAAACATTTGCCCGGCGGTTCTTAATACTCTTGCATCCACATCATCACGGGTCATCAGCATCACAACCAATGCGGACGTTAATAATATCAACACAAAAGAATAAGCAGCGATCCGCCAATTGAATTTAGTTTTTTTACTGTGTGCTATATTTTCTTCCGATTCATATCGTATTAAACCTCTTGGCCTTCCTACTTTATCCATTATCGTATTGCAAGCATCAATACATGCAGTACAATTCACACATTCTAATTGTGTACCGTTCCGGATATCAATTCCCGTTGGGCAAACTCTTACACATGCAAAACAATCAACACAATCACCCGTATCCCATTTACCTTCTTTCTCTTTTTTAATTTTTCCTCTTGGTTCACCTCTTACATAATCATACGCAACAACAATTGATTTTTTATCAAGCAACACACCCTGCAATCTTCCATAAGGACAAACAACAATGCATACCTGCTCACGAAACCAGTAGTAAACAAAAAAGAAAACAGATGTGAAGATCAACAGCGAAATAAAAGTGCCGAGGTTAGCACCTATTCCTTCTTTTACCATAGCCAGCACATCATCCATACCAATGACATAAGCAAGAAAGAAATTAGCAATGATAAAAGAGATAAAATAAAAAACAGCCATTTTAGTGGCCCGTTTACGGATCTTGTAAGCTGTTCCATGGCATTTCTTTCAGCTTGCGTTGTTCATTCATATCGCCATCCAGCCAATATTCAATTTTGCGGAAAACCATTTCCATAAAAATGGTTTGCGGGCAGGCCCATCCGCAAAAAACTCTTCCGAATACAACAGTGAAAAAAATAATGAACACGATGAAAGTGAGAAGCCCGATAGCAAAAATGAAAAAATCCTGCGGCCAGAAAACCTGTCCGAAAAAAATAAACTTACGTTCCAGCACATTGAACATGAAGAGTGGCTCTTCATCTACTTTAATAAAAGGGAGAGTAAAAAAAACGACAAGATAAATAATAGAAGTAATGGTACGAAGGTTGTAAAATTTGCCCTTCGGTTTTTTAGGAAATATATAATTACGCTTACCTTGTTTACTGATTGTCGCAACTGAATCACGAAAGCTCTGATCAAGGAGTTCCTTTTTTTCCTCAACTATCTCCGAAAAATCTCTTTCTTCCATGATTCAGTTTTTTTCACGATCCGAAGTTTAATTATTTAGCTGGTTTGGTTTGTAATGAATCTTTTTTAACAGCAGTGCTGTCACTTGTTTTACCCGCTTCAAATAAATTTCCCTGTGGCGCTTTTGCATTTGCTGGATTGGTTCCCTGTAATGACAAAACAAACGTTGCCAGGTTTCTTATATCTGTTGGTGAAAATGTTTTTCCCCATGCCTGCATTCCTTTATCTGGTACGCCTATAGTAATTGTTTTAAAAACATTGCCAAGTGATCCGCCATGCAACCAGTATTTGTCGGTAAGATTTGGTCCTACTGCATTTCCTTCACCATTAGCACCATGACAAGGAAAACATGTACCGGTAAAAATTTTTTTACCAGCAGCAATACCTGTTGCATCAGCAAGTGTGACGGTTTTTTCATCGAATGCTTCTTTACTATTCATTCTGAAATTTTCCATTTTAGCAGCAGCGATCTTCATTTCATTATCATATTCCTGCAGAGGTGTAGGACCAGATTTAGTAACATGAAAACGGAACATATAAATAACAGCTACAACGATCGTAAAATAAAAGCCCCATTTCCACCATGGTGGCAATGCATTATCCAGTTCTTTGATGCCATCATAATCATGATCGAGCATTACATCAGCTTCTTTCTCCAGTGATGCGGCCTTTGTAAAATATTTTTTATCAAGTTCGCTCCACCATTTGCGCAATCCTGATTGCTCATGTAGCTTACCAGATCTTATCCTGGCTTCTTTCTGATATTTATTCTTAAGAGTTAGGTAATAAATTGCTAAAGAAAGACTACCAATTACAAAAGCAATTGCGCCATAAAGAAAATATCTCATGCCGCCGGTCGGTAAAGCCGATCCCTGTGCAAAAGTTGTTACGTTGAAAGCCAGGGTTACGACAGCCAGTATAATAATCCGGAATACAAATTTTATTCTCATGATCAAACCTGTTTTAAATTGTTTTGGATTAAAGTGTCAGAGAGTTGTTCATTATCATCAAGGGGAATCCTGCTTATCTCGTTCACTTTTGCTTTATCCATTTTCTTTACATAATAAAGCAGCACAACAAAGAACAAGAAGAAAATAACCAGGGATATCATCGGGTAAATATTTACTCCGTCAATTGATTCCGCATACTGTTTTACAAACTTGAACATAGACTAGTTTTTATTTTCTGTTATTTTATTTTTTTCAGTATCAGTTCCCAGTCTTTGCAGGTATGCAATGATGGCCAGTATTTCTGCATTCGGTTTTACCCTGATACTATCATTCAGGAGATTGCTTTGGATCTTTGCAGCCTGGTTCACCAGGTCCTTATTGGCGATAAATTCATAACCTTCCTTATAAGGAACACCCATCGTACGCATCGCTTTGATCTTTGCAGGAGTGCTTGCGGTATCCAATTCTTTATCTAACATGAATGAATAGGCTGGCATAATTGATCCTGGCGATATTGCTTGCGGATCATCCATGTGATTGAAATGCCAGCAGTCTGTTTTTTTCAAATTCAACGTTCCCTCTCTCGCAAGGTCTGGTCCTGTTCTTTTTGATCCCCATTGGAATGGATGATCATAAACAAACTCTCCGGCTTTTGAATATTCACCATAGCGTTCTGTTTCAGAACGGAATGGCCGTATCATTTGCGAGTGACAGGTATAACATCCTTCCCTTACATAAATATCCCTTCCCTGCAATTCAAGCGGTGTATAAGGTTTAACACTGGTAATGGTTGGAACATTTGATTTGATCAAGAAATGTTGGAATCATTTCAACAATACCACCGATTAGAATCACTACCAGGGTTGCAATAAGAAACTGAATCGGTCTTCTTTCAATCCACGATGCCAGTGTTCTCCCGTATGCTGGCTAAATATTTTTTCCAATGCTGGTGCTTCTGCTTCTTCATTTGCAACTAATTTTCCTTTAGTAGCAGTTTTAAATAGATTATACATCATAACTATTGCACCAATTAGGAATAAGATACCGCCAAATGAACGCATGGCATAAAAAGGTTTCATGTAAGTAACTGTTTCAAGAAACTGGTATTTTAATTGACCCGCTTCAGTAAATTCTTTCCACATAGAAGCTTTGCTGTGAAACCGGCCCAATACATTGGTACTGCATAAAATAATAATTCCCAGTGTTGCCGATCCAGAAATGGAAGTTGGCGAGTTTTTTTTGAATATAATTCTGTTTTGAAAATTCTTGGTATCAGCCAGTATAGAATTCCAAAAGTGAGCATACCATTCCAGCCCAATCCACCAACGTGTACGTGTGCAATAGTCCAGTCGGTAAAATGGCTGATCGCATTTACGATTTTTAAAGAAAGCATTGGTCCTTCAAATGTTGCCATACCATAAGCAGTAACGGCCACCACCATAAATTTCAGAATCACATCTTCTCTTACTTTATCCCATGCACCGCGCAGTGTCAGCAATCCATTGATCATACCACCCCAGCTTGGAGAAATCAGCATGACTGAAAAAACAATACCGAGTGATTGTGCCCAATTAGGAAGCGCATGTATATAACAAATGGTGAGGACCTGCCCAGATATATAGAAATATCAGTGCCCAGAAGTGAATGATGGAAAGCTGATAAGAATAAACCGGACGGTTGGCCGCTTTCGGCATGAAATAATACATCAAGCCGAGATAAGGTGTAGTAAGAAAGAATGCAACCGCATTATGTCCGTACCACCATTGCACCAGTGCATCCTGTACACCGGCATACCATGAATAACTTTTAAGACAGACTTACAGGTAATTCAATTGAATTTACAATATGCAGAACAGCAACCGTAACAAAAGTGGCGATGTAAAACCAGATAGCAACATACAAATGTCGTTCTCTTCTTTTAAGAATGGTTCCAAACATGTTCCAGCCAAAAACCACCCAAATAAGAGTAATAGCAATATCAATTGGCCATTCCAATTCGGCATATTCTTTTCTGGTGGTAATTCCCAGCGGAAGTGTAATTGCAGCAGCAACAATAATCAATTGCCATCCCCAGAAATGAATTTTGCTCAGCATATCACTGAACATCCTGGTCTTTACATAATCGCTGCAGGAATAATAAACGCCCATAAAAATTCCATTACCTACAAATGCAAAAATGACTGCATTGGTATGCAATGGTCGAAGACGTCCGAATGTAAGACCGATAGTTTCTTTGCCTACTGCAATTCCACCGATATTCCATTGTGGAAATACCATCAGCAATGCTACCCAAAGACCAACTAACATGCCGACAATGCCCCAGATAATGGTAGCGTAAGCAAAATTCCGGACGATCTTATTGTCATAATAAAATTTTTCCATGCTTGCATTGAAATTTATTTTTGTTTTGGTGTTAAAGAAGATTCTTTTTCTGGAATTGGTTTATCATCAAAAAACATCCTTACAGATGGGGTATAATCATCATCATATTGGCCTGTCTTAACTGACCAGATAAAGGCTACCAAAAAGCCTCCGGCTATAAGAATACTGAAACCAATAAGAAGTATTAGAACACTCATTCGCTGGCTTTATATTTAAGAGGCAAATGTATTTTTCAATCTTCCTGGCTGATATGACGGTTGTCAGTCATTTTTATGAGCATTATCAATCAGCCTAAAGTCCTTTTCTTTTAGCAGAAAATGATGTGGCCAATGTCACAAACGTCACAATACTGATCGAACTCACCGGCATCAGTATGGCAGCGACCAGGGGCGATAATGACCCCTGCACTGCAAAACTTAACCCAACAACATTGTACAGTATTGAAAGAATAAAGCTCCAGGTGATAACATTTTTCCCTGATCGTGCATATTGAATGAACTTGTGAAGTTTGTGTACTTCATTACTATCCATTATTGCATCACATGCTGGGGTAAATTGACTTGTGTTTTCACTTACTGCCACGCCTACATCTGCTTGTTTCAATGCCCCTGCGTCATTTAACCCATCGCCAAGCATTAACACTTTTGCTTTTGAGTTCTTATTCTTTAATTCATTGATAAAATTTAATTTCTCCTGTGGTGATTGATGAAAGCGAATGGTGGCCTGCCCACCAAAAATTGATTCAAGATTATTTTTCTCAGCAGCATTGTCACCCGAGAGAACCTGGAGCTTATATTTTTTGAGTGTTAATGAATTGATCATTTCAGCAACCCCTTCCCGGTATTGATTGCTTATCCTAAAAACACCCTTTTTAATTCCATTGACAGAAAAATATACTTCGCCTGTTTGAGAAAGCGATGTTGTCGTTTCGTTTCCTTCAATAAATTGTTTTGATCCAAGTTTTATTTGCTTATCATTTATAGATCCAATAATTCCCTTTCCAGCTATCTCTTTAAAATTATCTATTCGTAAAGGCTGAACAGGGTGATTAGAAATTAATTCCTGCTTGATGATCCTGCTTAATGGATGAACAGATTCTTTTACCAACGAATAAATGCTATTGATCTCTTCATCCTGTAACTTTTCACCTTCATAAAAAACATTTGCCTGTGATGAATGAGTTAATGTTCCCGTTTTATCAAAAACAATTGTATTGATCCGCGACAAGAGCTTCGATAACCGAAGAATTTTTCAGATAAAATTTATTTTTACCAAAATGCCGAAGCATATTGCCAAAAGTAAAAGTGGCCGAAAGAAGCAGGGAACAGGGACAAGCAACAATTAATGATGCAGTAACGGAAGGCAAAATTTTTGAAGGATCATTTACTCCCCAATACAAAGCAGCACTGCCAGCAATAAAGAAAAGTATAAGAGTGAAGTAACGGCTCCACGGATGAATAAAAGATCTGTCCCGGTTTTTTTGTTGAGTAAATACATCATTGTTCCAAAGTTGTGTGATATAGCTTTGCTCAACCGGGTTCACCACTTCCATTTCAATTGCAGCGCCAAGTTGCTTACCACCGGCATATACCAACTCACCTTTTCTTTTAAGCACAGGAGTGTTTTCACCAGAAACAAAACTGTAATCAATATTTCCTTCACCATCTGTAATAAAAGCATCAGCAGGAATCATTTCATTTTGCCTGATCAATATCTTATCCCCTTTTTGTAGTTTGTTGATCGTTGAAGTCTCTTCCTTTCCATTTTTTATAAGCGTAACGCCAAGAGGAAAATAAGATTTATAATCCCGGTCAAATGAAAAGCTATCATAAGTTTTATCCTGGAACCATCGACCAACAAGCATAAAGAAAACTATGCCGCTCATTGAATCAAGATAACCGGCACCAGTTCCACTTGATAATTTCATACACACTTCTTGCAAATGTAACAAGAATTGCCAATGCAATTGGTGCATCAATATTCAGCCATCTTTGTTGCAGACCTTTCCATGCTGAAATAAAAAAATCATTGGCACTGTAAAAAAATACAGGAAATGATAAAGCAAGATTGAGATAAGTAAATACTTTTTGCAGATCAGCCTGGCCTATATTCCCGGAGGAAAAATATTCGGGAAAGCTCAGCATCATGATATTGCTGAAACAAAAACCCGCCACACCAATTTTGAATATTTTTTTCCGGCTGATCTTTTTTGCCTTCTTTTTTTCTCCCTCATTTAAACTGATATAAGGTTCATAGCCGATGAAAGCAAGGAGTTCTACAACTTTTCTTAATGAGATCTTTGAGGTATCAAAATCAATAAAAACTTCCTTTCGCTGAAAATTTGATTTGGAAAACAGGATACCGGTATCAATAGTGTGCAGGCTTTCCAATAGCCAAATACAGGAAGCACAATGCATTTGCGGCAAATAAAAACTTACATGGCATTGGCGGCCATCATCAAAACGAATTAATTTTCTTTTTACTTCTTCATTATCGAGGTAGGCAAAACGCTGAGAGCTGAATTTTCCTTTTACTTTTATACCGGGTCTGTCACTTAATTCATAATAATTACAAAGCCCGTTCTCCTGTAAAAGCTGGAAAACGAACTTGCATCCCTCACAACAGAAATATTTTTTATCGGCTGAAATGGAAGTATCGCAAACTTCGCCACAGTGATAGCATTGCACAGCAATCTTCTTGCTTGTTTTCGTTTCTTTTACCAATAGATCTTCCACGTGTAAATAGTTTACAGGTAAACAAAGATTAAGATGCGGTGGTATTTTTTAAATGAGTAGTGTCAGTGGCAAAAATGACTTACATCAAAACATTTAAAAAAAAGAAGCCCTCTGAGGAATCAGAGGGCTGTGTAATTGAAACGAAAACCAACGATTGCCCATCCTGCGATGGGAGAGATTTTTACCCTTATATAGATAACTACTTTGCCTTTAGTATAAACAAAACTATCGGCTGTTAATTTTGAAAGACATGACTTTTGTCAATTGAAAGAATGAGATAAAGTCAGAAAATAAAAATCTTTACAAATGGTTGTTTAATTCAAAATAGTTGTCTGTAGATCTCTGAACGTTTCAATTGCCTTAGGAAATAGAATATTATTCTCAAGATGTACATGCTGATGAAGATCCATTTCAAAAGCCTTTAGCGCAGCAAAGCTCAAACGATATGTTGTGCATGCGTCCTGCGGCGGAGTATAATCATTGGAAAGAATTCTTATATCGTTCAGCAAACTGCCCGCATGATCATGCTCCTGCTCCATTACAGTAATAGGAGATTGCAGGTAAGTTATATTTAGCTGGAGGTTGGCATTCTCATTATCGGCAAGTTTCTGCAGTTCCTTAATTCTTGGAAAAAGGATCAATTCTTCTTTTTTCATGTGACCTTCCATTTCTTCTTTAACAGCACTAAATGTCTGAAATATCTTATAAAGCTCCGGATGTCTTTCACCATGCTTTGAAGATACTTTTTGCAGGTAAGCATGGATCTGCGGCATTTCATTTTTTACATAAGCATGATGTGTCTGCACAATATAATCGGCAAGTTGCGTCAAATTCATTTTTTCAAAATCAACTGTGCTATTATTGTCTTTTGTAAAAATATTTTCCAGGTCCTCCGTTACTTTCGAAATAGAAAGTTGCTGCTCCGTACAAGCTTGTTCAAGTGAACGTTTTCCCTTACAACAAAAATCCAGGTGATATTTCTCAAATACAGAGGCGGCCTGGTGATTACTATTTACTATCTGGGCAAGCGACAAAGAAGAAAGTGATTCATTCATATTATTTAGTTTAAAACAAAATTGCACTTGCCCCTTAGTAATCTTACTGATATTAATCATCCGTTTTAATAATTAATATCAGACATGATAATCCTTTATATAAATGACAAGCTTTTCTCCTGCCTTTTCCAGGCATAATTCTTATCATCATTTATCAAAATAAGAAAAGCGGCAATAGATACTGTGATAGAAAAAGGAAATGCTGACCCTACCATTAAAGGTGAAATGCTAAGGAGAAAGATAATACTGCCAATACAAGCAAGTCTCACCCACCATCCATTCAATAACATAGTAGTTGCTATAAAAAATTGTCCAACTGCGATCAGAGGGATGATGATGTGATTGTAATGACTGAACCATCCATTGATAAAATCCTGGTACAATGGAATGGCAAACCGTGCATTATCCAGGTAACTATCGGGATCTGTAAGCCCCATGTACATATTAGTGGCAGATGCCCAAAGAAACAGTACAGAGAACAGCCACCGTGCCCATCTTGTTTTCTTCCATGCAGCGATCAAAATAATTAAGCTTGCAGCCTGGGAAATAAGATAAGGGACCAAATATTCCTGAATTCCTTCCATTGATGATACAATTTAACTGTGCAGGATAAAGCTATAATTTTTAAGCCCCTCGCTGCTTGATAAATATCAATGAGAATTATGATTTTAGAAATAGGATCACAGGTCTTTCTTTTTAAATACCCGCAATGCCCACCAAAGAGGAAGAATGATCCAAAGCAACATGATGCCTACTGTAAAAAGAATACCGGAACCACTGCCAAAGAAATCTTTGTATAAGGCGCCGGTATAGCCCATCAATGCGCTGACATCCATTTTCAACATTATAGAAATACGTCCAAGATCAATTGGGTTCAATGCAGAAAGAACAAGTGTTGCTTTCTCAAGAGGATAATCGCTAAAGTTAAAAAGAATTAAAAGTATCAGCCCATCATAGATCAATGCAAAATAAAACCAGAGCAATAAGGCAAAACCAATCCCTCTTGCCTTATCTCTTGCTTTTACAGAAGTAAGAAATGCCAGCGATGTAAATACAAATGTTAAACAAATGCCAGTGAATAATAAAGAGAATCCAACACTATCTGGAGAATAAAGTAATACAGGAATACCAACGCCGATCAAAAAGCTACTTAACAATGAAAGAGCTATGCCACCATATTCACTCAGCAAAATTTTACGACGGCTCATCGGTTGTGAAAGCATTAGCTCAATAAACTCATAGGAATTATAATAGTGAATTGTGGTAAATATCATGCTGATTAGCGGCACAACGATAAGAATAATGTTCAATAAACTGAGTATAGCCTTACTGCTGTTCTCTTCCATATTGAAAAGACTGAATGAAACAAGAAACAGGAATGCAGTATAAGCAAGGATCACTTTGCTTCTTACAATGTCATATAAAACGTATTTAGATAGTTTAAGCATAATTTTTATTGTCATTCTGAACGAAAGGGAGAATTCTTTTCATTTTTTATTTCTCCTAAGGAGTCCTTAAGGACAAAGATCCTGTCGATCCACCCGCTGTTAAATTTTTCTCCTTTCATTATTCTTGCAATTGCCTTTCCCAGTTTCAATTCACCCGATTCTTCACGCAGTTGTTCGATCTCTTTAAAAAACTCAATATTCCCTTCCTGCAAATACATGATATGAGTTGTTAATTCATCCAGGTCGCTTAAAATATGTGATGTAATAAGGATCAGTTTGTTTTTGCTTTTCTCTTTCAGGATCTTTTCTTTTAAAATTTCTGATGACAAAGGATCAAGACCTGCAGTTGGTTCATCAAGTATCAATACATCGGGGTCAAAAAGAAATGCAAGAGCAGCGCTAACTTTTTGCCTTGTACCTCCCGATAAAGTTCGCATTGGCTTATCAAAAATTTGTTTTAATCCAAATCTGTCAATCAACTCTTCATCGATCCTATCTTCTGAAACATTTCTAATATTCTTCAGCATTTTAAAAAGCTGTCCCACTTTCATATTATCAGGGTAACGACCGATCTGTGGCATATAACCGATCTGTGAACGATAAGAAGGATCACCATTAATTGGTTCATTATTAAAAAATATTTTCCCGCTGTCAGGTTTTACCATACCAAGTATGGATTTGATCAAAGTTGTTTTGCCTGATCCATTCGGACCGATCAACGAGATCACTTGCCCTTTGTCAAATTGAGCATTGATATCATTCAGCGCTAAAAGCTTTTTGAATTTTTTATTTATATGTACTATCCTGATCATAGTTTGTTGGCCTTTATCATTGGTTTGTCGTCAGTAAGATTTTCAGGTGTTAGGCTTGGTATAGCTTTTTCCGCTTTATCAAGCAATGACACCATAAAACTTCTAAGCAGTATAAGTGAATTTGGATTTTGCTCTACTATCATTGAATACATGCTGACCGGGTGATAAGGTACATCTCCTATCCCATCTTTGTCCCTGTCATATCCTTCATACTTATCCCAGTAATTATTGTAAAATTTATTGAGCATCATCGTGCCGTTCGTGGCAATATCGAAACTGTTGCCATAGAAATTATTCTGGTAAAAATTATTGTCATCGCAACTTGCCTGCACTTTAATGGCCCAGCCATTTTCTTTAAATATATTTTTAAAGGCATTTATCCTGCTGCTGCCCTCCATGTGAATGCCAACTGAATTTTTATAAAATGTATTATTATGAATATAGCTGTCTGTAATATCTTTCAATAGAATTCCATAGGAAGCAGGACCCCAATTCATTTCAAATGTATTTCCCTCCATTTTTACTTTATGCGAATACATAACCGCTACCCCGGCACCGTTATTATTAAATGTATTATTAAGATAATCATCGCTATTCGAGAACATGAAATGAAGGCCATACCGGATATTCTTTTCGCTCAGGTTATTTTGAATAATTGATTCTGTTACAAATTCAAAATAAATACCATCCCGGTGGCCGGTAACATGATTATTCTCGATCAATGCATGATCGCATTTCCAAAGATGAATGCCATTTCCAGTATTTTGCTCACTGGTAGGCGAGCCGGATACTGAATTATGCCTGATCGTGATATAAGAAGAATTGGAAAAATGAATACCAAAAAAAGAATTGATCACCCGGTTATCTTCAATAAGAATATTTTTTGAATCAATAACTTTTATCGAAGCAAAATCATTCATGGCTGATTGTCCGCAATTTTGCAACTGAAATCCTTTGATAATAATATTGATACCGCTCACAGTAAGTATCTCAAATTTATTTTCACCATCAAGCACCGGAAAATTTTGACCTAGCAGAACAATATTCTTATTAACAATGATATTCCCTTCCTTGTAAACACCCGGCTGTACAAGAATGGTATCCTTTTCTTTTGCAAGCTCGATCGCTTTGCGAATGGAAGTAATGGATTGGTTCTTTCCCACAACTATTGTACGTGCAGCAAGAGCTGTTGAAAGGATGATCGTTGGTAATATGATAATAAGCCTGAACATTTTCTATTCGATCTTATTATATAGCTCGTTCCAGGAAAATATTTTGCCTTCAATTTTCGATACGGACTCTTTGTTTGAAAAAGCCGCGATGTTAAAACCCATCGGGCTTTTTGTGCTTTCACTGATGATCAATACCGCCTTATCAGCTTCAATAAAACCATTTGGTTTTTCATAGCTCACTACAACAGTTCGTGAAATATTTTTTTTCTCTATTCCATCGGCTTTCATATACCGGATCATACAGCCGATATCATCGAATTTGTAGATCTTTCCTTTATCGGTAATAATTTCACTTCCAAATTTTGGATCGGCCACTCCCATTTTACACAAATGACAAACATCACTGCCGATCTTTAAAGGTTCGGGTTGAGAAGTACATGATGTAAGGAAGAATAAAACAAGAGAAGTTGTTAACGCTGAGGAAAGTTTAATGTTTCTTTTATGTGCTTTATACCAATCAAAAAACCAAACCAGGATCATGATCGACGCAGCACTAATGATGATCCAACCGCCAATATCAGGCAATGAGTAAGCATCAAAATTCAGCAATCGTTTATGGCCGATCATCGGAGGCTGATAAGAAAGCCCTGGAACTTTGATCGGGGCAGTTTCATCAAGATTGTGACCATATTCATATCCCCATCGATAGTAATCATACATGGCAAATATGCCACCAAAAGCAGTGAATACAAGATACCAGAACAAGATCTTTCTATTCCCGATAATAGCTACAGCGAGTCCAAGCAAAATATAAAATCCAACTACATAACCAAGAAATGCAAATTCAGGAAACATGGCCACGCTGATCTTTCTCATCCCGATATAGTGATTCAATCCATTGATGATATCGATCTGCCCTTTAAGGTCATTCAGCCAGATCTTCATTGTCAAACCTTCGGGGTATTGCGGTGCAAACAGATCAATTCGCCAGATAGGAACGAAAAAAGTCGCTATCAATGAGAGTGAAGCTATCGCTACAATTATCCTTTCTATTTTAGTTAGCTTATTCATTTTACTTTTTAAAATGGACCGGCCTACCACCGGCCCAAATTGAAACAGAAAATAATTTTCTCTAATTCTTTGCAGGCGGAAGCAATACTGCATCCACCACATGAATGATACCATTTGCTGCGGGTATTGATGCAACAATATTTGCTACACCATTTACCATCACCTTTCCATCTTTTACACTTAATGTGATATCGCCAAGATTAGCCATATTGATTTTCTGGCCATCCTGCATGTTCTCAGTTTTATAAACCCCCACCGCTACATGGTATTCAAGAATATTTTGCAGATCAGCTTTCTTGTCGTCTTTCATCAAACCATCCACAGTGCCGGCAGGTAATTTATTAAATGCATCATTCGTTGGTGCAAACACCGTAAATGGCCCTGCGTTGGAAAGATCATCAACATACTCAGCCTGTTTTAAAGCTGCAACTAATGTGGTATGATCTTTTGAACTCACTGCGATCTTCACAACATCTTTTTGTGATACATCATCCTGTACTGCTTCCTGTCCGCCACTTTTAGCAGCAACATCCTTTGCCTCGGTTGCTGTACTGGATTCTGTGTTACTATTGCATGCACTGAAAATAAGAACCAGTGCACCTATTGGGATCAAGCGAATTATTTTTTTCATGATTGTTAGTTTTTATTGTTTCAGGAAGACAATCGTTGATTTATCATGAATTAAAAAATTATTTGTTTGCTACGGAAGTATTATCTGTTTTTCCAGTGCCAAATGAGATCGGCACATTGGAACCTGCCGGGCTCACTCTTATATATCCCTGCATTTCCTGGTGAAGCGCAGAACAAAAGTCAGTGCAATAGAAAGGAAATATGCCAACTCGTTCAGGTTTCCACGCAAGTGTTTGTGTTTCGCCAGGCATGATCAACAATTCAGCATTGTTTGCACCCTTCACTGCAAAACCATGTGGCACATCCCAGTCCTGTTCAAGATTGGTAACATGGAAATAAACCACATCTCCCATTTTTACACCTTCAATATTATCTGGAGCAAAGTGTGAACGAATAGATGTCATATAAACATGCACTTCATTTCCTTTACGTTCTACTCTTGCATATTTATCACCCAATGCTGCAAACGGATTTTTATTTTCTTCTATCTTATAAATCTTCTGACTGTTTTTTAATATAAGATCGGCTGGTATCAGCTTCAGCATAGTGTGGTTCACCAATAGTTGGAAAATCAAGAAGCAGTTTCATTTTATCACCTTCGATATCAATACAATTGTGCACTTTGAGCAAGTTCTGGCCCAGTTGGTAAGTAGCGGTCTTTAGTGATCTTATTATAAGCGATCACATATTTACCCCATGGCTTTTTAGTTGGTCCACCCGGAACGCTCAGGTGACCAATAGAATAATAAGTAGGCACACGATCAACCACTTCAAGAGTCTTTACATTCCATTTTACAATTTCAGATGAAACAAAGAATGAAGTATAGGCATATCCTTTATCATCAAATTCTGTATGCAAAGGTCCGAGTCCTGGTTTTTTTACTTCACCATGTAAAACAGCATCATATTTTAATACAGGAATGCCTTCATATTCACCTTCAAAATTTTTGTTAGCAATTGCCTGCTGCATTTTAGTAAAAGAAAATACAGGAATCATAGCTGCAAGTTTACCGCTACCGACAATATATTCACCAGTAGGATCAGTATCACAACCATGTGGTGATTTTGGACAAGGCATCAGGTAAACCATATCAGCCAATTCTTTTGAGTCAAGCACGGTAACTTCTGTTTCAATAACAGAAGTAGCGGAATGCTTTTGTTCATCATAAGTATTATGTGCATATTTTACAGATTGTTTTTTCCCTTTACCTGCTTTTAAATATTCTTCAGCTTTTTTCCAGTTTACAGCAACAATAAAGTCTTTGTCTTTCTGTGATGCATTTACTTCCAATAATGTATTTGCTCTTTCTGAATTATAACAACTGAAAAACATCCATCCATGTGATTTTCCTTTTCCGGCACGAGCCAAATCAAAATTTACACCGGGCATTAGAATCTGGAATGCAATACTCATAGTGCCGGTATTTTTATCAACACTAATAAAACTTACTGTTCCTTTAAAATTTCTTTTGTATGTATTGATAGGAACATCCCCATTCGAATTATCCATTGGAATACTGAAACGAGTACCGGCAACAACATATTCAGAGTTTTCAGTAATAAAAGGAGAAGAGTGATTTCCCCCACTGTTAGGAATTTCAATTATTTCAGCTGTGCGAAAAGTTTTAAGATCGATCCGTGCAATACGCGGAGTATTATTTCCATTGCCAAAAACCCAACGACCATCCTGTATGCCATCCGTTTCCGATAACGCTATATGGTGAAGATCATCCCAGGGAACAAAACCATGCGAAGTATTGAGCATTGATTTTGTTTCTTCGCTATAGCCGTATCCTTTTTCAGGATCGACAGAAAATACAGGTATGACACGGAGTAAACGTCCGGATGGAATACCATACACAGACATTTGACCGCTGAAACCACCTGATACAAAATTGTAGAATTCATCATATTTTCCGGGAGCTACATAAACTTTAGCAGCGGCATCGCCACTAACAGCCGATTGAGTTCCTTTAGGTTTACAGCTTTGCAAGCATACGATTGGAAAAGCTACCGCAACAAGCAATAGCATTTTGAAAGAGGAGTTCATGTTATTTGTTTTATCGTTGTGAGTAATTGTTTTTCTATTGATCAATTCCAATCGCTGTTTTCGTTAGCATATCTTTCTTAAAAGGAAAATTATTTTTCGCCATCATTGCTTCGCATAAATTCCAACACTTTTCTTGCATCATCTTTGCTTAGATTTTGATTCGGCATACGAACCATACATTGTTCCAAAAGTTTTTGTGCTTCGGCATCTGATTCAAGCATCATATCAACATTAGTTGCCATATTCATGATCCAAACAGGTTGTCTTCTTTTGGTCACATTTTTCCAACCGGGGCCAACAAGCTTTTCTTCTGTGAGCCGATGACAGCTTTGGCACTTCAATTCATAAATATTTTTTCCCGCCTGTTATCCATTCGGCATTTAATGGATTCGTTACTGTGATGTCACTTTCTTTGATCTCAGCGCCATGTGTTTCCGGTTGATTTTTTGTCAACTCTTGTACATCAAGTGGTTTTGCATCTTTATCAACTCCGCCTCCACAAGCGGCAAATAAAATTGCAGAAGTGAGAACAACAGCTCCAATGAGAAATTTAGATTTCATATACTAGTTTTTTATTTTGATTAAAGGACATTAGGCTCTTATTTGTAATGTCAAAAGTATTTTCCCTGGTGACGACCAATCATGACATGAGTCAAAAATTGGGATGAGTTTAATCACCTGAACACGAAAACAGCGAGATTATTTTTGAAAAAAAATTTAATGTTTTTATCCAAATCATTTGGATATGCTTTGCGGGGCATATTATATATAGCAGTCATGCAGGATGAGCAACGAAGAGTCCAGATCGACGAGATCGCAACGAAGCTATCTGTGCCTAAACATTTCCTTGGAAAGATCATGCAACAAATCGTTAAAGCGGGTCTCCTAAAATCCACAAAAGGCCCTTATGGAGGATTTTCTCTTACAAGTGAAACACTGAATACACCTGTGATAAAGTTAGTCGAGATCACGGATGGCATGGAACAGTTTAGTATGTGCGTTTTGAACTTTAAATATTGCAACGGCTTAAATCCTTGTCCATTTCATTATGAAATGGAAGATGTAAAAAAGAATTATTTAACTGTTTTTAGTAAAAACACTTTTGGAGATCTGCTGAAAGAAAGCAAAAGCGATCTTCTGAAAAGTCTCGCCGTTATTTAACTCAATTTTTTTGATGATGAAAATCATGTTTTTCCTTTTTTTATCTTTTTAATATTGATTAGTGAGCAGGAGCAAGTACTATGTATCAAAATATTTATAAAATAGAGCCTTCTTCATTTATAACAGATATTGTAACACACGATTTCCGCACGGCAGATGTATTTAGAAAATACGATATTGATTTTTGTTGTGGCGGCAAATGGCCGCTTGACATAGTTTGCCAAAACAAAAACCTGGAACCTGAAATTGTATTGAATGAGCTACAGAACATTGTCAACCAATCATCTTCAAACGCGGCAATTGATTTTGATAGTTGGGATATTGATTTTTTAACTGATTATATTCTGAATGTCCATCATCGATACCTGAAAAGAGCATTGCCTGAAGTAAATGAACAAATAAAGAAATTCCTGGATGGTCATTTGAAAAAATATCCTGAACTGGCAATTCTTGAAGTCGTTATCAATCGTTTTATGAGAGAGATACCTCCCCATATGAAGCAGGAAGAAGAGATCTTTTTTCCCTATATCAAACAGATATACCATGCTCACAAACATCGTGAATCATATGCACGGCTTTTAATAAGAACTTTACGAAAACCTATTGAAGAGGTGATGTTAAAAGAACATGAGACAACAGGCTCTAACCTTCATCACGTAAGAACGGCAACCAATAATTACACCCCGCCTGACAATGCATGCATTACGCATAAAGTAACTTTTGCCAAACTAAAAGAGCTGGACAAAGATCTTGTACAGCATATCCATCTTGAAAGCAATATTCTTTTTCCAAAAGCGATCAAAATGGAACAGGAGTTATTGAATGATAAATGATGTTTAACACTCTTTTTGATCCCTGCTATTCAAATCATATTTTCCTTTGACCTAAATCATTATTAGTAGCTGGCCGACATAGTAGTTTTGATCCAAAGAATTCTATTATGTCGTTAAAAAGTAATAAGCCCATCATATTTGCAACAGAGCTTTATTGGACCGGCGACAAGCTTGGAGTGGTAAGCTCACCTTCATTAAAATCTTTTACGGTATCCACACCACCGGAATTTGGCGGCCCTGAAGGGGAATGGAGCCCTGAGCTTTTATTTCTCAGTGCAATTACAAGCTGCTTTATGAGTACTTACCTGTCTTTTGTAAATAAAATGAAAATTGAAAATACTGGTTTTGAATGCACCGCAACCGGCCAGGTGGAAATAGTAGATGGTAAATACAAATTCACCTATATACACATTTATCCAAAAGCCTATGTTGGTAATGAAGCTGATGTTGAAAAAGCCAGGATAGCTATGGAAAAAACAAAAAAATATTGTCTTATCTCTAATTCAGTTAATGCTGAGATCGTGCAACACCCGGAAGTCGCTGTTGCGAAACACCATGCTTTGATCAATTCAGCCGCATAATTCAATAATATTTTTACAACTAAAATTAAAAAAATTATGAAAGGGCTGGTAATATATAAAGGCAAATACGGAGCCACCAAACAATACGCAATGTGGATAGGACAGGTATTAGAATTACCAGTGGTTTCTGCCGATCGGTTCCTCATTGATCAGCTACCGAAGTACGATTATTTCATTCTCGGTTCAAGCGTATATATCGGGAAACTTGAAATAAAAGACTGGTTGAAGAAAAATTTTAAGTCGCTGCAGAATAAAAAGATCTTTTTCTTCCAGGTAGCGGGATCACCCGCTGAGCAAATAGAAAAAAGAGAGAGTTACAATAAAGCATCTCTTCCTGCTGCTATTCTTGAAAAGATCCAGTTTTATTATTTACCCGGACGAATGATCATGAGAAATCTTTCTGCCTGGGACAGGTTCATGCTTAAAATGGGAGCCAAACTTGCAAAAGATCCTGATGAGAAAAAAGCAATGCTCACAGAATTCGATCATGTACAAAAAGAAAAAACGACACCCATCATTGCTGCTGTCAGTGCATTTACAGAAATTAATGAACCCGAGATGAACCTCGTCTGAATCTGACTTATTTTCATTTCATTTTTATAACGACATTGGTTACATTGAGGTCAAATCTTTATACGTTGATATGCTTGACCAGGCACACATGACATCATTATTTGAGAATGCAACGGAAGGAATAATCCTTACGAATGGAAAGGGCTCTATAGTTCTTGCGAATCCGGCTGCAGAAAGAATGTTTGGGTATGCGGCAAATGAATTAAGCAATCTCCCTGTTGAAATTCTAATTCCTGGAAATTTCAAACCAGGTCACAAAGCACTTCGTGAAGGCTTTCATAAACATCCTTCGAACAGATCAATGGGGGCTGGCAGGGATCTGTTTGCATTAAAAAAAAATGGAGAGGAATTTCCTGTTGAAATAAGTTTAAGCCATTACAAAAAGAATGAAGAACTTTTTGTAATCGCATTTATTGTTGATATAACCTTACGAAAAGAAGTTGAGCAAAATCTTGTGAAGAAACAAAATGAATTAGAAAAAGTTACTTTTGAGATCAGGAAACTCAATACTGAACTTGAAAAAAAAGTGGACGAACGAACACATATTCTTAAAGAGGCCCTTGAAAAATTAGAAGAATCACAAACGGAGCTACACGTAGCGTTGGATAAAGAAAAACAGCTGAATGAAATAAAAAGCCGTTTTGTTTCCATGGCATCCCATGAGTTCAGAACACCTCTTAGTACCGTATTATCTTCAGCTTCGCTTATTTCAAAATATACAAAAGAGAGTGACCAGGAAAAAAGGAATAAGCATATTGACCGGATAAAAGATTCTGTAAAACATCTGAATGACATTCTTGAGGATTTTCTTTCCTTAGGAAAATTGGATGAAGGCCGTATTAGCACTGACCCCTTTGAATTTAACCTTCCGGAAATGATCACTGATACCTTATCCGAAGTGAAAGTAGTGTTGAAGCCAGGGCAAAAATTCAATTTTAAATATGAAGGAGAGGAAATGATAAATGCCGATAAAAAATTGCTGAGAAATATCGTGATCAACCTTATAAGTAATGCAGCTAAATTTTCTGAAGAAGATTCGCCTATTACAATTTCTGCAAAGAGTGACCGTGAAAAAAATATAATAACGGTAACCGATAAAGGAATTGGCATTTCCAAAGAAGACCAGGAACATTTATTCACCATGTTTTACAGGGCATCAAATGTGACTAATATACAAGGAACGGGGCTTGGCCTTCACATCGTAAAAAGATATCTTGACTTAATCAATGGAACTGTAAATTTGCAAAGCACCCTGGGAAAAGGCACTTCTATCACCATAACATTTCCAAACGCTAATTATACTAACTAATGAAATCAATTCTTGTTATAGAAGATAATAAAGACATCAGGGAAAACACAGCAGAGATACTGGACCTTGCAGGATACAAAACCTTTACCGCGGAAAATGGGAAAAAGGGAGTTGATATTGCCATAAGAGAAAGGCCAGATGTAATTGTCTGTGATATTATGATGCCTGAGCTGGATGGATATGGGGTGCTCCATTTGGTAAGGAAAAATGAGAACACACAGGCTATTCCCTTTATTTTTTTAACGGCAAAAACAGAAAGAAGTGATTTTCGCAAAGGAATGGAAATGGGCGCAGATGATTATGTCACTAAACCGTTTGAAGATATAGAGCTTTTGAATGCGATCGAAATAAGACTTAAAAAAGCAGAGATACTTGGGAACATGTATTCTTCCTCTCAACAAGGTCTATCGCAATTCATAAAGGATGTTAAGGATAGTGGCCTGATGAAACAGCTGGCTGATCAGTATAATGTGGAATCTTATGGCAAAAAACAAACACTTTACCAGGAAGGTAAGCGGCCGAAACTTTTATTTTATGTTGTGAAGGGAAAAGTAAAAGGTTTTAAGACTCATGAAGATGGTAAAGAATATATCACTGATCTTTTTAGCGAAGGAGATTTTATAGGCTATCCCGCCCTGATCGAAGATAAAAATTATGATGACAGCGCTATTATACTTGAAGATGCAGAGATCCTGCAAATACCCCGTGAAGACTTTCACAAGATGATCTTTGGTGATCTTAGCATTGCAGCTAAATTCATCCGGATCATTACAAAAAATGTAAAGGATAAAGAAGAAAGATTACTCAACCTTGCTTACAGCTCTTTGCGTAAACGTGTGGCAAAAGCATTGGTTGACATCCACGGAAAATTCAATATAGAAGGGCAGAATAAACCTATTGAAATTTCAAGAGAAGATATTGCACATTATGTTGGTACCGCCACTGAATCATTGATCAGAACACTAAGCGATTTTAAAGCTGAAAAACTCATCGAAATAAAAGAAGGAAAGATCCAGATCGCTAATCTCGATAAGCTCAAGAATCTTTTATATTAAATAATCAAAAAGGTTTCTGAAAAAAATTCAGAAACCTTTTTTTGAAGTCCAGCATTTCGTCTTTACTCCAACTATGCTCACTCTTTATTCTTTCTAAGGTCCATGGTCCTGTTAATAGTAAATCCGAAAGCAAGATTACCATCTTTAAGATAACCTGTATTCTTTGCTAACTGGTCTATATGCAGAAGAATTCATTGTATTGCCTACATAAAACTGGAACAAGTGACCGCCTGTATTCATTTCTATACCCAGTGATAAAAGATCAGGACTATAATGTGTGATAGCACCGCTCTCGTCAATTATATTTTCATACATGTTTAGCTGACGGGTATACTCCATTGTTATATTCATTTTAGGAGCTGCTTTGAATTTTCCGGCAACACCTATTGACCAAACAAAATTGCTGTTATTAATTCCGTAAGGGACATTATTCAGATAAATCAAAGACGGGATCAATTGCAACGAAACTTTATCAGACATTTTCCGGGCAATCAGTAATTGATGGAGATAGGACCATTTATCCCATTCAGATCCTGTTCCTTTTTCCTGTGCAAAATCTACATGGGCCATAGAATACCAGCTAATGGAGACTGGTATATTTTTTTCACCGGTTTGCTGACGCATGATCCTGAATTTAGCCCAGCCTTCATATCTTGAATGTCCTGCTAATGCCAAACCTAAATTCGCAGAACTATGAATAGAATAATCAAAGGATAAATAAGTTTGCGCCACACCGGAATTTAATCCGAGAAACTGCGCAAGGTTATCTTCTGTACTTTGATCTTTATTCCATAAATAACTGAAGTGGTGAGAAACCATGAACTGCAGTGCATGTTGTGGAATGATCTCCGTACTCTGCAGGTTAATGATCTTGGTCGAATTAAAAGTAGCACGGGCATATTTTGGTTTTGGCGCTTCTTTGGTTACAGCTTCTGTAGAATCCTGGGCCATAGTAACAAACCAGCAACTCAATCCCGCAACCAATAGCAATAATATCTTTTTCATATCTCCTGTTTTAGTATTATTAATTGAAAGTTTTCATTAGAATATTTATTTAGGCATACCCTGGTTGATCCATGCAGTGAATGTATTGGTAACACATTTGGAAAGGCTGATTGGCCCACCCGGGTGACCTGTAGCTCCGCCGCTATTCATCATGGCAGTTAATGTGCTTTGTTTCTCAACCATTTTATCATAAGTCAGGTTTGCTGTTACACCACCATGACAAGCTCCACCTTTACAAGTAGTATTGTATATCGGTACTATATCTTTTGTGTAAGTAACAACTGTGGGAACAACACATCCGGCGCCATCATCATAAGGTTCGCCCTGCTCAACCCATGCTCTTACGATCGCTTTTTCATTAGGGTTAAAATCAATATTACCTCCACCTGGGTGTGTGCCGCCATGGACCCATATATCAAATAAACCTACACGGGCAGAAATAGCATCATACCAAATTGTATCCTTATAAGAAAACCTTACCTGGCCGGTGGTTCCATTATTATGACAACCGCAAGCACCTGAAGTAACGATAGGAACTACTTCTGCACGGAATGATACCCTGGGAATAGCCTGGATATCCTCATTATTTTTATAACAGGATGACAAGAGATAAAACATCATTGAACTTGCCATGGCTATTATGATTAATCTTTTTTTCATATACTGAAATTTTAGAATGAGTTGATTGGTTTACTGTTTAACAATGAACTTACCTGATTTCGCATATTTAAATATGCCTGCATTGTTTTTACCATACTTCCATACATCAGGAATATTGGGATCGGCGAAATACCATGCTTTGATCAAGGCGATCTCGGATGGTTTCAGTCCTCCATCCTGGTAAGACATAGATCCGTTCGCACTATTAACAGTTCCAATATGAGGATTCAGAAATAAAAGCGTAGAATCAATTCGCCTGATAAAACAGTCGTTGCTGTTCAGATAAGTTTGTTTTGAATAATATTGAACTCCTGTAACAGGATCTGTATATTGAACTGAAGAATTGCTCCTGATATTTTTTGGATACAGAATATCCATTACAATATCATCATAACTACCTAATGGTCCTCTTGTTGAAGAAACACCCCATGGAGCCCCCGCGAATGTTTTTAAGATCCTGTAAGATGCATTACCTATAGTATCTCCATAATATCTTTTCACACTATCCTTATAGTCACCCCATATTTGATTTAATTTGGTTTTATTTATGATCTGGCAATAACGCTTCAAGGCGCCAGTTCCTGCGTCATAGAAATAAAAAGAAGCGGTATCTGCTGCAACGATACCATATCTTGTACCTAAAATACCTTTCTCTGCCCATGATCCTGTTGCGGTAGCCTGGTTATGACAGTTGGCAGAACCGCAACCATCAGCAATAAGCCTGATCGCTGCTGGCCTGAAATCAGTAAGATCTGGTTTTTCTTTCGCTCCTTTATATATCCAGTTAAAAATTATGGCTTTGTCTTTAGTGTTTAATTCATGACTACTGTTTACAGGAGGCATCGCCTTGTTGAAATCATTAGTAGTGATCATTTCCCATAATTTGCTTCCAGATGGATTACCAGCAACTACTTGTTTCATAATGTCGCTGTATGTATCAAACTTGGGACTAATAGGACCTCCGTGACAATTAGAAGTACCACAATACTCATGAAGAATGGTCTGCACTCCACGGTATTTAATGATATCATTTGTGGCTGGTGTTGCATCTGCTGTGGCAATTTTAAATTCATCAGAAAATGATGCATAAATAGATGAATCGGGTGTGTTCGGGTAACTACGATCAAGGTGCTGAATATTATCCCCCACTTTAGTACACTGAAATAGTGAGGCAGAAATTAGCAAGGTTCCCAGGAACAAGCTGACCGCTTTAATTAATGAAACTCTTTTCATAAAAGTTTGTTTTGCATGAAAAATTTAATTCGTCGAAAGAGCTTTGATTGTTAAATCACAAAACCAAAGGTATCCGTGGACATTTTACACTATCATGACAAGACACTCTCCTGCATATGACTTTTCTCATATAATTGACTAAGCATTCTCAATTAAATAATATAACTGACAATAGTCAGTAAGCCATTTGATGATTATCATACCCACGGGTGTTTTAGATAAACATATTGCAGAGTATTTTTTTCAAATCTTTACCGTGTAATACTTAAAAAATTATGGATAACAATAAGAACGAAACCAACAAATCCCGCAGGTCATTCTTTACAGGCTTTCTGAATTCAAAAAAAGAAAAAGTAAAAATGCTTACCGCAGATGGAAAACTGGTGGAAGTAGACAAAGCTGTGTTTGATGCTGCAAGCAAACAAAAAGCAAATAACAAAGAAATACTGAGTGGATGAAAAATCCATCCAAGAAAGAAAATGAAATTTAAACCAACCTTTAATACTGCACAATGAAACAAGAAGAAATAAATGACAAGAGCACGACGCGACTTTTTAAAAACTGCAGCAATAGCAACAGTTGCGGCAACTGCCTGTGGTAGTTTGGCCTGTTCCTGTGGTAGCAAAAAACATGACCATGCAGCAACCGGTGAAAAAGTAAAACTGCTTTCTCCCGATGGAGAAATTGTTGAAATTGATTCTTCACAATCTGAGCATCACCACCAGCATAGCTATGGTATCAAGAGCGGAAGCAAGAAATGGTATTCCCGGAAGAAAATTTGTGATGGTGGTTGATCTTTCCCGTTGTAAAAATGCCCGTAAATGTGTTAGCTGCCTGCCAGAAATGCATTACCGTCCGGAAGAAAAAGAATGGCTGACGGTAAAACTGATGAAGGACAGTGATAAAGTCAGCTCCTTACTGGTTTCCCAAAACAATGTTTTCATTGCGATAATCCTCCTTGTGTAAAAGTTTGCCCGGTTAATGCAACATTTAAAAGCCAGGATGGATTGGTATTAATAGATAATGAAAGATGTATCGGTTGTAAATTCTGTATGGCTGCCTGTCCTTATTCTACCCGTGTATTTAACTGGGATGAACCAGAACAGGATCTTGATATAAGAGATCTTAGTTTCTACGCCTGAAACAAGTGTGCCTGCTAAAGTAGGTACAGTAGAAAAATGTGATTTCTGTCCCGACAGGGTAAGAGAAGGTCTGCTTCCTGCATTGTGTAGAAGCCTGTCCCAATGGTGTATTTTATTTCGGCGATGAAAATGAAGATACAGTTACCAATGGTGATGAAACAGTAAGCTTTAGTCAATTAATAAAAGACCGGGCGGCTTACCGGTTTCATGGAAGAACTGGGAACAAAACCACGAGTTTATTATTTGCCACCAAAAGACAGGCAATTCCCGGTAGAAAGAGGATATGAAAATTTACCGGATAATCTGAAAGAAAGATTTAAAGATGTAATGGAAGAAGGACAATGAAAATAAAAGCTGAAACTACAAACTCAATTATTAACAATGAATAAATATTTTTTATGGAACTCAATAAATATCAACAGGAAGTTTTTGATAACCAACGGCCGGTTATTGAAAAATTTGGAAAAAGAGCCTGGGGATGGACCATATTTTTTCTTGCTGTGGATCGTGTTGGGCGGATATGCACTGTATCTACAGATTGCAAAAGGCCATGGTGTAACCGGTATGCGGGACAATGTGGTTTGGGGCTTATATATTGCCAATTTTATTTTCTTTATTGGTATCAGTTATGCCGGTGCTGTCATTTCAGGCATTCTCCATATTCTAAAAGTGGAATGGCGAAAACCGATCATCCGTATTGCCGAAATGATCACGGTGATCGCAACCATTATTGGACCCGTTTTTATTTTATTATGTGTTGGCAGGTTAGACAGGCTTCATCATCTTTTTCTTTATCCAAGACTTGCAATCACCCATTACCTGGGATGTATTGGCGATCGGTACTTATTTTACCGGCAGTGTTATTTTTCTTTACCTCGCCTTAATAAAAGATTTTGCCATCTACCGTGATGCCAAACTGAATATTCCCAAATGGAAACAAAAAGCTGTATAAGATTTTAGCAATTGGTTATCGTGGTACACGCGAGTCAAAAAAGACATATCAGTATCTCCACGAACCTGATGGCTATCATTATCATTCCGCTTGCCATCATCGTTCACTCTGTACTTTCCTGGATATTCGGAATGACATTACGGCCCGGCTGGCACAGTACCATCTTTGGTCCTTATTTTGTTCTTGCAGCTATTTACTCCGGTACCGGTGTATTGATAATGGCGATGTGGGTGTACCGAAGAATGTATAAACTCGAAAGATTACATTACTGACAAACATTTTATTTATCTCGGTTATATCATGATGGTGCTTGGTGCCGGTTATGGATACTTTACTTTTTCAGAATACCTTACCGATTGGTTTGGTTCAGAAAAATGGGACAGTGAAGTGATAAATAAATTATTCAACCCTGCAGAATATGGCTGGTGGTTCTTGTTTGCCAATGTAGCCGGTATTTTACTACCAATATTTATTGTTGCGTTTCCAAAAACAAGAAAACCCGGTTGGATCACAATTGCTTCCTTCTTTATGGTGATAGCTCTTTGGGTAAAACGATACCTGATCATTGTTCCCACACTTGAATCACCATTATTGCCCATGCAGGACACAAGACTGGAATATGTAAAATACACAGCAACCTGGGTAGAATGGGCACTGACATTTGCCGGTATTGCCACTTTCTTTTTATTCTTTACGCTAATGTCAAAATTTGTAACCATAATCCCGATATCTGAATTTGGTGAGAAAGAAAAAGCGAAAGAAAAAATTGCAGAAAAAACAACAAAACCAGAAAGTGAAGTCGCACCAGCATAAACTTATTTATATGAGAAAAACAACTCACATACCGTCTTTTAGTTTCCTGGCTTTGATAATATTTTTTATACTGCCGGGAAGAATAGCAGCACAAGACGACAGTAGTGGAAAAAAAGAAGCGAACACTTATTCTCCGCTTATTGCATTTATGAGTATACAAAAAAGCGATAACAGTGTTGATCTGAAAACAAGTGTGACAGCAAAGATCAATGGAACACTTACCAAATTACCCGGATTAAAAATTGAATTTTCTGTTGGCGGAGATTCCGCAACTAAGAAAATAGGCGAAGCAATGACAGATAGTAAAGGCTTAGCCATATTGAATTGCAAAGCCGATCAATTAGTAACAAATGCTGAAGGCAAATTAAATTTTAAAGCATCGTTTGCGGGTAAAGATTCGATTGAAGCTGCAGAGGAAGTAGTTTCAGTAAAACGAGCAAGGCTTGAGATCACACCTGTAAAAGAAGATTCAGTATTATCTGCAAAAGTAAAACTGGTTGATCTGAGCACAGGCACTGAAAAGCCGGTTGATTCAACAACTCTTGGTGTTTATGTAAAAAGAATGTTCAGCGCTTTGAAACTCGGTGAAGGAACAACAGATGAAGCGGGTGAAGCAACAATTGAAATTCCAAACAATCTTCCCGGAGATGATAAAGGAAACATCACATTGCTTGCAAGATTGGATGAAAGTGAATCTTATGGAAATTTAGAAGCATCCGTTGTACAACAATGGGGCACTCCTGTTTCTTATGAATTAAAAGAATTACCCCGTTCACTCTGGAGCCCACATCCGCCAATTTGGATGATGGTAACTTTTGTTGTTCTGATGTCTGCAGTTTGGGGACATTACCTTGTTATCATTATCCAGTTAATCCGCCTGAGAAAAGAAGAACCTGAGCCCGAACCGAATTGATCATTTGTTCTTGAAAATATTTCCTGATCTAAATATTAAGATTATGGAAGACAATAATAAAAAGGCAGACAACAAAACAAACCGTAAGGAATTTCTTAAAACGAGTTTGTTAACCGGAAGTGTTCTCGCCGCAGGTGCTATGGGACTTAATAATCTTACTGCATGCAAAAATAAATCAGGCGAAAAAGTAAAAGTGCTTACTCCAGATGGCAAACTTGTCCAAGTGCATCCGGATGATCTTGTCAAATCAGAATCATGTTGTGCTGCTACGCCAGCTGAAGCAAGAATAGGAATTCCTGGAAAAAAATTCGTGATGGTGATCGATCTTTCCCGTTGTAAACATGCTCTCAAATGCCAGGATGCCTGTCAAAGATATCATCATCTTTCCGGCATGAATGTTTGGTTAAAAGTATTTAAAATGCATGATGGTGAAAATATGGCACCTTACTGGATGCCTAAGCCATGTTTGCATTGCGATAAGCCACCTTGTGTAAAAGTTTGTCCGGTAAATGCCACCTATAAAAGAGATGATGGAATAGTGCTGGTGGATAATGAACGTTGCATTGGTTGCAGATTCTGCATGGCAGCATGCCCTTATTCCACACGATCATTTAATTGGGAGGAACCACAATATCTTCACGAAACCAAAGGTTCAACTTACTCTCCTGAAACAGGTTTCCCGCAAAAAAAAGGAACGGTGGAAAAATGTGACTTCTGTCCTGATATGTTGAAACAAGGAAAACTTCCGCATTGTGTTACTGCTTGTCCCAATGGGGTCTTTTATATGGGCGATCTTAATGAAGATAGTGTTTCCAATGGCGCAGAAACAGTACGATTCAGTCAATTAATGAAAGATAAAGGAGGCTACAGGCTTAATGAAATACTAGGCACCGAACCGAGTGTTTATTATTTGCCGCCTGTTAACCGGTTATTTCCATTTAAGGATCCTGAAACAGGAACCGGAAAAATGGAAAAGGCAGAATAATAATTTAGGTGAGAAAAGATTAATTGTGTTATCATGGAAGAGAATACTATACAATTACGGGAATCAGATGCAATAAATATGTTGCATCAGTATAACGAAGATACGCTTCCAAAAAAGTTTGGGCCAATTGGCAAAACATGGACAGCATTGCTTGTGATCGTATTTCTCAGCGGAGTGTTTTTCTATGTCACTCAACTGAAGAAAGGATTAGTTATAACTGGTATGAGAGACTTTGTGTTTTGGGGGATCTATATTTCAAACTTTGTTTTTTTTGTTGCTATCAGCCTCGTGGGTTCTTTAATAACTGCTGTTCTTTATTTATTAAAAATTTCCTGGAGAGCACCACTTACAAGGATCGCTGAGATCATTGCTGTTTCAGCGATCATATTTGCCGGTTTAATTATCATTGTTGATATGGGGCGACCGGACAGAATGATGAATATGGTTCGTCACGGAAGAATTCAATCGCCGATCATTTGGGATGTAATGGTGGTAACCACTTATATGACACTTAGTATTCTGCTATTGTATTTTCCGCTTCTACCCAGTATTGCTTTTTGCAGAGATCACATGAAAGGAATTCCAAAATGGCAGCATCGAATGTATAAGTTCCTCTCATTAGGATGGAGAAACACTTCTCAACAATATAACGTTGTAAAAAAAGCAATTACTATTTTATCTGTAATCATCATTCCGGTTGCTCTTTGCATACACACAGTAACATCATGGTTATTTGCCAGTACATACCGGCCGGGATGGGACAGCACAAACTTCGGAGCTTACTTTGTATCAGGCGCATTTTTGGTTGGTTCGGGAGGAGTGGTGGTTGGCATGTATCTCCTTCGCAGATTTAATACCGGATATGATAAATATCTCACCAATGATCACTTTGATAAAATGGGTAAGCTGTTGGTGCTGCTGGCAATGATCTATGCCTATTTCTCCATCAATGAATATCTTATTCCTGCATACAAAATGAAAGGTGAAGAAGCACATCACCTTAACGAATTATTCACCGGGTATTATGCACCTATGTTTTGGTCGGTACAATTTTTTGGAATGATCCTTCCTATTATAGTTCTTCTTTTTAAAAAAGGAAGAAAGCCAGGCACAATGTTTATCATGGCCATTCTTGTTATTGTATGCGCATGGTTCAAACGTTACCTCATCGTTATTCCAACAATGTCTTTCCTGCCTGTACAAGAGATCCCCGAGGCATGGAAACATTATACCCCTACTTTTCCGGAATGGGCAATTACCGGTGGTTCGCTGGCAGGGGCATTATTAATTATCACTTTTTTTGTCCGTTATTTTCCAATCATATCTGTATGGGAAGTAGCGGAAGAAAAAGGAATTTCTCACGATGTCATTTATAAACACCTGCATGAAGGAAATGAAAAATGAATACTTACATATTAAATCAATAAGTAGCCAATACAGAATTATTTTCATTTTGCTAATAATAACTGCATTGATCTTTACTAATAACTCAGCAATTTCACAGGAAACAAAGGATAGTGCTTCCAAACTTTCTTTTACCATGAATTTAAGCTCCATAGTTTCAAATGGTACCAGGAGCGTTAAAGTAGTGGTAACAAGAAAGGAAAATAAAAAAACAATTATCGTAGACGATCTAAATACACCTTTAAACCTTTATTTGAAAGAAGTAAAAGATTATGATCCTGTTACTGCAGTCGGTTGGATGAGCAAGACCCTACTCAATAATGAAGGAGAAGCAATATTTACTTTCCCTGCCTGGTTTAGGAAGGTTGCTGATAGCGTACATGAATATACTTTCATTGTAAAAATGAATGATGACCCAAAATATGAAGATGCAGAAGAACAAATAACCATTGCTGATGCAAAAGTAAAACTTGAATATTCGGGTGAAGATTCTGTAAAGACTTTAGCAGCTTCGATTTCAGGGTGGAAAGACCAGGCTTATATCCCCATAGCAAATGCAGAATTAAAATTATGCATTAAAAGAACCTTCAATTTTCTGCCTATTGGAGAAGCCGGAGCGTCTACCGATTCGTCAGGAGTTATTTACAGTGAACTTCCATTAGATATTCCGGGCAATGCGAACAGAACGATTACTCTTGCAGCCAGGCTGGAAGATGATGACACTTATGGTACGGTAGAAGTAACACAAGACGTTCCCTGGGCGATCCTTCCGAAAGCTAATCCCGTAAGAGGACGGACATTATGGTCACCGGGTGATAATGCGCCTCTCCTATTAGTAATATCATCCGTCACCATAATTGTAATCATATGGGGAACTATCTTTTACCTGGTATCTTTATTATTCAAAATAAAAAAGCTTGGAAAGACATTGTAACATAAAAATTTATTTGCCTATGAAAGTGAACCGACATGCAACTAATCCTTAATTTCAACCCTCTTTTTAATAGTAAAAATCAAACAACATGAAAAAGTATATTTCTTTATTATTCGCAAGCCTGTTTTTATTCGTCCTAATGTCTTTTGTTTCCAAATCTGCAAACGATCCGTGGCCTGTTCCTGATAAATATAAGAACATGGCCAATCCTGTAAAGTCTGACGCAACTTCTCTTGCTACCGGTAAAGAGTTGTATACACAGCATTGCAAATCTTGCCATGGCACAAAAGGAAAAGGAGATGGACCAAAAGCTGCACAACTTGATACTGAATCCGGTGACTTTACAAAACCCGATTTTCAAAAACAAACTGACGGCGCTTTATTTTATAAAACTACTGAAGGCCGTAAGGATATGCCTTCATTCAAAAAGAAAATAGCCGACCAGAATGATGTTTGGTCTGTTATAAACTATATCAGGACTTTGAAATAATTATCAATTAAAAAAAGTTAAAATTTTGCCGGTAGTAATGCCGGCTTTTTTTATTAAAGGTCAGCTGGCTTCAGATGTAAAAATTTATTCCGTTCGGGGTTTCAATCATAACAAGTTCCATAGACTGTTGGCTTCTTTAAAACGAAAAAAGACTTTTAATTTTCTCCGAAACTTTTTCTGCATTTGGAAGCACTGCATTTTCAAGATTCATATTTAATGGAATAGCAGGAATATTTTCCGCTCCTAAAACTTCAACCGGGCCATCTAACCATTTAAAACATTCTTTAGAAATTCTGCCGGCCAATGCCTCCGCAAAAGAATTGTTTTGCTGTTCTTCGGTAAGCACCAAACATCTTCCATGCTTTTTTACCGACTCAAATATCATTTCTTCATCTAATGGAAACAATGTTCTTAGATCTACAATTTCGACCTGTCCGGGAAATTTTTTTGCTGCAGCTTTTGCCCAATACACTCCCATTCCATAAGTGATGATGCAACAACTTTCTCCATTTTCTATTTTATTTTCATCTGCATTCAAGACAATATTTGCTTTTCCAAACGGAAGAATATAATCTCTTGATGGTTCAATTGACTTTGCATCTTCTGTACCCGGCACTTTACTCCAGTATAAACCTTTATGTTCAAGCATCACAACAGGATTACCATCATAATAAGCTGCTTTCATCAATCCTTTCATATCTGCAGCATTTGATGGATAAGCGATCTTAATTCCTTTTATTGAAAGCAATGTTGTTTCAACACAGCCACTATGATAGGGCCCGCCGCCGCCATAAGCGCCGATAGGTACACGAATAATAGTTGATACCGGGTATTTACCACAACTTAAATAACATGATTTTGAAATTTCAGAAACGAGTTGATTGAAACCGGGGTAAATATAATCCGCAAACTGTACTTCAACGATCGGCTTCACTCCTACTGCACTTAACCCAACGGTTGACCCAATTATATAAGCTTCCTGAATCGCCAGTATTAAAAACACGATGGTCACCAAATTGCTCAGCAAGTGTTGCCGCTTCACGAAAAACACCACCTAGCCTGCGGCCAACATCCTGTCCGAAAAAAATACATTCAGGATTATCTTCCATTAATTCCCGAATAGCAAACAAAGCTGCATCAACCATCATTACTTTTTCCTTGCCGGCAGGGTTTCTTTCTCCTTTCTCTTCAGTTACAGTTGTTGGGGCAAAAACATATTCAGTTGCTTTATTGATGATCCGGCTCAGGTGAGTTTAATGCCTTCATAAAATCGGCACTGATTAACTCTGCCATATCGGTTTCAATTTTTTCCAGCTCTTCTTCCGCTATCTTATTTTCAAGTAAAAGTTTTCTCAATTTTGGCAATGGATCATTAATTGCATCTTTTGCCAGGTCTTCTTCGCTGCGGTAAAAATCTTTTCTTACCCCACTTGTATGATGATTAAGCAGTGGAACTTTTGCATGTACCAGCCATGGGGTCCTGTTCTTTCGAACCTCATTGATCACATTACCCATTATCTTATAGCAATGTGTAAAATCAGTTCCATCAATTTGTATTTTATTCAATCCTTTGAAACCATCTGCGTATTCATAAGCATTCATTGCTCTTGTTTCTTCTGCTGTTGCGCTTATGCCCCAATCATTATCCTGTACCAGGTAAATTATTGGTAACTGTTTCAATACAGCAAATTGCAATGCTTCGCTTACTTCTCCTTCGGTTACACTTCCATCGCCTAACGAACAAATCACAACTGCCCCCCAACCCCTGAAGGGGGGCTTTCCAACCTCCATGATTGAATCTTCTTGATCTTCGAAAGCTGGCTTTGTGCAGGTGCAAAGTCCTCCTTCGGAGGATTTTCTAGATATTGAATTCCTTGTGCAACACCGGTGGTTGGTATTGCCTGCATTCCTGTTGCACTGCTTTGATGAATTATCTTTGGTTTATCTTCTTCTTTCGAATTAGGATGAGAATAATAAGAACGTCCTCCCGTAAAAGGATCATCGGCCTTCGTCAACAATTGCAGCATTAATTCATAAGGAGTATAATCCAAGACCAAGCAACATACTTTCATCACGATAATAGGGACTTACATAATCACAGTTTTTTAAATGAAAAGCGGTGGCCAGTTGTATTGCTTCATGACCCCGTGAAGTTGAATGAACATATTTACAAATTTGCCGGTTGGCATCATAGGTTTCTGCCATCGACTTTGCACAACACATCAACCGGAAAGCTTTCAGTAAAATTTCTTTTTCGATCATAGAGGCAAGCTAATTGGCAAAAATAAGGCGAACGGGTGTATGTGAAAATTAAAAGCCATCCGACTAAGGCGGACGGCTTGGCAGTTGGTTTTGGTCTTAAAATTCTTATTTTATTTCTAATGATAATAAAGAGTCATCTTCAATAAATCCTTCTATTTCATCTCCAACAACTAACTCTCCTACACCAGCTGGTGTTCCGGTAAAAACGAGATCGCCGATGTTCACAGAAAAGTAATTGGAAATATAAGCAACAATGCTATCGAAGTCATGGATCATAAGGTTGCAATTACCTTGCTGAACAAGCTCTTTATTTTTATACAAACAGAAATTAATATCTTTTTTGTTTTTGATCGCTGTAAAAGGGATCCATTTACCGATAGCTGCAGAGTTATCCCATGCTTTTGCTTTTTCCCATGGAAGTCCTTTTGCTTTCAAATCGTTTTGAATATCCCTTGCAGTAAAATCGATGCCGGTTGTTACAGCATCATAATATTTGCTTGCAAATTTATCCTGGATATATTTTCCATTTTTACTGATGCGCAAAACGAGTTCACATTCATAATGCAGTTCATTAGTAAATTCCGGATAATAAAAAGGAGTGTGTGGCTGAAGCAAAGCGCTTTTAGGCTTCATAAAAACCACTGGTTCATCTGGTATCTCATTTCCCAATTCCTTGGCATGAGCTACATAGTTACGGCCAATACAAAATATTTTCATACTCAGGCTTGTTTAGATTAAATACATCGGATACAATTCTCATGGACTGTTCATCCCATATATTCAGGGCTTCATAAAAAACTGGATTTTGTGTGGCGGAAAGATCGTCGGGGCTGCTAAAATAGGTAAACAGCCGGATATAACATAATCCCGGTAAATTTATTTAAACAGATAAATGCCAGGCTACTGCTATTGGGTTTCCCTGTCAATACTTATCTTAGTTAAAAGCTTTTTGGTGTCAGACCTTTTTACAAGTATAAAACAACCCATTTTATCGCGACTCGAAAATGAGCTGGACCCCCGGCTAGGCTATCATAATATAGCACATACGCTGGATGTACTGGAACAAGCCGAAGTGCTGGCAAAGCAGGAAAAGGTCACCGATAAGCATGATCTTTTATTATTAAAAACAGCTGCGGTTTTTCATGACAGTGGCTTTTTATTTGTATATAAAAATCATGAGGAAAAAGGTTGTGAGATCGCCACTGAGTCTTTAAGAAATGTATTCAGCGAAGAAGATATCAAAAAGGTTTGTGGAATGATCATGGCTACAAAGATCCCACAAACACCTCATACGTTGTTAGAACAAATAATTTGTGATGCTGATCTTGACTATCTTGGCAGGAATGATTTTGAACCGATCAGCCAGACGCTGCATAAAGAATTTATCATTTTTAAAATAATACCTGAAGACATAGTTTGGGATCATATTCAGATCAAATTTTTTGAATCACATCATTATTTTACTGCTTCGTCGATCAGTAAAAGAAACGAAGAAAAATTGAAACACCTCAATATTTTAAAGGAAAGGAGTAAATGGGCACAATGAACAGAAGACCTTTTTTACTTAAATTACTTAATGTACGACCCTCGGAATGGAAAGTAGTATCGCAACTTTTCTGGCTTCAATTTTTTATGGGTACCGGGATCGCTTTTTTCTTTACCGCTTCATTTTCTCATTTTCTTGAAAAATTTTCCGCCTCGCAACTTGCCTGGGTAATGATCGTTTCATCACCTCTATTATTTTTAACAGGATGGGTATTCACCAAATTTGAACATCGGTTCCATCTTACCCGTGTTGGCACCATCGTTATCATATTGATGGCCGCCAGCATTCTTGTTTTACAATTAAGCAGCAATTGGATAAAAGGCGACTGGTTTTATTATCTCACGTTTGCATGGTATTATGTTTTATATCTCGCAAGCAACCTGTGTTTTTGGAGCATTACTTCCACGTTGTTTGATGTAAGACAAAGCAAACGGTTATTTGCAGTCATAAGCGGTGGAGATATTCCCGCAAAATTCATTGGCTATACGATGGCCTACTTTTTTGTGCATGCGATCGGCCCATTGAATATGCTTTGGCCCGCATTTGCATTTATGCTAGGTGCTTTGCCATTTTTATACCAGTTGTCGAAATCAGGTGTTGTTCATCATCATCATCACCATACGGATCATGTTGAATTTATACAGGGAAAAGGATTTAAAGTATTCGTTAAACGTTACACATTAAATACACTTATTAGAAGACTGGCTGTATTAACATTTCTTATCTCAGCCTGTCTAGCTATTATTAATTATGCATTTTATACTGAAGTAAAAGAAGCAACACGATGATAAAGAATTATCAACTTTTATCATCCTGTTTATGGCAGCTTCACAGATCGTTGCTCTATTGGTAAAAGTTGTTTTCACCGGCCGTATCGTTACTTCGATCGGCATCAAAAAATCATTATTAATTACCCCACTTGTATTATTGGGGCTTTTGATTATCATTATTTCTGCTCAATATGCAGCCAGCGGAAGCAAACTGGTCTTTTATGCGTTCGGGATGGCTGCCATTGCTGTTGAAGTTTTACGAACTACGATCACAAACCCAGTCTTTTTAACGGTAATGCAACCCCTCAATCCCAATGCAAGATCAAAAGCTCATGCAATTGTGAAAGGGATCATGGACCCGTTTGCCTTTTTGTTCGCAGGAGTGCTTCTGATAATAATAAATAATCTGAAGCCGGGAAATGAACTATTAACTCTTTGTTACATTCTCGCATTTTTCGGCATTAATTGGATCATTTCGATCTTACTGGTAAACAGATCTTATCATCATACCCTTTTGAAGGCGATCAGCAGTCGTTTCTTTAGCCAGGATGAATTCAAGCTTTCCGATGAAGAACTCCAGCAACAAATACTGAAAAAAATAAAAACAGGAAATGAGTCGGAAATAATAAACATTTTACAAATGCTGAATAGCCAGATCAGCGGCCGTAGTAAAGAAATAATTTTCAAACTGCTTGATCATCCATCCGACAATATTAAACAAGTAACATTATTATTGATCCAAACCAGGAACATAAAAGGCGCTGAAGAGAAATTAAAAATTTTGGCAGATAATGATAAAAACAAAGAAATACAAATACTGGCAGTACAGAGTCTGTGCAAAGAGCAAAATGAACATCATTATTTAAGACATTATTTGCATCATCATGATGCAGGTATTAAAGCGGCTGCACTTATAGGAACGCTTAAAAGTAATGATAAAGAAAATCGTCAACATGCGGAAAATATCATTACGGATCTTCTCCAATCAGCTCATACGAAGGATAAACAAACAGCCCTGCAAGTACTTACCGAAGTAAAAGATCTTTATTGTCATCCGCACCTTACAAATCTTTTTACTACTGATCGGGGTTTGCGATTAGCAGCCTTTAAAGCAATTGGTGAATCAGCAACGCCCCTATTAATAGAAAGAGTAATGACCTATTTTAGGGACCATCCATTGCATGTAGGAACTGCGCTGCAGGCTGCAGGCGAAAAATCAATCCCATTTATTTTAAAGAGGATCACTAACAATGACACCAATGCATTTTTAAAAGAAAAACTAATTACAGTGTTGGGAAAGATCGGAGGACACAAAGCGCAGGCAACACTTTTTGAATTACTGGAAAAATATCCTTCTTATGCTGGCGTCATTGCCAAATCATTACACAGAAGCAAGTATAGCGCAACAGAGGAAACACAAAAAAAATTAGAAGATATCTCTTTAGCATATATTATTTATGGTACAGAGTTACTTTATATGCAAAACCTGATTGAACATGATGAAAATTATGCGTTACTAAATAGTTCCCTGAATATTGAGCTTATTGAGATCAGGAATATTTTGATCTGTCTTTTTGGTTGTCTCTATGATCATGAAAAAGCATTCAAAATAAAACAAGGTCTTGATATGAAAAAGAAAGAAAGTGTGGCCAATGCTATGGAATTAATTGATATGATCGTAAAAAAAGAGCTTGCCATCCCATTTAATAAGTTGTATGAACCTGCAGATATTGAATACCGCAGCAATTCTTTAAAAAGCTTTTTGCCACCAGACAAAGTTTCACAAACACAGGAGATCCTTTCAAAAATTCTTGAAGAAAAACCTATTTCTTATAATGTATGGACCAAAGCATGCAGCATGTATATTTCAAAAAAAACCAGTGCAGCCATTACACCCGGACTTATCGAAAAATTTATTCATTCAGAAAATATGCTTTTGAAAGAAACAGCGCTATATGCTCAATGAAATGTTTATTTTTAATTTATGGAACCGGGAAATATAAACAGACTGTTATTAATTGAAAAGGTGCTGGTGCTTAAGTCGCTTAATCTATTTAAAGACACACCTGAAAACGTTCTTGCTGACCTTGCTCCTTTAATGAAAGAAATGCAATATGAGCTGGGCACAGAAATTTTTAAAGAAGGGGAAACAGGTGATTGCATGTATATAATTCAACAAGGAAATATCAAAATTCATAAAGGAAACACAACCCTTGCAATACTTAAAGAAAAAGAAGTTTTTGGTGAGCTTTCTTTGCTTGATGCTGATACAAGATCGGCCAGCGCCACTGCAGACACGGATTGCATACTATACAAAATAGACCAGGAACCCTTTTATGAATTGATGGATGAAAGACCAGAGGTAGCAAAAGGATTTATAAAGATCCTTTGCCAGCGATTACGTACGATGAATGAAAAATCAAGACAACAAAAGTAATATTCTTTAAACCGAATATTCAGCACTGTTCACATCATTCATAGTAAGGCTTAACCCTCTTGTTGCAAAACTTTCTATTACTCCGACAGCTTTTTCAATTTTTATTTTAACCAATTGTTCTTCTTCTTTTCTCCATTTACTTAAAACAAAATCGGCCTGCAGTCCTTTTGGATATTCATTACCAATACCAAAACGCAATCGTGGGTAGTCTCTTGATGCCAATGACGCTTCCACACTTTTCAATCCATTGTGTCCGCCATCACTACCCGAAGGACGAAGTCTCATTTTATTCAGCGGTAATGAAACATCATCTGTAATTACAAGCATATTTTCGATCGCAATTTTTTCTTTGTCCATCCAATATTTAACAGCAGTTCCACTTAGATTCATATAGGTTGTTGGACAAATGCAAATAAATATTTTGCCCTTCCATTTTATTTCAGCAACATAAGCCAATCTACCGGAAGAAAATTTTCCCGCATGTTTTTGAACAAACGCATTTACTACATCAAAGCCGATATTATGCCTTGTGTGTGTATATTCATTACCAGCATTTCCCAGGCCAACGATTAAAAATTTCATCTTGTTTACAATAAACTATTTAAAGATAACAACTTCACATTTTGTAAAATAATCAAAGAAATAAAAAACCCATCCCGATCAAATCGGGATGGGTTTGCTATTAAGTTCATTCTGATTATTTCTTTCCTTTTTCTTTTGCAGCAGGCGCAGCGGCAGCAGGTGCGGCAGCTCCGGCAGCAGGTGCAGCAGCTCCGGCAGCAGGTGCAGCTCCGGCAGCAGGTGTAGCAGTAGCTTCTTCCTGTTTCAACTGACGTGTCAATACAACAGATGCAATAGGAATTCTTGGTGAATTAAGAATTTCATAATTGTCTTCTTTCACATCTTCAACACGAATGTTACCATTCAATTCAAGATTAGTGATATCCACTTCAATTTGTTCTTTCAGATACTTGGGTAAAGTCTTTACCTTAAGAGATTTCATTTTAATGATCAGGTGTCCACCTTCTTTTACACCTTTTGATACTCCTGTAAATTTGATAGGAATATTAGCGATCACTTTTTTGTCTTCAACCAGTTCCAGCAGATCAATATGGATCAGTTTATCGGTTACTTTGTCAAACTGCAGATCTTTCAAAATACAGTTGTAAGTTTTGCCATTCAATTTAATTTCAGCCAGCTGAAATTCTGGTGTGTACACGAATGTTTTAAAAGCCATGGAAGGAGCAGAAAAATTGATCTCCTTTTCACCGCCATAAATTACACCGGGCACCAATTCCTGAGAGCGAAGTTGGCGGGTGGCTTTCTTCCCGGTTTCGGTCCTCAGTTGTCCTTCGATTGTAATTGTTTTCATTTTATTTGATTTTTGCCTCTAACCCCTTAAGGGGAGTATTAGATACTCTCAATTAGAGTGAGATTTAATAATAATTGTTTTTATGCACTGTCTATACAATTCAAACCGATCATCCTAAGTTCCCCTTTAGTCAGCTGTTCATCTCTCTTTTCTCTGTGAATGAACAAACAAGCTTGTGATACTTTTATTTTCAAAAGCATTCCTGATTGCAACTGCAAACAAGTCAGCAACAGATATCACTTTTATTTTCGGTGTAGTTTGCTTTAAAGGGATCGTATCACAAACCACCAGTTCTTCCAGTACACTGTTCTCAATATTCTCATAAGCCTTTCCGCTTAATACCGGGTGTGTATCAAAGCCCTTACACTTCTGGCACCTTTTTCCATTAAAAGAGCTGCACTTTTTGCCAATGTGCCTCCCGTATCACAGATATCATCAATAATTACTACATCCCTGTCAGTCACATCCCCGATCACCACCATGCTTGCAATTTCATTTGCCCTTTTCCTGTGCTTATCACAAATCACCATTTCTGCTTCAAAATAACTGGCAATTTCCCTTATCCTGTTTGCACTTCCTACATCGGGGGCCGCAAAGGTAAGGTTTTCGAGTTTCAGATTCTCTATGTAAGGAATAAAAACTGCGTGGCTGTCCAGGTGGTCAACCGGGATATCAAAATAGCCCTGTATCTGCGGAGCATGGAGATCCATTGTTATCACACGGTCTGCGCCAGCTGCTTCTAACATATTGGCAATCAGCTTACTTCCTATCGCCACCCTTGGCCTGTCCTTTCTATCCTGGCGGGCATATCCGTAATAAGGAATCACAGCAATGATCTTATATGCTGATGCTCTTTTTGCTGCATCGATCATCAATAAGAATTCCATTAGATTATCTGAAGGAGAATAAGTGCTTTGGACAAGGAAAACAAAATCACCCCTGATACTTTCCATAAAAGTGGGCAGGATCTCTCCGTCGCTGAATCGCTGAATATTGACCTTTCCAAGGTGGCTTCCGTAGCTTTTGCAAATTTGCTCTGCTAAGCCTTGTGATCCAGTACCGGAAAAAATTTTGGCGGATGACATGATTGAATTGGTTAGTCCAAAGGGATTTCTCTGGTGCGGCGAAGATAATACTTCACCCCAAATCAAACAGGAGACGGGAAAAAATGTTGATGATTATACAGTCCTATTTTACCGAGGCGATAGCTACGGTATTAGCAGATGATTCGCTTGCTTTTTTCTCATTTGTAGAATAGTTACCACCTGAAGTTGTATTGCAACTATAAAAAAGTGATGAACAAATAAAAATGGAGAAAAATAAAACGACAACATAAACGCCGGCAAAAAATAAAATTGGGTGCATTGCGCCAATTGGGGATACGGATGTTTTTTTCATACGGTCTTGGTTTAGTTTTTCAAGGGTTTGGATCAATCTTCAGGGCTATACCCTAAAAGTTGTATTTTCTAGGCCTAAATTATTTGTTAATCTTGGGCGATGCAAGAGCAGAAATACTCAATAAAAGAATGGGCAAAAGACGATAGGCCCCGGGAAAAATTACTATTGAATGGTGCTCACACCCTCAGTGATTCCGAGCTGCTTGCCATTCTTATATTAAATGGTTCAAAAGAAAAAACAGCAGTTGATCTTGCAAAAGATATTTTGAAGCTGAGTAAGGATAATTTATCGGAGTTAGGCAAGTTATCAGTAAAAGATCTGATGAAAGTAAAAGGCATCGGCCAGGCAAAAGCAATTACTATTTCAGCGGCACTTGAATTAGGCAGAAGAAGACAAGCAAGTAATTCCCTTCAAAAGAAAATAATTTCTTCAAGCAATGACATTGCTGATTATTTTATGGCTAAACTGAAAGACTACCGGCATGAAGTATTTGCAGTAGTTTTTTTAAACAGGGCCAATAAGATCAATCATTTTGAAATTGTGAGTGAAGGTGGAATAACCGGCACTGTTGCGGACCCACGAATAATTCTTAAAAAAGCATTGGAAGAAGATGCAGTCAGCATCATCCTTTGTCACAATCATCCATCAGGCAGTTTAAAACCAAGCAGGGCCGATGAAGAACTTACATTAAAAATAAAAGAAGCTGCAAAATACTTTGACATTAAAGTACTCGATCACATGATCGTAAGTGATGCGGGATATTTCAGTTTTGCGGATGAAGGGTTGTTGTAACCCCCTGTCCCCCTAAAGGGGTGAACTTAGGTCAGCCAGTCCTTTTTCATTTGATCATTCATTCAGGTGGTAGAACAGAATTGTCCTGCAATTGATTTTTATAGTCAGCACTATTCAGATTATTACTTCTGAGTACGGTTTCAATGAATGATCAAAAAGAAATGTTTCATTACCTAAGTCTCCCCTTTAGGGGGACAGGGGGTCAAGCCTGCGCCGATGGTCCTCCAAAATTGAGTGGTAGTTGAATATCTTCCAGATCCTTTATTGTTCCATTGGCTACTTCATAACGTGAAATATTTTCTGTCAGCGCCTTCATAAACCTTTTAGCATGCTGTGGTGTAAAAATTATTCTTGATTTCACTTTACTCTTTGGCGTGCCCGGCATCACGTTCACAAAATCAATTACAAACTCTGCGTGAGAATGTGTAATGATAGCAAGATTAGCATAAGATCCTTCCGCTACTTCTTCAGATATTTCTATATTAAGTTGATTGGGCTGTTGAGGTTGATCCATTTGATTTAAATTGAAGACGCAAGTTAAAATAAAAAAAGTTCTGCGATAGTAAAGTGCTTTAATAAAAATTTACAAATATCAGCGGTGTCGCAGGTAGACCATTGTTTCTGTAATAACCCTGCCTATTGAACTTACATAACCATAACTCAGGGTAAATGTTTTTTGCAGAAGAGAAGTTGTTGAAGAACTTCTCTAATAATTAAAATATTTTCGATTAGGTGACAAGCCAAAGTTTCAGAAATATTGAATAAAAAAAAGTGAGGTAAAATTACCTCACTTTCCAAAAATTTTAATACCGGTTTATTAAGGTTTATCCCACCATATCCTTGTTAATAATTCATCGGGGCCCTGACTGGCAACTACTGCATTATAATTCGCAGTGTTCAGGCTTGCTTCCTGAGAATTGTATGCCTGTCTTCTTGGAATTGCCTTTGGATTGGTATAAGCTGCTGGTGCTGGAACCAAAACAGGAAAACCAGTTCTTCTCCAATCTGCCCAGGTTTCATACGAATAACACATAAAATTAGCAACGTATTTTTGATAAATTATCTGGGCAATTGCATTTGCCGGGTTATATACAATAGATGGCTGTGCCGCATAAGCAGTAGCAGCCGCACCAGCAATCCCGTGCTGACTCATAGAAGCAGCAATGCCAGCATCGTAAGCAGTCTTGGCTGCCGCATCATCAGGAGCTCCGGTTATCCAACCCAACTTACTTGCTTCCGCAACGGCAAACAATACACCGGCATAATTATAAATATCAGTGGGTGCATTTTGAACTCTGAATTTACTACCAATAAGCGAAACGTTCCCGGGAACAGCAATAGTCCCTGAATTGTAACCAGTACCTGCAGCTAATCCATAAGGCATACCCGCATAAGTTCCGGTAGCAGTTTTGTCTGCATATACTGGTAGCCTGGGGTCAGCAGTAACTGTAAGAGTATCTATAAAATATTTACTTACCGCATAGTCATATCGTTTTGCAGTTTCATAATTGTTGTATATAGGGTTTTCGTTTGCTGCTTCAAGTAAATATGAGTATTTAATATTATCTGCATTTGAAGTAATAACTCCAGAAGCCAACGCTTCATTAAATTTAGCTTTTCCCAGTGCAGCATCAATTTTAGAAAGATGCAATGCTGCGACTAATTTGATCGTGTTGGCAAATTTTTTCCATTTTGGAATACTATTTCCCAGGAGAATATCACCCTTCAAAGTTCCTGCAGCATCAAATTGCGCTACTGCTTCAGTTAATTCCTTGAATATATCATTATAAACATCTTTTTGCAGATCAAATTTAGGAGTAAGCTCTTCTTCTCCTTTCAATGCCTCGCTATAAGGGATGTCGCCCCACCTGTCAGTAGCATTAAGAAATATAAAGGCTCTTAACACTCTTGAAGAAGCAATTTGATTCGCATTCGAACCGCCTCCTAATACATAAGGTTCCGATTTTGTTTCTGGATCTGTGTTTAATTTAATTACCAGGTTAAGATCAGCTAATGGACCGGAATAAGTGCCACTATAATCGAATAGTTTATCGAAATATCGGGACCCCTGGGTGTAAATGACATCTGATGTATACTGAACGTAATGTCTTGGTGTTATAGAACCAATAAGACCAGGAACGCTCTGTCGCTGAGCATTGGTTATTAATAACGCTGTTTGCGGTTCCGAAGGGCTGTTCGGGCTATAATTAATGTCTGCTATTTTACTGCAGGAAGCCATTACTATTGTAATGATCGCCATCAGTACATATTTATTATCAATTATCTTTTTCATGTGAATGCAATTTTAATATTAGAATACTATTTTCAGATTGAATCCAAGGCTTTTTGTAGCCGGTAATTGTCCACCTTCATTCCATGTTCCTTCCAATTGTGATGGATCGATTTTTTTAGAATCAGCATAGATCAACCATGGGTTTTGTGTAATTATGCTAAAACTACCGCTTTGACCTCCTATTTTTGATACCCATTTTGAAGGCAGATTATAGCCTATACTTACTTCTCTTATTTTTACAAAAGTTGCATCATATACCCAGTTTTCCCATAAAGAGAACAGAACATTCTCATATAGATTCTGGGTATCAGCATATGTAGTATTGGGTTTTCCTGTAGATTCAACAATACCATTGAAAAGAGTACCACCACCTGTAGAAATATCATCTCTTCTAGGCTTGCCATTTTCATTTAATCCTGCAGTTTCAGCAGCCAATCCTGAATAATCATTAAACATGTTTGTAATTGACATGTATTTACCACCGATCTGGAAATCCATAGACAATCCTGCATAAAATCCTTTAAAGTTAAACATTGTGGTAAAGCCTCCGGTATAATCAGGCAGGAATGAACCAAAGTTTACGTTGTTTTGGGTTAATGGGTAGCCATCATTATCAACCAGGATTTCACCGGCTGCATTTCTTTTAAAGCCAATTCCAATTAAAGTACCGAAAGGCTTTCCTACTTCCCTGTTAGCTGTAATAGCAGGAGAACCAGAGAATCCAAAACTACCAAACAAGAAGTTTGAAATACCAGGATACAATTCATTGATCTCGTTAATGTTTTTGGCTAAGTTAAAATCGGCATCCCAGGTAATATTCTTATTCTTAATAATTGTACCACCTAATGTAATTTCAATACCATGGTTTCTTATTTCACCTGCATTCACCAGGGCACTTGAAAATCCTGTTGTAGCAGGAAGAGTTAAAGAAATTATCTGGTCTACTATTTTACGGTCGTAGTAGTTGAAGTCAGTCCTTATCCTGTCTTTAAGAAATCTCAACTCTACACCAGCTTCGTAAGCATTCGATATAGCTGGTTTCAGTTCTTCATTAGGAATTTGATTTGGTATCGTCATAGAAGGAGTAGATCCGTAAAAACCGTTAAATGTATATACCTGGTGTATTAGATAAGGATCAGTATCCGAACCAACACGGCCGGCTGAACCACGAATTCTACCAAATGATAAAATATTTTTATTTTTTAATAATTCGGTAAAAACAAAAGACGCTGAAATACCACCATAGAGATAGGAGTTTTTATCAGCTGGTAATGTAGATGACCAGTCATTCCTGAGATTCAGATCAGCGAACAACATATTCTTGTAGCCGAGAGATGTATAACCATAAATACTTTTTGTCTGCTTTTCCGAAAAGGAATTAGAAACAGTTGGCCTGTCTTTTGAAGCTGCAATATTATAATAGCCGGGAATGGTTAATCCGCCAACAGTACTTTCATTAATATTTTCGTTACGAATGTATCTCATCTCAGCATACCCAGCAGCTTTTAATGTAAAATTTTCCCCGAATTTATTATCATATGTAAGATCCCATATATAAGTGTTTTCTCTTCCGCGGCTTTGTGCCGTATTAAAATTGGCCAGAACCAACGTACCAGAAGCAACCCTGCCATCAGCATAAGCTGAAGCATAGTTGCCCTGAGCATTAAATCCTACTTTCAGGTTCTTTAATATGCTATAAGTAGCATTAATATTTCCAAACAAGGTAGAGTTGTTACTACGATTTAGATTTTCATAAACCTCTGTATAAGGATTATCCCAGTATTTGGGAGATGGATTTCTTGGGCCACCAATATTCCATGATGTGAAAGTTCCATCAGGGTTCTTGTAATTTTTTAACTTCGCCATGTCAATATCCCTGTGAAACCACTGGTTAAACGAACCAATCGTTTGCTGACTATATCCTTCATCCGGCACAGCATTACGTTTAGTAAACGATGCGTTAATAGTTGAACTAATTGTAAGTTTTGAAAAAGGAGTTACACTAATATTCCAGGCCAGGTAATTTTTATTCTGTTTACTATTAGGAGTAATTCCAGTTCTGGTAATGTTAGTAAATGAAAAACGGGTACTGTAACCATCGCCTGCCTTAGAAATGGCAACATTTGTATTGTAAGCAATTCCGATCTCATAAAAATCTTTGACATTGTCCGGATGTGCAACCAATGGAACCTGCTTTGCGTAATCAGGATCCCATTTATTCCAGGCATACCATGGTGCATAAGGAAGACCATCAATTCTTGGTCCCCAGCTTTCATCCCCACTATAATCAATATATCTCGCCCCATTCATGGCAGATAATGCGGGAGCATCCGTAGCCGGGTTGTAAGTAAAATGTGACCAGTTCTGAGTGTATCCTCCAATATATTCATTTTGGTATTCTGGTAAACCAGTAATTTGTTCAAACGTAGTGCTTTGATTAATTTCAACACCCACACCTTTACTTCTTGAACCTTTTTTGGTAGTAATTACAACAGCACCTTGTTCGCCACGCTGACCATATAAAGATGTTGCGGCCGGTCCTTTTAACACTGTTACAGTAGCAACATCATCAGTATTCACATTCGCAGCGGATGTAATAACACCATCCACCACATAAATTGGAGGCGCACTACCATTTATACTATTAATACCTCTGATTCTTAATGTTGATGTACCAAATTTTGCGCCTGAACCACCCAAAACCTGAATACCGGAGATCTTCCCTGCTAAAGCAGTATTTAAATCATACTGCTTAGTTTGCGAAAGTTGTTCTCCTTTAAGTTCCTGAGCTGCATATCCTAAAGACCGCTTAGACCTTGAAACTCCTAAAGCGGTAGTAACAACCACTTCAGAAAGATCGCCGCCAGTATTAAGAGAAACAGTCTGAACCCCCTCTCCGGGAGTAAGGACAAATGACTCATGACCAACCGAAGAAATCGTCAGTTTGGAGCCAGTTTTAATTGTAATTGTGAAGGCACCATTTGCATCGGCGGTGACTGCATTTTTGGTTCCATTTTCCGTAATAGTAGCAAAAGGAATCGGTCCGCCATTTGTGCTTTTTACGGTGCCTGAGACCGTACGGGTTTGACCAAATGCAAAGGTGCATAGAAGCAACAGCACTGGTAACAGTGACATAATTTTTCTCATGTGGAGATCAATTTAGATTAAATAAATACTTGATTTTTAAATGAAAATGAAATTTTCAACGGTAAAGGTTGGTTTAATAGACATTTTATTTTCAAAAAATGCTGCGGCAAGATAAACAAATATTTAACATAGAAATAAAAATATAATTAACGCTTGTTAATTAAACAGTGCGTTGAAAATATAAATTTTTCGTAGATGAGAAGGTGACTTAGAAAAAATAACCAACCGGATTTATGCTATCTCGGTCTTATATAAGTAAGTGTATCATACTTTTCTCTTGTACCAGAACCAGCAGGCGTCCATGTATAGGCTACGTAAAATGTTTTAGTAGCCGGATCATATCGATTAACAACACCTGGCGGAACAACTAATGGAGGGAATGCCAGAGCTGCTGCTCTTGATCCCACATTTGTAATGGATACTGTATTATCAGGATTAACAGTCATACGAACCTGTAAACTTGGACCAGAAGCGTCACCAAAATAAGTTAAGCCATTAGTTGAAAAGTTGATAAATACTGTTGCAAGATCCCAGTCAATAGAAGTAGGTCCTGAGGAAAGAAAATCCCATTCCGGAATTGTTCCAATACCGGTAACGTCTGGATTGGTAGGGTGAAATAATCTATACTTAACTCTATATACACCATCCCATTGGTTTTTTGCACCAATTTCTACAGCTACCTGGTTTTGTGAAGCACTAAGCACAGCATTATTATCTGCCGATGCAAGTTGAAAACCTAATCCTACTCTACCTAACGATACAAGATCGATCGTTCTTAAATTAATTTTTAAATGTTTTACAAACTCTCCCGGTTGAAAAGTTACCGTCCATAATTGACCATCAAATGGATTATCGGGATGGCTTTGATAAAAATCCCTCGGTAACTCAGTAACAGCAGCGCCGCTTAGATCTGAAAGCACAGAATTACTTTTTGCAATTTTTACTGTCTGCACCCTGTTCAGATCCGCAGGGCTAGTTGCATCTCTCCTGATCTCGAGTATGTCTGCTGTGATCACTGTATTACTAATATCCAAAGCAGCATTAATTAAATTATTGCCGTCTGGTAAACTGATAGATGGTTTTTCTTGCGACTTAACCGGAGGAAATGGTTCACTTTCTTTTTCACACGATATCACTATTAAACTTAGAAGGGAAATAAAAAAAAATGACTGTAGAACTTTTCTCATATTATAACAAGTTTGCAGTTGAACGGCAGTGATAAAGTTATACAAATATTGCTCTAAAAAACAAAAGTGGGATAATTTTATCCCACTTTTTTTAGCTGTCAATTTCTCTAAAATCATTTATGGTTTTACCCACCACATCTTACCATATTGTGAATCTTTTTCACCACCAATTTTATAAAGATCGGCTACCGCATTTGTATTTGTAGTATTCAAATCAAAATGTGATTGTGAAATACCCATACGAATAGGAATAATTTTAGATGTACCTGCGGGAGCAACTGTACCTGGTGCAGGTGTTAATACAGGCAACCCTGTGCTTCTTGTAATATTCCATGCTTCTAACCCATCAGGAAAAGCAGCTAACCATCGTTGAGTAATGATCTTTGTAAGTTCAGTACCTGCAGTAAGAGCAACACTAGAATAAAGCATATACGCATTAATTGCTGTGGCATCATAAACACCCCATAGTCTCCAGTTCTGCTCAATTCCTGCTTTGTAAAGATTGGTCACACTCTCAGCAGTCCATCCTCTTTGAGCTGCTTCTGCACGTGCAAGCGTTATTTGAGATGAAGTAATGATCGGCATTGGTTGTGTAGCGGTTCTTATTGAGGGATTCATAATCCTTGCCCAATTAGGATTGGCAGATGCAAATGCAATCGCATCATTTCTTTCTAACCCGTATGTAAATCCTACAGTAGAAGAACCCCATGCATTAATACGTCTGTCACCAGATGGATTCATAAAATCTGAAACAGTTTTGCTTATTGCATAGTCAGAACGTAGCGTTAAATTATAATAAGTATAAAATACGCTGCTATAATTACCCCCGGGATAAACCAATTGTATATCGTCAGCATTAGTGCTCAGATATCCACCGCTTGCACCCATGGCATCAAGAAATTCTGTTTTCCCTTTCACAGCATCAACTGAAGACAGGCGCAATGCCATGATCATGCGAAGTGAATTGGCAAATTTTTTCCATGCAGTAATATTTCCATCAAGAAGAATATCTCCTTTTACAGTAGCACCACCGTCAAATTGTGCGATTGCTGCTTTCAATTCCTTAAAAAGGTCTGTGTAAATATCTTGTTGTTTGTCGTAAGGAATTTGTCCATTAAAATTCAATGCCTGGAAATAAGGAATATCTCCCCACAGATCTGTTACACGAAGAAACCACCATGCTTTAAGAATTCTTGCAGTGGCAATTTGGTTTGCGTTTGAGCCATTCGCTAAGGCCTTAGCCGCTGTTTCAGGATCTGTGTTTAATTTTATGATATTTACCAGATCATACAAAACACCTGAATAATAACCACCAAAATCAGGTTGTAATCTTTGCGTATCTTGAATTTTCGGTGTATTGAGTTTCAGAATATAGCTGAGCGTAGAGACCGGGGTTTACCTGCCATGCCTCGCCTCCCATACCGGATAGTACATTTGTAAGAAGCGCTGCTGTATTAGCTTCTGCCACTATACCCGGGTTCACGTTTATATCTCCGAACTCATCAATTTTTTTGGTGCATCCAAAGCCTGAGATGATCAAGCCAGCAGTGAGCACCATTGATGTGAGTTTTATAAGTTTCATTTTAAAAATATTTTTATTATTAAAAATTTTAGAATACGAATTTCAGACTTGCGCCTAAAGAACGTACACCTGGCAATTGTCCATCCTCACCTTGTACTCCTGAAATCTCTGAGGGATCAAAATTCTTAGAATCTCTATAAATGATCCATGGGTTACGTGCAATAAGTGAGATTGTCGCACCCTGAACATAATTGCCAAGGTTACCGATCTTTTTAACAGGTATACGATAGGACAAACTTGCTTCCCTGATCTTAACATAAGTAAGATCATGAATAAACGGTTCTGCAACTTTACGGCTGAAGAACTGGTGGAAATAGTGATAGCTGCTAACATACTTATCAACCGGTGTTTTTTCATCAACTGAACTTACACCAACCACATGTACTCCACCTCCATTGGCAACTGCATCACGAACATTATTTCCTTTATCATTTGTAGCTGCAGTCTCAGCAAAAAGTACCAGAGAACTAACCCCAGCTTTCAGACAGCGAGAAGAATTTACCGCCTATTTGATAATCAAGACTGAAGTTTAAAACAAAGTTTTTGTAAGCTCAATGTATTGATAAAACCACCAGTTGCTTTTGGAACAACTGAGCCCCAATGTTTATCAAGATCACGAATATAAAACCGGTACTAGGGTCAACAACCATTAAACCTTCAGCATTACGCTTGATACCACCACCAATTAGCTGACCCCAATCTGAACCTAATTCCTGGAAAGCACGGGCAAAACGAGTTCCAAACGAACCACCTGCTAACAATACTCTTTGCTGGTTCTGATAAAGATTTTTTATCGGGTTCTTGATCAAATAACCAAATGTTGCCGTTGCATCCCATGTAAGATCTTTTCCTTTTATAATGGAAGCATTCAACTGCAATTCAATTCCCTCACGTTTTACATGCACTGCATTTACAACCAGGTTCGTGAAACCACTCACTGGATCCACCTGAACAGACAAAGGCTCAAGATCATTATCCTCATTATAATAAACAAAATTCACCCCAAAACGGTTTTTGAATAACCGGAGATCAATACCAGCTTCGTATGTTGTTACCAGTGAACCTTTCAGATTTTCATCAACCACTGAATTAGGTGTGCCCATCAGGAAGTTACCGTTCCAAAGCACCGAAGCAGGACTATATCCAAAGTTGTTCGTATAAATTCCAATTGAAGTAGGTTTTTTACCCCAGCTTCCAAATACTTTAGCAAAGCTCAACCATGGAAGACTACCCTTTGTGAACTCACTCAATATAAAACTTGCACCTACTGATGGTGAAAACAGGCTATTCCCGATCTTCGGATCCAAAGTAGAATACCAGTCATTACGAACAGCAAATGTTACACTTGCATATTTGTTCCACTCAAGGTCACCAGATGCGAACAAGTGAATTCACTCTTGAAGCCTGGCGGGTATTTCCAACTGTTGGCTGTGCTGCTGAGTTTGAAATAGAATACAAATCCGGAATATTCAAACCATTCGCTGTACTTGCAGTATTGTCTTTATAAAGAGTTCTTAATACATTGCCTCCACCCGTAATATTGAAGGCAAGCTTATTATCAAAATAACTATTAGAATAAGTAGCAAGACCTTCATAATTATATTCACTGTAAAAAGTATTCTGGGTGACATACTCAGCCAAAACACCTGATTGACGAGCACTCTGCTCAAGCAATGATGTTGTAATATTCTCAGTGTAAGTCGTTAACTGGTTTTTACGGATCGTTGCTTTTACATTAAAATGATTATTCAATTTATAACGGATGGAGAAATCGCCGAAGAGACGATCTCTTCCATTGACATAATTCTTGTTTGCGAAATAATCATAATAATTATACCAATAGTTTCCATTGATATCATCATAACCACCAGCACCATCAGGATTAGTATAAAAATTCCACGACATTAAATTGCCATTGGGGGCTCTCATTCCTGCAAGTTCTCTCATAATGTTCATATCATTATGCCTATGGAACCATTGGTTAAATGAACCGGCTGACTGGTTTGCATAACCATCTACAAATTCACCGCGAACTGTTGTGGTAGAATAAGTAGCATTAACACCCACTGTAAAATGTTCACTCAGATCAGCTGTACCTGAAAAGAAAATATTATTACGCTTTGAGTTTGTGCTCGGTAACAGGCCTTTTATATATCTGATTACTATAAGACATCCGGGTGGAATACCCGGGACCATTTTTGGAAAATGCAGCATTAGTAGTGCTTGTAACACCTGTATTCCAAAAGTCCCTTGCATTGTCTGGTTGCGCTACAAGCGGAGCTGTTTTAAATGAATACTGGTGACCAGGGAACCATGCATACCAGGGAATATATTCCTGGCCTGCCATGCGTGGGCCCCAGCTGGCATCATCCGTATAATCCGGAAAGTATTTACCATCCAATGCTTGCCACTCTGCAGGCTGACCTGGAGCATAGTGATATTGTGTAAGTGCACTTGAACCACCACCAGAATAAAGATTTTGATACTCCGGAAGAACATATACATTGTCAGCCATCACACTTTGAGTAAACTCAACCCCAATTCCTTGCTTTGGACCTCTTTTCTTTGTTGTAATAACTATAGCACCGCCCTTTGCTCTTTCACCAAACAAAGCCGTAGCATTTGCTCCTTTTAATACTGATACATCTTCAACATCGTCAGGGTTTATGTCAAAAGCGTTTACGATGGTACCATCAACAATAAAAATAGGACCAACATCTCCCAATGATAAACCACCGCGGATACGTAAAAAATCCTGATCGCCTGCTCCAAGTTTTGCATTGGATTGTGATCTTGACTGAACACCGGCAATTTTACCTGCCAATGCATCAACAATATTGGTTTGTGGAATGATATTAAGCTGTTCGCTTTTTACAACTTGTGAGCTGTAAGGTGTCGTTCTTTGAGATTTCTTTATCCCAAATGCACTGGTAACAACTACTTCTGTCAGGTTACTGCCAGCTGTAGGTGCTAACGATACCGATACATTGTCGGAAGTACCAACCGTTATTTCTCTGTCATCAAAACCGACCGATGTAATTAATAGCACAGTGCCAGAAGTAACACTTTTAATAGTGAATTTTCCATCGGCGTCGGCCGTCACCCCATTCTTGGTGCCTTTTACAGTAATAGAAGCAAATGGTATTGGTTTACCATTTGCATCGGTTACAGTACCGGAAACACTCCGGTTCTGAGCGAATACCAGCATTGAGCATAGTATCGCCGTCACAAATAGTGATGCAAATTTTCTCATGTGGAGATCAATTTTTGGTTAAATAAATACTTGATTTTGAGCCTTAAATGTTACATTTTCATGGAGTAAGAATACGCGTAATAAGACAGTAATTTTTTTTAAAAATGCTGCGACAATATAAACAAATTTTTAACAAACTTTCAAAGGAGAAACTAACAAGTGTTAATAGCTCAAAAAACAATTCTCGCCATTATTCTTATCTCAGATTTTTTTGAGCCCGGGATCTCATCCAATCCCGACCCGATAGATTCTACATCATGATATATGGTCTGTGACCATTTTAACCAAAATGAAATAGATGAATTCAAGTCATAATTGACATTTAAATAATACCTGTATCCCTTATCATAAAAAGCAGGGATCGAATAATAAAAAAGAACATCGTTCTCATATGCATAGATCCTGGAATTATAATCATCCGTTTCAAAATACTGAAGCCGGATATTGGCACTATAGTTTTTTAGTAATGGTTTATAAATAACATCAAAAAAAGTTAGAAATCCTCTTTCTGCATTTTTGCCATTCTTATCATACCATAATAATTCAGTTCGGCTCCTGACGGCAAAAGATTGATTTATCTTTAACACTGATCTGTGTTCTCCAATTTTGCCGTGGCAGTGATACAAGATAATTCGTCGCAAGATTATTATCGGGTTGATTTCCTTGTTTTGATTCACTCCGATATCTTGTATACACTTCAAGTTGTCTGTTCGGTGTATAAGTTATTTGTGCCAAAAAATCTTTTCCCTGGCTTGGTGCATCTACCAAATATTTTAACCAGGGAAATTTATAAATATCAATATATGCATCAAAGCGCCATGCCGAAGCAGGTCGTATACTGATGCCCGAATACAAACCATTTTCATTTGTTGGATATGTATTTTCAGTAAATGCATTTCCATTATTGGATTGATATTGCGGATCGATATTGCGATGAAGAAATGAAATATCAACCCGTGGATCCACACTTATCAATAATCCATTTAGAAATGCCTTATTGAAATTTTTATCAACTGCAGCTTCTCCAAAAAAATGAAGGTTTCGATGAGTATAGCTATAATCAATACTATAGTTACCCCAATTTTTACCACTTATAGCATAAAGATTATATGGCTCCTGTCTTTTTTGTACAGGTGAAGAGAAATTAAAATTGATAGCATTAAGCCCGACCTGCCAATTACTGGCTCTATATTTTATGTTTCCGCCAAGGGCAAGTTGTCCCAGCTTATGCCTGCCTTCAACTTCAGATTCAGTACGATGATACCCGGAATTAAGAAAAGAGGTGATATACTCTTCATAGGTTACAGTATCCGCTGCAAAATTTGCACTTAGTTTTCTGTAAGATATAAAACCGGTTGCTTCAAATTTTCCTTTTTGCACAGTAATACCGGCGCCGCGATGAAAACTAAATTCTCCTGCTGAATTATAAGGACGGAGCACCGGTGATTGCCTTTTTATTCCAAGTATATCCACGCTTTTTCTGAATGCAAGACTTTGCCATTGGATCAATCCTTGTCCCATATTCACTGTAAAATCTCCCAATGCCAATGCTTGTACTGAGCCTAGCTTTCTTGCAAACAAATGAAAAGAATAAAAATCAAATCCGTATTTCTGAGCTCCTTTAAAAAATTGTTCCCCCGCATCCTTATCTCCCACTATTCCATATTGTAATAAATTTTTATCCTGGTATCGATAACGAAAAAAAAGTTTTGGCGGACTGCCAAGATATTTTGTCCCTGTACTTGTTTTTTCAAAACCTGCTGATTTCTCCAGCACCTGGGAATACCGAAATGACAATGTATGTTCTCCTACTTTGAATCTTGTTTTAAAGAGTTCTGTAAGTTCTATTGGTTCAGCAACTGTAATAAAAGGCAAAAGTTTTTTTATGATTTGAGTATCCCAGGAAGGAACAGCCTGCAATTCATAAATACTGATGAATTTTCCAACCAATTTTCTGTATGAAATAAGATTTGCTATCTGCAATCCTGAAAGAATTTTCAGTTCACGCAGATCATTTTCATCAGCCGTATTTAAATTAAGTGGATTTTTTCTAAATCTTTCCCATTGCTGATGATAACTGTCATCTTCGGTTTCAGCCTGGTCAACATCAGTAAGATTTTCCAATTGTTGCTCGATCGTTGAAATTGGAGTTTCTTGCGCATATGTTATGAGTAGTGAAAGCTGAGTAATCAGTAATATAAAAAAAAACTTTTTCAATTTTCTTTCTTCTTAAAATCATAAATGAGAAGCAGACCCGGAGTTACCCCAAGTTGTGGATGATAACTCGCCACGACATCAAGACGAAAAGTTTTTAAAAACAAACTTGCCCCTCCATATAAAACGGAAGTATTGGTGACAATACCAGCCCTGATCATGAACTGTGGCAAAAGCTTATACTGTAAGCCTGCATTTATACCCACAGTTTGATTCTCTTCTTTCTCTATTTCGGCGCTCATAAAAAATTTATCAGAAGCTTCATAACCTAAACCAACTGTATATATAGATGCTAATTTCTCATCTGCATTTTTTCCAAACTTGCCTCCAACAGGATTGTATACGTGCACACCGCCATTTAACTTATCGGTTAAATGAAGAACTGCTCCGATCTCAAAATTGATAGCAGATGAATTACCATAACCAATTGCCTGGATGCCATTATAGTTAAATTGAACACCAATATCAACTTTGCTTCCAAGTTTTCTTGCATAAGCAAGACCCATTTGCGATTCATTGTAATCACTAAATCCAAAATAACCTGCCTGAAAACCAAAATTTCCAGAGTTGGTTGGCACGGCGATCGCAAATTGATAAAGACTCAATTCATTTAGCATAAATCTTCTTTCACCATAAGCTCCAACTGAAGCGTTTTTCATTTGTGCCAAAGACGCCTGGTTATTTGAAAAAGAAAAAACATCAATGTGATTATTACTATAAGAACCAAGACCAGTATAAACTGCAGCAACAGGACGACGAACTGTTTGCCCGTTTACAATTAAATGAATGGAAAGAAATAAAAGAAGAAGCAGTGGCCTGGTCAAGCAGTTAATTTTAATGTAAGTTAAAATCTGGATGTGTTCTTTCAAAATAATTAATCATTACAGTTTGGGCTGCATAGCTCACAAAACTACCTTTGCGCCATGCAAATCTTAGATGGTAAGAAAGTATCGCAATCGGTAAAAGATCAATTGAAAATAGATGTAGCGCAGCTCTTCACTGAAGGAAAAAAAGTTCCGCACCTCGCAGCAATATTAGTTGGCAATGATGGCGCCAGTGAAACTTATGTTGCTTCAAAAGTAAAATCATGCGAGGAAGTGGGTTTCAAATCAACCCTTATAAGATTTGAAGCAGACATTTCAGAACATTTATTGTTGGAACAGATAGAGAAATTAAATCATGATCCCGATGTTGATGGGATCCTTGTTCAGCTTCCTTTACCAAAACATATTTCTGATGATAAGGTCATCAATACTATTGACCCTGATAAAGATGTTGATGGCTTTCACCCGGTAAGTGTTGGAAGAATGGTTCTGGGATCGCCAACTTTTATTTCTGCTACGCCGCATGGCATTATGCTGATGCTGGAACATTATAAGATCAATACGGCGGGAATGCATGCAGTAGTGATCGGTCGCAGTAATATTGTTGGAAGGCCAATGAGTATTTTATTAAGTGAAAATAAAAATCCAGGCAATTGTACTGTCACACTTTGTCATTCCAAAACAAAAAATATTGCAGAGCTCTGTCGGAATGCAGATATAATTGTTGCCGCCTTGGGAAAACCAGGTTTTGTAACTGAAGATTGGGTAAAAGAAGGTGCGATCGTAATTGACGTTGGCATTACCCGTGTTGCTGATGCAACTAAAAAAAGTGGATTTAGATTAAGAGGTGATGTAGATTATGAAAACGTTGCTCCAAAATGTTCATGGATAACCCCGGTGCCGGGCGGTGTAGGACCTATGACGATCGCTGCATTGCTGAATAATACTTACAGATCTTGTATGATGAAAAACTAAAAAGCCCCCTCTAAATCTCCCCCGAAGGGGAAGACTTGCCATCACACAAAGCCGAAAATTGAATAGAACTACTCATTAGTACCTTTGCATCTCATGAAATCCGAAATCGTAAATCTAAAATCTGAAATTGATACTATCACTTCCCGTGATGGAACATTTTTATACTTTACAAGGTGAAGGTTTTCACCAGGGCAAAGCTGCTTATTTTATAAGATTAGGTGGTTGTGATGTTGGTTGTGTTTGGTGTGATGTAAAAGATAGTTGGGATGCAGAGAAACATCCCAGGTTTGAAGTTCGAAGTTTGAAGTTTGAAGTTGAGAAGACTCCGGCAAAAATAGTTGTAATAACAGGTGGCGAACCTTTGATGCATGATCTTACTGAGTTAACAAAAGAATTACAGGCTGCTGGTTTAAAAACTCATATTGAAACTTCAGGAGCTCATCCGCTAAGCGGTTCATGGGATTGGATCTGTTTATCACCAAAAAAATTCAAAGCTCCATTACCAGGAATTGTTCCACTGGCAAATGAATTAAAAATTGTTGTTTTTAATAAAAGTGATTTTGATTGGGCAGAAAAATATGCTGCATTGGTTTCTCCATCCTGCAAACTTTTTTTACAACCTGAATGGGATAAAGCCGCTGAAATTACTCCATTGATCATTGATTATATTAAAGCTCATCCGCAGTGGGAACTGAGCCTGCAGATACATAAGTATATTAATGTGCCTTAATAGACCACGGACGACAGACAACAGTCCACAGTGTTCCTAATGCAACCATTATTCCTTCTGATTCCTCTTAACATTTATTTGCCTTTCAAGGAATAAAAAATAAGTAGATTCGTTATTATATTTCTGCAATATTCATGAAAAAATATCTGTACATCTTACTCTTTGCCTGTTGCCAATTGTTAATTGCCAATTATTCTTCGGCGCAAGTCTCAAATCCTGCGAAAATAAATCCACGGGCAATCAAAATGTATAATGAAGGATTGGCAAAGGCAACCGAAGACAGGTACGATGATGCCATCAGTTATTTTTTACAAGCTATTTACCTGGACTCAAATTATACTGACGCTTATTTATCGCTTGCTGGTGTTTATGGTCAAACAAGAAAGCCTGACCTGTCTGTTGAGTATTATGAAAAAGCATTGAGAAAAGATACTGCTGCCACTAAAGTTTATAAGCTTCCTTATTCGATTAATCTTGCCGGCATGGGAAATTTTGATAAAGCGTTGAATACAATTAATGAATATTTATCAAACCAAAAATTAGGAGAGGCAAGTCGCAAGGCGGGTGAGTTTCGCAAACGTTGCTTTGAATTTGCAGTTGCCCAGGAAAAAAAGAATGCAGGACGTAATTATGAGTTTGCCCCTAAAAATGCCGGTGACAGGATCAATAGTGCAGAATCAGAATACCTTCCTTGTTTAACTATTGATGGTAAAGAATTTTTCTTTACAAGAAGACTTCGCGGTTTTGATGAAGATTTTTTTTCTGCAAAATGGGATGGTAAAGATTGGGTAAAAGCAGCCCCCCTTGGTGGCAATGTAAATACTGATCAGAATGAAGGCGCACAAATGATCTCACAAGACGGAGAATGGCTGGTGTTTACTGCATGCAACAGAAAAGATGGTTGGGGAAGTTGCGATATTTATATTTCATTTAATACCCCACAAGGCTGGAGTGAAGCTCTTAATCTTGGTGGTAAAATAAATACGGATCAATGGGAATCACAACCATGTCTTTCACCAGATAAAAGAGATCTGTATTTTGCAAGCAGAAGAACAGGTGGTTATGGGGGCAGTGATATTTATGTTTCGCATTTACAATTAAATGGTGAATGGACAACGCCTGAAAATCTTGGCCCGCAAATAAATACTTCCGGTGATGAATCATGTCCATTTATTCATGCCGATAATCAAACATTATTTTTTACATCGTCTGGTTTGTTAGGTTATGGTGAAGACGATCTCTTTTATGCAAGAAAGGGACCGAAAGGTGATTGGAGTATACCTGAAAATCTTGGCTACCCGATCAACACAATTTATAAAGAAGGAACATTGTTTATTGCAGCCGATGCAAAGACGGCTTATTATGCCAGCGATCGTTCTGATAGTAAAGGGGGCTTAGACATTTATAGTTTTATATTACCAGAAAATATCCGCCCTAATAAAACTCTTTGGGTAAAAGGGCAAGTGTTTGATAAAAAAACAACCAAAGGTTTGCCGTCTGCTGTTGAGCTTATTGATCTGAATACAAAACAAATGATCTCAAAAGTTCAGACAGATGAAAAAGGAAATTACCTGATCACACTTCCTGTTGGAAAAGATTATGCATTCAATGTAAACAGGAAAGGCTATTTATTTTATTCAGATAATTTTTCCCTGACCAATCATTCGCCGGACTCCACTTATGAAAAAAATATTCCTCTTCAGCCGATAGAAGCCAACGCATCCGTTGTACTGAAGAATGTTTTCTTTGATGTAAACAAATTTGATCTCAAAGCAGAATCAGAAACAGAACTTGATATAGTGGTGCAATTAATGAATGATAACCCTTCTGTAAAGATCCAGATCGGCGGACATACTGATAATGTAGGCAAACCCGCTGATAATCTCACTTTGTCAAATAACCGTGCAAAATCCGTTGTCACTTACCTTATCTCAAAAGGCATCCCGGCCACAAGACTTTCCGCCAAAGGTTTTGGAGAAACACAACCTGTTGCCGATAATAAAACCGAAGAAGGAAAAGCAATGAACAGAAGAACGGAGATGAAAGTGATCAGCCAGTAAAGAATTGATAATTTATTAATGGATAACTGATAATTACTCCTTCGTTTTGTAAATTGCCAATTATCAATTATCCATTATTGCACTCCGAACTCTTATATCAACTCGCTTTAACTGAAGTCCCCAACATTGGTTGTGTGCATGCAAAGATTCTTGCACAAGAGTTTGGTTCTGCTGAAAAGATCTTCAAAGCAAAACAACAATTACTTGAAAAGATCGAAGGCATAGGTGAAGTAAGAGCAAAGGCGATAAAAGCATTCACTGATTTTTCAAATGCAGAAGAAGAAATAAAGTTCATTGAAAAATATAAGATCACACCTTTATTTCTTACTGATAAAAATTATCCAAAACGATTGCTGAATTGTTACGACTCTCCTACCCTTCTTTTTTACAAAGGCGATGCTGATCTGAATGCATCAAAAGTTGTTGCTATCATTGGAACAAGAAATCACACAGAGTATGGTAAACAACAAACAGAAAATTTAGTAAAAGAGCTTTCATCGCAAAATATTCTTGTTGTCAGCGGCATGGCATTTGGCATTGATGCGATAGCACATAAAACAGCTTTTAAAAATAATTTGGCTACAGTTGGTGTATTAGGTCATGGCCTCGACCAGATCTACCCTCCCGAACATTCAAACCTTGCAAAGGAAATGCTGAAACATGGCGGGGGACTATTGACAGAATTTCGAAGTAATACAAAACCAGACAAACATAATTTTCCAACACGCAACAGAATTGTTGCTGGCATGAGTGATGCAACTGTTGTAATTGAAACAGGAGAAAAAGGCGGCAGCATGATCACTGCTGAATTAGCAAACGGTTATAACAAAGATGTATTTGCATTGCCCGGAAGAGTAAATGATAATAAAAGTGCAGGCTGTAATTTTTTAATACGAAATAATAAAGCAATGCTGCTTACTGATGCAGAAGAATTAATTGAAGTGATGGGATGGGAAGAAAAAAGTCAGAAGCCGGGAGTCAGGAGTCAGAAAGAATTATTTATTGAGTTATCAAAAGATGAAAAAATTATTGTTGATATTTTAAAAGAAAAAGACCTGGTTCATGTTGACGAACTGAACTTTAAAAGTGGTTTAAGCAGCAGCTCAATGGCTGTTGCAATACTCAATCTTGAATTGCAGGGTGTAGTTGCCACTTTACCGGGAAAACTTTACAAATTGAATTGAACCAATCGGTCTATTTTTGGACCAGGAATTGCAGGATGCAATAATATCATTCACCTAAAAGTTATATAGTTTGCGCTGATTGATGAGTGGGGCAACGTTTTAACCGTTGTTATTGTCTCAAGTGCAGTAAAGAAAACATTTATCTCATTTTATGCCCTTAAAGTTGCTGCGGAAATACTTTGTGGTTTTGTTAGTTCTTGTTTTTCATGCAACCATCACATTTGGCCAGACATGTACCAATTTAGGACAAACTCCTTCCACTGCATTCCCGGTTTGTGGCACTACTGTTTTTAACCAGGCTTCTGTTCCTATTTGTGCAACTGTCAGCATATTTGTTCCCGGTTGTTCAAATTCTACCCAACCAGGATCAAGCTATCAGAATAAAAATCCTTATTTCTATAAATTCACTTGTTACGCATCCGGCACATTGGGATTTCTAATAACTCCTTTATCCGCAAACGAAGACTATGACTGGCAATTATGGGATATAACCGGACATAACCCTGATGATATTTTTACAAATAATACTTTAGTTGTAACCGGGAACTGGGCAGGCACTTATGGTCCTACCGGTGCATCAGCAGCTGGTATTAATTCCATACAATGCGGCTCCAATCCTGCTAGTAATTTACCAACATTCGCTGCTATGCCGAATCTTATTGTTGGTCATGAATACATTTTAATGATAAGTCATTTCACTGATGGGCAAAGCGGTTATGATCTTTCTTTTGGTGGTGGCACCGCTGTTATCACAGATCCAAACATTCCTCACTTAAGTAATGCAAAACCGGATTGTGATGGAACAAAAATTACTGTAAAGCTTAATAAAAAAGTGAAATGCACAAGCTTTACTGCCAGTGGTTCAGAATTCAGTTTGCTTCCTGCTGTAACAACTGTTACATCCGCATTGCCTGACTCCTGTGGTTTTGGTTTTGATTTCGATGAAATAACATTAACACTGGCTGCACCGCTTGCTACCGGCAATTATAGTCTCGTTATTAATAATGGTAGCGATGGTAATACGCTTCGTGACAATTGTGATAATGTAATTCCTGCTAATGAAAACATTCCGTTTACTTATTTGAAACCACAACCCATATTTGCAGATAGTGTTGGTAAACCCGGTTGTGCACCTGATTCAATAAAAATATATTTTCCGAAAAAAATAGACTGCAGTACTATTGCTTCAAACGGAACTGATTTTTCTGTATCCGGTCCTTCCCTGTTAATGTTATTGGCGCATTCGGAAATTGCATTAATGGTAAAACAGACTATGTTGTTGTAAAATTTTCTTCTCCTATTTATACAAAGGGAACATACACTGTTTCATTAAAACCCGGAAGCGATGGCAATGTAGTAATAGATGAATGCGGACAGGAAACACCTTTGCAATCACTATCATTTACTACAGTTGATACCGTATCAGCAGATTTTCAATACAACATTTTATATGGATGTTTGAAAGACACCGTTTTCTTTTCGCATAATGGAGCTCATGATGTGAACTATTGGAAATGGAACATCAACAATTTTCCGGCAGTACTTACTCCAAGCACATCTATTATTGCTTCGGCATCAAGTACGAATAATATAAAATTGTTCGTGAGTAATGGAGTATGCACAGACACATCAACTGTTGTGATCGCATTGAATAATGAAGTGAAAGCGTCTTTTGAAATGGAAAATATCATTTGCCCGGAAGATAAACTTTCAATTAAAAATACAAGCACCGGAAGCATTGATACATGGCGATGGACTTACGGATCTGTTGGAACGAGTTTAGTAAAAGATCCTCCACCTTTTCTTTTTCCAAATCCTGGCAGGGAAATAAAATACCCGGTAAAATTACTCGTCACTAACCTGGCACTTGGTTGTAGTGATAGTGCAACTAAAACACTTACCGTTCTTGACTTCTGTAACAGTGATGTACCTACCGCTTTTACTCCTAATAATGATCGGCTCAATGATAAGTTTGGTCCGCATAATGCATTAAAGGCTGATAACTATGAATTCAAAGTTTATAATCGTTGGGGGCAATTGGTGTTTCGATCAACAAACTGGCAAGACAGGTGGGATGGAACGATAAAAGGAATTCCACAACAACCCGGCGTATTTGTTTGGATGCTTAGCTATACAAACCGTGATACAAAACAAAAGTATTTAAGAAAGGAACGGTGACATTGATCCGTTAATTTTAAAATACAATTTCACGCAGCGATACGCAAAGAAACATTGGACACAACGCTGCGTCGCATAATCGTTGCGATCGCTGCGAGAAATAAAAAGCTGAATAGCCCTTCGCTTTGCTCAGGGTGACAAATAGAGAAACACAGCGATGTCGAATAGCGAACAGAAAGTACGAACGAGTGCGACGCAACGAGAACCTTAATAGAATTACAAAAGCCGGTCACCAAAAATTCATTTTCGACTTTATACCTGCCGCCTTATCTTTGCACATGGCAACAAGAAATATCTCCCTCCACAGACAACAATCCCAAAAATTTTTCGGCGAAGGCCTAACCTTTGATGATGTACTTTTGATGCCCGGCTATAGCCAGGTACTGCCCCGTGATGTAGATATCAAAACCCGGCTTACAAAAGACATTACACTGAATGTGCCCCTGCTTTCGGCAGCAATGGATACGGTAACTGAAGCTACTCTTGCCATTGCACTGGCAAGAGAAGGTGGCCTGGGTATTCTACACAAGAACATGAGCATTGAAAAACAGGCAGAGCAGGTGCGTAAAGTAAAAAGAAGTGAAAGCGGTTTGATACTTGATCCGGTTACATTACTGGCAAATGCTACTATCGGTGATGCATTGAAGTTGATGAGAGAAAATAAGATCGGTGGTATTCCTATTATTGATAAAGCTGGTAAACTGGTTGGCATTCTTACCAACCGTGATCTTCGTTTTGAAGATGATCCCAAAGAAAAGTGAGTGAAGTAATGACAAAAGAAAATCTTTACACTGCACCCGAAGGAACCGATCTGAAAAAAGCAGAACAGCTTTTCAAGAAAACAAAAGTTGAAAAATTTCCGATCGTTAATAAACAAGGAAAACTGATAGGACTTATTTACTTACAGTGATATTTTAAAATTAAAAAGTCATCCTAATGCAGTGAAAGATTCTTTTGGAAGATTATTGGTTGGTGCAGGTGTTGGTATTACAAGAGATATGCTTGATCGGGTTGCTGCCTTACAAAATGTAGGTGTTGATGTGATTGCCTTGATAGTGCACATGGTCATAGCAAAGGAGTCATTAATGCATTGAAAGATGTAAAAAAGAATTTTAAAAATATAAATGTGATCGCAGGTAATGTAGGCACTGCTGCAGGTGCAAAAGCATTGGCAGAAGCAGGTGCTGATGCAGTGAAAGTTGGTATTGGTCCCGGTTCTATTTGTACAACAAGAATTGTTGCAGGTGCCGGTGTACCGCAACTCACTGCTGTGATGGAAGCATCTGCTGCATTAAAACAAAAAAATATTCCGTTGATCGCTGATGGTGGTATTCGTTATACAGGCGATATGGTAAAAGCACTTGGCAGCCGGCGCCGATTGTGTAATGATGGGAAGTATTTTTGCAGGCACCGAAGAAAGTCCGGGTGAAACCATCATTTATGAAGGAAGAAAATTCAAAGAATACCGTGGCATGGGTTCACTTGGTGCTATGGCTACCGGCAGCAGTGATCGTTATTTCCAGGATGTGGAAGATGATGTAAAGAAATTTGTTCCCGAAGGCATTGAAGGTCGTGTTGCATACAAAGGTACATTGAAAGAGATCGTTTATCAATATACCGGTGGACTTCGGGCAGGTATGGGTTATTGCGGTGCAGCGAGCATTGATGATCTAAAGAAGGCCACGTTTGTTAAGATCACCAATGCCGGAATGAAGGAAAGTCATGCGCATGATATTGAAATAACAAGAGAAGCGCCGAATTATAGCAGGAAGTAAAATCCCACCCCCTGTCCCCCTAAAGGGGTGACTTAGATAAAATCTTTACTCATTAGTTTGGAATTGCAATAGCGATGAAATGGAAGATATGTAGCATGGCTTTGCATTGAAGCACCGCTTCTTCTCCTTAAGGAGAAGAAGATGGATGATGAGGTTTATGTAGTCATCTGCATTACTACTATCATCGTCCCTTGCGTCGCACTCTTGTACTTTTTCAATTCTATTCAGCATTTAATTTCACGCTAAGACGCAGAGATCAAATACAAAAGCCGCTAAGATTCTTTGCGTCTTAGCGAAACCTTAGCTTCTTTGCGTGAAATAAACTTTTACATTTACCAAAACAATCTTTCGTGAAGCGACTGCTTTTTACATTTTTACTTTTTACTTTTTACTTTTCTCCAGCACAAACAGATAGTTGTGGCATCCGCATCAGCTTACTCACCTGCACACCCGGCACAGAACTTTACTCAACATTCGGCCATAGTGCATTAAGAGTAGTTGATAGCAATAACAATGCTGATCTTGTTTTCAACTATGGCACTTTCGATTATTATGATCCCGAATTCTATACAAAATTTGTAAAAGGCAAACTGCTTTATTTTGTTTCGATAGATACTATATCTTCTTTTTTATATGAGTATGAATATTACAAAAGAGGAATTACGGAACAGGCAATAAATCTTTCCTGTGAAGAAAAACAAAGAATGGTAGCAGCGCTTTTTGAAAATGCAAAAGAAGAAAACAAATATTACCGCTACGATTTTAATTATGACAACTGCACGAGCCGCCTTCGTGATATGCTGGAGAAAGCAGCGGGCAAACAAATTGAATCAAAAAATATTTTACCAAAACCTGGTACCACATTCAGGAATTTAATACATGTCTATCTTGACAGAGGCGGTCAGCAGTGGAGCAAACTAGGCATTGACATGCTCCTTGGAAAACCAATGGATAAGAAAGTAACAAACCGCGAAGCGATGTTTTTACCTGATTACCTGTTAATGGCTTTTGATAGTTCTAAATTGAACGGGCTACCAGTCGTGAGTGAGAAAAAGATCCTGCTAAATTATTTTGATGCCTACAAAACAAAAACAGGCATCACACCTTTTATCGTTTTTGGGGTCTTATTTTTATTGATCGCTGCTTTGAGTATTTTCTTTTTTAAAAGAAGGAATTTATTTCTCAAAATATTTGATCTCTTTTTCTTTGTTATTGTAGGTTTGATCGGTGTACTGATCTTATTCATGTGGTTTGGAACAGAGCATGCCATGTGTAAGAATAATTTCAACTTGCTATGGGCTTTACCTATTCATTTACCGGTTGCATTTATGTTATTCAGTAAAAAACAATGGGTCAATAGTTACTTCCGCTTTATCTTTTTTTACACGATCGCTTTATTGCTGGCATGGTTCTTTCTCCCACAACAATTCAATTCGGCATTACTTCCTGTAGTCGGGATCATATTAATAAGGAGTTTCTATTTGAGTAAAAGAAAACGATCATGGAAAAAATAATTTTATACCAGCACAAAAAAATATTTTACCGCAGCATTGGCAGCGGTGATCCTGTAATGCTTGTTCATGGTTTTGGTGAAGATGGAAATGTATGGGACAAACAAGTTGAACATTTAAAAAACAAATACCATCTTATCGTTCCCGATCTTCCGGGAAGCGGGAAATCGGAAATGATCAATGATATGAGCATGGAAGGAATGGCTGAAGTCCTGCATTCAATTATTCATGATATAGCTGAGTCTTCCAAAACTCCCCCTTCGGGGGCTGGGGGGCTTTGTACAGTGATCGGTCATAGCATGGGAGGTTATATCACATTAGCTCTTGTTGAAAGTTACTGGAATCATGTAAATGCATTTGGCCTTTTTCACTCCTCCGCTTTTGCTGATACCGAAGAAAAAAAAGAAACACGCAAAAAAGGAATTGAATTCATAAAACAACATGGAGCCTTTGAGTTTTTAAAAACATCTACACCAAACCTGTTTTCTCCAAATTCCAAATTACAAATCCCAAATTCCATTGATAGTTTCATTAATAGCCTAAAAGATTTTTCACCCAAAGCACTTATATCATACTATGAGGCAATGATGAGTCGGCCTGATCGAACTTCTATCTTAAAAAACACAAAAAATCCTGTGCTTTTCATTGCGGGAGAATACGATGTTGCCGTTCCTCTAAATGACGTTCTTAAGCAATGCCATCTACCTGAAAAATCTTATTTTCATATCTTGAAAAAATCCGGCCACATGGGAATGATGGAAGAGACACAAAACGCCAACCGGATAGTAGAAGAATTTTTGCAGGAGAAATGAAAACTAAGTCAGCTGACAAATGAAGACAAAATTCCTCGGTCTTATTATTGGTTTATTACTCTCTGTCTCCACTTATGCAAATCATATAGTAGGTGGTGAAATGTGGTATACGTTTGTAAGCCAATCCGGAGGCATCTATACGTATTCAGTTACAATAAAATTATTCAGAGATCTATCATCAGGAACCTTGTTGGATAATCCGATCAACGTAGCGGTATATGCAAAGGGTTCAAATACGCCTTTTACGACCCAGGTAGTTTCTCAAACTGGTTTAGCAACATTAACTGCTACTCCTGGTCCGTGCATCATTAATCCGCCACTTGTATCATACCAGGTTGGACTATATACTTTTTCTCTTTCACTTCCTGCATCTCAATTTGGCTATACTATTGCATGGGCACGATGCTGCAGGGTAAGTAGTATAACTAATATTACTCCTCCTTCATCTAATTTCGGCGCAACTTATACTGCAGAAATACCAGGCAATTCTTTAGAGCCAACAGGACCAATAAATAATAGCGCAAAATTTTTGGGTATAGATACGGTGATCATTTGTGCTGGTTATCCATTTACATACAATTTTGGCGCTACAGATGCAGATGGCGATATACTTACCTATGAATTTTGTGAAGGATATTCAAACACAGGGGGAACAATTCCAAATCCGCCGGCGCCACCACCATATAATCCTCTTCTTTATAATTCTCCTTATAGCGGGGCTTCTCCTATGGGAAGCAGCGTCACGATCAATGCTGCAAATGGGATGATGTCTGGTACCGCTCCGGCCGCAGGTATTTATGTTGTTACAGTTTGCGTAAAAGAATGGCGCAATGGCGAACTGCTTGCCACGCAGAGAAAAGATCTTCAAATTAAAGTGGCAGATTGCGATGTGGCAACTGTAACACTTGAGCCGGGTGGCTATATTAATTGTAATAATCTAACCATGTCATTTTCTAATCTTTCTCCCAGTGCACTCATTAATAGTTATTACTGGGATTTTGGAGACCTGGCAACACTTGCTGATACTTCTCATTTATCTGTACCTATTTATACATACCCGGATACAGGAATATATACCATAAAAGTAGTTGCCAATAGAAATGCGCCGTGTTCTGATTCCACTACTGCACAGGTGAAAGTTTATCCCGGCTTCTTTCCGGATTTTGACATTACCGGTATGTGTATGAATGTTCCGATCCAATTTACTGACCGAACGACTGCAGTCTATGGCAGTGTTAATTTCTGGCGATATGATTTTGGTGTCACTAGTATTTTAAGTGATACCTCACGACTGCGAAGTCCACAATACACTTATACAAATGTTGGAAGTTATACCGCTGAATTTATTGTAGGCAGTACCAAGGGTTGTCGTGATACTATTTATAAAACTGTAACTGTTATTGATAAGCCCCCGATCCTGATGGCTTTTCGTGATACACTTATCTGTAACGTAGATACAGTAAAATTAAGTGCAAGTGGAAGCGGCGCCATTTCCTGGACCCCGAATTACAATATTTTAAATTCAACATCAGTGGCGCCATCTGTTTTTCCAAAAACAACTACATGGTACACGGTCGAATTTAATGATAATGGCTGCCGCAATACTGATTCGGTAAGAGTAAGAGTTATTACTTCTGTTAATCTCGTTGCAAGTAATGATACTTCTATTTGCGCAAACGATCCTGTTCAACTATTTGCAAATACAGATGGATTACAATATGCATGGTCGCCAGATCCAACATTAAGCAACCCCAATATTTTAAACCCTGTCGCCACTCCTGCTGTAACGACAACTTATCAAATTACATCAAGGATCGGTGGATGTACTGCAACTGAAGATGTAGTAATAACAGTTATACCGAAACCAATTGTAAATGCCGGCAATGACGTTGCTATTTGTTATGATTCAACAGCACAATTGAATGCACAGACAAATGGAACTGCATTTACATGGTCCAATACATCAAGTTTAAGTGATGCAACTGTGCTTGACCCTATAGCTAAGCCAACAAGCACAACTTCCTATATATTCTCGGCAACCGATATTTCATCCGGCTGCCCGAAACCTTCTTATGATACTGTTATTGTAACTGTATTGCCGAAAGTAAATGCATTTGCAGGAAATGATACCGTCATCATTGCAAACCTTCCATTTCAATTAAAAGCAACCGGTGGTGTAAATTATCAATGGTCACCTGCAACAGGTTTGAATAATCCCAATATACAAGGTCCAGTTGCTACGCTTGATGGCAACCCGGAATATGTTACTTATTTGGTTACTGTTAAAGACCAGGCAGGTTGTTTTGATACCGCAGGTATTACGATCCATGTATATAAAACAGGACCGGAAATTTTTGTACCAACCGGATTTACCCCAAATGGTGATGGACGTAATGATGTATTCAGACCGATCTACGTAGGAATGAAAACAATAGATTATTTCAGTGTGTATAATCGCTGGGGAGGATTAGTTTATAGTCATAATCTGAGTGATGGGCAAGGATGGGATGGAACAATTAAAGGGATTAAACAAAACACCGGTACATTTATCTGGATGGTAAGAGCAACAGATGTCCTTGGAAATGTTCATTTCAAAAAAGGAACCGTATTGCTTATCAGGTGACAATGCAAATAACCTTTTTTGAAAACCCTTTTTACTAAGGGTTTTTCTTTTTTTATAACAACTTTATTGTGCAGCATTCGTTTATTTATCAAGGTCTTTTAACGGATCGGTAACCTTGTTGGTAATCAGATATGCAATTAAATTTTTGTAATTTTAAATCCGATTCCGGCCCGGTGGAAACAATCCTCCTGGCTTCCTTATTGTTCAATTCTGAAAAGAGCTTGCGGTAAAGAACATACGAACCATATCCGGCATGAAAAAGTTATTGGTTATATTTTTTATCAGTTGCACAGTTCCTTCCTTCGCCCGTCACATTACTGGTGGTGAAATATTTTATGAATACATAGGCCCCGGTGGAACCGCAGGAACCAGTACCTATAAGATCACACTTAAACTTTTCCGGGATTGTTTTTCAGGCGGTGCAGCGCTTGATCCTATTGTAAACATTGGAATATTTGATAAACTTTCAAACACCGCAGTTAGTGGTTCTCCATTTGAAGTGAATCTTGACCATGTCCAGGAAATACAGAAAGGTAGAAATATTCCTTGCATCATAAACCCTCCGCAAGTGTGTTACCAGGTGGGCTATTACTATTTAACAGTGACTCTTTCCAATAATCAAATGGGTTATTGGATAACATTTCAAAGGTGTTGTCGTGTCGATAATATCACCAATCTCGCTGTCGCTATCGGAGTGGGTGCAACATATGTAGGGAGTATTGCGGGCACCCAAACCTTAGGAAACATGAGTAGCAATCATAATTCAAGTCCACAATTTTTTTTAAGAGATACTGCGCTGGTTTGTCAAACCAGGAATTTTACACTTGACTTTAGCGCATCCGATCCTGATGGCGATGTATTAACTTATGAATTTTGCGGAGCATATTCGGGTGGCAGCGAAACAAGTCCGGTTGTTCCAAATCCACCTCCACCCCCTTACAATGTTGTTCCTTATGCCAGCGGTTATAGTGCATCCTCACCATTGGGTCCGGGAGTTACTATTAATCCAACTACTGGTATCATTTCAGGTGTTGCGCCGGCAGCAGGATCTTTTGTTATTACCGTTTGTGTAAATGAATGGAGAAACGGAATCGTTATCAATACTCATCGTAAAGATTTTATTTTAAAAGTTGCTGATTGTGATTTTGTAGCCGCACAATTGCCATTGTCGGCAGTATTCTGCGATGATTTCAATGTTAGTTTTGCAAACGAAACTCCGACTTCGCTAATTTATGCCTGGCATTGGGATTTTGGTATCACCGGCACTTTAAATGATACATCGAATGTCGAGACACCTTCATTTACTTATCCTGATTCCGGGTTATATACTGTAAAACTCGTTGTTAATCCCGGTGATCCATGTTCTGATTCTGCAACAATGCAGATGGGTCTTTACCCCGGTTTCTTTCCTGATTTTATTTCATCAGGCATTTGTGTTACTAAACCAACTTCATTTACAGATGCTACTACATCTGTCTATGGTGCAGTAAATGGGTGGCGATGGGACTTTGGTGAGTTATCGGCAAGCAATGACACATCCCGTTTACAAAATCCTGTTTATAGTTACCCAACGCTTGGTATAAAGAGTGCACAATTAATTGTGCAAAGCACTAAAGGTTGTGTTGACACGGTAACAAAAGATATTACCATTATTGACAAACCACCAATCACACTTCCATTCAGAGATACACTTATATGTAATGTAGATACACTTCAATTAGGCGCCTCGGGTTCAGGTGTTTTTTCCTGGACCCCGAATTATAATATCATTTCAGCAAATACAGCCAATCCATTTGTTTATCCTAAAACAACGACGTGGTATAAAGTTCAATTAGATGATAATGGTTGCATTAATAACGACTCAATAAGAGTAAGAGTAGTTGATCATGTAACACTTGCAACAAGAGCTGATACCACTTTCTGCAAAGGTGATGGAGTGCAATTAGGTGCAACCACGGATGGATTACAATTTTCATGGACTCCAACTCTGGATCTCGATAATCCGAATATACTTAACCCAATTGCAAATCCTCCTGTTGCTACAACATACCAACTCACTGCAAGAATTGGTGGTTGTTCCGCAACAGATGATGTGAGAGTGTTTGTTACTCCATATCCCTTAGTAAACGCCGGGCCCGATGTCAGTATTTGTTATAACACATCGGTTCAATTAAATGGAGCCGTAACAGCAAGTAATTTTTATTGGAGACCACAAGGTTCTCTTAATAATCCAAATATTTTGAACCCGATCGCTCATCCTGCTTTGAGCACAAAATATATTTTAACAGCAACAGATACTTTAGGATGCCCGAAACCAGGTTATGATACTGTAATAGTATCTGTTCGTCCAAAAGTAAAAGCATCTGCCGGAAGAGACACGATGATAGTTTTCGGTCAACCCTTGCAATTAAATGCCAGTGGTGGTGAGAATTTTTTATGGACACCCTCTGATTATTTAAATAACACTTCCGTTTCAAATCCGGTTGCTAAGATCAATTCCAGTATAGACAGCATTCGTTATAAAGTTTATGTAACCGACCTGCTGGGTTGTCTTGATTCTGCATCTCTCCTTGTAAAGATCTTTCGCACCAATCCACAGATATTTGTTCCTACCGGCTTTACTCCTAATGGGGATGGGCTAAATGATGTTTTAAAACCAATTGCTGTTGGAGTTGAACGCATTGAATATTTCAGTGTGTATAATCGTTGGGGTCAGCTTGTTTTCACCACAACAATAAATGGCCAGGGATGGGATGGCCAGATCGGCGGTAAACCTCAAACAACGAATACTTATGTTTGGATGGTAAAAGCGGTTGACTATACCGGCAAACCAGTTTTCCAAAAAGGAACTGCTACGCTTATCAGGTAGTATTCAATTCTATTACCCATTATTAATTATTGATTACTAATTATTTTTTAGTTATGATGATTCCCAAACCATAAAAACGATCAATAATTAATAATCAATAATATTGCAGAAACATTATACAATGCAGAAAGTCGTTTTTATAACCGGTGCATCCTCAGGATTTGGGAAAGCATGTGCAGAAAAATTTGCTTGTCATGGTTATGATCTGATCATTAATGGGCGCCGTGAGGACAGACTTCTTGAATTAAAAACACAACTTGAAAAAAAATACAATACGGCGATCCTTGTTTCTGTTTTTGATGTACGCAAGAGGAATGAAGTATTTGAAGCAGTTAAAAATATTCCAGGTGAATGGCAGCATATAGATATTTTGATAAATAATGCAGGCCTGGCACTCGGCAGAGATTATTTTGATGAAGCAGATATTGATGATTGGGACACGATGATCGACACGAATGTGAAAGGTTTGATCTATTCAACAAGAGCATTGTTGCCGTTAATTAAAAAAAGTTCATCGCCACATATTATTAATCTAGGTTCTGTAGCAAGAGAAGTTTATGAAAAAGGAAATGTTTACTGCGCTACCAAAGCGGCAGTTGATATTCTCTCACAATCTATGCGGGTCGATCTATTAAGACATCGAATTAAGGTAACAGCTATACATCCCGGCGCTGCAGAAACAGAGTTCTCGCTTGTTCGGTTTAAAGGTGATGAAGCCACTGCAAAAAAAATATATGATGGACTTACTCCACTTACAGCAGAAGATGTAGCTGATGTGATCTATTATTGTACTACGCTGCCTCCGCATGTTTGTATAAATGATCTTGTATTGACCTGCACTCAGCAAGCGAATGCGATCTATTTTAATCGCAGCTAACGGATGAAAAACATGATTTCTGATGATTAAGATTTTGAATAAGCTTCAATCTTTCACCGTGGCATGATTTTGTATTGACCTGTACCCACAGGCGAATGCGATCTACTTTAATCGGAAATTAGTTTGACTGTACTCATTATTTCAGCTAGTTAAATTTATTTCGTAGTTTTACGATTATAGGTCCCACCTCCTTAGTTAAGTACTTGTTAGTTTTCCTTAATCCGTATTTGTAAACTTGCGTAGTTCATCTTGGAATTTGTACCCGGCCTTGAATATTATTAATTAAAAATTTAGAACACAGGTTAATAGAATCTATTTTTATGTCGCTATCATTTCAATACCTTTTAAGAACCCTTATGAAAAAGCCGTACCTGGTTTTACTTACACTAATGTTGAGTATTCTCTCTGCTAATTCACAATCAGATGTGATCAAATTGCAATCTTGCAATGATCAGTTGATTGCTCACCAGGTTGACAGTCTCAAAAAATTATATTCTGATGATGGCTTTGTGCTGTTGAAAGAAGCTTCAATCACTATGGAAAGTGAATTTGAAATGCCGGTGATAGTTCCATTAACACAAGGAAGCCTATATCAATTTGTTTTTATTGGTGATTATACCAGCCGTCTTTATGAAGTTCGCATGTTTGACTGGAGTGAAAAGCAAGTTGTCTTCAAACAAAATAGATGGGGTGAAATTGATGGTAATATAATCTCATATCCCTATCAACCCAAATTCTCCGAATTTCACATGATAAAACCTGTGCAAGTAAACAAACAAAAGAAGAAGAACCTTTGTGGTTATGTGATGATGTTTAAGAAAGTGAAATAGTCAGAACCACGATTTACAAGATTTTTATGGGATTAAAAGGAAATCATGACGCAGTAATACTTCTTTGACCATTCGTTTGAATTGAATTCCTAACTACAAATTAATCCTCGTTATTTAATTTCTGTAATGCTTTTAATCATGACATGGTTAATAATGATTATTCATTCTATAGAATGTTGCTCTAAAGTGCTATATCCATATTTCCTCTTAATCAGTTTGTAATCCTACAAATCGTGGTTCTCTGTTCTATTGCGCTAATGATACCGTTATTTGCACACCAGCTCTTGTATTTGTGATCGGTGCTGTAGTGGCGATCTTAGGGATCGTTCTTTGCTGCTGGAAATAGAATGTAGCTCTTATGCGGCTATTAACAACGTAGTCTATTGTTGGATTAATATTGATCACCTTTTGCCCGGCTGTTCCGAAAGATGTATTCTGATCCAGTTTACTATTTGCAGTAGCGTCATCCCGAATACTGAAATCAAGTTTGAATGTAACATCATTATCCAATTTCATCTTACCTATTCTTTTAATTAGCGGCATTCCTCTAACTATCCAGTCAGCACCAACTGTTAACTCCGTAGAATGATTCTCTGCCAATTGGTAATCAATAAGACTCAAACTTAATTGTCTTGTTTTCCGATACTCCATCCTTGCAGTAAGCCTGTTGGTAAATGTCATATCAACTCCAAACAACGGGCTGAATTCCTCAGTGATCGTAATATTAGGAACAAAGAAATAAGGAACATAATTATTCGTAAGCGGATCAACAAAAGAAGGGTACCCATAACTGAAAGGATCCTGGAAGAATAAGGCCGAATTATAACTATTCATACTTAATGTGCTGCGATATCCGTGACGAATCATCAAATTGGTAAATGTCTTTTCAAGACCTTTTATACTTGTTGCATTGTACGTAATATTCCAGTTTGGTTTTGCTTTTAATCCGCTGAATGGATTTGCACTGGTTTTCGGATTTGAATTCTTCACCAACGAAATACTTAAAGGATCCTTGTCAGTGTATGCAGCAATGAATGCAGGAATAATTACATCTTGTGCATACCTGCCATAACCCTGGTAATATCCATCAGGACCAGGCGTTGGAGTTGTACCATTATATGGATTTTGTTTACCAAGCTTCTCAGAAAGAATAACCCTGTTGTCTTCAAATTGCCTGAATGTTTGGGATACTATATTCGGATCAAATTTTTTAAATAATGTTTGATAAGAAATATAACTGATACTAAAACTACCCAGAGAATATGGATTTACTCTTACAGGGAATTCTACACCGGTTAACGTAGTATCCTTAAATAATTCAGAATAGTTTTTAGTAAATGTTTTATCCATATTAAGATCGATAGTAAGATCTCTTAAAGGCGAAACTAACGCTGATAGATTTAACCGTTGATCATAACGTTGCAGTAATAATGTATTGAAACGCGGGTCTTTTGTTAAAACCCCTTCCATTCCTTTCTTGTTTATCCAATTTGTATCAGGCTGGTAACCTAAAATGAAATCAAAGCCCGGCTGCATGCTTTTCCAGTTCTGTCCTAAAAATTTTGTACTGTCAAGATAACCAGGCAACGAAGTTCCGGAAGTTTCTGTGTACTGAATTCCTACTCTCTTTAATGAAGTAACTAATTTAGCAGCACCCTTTACTATTCCATTTACAGTTGGTAAAGAATTTTGTTTCTGTGCTTTTCTTAATTTTCTTGCTTCCTTGCGTTGAAGTTTTCTGAGTTTTCTTGCTTCCTTTTTTGTAAGTGAATCAGTTTTTTCAGTTTTATTTGTTGCCTTGGTTTTTGGCGGATTGTTATTTTGTTGGGCGGTTGCCGGTGCAGTAGAATAAACTGCTCTTAAAAATCTCGACTTGTTATAAAGCTGTTCAAAACCAAGATCAGCATTTAAATTTTTAGTTTGTCCGTTTGTTATTATGTTTCCAAGATCTTTTGCAAGAAGGGATGCACCGACCCAATCATATTCGGCTTTATAACTTGCCCTCAGAGAAGTCCAATCAATAAGCGGGAATTTAATGGTCGGGAAATTATAAGTAAATGTTGCATCCTGGTGAAAATGGGTATTTCTTCCACCATCAAAGAAATTTTTTCTTACTGTTTCTTTTTTCTCTTTCGTATCAATATGGCCATACGGTTCATCAACTCTTGCATAATTAATAGCATTGTAATCCATGCTCACCGATTTTGTAAGATCCCAGCGAACGATAAAGTAACGATCAAAAGTGAAGTATTTATCATAGCTCTCAGGAATTTTATACGGGCCGCCTCCTACATTTTTCGGTTGTAATGCACCAAACTGCCTGAACACATCTGCCCTTATCGAAACTTGCGTTGGGCTGTAATTCAAGTTAAAATCTTTTATGAACGATAACCATTTCGAATTTGATTTTATTAAATTTTTAAATGGCTCGAAATATTTTGGTCGTGGTGCATAATTATAACTGAGTGCACCACGTGTCCTTTTCATTTCATCATGATCGATCAATGGATTTTTTCTGCTGATCTTTGTAAAAGAATAATTAAAATCAAGATTCGAAATATCCCAGAACCGCGGTTTCTTATTATTAAGTTTTAATTTCCTTACATTGGTAAGCGTTATTGTTTTGATCGTTGTTTCATCAATCGCTTCTCTCCTTATAGAATCTTGCTTTTCTTTCGGACTTGCATCCATTTTATCTTTGAGTCTTATATCCAGGTCATAAGGATCAAATTCGGGTGTGGAACTATTATGGCTAATGCCGGTATAGATCGGTATTTGCATTCCGAAATTTCGTGGAAGTAATTTACCTGCATCAATATTAGCAGATATATCGAACTGTGCATAGTCTTCCTTGCTGCGTTCATTTACTTTTTGCTCCAATGTACCAAAGCCGGTGCTTCTTGCTCCTACAGTTGCATTTATGTTTAAGAGGTCGGCGCCAATGATATCCAATCTTCCAATAGCGGCCCATCCTCCATTTTCATTTAGATGTGAAAGGCGAAGTTCATTAAACCAAATTTCAGCCGTTATAGGTTCAAATTTTAAATTTTCGATACCAAGAAAAATTCCTCTTACTTCACCAAGGTTTGGATTTCCTATAATAGCAAATTTTCTATCGCCAATAGTTTCGCTATAATATTGAGCCGGCGAAACTCCAGCCCGGTTCCTCCTTGTTTTTAATTTAACTAATTCCTGCAGATCAAGAGCAAGGTTGTTTTCTTCAGGCCAAATGCCCAATGAATCGGTGGTCCCCCAAGGTGTCATTTTTAAAGGCACCCTTATTTCATAATAGTTAGTTGCGAAATCATTCCCGATGCGTATCACTGCATTCAGATCTTTATCCTTGATGAATCCCTGGAATAACACTTCTTCAGCATGTACAAACATATCGAGCTTACCATACTGGCGAAGATCATAACTTAAGGTTTTAAATACACCCCTGCTTTCTTTTTGAGTAAGATTATTGAACTTAAGACTTAGTGATTGTTCATTTAATAATAAAGGAACATTGTTATTGCTGAGCTGCTGTTGTCTTTCAATTCCTGGTGGTTCTTTATACGGTATTGGTTGGCGCTGATCATTTTCTTCAACGTTTACTGCCAACACATCAACTTTCACCGGGTCGTTTGCAGGTAATGTTTTGAAAATGCCTGTAGTATCTATTTCATAAGAAAAGCGGCGCCATTGATTGCGTATCAATTCAAGTTTTGCAAAACGGCAAACCACTGTATCCTCAAAACCGGTAAGGAACATACGAATAAAACGGATCGATTTAAAGTCAGGAATATTTCCAATTTTATTTTGAAACTGGGTAACAGGTATCCTGAATAAATACCAGTTCTCTGTTCTTGTTTGTCCATTTACAGGTGTAACTACCACTTGTCTTTTATCAGTGATAAATTCATTGCCCACCGTCATGAATGGCTTCAGGTCTATTCTGTATTGAAAATATTCCTCTACTTCATTCAATGTATTATCACGGTTCAATTCTTCCTGGTCAGGATACAATGTAAATGCATTAATGAATTCTGTATTGTTATCAGAAATAGGCGAATTACCATGAGGACTATTCACTTCTTTATACCTGCCTAATATTCCGGTTTGTTGCTGATCGTATAAAGGATCACGATAGTTTCTAAAATTATCATCAGATGGATCTGCAACTGCTTTTTTATAAACTGTAGAATTGATCCCAAAATTTGCCTGGAGGTTAGCTAAATAAGCTGCCCGTTTAGTTCTTTCCAAAGAATCAGACAGGCCATCATAGCCCACATCCTGGTAAGGACGATCATCCGGATCGTTGCTGAATGCATTCGTAACTTGAATTGGATTAGATGGAACACGACCCCAAACAGTATTTGTATCTACGGGTATGGCAGGATTTTTTAATGTTGGAAACCCATTTTCATAAGACCTTCTGCCATCTTTTAAAACATCTTCAGATATATTTCCAAGATTAAAATATAGTTGACCGCCTGTACTTGCCGGTTTATTAACAAAAGGATCCTGCAGCCAAAATTCTATAAATTCAATATTGCCTGTTTCAAAATCTGTCTGATCGAGATTGCGCATCAAACCACCCCATGCCTGCTTAGGGTTTAATAAATTTCCATTTGCATTTACCCTGTTGTTCCTGTATTCAAAATTGTAAGGCCCTTTTTCTTTTGGATAAAATGCCAAATCAAATGTGGTAATAAGCGATTGTCCGAAATCAGTTGTTTTGTTTGGAAAAATTTCATTTGAATAAACCTGCCTTGTTTCGGGTTTTGATAATTCATTCGCATTCCCTTTCAAAGGGTTATTGGAATTGTTTAATTCCTGTAATACTTGTTCAATATTGTACCAGGCAAGTTTGGCCCGGTTATATCCATACGCAAGGTTATTACTAAGCTGTGCCTCCGGGAATAAAATATTTCCATTTGCATCTACTGCTTTTTGCGGAGTTGAAGACATGGTCCAACTGATAAGCGGAAAACGAAGATCGATGCTGCTGCGTGTACCTTCGAAATCGTCAAGATAAATTGCTCCTTCATTTCCTTTACCGATCTGCTTGGCATGTCCCGGATCCAGAAATGCGGCTTCGCCATAAGCTCTTATGCTTGACATTGCTTTTGTAGAATAGAACGGAAGTTTATCAAGCCAGCGTGAAAGTCTTGGTATATCATTTTGATAATCGAAGTCGACACCATACATCGTATTGCGGATCGGGTCATCGCCATAATTCTGTTTTATAAAAAATGGCCTTTCGCTTAGTCTTACCATCGTTGCGCCAAGGGTAAGTTTCTTGCTGGCAAGATAGTCCAACCGCAATGCGAAATAACTCCTGTTTTGCAAACCATAAGTTGCATTGTTCTCATATTGTATATTAACAGGAATGCCGGCATTGATGATAGCCTGGTTAATAACTTTTAAAGAACCGAGATCATAATTGATCTCATAATCTACATTCTCCCGAAGTTGCTGTCCGCCCGCTGATACAGTAACTGATCCGCGTGGAATATTAAATCCAAGTTGATATTCAGAAGTCCCTAAACCGGATTTACTTTTTCCCAGGAATTTGAATCGATTAAGATTTGCATAAGTTTGAGCGATCGCTTTAATGGTATCGTATAAAGGGTAAAAAAGATATTTCTGTCGTTGCTGCAAACTGTCCGGTCCTTTATAAACATATTCAAGGTCCCGACCGAAAGGTTCGAGCACAGGAAATATTATCCGGCTTTGCTGTGAAATAACTGTAAAGCCCTCTACATAGTCAAATACACCATCGGGTTGCGGGTCATTTTGATTATTTAACCGATCAAGATTTAATAAAGAGATCAGCGGCTGTCCTTTGTAGGGATCAGTTACATCAGCTGGTGGTAAATATCTTTTTTCACCGAGGCTTGGTTCTTCATACAAAACATCCAATTTAAAATCTGAACGCTCAAGCTGACCAAATCCAACTGAGTAAACGTTCTTCATCATCAGTTCCCAAATTGGAAGATTAGTACGTTGTGAAGTTGCTTTTAATAATTTTAAAAATAAAACCGGTGTTGATATACCACTTGAATCCGGTGGAACATCAGTAGAAAATTCACCAACCTGGTAAACTTTTCCGTTATAAGTATATTGAAATGCTATACCTAATACTTCATCAGGTTGCAATTGCTGATTTAATGAAATAAACCCGACCTGCGGATTAAAATAATAATCTTGTGGCAAAAGTTTGCGGGCAAATGTTTTTTCAAAATCCTGTACTGGTTGAAGACCGGCTCCTGATAATACACTGGTAACTGATGAAGAACTTCTTGCCCCGGGTGTACTTAATAAAGAAGAATAAAGTGTGTTTGCATCATTTCTCGGAGGCACATTTCCTAATCCCACCCCAGGGACCGTAAGGCTGACCTTCACCAAGGTCCATTAATGCAACAACATCTCTTGTATCAGTTGTTGCACCGGTTCTGTTCGTTACCCAAACTTCTACACGAAGGATCTGTACAAGAGAATTTACAACAGGAAGATCCTTCATTGCATTATTATAATTACCTCTAAAATATTGTGACATCAGGAAGTGACGATTCTCTTCATATTCATCAGCTTTATAAGTAAATGATTGTGTTGATGAACCTCCCTGCAATCCCAATGTTTGACGTTGCGAACGCTGATTGGCAAATACGGTAGTAACAAACAGCTTTCCGAATTGTAATTGTGTTTTTAAACCAAACAAAGATTGTGCACCGGGGATCAAAGTTCCTTTGGATGTAAAACTTGTATTACCAGCCTGGAACTCTTTTAATACTTCATCATCTTTTCCCTGGTAATCCAATTTCAATTGATTCTCAAAATTGAAATTGGCAAGTGTATTATAATTGATCGGCAGTCTAAGCTTGTCACCAATCTTTGCATCTACCTGGAACTGGCTGTTCATATCAAAATCCAATCCGCCATTTTTACGTGACCGTTCGGGCAATGTTGGATTATTTATTGTTTGTCCCTGGTAGCCCATGGTAAGGGAAACAAAACCAGTCGGTTTAATTTCAATTTTCCCGTTACCAACAATTCTATTTACCCAATCATTTACAAAACTGGGCTTAGGTTTATAAGTTCTGCGATTAAGGTTAGCGAGGAGGCTTGCTCTTTGTTTGAAATACTCTATTTCATCTTCCTTTCCTTTCAGATCCAAAAACTCTTTCATTGAAAATGACATCGGTGTTCTGTAGTAATGATCGCCGATCTTTTCAATAATGTAGTATTGCTTTGTTACAGGATCATATTCAATATTTCTTTTTATAAATCCTGTATCCTTTAAATTAAATGGATTGCGATTGGGATAAGTATAAGGGTCGCCATAACGATCAGGTTGTTGGGGGCGAATCGTATCTCCGGGAAAATATATATAATTCACCCATGGAAACGGCGAAGCATTTACCTTGATAGTAATGAAAGCAAGAATGACAGCTGTTACCAGCGTCCGGGATATGGTGGTTAACTTAGGGTTCAAAACTTTCTCAACAGAATTAGTTAGGTAAAAATGTCAATCGATAGGCTTACAGAGTTTTTAAAGCTTTCTTGATAACTTCCTCGAGGGAGGTTAATGAAGGGTCAGATTGTGTGACCCTTTGGACTGCCTGATCGGCGGTATTCCGGGCTATTCCCAGGGCCATCAGGGCATTTAACGCATCTGTATGCAATGTATTGTGTTTCAAAGGAGAAAAATTTAAATCCAACGAATGTTTTGCCATTTTATCTTTTAGTTCAAGCACTAATCGTTCAGCTGTTTTTTTGCCGATCCCTTTTATCTTTTCAAGCCCATGAATATCATTAAGTACGATTAATCTCGTAAGCTCTTCAGGCTTCATGTATGACAACATCATTCGGGCAGTTGTTGCACCAATTCCCGAAACAGAAATTAACTGAAGAAACATTTCTTTTTCGGCTTTATCAAAGAAACCATATAAGATATGAGCATCCTCCCGGATCAAAAGAGCTGGTATGTAAAATGCCTTTTTCAAGGTTTTGGATCTTTGAATATGTGTTTAAACTTATTTGCACTTCATACCCTACTCCATTTACCTCCACCTGCACCATTGCCGGGCTTTTGTTCACAAATTTTCCATCAAGATAGGCGATCATGGCTGCGAAAATAGGGATTTGGGAATTTGGAATTAGTAATTGGTTATGAATCTTCTAATTTGATACTGTTCACTAATTCCAAATCCCTAATTACCAATTCCATTATCAACCTTACCTTTGACAACTTTAAAAGCAAGTCATGCTACATACACAAGGAAAAAAGTTAACAGCCGCTATAACAGCCGTTGGCGGATATGTTCCTCCGGATAAACTTACTAATGCTGACCTGGAAAAAATGGTGGAAACAAACGATGAATGGATAAGAAGCAGAACCGGAATTTCTGAAAGAAGAATATTGAAAGGTGAAGGCAAAGCATCTTCTGATCTCGGCGCCCCAGCAGTTTTGGAACTTTGTCATAAAAGAGGGATCGATCCCAAAGAAATTGATTGTCTTATTTGTTGTACTGTAACTCCAGATATGATGTTTCCTGCTACGGCAAATATTATCTGCGATAAAATTGGCGCCACAAATGCTTTTGGTTTTGATCTTAATGCTGCCTGTTCGGGATTTTTATATGGCTTGACCACCGGCACTATGTTTATTGAAAGTGGACGATATAAAAAAGTGGTAGTAGTGGGTGCTGATAAAATGAGTGCTATTGTTGATTATACTGATCGCACAACTTGTATTCTTTTTGGTGATGGTGCCGGTGCAGTTTTACTAGAACCTAATCATGACGGCTATGGAATATTAGATACGCATTCTTAAGAAGTGACGGCAGTGGCCGACATTATTTATATCAGAAAGCAGGTGGTTCGCAAAGACCTGCATCGCATGAAACAGTTAATAACAAAGAACATTTTATTTACCAGGATGGTCAGCCTGTTTTCAAATTTGCAGTAAAAGGTATGGCAGATGTAAGTGCTGAACTTTTGGAAAGAAACAATTTAACCGGAGATGATATTGCATGGCTTGTTCCACACCAGGCTAACAAACGGATAATTGATGCCACTGCCAACCGCATGGGATTGAGTCCTGATAAAGTGATGCTGAATATTCAACGATATGGAAATACTACTGCTGCCACAATTCCGCTTTGCCTTTGGGATTATAGAAAACAATTAAACAAAGGCGACCTGATCGTTCTTGCTGCTTTTGGTGGCGGATTTACATGGGGAGCTACATTGGTGAAGTGGGAGTATTAAGTGATTTTAGATTTCAGATTTACGATTGAAGATTTATAGAAATTATTTCTTCCTGCTCCAAACAATAAAATCTGTTTGCGGGATTTTTTCAATGCCTAATTGGCGAAGCATATTTACCAATTGACCACGATGATAAGTGCCATGATTAAAAACATGCAATAGCATTTGGAAGATCGGCTGTTTGAAAGATTCCTTTTTCTGACTGAAATACTGAAATACATGATCAAGCATTGGGTCGGTCGCCGTATTTACCCATTGCTGCCACTGGCGATTTTGTTGTAACAGCTCGTTAGACAGTTCTTGCATTGAGCCTTTAAAGGTTTCCATTGGTAAATTAAATCTTTCCTGCAGCTTCATTCTCTGCCACCAAACACTCTCTGCATGGTACATATGCAGCAGAGTGGTATATAAACTTTTAAAACTACTTGGCACTTCCTGATTTTGCTTTTCTTCAGGCAAGGCAAGAATGATATCCAATAATTTTTGATTTGCCCAGATATTATAGGCTGCTAGTTGTGAAAGGGTGTCTTTCATGGTTCGAGTGCTTGGTAGTGAATTGTGTGTGGCTTTTACAGCTGAAGTTGAAATCATTTACATTTGAGAAATTATCAGTTTCTTCCCGATAAATATCGTGATCAAAAATTTCAATATGGATAAAAGTTTTCCACTTTCCGGTTTTGGTTCTGCAGCATTGCATGCCGGTCATAAGCAAGACCCGCTATATGCACACGTCACTCCTATTTATGCCTCATCAACGTTCGTTTATGATGAGGCAGAACAGGGAATGCGTCGCTTCAGTGGCGAAGAAGAAGGATATATCTATAGCCGCTGGGGCAATCCCAATTTTACTGAAGCAGAAAACAAGATCGCTGCGCTGGAAGCATTTGGATTAAAAGACGATGGAGGCAATCCATTACAACTTAAAGCTTTTCTTCATGCATCAGGAATGGCGGCGTTGACAACTTTGATGATTAGCAATTTGAAAAAAGGTGATAAGATCCTTTCTCATTATTCTCTTTATAGTGGTCTTGAAGAAATGATAACAAAGATCCTTCCGCAATTTGGTATCGAGCCGGTGATCGTTGATCTCAGGGATCTGAATAAAGCAGCTGAAGCGATCAAGGCGAATCCCGAAATTAAAATGATGTACCTGGAAACTCCGGCTAATCCAACTATTCAATGTGTGGACCTGGAAGAGTTGACAAAGATCGCCAGAGCAAACAACCTTCTTGTAGCTGTTGACAATACATTCGCCACTCCTTTCTTGCAGCAACCTTTTAAATATGGAGTTGATTTCGTTTTTCACAGCACCACAAAATTTTTGAATGGTCATGGCACAGCAATTGGCGGTGTGTTGCTGGGAAAAGATCTTGAAAAAATGAATGGCCCCATAAAAAAAACTTATCGCATCCTTGGTGTTAACAGCAATCCCTTTGATGCATTTCTTTTAACCCAGGGAATGAAAACTCTTGAATTAAGAATGGAACGTCATTGTTTTAATGCCATGAAAGTGGCTGAATTTTTTAATAGTCATTCAGCAATTTCAAAAGTTAACTATGCCGGTCTCACGTCGCATCCTGATCATAAAGTAGCAATGAAACAAATGAAACATGGTGGTGGTATGCTAAGTTTTGAAATGAAAAATGGATTGCAGGGCCAGCATAGATTTTATGAATAAACTTAAAATGTGTGTTCGCACTGTTTCACTGGGTACAGCTGAAAGCATTCTTTGTCATCCGGCATCAATGACACATGCCGGAACACCAAAAGAAAGCCGCGAAAAATATGGGATCACCGACGGACTAATAAGAATGAGTGTTGGATTGGAAAATATAGAAGATATTTTAAATGACCTTGAACAAGCACTTAAATAAAAATAAAATGAAATCACTACACACCCTGCTGCTCCTGATCGTCAGTAGTTTTTTATTCGCACAAAAAAAAGAAGTTAAGCCAGCCGATCCTTTTGCAGGATTAGATACAGTTCTCCAAAAAGTTTTAAAAGACAGGAAAGCGGCCGGCTTTGCAGTTGCCGTTGTCAGTAAGGACAAAATAATTTATTCAAAAGGTTTTGGTTATCGTGATTATGAAAAAAAATTACCGGTAACAACAAACACTTTGTTTGCCATTGGTTCCTGCACCAAAGCTTTCACTGCATCATTGCTTGGCCTGCTAAATAAAGATGGTAAACTTGATCTTGATAAACCTGCAACAGAATATTTACCAGGATTAAAATTTTTCAAAGATGAAATGAATAATTCTATCACTGTGAGAGATATGATGTGTCACCGAACCGGTTTGCCACGTCATGATTATTCATGGTATCTTTTTAATACCGCTTCAAGAGATAGTTTATTGGAACGTATAAAATACCAGGAGCCAACGGCTCCGGTAAGACAAATATGGCAATACAACAACTTTATGTTCCTTGCACAGGGTATGATATCAGAAAAACTGATGGGAAAGAGTTGGGAGCAAAATGTAAAAGAAAATATTTTCACTCCACTTGGTATGAACAGTTCTAATTTTTCAGTTCATGATCTTGAAAAAATGAGTGACGCTTCATTAGGATATATAGTTTTCAAAGACAGCATCATTAAAAAAACAGATTACTATGATATAAATGCAATGGGGCCGGCAGGAAGCATTAACAGTAATGTAAATGAAATGGCGAATTGGGTAATTACCTGGATCAATGGCGGCAAGTTCAATGGTAAAGAAATTTTACCATCAAATTATGTCAACCAGGCTATGTCATCGCAAATGGTTGTTGGTGCTGCGTTGCCGGATAAAGAAGTTCCCGATGCTTTTTTAAGTAATTATGGTTTTGGCTGGTTCCTCAGTTCTTACCGGGGACATTATCGTGTTGAGCATGGTGGTAATATTGATGGCTTTTCAGCAAGCACAAGTTTTTTTCCTTCTGATAGTATCGGCATTATAGTACTGACCAATCAAAATGGTTCTGCAGTTCCGGGAATTGTAAGAAATACAATTGCAGACAGAATATTTGGTTTAAACAAAATTGATTGGAACAAACGAACAAATGATGCACAGGCAAAAGCAAAAGCTGCGGCGAAAGAGGCGGAGAAAAAAATTACAAGCAATAAAAAGCAGGGAACAAAACCTTCGCATAAGATAAGCGATTATGAAGGATTATTTAATAATCCTGGTTATGGAACAATAGAGATCTTTTCTAAAGATGATTCTTTGTTTTTCCGCTCAAGAAATGGGGATGCTTTCTTGCGACATTATCATTATGATATTTTTGAATTATTTCCAATTGATAAAAAAGATGGGGTCGATACAACAGGGCCAGCACAGCTCAATATCCAATATCACATGAATGCGGCCGGAGATATCGATATGATGACCTTACCAATTCAACCCGGTTTAAAAGACATTGAATTCAATCGCATACCAAAACCTAAAGAAATAACTAAAGCTGATCTTGAAAAATTTGTTGGTGAATATGAATTACAACCCGGCGTTTATTGCAAAATTTTATATCAAAGGAGAAAAAACATTGTATGCATTTATTGAAGGCCAGCCAGAATATGAACTGGTACCTACTGATAAAAATAAATTTGAATTAAAGATACTGAAAGGCTACAGCGTGTTATTTGAAGAAAATGAAAAAGGAGAAATTACTGCTTGTCAGTTTTATTCAACCAAACGGAACATTTAAAGCACCACTAAAAAGAAATGAACATGAAAAAGACTATTTGCATTTGCCTGTTTGCTTATCATTCTTTTTTCCTGTAAGATCAGAACAAAGGAATATGACACTATCATCCGCAACGGAATGATCTATGATGGCAATGGCGGTGAACCCTACAAAGGAGATATTGGAATAAATGCAGATACCATTGCATTCATTGGCGATCTTGTCAAAAGCTATCGGCAAAAAATGAAGTGGATGCAAAAGGAATGGCTGTTGCTCCGGGTTTTATCAATATGATGGGGCATTCAGAAGAAAGTTTGATACAGGATGGAAGAGCACAGAGTGATATAAGACAAGGAGTAACAACTGAAAGTATTGGCTGAAGGTTGAGTATGGGCCCGTTGAATCCTAAAATGAAAAAGCAGGCAATGAAGGACAGGCTGATATTAAATATAATGTTGAATGGAACACACTGGGTGAATACCTGAATTTTTTAGAGAAAAAAGGGATCTCACTGTAATATCGCTTCATTTGTGGGCACCGGTGCAGTTCGCATGTATGTGATCGGAGAAGATAATGTAGCTCCTACCCCTGCACAACTGGATAGCATGAAATTATTGGTAAGACAAGCAATGGAAGAAGGCGCCATTGGGTGTTGCGAATGCATTGATCTATCCGCTTGATTTTTTTGCAAAGACAGATGAACTGATCGCCTTATCAAAAGAAGCATCGAAATATGGTGGCATCGTACACAGTCATATGCGAAGCGAAGGAAATAAATTGCATGAAGCAGTAGAAGAACTCATCACCATTTCAAAAGAAGCAAATATTCCTGCAGAAATCTTATCATCTGAAAGCTGCAGGAAAAAATAACTGGAGCAAAATGGATAGTGTGATCCGCAGGGTGGAAAGAGCAAGAAGCGAAGGACTAGATATTACAGCAGACATGTACACTTATATTGCCGGTGCCACAGGAATGACATCTGCATTTCCTCCCACCTTACAGGATGGCGGTTTTGGAAAACTAAGAGAAAGATTAAGGATCCTGAAGATCCGTAAAGCAAATGGTGAAAGCAATGAATACCAATGCCGACTGATTGGGAAAATTTATATTATGGTGCAGGTGGAGCAGAACATGTATTAGTTATTGGGTTTCAAACAAGATTCATTAAAAAAATATACTGGCAAAACGTTGGCGGAAGTTGCAAAAATTCGCGGCAAATCTCCTGAAGAAACAGCAATGGACCTGATCATACAGGATAGTACAAGAGTGGGTGTTGCTTATTTTTTAATGAGTGAAGAGAATGTAAAAAAACAAATCGCATTCCATGGGTAAGTTTTGGAAGTGATGAAGGCTCTTATACTACCGAAGGTGTTTTTCTGAAATCAAATGCACATCCAAGAGCTTATGGAAATTTTGCAAGAGTGTTAGGAAAATATTCCCGAGATGAAAAACTAATGTCTTTACAAGAAGCGATACGCAAACTTGCAAAACTTCCTGCTAATAATTTAAAACTTAAAAAAAGAGGTGAATTGAAAGTTGGCAATTATGCTGATATCGTAATTTTTGATCCGGCAAAAGTAAAAGACAATGCCACATTTGAAAAACCGCATCAATATTCTGAAGGAATGATACATGTTTTTGTAAATGGTGTACAGGTATTGAAAGATGGTGAGCATACCGGCGCAAAGCCGGGAAGGTTTGTAAAAGGACCGGGGTTTGAAATGAAGAATTAATAATTAAAAATTAATAATTGTGATACAGATTCGAAGGGCAGTCAAAGAAGATTGTCCCCGTTTATTAGAATTGATCACTGAACTGGCTGTTTATGAAAAAGCGCCAAATGAAGTGACAGTAACACTAGAACATTTTATTGAAAGTGGTTTTGGAAAAGATCCTGTATGGTGGGCTTTTGTTGCGACTCCCCCTCTCCGACAGGAGAGGGTCGGGGTGAGGCATTCTTGGATTTGCGCTTTATTATATTCGTTATTCAACCTGGAAAGGGCAACGAATGTATCTAGAAGATATAATTGTTACAGAAGAAGCAAGAGGAAAAGGAATAGGGAAATTATTAATGGATCGTTTGATCGAAGAAGCAAAAGAAAAAAAATTCAGTCGTATGATGTGGCAGGTATTGGAATGGAATGAACCTGCCATCAATTTTTATAAAAAATATTTCAATGCAAATTTTGATCCTGAATGGATCAACTGCAGCATAAATATTAAATGATCTCCCAGTCTTCTATTTCTCCTTTCACTATCTTAAACATCGGATGCGGTTCAAAATCTTTTAAAGATCTATATTGTTTGTATAACTTCTGATCTCTCTGTTTTAGTTTACCCATTAAATGCTTTGATTCATAATTGACCTGGCCGTCTGATACATTCAGCTTTACTTTTTTGTAAGGCCTGGTAATTTTTCTTTCATCAAAATTATAACCACGTTTTACAGCCTCTTTAAAAACACAATCGAGATATTGATCTATTGCATCCACTGGATGTTTTAATTTCTTAAACCTGTTTAGCTGAGGATGATTTTTATAACCCTTTGTTTTACCCAGTAAAACATGTTTTGCGAGCAATGCTTCCCGCCATAGAGCAACTATACCTTTGACATCTAAATACCGGGGATGTAATGACCATATCCGCATGAAGAATATTAACTAACTCCAGCAACTTCCATTGTCTTGTTTATTTTCATGATCAAACCCTGTAATACTTTACCCGGCCCAGATTCTGTGAACTTTGAAGCTCCATCAGCGATCATAGATTGAACACTTTGTGTCCAGCGAACGGCGCCGGTAAGTTGATCGATCAGGTTTTGTTTTATTTCGTCTTTATCCATCACAGCTTTGGCAACTACGTTTTGGTAAACGGCACAAGTGGGATTGTGAAACTTAGTTGCTTCAATAGCCTCTTTCAATTCCTTTTTAGCAGGCTCCATCAATGGAGAATGAAAAGCTCCGCCAACCGGAAGAACCAAGGCTCTTTTAGCACCAGCTGCTTTCATTCTTTCACAAGCAATATCAATTCCTTTTATTGAACCGCTTATTACCAATTGCCCCGGACAATTATAATTCGCCGGCACCACTATTTCGCCGGTTTCTTTTTGTACTTCAGCACAGATCGCTTCTACCTTATCATCTGCGAGATTTAAAACAGCTGCCATAGTAGATGGGTTCATTTCACAAGCCTTTTGCATAGCCCTGGCACGAACAGATACAAGTTGTAAAGCATCTTCAAAACTCAGTGTGCCATTTGCAACCAATGCAGAAAACTCGCCGAGAGAGTGACCAGCCACCATATCCGGTGATGCACTTTCAATAGTTCTGTAAGCAACGATCGAATGCAGGAAAACTGCCGGTTGCGTTACATTGGTTTGCTTGAGATCTTCATCAGTACCATTGAACATAATATCTGAAAGACGGAAACCCAGAACCTCGTTCGATTGTTCAAATAATTTTTTAGCGAAGACACTATTGTTGTAGTGATCTTTACCCATGCCAGGAAATTGTGAACCCTGGCCCGGAAATACAAATGCATGTTTCATGGTTCGATAGTTTACTCCCCCCGGCCACCGAAGTTCATTTTTGTGAACATAGCTGACCCACCCTTCCGATCATTGGTGAATAACCGGAAACAAAAAAGGTTTGATAATGAATTTATCAAACCTTTTAATGAATTGCAAATATACCGGATTAGCTTAAATCAGCTGATATAAGTTTCAGGAACTCGCTACGGGTAGAATTTTTATGAAACTCTCCGTCAAATGCGGAAGTAGTGGTTGTTGAATTTTGTTTTTGTACGCCACGCATCATCATACATAAGTGTTTAGCCTCTATAACAACAGCTACCCCCAAAGGATTCAATGTTTCCTTGATAGCATCTTTAATTTGCAACGTCAGTCTTTCCTGTACCTGCAGGCGTCGTGCAAAAACATCTACTACTCTTGCTATCTTACTCAATCCTGTTATCCATCCATTGGGGATATAAGCCACATGTGCTTTCCCAATAAAAGGCAACATGTGATGTTCGCACATACTATAAATTTCAATATCCTTTACCACGATCATCTCACTTACTTCTTCATGAAATTTTGCTGAATTGATGATTGCTTTTGCATCAAGATGATAACCCTGTGTAAGGTATTGCATCGCTTTCGCCAAACGTTCAGGTGTTTTTTTCAATCCTTCACGTTCAGGATCTTCGCCAAGCAATTCAAGAACTTCACCATAGCTTTTTATCAGCCCATTTGTGATCTCTTCTTCGTATTGTTCTATTTTTTTATAAGCCATAAAACCAATTTAAAATATTTTTTTTGCTTGCCTAACGAAGCTTCCAACTATACTAAAGTTTCGTTGGATAAATTAGCGTAGTTAGGTTGCCAGCTTAAGCATTACTATTAAGCTTTCGTTGCGTCGCACTCTTGTACCACATCAACACTATTCAACAAATTATCATCTATTCACTTTCATCTATCATCTATTCTACCGGGTACTCCACAAAATTTCTTGGGGTTTCATACAATCTTATCTGCAAGTCTTTTTCCTTATCTATATGCGGACGCAATAATTCATAAATAACCACCACAATATTTTCTGCGGTAGGATTTAGGTTTTTAAATTCTTTTGTATCAAGGTTCAGGTTCTTATGATCGAATCTATCAATAATTTTTTCTTTTACCAGGTCACTCAATTTCTTTAGATCCATTACATAACCGGTTTTCTCATCCGGCTCGCCAATAATTTTTACTATTAGCTCATAATTATGACCATGATAATTGGGCAAAGCACATTTCCCAAATACTTCCATATTCTTTGCGTCATCCCAATCAGCATTAAACAAGCGGTGTGCTGAGTTGAAATTCTCTTTTCTGAATATCGCTACTTTTTTTCCCATTTATTCAATAATTAAACAAATCGCAGAAGATATTGTTCAGTGAATTATTTATTACCGTAATATTCCACAAATATCTTAGCAGTCTCTACAAGTTTTAAACAATGCAATTGAACCGGTGGCGGCAAGATGTGGCTCAAGTTCCTGCCAAATACCTATCACAAGGTTTTCAATAGAACAAAGCTTCCCTTTCATAAAATCCACATCAATGTTCAGGTTACGATGATCCAGCTTCTCAATTACCTTTTCATTTATTAAGCACCCCAGTTTTTTTGCATCAAAAATAAAACCGGTTTCCGGATCAGGGTCTCCTTTTATTGTAACAAACAATTCAAAATTGTGACCATGCCAGTTCTCGTTGGCGCATTTGCCAAACACTTCATCGTTTTTTTCCTTACTCCAGTTGGGGTTATAGAGTTTATGGGCAGCGTTAAAATGTTCAATTCTTGTTAAGTAAACCATGCTTTACTTTTTGTTTTCCTCACAGCATCGGGCGGAGGAAAATAATGAGCGGCAAAGGTAAGGCCATCGGCTTTAACAATGATGTACGATATTTGCCAAAATGGGAAAAAATATACTGGTAGTTGCAGCCACAGCGAAAGAAATTAATCCTTTTATTGAATTGACAAGAACAGGCGGTATCAATAATGCAGATATACTTATTTCCGGCATCGGGCTTACCGCAAGTACTTATCATTTAGCCAAACAACTTGCTTTAAAAAAATACGACCTGGTAATACAAGCCGGAGTCGCCGGTTGTTTTGATCTTAACCATTCCATTAGGTGCAGTAGTAGCAGTAAAGCAAGATGCAATTGCCGATCAAAGTGTGGTAGAACTGGAAAAACTTAAAACTTTATTTGATCTAAATCTTGTACCCCAAGACCAATATCCCCATAATAAAGGATGGCTGATAAATCCAAATAAAGAGATTCTAAAAAAAACAAAACTAAAAATTGTAAAGGGAATTTCTGTCAACCAGATCAGCACTTCAAAACAAATGATACAATTTTATCGTGATGCATTTGATCCGGTAACTGAATCAATGGAAGGTGCAGCACTTCATTATGTTTGCTTAATGGAAGACGTTCCATTTATACAGATCAGGAGTATTTCAAATTATATTGGCGAAAGAAATAAGAAGAAATGGGATATGATGGAATCTATTACCAATTTGAATAATGAATTAACAGGTTTAATTAAAATGTTCAATGCTCAATGATCAATATTCATTTTGCTTTTTATTGAGCATTGAGAGTTGAAAATTGAACATTGAAAATTATTTGACAAATGAAACTTACTCTCGGATATTCAGCCCCTGCCCCAACGACACTTTCATTTTGATGCATTGGTTAACAAAAAGATCGACACCGATGGATTGGAGTTTGATACAGTGCTTGAAGATGTAGAGACGCTAAACAAATGGTCCTTTGAAAAAAAACTTGATATAACAAAACTCAGCTACCCTGCTTTTTTTCAAAATCTCGATAAGTATTTTTTACTTAATTCGGGAGCTGCGTTGGGTAAAGGAGTTGGCCCCTTATTAATTTCAAAAGAAAATATTCAATATTCAATATTCAATATTCAGCACTCAACAATTGCTTTACCCGGAGAAAACACAACCGCCAATCTTCTTTTTTCATTTGCGTATCCGAATGCAACAAACAAAATTTTCATGCGGTTTGATAAGATAGAAGATTTCATTTTAAATGAATCTACAAAAGCCTCCCCCGTCGGGGGAGGGTTGGTGGGGGCCGCTGCGCTTGGGGTCATCATTCATGAAAATCGTTTTACCTATCAACAAAAAGGCTTACATAAAGTAACTGACCTTGGTGAATATTGGGAGGAAAAAATGAAGGTGCCGATCCCATTAGGCGGCATTGCGATCAAAAGATCAATTGACAAGGAAATAAGTTTGAAAATTGACGGGCTGATAAGAAAAAGTATTGAATATGCATTCAGCAATTATCCCTTAATTACTGATTATGTAAAACAGCATTCGCAGGAAATGAGCGAAGATGTAATGCGTCAGCATATCGAGCTTTATGTAAATAATTTTTCAATTGATCTTGGTAATGATGGGAAACAGGCAATAGAAACTTTGTATAAAGTAGCAGCAACACAATTACCGGTGAGTTCTATCCAATCATCAAGCGACTTATTCCTTTCATAAAGTATGTTTATTCATCAACTAAATATGGATTTTATTTGTTATTGAATCATCGTTTTTGTCGTTTCGTTAACACAAGAGGTTAAGTATTGATGCGTTATTTGTAAATCGAAAACCTAAACCACACACCAACATGAGAAAACCATTCTTATTGGTTACGCTGCTTTTCTTTACTTTTCTTATAAACGCCCAGAATAATACGGTTCACAGGCTCAAAGTATTTATTGATTGTAACAATACCTGGTGCGACCAGACATTTATAAAAACAGAGATTAATATTGTTGATTTTTTACTTGATAACCAGGCGGCAGATCTGCATATATTAATAACAGAACAGGAAACCGGTGGTGGCGGAAGTCAATTTCAACTTATCTTCTTTGGACAAAATAAGTTCAAGCAAATGACCGATACGTTACGATTTAATACGGATGCCAATGCAACTGATTTTGAAGAAAGAGACTTATTGATCAAATATCTGAAACTAGGCCTCACCCCCTATATTGTTAAGGCCGGCAATGGAAATGACATAGCAATTGAAATGAAAGCCAAAACGGGTGAAAAAAAGAAAGATACTTCAGCTACCAAAGACCCCTGGAATTATTGGGTGTTTCGTGCAGGAGCAAATGGGAATATAAGTGCTGACGAAGTGTATAAGACTTCCCGTGTGGGAGCAAATTTTGCTGCAAATCGTGTCACAGAAGAATTGAAAGTAGGCTTTGAAGCATACGGCAACAAAAACAGGGATAGTTATTACCTGGAAGATAGTGCAGGGAAACAAAAGATAGTAAACAAAAATGAGAGTTATAATTTCCAACACTATCTCATAAAAAGCCTTAATGATCATTGGTCATATGGATACCAGGTAGAATTATCCCGCAGTAGCTTTTCAAATAATAAAGGCAGGTTACTTTTTCGTACAGGTTTTGAATATGACATTTATCCATACACCGAGGTGAACACAAAATTTTTTACTTTATCCTATACTGTTGATGTAAGACGAAACTCATATTTCGATACAACCCTGTATGATAAACTTAAGGAAACTCTTTATGGACAGAGTTTAGAAGCCAATCTCTCTTTCAAGCAAAAATGGGGCACAATAGAATTTGGTGTAGATTATCATAATTATTTTCATGATTGGAAATATTTGAATCTTAGTGTAAATGGAGAAGTTGACATACGTATAACCGGCGGATTATCTTTTAATTTTTACTCTTATGCAGAACTAAGTCGGGATCAAATTTATTTACCCAAAGAAGAAGCAGACGTCACAGAAGTCCTTACTCGTCGGAGACAAATTGCTTCGGGTTATAGTTTCTATACTAGTTTTGGTCTTAATTATCGTTTCGGGTCCAAGCTGAATAATTTTGTAAACCCAAGGTTTGATTAAATTGTTTAGTCCAATGCGGTAAATACTTTACCACTGATCGTGTTCTTATAAACCTTGTTCCGGCATTCCTTTACCCACCTTATACCTATGATGGCATTTGTGAGAAAGACTTCATCAGCATTCAGTAAAATATCGTTAGTCAAAAAAGACTCATTTATGGTTAACCCTAAATCTGCAATCTGCAATCTGCAATCCAAAATTCTTTTTCTGAGTACCCCTGCAACACAACCTTCATTTAGTGGAGGTGTAAAGATGTTATTGTCTTTTACCCAAAAAACATTGGCAATTGTTGAATCGCAGATCCGGTCATGCTGATTTAGAATTAAAGCATCATTGAGTCTATTTTCCTTAGCCCAAATAGCCGCCATCACATAAGGCAGATAGTTTGCAGATTTAAGATTTGAAAAAACATCAATGCTTTTTCTTGTATCAGGAAAAATATCAATGATCAACCCGTTTTCATTAAGATCCGTTTGCTTCAATGGCCAACATTCTATTAAATAAGAAAATTTATTATCGCAATCATAAAGCCCGCCATTTCCCCTTGATACTGATAGACGAATTCTCGCAGATCTCTCACATTTATTCTTTTTACTAAGATCTTTAATTTCCTTTTCTATTTTCTGTTTTGTAAAAAGAACAGGAGTATGAAATTTTAAGACAGCTAATCCCAAAAACAATCTTTCAAAATGGTGATCCTCCAGTAAAATATTTCCATTGATCAATTTCATAGTTTCAAACAAACCGTCTCCATATCGATAGCTATGATCGTTAGGAGATAGTCCTGCCTTATTTTTTTCAACGATATTCCCGTCTATAACTACAAATTCCATGTCATCAAAGTAAAATAAAAAAGCCATCCACAAATGTGAATGGCTAATATTATCAAAAAAAAGTAAAATTTATTGTTCTACTATTCCTGCTTTTACCGCATACATTACCAATCCAGCCATACTCTTTGTGCCAGTCTTAGTTTTTAATTTGTCGCGGATAGCTTCAACGGTGCGGGGGCTTAGGTCAACAATATCTGCAATTTCTTTTGTGCTCTTTTCTTCACACATCAGGCGCAGAATAGTAATTTCCTTTTCATTTAAATGAACTTCTGCAGGTTTGTGAGCATCTGCGAAAGTTTTATTGCGCAGGCCACTTAACAATGCCTTATTTGTAAGATCATTAAAGAAAAATTCATTTTCGTATACCTGTTTGATCGCTTCGTAAATTTTTTCAGCGCCACTTTCCTTTGTCAGGTAGCTGTTGGCACCTATCTCCATCATACGGCTGATCATTGAATGATCATTATGCATGCTGAGCATGATCACTTTCACGCCAGGATATAGCTTTTTAATTTCGGGTAATGTTGCAAGGCCATCCATGATAGGCATTGAAATGTCAAGAAGTACAACATCAGGTTGGATATGCTTTAATAAATTAAGCATCTGCATGCCATTCTCTGCTTCAGCAACCATGTGTATGTCTTTATGCGCAGTCAAAGATGCTTTCACACCGGAACGGAAAAGTGTGTGATCATCGGCAATTGCCACTTTAATTACATGGCTTGTTGTTTCTGGGTTTTTCATGAAATGATTGGTTTTAAAAATTTTTGATGAAATCGTATGATCCCATCGGATATTGGTTAGTAAATAAACGATTTTTTTTAAAACTTATTTTCTTAAATAGTTTCGAAGTGCAAATTGTAGAATTCCTGCAACATATACCATAGTACTAGTACCTGATTTTATGTATGTGGAATATACAAGTAATAAAACGAATTCAAGCAAAACTACTCGATGATAAATGAGAAGTTTACGATAGCATCAGTAAAAACCATAATTGAAAGATCAGGAAGTTTTGCTCTTGTGTCATGTGCGGTGTAACAATAGTTTTGTGTCAGAAAGTTGATTGATACGGACTCACTGCATTCTTCGCAATCCGAAACCGTCCAATGTCCAGACCGTCCAAAAAAAATTTCCAAATCCTTTGTAAAAACCAACGCACTGTCTCCGACAGTCAACTTTCTTTTTATTATGTCTAATTGAAAGTTCCCGTTCCTAAAATCTGCAGACGAAAAATGAAGTTTGGTTGCTTATATTTTTTCAGCAACTATATAGGCTCTCGGTTCTCCAACAGTAAATCGCTTTTTCCCGGGAATACTGTAGATTTCTTTTAGTTGAAACCCTGTCTTATTGAACATAGATTCGAGCTCAGAAATACTATAAATGAAGTCGATCCCGGTTTTTTCCTCTTTCTCGCCGGCATCGGTTATAGTAATGCTGTTGGTCTCTATTCTTGTAGGATGAAAAAGAAATTTTGATTCAGTTAAGAAAAGAAGCTCTCCTATTCTGCTCCAGCTCTTTTCTTTAAAACTATTCATTGCAATTTCAGCAATGGACCATGTATTAATGAAAAACTTTCCTTTGGCTTTCAAATGCCCAGATATGTTTGAAAGCAAACGAGTCACATCTTCTTCGTTAAAAAACTGCAAACTATTACCCATGCAGATAACTGCGTCGTATTCCTGGTCGATCTGCATTTCTAAAACATCAGTACAAATACATTGAAGTGGTAATTCTTCGGATCTGCTCTTTTCTTTTATTTCATTAATATAATCTGGAAGATTATCAACTGCTGTTACATTTATTTTTCTCCGGGCAAATTCAAGAGCATGCCGTCCATAACCACACATTAAATCAAGGACATCGCTACCAGAATCCAGCTTTGCTTCTTCAATTATAAAATCAACTTCAGCCTTTGTTGTTTTTTCTGGGAAAATTTGCCGCCAGATTTCTTTATAATAACCATCAAAAAAAGAATTATTGACGTTTTCAGGTTTTATCTTTTGCGGCATCAGAAAGTTTTTATGGATAAAGAATTACTTCGGCTTAGCTCAGTAAATAACAATTATCTGTTTACTCTAATAGTTTATTACGCATAGCATACATTACAAGCCCGGCGATAGTCTTAGCACCAACCTTTTGTTTCATATTCTGGCGTATTGTTTCAATAGTACGGGGACTAAGAAATACTTCTTTTGAGATCTCCTCTGTCGTTTTATCCTCAGCAATCAATTTTAGTATTTTTATTTCCTTTTCTGAAAGTTTTACAGGATTAGGATAAAACTGCCTTACTTTCTTTTTATGTTGCAGTTTAAGCAAAACGGCTTTATTCACCAGGTCATTAAAATAAAAGTCATCATTCATACAAGTAAGGATAGCCTGGTATATTTCTTCGGGATCAGTTGTCTTCGTTAGGTATGCATTGGCGCCCATCTCCATCATCTTTGTGATCATTTCCTGGTCATCATACATGGTAAGGACAATGATCTTTAACGACTCGTATTCCTTCCTGATCAGGCTAATGGCATTGATGCCGTCTACTTCCGGCATCCGGATATCCATCAATATTACATCAGGCATCTTGATCTTCAGCTTGTGCATCAGATCTTTTCCATCCTCAGCCTCCCAAAGTATTTTAAGGTATTCTTTATCTCGTAGCGCCATTTTTATTCCATCACGAAATATCTTATGGTCGTCGGCAATGGCAACCTTGATTAGATCAGCAGTCATGTTTTATGGTTCGCTTTAATGGGTTAAGTAAAAAGCTGGACGAAAATACTCCTTTTTTATAATCAATAAATTTTGGAGGCATTTGAACAAATTATTTACAATCAATAAAAATATAAATAGCTTACTCATTCTGTTACTTCGTTTTAAATATCCATGTAAAAAATCTACCATGCAAACAACCCATAAGAATTATTGTATATATACGACCAGGTCAGTAAAAACCATAACAATAAAGTTGAGCAGATTTGCTCTTGCACTCATTAGAATGCGTTTATACATTTGAACCAAGTTGATTGACGAGGATTAGCTCCCTCAATATCCAATGTCCTAACCCCGATCTCAATCGGGAAAAAACCGTCCAAAAAAGAAATCACATTATCCTTTGAAGACCATTGCGAACTCCGCAGTCAATCAACTTCTTTTTCTATTTCGAATCTAAACTAATCTCCAGTGTAGCAAATACACTTCTTCTTGTTTTCCACATCTGTTAACAAATGAATTAAAATCGGGTAATTTCAGGTAAACCTCCTATTTTTATATCCGTAAAAATACTAAAATTACTTAGAATTTTTACTCGTATTTTTGTCGTACAACTACTTATTAAATTGTCTGAAATCCTTTATAGAAGCTAGTTTCATTCAATTTGAATGACTAAACGAGAATACCCGTCCCTTGAAAACCCTCAGCAATTGGGCAATTTTTACCACACAATTAATCTTAAGGCTAAAAACTAGTGTTATGAAAAAGAATGTAAAGAGAGCTTGGGAGAATGATATCTTAATCACTGTTTGGGAAGAATAATCCCCAAAGTATTAAAAATCTAACTAAAGTTTTTCTATTTTTGGCTCAAATCCAAATTTAGGAAAGCTTTTGTATTTACCAGTAACATATTCGTACTTAATTCTCCCACTCGCATTTCTGCTATTCCGATCTAAGGTAAAAGATAGAATACCAGTAACCTTGACGTTATACGGGTTGGTTTTTTTTGGGTACTTGATGATTTATTATGATACTCCTAAAGACCTAAGAAAATATATACAGGCATTTTATACATTACTAGAGTATTCGTTCTTCACTTATATTTTTTGGTTTCACATTCAAAAAAAGGCCTTCAAAACTTTGATTCTGATAGCCTCGGTCCTGTTTATCGCTTTCCAAATATTCTTTGTTACTACAGCTACTTTTAAGAGATTAGATAGCATACCAATAGGTATAGAAACAATCTTGCTTTTTATCTACATTTTTTACTTCTTTTATGAGTTTTCTAAATACATAAAAGACACATTTATATATAATCATTATACTTTCTGGATAGCAGTTGGGATCATGATATATTTAGGAGGATCATTCTTCTTTTATATTCTCATCAATAGTCTCACTCCAGACGAAATTGATAGATTCGGTAATATGACTTATGTGGCAGAGATCATTAAGAATTTATTATTCGCATTTTCTATTTATATGTTCAAAAAGTATCCAGTTAATCATACCCCCAATCATTCTAAAAAAATCCCGAATCTTGACATGATCTAATCCACCAACTTTTATTATCAAATTATGTTTTTACTACAAGCCACAAATTCTTCTACCACCACGGCATTATTCCTGGGCACTATTGGCATGCTTGTTCTTACTATTGGGCTTGTTGTGTTTATTATTATGCACCAGCGCAGAGTACAGCGTTTTCAGCAAAAACTGCAGCAAATGGAAATCGAACAACAAAAAATGATGCTGAATGCTTCTATTAAAATGCAGGAGGAAGAACGTCAACGCCTCGCTGCAGATCTGCATGATGATGCCGGCCCATTATTGGCTACCGCAAGGCTCTATTTAAATGAGAATCTCGTAAACCAGGATAAAGTAAACCAGCTTCAGAGTATTTTCCAGGCAAGACAGATCATTGATGACACTATTCAATTAATAAGAAATATAAGTCATGACCTGATGCCACCAACGCTTAAAAACTTTGGATTGGAATCAGCGATCAATGACCTGTTTCAAAAAATTAGTGGCAGTGGCACAGTAAATGCCAGCCAGCGTTTTCATGATTATAAAGACAGGCTAAAACCGGAAAAAGAATTACTTGTTTTCCGTATCGTTCAGGAACTTATCAATAACATTCTTAAGCACAGTAATTCCAGCTTTATTCATTTAACTCAGAATGTACATGCCGATAAGTTTTACCTCCGTATTCATCATGACGGCCGCGGTATTGTACAGTCTGATTTTGAAAAATTGAATAAAAGCAATATCGGGTTGGGATTAAAAAATATTGGAAGCCGGATCCGGCTGCTGCAGGGGGAAATACTTTTTGAAAAAGATATTTCGCAAACTTATTATAAAGTAACGATTGAGGTTCCCAAAGATGAACCATACAGTTCATAAAAACTGTATTCAGAATATTATTACTTTTCGGGCTTTGAATTATTAATAATTTTGGTGCAACTGATAACTAACTATGGGAATTATTAAAGTAGCCATTGCCGATGACCATAAGATTTTCCGAAAAGGGGTTATTCTCTCACTACGGCCATATACCAATATAAAATTTGTGCTTGAAGCAGAAAATGGCGAAGAATTAATTAAAGGAATTGCTGGTAACGAGCCTGACGTAATATCTGATGGATCTTCGAATGCCTGGGAAAGATGGAATGGAAGCAACAAAGATCGTTAGCAAACAATACCCACATATAAAAATTGTAGTGTTGACCATGTACGAAGATGAAAGATTCGTATATCATATGATGGAAAATGGAGCTAATGGTTACCTGCTTAAAAATGCCGAGCCCCAGGAAATAAGAAGAGCCATAATGGACGTATACGAAAAAGGATATTACTTGAATAATTTTGTCAACCGGATATTACTAAAACGTTCGCATGCCCGTCAGAAAGTTGTTCCTTCACTAAACAGTGAAATTACTTTGAACGATAAAGAAAGAGATGTGCTTCGTTTCATCTGTATGGAATTTACAGCCCAGGAAATTGCTCAAAAAATGGAGATCAGCGCAAGAACTGTGGAAGCGATCAAAGACAGATTAATGGAAAGATTTGGAAGCCGGAATACAGCCGGGCTGGTATTTTTTGCAGTTAAAAATAATCTTGTGGATTAATTGATCTGCGTAATCAAATTTTCATTTCCGGGATATCACCTTCTATAATTAATTTACCAGCAGTTTTTAACCTGATCTCATCAACGCTAACACCCGGAGCTCTTTCTAATAATTTAAATCCATTTGAGGTAATATCAAGCACTGCCAAATCAGTAACTACCTTCTTTACACATTTTACTCCTGTAAGTGGCAATTGACATGCAGGTAACAATTTCGATTCACCTTTTGGATTTGTATGCATCATAGCCACAATAATATTTCTTGCACTTGCAACAAGGTCCATTGCACCTCCCATCCCTTTCACCATCTTTCCCGGAATTTTCCAGTTAGCAATATCACCGGACTCACTTACTTCCATTGCACCTAATACGGTTAGATCCACTTTACCGGCTCTTATCATTCCAAAACTTTCAGCGCTGTCAAAAAAAGCACCACCGGGTAAAATTGTTACTGTCTCTTTGCCAGCATTTATCAGATCTGCATCGATCTTTTCTTCTACCGGGTAAGGGCCCATGCCAAGCATTCCATTTTCACTTTGTAACATAATACTAATTCCATTTGGAATAAAATTGGCAACAAGAGTTGGAATACCAATACCAAGATTTACATACATACCGTCTTTTAGTTCTTGCGCAATTCTTTTTGCTATTCCATATTTATCAATAGCCATAAATTTTTCTTGATCAGTTTTTAATTTGAGTAGTTCTTCTTTCAATTCTTTTTTCATAATTACTTCCCTGAAAAATTCTATGCACATAAATTCCTGCTACATGTATATGATCCGGATCTAACTCTCCTGGCTCCACCAGCTCTTCGACCTCCGCAATAGTGATCTTTCCGGCCTTTGCCATTGATGTTGAAAAATTTCTTGTTGTTTTTCTAAATACAAGATTTCCAAACCTATCCCCTTTCCATGCTTTCACAATTGCAAAATCAGCGTGAAGTGCATTCTCCATCAAATACATTTTACCATTAAACTCTCTTACTTCTTTTCCCTACCGCTACCTCTGTTCCGAAACCTGCGGGTGTAAAAAAAGCTGGTATGCCCATACCTGCCATCTGGATCCTTGTTGCTAATGTACCCTGCGGTATCAACTCGACTTCAAGTTCTCCACTTAGTAATTGCCTTTCAAATTCTTCGTTTTCTCCAACATAGGAGCTTAGCATTTTTTTTATTTGTCTTGTTTTGAGTAACAAGCCTAATCCAAAATCATCAACCCCGGCATTATTGGAAATACAAATAAGGTCAGAACAACCTTTACGTTTCAGCGCATCAATACAATTTTCCGGAATACCGCTGAGTCCAAATCCACCCAACATTATAGTAGCTCCACTATTAATGTCATGAATTGCTTCATCAGCCCCAATTACAATTTTATTCATGCTGAAAATTTATTAAACAAAAATACGAGGAAGTAAACCTATGGTTTCTTTTCGATCAATTTCTTATTCAATTTCATTTTTTTGAGTGTCGTATCGATCTGCGGCTCTTTTTCGTCTGTGTATTGTTGAGATTTTTTTTCATCGATTCGAAGGGAATCACTTATTACTTTAAAGAGATCAGGCCGGCTCTGGTAAAATGCAAGACTTTTTTTGAAGGTTTCCCGGGTGGTGGCGTGAATATCAAATATTTTTTCATAAAGTTTAGCACTCTCCGCTTTTCGGTCTCGGGTGCTGTCTTTCATTACGAAATCGGTCACATAAGCGTCTGCACGCATTAGATCCCACATTATTTTACGCATTTGATTTTGAGGAATAACATCTTTTGGAACTTTGCTATCCCTAATACATGCAAAGTTTAAAATGATAAGAATTATAAAAAGGGGAAATCTCATTTCAGGTCATTATAAATGCGGGCATTCGTAACATCTAATTTCAATAAGTGATTTAGTGCCCTATCTTTTACATCTTTTTTTGCCTTGCTGAAAATCTTCACCAATTCACTGCTTTTTCCCTGGAAAAAAAATTGCATAATCATCGAGTTGGGGTTCTCTTTGTTAATAGTTGACAAATAATTGAGACAATTTAAAACACCATTCCTGGCTTCTTCTTCATTTTCATATAACAGATCCATTCCATTCCTATAATATAAATAGAGAGCATCATGAAAAAGTGCAAACCTATTGTTATTTATATTTTCCGCCAGCCAGTAACGGTTTCTCTGATTTTCATAGTTTTTCCAACCTGAGATCTCACTTGATTCCGGCGCATTGTTCACAATATTCTGTGCTTTGACAAAATAAGGATCACCACCTCTCAAAGAAAAAGAATCATAATCAAACCCCAGAATAATATTTACCCAGTATGCAAATACAGCGGTCAGGTTTGCCACCAATGGATCATTCCCCTGAACACGGTTCTCATTAAATTCTATTGGCTGAAATTCAACATATTTAAAAACTATATTTTCATCGATATAATTTATCAGCGGACATTGATAGGTTGAGTTGTATGCAGGGCGAGCTGCCTGTACCGTAAGCGATGTGCGATACTCATTTGTACCAACAACTTCATTTATACTAAGAAGGAAATTGCATTGTATCCTTTCATTTGGTTGGAAAACATCATTTGTCCATTTCCTGTTATTGATAAAATTTGTAAGACCAGCTTGAAGAGTCTGGAAAATTTTTCTATCTATTGTTGTAGGAATCCTATCCTTATTCACATTTACTGTTAGTCTTGCCCGGATCTCCTGGGATTGACCAAAAAAATAAATTACAAAAGATGAAATAAGGAGGATCGTTTGTTTAAGCATAGTATAATTGGATAATGGTGTCAACAATATTTTTAGCCGCCTCTTTTTTTGACATAAGCTCATAATTAAATTCCTTACCGCTTTTATCAAAGATGGTGATTTTATTTGTATCGGTACCAAAACCTGCCCCCTTATCATTTAATGAATTCATCACTATCATGTCGGCATTTTTATTCTTCAATTTTCCGAGAGCATATTCACGTTCATTATTTGTTTCCAAAGCAAATCCCACTAATATTTGTTTAGAAGATTTATTTTCACCCAGGTTTTTTAAAATATCTTTTGTTTTTTTTAATTCAATTACAAGTTCGTCACTGGTTTTTTTAACCTTATTCGTGGCCACTTTTACAGGTGTATAATCAGCAACGGCTGCCGCCATTACCCCAATATCTGATTTATCGAATTGTTTAGTGCAAGCGGTATACATTTCTTCTGCTGTATTGACTCTAACAGCCTTGATTCCATTCCCAGGCATATTAATTGAAGATGGACCCATGATCAATGTTACTTCGGCTCCACGTGCATACAACTCTTCTGCAATTGCCAATCCCATTTTACCAGATGAATGATTACCGATAAAACGAACAGGATCAATCGGCTCGTATGTTGGACCAGCAGAAACCAGTACTTTTTTTCCAAATAAGGGCTTGGAAACATTAAGACAATCTTCAATAAATTTTACGATTTTTTCCGGTTCAGCCATTCGTCCATCGCCGACTAATCCGCTTGCAAGGTCTCCTGTGTCAACCGGAATAATCTTATTCCTAAAATCTATAAGCTTTTGAATATTTAGTTTTGTAGACTGATGATGCCACATATCTTCATCCATAGCAGGAGCAACAATCACTGGGCATGTGGCAGATAAATAAACTGCAAGTAATAAATTATCACACTGGCCATTGGCCATTTTAGAAAGCGTATTACAACTCAGTGGAGCAATCAACATCACATCAGCCCATCTGCCGAGCATAACATGATTGGCCCATGAATCTTCATCAAACAAATCGATCAACACTTTATTCTTTGAAAGAGTGGAAAGAGTAAGTTTTGAAATAAAATCAGTTGAAGAAGGTGTCATGATCACTTTTACTTCAGCACCCGCTTTTACTAACAACCGGACAAGAAATGCGGATTTATAAGCAGCAATGCTTCCTGTAATTCCTAACAATATTTTTTTGCCCTTCAGCATTTGCGTATAAAATTAAAACTAACTATCAGAAACTAAAAGCGTCCCTGAAGTGGGACGCTAAATAATTTATTAAATAGTGAGAAACTTCAGTTTATTAACTAAAAAGTTCATCTTCCCCTTTACGAAAATATACTTTGTCTTCCATGAACTCCTGTGTGGCAAGTAAAGCCGGATTTGGCATTCTTTCATAAGCTCTTGAGATCTCGATCTGCTCTTTATTCTCATGTATTTCCTCAAGGCTATCCGTATGGCTTGCGAATTCTTCCAGTTTGTTATGCAATTCTTCTTTTAAAGAAATATTGATCTGGTTAGCCCTTTTTCCAACTATAGAAATTGATTCGTACAAATTGCCTGTCTTCTCTTTAATATCATTCAGGTTCTTTGTTTCAACTATGTTGCTTGTACCAACACTTAGCTGGCGTCTTAATTTGCTCATTATTTAGATTTTTTTAATGTTGTTATTTGTTAGTGAAATATAGCGATCAACTTCCTTTATCAATTTGCTATCAGGAAAGCGGTCAATAAAATCGTTACACTCTGTTATCACCTGCTCAAACCGCTCTACCTTTCTTTCATCAACACTCAATTCAGCAAATTTAAATAAGATTTTATAACCATTAATTTATATTCATCGCAGTTTTCTGAATCAGGAAAATCATTGAGTAAGGTAGTATATGACACACCTGCTGCTCTAAACTGGCCCAAGTCATAATATAACTTTGCTCCAATTCGCTCTTTTTCTTCCAACTTATCATGACAAATCTCAATAAGCTCATTTGCCTCCTTATTCTTTAAAGAACCAGGGTGAGTATTAATAAAAGTCTGTAGCATCCCCATTGCCTTTATCGTATTTGACTGATCTAATGGCACTTTCGGCGACATTTTATAATAACACAATGCCCGCATATAATCAAGTTCCTCGGCCTTGGTGCTATTGGGGAAAACCTCAAGAAAATTTTTGAATAGGTTTTCTGCATTCAAATAGTCCTTCTGATAATATGCACAATATGCATACTTATAATATAGATCCTCAAAAAGTGCCGTCCCCTTAAAATGTGGCATGATGTCTTCATAAAGAGTTTGGGCAAAATTATACTTCTTCTTTACATAGTATTGCTCTGCCATACGCAGTTTGTATTCAGGGTCTTTGTTCTTTAAAACCTTATTGATTCCGCTGCAACTGCTAATCAAACCGACAATGATGAATAAAAGAAAAACTCTCATAAAAAGTGGGCAAAGATAGTTTTAATCCGGCAAAACTGCTCTAAAAATTAATTGACTCCAAGATAACGGGGTTAAGATTATTATAATACTACCGGCAAGGCTGAAAGAGTTTTTCTCTTTGTACTATAATTATTACATAAAAAGAAAGAGACCCCAGAAAATCAGGGGTCTCTTTTATCAATAACTTATTATTAATTCTTTCTAAGATTTGGATGAGGAGCAGGTACCGTATTTGGTCCTTCTTCACCTTCGTTTGCGGCACGAATATCAACTGTATCGCAATCACCACCTTCTTCACCATATTTAAAGATCAGGCGATCACCGCTAACCCCTTCTTTTTCGATAAGGTAGTTAATAATCGCATTTACTCTATCCCAGCTTCTTTGTTGTTCAACTTTGTTACCGGCGCAATATCCAGTTACTACGACGTTACAACCTGGAGAGTTGCGCATACGATCTGCAACAACAGCCAGTAATCGCTTAGCATCATCAGTTAGTTTAACTGAGTTTTTAGCAAAGCCGACACTTGGCAATGCTCCCAAAAGCTGTGAACATGATGATTGTGGAACAATAACTCCCTTCCCAGCACAAGTTGTATCACAAGGACATTTACCGATACCATCGGCATCAACTGGTTGGCAGTATGTTGGAGTGATGATCTCTTTATCCTTACAATCAGGAACTCCATCTCCATCAGTATCACGAGTTACACCATGTGAATCAACAGGACATCCTTCCGGAGTTTGTTCCTGGTCAAATTGGTCAGTAACGCCATCAAGGTCGCTATCAGGCAATACTGGTTTAGGCAAACGCATCAAACGAGGATTCCGAATTTCACTGTATGAATAATCCAATGGGTTAAGCCAGAAAAGAGGCTCGACAGCGTGACCACCTATATTAAAGTTAATACCTAGAGTTAGATAGTTATAAGAATCATAGTCAGAAGTAAGTACTGGGTCATAAACTCCATGCTCAGACCAACGCTGACCATCAAGTAAATCAGTTTTAATAACAGTTGCACGTTCCTCAAGGGCAAGATTGATCCGATCGCTCAATTTGAAAGCCATTCCAAAACCTACAGAACCAGACGGTTTAACAGTCGTGCCCCATAATTTTGGTCTCCTGACACCGCCTTCTGTTTCAGCAGGTGATTCAAATGAATCATCCAGAAGAGCTTTTACCTGGTCTTTGATATCGTTTCTGTTTTCATAAATGAATGTATTGCTTTGCGCTATGCTATTATACCCTGCTGCATATGAAGTACCAGTAGCGTAATCATCACCGTTTACAGCATTTATATGTGTTTCAAAAATAGTTGCTCCTATACCACCAAAGAAATAAATACCAAAGCCTGTTTTTGCTTTATGAAAACGAATATTATTAAGTGAGATCATCCCTTGAAAGGAAAGATCATGTGCCTGGGTCTTATAGTTATAAAAAACGACGTCTCGTGTCGAGTTGGTGACCAGAGCTATAGCACCCGTACCTGCTCTGTACGTATCTGGGCTGATTTGTAATTGGACCAGGCTCAAGTAAAAAAGTCGAGTATTTAGGAGTTAAACCAAGTGGAATCAAGCCGGTATTCCTTCCATAATTACCCGCAGCTTGCCAACTATAACCTTTTCCGGTTCCGTACATATATTCAACACGCATGGAGAATACATATCCGAATGCCTTTCTTGCATGCACCCCCATTCCCAATGTTGGAAAAAGTGCTGGGACGTCACCTGCTACGGTAAACGCTCCGAACTTTGCACCAATTTCCCATTGGTTACGTGGTTTTGCTGGAAAATTATAAGTTCCATTTAAAAATTCAGAATGCTGAGGCATTCTTTTCGAAGGGATAAGGGAAGAATCTTTTACATCATAGCTTGCGCCTACCTGAGCATTACTTCCTGATGCCAGCAGACATATAATGCCAGCTAGTAAAATGTACTTTTTGCTTGCCATAACTTGAGAGTTAGTTTTTGATAAGAGAATACAAATGTCCAAAAATATATGCAAAAATATAAATTGACGCTTACAAACCAAATTTTTATGCTATTTATTTACTTGAAAATCATTGTGGATTTTGTTCTACAAAAAAATCCGGTTGGGGAAAATACCTATCTCCGGCGGCAATATTTTTTTTGATGCGTATATTGCCCTGCTTAAAAAAAATGAATTTACCCTCAACAGTGATCGAAAATGAACTTAAAACCTTTGAATACAGGTTTAAGGAGGCTGCAAAAAGCAGGGCTCCTCTATTAGATCGAATCATGCGATATGTTGTAAAAAGGAAAGGGAAGCAGCTTCGGCCGATGTTTGTTTTGCTGTCTGCCCGACTCTGCGGGTCTATTACCGAAAGCACTTATAGGGCCGCATCGCTTGTTGAATTATTGCATACAGCTACCCTGGTTCATGATGATGTAGTGGATGATTCTGCAGAAAGAAGAGGGTTTTTCTCTGTTTATGCATTATGGAAAACAAAAGCTTCTGTATTAATCGGTGATTATTTACTTGCAAAGGGTCTTCTTTTATCTCTCGACAATAACGATTATAAAATACTGCATATACTCTCTGACGCTGTAAGAAAAATGAGTGAAGGGGAATTGCTACAATTGGAAAAAACGAGAACACTGGCCATTCCCGAAGAAGTATATTACGAAATTATAAGAAATAAGACGGCCTCACTGCTATCATCAGCCTGCGCCGCTGGCGCCTGGTCATCTTCAAATGATGAAGAAAAAACCGAAAAGATGAGGTCATTTGGAGAATATGTTGGAATGGCATTTCAAATAAAGGATGACTTATTTGATTATGCAAGTGATAAGATCGGCAAACCAACAGGTAATGATATCAAGGAAAAAAAATTGACACTTCCTCTTATTTATACTTTGAAAAATTGTGATAAAGAAACCCGCCGGGAGATCATTTACATCATAAAAAATAAAAACACAGATGCCGCACAAGTAAAAAAAGTAGCGGATATAGTTACCAGGTCAGGGGGAATTCAATATGCTTCGGACAAAATGAATGAATTCTATACAAAGGCAAAAGATATTCTTTATCAATTTCCCAATGATGATTCCAGAAAAGGGCTCGAAGACCTCATCAATTTTGTGATCAACAGAAAATATTAAGCTTTAAATTTAAAGATGCAAAAAAGATGGAAAATATTAACGGCCGATAAGCAAAAATCTGATTCGCTACAACTGGCACTTAAAATCTCTCCGGTTATATGCGATATACTTGTACAAAGAAGTGTTGACACTTTTGAGCAGTCAAAAAAATATTTTCGTCCTGAATTGAATGACCTGCATGATCCCTGGCTTATGAAAGACATGGATAAAGCAGTTGAACGAATTATCAGTGCCATTAATAATAATGAAAAGATCCTGGTATTTGGCGACTATGATGTGGATGGAACAACATCTGTTGCCTGCATGTATCGCTTTCTAAAAAAAATTCATTCCAATCTTGATTTTTATATTCCCCATCGTTACCGGGAAGGTTATGGTATAAGTAAAGCAGGTATTGATCACGCAAATGAAAATAGATTTTCTTTAATTATTTCGTTGGATTGTGGAATAAAATCTATTGATCTTATTGCTTATGCAAAACAACTCGGAATTGATTTCATCGTTTGTGATCATCATTTACCCGACGAAGAATTACCAAATGCAGTTGCTATTTTAAATCCAAAACAAAAAGATTGTAATTATCCTTATAAGGAACTATGCGGATGCGGCGTAGGTTTTAAATTAATTTCTGCCCTGGCACCGCAATTCGGATTAAGTGACGATGACATTTATGAAAACCTTGATCTCGTTGCTACCGCTATCGCGGCCGATATTGTACCGATGACAGGAGAAAATCGCATTCTCGCTTATTATGGTTTAAAAAAAGCAAATGAAAACCCTAACAACGGGATAAAAGCTCTTGGATTTTTAAGCGGCTTAAAAACCGAACTGCATATCAATAACCTGGTTTTTATTATTGCTCCCAGGGTAAATGCTGCAGGAAGAATGGATGATGCAAAAAAAGCTGTACAAATGTTTATCGCAGACACTTACGACGAAGCATTGCATTATGCTGAGATGCTGCATAGTGACAATACAGATAGAAAAGAAGCTGATCTGAATATTAGTAGTGAAGCGTTGTCACTAATTACAGAAAATCAGGATTGGCAAGAAAAAAAATCAACCGTAGTTTATAAATCTCATTGGCACAAAGGTGTTGTTGGTATTGTTGCGTCAAGATTGATCGAACATTATTACAGACCAACTATTGTATTGACTCAAAGCGGCGATTATGCTGCCGGTAGTGCCCGTAGTGTTCCTGGCTTTAATTTATACGAAGCAGTTCATGCTTGCCGTGAACATCTAATTGGATATGGCGGACATTTTGCCGCAGCTGGCCTCACTTTGGAAATTGACAAAATAGATGCGTTCCGAAATAAGTTTGAAGAAATAGTTTCGGCTACAATTCATCCCGAATTATTGATCCCTGAAATAATTATTGATGCAGAAATAAATTTCAAGGACATTCATTGGCCGTTCTATAATATACTTCAACAAATGGAACCATTTGGTCCCGAAAATTTGCGTCCGGTTTTCGTTGCCAAAAAAGTTTGGAACACCGGCTATTCAAAAATTGTAAAAGAAGAGCATATAAAATTCTCTTTAAAACAAAACAATACTGTCTTTACCGGCATCGGTTTTAAAATGGCTGATAAATTTCATTTATTACAAATGAATAAACCAGTTGATGTTGTTTTTAAAATTGATGAGAACGAATGGAACGGTAATAAAACCTTACAGATTCGTGTAATTGATCTTCGCCTCAGCGAATCTTAAAGAAATTCTCTTATTATCTGAAGCTATTGTATTGTTCATCCGATACTCTTTCCAACCATACAACTATTCCCTTTTGTGTATTTGGATTGATCGCAATATGAGTAAACTCACTATCAGGCGATGCACCATGCCAGTGTTCAACATCCGGAAGAATATTAACCACATCTCCTTTACGAAGTAATTGTATTTGCTTTCCTTTTTCCTGGTAATAGCCAATGCCATCGGTAGCAATAAGTATTTGCCCACCCGGATGTGTATGCCAGTTATTTCTGGCGCCGGGTTCAAAAACCACATTTGCTATTTGACAACTAAGATTGGGATCATTTGAAAGAATCATCTTCACCCATACTGTGCCAGTGAAATAATCAGCAGGAGCTCTTTCACCTTTTGGGAATATGGTATTTTGTTTTTCTGAAGTATTCATAATTATTAAGAATTAAAATTCTTAAAGTGTGCTTATCATTTCTACATCTTCTTCCTCCACTTCCTCTATACTTGCCCGTTGAATAATGATCTTTCTTCCTAAAGAGAAAACAGTTAATGCCGCTACAGCACAACATGCCATCACAACTGTCATTGGCAAAGCAGTGTGATTTTGGAAAACACTGACAAGAGCTGATGTACCGGCACCAATACTCATTTGAATGGCGCCCATTAAGGCCGAAGCGCTGCCTGCATTGTGTCCAAATGAAGCCATAGAAAGTGCGGATGCATTGGGAAACACAAAACCTTGTGTACACAAAAAAATAAAAATGAGAAAGATGGTAATGAATACATCGTTCCATCCGAAAAATGTGATCAGTGCCATTGAGATCCCAATAATACTTTGAGCAGTTAATGCTACTCTGATGAGCTGTTCGCTGGTATAATTTTTCAATAACACACTGTTGAGCTGGCTGGCACCAATAAGCCCCATTGCTATTAAAGCAAATATCCATCCATATTGTTTCTCGCTTACATGAAATATTTCCATGAACACATGGGGTGAACCGCCGATATAAGCATATAACCCGGCCGCTGAGATAGCAGCCGTTAACGCATAAGTATAAAATTGCGGATGCCTGATAACGCCTGCAAAATTTTTGAGAATTGGTGCCGGCCTCAATGAAAAATTTGGATCAGGTTTTTTGCTTTCAGGTAATAAAAAATAGATGCCTGCAAGAATGATGAGATCTACAACAATAAGCATTGCAAAAACAAAACGCCAACCTAACACAGCCGTTATATAACCTCCTAATGTCGGCGCAATGATCGGTGACACTGCAACCACCAGCATCAATGTAGAAAATATTTTTGCATTCTCTTTTACTTCAAACAAGTCACGCACCATTGCCCTTGATGCTACCATACCTACACAGCCACCTAATGCTTGCAAAAGTCGGAGAACTATCAATGCATTTACTGATGCTGCCATGGCACAACCAATAGAAGCCAAAAGATAAATGCAAAGTCCAATGTATAAAGGTTTTTTTCTGCCAAAGCGTTCCAGTAATGGACCATATAATAATTGACCAACAGAAATACCAATGAAAAAACTCGATAACGAAAGCGTTACTTGTGCAACTGTAGTATGAAGATTCTTTGCAATATCAGGGAACGCCGGCAAATACATATCAATAGAAAAAGGTCCAATGGCTGTGAGTAAACCAAGTATCAGTATTAGATAAAGTTTTTTCTTTTTGTCTGTATTATTCATATTCTTTCAATGATCCAAAGGTACCTTATCGTTCACCTTGTCCTTTATATTGAAAGATAATTATTATGCCTGCCCGGCGAAGTTTTTAATTTATTAAAAGCGTAGGTGGGTACTTAGCGGCATTGCTACTATTATGCTTTTGTTGCGACGCTCCATTCATGGTTCTGTTCATTATTCAACAATAGCGTCGCAGTTTACCCAGACACTGAGCAAAGCGAAGTGGAAGGGTCGCACTCTTGTACATTAATAATTCTATTCAGCTTTCTTCAAATATTGGAGTGTATAATGTCCCCCGCTGGCGGGGGCCGGATGTACAAGAAGAGGAATATTCGAAAGGGGGTGGACTAAGTTTGAGAAATTAAATCCACCCCTATTTGAAAAATGTTTTATATCGAAACACTTCCCCCGCCAGCGGGGGACAATGATCAGCTATACATCATCTGCTGCTTTTATAGCAGACATAGCAGCAGGCTTCCCAGCTTTCTTAAACTCTTTCAATCTATCATTTATATAAATCAACATTTTTTCCCTGTTATTCTCTCTGCAAAATTTATAGGAAGGGCGATAAAGCATCATGAATCGTGAAAGAGAGTCACCACGCAAGCCGGTAAGTTTCGAAACCCACTCTTTAGGAAAACTTCTATCAACATAACTTTCTTCTTCTTGTTTAAGTAAACGTTTTTTTAATTGTCTTTTTTGTTTTGCCCGATAGGAGAAATAGCTGAGTGGACTTATTGATACACCAAATCCGCTTGATGGCGTATTAAGACCGGTAATGCCCGGTTGTCTTGCGTAAATGTCTTTGTAATAATTCCGTCTTCCTAATGAGTCCATTTGATAACTGCTTGTTACAGTTACATTCTTTAAAGTAATGATCTCTTTATATAATGTGACCTCATGCAGTGCAAGCAGCATAGAGTAAATTACTGTTGCTGTATCTGGCGTAAATCCTATTCTCGAAAATATGATCCGATCTCCTTCGGATGCAGCAATTGTATAACTGCCGTCACTGCCTGACCTTACGGATTGTTTTGTATTGAGATTGAAAATATTTACTCCCGCAATTGTTGAGTCGGTTTGAGCATCATATATTTTTCCTTTCACATTATCCTGGGCAGCTATTTCAAAACAAGTATTCAGAAGCAGCAGTAAAATAAGAGTTAGCCGAAGAATCATTGTTAAAAATAAGAAGCTGTACCATAAACATTTTTTTAAGGAAAGAAAATGTTTGTTAAATCAATCCTTTAAAGAGTTCTGTTCTCACTTTATCTTCATCCCAGGCACAAGCGGAACCGTCTCGTACAAGTTCCAGTGACTTTACCATATCCTTTGTATCCATTCTTATATTTTATAAAATGAGGTGTTTGCAAATGCGACTGGTACGCAACTGTATCAGCATATATTTCTAAAATAGTGATATGAGTGGGATTATTTTTTTCAGCAACAGCATATAAAGTCAATACGCCGGGTTCCAAACGTACAGAAGCCTCGATCTCTTCCTTCAACAAAGCATTATAATTTTCTAACTGAGCTGAATCAATTACTAGTTTTGCCAACCGCACCATTTGGTTTTTATTTTGAGTAGGGTTGTTGTTGCAGCAAAGAAATATTAGCATAACTGTGATAAAAACAAAAGACAATAAGCCCGATTTTCTTATTTCCATTTTAATTGTTTTACTATTAGTTAAGCAACCTGTATTCATTGGGTGTTTGACCAACATGTTGCTTAAACAACCGGGTAAAATGCGAAGGATATTTAAAGCCTATTTCATAAGCGATCTCACTAATCGATTTACTTAAATCAAAGATCTTTTCCTTGGCAACACCGATCACTCTTTCCTGTATATATTCCTGTGCTGTTTTTCCAGTTTCCTTTTTCACTAAATCGCCAAAATAGTTTGGCGATAAATTAAGTTGTCCTGCGCAATAAGCTACAGAAGGCAATCCTAAAGTTTGCGGCTTATCTGATTGAAAATAGTCATCCATTAATTTCTCAAACCTGACCAATACATCTTTGTGAATATTATCCCGTGTTATAAACTGCCTGTCATAAAAACGGATACAATATTTTAGGAACAATTCAATATTACTTACTATTAAAGTCTTACTATGTTTATCAATAGCATGTTCTAATTCATACTGAATTTTTTTAAAGCATTCCAGTACAAGTTGCCTTTCCTTACCTGAGAGATGTAACGCTTCGTTTACATCGTAAGAGAAAAAATTATAATCTTTGATATGCCCGCCTAGAGAAGTTCCGCGAATCAGATCAGGATGAAATGCAAGAGCCCAGCCTCTGGGCTGTAAAATTTTTTTATACTCGTCAAATCCAAAAACCTGTCCAGGTGCAATAAAAATCAGCGTTTCATCCTGGTAGTCGTATTGGTTGCGACCATAATTCATTTCTTCGCACTTTACATCTTTTAAAAAGATGATGTATAGTTCCGAAAAATATCGTGCTTGCATGTATCGATTTTGATTTCGACTGATCCAGAACACTTACCAAAGGGTGCAATGTATCCTGTCCTCTTTCAGCGTTGAACTGTGCAACGCTTTTCAGCTTTTTAATTTTATCCATAATTGATAAATTCAACGGGTTCAAAATTAGCACAAGTAATTTACAGTGTTTCGTTCTATATCCTCAATCAGTAATAATGGTAAGCGATGCAGTAATCTGTATAAGAGATAGGCGAAAAATTAGAAAGACCTTTGCATAGAAAATAATCATCAATTGTATTCAAATAAATTATAATGATGAAAGCAAAAGTTTTGATAGCAACATTATTGATCTTTCTAACTTCTACCATCAACATACAAGCGCAATCTTCTTCTGACACTATAAAGAAAAAAATAGAAAAGAAATACCAGGCTAAAGCACCTAAAACACAGGTTTTTGGTGCGGTAGCTTTTAAACCTTCCGATAAAACAACTTTACGATGGTTAGGTATGGGAGGATACTTCATCAATAGCCGCGGTACAACTCTTATGGTTGATCCTTTGTTAGGAGGATTTGATATGCCTTTCATGATTGAATTTCCTATCAAGTCTAAAGACGTTCCACGTTTGGATGCCGTATTAGTTACGCATGCAGATAATGATCATTACAGTGTTCAAACCAATCGGGATCTGAAATCAGTGACTCGTGACTACCACTCTACAATATATGTCGACTCGCTAATGCAAAACGAAGGGTTTCCATCATTTGGTCATAACATTGGCGATACATTTCGTGTGGGAACTGTTCGCATTAAACTAACGCCGGCGGATCATGCCTGTCAAAATGCTTATCCCGGAGTGAGTAAACGCCGGTTCGAACCTGAAGATGCATGTGGTTTCTGGTTTGAAACGCCGATGGAAACATTTGGGCAGCAGGGAGATTCCCGCCTGATGCATGCGCATCTTCATATGCACAACACCCGATCCTATTTTATTTGATTTCTCAGATAGTGAATGGCATTTTGCATTGGCTGGTGCTGTAAAAATTGCAAATGCTTATCCAAACACGCCGCTACTTCTTAGTCATTGGGGATCGGTAGATGCGCCTGATTTTACACCGTTCAATGCTGACCCTGAAGAGTTGAAAAAACTGGCTGTGAATCCCGAACGCATTCATGTGCTGGCGCCGGGCGAACCTTATATGACTTAAAACGTTTAATGAAATAGCTGAAACTTTTCCTTCTATGTAATTATCCATTTAATTTCTAGCGACCAACCAATTTTTGCAACTGCTCAGGATACCGTTCTCCTTGTACTTTTATTTCTGAAGATGCATTATCGATCTCACGAAGTTCATCAGCAGTAAACTCAATATTAACTGAACCGATATTCTCTTCTAAGCGATGCAACTTTGTTGTTCCGGGAATAGGAACGATCCATGGCTTTTGTGCCATCAACCACGCAAGTGCAACCTGCGCAGGTGTTGCATTCTTTCTTGTTGCAATATTGTTGAGCAGATCGATCATTGATTGATTTGCTTTTCTTGCCTCTGGCGAAAACCGGGGAACAATATTTCGAAAATCAGTACTGTCAAACTTTGTGTTCTCATCTATCTTACCAGTAAGAAATCCTTTACCCAAGTGGACTGAATGGAACAAAACCAATTCCAAGTTCTTCCAATGTTGGTAATAATTCTTCTTCTGGTTGGCGCCACCATAATGAATATTCACTTTGTAAAGCAGCAACAGGTTGTACTGCATGTGCCTTGCGAATTGTTTTTACTCCAGCTTCTGATAAACCAAAATATTTAACTTTCCCTTCTTTGATCAGGTCTTGTACAGCACCAGCTACATCTTCGATCGGAACATCCAAATCAACACGATGCTGATAAAACAGATCGATAACATCAACCCTTAATCGCTTCAATGAAGCTTCGCAAACTTTCTTTATATGTTCAGGACGACTATCCAGGTCACTCCATCTTCCTTCAGCATTGGGTTTCCATCCAAACTTTGTTGCAATTACAACTTGTCCTTTGAATGGTTCAAGTGCTTCACCAACAAGTTCCTCGTTTGTAAATGGTCCATACACTTCTGCCGTATCAAAAAAAGTAATTCCTTTTTCAACTGCTTTTGCGAATAAGTGTGATCATTTCTTTTTTATCGGCAGCGGGACCAAGACCAAAACTCATTCCCATACAGCCGAGACCAAGTGCAGACACTTCAAGGCCACTGTTTCCTAATTTTCTTTTTTGCATTTTCATTTCAATTTGAATTTATAGTATAAAGCTAAATAGTTACCAAAGGGAGAAATAACAAAAAGGAAATAAGTAATTACGAAATTCAAATATTCCAGTAACAAGAGAGAATTAATGAAGAGATCTCATTATTGCTTAGGAGCATAAGCTCCGGTTTTGATCCATGTGATCCATGCTTTTTTAAATTCTTCATGACTCATTGGTGGAACTGTACGTCCTTCACCAGGATTCCATCCAGCTTTCACCAAACCATCATCTGCATGTTCAATTAATTGTTGCTAAGGTTTTATTTCCGTTTGTTTTTGGATTCACTAATTGTTTGGCTAATTGATTTGGTGTTCTTCCCTGGAAAACCATTTTCATATTTGCCGGAGGTAAATGCCAGTTTGGATTGCCCGGGAGGTGTATTTAAACCTGCAATATTCGTTGGCTGATGGCAATTCGAACATTTCATTGCATAAATACCTTTACCATCTTTGCCTCTTTGTGGTAACATAGTATGCAAATGACTATCGTCTCCCTGTAATGGAACATCACCTGAAGGATGACAATTCATACAACGGGGACTCATTAAAACTTTATATACATCCATAAAAGCTTTAACCGATTCAACACTATCCTTATTAATGATTTCATGCTTTGCATTGCTGATCGCAGATTCATTTTTAAATCCAAAACTCATGAATGCAATTACTGAAAGAATTATAGCTAAAACAGTAATTGTTTTTACAGGAAAGTAAGTATCGTCTTTATTCCGAATGTTGTTTCATAATGAATGAATTTTAACTGTATCATCAAATTTGTATCTAGTTCGATTTTATCTTCCTTTTCGCTGTATCTCTGCTGCTAAATGAATGGCTTTACGAATTCGCAGATAAGTACCACAACGGCAAATATTACCAGCCATAGCATCATCAATATCCTGGTCAGTTGGATTTTTATTTTCCCTGAAGAAGAACTGCAGCCGACATGATCTGGCCTGATTGACAATATCCACATTGAGGAACATCCAATTCCATCCAGGCTTTTTGTAAAGGATGGTCATTATTTTCTGATAAGCCTTCGATCGTTACCACTTTTTGTCCTTCAGCACGGCTTACTTTTGTAACGCAGGAACGAACAGCTTCACCGTTCAGGTGCACTGTACATGCACCACATTGTGCAACGCCACAGCCATATTTTGTTCCGACAAGACCAAGAGTATCTCTAAGCACCCATAACAAAGGTGTATCCGGATCTACATCTACGTTGTAGGTTTTCTTATTAATATTTAATGTGATCATAGTTAAAATATAAATAATGAAAAAATTATTTAATTAAAAGCCTCGACTGGTCATTCAGTTGTGAACTAAATGGCTGCTCATAAAATCGTTTGCCGGTAGTTTTATACAATGCATTTGCCACTGCTCCAAATACCGGCGGAAAAGGTGGTTCACCTAAACCGGTAGGATCAATATCATTTTGCACAAAATGAACTTCGATCTTTTTTGGTGCTTCATGCATTCGTATAATTCTGTATCGATGGAAATTATTTTGTTCCGCAGCACCATCTTTATGAGTTAATCCTCCGTAAAAAGCATTTCCAATTCCATCAACAACGGCACCCTGAACCATATTAGTTGCCGCATCAGGATTCACTACAATTCCACAATCAATCGCACTGAAAACTCTTTCAACATAAGGTTGTCCATCTCTCATTATCATATCCACCACATGTGCCGCATAAGAATTATGACAGAAATAAGCAGCAACTCCACGACTGTATTTTTTATTTTCCGGATTATTCCATCCCGATTTTTCTTTAACCAATTTCAATACTCCTGCATACCGGTCAGCATTATAGTCATTGTTTTTACCAACAGGATTTTCTTTGGCTCGTTTTAAAAGTTCTAATCTGAAATCGATTGGATCCTTACCCATTGCTTCTGCCAATTCATCTAAGAATGATTGCTCTGCAGCCGCATTGAAGTTTGATCGCGGAGCCCTGAATGCTCCAATCGTAATATTGGATGGTATCTGCCAACCTTCAGCAAGATAATTATCAACTGCACCGGCAGGAAACCTGTTTGCATGAATTGCATGTTCAGGAATGCCGCCGCCTTTTACATGAAATGCAATTAAATTTTTATTTGCATCCAATGCAGCCCGGTAAGTAGCCGTGTACATAGGACGATAGATACCATAGGTCATATCATCTTCACGGCTGTATATAAGTTTGACAGGAGCTTTTACTTTTTTAGAAATAAGCGCTGCTTCATAGATATAATGTCCATATGCTCTGACGACCAAAGCCTCCACCCATACGGGTCATTTGAATCTCAATCTTGTCGGCTGGCAGGTTTAAAAGTTTTGACAAGAGTAGGTTCTGACCAACCCGGTGCTTGCAGAGGTCCGGCCACTAAGGCTTTTTCATCTGTAACATGAGCGAAGAAATTCATTGGCTCCATGCAGTTATGTGCTAAGAACGGTGCATTGTAGGTGCGTTCGATAATCTGGGCTGCATTTTTAAAAGCTGTTTCCGGGTCTCCGTCTTTTCTTAATTGTTGAGCAGGTTTGTTTGCATATTCCTGCATTTTTTCAAGCTGAGCACTCTGTACTTTCAAGCTCTCCCGGAACAATAACCTCTCTTTTTCCGCTCATGCCTGCCATAGTTTCTTTGGTATCGCCGGCAGGTTCCCACTGTACTTTTAATTTTTTACGGGCATTCATTACTTCCCAGGTGGTATTGCCCACCACTACCAGCAAATCATTGAATGTTCGCGTATCGAAACCGCCCTGTTCGAAACCATCTTCATATAATTTTATGGCTAAAAACATCTTTGATGCCTGGCATTTTCAAGGTTTGAGATGCATCAAAAGATTTAAGTTTCATCCCGAAAGCAGGTGGATGTTCAATCATGGCAATCAGCATTCCTTCCTGTTTATAATCCAATCCAAAAAGAGGTTTACCGGTTACGATTTTCAAACCTTCTACATTTTTCTTTGAGTTTCGTACTATATTAAAATTCTTTGGCATCTTTTAGCTTTACCCCTTTTGGTATGGGAATGCCTGAAGCTTTTGATGCAAAGTCGCCATACGTTCCTGATTTACCGCTTTTTTCATGATAAAGCATTCCTGCTTTAGTTGTCACTTCTTCCACAGGTACACCCCAGGTTTGGGCTGCGGCCTCCATCAACATATGGCGGGCTGCCGCTCCTGCTTCGCGGAGTGGTTTCCAATACATCCTCATTGAATTGCTTCCGCCAGTAAATTGCGGCCCTAATTTCACACTGTCGTGCGGCCCCATTTCTACCACTACTTTTTGCCAGTCTACCTCCAACTCTTCGGCTACGATCATAGGAAGTGAGGTCATCACATTTTGCCCAAATTCCGGATTAGGGTTAAGGATTTTTATGATATTATCCGGGGTGATTTTGATATACCCGGTTATTTCATTCCATTGTTCAGGAAGATCAAGCTCACTTATTTTATCGGCAAGCCCGAATTTTGACAACCAGCTAAAACTTATCATCAATCCGCCACCGGCAAGTGCTGATGATTTTAGAAATGATCGCCTGTTAATGGAAGTTTTTTGATGTGTCATTTTCGGGAATTTATTTTTTGAAAACTTATTAATCTTTTACGATCGAATTAAAGTTACGAACTTATTAAGGTGCTTCTTTGATCACTTTCAATTTCTCTGCAACCATTTTTTTACTTTCGTTTCTGCCTCTTTTGCTTTTTCATCTTTGATACACAAGATAGTACTGCCATCTCTTTCCACTCCACCTTTCATTTCAAAGCCTTCCAATACTTTACTATTCCGGACATAGTTCCTTTACCGTTTGAAAACCTCTTCCTACACCATAGCCTGCATTTGTATTGAAAGGAATTACTGTTTTTCCGCTCAGATTATACTGGTGTAAAAAACTTTTCATTGGTGGCGGCATCTTCATATCCCAGGTAGGAAAACCAATAAATACCACATCGTATTTTTCAATGCTATCTATTTTTGTTTTTAATGGTGGTAAATAACCTGTTTCATTTTCCTTTACTACCTGTTGTACTGTAGCCTGGTAATTCTCAGGATATGGCTTTTCTAATTCAAGTGCTACCAATGTTCCACCTACATTTCGTGAATGATCTCTGCTATTGCCTTTGTGTTGTTTGTTCGGGATAAATACACAATCAATATTTTGTCGGATGCTATAGATTGAGCATTGTGAGCATATCTCGGATGAAGTACAAGCCGAGATCAAAGGAAAATGATGTGCATATACATATGTGTCATATGTATGCTTATTTTATAATTCAATGACATCTATAATATGTTAACATCGATTCATCAACATATTGCCGTAAATGCTGTTCTAGCTATTATTCTGTTATTGTTATTCATTTTAACTGGCCTCATCAGATGTGAGAACGTGAGTGAGCCCATCTTCCATTTGCCGTTTTCTTTGATATATACCTCAGTCACCATAAAAGGATTGGTGACTTCGTTTCCGCCAACTACTGCCACCAAGTCGATGTCATTTAACAGGATGGCCGTGTTACCAAAGATGTTTACTGACAACTGAGTAGACTTCGGCTTTCTTATACCAGATACCGCCACTTTTAATAGTATCAAGTTCCTGCGGTTTTTCCCCAGCTTCCTCCCATGTGAACAAACATGGATTTGTCATCAAACAGCACATTTAAAGAATCTACATTTTTGTCTGCCATCCAATTCCATTTCTGTTTTGAAAGGTTAATGATCTCCTTGTTCTGTGCAGAAGTGTGATTCCGCTTGTTTGCTGTGCATCAGGACTCGATTGCACACTCATTATTAATAAAAACAGTCCGAGAATTGATGCTTTCATAATGGTTGTTTTGTTTACAATATTTACAATTGAGAAATTTTATTGCAATGTTTATTTTACGTTTTTATATTCTTCATCCGTTACCCTTTGTAACCATATTGTTTTTCCTTTTTGTAGTTGGTGTAGCAGCTACGTAGGTAAAACTGCTTTCGGCTGCTGCACCGTGCCAATGCTCTACACCCGGAAGACACTTGATCACATCTCCTTTATGAATTATTTGTCCCGGCTTACCTTTTTCCTGGTAATAGCCAGTGCCTTCTGTAATTAGCAGGTATTGCCCGGCAGGATGAATGTGCCAATCTAGTTTTGCACCCGGTGCAAAGGTTGCCTGTGCCAGGCTAAAATTAAAAATGCTGTCAGGTTTATTTAATTCCTTAAGCCAAACAGTGCCGGTATGATTATCAGTGTTGATATTTCACCTTTTGGAAATATGGAAGCATCTTGTGCCACTGCCTTTGTAGAAAAAGCAGCAGAGTAATAAAATCGAATAAAATATTTGTTTCATCATTTTCTTTTTTAAAATTTGAACTTATTCATCGATACTCAAATTGAGTTAGTGCAGGTTCTTCGACGTAACTGCCTTTTCAATTACATCCAGTCTTGCTTTCTTGGGATCGGGTTCACCGACTGCTGATCCATCGGGTCGAAACTCGAGGATCTCATTCTTTTTGGGATCGTAAACAGGCCATTTCGGCAAGTCCCTTACCATTAGGATCACCGGTTTTTGCAAAGTTTGTCCAATAGCTGTTCATCATCTTGGCAACTTCCTTGTCCTTGGGCTGCCACGGTGGCTCCATTTCTGCCTCTAAGGTTGTCGAACACATAAGGAATTTCGGATGCATGCGCTGCACCATACCGCATCATCTGTTGCATTGAGGGAGAGACGTATGAGAAAAGATAAATGTAAGCCGGTGTCTCTTGGCGGCAAAGGCAGTCGCGGTAAACCGTGCCGGCTCCGCCCATACCTTGTCAGTGTTGACCATCGTGAGCATCTTGGCAAAATCAGTATTACCATCAGGATCGTAGACCGTACTTGCTTCGTCTTTCATGCGTACCAAACAAATTCAAAAGTTCTTCCTTCGAACGGGCATTGACAAAACCAGCCGGCACTTCCGCACTATTCGATCCGATAATGATCGGAACCTTTGCCTGCCTGCCGGCTTTGTATGCACTCTCAGCAGTTTCTACTACCAGCTTACCATCGAGAATTGGACCGGAATAAGTTGCCGGACCACCGGGCCTGCGCTTTCCTGACCTCCATCTACAATCTCTGCAACGGTGAGAGAACGGAGTTTGGCCAATGCTGCTGCATCTGTTCCTTCTATTCCATATCTGTTTGCAAAGTTTATTCCGATTGTTTCCGCTGAAACCGGATAGTAGGTATCTGCATCTTTATTTATTGGTCGCCCTGTAAGCACACCATCCCGGCCACCACCAGACTCAATAATCGCCTTTTGGAAAAGTCCTTTCGCTGAGCGGTATTGTCAGGAGTGAATGTACTGAAACACCACCAGCAGACTCACCGAATATGGTAACATTGTTCGGATCGCCTCCGAATGCTGCAATGTTCTGCTGTACCCATTTGAGTGCAGCAATCTGGTCCATGTAGGCATAATTGCCTTTAGCTTCATTCGGATTCTCCTTACTAAGTGCGGGAAATGCAAAAAAACCGAGTCGGCCTAAACGATAATTAATAGATACTAGGATGACACCTTTTTCTGTAAATGATGATCCCGAAAAGTCGTTCATTGCACCGCTTCCAAAAACAAATGCACCACCGTGGATCCACACCATGACCGGCAGTTTTGAGCCTTTTTTGGTTTCAGCAGGTGCCCACACATTGAGAAACAAGCAATCTTCTGACGAGGTTTTTGAAATTGAATCAGCCCCGCGTGGAAAGCCTACCTGTGCACAGTCTGCACAAAATTTACTTGCATCACGAACTCCCTGCCATGCCTTTGCAGGTTGCGGTGGTCGCCAGCGATATTCGCCGACTGGTGGAGCTGCATATGGAATTCCTTTGAAAGCTGGAGACATCTCCTTCGGTAACTCCGCGTAAAATTCCGAGCTGGTCTGCACGAGTGGGCCAGCAGATTGAATCTTTCTGCGCATTCAGAACAGATGATAAGAACAATGTAAATGCAAAGAATAATTTTTTCATTATGACAATTTTTATCCGCTTACTTTTTATGAAGTGCAATCTTTATTTGACTTATGTGTAAAGGTCTTCGCATTTAATGTGCCCGCATGGTATACAGATTACGGATTTATCTACCAATTTTACTGATTAGCAAATAGTGTTCATTACTCTTTTGATCGAAAGATTATTTTATATCACAAAATTAAAGCATGGAAAAGATGTACAGATTTGATACCGTCACGAGTACAATGCTTTGAATAATCACGAAACACTTCATCCGCTGGTTAGTGTAATTGATTTTTCAAAATCCAAACCCTGGTCGTGGCCTGGCGGCAAAACGATAAAAGTTAACTTTGGCCTTTACTGCATTTTTTTGAAAGAAATAAAATGCGGTGATTTAAAGTATGGTTGCAATTACTACGATTACCAGGAAGGCACATTGGTTTTTCTTTCACCAGGGCAAGTAGTAGAAGTAGAAGAGTAACGGGGAAAACTTATCAACCGAAAGGTTATGCGCTGATGTTTCATCCTGATTTAATACATGGCACTTCTCTTGGACGAGCATATCCAGGATTACACTTTTTTCGGCTATCAATCGAATGAAGCACTTCATTTATCAGAACGTGAAAGAAAAATCGTGTTGGATTGTTTTTCAAAAATTGAATATGAATTAGAACATGCTATTGACAAGCACAGTAAAAAACTGATCGTATCCAATATTGAACTGTTCCTGAATTACTGTATCCGTTTTTATGATCGCCAGTTTATTACCCGTGATAATGTACATAAAGGAATTTTAGAAAGATTTGAAAATTTGTTGAACGAATATTTTGAATCTGACAAACCACAAACCATTGGTTTGCCTTCTGTAGCTTATTGTGCAGGTGAATTGAATTTATCAGCCAATTATTTTGGTGACCTGATAAAAAAAGAAACAGGAAAAACAGCGCAGGAATACATACAATCGAAAGTGATTGATGTGGCGAAAGAAAAAATATTTGACCAAAGCAAATCAATTAGCCAAATTGCTTATGAATTAGGATTTAAGTATCCGCAACATTTTACCCGTTTATTTAAACAACGGGTTGGTCAATCTCCGAATGAATACAGATCGCTGAATTAAGCAGCCTAATTATTATATAGTCTCAACCACCTTCATTTGCATTTCATTCATACGTCCACCGTGTACTTTAATTTTCGAAAAAGCAGTTTCTATCTCACTAATATCCGCAGGTGTCAGTTCAATATTAATTGCTCCTAAGTTCTCGTGTAAATGGTCGATGTTTCGTGTTCCTGGAATTGGAACAATAAAAGGTTTCTGTGCCAACAGCCATGCCAGTGAAATTTGCGCCGGTGTTGCATTCTTCTTTTCTGCAAATCGTTTTAGAAATTCAACAATTGGCATATTTGCTTCAATGTTTTCAGGAGAGAAGCGGTCAAACCCTGAACGAAGGTCTGTTTTCGGGTCGAGCTTCGTGTTTGCATTTATTTTACCTGTTAAATAACCCATGCCTACCGGTCCCCATGGAACAAAACCAATTCCTAGTTCTTCACAAACTGCAAGAACATCGTTGTGTTCTACATCTCTTTCCATAATAGAGTATTCAGTTTGAACAGCTGAAACAGGTTGTACTGCATGTGCTTTGCGAATTGTTTTTGCACTTGCTTCAGAAAGACCAAAGTGCAACACCTTACCTTCTTTGATTAAGTCTTTAATTGCACCTGCAACATCTTCAATTGGCACGTTTGGGTCAACCCGATGTTGGTAATACAAATCAATGCGGTCGGTTCTAAGACGTTTAAAGATGCTTCTACAACTTTCTTTATATGTTCCGGTCGGCTATTTAAGCCACCTTTCGGGTCTTCCAATTCAAAACCAAACTTGGTTGCAATTACTACTTTGTCTACGGAAAGGTGCAAGTGCTTCTCCTACCAGTTCCTCGTTTGTATACGGTCCGTACACTTCGGCTGTATCAAAAAATGTTACACCTTTTTCATACGCTTCACGAATTGTTTTGATGCCTTGTGTTCTGTCTGCCGGTGGACCATAGTTGGCACTAATACTCATGCATCCTGCACCTAGTTCAGAGACTTCTAATTTTCCAAGTTTTCTTTTTTTCATTTTATTGTCTTTTTTATTGAGCTTGTCATCGCCCTGATTTTATTATTCTTTGGCTGGTCTGAACATGCAGATAACAAGTAAAGGAGTTAGAACCAAACCTGCACCTGCCAATGCTGAATTGGTTAAAAAGTTGCGGCGACTGATGCTACTGAATTTCCTGATTATTGCCTTCAGTTGTTTCTTGTTTGACTTGTCATAGATTGTCTATTATGATGCAAAGGTCACAACTAGGCTTGAATGCAGAAATAATGAAAAACAAAGGAAAAAGTATAAAATTCAAAGGTGGACTGCCCTTTCCGATTTGGGGATTTAACCGGTTTTCTTTTTAAAGAAGTTGTTGAAGTAAGTAGGATATTCAAAACCAAGTGCATAAGCAATGTCAGCAATATTCCAGTCCGTATGTTGCAGCAGTGCTTTTGCTTCGGTGATAATTCGATCGCTAATATGTGCTAGTAGTAGTTTTGCCGGTAACTTCCTTTACTGCACTGTTTAAATAGTTGACGTGTACAGATAAATTCTTGGCAAAGTCCTGGCAGTTTTTAATTCCAATGGACGTTGCTGTACTTTCTATTGGAAACTGTCTTTCCAGCAGTTCCAGAAATACAGAAGTAATCCGTTACGGCCGCATTTTTCTGTTGTGAATTGTTTTCGGAAGGCTGCATTTTCAACTGCTTCATGAGTAATCAAGATTGATGTAGTTGCGTATCAGTTCATCCTTATATGTATAGTCGCTTTCCTGCTCTGCAATCATCTTCTTGAAATATACGAAGTGATAGACTCCTTTTGTTCTTTATTTAATTTCAAAATGGGTGTACCGCCTATTTTAAATAAGGGTGATTGCAGAAGGCTTTCAGAACGGTCGCCTAACTTTAAAAAGTCTTCAGTAAATAGGCAAGTGTAGCCACTTGATTATTGGTGAAACAACCTCACAGGAATAAGGAATACGCGGATTGCCAAAAAATAAAATGGTTTCATCCGTTTCAAAACTCCTGTCAGCATAATGAAAAATAAACTTTCCGGTTGTTAGGCTGATTTTGTAAAAATCTTTACGACTGTAGTTATGACCGGCATTAGCCTCGCTGTCTATTTCATAGACTTTAAAACCCTTTAGCTTTAATTCATGTGTTGAAATCTGAAACCTGCCGCACATTCTTGTTGTGCATTTAGCAAAGTTAAGAAAATCAAATGTCGTTGCGTTTTTGGATTAGCTATTCAGGAGACCTGATAAAAAAGAATCTTGATTTTCTTTTTCCTAACTTCAGCATAATAACATGGAGGATAGAAAAGCAGATACAACACAATTAAAAGAACTAGCAGCTTTGCTTAATAAAATAGAGCGAACCTACGCATCCGAACGTTCGAAAACCATTGGCGAGTTACAGAATAAAATATGGGATGAACCAGCACTTCAAAATGATGAACTTTATTTTCTCCAGGATCTGGCAGGTGATCTAAATTTTTATGAGCCCGTAGAAAGAGACCGTGATTCAGCTTTGGGCTATTATGATGATGACAGGCTATTGGAACTAACAAGTGCCGCACTAAAAAAAATAGAATCTTTTCTTGCTACCTGACGAATATTCCTTCAACTGTTCGATACAAATTTTAAAAACGAAAGTTTTAGCATTGTGTCAAGGGATAACAGGGCTTGGCGACAATGCTAACTTGCAGTTTCCTACAAGAAATTATCTTTGATAAATAATAACAAGTAAAATGGATAACGCCAGAGTATTCGCATACAGCTTTGCAAGTATCTATAAGCTATATATACAAAAAGTGGAGAGAAAGGGGCGAACAAAAGAAGATCTGGATGCCGTTATTTTTTGGCTAACAGGGTATAATAAAAAAACACTGCAACAACAGATCGACACGAACAATGATCTTGAAACTTTTTTCGCCAAGGCGCCACAAATGAATCCAAATGTTTCAAAAATCACCGGTGTCATTTGTGGGTATCGTGTCGAAGAGATCGAAGACAAACTCATGCAAAAGATCCGTTATATGGATAAGCTGGTTGATGAAGTGGCAAAAGGAAAGACAATGGAAAAGATCTTAAGGAAGTAAGGAGAATCAGATCTTATGCTCCCCGGATATTATTCAGTTGTGAAATAAATGGCTGCTCATAAAAACGTTTGCCGGTTGCTTTATACAATGCATTCGCCAATGCTGCAAAAACCGGTGGATATGCCGGTTCTCCCAAACCTGTTGGATCAAGATCATTCTGCACAAAATGAACATCAATTGATTTCGGCGCTTCATTATGCCGGATCATTCGATATGAATGAAAATTGTTTTTGTCAGGCACACCATCTTTGAAATTGATGTTACCATATAAAGCAGTTGCCAATGCCATCAACAATAGCAACCTTCAGTAAGGTTAACCGCTGCATCAGGATTTATTACAATACCACAATCGGTAACACTGCATACTCTTGGAATTGTTAGCTTACCATTTTCAAGTTTTACATCCAGCACTTGCGCAACATAAGTATTATGACAGAAGTAAGCTGATACACCTCTATAAACATTTGGTTGATCTTTTCCCCATCCGGATTTTTCACGAACAAGTTTCAATACTCCTGCATAACGACTGGCATCATAATCATTTTCTTTACCCACCGGATTTTTTATTACTCTTTCCAACAATTCAAGACGAAATGCTATTGGGTCTTTTCCAGCAGCCTCTGCTAATTCATCCATGAAACACTGCTCGGCTGCAGCAATGAAATTAGATCTTGGTGCACGGAATGATCCTGTAGTAAGATTAGAATTTATGGTCCAGCTTTCAGCAAGGTAATTGTCAACAGCACCAGCAGGAAAACGATTTGCTTCCAATGGACTTTCAGGAATACCTCCTGCTTTGACATGAAATGCGATCAGGTTTTTGTTCGCATCTAATGCAGCCCGGTACTTTGCAGTATAAGTAGGGCGATAGATGCCGGATGTCATATCATCTTCCCGTGTATAAATAAGTTTAACCGGTGCATTCATCTTTTGAGAAATGAGTGCAGCTTCGATCAGCCAGTGAGCATAAGATCTTCTTCCAAATCCACCACCTAAACGAGTCATTTGAATATCGATCTTCTCTACAGGAATACCTAATCGAGTTGCCAATGTTCTTTCTGTCAGCTCCGCTTTTTGCAAGCGGACCGATCAACTCAGCTTTTTCATTTGTAACATGCGCAAAAAAATTCATCGGCTCCATGCAGTTGTGTGCAAGGAACGGTCCATAATAAGTACGTTCAATTATTTGCGCAGCATTTTTAAATGCTGTTTCAGGATCTCCATCTTTACGTACAACAGTTGCCGGCTTCTCCATCATCTCCGCCATTTTTGTTTTATGATCTGTTGTATTTTCTAAACCTGCGGGAATAGTTACTGTCGTTGGAGTACGACCACCAAAAGCATTTCTTTTTATGGTGTGATCCGAAATTGGTTCCCATTCAATTTTCAATTTCTTCTTTGCATTCATCACTTCCCAGGTCGTTTTGCCAACAATCGCCACTACTTCATTGAATGTAACAGGTATCAAAAAACTCTCTTACCTGGTCATCATTTAAAACCTTAATAGGAAAAACGTCTTTTATACCAGGCATTGTTCTCGCTGCAGAATCATCTATTGATTTTAATTTCATACCGAAAGCCGGAGGATGTACGATCATTGCAATGAGCATTCCTTCACGTTGCGTGTCTATTCCGAAAAGTGGCTTTCCTGTTACAATTTTTGATACATCAACATTCTTTTTTGATGTACCGATAATTTTAAAATCTTTTTTATCCTTAAGTTTTACTTCTTTAGGTACAGGAATTTTTGCAGCAGCTGAAGCCATCGCACCATAACCTGCCGACTTACCACTTTTTTTATGATGAAGCATACCTGTTTCAGTAGTGATCTCTTCCACCGGTACAGCCCATGCTAGCGGCTGCAGCTTCACGAAGCATTTGCCGTGCGGTTGCTCCTGCAGTTCTTAGAGTTTTCCAACTTGTTCGGATCGCCTGGCTACCACCAATAAATTGCCGGGTGTATAATTTTGTATTTAAAGGTGCTTGTTCGACAATTACATTTTTCCAATCAACATCAAGTTCTTCTGCCACGATCATCGGCATGGAAGTTTTTACATTTTGTCCGCCTTCCGGATTTGGAGACATGATAGTAACAATACCATTTTCCGAGATCTTTAAAAAACCATTCAATTCCGACCACTCATTGGGAATCTCAAGCATTCCTTTTGTTTCGGATGCGAAAGAATTCAACCAGCTAAAACTTAGCATCAATCCGCCTCCAGCAAGTGCTGAGGATTCTGGCGAAAGGATCGTCTGTCAATGGAAGTTTTTTGATGTGTCATTTCTCCCGGAGTTATTTTTTTGAAAGATGATTGGTCTTTACCATCAAACTAAAGTTACGACGAAACTTTTGTGCCAAGATGATACGACAACTTTAAGTTCGTATGTGAAGTCGATCCTGGATATTATCGGTCGCGAAGTTTTCAACAACCTATGCTTCATTGCCTGTGAAGTCGAGTAGTATTTACAAGACTGATGTCACTCCAAGTACAAACATCCTGATTCCTCCTTTTATCATTGCTCTCAATTCCAGTGTGTATAGATGCGCAGCATAGAATACACGAACAGAAAATTTATTCTAATACCAGGTATTGAGCAATGGGTGACTGAGAGTGAAAGGAGACACGTCCAAAACCTATGATCTCTCCGTGGTAGGACTAGTAGCACTGATCGGTCTCTAGTCAGATCCCTCTTCAAAAGATCGGAAAGAAGGGTTGGTAAGTTTCAATAGAATTGCAGATGAAAATTAGGACAAAACATTGGTAATTGAATGCTCCGGTCAAGAGCCATACGCGTGACGTATGTAAGCACCAAATCCATTAAGCTGTTGCAACAGATGACATCCAATTGGTGTGACGACTCTCCGGCTCGAATATTTGATCAACGACCTCGGAAAACTAAAAGTTATCCTTTCCGGCAACGTATGGGGCTCGGCTCCTTGTGGTAGAGATTCAGTACCGATGACGTACCAACATGTTATCGCAGCTTATCATGAGCATTCCACAAATTTGCACCGGCTTCCAATAAACGACACGCTCGAGGGATTTCCAAATGTCTACAAGGCAACAGCGCAATGATACAGGTCTCGAAATATTGAACCCCTCTGGTAAACCACTATATAATAACGAAGAGATATCAGGCAAGTGTCAACGAGTTCGCAAAAAAATAGAAAGGGCAAGTTCGATACCAGCACCAAACTCCTGGTTGGTAGATCACCTATGACAACGCAAAAGCCGACCAAAACCGTGACTGTAGTTCGGAGCTGATCATTCGTTTGCGAAAAATGAATGAGCAAGCAGTAAAAGAATCGGCAACCAGTCAAACTGTAGTTCTTTTGCAATCGTGGCGTGATTTCAATGATGCAAACAAGTCTGGATTCGAATCGGTATTATAATTCAAGCGAAGAAGTCTTTTTTTGACCCCAAAACGAAATGTTCAAAGAGATAATTACGATAAATTTCAAACAACTGAAACGTATATTTTGCTAGCCTCAACTGTCCGCTAAATTAATCAAGCCTCTAAATTGCTCAATCAGGGCAAGGAAGATGCAACGGATTGCGACGCAACCAAAGCCTTAATCGGAGCGATGCGGCTGGTATCCCACCTACGCCTCTAAACTCAAGCCACAGAATGGAATAAAGTCATAAATGAGGGCTTCGGTGTGGCCCCGTTGGCCTAATAAAAATCTTTCCCGGGCACTCCATCTTCTGCACTCATTCCCTTACCTTTGCGACCCCAAATCTGTTATCGTCAGATTCTTCTACCAGACGGTGGATGTCCAATGGGTAAACCGATTTATTAACTAATCCTCCTTCGCTAAAGCTTCGGAGGATACAAAAAACAAAGGGTAAATGAACAACTACGAATTGATGGTGATTTTTACCCCGGTATTGAGCGATGAAGAATTTAAAGCCGCTCAAAAAAAGTACGCTTCGCTGGTTACAGTCTGTAAAAGGCGAAGTGATACATGAAAATGCCTGGGGCCTGAAATCACTGGCGTATCCGATCCAGAAAAAGACAACTGGTCTTTACTGGGTACTGGAATTTACTGCGCCATCCGACTTCAACGAGAAGATGAAGATCCAGCTTCTCCGTGACGAATCAGTACTTCGTCACCTTGTAACTAAACTCGATAAATACGCCGTCGAGTACAATGCTAAAAAGAAAAGTGGCGTACCAACAGGAAAAGAAATGACGGCAAAAACAGTGGAGGCTTAATACCATGGCAAAAGCAAATGAAATAAAATATCTGACCGCCATTAAAAGCGATAAGATCGTAAAAAAATTCTGTCGTTTTAAAAAATATGGCATCCGCTACATCGATTATAAAGATGTAGAGTTTTTGAAAAAGTTTTTGAATGAACAAGGTAAACTTCTTCCCCGCCGCTTATCTGGTAATTCACTTGAAGTACCAGCGTAAAGTAAGTGATGCTGTGAAGAAAGCCCGTCAAATGGCTTTGTTACCTTATGTAACTGATCTTTTAAAATAGCCATTAGCCATAAGCTATGAGCTTTTAGCATACTGCTATTGGCTAACGGCTAAAAGCTAATTGCTAAAAGCTAAATAATCATGGACGTAATATTAATTCAAGATGTAGATAACCTTGGCGGCGCCAATGAACTTGTAAAAGTAAAAAATGGTTATGCCCGTAATTATCTTATTCCCCGCAAGCTGGCAGTTGAAGCAAGCCAAAGCAATGTGAAGCAGATGCAAGAAAAATTGAAGCAGGCAAAAAAGAAAGAAGATAAAATGCTTGCTGAAGTAAACAGTGTAATTGCTAAACTGCAAGAAGCTCCTTTAAAGATTGGTGCTAAAACAGGAACAAGCGGAAAGATCTTTGGAAGTGTAACATCTTTACAGATCAGCCGTGCTATCCGCGAACAAAAAGGATATGAGATCGACCGTAAGAAGATCAATATCACTGATGAAGTGAAAGAGATCGGATCTTATAAAGCTCATATTGATTTTGGCAACGGCAAAAACGCCGATGTTGATTTTGAAGTAGTGGGTGAATAAAACTTAATACAAACAACTATTAGTAATCCCGTCTGGCCTAAGGCAAGACGGGATTTTTTTTGAGCCTAAATAGTTGGTTTCACCAAGGTTAAGCCCTTGCAAAAGGCCTATCCAAAAATTTACAATATTATCATTTAAAAACCGTTATTTTGTATTGTATTCGGTGCTCTTTACAGTTTCGCAAGTTCATGAACGTTTCGATTTTCGGTAAATGTTCTTTGATTATTGGTTACTGTTGACACTTATTTTGTTTTTAAAAATTTCTCAAAAAATGAACATTTACGCAGGAAATCTCAGCTGGAACCTGAAAGATCAGGATCTGCAAAATCTTTTCGCCACACATGGTGAAGTAAGCTCAGCAAAAATTGTTACCGACAAATTCACAGGCCGCAGCAAAGGCTTTGGTTTTGTTGAAATGCCAAACGACGACCAGGCTAATGCAGCTATCACTGCATTGAATGGTACTGAAGTTGATGGCCGTAATATCGTTGTAAACGAAAGCCGTCCTAAACAGGAAGGTGGCAGTGGCGGCGGTGGCGGCTTCAAAAAACGCAGCTTCGGCGGCGGTGGCGGTGGCGGCGGTTTCAAAAAAGGCGGCTACAACAAAGGTGGAGGTAGCGGTGGCTATCGCGACCGTGGTGGTTACAACAGCGATTATTAATATCTAATAAATATTCACTGTCTTTAAAGTCTGGTTTCGTTTTTGCAACGAGGCCAGACTTTTTTATTTTCAACTAAAATTAAAATGCTTACACTTTCGCCGGTTATCGCTGGTTGCATGAAATGGGGACAATGGGGTGTAAAATATTCAACTAAACAATACCTGCAGCTGATCGAAGATTGCATTGTAAATAAGATCACCTCATTTGATCATGCAGATATCTATGGCGATTATACTGCAGAAGAAGAATTTGGAAATGCATTAAATCTTAAACCACATTTGCGCCAGCAAATGCAATTAATTACAAAGTGTGGCATAAGAAGATTTACACCGAACAGACCTGAACATAAAATTCATTCTTACGATACAAGCAGGTTACATATTATCACCTCCGTTGAAAGATCATTAAAAAATTTAAACACTGATTACATTGATCTTTTATTCATTCACCGCCCTGATCCATTAATGAACCCACAAGAAATTGCTGAAGCGTTTTCACAATTAAAACAATCAGGCAAAGTTTTGCATTTTGGTGTTTCAAATTTTACTCCTTCGCAAATGGATATGATGATGACTGCCTTCAAAGTAGAGTTTAATCAACTGGAAGTTTCTGTTTTACATCTTGATCCGTTTCATGATGGTTCACTTGATAAATGTATACAACATAATATTCGTCCAATGTCGTGGGGACCATTAGGAAGCGGAAAACTTTATAATGATGATGGTGATGAAAGAACTGTTAGGATATTAGCTGTTGCAAATATGCTCTCCGAAAAATATAATTGCTCTGTTGATCAAATTTTACTTGCCTTTCTTTTTAAACATCCTTCAAAAATAATTCCTGTGATCGGTTCTACTAAAATTGAAAGGCTAACATCTGCTTATGATGCAACTAAAATAAATATTGAAAGAGAAGAATGGTTTATGCTTTGGCGGGCAAGCAAAGGGCATGAAATACCATAAACCCCAAACCCCTAAAGGGGCTTAAAAAACCATCTATGAGAAAAATGCTTTTAATTATTGCGACGGGATTTCTTTTTTATTCATGTAATCAAGCAGTAAAAGATGCAGCTGATAAAATTTATTTCAATGCAAAGATCTGGACAGGTGATACAGCTAATGAATGGGCCGATGCGATTGCAATAAAAGGAAACGAGATCATTTATGTGGGAAAAGATTATCAATCATTCAAGGGAACCAATACTGAAATGATCGATCTCGGTGGTAAATTAATGACGCCGGGGTTTATTGATAATCATACTCATTTTCTAAGCGGAGGATATAATCTTTCAGCTGTGGATCTTCGTAAAGCAAAAACTCCAAAGGAATTTATTTCTATTCTGAAAGAATTTTGCCAGGAGCAAAATGATGATCGCTGGATACTCGGTGGCGATTGGGATCATGAGGCATGGGGTGGTGAACTTCCTTCCCGTAGTTGGATCGATTCAGTAACCGGCAATCACCCACTTTTTGTTAGTCGTTATGATGGGCATATGGCATTAGCGAATTCAAAAGCATTGGAACTTGCCGGCATAAATAAAAACACGAAAGTTCCTGCCGGTGGTGAAATGAAAAAAGATGCAAAAGGGGAATACACCGGTGTTTTAAAAGATGAAGCAATGGGATTAATGTATAAAGTAATTCCCGATCCTTCAGAAAAAGAACTGGACGAATACTTGCAAGCTGCCATGCAACATGCTTTTGAAAATGGTGTAACACAGGTTCATGATGTGGCAAGCTATGGAGGATGGATCGATCTTGCAACGTATCGCAGAAATTATGCAAACAAAAAATTGGATCTGCGTATTTATTCATTTGTGCCTCTAAGCACCTGGAAAAAACTGGATTCGTTCTGTAAAAAAGAGGGCAAAGGTGATGACATGCTTCGCTGGGGTGCACTAAAAGGATTTATGGATGGATCATTAGGCTCTACTACTGCATGGTTTTATCACCCTTACCTGGATGATCCGAAAACATCCGGTTTGAATGTGACTGACACAATAGCTATACGTAATTGGGTTTTGGCTGCTGACTCTGCCGGGCTTCACATTGCAGTGCATGCAATTGGTGATCAGGGCAAATGATTTTATATTGAATGTTTTTGAAGAAGCTGAAAAGAAAAACTCGTGCAGATCATCGTTTTCGGGTTGAACATGCGCAGCATCTGTCACAACAAGCTATTGCACGATTTGCAGCAATTAAAAGTAATTCCTTCCATGCAGCCTTATCATGCTATTGATGATGGACGCTGGGCCTATAAAAGACTCGATGATGCAAGACTGAAAGGAACCTATGCTTTCAAAAGTTTATTGGATACAAAAGCCACTCTTACATTCGGATCTGACTGGACCGTTGCGCCACGTTAAAACCATTACAGGGAATTTATGCCGCGGTTACACGAAGAACACTGGATGATAAAAATCCAAATGGATGGTATCCTGAACAAAAAATCTCTGTTGAACAAGCTTTGAAATGTTATACCGCTAATAATGCTTATGCCGGTTTCCAGGAAAATAAGCTAGGCATGATAAAAAAAGGAATGCTTGCTGATTTTGTAGTTATTGGATGAAAATATTTTTGAAATTGCACCAGAAAAAATAAAAGATGTAAAAGTGATGAGAACAATTGTCAATGGAAAACAGGTCTATGGAATTAAAAACTGATTAAATTTTACCAGAACAGGGAAGATTTTCTTTTTATCCGCCAATTTTAGTTTTAATTAGCAACAACACTGGATGTGTTTTAGTTTCGAAGTCCATTCCTGCCCAAAATTTCAAACATGGATGAAATAAGAATCTTGCTTGTTGAAGATGAAAAAAAGATTGCCGCTGCTTTGAAAACAGGCATGGAAGAGCAGGGCTTTTATGTAATGATAGCTTATGATGGAACAATGGGAGAAAAATTATTTATCAATTATGACTTTGATCTTGTTATTCTCGATATTAATCTCCCTGACATAAACGGTTACACATTGAGCAAAACAATCAGGCAGAAAAATAAAAATATACCTATTTTGATGCTGACTGCACTCGGCACTGTGGAAGATAAAATAGAAGGATTCGAGGCGGGTGCAGATGATTACCTGGTGAAACCTTTTGCATTCAAAGAATTATTGGCAAGAATAAAATCATTGTTACGAAGAACGGTGAAGGGGTTGCCTACTTCACATATACTTCGTATTGCTGATCTTGAAATTAACCTGGAAAGCAAAGAAGTTACAAGAGCCGGCAACAGGATATCATTAACAGCAAAAGAATTTCAATTACTTGAATACCTTGTTCAAAATAAAAACAAGGTTGTAAATCGTGCAGACATTGCCGGTAAAGTTTGGGATATAGGGTTTGATACCGGCACCAACGTCATTGACGTTTATATAAATTTCCTTCGTAAAAAAATTGACAAAGATTATCCTGTAAAGCTTATACACACACAAATAGGGATGGGATACATCCTGAAAGAAGAATAATGAAGATAAAATTTAAAATAGCTTTATTATTTACCCTATTGGTAATATTAATATTCCTTATACTCGGAATCGCTGTTTATTATTTTTCATCGCTGAACCGGCAGAATCAATTTACACAAAGACTAAAGAACCGGGCACTTACCAATGCCCGTCTTCTCATTGAATTGGAAGAAATGAATAAACCGCTTCTCAAAAAGATAGATTCGCTTACTATGAATTTGCTTTTTGAAGAAAGGATTTTGATATATGATCATAAAAACAATTTGCTTTATGTAAACCGGTCCGAAATATCTATGCCATCACACCCGGATACCGCCATGCTTAATAATATCCGTGCAAATAAAGAATACCGGTTTACTGTTAAAGAGTATGATGGCATAGGTACAGTTTATCATGAAAAAGAAACCGACTATGTAATTGTAGCCACCGCTGTGGATCGTGTAGGAAGAAATACGCTTTTCCAGTTAAAAAAAATATTGCTACTAAGTGGTCTTGCCGGAATCATTATCACTATACTGATCGGCTATATTTTTTCCATCAACTTGTTGCGTCCACTGGCGAAAATAATTGATGAAATGAAAGAGATCAGCCTTCAAAATATTTCACGACGCATAACAACAAGTAATAAAAAAGATGAATTAAATGAGCTGGCAAAAACTTTCAACGAACTGATGGAACGACTCGAATCATCGTTTAACAATCAAAAACGTTTTATCGCCAATGCTTCGCATGAATTATCAACGCCTCTTGCTGCCATCTCAAGTCAATTGGAAGTTGCACTTCTCCAAAACCGGAATGAACAAGAATATAAAAAAGTGCTGGGCTCCGTACTGGAAGATGTGGTACATCTTAATAACCTGGTCAGAAAATTACTCGAACTCGCAAAAGCTGGTGCAGGCAAAGGGATCAGTATTGAACCGGTACGTGTGGATGAGATCATACTAAGCGCCGTTGAAGAAGTGAACAGGCTCCACAAGGATTATGACATTTATTTTTCTTTTGATGAAATACCGGAAGATGATTCACAGTGTTACATCTATGGAAATGAAGAACTGCTTTTTATTGCCTTTAAAAATATTATAGAGAATGCCTGCAAATATTCTTCCACACACAAGGCATGGGTTAATATTTCAATTCATCCAGATAAAAAGATCATTCGGGTAAAAGATGAGGGTATGGGCATGACACCAGAAGAAGTGCAAAAAATTTTCGAACCATTTTTTCGATCACAAAATGCGGAAAATATTTCCACTGGGCATGGGCTGGGTTTATCAATGTCATCCGGCATTATCCGGCTTCATAAAGGCGAGCTCAATATTGAGTCTGAGCCTGACAAGGGAAGTACATTCATCATTACCCTACCCTCCATTTAATTCTTTTTAATCACATTTTAATTTTGTCTTAATTCTGTTTTAATTACTTCAAAGTATTTTTAGGAAAATCAAAATATGCTGGAGGAATTTAATAGAATATTGGTATTAACAGATTTTTCCATCACTTCACAGCACGCAATTGAAGAAGCCGCAATGATAACGTCAAAATTTAACAGCGAACTTCATCTTCTACATGTATCGAACAGCTCCACTTCTTCATACCTGGCCGCACCGGAAGCTTATTTTTTTGAAGTTGCAGAAGACAATAAAGAGATGATGAGCAATGATAAAGCAAGGCTAAGAAATATAAAAAAGGAACTGGAGGAAAGATTTGGCATCAATATTGAACTCCATGAAGAAATAGGAAAATTATACACAACAGTCAATCGTTACATAAAAAATCTCAACATCGATCTGCTTGTTATTGGCACAAAAAGAGAAAACTGGTTCCGTAAATTGTTCTTTGAAAATGATGTAAAAAAAATAATCCGTTCTGTAAGTAGTGAGGTACTCTGTGTTTATCCCGACTCAAATTCATTACGGTTAAAGAATATTGTTTTGCCAATAACAAACTTTATTCCCAGGAAAAAAATCAGGCTGGCTTATGAATTGTCAAAAAAATTTACTGCAAACATTCACCTCATATCACTGAATCAAAACAAAAGCAATTTGAACAATGAGGATACAAAAGCGTTAATGGCCTCCTATAAATATCTTAAAGATATTACCAATATCCCTGTTGAATGCAGAACGGTGCAGGGTGATAACCTGGCCCAGGCAACATTGCAATATGCAAAAAACATTGAAGCTGACCTTATACTTATTAATGCAGGCCGGGAATCTCATTTCAACACTGTATTAAATAGATGGGGTGGGAATATTGTCAATCACTCATCGATACCTGTATTATGTGTGCATGCTATAAATGAAAAAACAAACCACAAGCAATACAGGGCATAAGCAGCTACAAATGAATAGTAAAATTTTGGTAGTAAGGCATGATCATAGTTTAATATTCTCCCTGCGAAACAGTTATTGTTGACAAAAGGGCCGTTCTTTCAATTGGTTCTTTTTTCTCTAAAACCCAGAAGAAATTCGTGTGATTATTTAAAAACTAAATCGACGAAGCATGATCTCTGTAGTTATCCCTGCATTGAATGAAGAAAAAACAATTAGAAATGTTGTAAAGTTTTGTCTTGCCGATCCATTGGTGACAGAGGTAATTGTCGTTGATGACAGATCAATAGATCAAACAGCTAATATTGCTTTTGATGCAGGTGCAAAAGTCATCATTAGTGACATAAGAGGGAAAGGCATCTCAATGAAAGATGGTATTCATGAAGCTAGTAATGAGATTATTGTTTTTCTTGATGCGGATATCGATCCTTATCCTCCAAATACGATCAGGAAGCTTGTTGATCCTATTTTGGACGGGGATGCAGATTTTGTAAAAGGCGCATTTGCACGAAATGCCGGCCGGGTAACTGAACTTGTCGCAAAACCTTTACTGAACATTTTATTTCCGGGTCTTAGTCATTTCTCACAACCCTTAAGTGGAATGATCGCCGGGAAAAAAATTTTTTTCAGGAAGGTTGATTTTTTTAACGATTATGGAGTTGATATAGGAATATTGATCGATATGTATTTAATGAAAGCAAAGGTTACTGAAGCAAATATTGGCTATATAGAAAATAAAAGCAAGCCATGGGAAGCACTTGGCAAAATGAGCAAAGAAGTTTCAAGAGCCATTATAAGAAAAGCGCAAGGCCATAATGCAGAGCTTAGTGAAGAAGACGTTTCATCATTGGTTACAATTAATCGTGAAATGAACAATGTGCTGAAGGAAGAATTAGCTACTTTCCACAAAATGATAATCTTTGACATGGATGATACCATTTTAAAAGGACGGTTCATTAATAATTGTGCCAAAGCTTTCGGTTTTTTTCCCGCTCTGGAAGACCTGCGTGCAATAGAAAAGGATCCTGTGATCTTAACCAAGCGAATCGGCCTGATGCTGAAAGGAAGAACAATTGATGAACTTCTGAATATTGTTGATAAGATGAGCATAGTTGATGATATAAAAAAAGTGGTCATTGAATTAAAAAACAAAAAATACCTTGTAGGGATCATCAGCAATAGTTATTCACTGATCACAAATTATGTAAAGCAAAAGATCGGTGCCGATTTTTCACTGGCGTATAGTTTGGAATTTCTTGAGGGCAAAACAACCGGCGAAGTAAATGTTCCTTATTATTTTTTTGGTTCACAGGAGAGTGTTTGCGGCCATTCATTTTGTAAAACAAATGCGCTGCAATATGCTTGTGAAAAGCACAATGTGCTAATGAAAAATTGCATAGTAGTTGGTGACAGCAAGGATGATCGTTGTATGGTAGGTCATGCTGGAAAAGGCATTGCTTTTTGCACCAATGATGAGTTGCTTGAAAAGGTTGCCATTAAATCAATTAAAGAAGAAAGTTTTGAATTGGTATTATCGGTAGCATAGGAGAGTCGAATTATCATCACTTTTAAACTGAACAATATGACAAATAACCTTCATAATATATTAGTACCGATCGATTTTACAAGTAAAAATAAATGGGCAATTGCCAAAGCTATTGAGATCGCAAACAATTTTCATTGCAATATTCATTTTGTAAATATTGTACACCATCATGTATTTCCATTGATACCGGTCGAATCAAGTGCATTCACGCCTTATGAATCACGTGCCGACAGGATGAATAATTACGAAAGATTAAAGGAAATGGCTGCAAAGTATTCCAGCCAGCTTTGTGGCAATGGTAAAATTGAGATCAGTGTACTTGAAGGCAACCCGGCAAAAAAAATCGCTGATTATGTTCGGGAATTTGAAATGGACATGATCGTTTTGGGGCTTTCAAAATTTAACCTTGCACAGCGAATTATCTCTTCCGTATCAAGTAGCAGGCTGGCAAAGAAAACAACTGTGCCGGTGCTTGCTGTAGGGGCAAATGGCCTGGTATGTCATTTCAAAAAGATCGTTTTGCCATTGCATAATGAATTATCGTTTAACAAAATTAAAATGGCGACAATGCTGGCTCGTACTTTCAGGTCAACAGTTTATATGATCACTCTTCGCAAAGAGGATAATATGCCTGAAAAAATTATTAATGAGGCATTAGAACTGGTACAAAGCATCTCAACCATACCTGTACAGGGGATCATCCTTGAAGGAAAAAACCTGGCTAAAACTACCCTTGAATTTACTAAAAAGATAAATGCAGATCTTATAATGATCAATCCACTTAGAGAGTTCAATTTGCCCGGCTGGTGGAACAGGTTGACAAATAAATTGCTTTCGTACGGATCCAGTGTTCCGGTAATTATTATGAATAAGCTATAACATGCGAAAATTTACTATCTGAAACAGTAATTTTTAATCCCTTTTTAATCCGCTCTTAATTCTATTTTAATTGTTTTCAGCTATTTTAGTTATATGATTTAAGAGGAATTTTTTTAACATAAGCAAGCAACCGTACATCTTTTATTCCGTTCATTTTATTCTTATGAAGATTGCACATCAATGATTTTGTAGTTTTGTGATTAAACAAACATGAAAACGAGAGCCGCTCCTTGAGGCGGCTCTATTTTTTGATTGATTTCCCTAAAATATTTAATTGACGGAACATTGAAACGTTCGAATGAATAAAATTTTTCAAACATTACAATCATTGGCAATTGTTCAATGAGGACTATTTATTTTACAAAACACATTAATGGCTACCTGATCATGCCCAATCCTGCAGAAGAATTCAAGATGGCTGGCTGGTGGAAAAACTCACCAGCAAGATACTTTCTTATGGCTCAGTGATAACTGTGATGACAATGAGTAAACAGCGATAGAGTCATAAATGAAGCGTCCCGACGTTGGCGGGACGTTTTATTTATTTAATACCTGAATAAATATTTTGCCGGAAGCACTTCAATTTCGAGTCTCTTAGCGGAATAATATTCTCCATCAAGATGAGTATCCATTGGTTGCTCACTTGTGATTATTAATTTTTTTGTCCTGAAATATTTTATAAAAGGAAGCTCGAGATGTTTTCCTTTTTCAATAACAGGCAACCAACGCAATCGCCGGAAAGGATGAAGCTTTTCTACCATTACAACATCAAGCAAGCCATCATCGATTTCTGACGAAGGGGCAATTTGAAATCCACCTCCTGCCCTATGACCATTCATGACACTTATCAGCAGATTTTGACTTTCTGCTTTATATTCATCTGAGATCGTTTTATACTTTTTTGAACTGTAGAAAAATACTTTTCGCAAAATGGTTCCCATAAAAGCTGCCTTGCCAGGTTTTGTTTTTCTTTTACCGGTTAAACTTTTAGCCACGGCTCCTTCAAACCCTATTCCCACACCATTCATAAAATATTTTTCGTTACACTTACCCGCATCAATAAGTTTCGGATTTGCAGTTAATGCAATCTCCAATTGCTCTTCAAAGCTTTTGTTTTTGTAGAGAAGAGAATGAACATCATTACCGGTACCTCCATTAAAAACAACAAGTGGCAATCTTATTCCCGGGTATTTATTAAAAAAATAATTCAATGTGCCATCCCCACCAATGATCCATACGTCAGAGAAAGAATTAAAATTTTCAGGCCAATCCCCAATATGTAAGCGATGGCTTATATTCCTGTTTTGCAGTTCTACGACGATCTTTTTTCCTAAAGCAACAGCTCTGCCTCCGCCGGCAAGATGATTACAAACAATTGAAATGTTTTTTTCCACTGGCATGGTTCGTTATTTAAAGATGCAGTTAATAAATCATATTTACAAAAATGCATCGTTGCTTTGCGGATATAATTAACTTTAGCGATACAAAGCTTACTATATGAAACGAAGAGATTTTATAAAGAATAGTTCTTTTACCGCAGCAGGAATAACTTTTTTGAATTTCCCGGTGTTTGGAAAAAATGCACCCAGTAATAAAGTGCAATTAGCTGTAATGGGTGTAAACAGCCGTGGTGCCTATCTCGCTGAAAGTTTTGCGGGTCTTGCAAATGTTGAGATCGCTTATCTCTGTGATGTGGAAGAAAAAGCAATAGCGAATGGATTAAAACCATTTGCCAATGCTGCAAAAAAACCTACGATCATAAAAGATATTCGTGAACTTGTTAAGAAAAAAGATTTCGATGGTTTATTGATCGCTGCACCTGATCATTGGCATGCGCCGGCTGCCATACTGGGTGTCACTCATGGCAAGCATGTATATGTTGAAAAACCATGCGGGCATAATCCTTATGAAGGAGAACTACTGATAGAAGCAATGAAAAAATATCCAAAGCAATTGATCCAAATGGGTAACCAACGCCGTTCATTGCCGAATCTCATTAATGCAGCAAAGGAAGTTAAAGAAGGAATAATTGGTAATGCCTATTTCGCAAAAGCATGGTATGCCAATAATCGAAAGACAATTGGAATTGGTAAAAAAGTTCCTGTTCCATCAACGCTGGATTTTGAATTATGGCAAGGCCCGGCTCCACGAAAAGATTACCAGGATAACCTGGTTCATTACAACTGGCATTGGTTCTGGCATTGGGGAACTGCTGAAACCTGTAACAATGGAACACATGAAATAGATTGTTGCCGCTGGTTTCTTGGTCTTGACTTTCCAACTAAAGTTACATCAGCAGGCGGACGTTATGCTTTTAAAGACGATTGGCAAACTCCGGATACACAAGTTGCCACATTTGAATTTGGAAATAATAAATCGATCACATGGGAAGGAAGAAGCTGTAATAAAATGAATGTGGAAGGCGCAAGTCGTGGATTTATTATTTATGGAGATAAAGGTACATTGATGAATTATGGTAATGATGATTACAAGATCTTTGATGCTGATAATAAATTAGTCAAAGAAATACAATCGGCGACAAAAAATGATGGAACAAATACTGTAAGTGCAACAGGTAATCTTAGATCTTTTCCATTTCCAAAATTTTGTTGATGGTATTCGCGGTGATGCAAAAATAAATTCACCAATTAATGAGGGACATAAAAGTGTTTTGCTTTGCCATCTTGCCAATATTGCACAGCGTACCGGTCGTACATTATACTGCGATCCAAAAAATGGACATATACTAAATGATGCAGGTGCAATGAAATTATGGAGAAGAGAATATGAAAAAGGTTGGGAGCCTACCCCCTGACCCCCTAAAGGGGAGACTTAGAAAGAATCAGAACTATTAATAAGAATTCATCTGCGGTATGTAGAGGAAGGGAACTTTACTATTAATAAGATTGTCTATTATTCGATATCATTAGAAGTATTTAATTTAGATGCATATTATTTCAAATCAACAGAAATATACGAATACTAAGTTCCCCCTTTAGGGTGACAGGGGGCGAATCTTAATACTTCGAAAACTCACTTCATTCCCATGATCTTGTAAAAGGATACGACCTTGTTTTGCTTCACCAAAGTTTGGCCACACTTTATATTTACTTATTGCAACAAGATCACGATAAGCCTGTGAACCTCTTTCATATTCCAAAACTTTCACACCATTTAAATAATGTTCGACATGGTTGTTTGGATAAACTATGATGCGACCGGTATTCCACCTGCCTGGTTGTTTAATAAATCGTGATTGCTTATTTGCTTTTATCAGATCATAAAGTGAAGCAAGTGTTCTGTTTCCATCCCTTCCCATTTTTGCATCGGGATGAAGTGTATCATCCAACACTTGATATTCCAACCCGATAGCAGAACCCGGATTGTTTTCATTTAGTGTAACAAAATACTTTAAACCACTATTGGCGCCAGGAGTAAGTATAAATTCAAATGAAAGATCAAAAGCACTGAATTCTTCTTTTGTCACGATATCTCCACCGTTTGCAGATTCACTACCCGCTGATGATAATACTTTCATTATTCCATCTTTTATTTCCCATCCTTTTTCAGGAAATGTTTTTTTATAAGCGCCAACCCATCCATTAGAAGTTTTTCCGTCAAACAATAATTTCCAGCCATCTTTTTTTTCATAATCAGTTAAAGTGTTTGACTTAAGATTTGCCACATAAATTCCTTTAGGAAAAGAAGAAGCTTTTATGCCTGATGTTTTGATGCGAATGTTTTTCCAACAAAGTTTTATTCCTTTGGATCTTTCATTGCTGATAGCATGAACCTGTAACGCAATGAGTCCTTCATTTGCCGTGATCGTGTCTACCACATAAGCTGTTGCTACTTCATCAAGCCAGGTTTTAATTGTATTTCCAATACATTCAACCCTGATCTTATGAAAGACATTGGGAGTAAGCATAGCCTGTGCTTTTGAATTTAAGGAGCCGGCATAAAGCCATTCTCTCCTTCCTTCATCATATACACCACCACTCCATTTACGTGATGATGGATCTATTTCAAACTGGTAACCGAAGACCTTGCCTTGTCCTTTATTTCCTGCTGCATCAAAATTGCTTTTGAATTGTATGCCTGAATTAGAATTGGTATCAGTGATCATTGCTTCAAGTTCCAGGATAAAATCACCGGTAAATTTTTTATCGCTAACAAGAAATGAATTGGGAGAGTTCATAACGGTTGTACCGACTATAATGCCGTCCTCAACTTTGTATTCAGCTTTTCCTGTCATCAGTTTCCAGCCATTAAGAGTTTTGCCATCAAAAAGTGATTGCCAACCCTGCGAGAAAATTGTTGTGGAAATAAAGAGAGAAAATATTATCAGTGCTGTTTTCATGAAAATTGTTTTGTGGAATCAAGTTAAGGAAAGAAATAGTCTTTACAATGTTTTAAGGTACTCAATCACGGCTTTGCGTTCTTCACCGGTTAGCTTATCTCCGAAATAATGACCGTAATTTCCATAACCGGGTAATGTAGTATTGTAAATTAAATTATCGCCTGGTGTATTAAACATGGTAAACTTCCATCCCATGTTTTCATAATCGTATTCTGGTTTATCAAAATCTCTTGTCCAATATTTTGGACGAATAGAACTGTTAAGTACTGCTTCCAAGTTTGGCACAGAGCCATTATGAAAATAAGGAGCCGTGATCCAAACTCCATCTAATGGCGGAGCAAGATATCCGTTGAATGGAACAAGTTTTCCCGGGTGATCGCCACTGCTGAACCAACTCTTGTTAAACCAATCAATAAACTCAGGGTTAGAATAATTGGATGCCTGCAACAATGAATCGGTTTGAATAGTTGCTTGTGGAATTAGCAGGTTTGGATATTGCCCCTCTTTACCATAAGTGCCGTGACATTCGGAACAAGTATTACTAAAAATAATTCTTCCTTTTTCTGCAAGATCAGCATCAATTGGTTTTGGATATTTTGGCGCTTCTATTGAATTAATATAAGCAAGCACATCCGGCATGTGACTATCAACTTCTGCGGATTCAGAAGTATCATTTACCGTCAAAAGATTTGACGCCATTAAAAATCTTCCGAAATCGCCGCGACCAAAAGCCGTGTAAAACATTCCATTCTTCTTTTTCAATAACCACCATGCAGGAACATCGGAAGGTATAACCTGTTCGGGAATTTTAAGTTGTGGTTCAGGATTCCATTTAAACGTAACAGGATCCCGATGAGCGGCGAGAACGGCAGCAAGACGGTCGGCTGTATTCACGCCTCTTGTTTCTGTATATAATTGCGGACCGATAGTTTTAGCTACTTCAAAAAAATGTTCAGTTGCTTTCCACTTTTTGGGTGTGAGTGTTTTTAAGATCTTTTCTGCTTTTTCCAAATTTTTTACACTCATAGTTTCACGGTCACTGAAATCAACAAACGTATTGCCAAGACCGATATAGAGCTTGTCTTCAAAAACCTGTGCATGACATTGCAAACAATTTGGTGCAATAACGATCTCACCGTTAAAAGCTTTTACTGCAGTATAGTCGTGTGGAATGCCATCATTCGCACCATCTCTTTCAAGAAAGATCGTTGGTTTACCAATCGTTTTTCTAAAAACCATTTCCGGTACACCGCTTTTTATATAATCACCATTGATGAGATAATAATAGCCTTTGGCAGAATCGCCGCCTGTTCTTTGTAGACTGGGCGGAACAAAGACAGGCTCATTCTCTTTGAATAATTAAAAATCTGAAAGAAAGACAAGTAATAAAAAGTATAAAGAGTATAAAAAGTTTTTTCATAGCACGATAAGGAATAATTCGTTCTGTAAACTTCCGATAAATTTTTGAATAAAGATTTTGAAAATCTTAAAATCCTATGATCAATTAGAAAGACTGCATATTATCCCCCGCTGGCGGGGGAAGTACTTCAATATAATAGAAGTTTAAATTGGGGGTGGACCTCGAGTTTCCACCAACTTTCTTGCTTATCCAATCTTCAAGATAAGCTTGAACTGCATTTATATTATTGAGCACTTCATCATCAGTAAATCGAAGAACTGTAAATCCTGCAGCTTCAAGATCGTTTTGCTTCTTTTTATCTTTTGTAATTGTTTCTTCCCAATGATGAGTAATGCCATCCACTTCGATGACCAACATTAATTCAAGGCACATGAAATCAGTAATGTAATTTAAAACTGGTCTTTGACGACGAAACTGGTAACCGTCAAGTTGTTTTGCTTTTAATGCATATTTCCATAAACAAGCTTCGCCTTTTGTCATTTCTTTTCTTAGCTTGTTTGCATAAGGTTGTAAGTTTTTATTATAATCGTGATTGGAATACTTGTCTGACATTATTTGAAAGTTACAAATAGTTGTGATTTTTTGTCCACCCCCTTTTGTGTTTTTCCTTTATTTGTACATCCGGCCCCCGCCAGCGGGGGATAATGATCATCACTTTTGTCGAATAAATATGTTGAATAGAATTACTGAAAGTACAAGAGTGCGACCCTTCGCTTCGCTCTGGGTAAACTGCGACGCATTGTTGAATGTTGAATTGAAAGTTGAATGGAGCGTCGCAACGGAAGTTAAATAGTAGTAATTCCACTGGGCAAATAAAAAATAAAAGCCGGCATCGAAACCGGCCCTTATTAATTATAAACTTTCTATAGAACTATAAACTACAAACCATAAACTAAAAACATTACTGTATCACCTTTATCACTCCCGCCCCATTGTATGAATGATATTCGCCATTGTACATTGCATCGGCACTGACAGGACCCATTTTATAAATACCCGGCGATACGGCACGAACGGCATAATAAAAATTCTTCTTTGTCTGATCGGCATCAACAAAGAAATGAATGCGATCATCACGAACATCAAGCGACCTTACAGCAGCTGCGTCCTTTATCCAATCCATTCCCGGTATTTCTTTTGTCCGTGGATTCTCAATTTCAAAACCTGCCGGTAACATATCAGTGAGTACTACATTTTCAATATCGGTTGAATAAGAACGTTCCAAGGTGATGTTGACAATGATGAGATCATTTTGTTTGAATGTACTGCCAGTAAGCAGCTTGCCATTGCGATCATAAAACCGTTTCCGCACTCGCAGATAATTATCTTCTTCTTTATAGGCACCACTTGTACTGATACCTTCTGCTACCCAGAAATAATATAAACGTCCGCTACCTTTTGTTTCAATGTCTATATTCGTTCCTTTTAATGCAGCCTGGTTACCCGTCCATTGGCCGCCATCTACTTTTGCAACTGTTTTTCCATTTACTTTTATTTCAGCCGTTGCATCAGACTTGTTTGCTGACCTTGCCAATTTACCAAGAGATAAAAATGAAAATGCTCTTTCCTGCGTACTCAGCCAGTAACGTGTTTTTAATTTATCGCTCACATGTTTTGCCATGATACCCACCTGGCTATTACCGGGATCAGCATCGATCAATGCATTCAATGCAATTGCTTCATCACGAACATCGGAATAAAAACTTCCTCCTGTTTGCGTCACTGATTCTTCACCTGCAAATGCTGAAGGTAATAAAGAATTAAAAGATTTTTTATCACCAGCCGCTGCATACGCTGCTGATAAAAGATAACGGCTATCCAATGCCAGCAACTGCGGATTTGATTTATAATAGTTCATTGCTGATGTATTGGCTTTGCCTGCTAATGCCAATACATATAGACCATAAGCCACTTCTTTTGGTGCGATCATCTTACTTTGATTGCGATTGTAATAATAATTGATCGTCTCCCTGTTCTTTAAACGATTGTTGATATAAGCAAGTGTTGTTTCGAGCAAACTGTTGTCAACATCAAAACCTGCTTTCTTTGCTTCAAGTAAGAAATGCGCTGAATAAACTGTGGCCCACCAATGTTCGGTATCATCATTATCCCAAAGCATGATACCACCTTTATATGTTTGCCGCATTTTTATTTTACGGATCGCTTCAAGAATATTACTGTTTGCATTTGTTTTTAATTTCTGATTCAATCCCATCAGGTCAGCCATATCCCCATAATATAATTGTGGGAATGCGGCAGAAACAGTTTGTTCCGTACAGCCATAAGGATATTCCACAAGATAACGGAGATGATCTCCCAATTCCAATGCAGGCGAACGGCTGACTACAAGTTTGTAAGCAATGCTTGAAGGAATAAAATCATTTAGTCCAATATTAATTTTTTGATTTGCTCCACCGGCAATAGAACCACTTCCTGAAACTTTTTGCAATGGTGAAGCAGGACGAATAGATATTTCAGTTTCATCATTGAACTTCTCGCCCATGCCATTTACCGCAATTTTTATTTTACCAACAGCAACTGAAGGATCAGCTGCAATTTGGAAAACAGCACGGCCTTCGCTATTTGCATTGATGGAAACAGATTGATTAGTTCCCCCAATTATTTTCAATGGACCTTCCACCGAAATAGCAGCAGAAATATTTGTTGAGTTTGCTGTAGTATTACTCAAAGTAACAGGCACTGTTACTGTATCACCCGGGCTTAAGAATCTTGGTAACGCTGTACTGATGACGATCGGGTCAGCGACTGTCATTGTATTTTCACTGCTGCCAAAACTTTGATCTTTGTATGCAACAGCCATCAATCTTATTTCACCACTGAATTGAGGAATAGAAAATTCAAAACTTGCTTCACCATTTCCGTTGGCTTGCTGTATCCCACTCCAGTAAGAAACTATTTTTATTCTTTTTGCCGGCATCGGGTTTACCCTTTTTGACATGTCCATTTCTGCATCGCCACCTGTGCTACTGAATTTGGCTTTTATTTCCGGAAACAACAATGGATAAAGATCAAATGCAGCGACCTGCAATGCTTTTTTCTGGTAAAAGAAATCATAAGGATCAGGTGTTTCAAAATTGCTAACCTGTAACACGCCGTTATCAACAGCTGATAATGTAACAAAACTTCCCGGCGCTGCCTTTACCGTTACTCTTTGTTTTGTTTTTGAGCGAACAGCTTTTGTTGCAACGATATCAACCTGCATCTTCCTGCTTTTCTCTTCCACTTTTACACTTTTAAATCCATGTGCAACTGTAAGTGGCAGATCAGAAAGTTCATGTGCTTTGATCAGCGTTGCAGTGATATAAACATTTGGCACATGCTGAGAAGTTAATGGCAGATCAACTTTTACAGTACGACTATTTTTTTCGTTCGCTTCGACATTCACATATTGATAGCTTACAACTTTATCAGTTTCCATTGTTACCAGCATTCTTCCGCTAAACGGAACTTTAAAAAGTGCAGCGACAGTTTCACCAGCCAAATAAGATTTTTTATCAAGCTCGATTTCCACATTACCCTCATTGCTTACTTCGAAAGAATTATCATCAGACCAACCCCAACGACCGTAGCTGTAAAAATCCTGGCTTACATAAGTGTTGGCACCAGGAATGGATACCCTTAATTCATAACGACCCGGAATTCTCGGAACAAATGAATACAAAGAAGCAGCACCAACAACTAATTCTTTTATTTCTATTGATCTTATTTCTTCCTGCGATTCGTAGCGAAAGTACCCGCCACTATTTACAAGATGTGTATTATATTCTCTTTTTATAACTTCTATTCTTGCTTTTGCATTTACAAGATTGCCATCTTTATTAACAGATATTAGTGTGAATTGCACCGGCTGATTTAAAGGATGATAATACCATCCGTCGTATTTGATACCAAAGAAAACGTCTTGTGTAAACACATCTATCGAAGAAGCACGGCTAACAGGTCTGCCTGTTTCATCAAACACAGTTGTATAAAAAGTGGTTTGCAAAACACCTGCATTTTTAAAATTATCAGGAACGGAGTAAACCTCTTTAGCATTTCCTTCTGCATCAGTAGTGCCTTCTCTTACATCTTTACTTATGGGACTGCTCTCGCTGGAGAAACTAAAATTAAATTTTTCGAATTTGTCAGGTGAAAAGTATTTCTGCTTTGTTTGTATCTCCGTTTCGTATTTACGATTGGCAGCAGGAGGCCCAAAGAAATTCATCGCATTTACTGAAAGTGTTGTTGTTTCTCCTGCTTTCAGAAATTGTTTATCCAATTTTGTATTCACTCTTATTCTATCAGGAACAAATTCTTCAATACGAAAATCTTTGGAGGCAAGTAACAGGTCATTGGAAGTATAAACTTCCAGTGTATATGAACCGGTAATAGCCGAAATCGCCATTTCAATATTTCCTTCGGTTGAACCTTCTTCATTTAATGTTTTACGGAATTCCTTTAATTCTTTTCCATTGGGCAAAAGAAATTTCATTTTTACAGGTATCTCACCGGGACTTTTCCATTCCCGATTGCGAAGTATGACAGAGAAATTTATTTTTTCACCCGGGCGGTAGATATCTCTTTCGGCATATACAAAGGCATCAAGTCCTGAAGGATTGTTTCTTCTTCCGCCCACATCAAATCGTGAAGTATTAACTCTTGTAGAGCTAAATGGTAAATAATTAAAATCATCGCCAGTCTTTGCAATGATCATTGCCGGTTGGAAACCATTGAAATCTTTTTTGGTATAAACAATTTCAGCAACACCATCGCCATTTGTAGAACCCGTTCCTATTAATTGATTATTTTTTGAATACACCGAAACGTTCACGCCATTCATTCCTTCGGCAGTTTTAATAGAATTGGCAAACACAAATATTTTATCAACTCCTTCTTTCGCCACCAACCCAATATCAGATACGGAAACAAAACGGCTATCCTTTACCCAATAATCTTTCATTGAACTGATCTGGATATGATAGATGCCTTTAAACTCCGGCAGCCTGTCTTCAAATTGTGATACATTCAAAATTTTTCCACCACCACTTTTCGGTAATGAACGGGTATCAATTTCTTTTTCATAAATAACATCACCAAATGTTGCATTATCTCCATTATATTCATTGTAATATTCTCCATTGTCCTCATTATAACTGGCAGCAGTTGGATAATAGCCATACCGATCCATCATCAGCAAATTGCTTTCATAGATCTTTGAGATCGTCAGTTTTACTTTTGGAACACTGGTGATCTTCACTTCCATATTCTTAGCCCCACGTTTTGACAAGTAAACGGCTTTTTTACTTGTAAAGCTTATACCCGCTTCCAGTTCTCCAAAAGCTACCTGGTGTTGCGATTCCTCTTTTAATTCGCCTCCGATCTTCCCTCGTAATACCTTCTTTAAATGTTACCGTATAACTTTTTGCAATATCGAATTTATCACTGCGTATTGTCAGGCCGCTTTCATCAACTTCCGTGGTAAATTGAACAGCAGGGTCGAGCTTGATATATGATTTAAGATCTGCTTCCACAATTTGCTGGCTGGTGGTTACACGAATGGTTCCTTCAGTACCATCATGCTCCGATTCTACATTTTGAATATCGAGAACATAGGGTGATGCAACAGAAAGATGTTCTGTGATCGACTCAGAAATTGAATTTGTTCCTCCTTCAGGGGCCAGGCCTTTGCCAATTGTAATTTTTGTTTCATAGTCGCGGTCCTCCGGTTTGAAACTTGCAAGCCGGAAAGAAATTTTTGTATCCGATGAAATTGTTTGTGGCGTAAATGAAGTTTCCTTTCCATCCACTTCTATTACTAGTTTTTCTTTGAGCTTTGCAGGATCGATCTTATAATTAAAGAACAGATCAAGCTGAGGAACAACATTGCGGGTTGCTTCATCCGGCATTGTCCAAACCACTTGTGCATTTTCCAGTGCAAGCCCAGGCGTATTAAAACTTATTTTATCTGCTCCTTCTACTTTATTGTATTTGCTGTAACGCAATACTTCGTTGCTGAATTTTGCAGTGTAAGTGGTGGCTGGTTGCAGTGGCACAGCCGGTGAAAAAACCAATTGATCCGGGCTTTCCCAACGGAAACGACCGGGTATTTTTGGACTGAATGAAATATAATCGGTAGAATCCCACACATTGAGCAAGGAATCTTTCATCAAAGATTTGTTGAAACGGAATATGAGATTGCCCATCTGTGGCACTTCGCCTTTTGCATTTGTATATTCAAGCTGAACGGCATTCTTTTTACAGGCAGGCAAAAAAATAGTAACCATAATAATAGTTACCAGGAATAGTTTGATACGCATATAGATTTATTGGTTGAGAGTGTAACTGAAAGATAAGTTAAATAAAAACGGGTGATAAAAATTTATTCACTTTGTTCTTCTTTCGAGAAAGGGAAAAACAGAAATTAGTATTGTGAAAAAGCTAAGGAGGAATGTCACGGGTGGGCCGTGACTGGTCAGAAGGCTCCATACAAGTTGAAAAGAATTTGAATGGAAAGATAATAGTAAGAAAAATTTGGTTGCAAATTTTGGTAGATAAATAATTGTTAAGTTAGCTTGTTATCAGTGCCCCGGCTCAGAGCCGTGGCACTGATATGCCGAAACCGCCAAAACAAAAACACAACCTATGGAGTTTTTCAAAAACGAGTTATATCATATTTATAACAGAGGTAATAATCAGCAAAAGATTTTCTTCAAGCCTGATAATTATATATTCTTTTTAAAAAAAGTGAGACATTATATTCTACCTTTCTGCGATATTCTTTCTTATTCACTTATGCCAAATCATTTTCATTTCCTTATTCATTCTGATGAAAGAACAATTGCTAAAAAAACAATTCGTACTCAAGCCAAAAATGTGCTTTCAGAAGGGATAAGGGTTTTATTGAGCTCTTATACCCAGGCAATAAATAAGCAGAATCAATTTTCAGGATCGTTATTCCAGCAAAACACCAAAGCAAAGCCAATTGTAAAAGGAAGCAGGAATTATGACCTAACAGTCTTTCATTACATTCATCAAAATGCTTACCAGGCCAAATTAGTAGAGAAAATGGAAGATTGGGAATTCTCTTCCTTTGTTGATTATTGCGGTAAGCGAAATGGAAATTTATGTAACAAAGAGCTTGCAATAAAGTTGCTTGGATTAAATATGAGAACATTTTATCAAGATTCGTATCGGCAAATTGGTTACGATGATATAAATAATATTCTTTGACCGGGTTTATTATCGGTGCCACGGCTTTGAGCCGTGGCACCGATAGCAGAGATAACACAGACATGAAGTTCAGCATCACTAAAAAACATATCACCCGATTCTTTAAACGCCTTGGCATAGCCAGTCATAGGCGTTATTCATTCTTTTCCTTTTATTAAACCTGTTTTTCCCCTTAAAAGATAAGGTCGAATACTCAACGATCATAACCGACAAGAACGGAGAAGTTATTAATGCCTACCTGACCAAAGACCAGAAATGGCGAATGAAAACGGAGCTGAACGAGATATCTCCTTTGCTTCGCAAAACGATCATTGCCAAAGAAGATAAATACTTCTATTACCACCCGGGAGTAAATCCAATTGCAGTGATCCGTGCAACATTCAAGAATATTTTCCGGATGAAACGCACCAGCGGCGCCAGTACGATCACTATGCAGGTGGCAAGAGCATTAGAGCCGCGAAAAAGAAATATCGGCAGTAAGATGATCGAAATGTTCAGGGCATTTCAATTAGAATGGAAATACAGCAAGGACGAGATATTGCAGATGTACCTGAACCTCGTTCCGTATGGCGGCAATCTTGAAGGCGTAAAAGCCGCATCGCTTTTATACTTTTCAAAAAATCCGGATCACCTTTCCCTGGCGGAGATCACGGCATTAAGTATTATACCAAACCGACCTTCTTCACTGGTGATGGGAAAAAATAATGACCTGATCGTAAAAGAAAGAAATCGCTGGTTAAAAAAATTTGCTGCCGATAAAGTGTTTACTGAAAAAGAGATCGAAGATGCTTTGGCCGAACCATTGACTGCCACAAGAAACACCGTTCCGCATTTTGCAAAACATCTTTCCAATAAATTATACAATAAAGGCGGCTATTATTATAAAACACATCTTGATCTGAATACGCAATTAAAGACAGAAAAGATAGTAGAAGATTATATAAGAGCACAACGATTGCGCAGTATAAACAATGGTTCAGTTGTGATCATCGATAATAAAACACATAATGTGATCGCTTATGTTGGTTCTGCAAATTTTAATGATACAACAGATGCCGGCCAGGTAAATGGCGCTGCCGCAATCAGGCAACCTGGCAGCACCCTTAAACCGCTTTTGTATGCAATGTGTATGGATGAAGGATTGCTTACCCCTAAAATGGTGATGAATGATGTAGCCGTGAACTACAATGGCTATGCTCCTGAGAATTATGATCAGAAATATAATGGATATGTAACTACAGAATACGCATTAGAACATTCATTAAATATTCCTGCCGTAAAAAGTTTGCGGCTATTAGGAAAAGATAAGCTGGTGCAAAAACTTTCAGCCTGTGATTTTAAGCAAATACAAAAAGACAGGAACAAGCTTGGATTATCGATGATCCTTGGTGGTTGCGGTACTACACTGGAAGAACTCACTGGTTTGTTTTCGGCCTTTGCAAATGATGGTGATTATATTTCACCCTCCTATTCTGACAAAGACACTGTTCATAAAAAGATAAATGTGGTAAGCCCTGAAGCTGCTTTTATGATCAATGATATTTTATCAAAAGTGAATCGTCCTGATTTTCCGTTGAACTGGCAATCAACTGAACGAATGCCGAAGATCGCATGGAAAACTGGAACGAGTTATGGAAGAAGAGATGCATGGAGCATTGGCTATAATAAAAATTATACCGTGGGTGTTTGGGTTGGAAATTTCTCAGGTGTCGGTGTTCCTGATCTAAGTGGTTCAAATACTGCAACACCTTTATTATTTAAAATTTTTAATACGATCGACTACGACAGCGACCAGGAATGGTTCACCCAACCAAAAGATTGTGATACAAGAATGGTTTGTTCCGAAACGGGAATGTTACCGGCTGATCATTGTGAGAATTTGGTGATGGATTATTTTATTCCACTCATCTCATCCACTGCGAAATGCAACAACATACAGGAGGTGCTTGTATCTGCTGATGAAAAAATTTCTTACTGTAAGAATTGTGCACCGCAGGCCGGCTATAAAAAGAAGATGTATAAAGTAACTGAACCTGAAATGCAGGCATGGTTTGAAGATCATAAGATCGCTTATCAAAAAATTCCACCACACAATCCTGATTGCGAAACAATATTCAAAGGCAATGCACCAACGATCACTTCCCCTTCAAATGGATCAGAATATTTAATGAGTAAAAAAAGTAAAGATCCTTTACAACTTACCTGCAAAACTGCCACTGATGTAAGCAAAGTGTATTGGTATATAAATAATAAATTCTATAAAGCTTGTTCACCGGGGGAAAAACAATTCTTTATTCCTGATGAGGGACCTGTAAAAATTTCCTGCACTGACGATAAAGGAAGAAACAGGGATATAAAAATTATGGTGAGGTATGTGAATCTGTAAGCTATTAGCCTTGAGCTATGAGCTGTTAGCTAAATCTAATTATCTATTAATAAAAATCATTTAGGCTTTCAAGATCCCAAGAATAGGCTCTGCATAATATCTTCCGCCGGGATAGGCTGCAGTGTAATCAAGATTCAACCATATTTTTCCATCAGGATCGGTATGATAATGCAGACTTTGGCCTTTACTTTCTATTGGGAAAAGAACATTCTTAATAAGGTCGTCTATCCTTGGCAGGTCGAATTTATCGCCGATCCATATTTCAGGATACAAATGTCCTGTTGTTGCAACAAATCTTGCAGTGCCGCCAATTGATTTAAGGGCTGCTACCATCATGATAGCATGATCATCACAGTCGCCGGCAAGAAATTTTACAGACTCGCTTGCTTTAGCAAAATATTCCTGGCCCACCGGGTCGTTCACATAATTCCAACTACGGTTTATCTTTTTAAACACACCGAAACATTGTATGATATCACGATATCTTTCATGAAGATTTTGTTCTTTTTTAAAATTTGCATTGGCGGCTCTTATTGCAAATCCTCTTACTTCTGCATTTTTATCAGTAGTGGCTGCTAATATATCCGATTTGTAATAAAATTTTGAATCGTCAAGGATCATGATGTTCTCATTATCATGATTAGTTTTTATAGCAGAGAACATTGCTTTATAATCGGTAGCAAGATTTTGAAACCCGTATGTATGGGTGAATGTGCCGTACAATAATAAGATCAATGAACCGATGAAAATAAAATTGATAATAGGACGAAACATACTTAGCAGCAACAATACGAATACAACTACTAAAAGAAAAAGTAAGATCCTGTCAGAATGAATTGGCCAGTCATACTCCGGTAACTGCTTATGTATCAAAATAAATATCGGGAAGGCGATAAATAAACTTAAGAACCCGACAAGTAAATAACTAACTGAAGTAAGGGCTGATTGTTTAGAGGACTGTTTCATGGGCGAAAGAGGTATAAGGTTAATACCTAAAATTAACGCAAAAAAAACCCGCAGATTGCGGGCTTTGCTATATTAACTTTTTCTTGCTAGTCTTTTTTATTCACACTGCTGGCTCCGGATTTTTCCACATTTGATTGCGCATTGCCTTTATAGTTTATACTTGATGCGCCGGATGCTTGTCCATCTATTTTTACACTTGCAAATATTTCGATATGACTGGCGCCGCTTGCATCCACATTTGCATTTTCCGAAAGCAGATCAAAACCACTAATCCTGCTTGCACCAGATGCACTGCCTTCAAAATCTTTTGTTTTTCCTTTTATGCTTGCATTACTTGCCCCGGTAAGACTAACTGATACTTTCGGAGCATTTAATTCCAATCTTCCATCACTTGCTCCGCTCAAACTTACTTCAAGTGCATCAGTTGATGTGATCTCGTTCTCACAACGAACACTGCTGGCGCCGGAAACCTGTATCTCTTTATATTGAGGATTGCTTATATATACTTTGATCTTATTAGAAGGTCTTAATCTTATGCCATTTTCAGTATATATTTCAAGTGTTGAACCTTCGGTATGCACTTCGATATATTCGAGTATATTATCGTCAGCTTCCACTTTTACAGAAGCAACTGAATCTTGTTTCACATAAACATCAATATCGCCGGATACATCAATGCTGTTGAATCCCGATGCAGTTCTGTTTTCAGTTTTAATATTACCACTGCCCCTTACCCGCCTGCCTGCCATTTCACGGCAGCCAGTTGCAAATACAAATATGACCAATGAGAAGAGAGCTATTTTTTTCATTATGATGGTTTTAATATTCCGAAGATAAATAGTTTTCCTGTTTGGAAACTTATATGACTACAGGTTTGGAATTGAGGTTACAGGGATCTCACAGATTACACGCCTGCCTGCCGGCAGGCAGGGATGCTCACAGATTTTTTTCAGTGAAAATCTGTGGCATCTGTGAGAAATAAAATGTCCAATAGCGAACAGAACGATGAAAGGAGCGTCGCAACCGAAGTTCAATCAAGGCTCAAAAGCTGGTACCATACTATCAAATTCCAAATATCAAATTCCAAATTCCTGACCTCGCTGTTTCTTATCTTCGCAGCCATGACCCGCCTACGCTTCCAACTACGCTAAAGCTTCGTTGGACAAAGGAGCTTCGGTGGGTAACTTCATAAACACTCTTACCTTTTTATAAATGACAGAAAAAATACTGATCCTTGATTTTGGTTCTCAATATACCCAACTGATTGCCCGTGCTGTAAGAGAAGCCAATGTGTACTGCGAAATAATTCCTTTTCACAAACCTTTTGAGTACGAGCCGGGGTTAAAAGGCATCATCCTCAGTGGCTCGCCATTTTCAGTAAATGATGTGAATTCTCCGGATGTGAATGTGCAATTCATGATAGACCGGGTGCCGGTACTGGGTGTTTGCTATGGGGCACAATTGACTGCAAAACGTTTTGGCGGAAAAGTTGAAAAAAGTAATAAGCGGGAATATGGAAGAGCTTTATTACATAAACATAAAGATGATGTGCTGCTGCATGATGTAATGGAAAAAAGCCAGGTATGGATGAGTCATGCAGATACAATTTTGGAATTGCCGGCTGGTTTTGAATTGCTGGCGACAACTGAGAGTATTCCGATTGCGGCATTTAAGAAGTCAACAGTCAACGGTCGACAGTCGACAGTTGCAACCGGCAATCAGGAAACGGAACTCAGACTCAAACTCACACTCACAACTTTCCTCTCTATGGTTTACAATTTCACCCGGAAGTATATCATAGTATTGAAGGAAAAAAAATACTTCACAACTTTTTGGTGAATATCTGCGGTTGCAGCCAGGATTGGACACCGGCTCATTTTATTTCCGATACTGTCGAAACATTAAAAAAACAGATCGGCGATCGTAAAGTGATAATGGCTTTGAGCGGTGGAGTTGACTCCACAGTTGCCGCCACCTTAATTCATAGAGCGATCGGCGATCGTCTTTATGGAATTTTTGTTGACAATGGTGTGCTTCGCAAAAATGAATTTGAAAATGTATTGACCACTTATGCCAAACTTGGGTTGAATGTAAAAGGTATTGATGCGAAGCAACGTTTCTATCATGACCTGGCGGGTAAAACTGATCCTGAAGACAAAACGAAAAGTGATCGGCAGTTTATTCATTGATATTTTCCAGGAAGAAGCAAAAAAGATTGAGGGCATTGGTTTGCTTGGACAGGGAACTATTTATCCTGATGTAATTGAAAGCATGTCGGTACATGGTCCATCGCAAACGATCAAATCACACCATAATGTTGGCGGTTTACCCGAACACCTGCATCTTGAACTGGTAGAACCTCTTGCGTTCTTTATTTAAAGATGAAGTAAGAAAAGTAGGAAGAGAACTTGGCATTCCGGCTGAGATGATCGACCGTCATCCCTTTCCCGGCCCGGGACTTGCTATACGAATACTTGGTGAAGTGAATGAAGAAAAAGTGCAGTTTGTTGCAACAAGCAGATGATGTGTATATAAAGGCATTAAAAGATCATAATCTCTATGCAACGGTATGGCAGGCCGGCGCAATCTTATTGCCGGTGAAAAGTGTTGGCGTAATGGGTGATGAAAGAACCTATGAATTTACGGTTGCATTGCGTGCAGTAACAAGTGTGGATGGAATGACGGCTGATTGGGCGCATCTGCCTTATGATTTTTTAGCCCATGTGTGCAGTGAGATCATTAATAATGTAAAGGGTATTAACCGGGTGGTATATGATATAAGCAGTAAGCCGCCGGCGACTATTGAGTGGGAATAACCCAAGCCCCCTGTCCTCCCTGAAGGGGAGACTTAGCAAGTACATAACCAGATTAAATACTCTATTTGATCATTAGAATGTGATTTATCGCTGATGATAGAATTCTGAATACAAATGTCAGTGAAAATAATTTTAAAGTCTGGCCTCCCTCTCCTAAAGGAGAGGGATAAGAGGGTGAGGTTAAAACTGGCATTAGTAACTTCTTTATTATTTTCCTTTTCACTTACAATCACTTTTGCACAAAATACTTCTAAACAAAAAATCGCTGTTTTTGCTCCACTGTATCTTGATTCTGCTTTTGATGCAAACAACAGTTATCGTTACGATAAAAATTTTCCAAAGTTCATCAACCCCGGTCTTGAATTTTATGAAGGCGTACAGCTTGCCATTGACTCATTGACCAAAGAAAAAGTACCCCTTGAAGTTTTTGTATATGATACAAGATCAGTACAAAGAAATTTACTGGAACAAATAAACGAGTTCGACACAGCAGTTGGTTTGATCATTGCATATGCCAATGCCCAGGATAATTGGGTATTGGCGGGTGAAGCAATGCTTCGAAAGATCCCCTATATCAATGTGAACCTTCCTAATGATGGCGGCATTATCAACAATCCTTATTTTGTAATGCTCAACCCATCCCTGAGAACACATGTTGAAAGTGTGTACCGCTATCTTCAAAAATTTTACTCGGTGAACACGACAACTGTATTAAGGAAGAAAGGGCAAATGGAAGATCTTATCAAAACATATCTTGATGATTATAGCAGATCAACAGCCTCCGTTCCTTTGAAATTAAAGTACGTTGATCTTACGGATAGCTTTACTGTAAAGCAATTACTTCCTTTGCTTGACAGTAATCGCCATAATACTTTTGTTGCGGCAAGTCTTGATGATAATTTTAACCGGCGCCTGATCACTCAACTGGCATTGGCCGGAAGATCATATAAGACAAGCATCATCGGGATGCCAACAATTGACAATCTTGATAAAGAATTCTCAAAAAATGAATTTAAAGGGCCGGAAATAATTTATGGCAATCCTTTTTACAATGCAAAAACAGATAAGATAAGTACGGAGATCAACAATCATTTCAATACAAGAATGTATGCCCGCCCAAGCGATATGGTTTTTCGCGGCTATGAAGTGATGTGGAAATATTCAAAACTATTGACTGAGTACAAAACAGATCTTTCTTCCAATCTTAATAATAAAAGCAATAAAGTTTTTACCGACTTCGATATTCAGCCGGTGCTGAACAAGCAAACAATGACGATGGAATATTTTGAGAACAAAAAATTATATTTCATCAAATGGCAGGATGGTATGGTGAAGGGAGTAAATTGAAGAATAATGCCCCTAAATCTCCGCTGAAGCGGAGACTTTGACTGTATCTCTAATTTCATCTTAGTTCCTAACTTCAACTTCACAACTTTATTCTGCAATGTCCACAAGCATGCATTACGGGGCGACTATGGAAATTTTTCAAATCGCTGAAAGATTACGCAGAGATATGACTGTTACTGAAAAAATTATTTGGGATAGAGTTTGTAAAAACCAACTTGGTGTCCGGATAAGAAGTGCAACACCCTGTCTGGAAATTTATTGCTGATTTTTATTGTCATGAAGTAAGGTTGGTAATAGAAATTGATGGTGGGATTCATTTACTTCTGAAAATAAAGAGTACGATATCAGCCGTGACATCATACTCAAAGAATTTAAAATTGAAATACTTCGCTTCTCCAATAATGAAGTGATAATGAACCAGATCTTGTTATTGAAAAAATTAAAAGTACAATAGAAGCATTAAAGCAGAATTTGGTACAAAAGCCAAATATTTGAGCCCCTAAATCCCCTAAAGGACTTTGTTTTCCTATAATAAAATAAGTGCTTTTCTTTTCGATCTTTTTCATTTCGATAAGTTCGTACTGAAACTATGAGGTCTCTCTACGCCAAACAACAAACTTATCTTCAACCATTCTTGTAAATGCACAATAGGATTGAGAGGTAATTCATTAGTACAAATGTAAAATCAGGGCTCAATTGCCCGGTTAAGTCCCCTTTAGGGGATTTAGGGGCATATGCCTTAATAAAAAACTTCACTACTGTTTTACCAGCTTAAGAGTTTTTTGGTTATTACCCTGGCGAACTTCAACGACATACACACCTCCTTTGAAATTAAGTCCAAAATGGATAGGTATATTACCATTTTCTTTTTCAAACCTCTTCACTTCCCTGCCTGACGAATCAAAAACAACAATACTTACTTTTTCATTCGTAGCATTTTCGAGATAAAGTGTGAACTGATCACCTGAAAAATTCCGGAATGCTTTTACATCGAATTCGTTTAAACCAGGTGCAACCTCCATTTGAGCGTTATTGGTTGCTATGTCAGCAGAAGTTGCAGGTATATTGACCACTACGCTACCGCCGTTGTGGGGTGTGGTTGCTAATATTACGATGCAAGCAGAAGCAAAACTCAATAAAAAGAGTTTTGTTTTCAAAACAGGTAAGAATGTTTTCATCTGCAGTTATGTTTTAATTTTTAAGGCAGGTTCTAAAAACAGTTTTGGTATTAAATATTTGCAATAACATAATAGCTCTTGCAATTATTTTTTTAATTACACTGCTGAATTACAACGAAACGGTTTTTAAAAGGGATCGTGGTTCGGATCTCGCAGGATGTGAATAAGAGATGATCAAAAGACCTACTAAATTAAAATTGTTTTATCATAATAGCAATGCAATCCGTGGATTTATTAATCCAAACAATTCACTTTCACATCGCGATTTTTGACACTTACCTTTTCTTTTTACGAACTGCATCAACGATCTTCACAAAAGAAAAGGGCCACCCGTAATAAAACGAGATGACCCTGGTTTTTAACCATGCGATGAAATATTTTGCAAGTATGGATCATAAGCATGCATCAAAATCTTAAAAAAAGACCATTCCGGTTTTTATACGGAATGGTCTTATTATTTCTAAACCGTCCAATAATTTACTGCTTCACCACTTTTGTTACAGCTCTCTGATCACCCTGCAACACTTCCACAACATACACACCTGCTACAAGGGTATGACCCAATTGGTATATCTCACTAACAGCTCCTCTTTTCCGCTGAACCAGCTTGCCAACCATATCGTAGACTTTCACTTCCACCACATTTGTTTTGTCGCTGCTGGCGATCTTCAGGTTAAAGAAGTTCTCTGTTGGATTCGGGTATGCGATCAGATCAAGGTTCTTTGCCCCAACCTGCATTGCAGACTTCTTATCAAAAGAAGCATCCTCGTTGCTGGTAATATCATCGCTGACCCTGCCGCCACAGTTATTGACCGTGATCTTTCTGCAACCACTTGCCCAGCTTGCTCCACCGCAATCAGGAGATCCTGTCGGATTCACCATTACCGCGTAGGTTCTTGATGAATTAAGACCTCCAGGAGGATTGTAACTGCTGCTTGTTGCGCCACCTATCAATGTCCAGCCTGATGTGCTTGTGCCTGAAGGACAAGAACCACCTACTCCACTCTTATAATACCACTGGTAGCTGAATGTACCTGCTCCGCCCGATGGTGCTGATGAGAAGGTAATATTTGCAGGATTTGCCGGCGAACATAATGTTTGATTTGCATTGTTCACAGTACCAAAGTTAACAACAGCGTATACGGTTACTTTTCTGCAACCATTCGCCCATACAGCTCCACCGCAATCCGGAGTTCCGGTCGGGTTCACCTGTACAGCATAGGTTCTTGATGTTGTCAAACCTGAACCAGGATTATAACTGCTGCTTGTTGCACCACCGATCAATGTCCAGCCTGAGGTACTTGACCCTGTCGGGCAAGCACCACCGACTCCGTCTTTATAATACCACTGGTAGCTGAATGTACCGGCACCGCCTGTTGGTAGCGTTGACATGGTAATATTAGATGGGTCAGCCGGGTTACATTGTGTTTCATCGCCGCTGGAAACAGTTCCATAGTTAACTGCACTAAGTACTGTAACTTTTCTGCAACCATCCGCCCACATAGCTCCACCGCAATCCGGAGAACCGGTTGGGTTCACCATTAAGGCATAGGTTCTCGATGTTGTCAAACCTGAAGGAGGATCGTAACTGCTGCTTGTTGCTCCGCCAATCAATGTCCAGCCTGAGGTGCTTGAACCTGATGGACAAGAACCACCAACACCATTTTTATAATACCACTGGTAGCTGAATGTACCTGCACCGCCTGAAGGCAGAGATGACATGGTAATATTCGATGGATCACCTGGGTTACATAGTGTTTCATTGCCGTTGGCAACTGTTCCGTAGTCAACCACTCCAAGCACTGTAATTTGTCTTGAACCATTTGCCCATGTTGCTGTACCACAATCTGAGAAGATCGGTAACACTAATACTGCATAGGTTCTCGATATAGTCAAACCCGAAGGAGGATTATAACTACTGCTATTTGCAAAAAAGATCGGTGTCCATCCTGCAATACTGCTTCCTGTTGGAGATGGAGTTGATGCCATCTTTATAGAACCACTGGTAGATAAAGAATCCGGAACCACCAGTTGGAAGAGAAGAGAAGCTGATATTTCCAGGATCAGCCGGGTTACATAATGTTTGATTTGCACTTACAAGTGTACCATAGTCAACATTACATGGTGCACTGTTCACAGTAACTGTAAAGCTGCAACTGCTTGTATTTCCACATGCATCCGTTGCGGTCCATACAACCGTAGTCACACCCGCATTGAATGTTTTACCAGCCAATGTAGTACCAGTACCAGGTGTAACACCTGATAATGCATACGCAAGAGTAACTGCGCTACAATTATCAGTTGCTGTTGCCGGGTTGAATTCAGAACCCACTGCCGTATAATTATTACTTGAGCCAGCAGTTCTTGTTTGAGGACCAGGACAGGTAATTATTGGTGCCTGTGTATCTACAATTGTGAATGTCGCTGAAGTCGTTGCAGTGTTACCACATGCATCTGTTGCTTTAAAGATAACCGTTGCACTTCCTGTTGCTCCGCACAGATCACTTAATACGGTGAAGTTGTTACTCCAGGTTACACCGCCACATGCATCTGATGCTGAAGCCCCGCCATTGCTCGCTAACCATGCAGTCAGTTGAGCACTGTTACCAGAACCATTACACTCTACAATACTGTTCGATGCCGGCGTACCGATAACAGGTGCTGTTACATCGTGTACAATAATGGTCTGCGAAGCCGTTGATGTATTACCACAATCATCCGTTGCTGTCCATGTTCTTGTTACACTATAATTACCTGCACATGATCCCGGTGTCGTTACATCATTTGATGTAAGTGCCACATCATTATCACATGCATCTGTTGCTGTTGGTGTAGCAAACGTGGTGCAGCAGGACAATTGATCGTTGATGGCGCTGGCAATGCTGAGATCACCGGCGCTGTTATATCCTGTACTGTGATCGTTTGGCTTGCTGTTGATGTATTACCACAATCATCCGTTGCTGTCCATGTTCTTGTTACACTATAGGTACCTGCACATGATCCCGGTGTGGTTACATCATTTGATGTAAGTGCCACATCATTATCACATGCATCCGTTGCTGTTGGTGTAGCAAACGATGGTGTAGCAGGACAATTGATCGTTGATGGCGCTGGCAATGCTGAGATCACCGGTGCTGTTATATCCTGTACGGTGATCGTTTGGCTTGCTGTTGCTGTATTACCACAATCATCCGTTGCTGTCCATGTTCTTGTTATGCTATATGTTCCTGCACATGATCCCGGTGTGGTCACATCATTTGATGTAAGTGCCACACTATTATCACATGCATCCGTTGCTGTTGGTGTAGCAAACGATGGTGCAGCAGGACAATTGATCGTTGATGGCGCTGGCAGTGTTGAGATCACCGGTGCAGTTATATCCTGTACTGTGATCGTTTGTGATGCAGTTGCTGTATTACCACAATCATCTGTCGCTGTCCATGTTCGTGTTACGCTATATGTTCCTGCACATGACCCGGTGTCGTTACATCAGCAGATGTAAGTGCCACAGTAGTATCACATGCATCTGTTGCTGTTGGTGTAGCAAACGATGGTACAGCAGGACAATTGATCGTTGATGGCGCTGGCAGTGCTGAGATCACCGGTGCAGTTATATCCTGTACTGTGATCGTTTGTGATGCAGTTGCTGTATTACCACAATCATCTGTTGCTGTCCAGGTTCTTGTTACACTATATGTTCCTGCACATGACCCGGTGTGGTTACATCAGCGGATGTAAGTGTCACATTAGTATCGCATGCATCCGTTGCTGTTGGTGTAGCAAACGATGGTACAGCAGGACAATTGATCGTTGATGGCGCTGGCAGTGCTGAGATCACCGGTGCTGTTATATCCTGTACATTGATCGTTTGTGATGCTGTTGATGTATTACCACAATCATCTGTTGCTGTCCATGTTCTTGTTACACTATAGGTACCTGCACATGATCCCGTTGTTGTTACATCAGCTGATGTAAGCGCCACAGTAGCATCACATGCATCTGTTGCTGTTGGTGTAGCAAACGATGGTACATCAGGACAATTGATCGTTGATGGCGCTGGCAGTGTTGAGATCACCGGTGCAGTTATATCCTGTACTGTGATCGTTTGTGATGCAGTTGCTGTATTACCACAATCATCTGTCGCTGTCCATGTTCTTGTTGTGCTATATGTTCCTGCACATGATCCCGGTGTCGTTACATCAGCCGATATAAGTGCCACATTATTATCACATGCATCGGTTGCTGTTGGTGTAGCAAACGATGGTACATCAGGACAACTGATCGTTGATGGCACTGGCAGTGTTGAGATCACCGGTCCATCAGTATCCACCGTATAGCTGATAGTTTGTGATACTGAGGCGGTATGACCACAACCATCGCTTGCTGTCCATGTTCTTGTATCAGATTGTGTGCAACCGGTTCCTGTATGACTGGTTGCTACTGTTACTGTAAAGCCGCAGTCGTCTGCAAATTCTGGTGCAATGAATGCTTCATTTTTATCTGATGCTGATGGATTACATCCGATATTAGCATCAGCACCTTCCGCGGTCAATACTATTGGTGCCTCTGTATCCTCTATTGCAAATGTCGCAGAAGTCGTGCTTGTGTTACCACAACCATCCGATGCAGTAAATGTGATCGAGATGTGCTTGCTATTACCGCAATCACTCACCCATAATGCAGTAGCTGAATTATTCGTCCAGTTTACTCCGCCGCAAACATCTGTTGCTGCTGCTCCTCCATTGGAAGCTAACCATTCAGCGTATGCTGCAGTATTGCCTGTGCCATCACACTCTACTGTTTCATCATCAGCTTGTGTGCCTATTACTGGTGGTGTTGTATCTACTATCGTGAATATCGCAGAAGTTGTGCTTGTATGACCACAACCATCTGTCGCAGTAAATATGATCGAGATGTGCTTGCTATTACCGCAATCATTCACCCATGAGGCCGTAGCTGAGTTATTTGTCCAGCTTACCCCGCTGCAACCGTCTGTTGCGTCGGCTCCGCCGTTATCAGCAAGCCATGCATTCAACTGTGCAATATTTCCTGCTCCATCGCATTCTACTGGCAGGCTTGAAGCCGGAGTAACAATGATTGGTGGAGTGTTGTCAATTTTAACAAAAAAGATTAATGAACTAGAGTTGCCACAAGGATCGGATATGGTTCTTGTGATCTTATAGTTACAACTTGCGCCTATTTGAGCAGTGGTAGTTGACCTTGACAAATTATCGTTGCTTGCACAATTATCTGAGAAAGTAACCGCTGCTTCTATAGCGTCTACTGCAGTTCCATTTGTCGTGTAGCATGTATTAATAATACCCACTTGCGTCAAGGTCGGACCTGTATTATCCTGTACAGTTATAGCCTGTGAATGCGAGGTTGAATTACCACATTCATCAGTTGTAGTCCATGTACGGGTGATCATATAATTATAATGACCGCAATCCAACTCATCGGCTACCTGTGTACTGCTTTCTGTAAATGTTACAGGCGTAAGTCCACTGCAATTATCAGTGGCAGTGATTCCAGGAATAACAGGAATATCATCACATTCAACTGTCACATTAGCAGGTGTAGCACTTAATACTGGTGCTGTCTGATCATTTACTGAGATCGTCTGGCTCTGTGAGCTTGAGTTACCGCATACATCTGTTGCAATATATGTTCTCGTGATCGTGTAACGGTTCACACAAGTTCCTGTTGTGATATCATCATCCAAATGGGTGATCGTGACTACGCCTCCGCAATTATCTGTCGCTGTTACCAACGCATCACTGGCTCCGGGTACTTCTCCTGAACAGCTTACTGTTGTATTAGCAGGGAACATTGTGATCACCGGTGCTGTCTGATCATTTACTGTGATCGTCTGGTTCTGTGAGCTTGAGTTACCACATACATCTGTTGCAATATATGTTCTCGTGATCGTGTAACGATTCGCACAAGTTCCTGTTGTGATATTATCATCCAAATGGGTGATCGTGACTACGCCTCCGCAATTATCTGTCGCTGTTACCAACGCATCATTGGCTCCAGGAACTTCTCCTGAACAGCTTACTGTTGCATCAGCAGGAACAAATGTGATCACTGGCGCTGTCTGATCATTTACTGTGATCGTCTGGTTCTGTGAGCTTGAGTTACCACATACATCTGTTGCAATATATGTTCTCGTGATCGTGTAACGGTTCGCACAACTTCCTGTTGTGATATTATCATCCAAATGGGTGATCGTTACTACGCCTCCGCAATTATCTGTCGCTGTTACCAACGCATCATTGGCTCCAGGAACTTCTCCTGAACAGCTCAATGTTGCATCAGCAGGAACAAATGTGATCACTGGCGCTGTCTGATCATTTACTGTGATCGTCTGGTTCTGTGAGCTTGAGTTACCACATACATCTGTTGCAATATATGTTCTCGTGATCGTGTAACGATTCGCACAAGTTCCTGTTGTGATATTATCATCCAAATGGGTGATCGTGACTACGCCTCCGCAATTATCTGTCGCTGTTACCAACGCATCATTGGCTCCAGGAACTTCTCCTGAACAGCTCAATGTTGCATCAGCAGGAACAAATGTGATCACTGGCGCTGTCTGATCATCTACTGTGATCGTCTGGTTCTGTGAGCTTGAGTTACCACATACATCTGTTGCAATATATGTTCTCGTGATCGTGTAACGATTCGCACAAGTTCCTGTTGTGATATTATCATCCAAATGGGTGATCGTGACTAGGCCGCCGCAATTATCTGTCGCTGTTACCAACGCATCATTGGCTCCAGGAACTTCTCCTGAACAGCTCAATGTTGCATCAGCAGGGACAAATGTGATCACTGGCGCTGTCTGATCATTTACTGTGATCGTCTGGTTCTGTGAGCTTGAGTTACCACATACATCTGTTGCAATATATGTTCTCGTGATCGTGTAACGATTCGCACAACTTCCTGTTGTGATATTATCATCCAAATGGGTGATCGTGACTACGCCTCCGCAATTATCTGTCGCTGTTACCAACGCATCATTGGCTCCAGGAACTTCTCCTGAACAGCTCAATGTTGCATCAGCAGGAACAAATGTGATCACTGGCGCTGTCTGATCATTTACTGTGATCGTCTGGTTCTGTGAGCTTGAGTTACCACATACATCTGTTGCAATATATGTTCTCGTGATCGTGTAACGATTCGCACAACTTCCTGTTGTGATATTATCATCCAAATGGGTGATCGTGACTACGCCTCCGCAATTATCTGTCGCTGTTACCAACGCATCATTGGCTCCAGGAACTTCTCCTGAACAGCTCAATGTTGCATCAGCAGGAACAAATGTGATCACTGGCGCTGTCTGATCATTTACTGTGATCGTCTGGTTCTGTGAGCTTGAGTTACCACATACATCTGTTGCAATATATGTTCTCGTGATCGTGTAACGGTTCGCACAACTTCCTGTTGTGATATTATCATCCAAATGGGTGATCGTGACTACGCCTCCGCAATTATCTGTCGCTGTTACCAACGCATCACTGGCTCCGGGTACTTCCCCTGAACAGCTTACTGTTGCATCAGCAGGAACAAATGTGATCACAGGTGCTGTCTGATCATTTACTGTGATCGTCTGTGTGCAGATAGCAGTATTACCCGATGCATCTGTGGCTTTATAAGTTCTGGTTTATTGTAAATCTATTTGCACAAGTCGAATTGGACACTGCATCGCTGACATGCGTTACTGTTGGCGTACCGCAATTATCGCTGGCAGTACCACCAATATCAATAAATCCGGAATAATCAGTTGCATAAGGTGATCCTCGGATGCACAACTAACGGTTTGATCTCCCGGGCAAGTTATAATTGGGTCTTCATCATCATTTACTGTTACAGTGAAGCTGCATGTTGCACTATTGCCTGCCGCATCATATGCTGTATAAGTTACAGTTGTTACACCTCCATTAAAGGTTGCTGTATTTACATTGTTGATGCCGTCTGCCGGTGAGCTGGCTGTTGTTGCGCCAGCCATTGTCCATGTAAGTTTGGTTACACCACAATTATCGCTTCTTGTTGGGTTCGGTACTGTGATCAACGCACTGCATACACCCGGATCCGTACCCACAGTAATATTAGCAGGACAAGTGATAACAGGATTTTCCTTATCTTCTATCACCACCAACTGTGCACAGCTTGCTACTACATTACCGCCACTGATGGCATTCCATGTAATGGTAGTTGTGCCAACAGGGAATGGTGCACTGAATGATAGATTGTCGCTGCGTTGTTTGCTGAATGTTACTACCGCACAACCTGTTGCTATCGGGTTCACAAACAAAGCCTCGTTAACGACCCTTGAGCAAAGACCCGGATCATTCGGCAATGTTATTGTTGGAGAACAGGATAATGTTACTGTCAGGTCTCCATTCACTGTCACCGTTTGTACGCAAACAGTAAAGTTAAGGTTCGCGTCTATTGCCATCCATGTTATCGTGGTAGTTGTACCAACAGGGAAAGCGGCATTGATAGGCACTAGCTGCCCGTTCAACGTCCGTACCGGTGGCAGCACGGTCGCTGTTCCGCAATTATCTGTTGCCGTGGCAGGGTTGGCCATTATATCAATGGTCGCAAAGCACACACCCGATGGCATGGTCACTGTTATATTTGCAGGACAAGTGATCACAGGTGCATCATCATCAGTCACTGTCACTGTTTGTGAACAGGTTGATGTATTGCCTGCATCATCCGTTGCTGTCCAGGTTACAGTGGTTACACCAAGCGGGAACGCTCCAGGTTTATTGCTTGTTATCGCTACTTCATTATCACAATTATCGGTTGCTGTTGCTGTGCCGATTACTCCTACATAAGTACATAATGTATTCGTACCTACTGTAACATTTATTGGACATTCGATCACAGGTGCTGTCATCATCTTCACTGTTACCGTGAACGAACAGGTTGAACTGTTGTTATTAGCATCAGAGAATATCCTAACTCACTGTTGTGGTTCCTAACGGGAACACATCTCCAGAGTTATGACTGCTGCTTACAGTAACCGGAGTACAATTATCTGTTGCTGTCGGCGCTGTCCATGTTGCTGCCTGGTCACAGGTTGTTCTGCCACTCCTGTATTTACTGTAATGTTCGCAGGACAATCGCTGATCACTGGTGCTGTATTATCTACTACTGTCACCGTGAACGAACAGGTTGAACTGTTGTTATTGTCATCAGAGAACACATAGGTCACTGTGGTGGTTCCTAATTGGAACACATCTCCAGGATTATGACTGCTGCTTACATGAACCGGCGTAGTACAATTATCTGTTGCTGTCGGTGCTGTCCATGTTGCTGTCTGGTCACAGGTTGTTCTGAGTGCTGTATTTACTGTAATGTTCGCAGGACAATCGCTGATCACTGGTGCTGTGTTATCTACCACTGTCACTGTGAAAGAACAGGTTGAACTGTTGTTATTATCATCAGAGAATACATAGGTCACTGTGGTAGTTCCTAACTGGAACACATCTCCAGGACTATGACTGCTGCTTACATGAACCGGCGTAGTACAATTATCTGTTGCTGTCGGTGCTGTCCATGTTGCTGTCTGGTCACAAGTTGTTCTGAGTGCTGTATTTACTGTAATGTTCGCAGGACAATCGCTGATCACTGGTGCTGTGTTATCCACCACTGTCACCGTGAAAGAACAGGTTGAACTGTTGTTATTGTCATCAGAGAACACATAGGTCACTGTGGTAGTTCCTGACTGGAACACATCTCCAGGATTATGACTGCTGCTTACATGAACCGGCGTAGTACAATTATCTGTTGCTGTCGGTGCTGTCCATGTTGCTGTCTGGTCACACGTTGTTCTGAGTGCTGTATTTACTGTAATATTCGCAGGACAATCGCTGATCACTGGTGCTGTGTTATCCACCACTGTCACCGTGAACGAACAGGTTGAACTGTTGTTATTATCATCAGAGAACACATAGGTCACTGTTGTAGTTCCTAACTGGAACACATCTCCAGGATTATGACTGCTACTTACATGAACCGGCGTAGTACAATTATCTGTTGCTGTCGGCGCTGTCCATGTTGCTGTCTGGTCACACGTTGTTCTGAGTGCTGTATTTACTGTAATGTTCGCAGGACAATCGCTGATCACTGGTGCTGTGTTATCTACCACTGTCACCGTGAACGAACAGGTTGAACTGTTGTTATTGTCATCAGAGAACACATAGGTCACTGTGGTGGTTCCTAACTGGAACACATCTCCAGGATTATGACTGCTGCTTACATGAACCGGCGTAGTACAATTATCTGTTGCTGTCGGCGCGCCGGTGTCGAAACCCGTGCGCCCGCGGCTGATCCTCGCCTCGGCCAGCCCGCGCCGACGGGAGCTGCTCGCGCAGGTCGGCATCCTCCCCGACGCCATCCTCGCTCCCGCGATCGACGAGGCCCCGCGCCGCGGCGAGGCGGGGCGCGCCTGCGCGCTCCGCCTCGCGCTCGCCAAGGCGGAGGCGGTGCCGGCGTCGGAGGGCGAGGTCGTGCTGGCGGCGGACACGGTGGTCGCCGTCGGCCGGCGCCTCCTCGGAAAGGCGGGCGACCCGGCCGAGGCGGCGGGTTTCCTCGGCCTCCTCTCCGGGCGGCGGCACCGGGTGGTGACGGCGGTGGCGGTGCGGCGGGACGGGCGGCGCTGGAGCCGGGCGGTCGAGACGGCGGTGCGCTTCAAGCGGCTGTCGGCGCGGGAGATCGAGGACTATCTCGCCTCGGGCGAGTGGCAGGGCAAGGCCGGCGCCTACGCCGTCCAGGGGCGGGCGGCCGGCTTCGTGCCGTGGATCGGCGGGTCCTACTCCAACGTGGTGGGCCTGCCGCTCTTCGAGACGCTCGGCCTCCTCGAGGCGGCGGGCGTGCGCCCGTGAAGGGACGGCAGATCCTCGATCGAGCCCCTGCCCGCGGGCGGGGACGCGGCAGCGTTGATGCTGGACGGGCGGCTCGAGGACCTCCTCGTTGATCCCGACCCGGCCGATCCGGCGCCGCGGCCGGAGGCGATCTACCGCGCGGTGCCGGGCCGGCCGATGAAGGGCCTCGGCGGGGTGATCGTCGATCTCGGAGGCGGGCTCTCGGGCTTCCTGCGCGGGCCGAAGCTCCCGGCGCCGGGGCGGCCGCTCCTCGTGCAGGTGAGCGGCTGGGCCGAGCCGGGCAAGGCGCCGCCTGTCACCGTGCGGGTGCTCCTGAAGGGGCGCCTCGCGATCCTGACGCCGGGGGCGCCGGGGATCAACGTGGCCCGATCGCTGCACGATCCGGAGCGTCGCGCCAAGCTGACGGCGCTGGCGGAGGCGGCGATGGCGGGCGCGGATGCCGGCCTGGGGCTGATCCTGCGCTCGGCGGCCGCCGACGCGCCGGACGCGGAGGTCGCCGGCGAGGCGGCGGCGCTGCGGGCGGAATGGGAGACGCTCGCGGCGCCGGGCGCCCCCGGGCTGGCGCGGCCAGCACCGGGCGCGGCCGCCGAGGCGCTGCGCGACTGGGCCGAGCCGGGGACGCCGCTGCGCCGGGCGGCGGGCGCGCTCGCTGATGCCGGAGCCTGGGACGAGGTCGAGACGCTGCGGCGCCCGGTCATCCCGCTCGGCCAGGGCTCGATGATGATCGAGCCGACGCGGGCGCTGGTTGCGGTCGACGTCAACACCGGCGGCGACCTGTCGCCCGCGGCGGCGCTGAAGACCAACCTGGCGGCGGCGGCCGAGCTGCCGCGGCAGTTGCGGATGCGCGGGCTGGGCGGTCAGGTCGTCGTCGACTTCGCGCCCCTCGCCCGCGCCGACCGGCCGCGCGTCGAGCGGGCGCTGGCGGCAGCGCTGCGCGCCGACGGCATCGACACTACCGTCGCCGGCTGGACGCCGCTCGGCCACCTCGAGCTGCAACGAAAGCGCGCGCGGCGCCCACTCCCAGCCGAAGGATGACCGGCCGCGGCCGCCGCTTGAACGGCTCGGACCTCGCGCGCCCGCGTTATACGATTAACCGCCCCTTAAAAAGTGGCAAGCCACTTTCCAGCCACTTTCCAGCCGCCTTCCAGCCTCAACGAACTGCCGTAAACCTTTGCCCCGCCGTCACTCCTCCAGCCGGCTGATCATCACCGTGACGACCGGCTTCTTCCCCACCGCGTCGTTGCAGATCCGCGCCGCCGCCGCGCTGGATCAGCTCCTCGAGCGCGTCGTCGTCGTCGATCTCCGCCCGCTTCGCCCGCGCCAGCACCCGCCCGATCTCCGCCTCCAGCGCGCCCTCCAGCCCGTCGCGCATCTTCGGGTTGTCCGGCAGGCCGCGCGCCGTCACCCAGGCCCCGCCGATCGGCCGGCCGCGCTCGTCGATGATGACGCTGACCGCGAGATGCCCGCGCGTCGCCATGCGGATGCGCTCGCGCACCACGCCGTCCATCGCGCCGATCAGCTCGGTCCCGTCGAGATAGACCCGACCCGGTCTCCACCTTCTCGACGAGCCGCGGCGCGTCCCCGGTCAGGTCGACCAGCGTCCCGTTCGGCGCCACCGCCGCCGCGATGCCGCGCTCGCGCGCCAGCGCCGCGTGCGCCGCGAGATGCCGGTGCTCGCCGTGCATCGGCACCAGCATCCGCGGCCGCACCAGCTCCTGCAGCGCCACGAGGTCCGGCCGGTTGGCGTGTCCGGAGACGTGGTAGTGCCCGGCGCTGTCGTCGACGACCGTCACCCCCTTCTCGCTCAGCTGGTTGAGGATGCGCGCCACCGCCACCTCGTTGCCGGGGATGGTCTTCGACGAGAAGAGGAAGGTGTCGCCGGCCAGGAGCTCGAAGCCGAGGAACCTGCCCTGGGCGAGCTGCGCCGTGGCCGCCCGCCGCTCGCCCTGGCTGCCGGTGGCGAGCACCAGGAGGTTCCGCCGCGGCACGTTGTCGGCGTCGAGCGGGTCGAGCGTCTCGGGAAAGTCCGTCCAGCACCTCCGCCGCATGCGCCGTCCGGAGCATCGTGTTCATCGCGCGCCCGAGCACCACCACCTCGCGCCCGGCGGCCTTCCCGGCCTGCGCCAGCGTCCGGAGCCGCGCCACGTTCGAGGCGAAGGTGGTCGCGACCACCATCCCCTCGGCCGCCTGCATCAGCCGGCCGATCGGCTCGATCAGCGTCGCCTCCGACCGCCCGGCATGCAGCGTTGAAGACGTTGGTCGAGTTGCAGGCCAGGACCTTCACGCCCTGCGTCGCCGATGCGCGCGCAGCGCCACCGGGTCGAAGGGCTCGCCGACCAGCGGCGTCGGGTCGGCCTTGAAGTCGCCGCTGTGCAGGATGCGCCCCGCCGGGGTGTCGATGACCAGCGCCGAGCTCTCCGGGATCGAGTGCGCGATGGGCAGGAACCCCACCGTGAACGGCCCGGCATGCACCACGTGCGGCCAGGGCGCCTCCTGCCGCACCGCGCTCGGTCTCCTGGCCGGCGCGCTCCATCTTGCCGCGCGCCAGCTCGGCGGTGAAGCGCCGCGCGTAGACCGGCGCCTGCAGCCGGTGCCAGAGGAGGCCGAGCGCGCCCACGTGGTCCTCGTGGCCGTGGGTGATGAAGATCGCCTCCAGCCGGTCGGCCCGCGCCTGGATCCAGGCGGGGTCGGCCATGATCAGCTCGACCCCCGGCGTCGTCTCCATGGTCGGGAAGCTCACCCCCATGTCGACGAGGATGAACCGCTCGGCCCCCTCCGGCCCGTAGCCGTAGAGGTACATGTTCATGCCGATCTCGCCCGCCCCGCCGAGGGGCAGGTAGATCAGCCGGTCCGGTTTTGCCATGCGGTCCCGGTCACTCCCTGTTCAGGCGGTCGATCAGCACCAGCCCGTGGATGGTCAGGTCGGTGTCGATCTTCTGCAGCACGTCTGTCCCTTGCGCGAAGAGGGTGGACAGTCCCCCGGTTCCGATCACGGTCATCGGCCGCGCCCGCTCGGCGCGGATGCGGGCGCAGAGCCCCTCGATGAGCCCGATGTATCCCCAGTAGATCCCCGACTGCATGCAGGCGACGGTATTCGTCCCCACCACCACCTCGGGCTTGGTCACGTCGATGAAGGGCAGCGCCGCCGCCGCGTCGTGCAGCGCCTTGAGCGACAGGTTGACCCCGGGCGCGATCACCCCGCCCACGTAGGCGCCGTCGAAGTCGACCACGTCGAAGGTCGTCGCGGTGCCGAAGTCGACGACGATGAGATCGCCGCCGTAGCGGTCCCAGGCGCCCACGGTGTTGACCAGCCGGTCGGCGCCCACCGTGGCGGTGCGGATCGACCCTGACCGGCACGCCGAGCTTGACCTCCGGCTTGCCCACCACCTTCGGGCGGGTGTGGAAGTAGCGGTCCGACAGCACCCGCAGGTTGAACACCACCTGCGGCACCACCGACGAGATGACCACCGAGGAGACCTCCGCCTCGATGCCCGGCGTGGTCCATCAGCTGCTCGAGCCAGACGAAATACTCGTCCGCCGTCCGCTGCCGCTCGGTCCGGCAGCGCCACTCGGCGACCACCCGCGTCCCGTCGTGCAGCGCGAAGACCATGTTGGTGTTGCCGACGTCAATGGCGAGCAGCATCGCGCGCCTCCGCGAAATGGATCTCCGCCGCCGGCAGCACCATCCGGCCCGGCGTCGGTCGCGAGCACCAGCGCGCCCGTCGCGTCGATCGTCTCGAAGCGCCCGGTCAGCGCCCGGCCCGGCAGCCGCGCGGTGATCTCCTCGCCGATGCGGGTCGCCCGCGCCAGCCAGGCGGCGCGGAGCGGCGCGAAGCCCTCGTCCGCCAGCCGCTCCTCCCAGGCGTCCACCGCCGGCGCCAGCAGGTCGAGGAAATCCTCCGGCGCGACCGCGATCCCCGTCGCCCCGCGCAGGCTCGCCGGCGGCACCGCCCCCGGCTCCAGCTCCCCCGGCTCCGGCGCCGTCGGCGAGGTTGACCCCGATCCCGATGACCAGCGCCGGCGGCCGCCCGGCCGGCCCGCCGGTCTCGAGCAGGATGCCCGCCACCTTGCCCCCGCCGAGCAGCACGTCGTTCGGCCACTTCAGCGCGAAGAGCTCCGGCCGCCCGGTCACCGCCACCATGCGCGTCGAGAAGCCCGAGCGCCGCCACGAACGACCGCTGCGCCAGGCCACCCCGCCCATCGCCGGCGGCCGCATGAGGAGGCTCGCCGCGAAGTTGCCCTGGCCCCATCGCCCAGGACCGCCCGCGCCGCCCGCGCGCCGCGGTCTGCCGGAGCGCGCAGATCCACGCCGGCCCCGCCGCGCCGGCAGCCGCCCGGCGCAGCGCCTCGGCGTTGGTGCTGTCGAGTCTCGGCGAGGATCTCGCGGCCGACCCCGGCCGGCCAGGAGGTCATCCGCTACTGCACCAGCGTCGCCGCCGCCGAGGCGGCCAGCGTCTCGACGCCGAAGAGGTTGACGACGCCGAGCCACCATCGCCAGCGCCGAGGCCGCGAGCAGCGCCCAGTGCAGCATCGGCATCCGCCCGTCGAGCGGCTCCGCCGCCTCGCCGAAGTACATGAGATAGACGATGCGGATGTAGTAGAAGGCGCCGATCACGCTGGCGACCACGCCCGCCACCGCCAGCCAGACGAGCCCGGCGTCCACCGCCGCCTTCAGCACGTAGAACTTCCCGAAGAAGCCGACCAGCGGCGGCACCCCCGCCAGGCTGAACAGCAGCACCGCCAGCGCCAGCGCCCGCGCCGGCTCGACCCGGCTGTAGTTGCCCGAGCGCATAGATGTCGGTCACCGGCTTGCCGTCGCGCTCCATGTTCAGGATGAAGGCGAAGGTGCCGACGTTCATCGTCACGTAGATCGCGAGATAGATCAGCAGCGACTGCGCCCCCTGCTCGGTCCCCGCCGCCAGCCCCATCAGCGCGATAGCCCATGTGGCCGATCGAGGAATAGGCCATCAGCCGCTTGAAGTTCCGCTGCCCGATCGCCGCCACCGCGCCGAGGAACATCGACGCCACCGACAGGAGCACCAGGATCTGCTGCCAGTCCGCCACCGCCCCGCCGAAGGCGTCGAAGAGCAGCCGCGCGAACATCGCCGCCGCCGCCGCCTTGGGCGCCGTGGCGAAGAAGGCGGTCACCGGCGTCGGCGACCCCTCGTAGACGTCGGGCGTCCACATGTGGAACGGCACCGCCGACACCTTGAAGGCGATCCCGGCGCAGAGGAAGACCAGCCCGAAGACCAGCCCCGCCCCGAGCTGCTCGCCCGCCCATCGTCTGGGCGATGCCGGCGAAGCCCGTCGTCCCGGCGAAGCCGTAGGTCAGGCTCGCCCCGTAGAGCAGCAGCCCCGAGGACAGCGACCCGAGCACGAAGTACTTCAGCCCCGCCTCGGTCGAGCGCAGGCTGTCGCGCCGGAACGCCGCCACCACGTAGAGCGCCAGGCTCTGCAGCTCGAGCCCGAGGTAGAGCACGATGAGGTCCTGCGCCGAGACCATGGTCATCATGCCGACGACCGAGAGCAGGATCAGCACCGGATACTCGAACTTCATCAGCCCGGCCTTGACCAGGTAGTCGTGGCTCGAGCGCCAGCGTCGCCGCCGCGCCGAAGAGGATCAGCACCTTGGAGAAGCGCGCGAACCCGTCCGACACGAACGACCCGTCGAAGGCCGTCCGCGCCCCCTCCGGCTGGAAGCCGACCCAGAGCCCGACCAGCACCAGCAGCACGCACGACCCCCAGAGCACGCTCGACCCCACCTCGCGCCCGGCATAGGCGCCCCACATCAGCGCCGCCATGGCGACAGACGGCCAGCACCACCTCGGGGGCGACGACGTTCAGCGACTCGGACAGCATCGCGCGGCTCCGCTCAGTTGGACGGCGAACGTCGGGGGCCTCGGCCGCCAGCGCCGTCTCGGTATGGTCGATCAGCGCCGCGACCGAGGGCCCGATCACGTCGAGCACGAAGGCGGGATAGACCCCGAGCAGCGAGCATCGCCGCCACCAGCGGCGCGAAGATCAGCTTCTCGCGCCGGCCCATGTCCTGGATCGTCTTCAGGCTCTCCTTGATCAGATCGCCGAAGCACCACCCGCCGGTAGAGCCAGAGCGCATAGCAGGCGCGAGAGGATCACCCCCGTCGCGGCGAAGAACGCCACCCAGGTCGAGACCTGGAACACCCCGGCCAGCGTCAGGAACTCGCCCACGAAGCCGCTCGTCCCCGGCAGCCCGACGTTGCCGAGCGTGAACAGCATGAAGACCAGCGCGAAGGCCGGCATCCGGCTCGACCAGCCCGCCGTAGGCGGCGATCTCGCGGGTGTGCATCCGGTCGTAGATCACGCCGACGACGAGGAAGAGCGCCGCCGGAGATGAAGCCGTGGCTCAGCATCTGGAAGATCGCCCCGTCGATCCCCTGCCGGTTCAAGCGCGAAGATCCCCATGGTGACGAAGCCCATGTGCGCCACCGACGAATAGGCGATGAGCTTCTTCATGTCCTCCTGCATCATCGCGACGAGGCTGGTGTAGATGATGGCGATGACCGAGAGGGTGAAGACGAAGTCGGCCATCAGCTCCGAGGCCACCGGGAACATCGGCACCGAGAAGCGCAGGAACCCGTAGCCGCCCATCTTCAGCAGGATCGCCGCCAGGATCACCGACCCCGCCGTCGGCGCCTGCACGTGCGCGTCCGGCAGCCAGGTGTGCACCGGCCACATCGGCATCTTCACCGCGAAGCTGGCGAAGAAGGCGAGCCACATCAGCGTCTGCGCCCCGCCGATCACGGTGAAGCCCAGCACCCGCATCGGCTCCGACGAGAAGGGGAAGTCCAGCAGCGTCGGGATGTCGGTGGTGCCCGCCTGCCAGTACATCGCGATCATGCGCGACCAGCATCAGCACCGAGCCGAAGAAGGTGTAGAGGAAGAACTTGAAGCTGGCGTAGACCCGGCTCGCTTGCCGCCCCAGATCCCGATGATCAGGAACATCGGGATCAGGCCGCCCTCGAAGAAGATGTAGAAGAGCACGAGGTCGAGCGCGCGTGAACACGCCGAGCATCAGCGTCTCGAGCATCAGGAACGCGGCCATGTACTCCTTGACCCGCACCGTCACCCCCCAGCTCGCCGCGATCGTCAGCGGCATGAGGAAGGTGGTCAGCATCACGAACAGCACCGAGATGCCGTCGACCCCCATCTTGTAGGTGAGCCCGCCGATCCAGGCCCGCTCCTCGACGAACTGGAAGCCCGGGTTCGAGGCGTCGAACCCGAAGAGCACGAAGAGCGAGATGACGAAGGTCGCGGTGGTGGTGAAGAGCGCCAGCAGCTTCGCGTTCTTCTGCGCCAGCTCGTCCTCGCCGCGCAGGAAGACGCAGCAGCACCACCGCCCCGATCAGCGGCAGGAAGGTGACGAGCGAGAGCAGGCTGTTCATCTCAGCGCCCCGCTCCCGAGGCCGAGCCAGAGCGTCAGGATGACCAGTCCCAGCACCATGGCGAAGGCGTAGTGGAAGAGATAGCCCGACTGCGCGCGCCCCGCGAGCCGGGTGAACCAGGGCACGATCCCCATGGCGATCCCGTTCAGCGTGCCGTCGATGGTGCCCATGTCGCCCCCCTTCCACAGGAGCGTTGCCGAGCCACCGCGCCGGCCGCACGAAGAGGAAGCTCGTAGATCTCGTCGAAGTACCACTTGTTGAGCAGGAAGCGGTAGAGCACCGGCTGGTTCCTCGCCAGCGCCACCGGCAGCGACGGGTTGCACGATGTAGAACCAGTAGGCGACCCCCGCCCCGATCAGCATCGCGAAGAAGGGCGAGGCCTTCACCCAGGCCGGCGCCTCGTGCGCCCGCTCGATGACGTGGTTGTCCGGCCCGAAGAACACCGCCCCGATCGGCCCGCGCATGCGCCTCCGCCGGCGCCGCGTCCGCGTGCTCGGCGGCCGGGGCCTCCGCCGCCGCCTCGGCCTGCTCCACCGCCTGCGGCGCGACGCCGGCGTCCGCCGCCTCGGGCTCGACCGACCCGGCCTCCTCGTGCGCCGCCGGGATCGCCGAACCAGGCGTTCATCTTGTGATGGTCGCCGAAGAAGACGCCGTACCAGATCATCCCGGCGAAGACCGACCCCAGCGCCAGCACCCCGAGCGGGATCAGCATGGTGTTCGGGCTCTCGTGCGCATGGTCGTGCGCGTGATGGTCGCCCCGCGGCTTGCCGAAGAAGGTCATGAAGATCAGCCGCCACGAATAGAAGCTGGTGAAGAGCGCCGAGATCACCAGCAGCGATGAAGGCGTAGCGCGCCGCCCCGTTCGTCCCCGCCCAGGCGCTCTCGATGATCGCGTCCTTCGACAGGAACCCGGCGAAGCCGATGTGGGTCAGCGGGATGCCGACGCCGGTGATCGCCAGCGTCCCGATCAGCATCGCCCAGTAGGTCTTGGGGATCTTGTGCCGCAGCCCGCCGTAGTTGCGCATGTCCTGCTCGTGGTGCATCGCGGTGATGACCGAGCCGGCGCCGAGGAACAGCATCGCCTTGAAGAAGGCGTGGGTGAAGAGGTGGAACATCGCCGCCGGATAGGCGCCGACGCCCGCCGCCACGAACATGTAGCCGAGCTGCGAGCAGGTCGAGTAGGCGATCACCCGCTTGATGTCGTTCTGCACCAGCCCGACCGTCGCCGCGAAGAAGGCGGTCGACGCGCCGATGAAGGTGATGAAGGTCAGCGTGTAGGGCGCCCACTCCAGCACCGGCGACATGCGGCAGACGAGGAACACCCCCGCCGTCACCATCGTCGCCGCATGGATCAGGGCGGAGACCGGCGTCGGGCCTTCCATCGCGTCCGGCAGCCAGGTGTGCAGGAAGAGCTGCGCCGACTTGCCCATCGCGCCGATGAAGAGCAGCAGCGAGGCGACCTCGGCCGCGTTCCACTCCCGCCAGAGGAAGCTGCATCTGCGTCGCGGCCAGGCTCGGCGCCGCGGCGAAGATGTCGGTCGAGGTCGACCGAGTCGACCAGCACGTAGAGCGTGAAGATCCCGAGCAGGAAGCCGAAGTCGCCCACCCGGTTGACGATGAAGGCCTTGATCGCCGCCGCCCCCGCGCTCTGCTTGCGGTAGTAGAAGCCGATCAGCAGGTACGAGGCGACGCCCACCCCCTCCCAGCCGAAGAAGAGCTGCAGAAGGTTGTCGGCCGTCACCAGCGCCAGCATGGCGAAGGTGAAGAACGACAGGTAGGCGAAGAAGCGCGGCTTGTAGCTCTCGCCGTGCTTGAAGTTCTCGTCGTGCGCCATGTAGCCGATGCTGTAGAGGTGCACGAGCGACGACACCGTCGTCACCACCACCAGCATGATCGCCGTCAGCCGGTCGAGCCGGTACCCCCAGTCCGACGCCAGCGTCCCCGACACGATCCAGCGGAAATAGGGATGGCTGACCGTCACCCCGTCGAAGGTGAAGAAGACGATCCAGCGACAGCAGGCAGGCGAGGAACAGGAGCGTGGTCGCCGTGACCATGCGCCCCCTGCTCGGAGAGCCACTTGTAGCCGAAGCCGCAGAGGATGGCGCCGACCAGCGGCGCGAAGAGGATGATGGTGACCATCGCGGCTCAGCCCTTCATCACGTTGATGTCCTCGACCGCGATCGTCCCGGTGTTGCGGAAGAAGCAGACGAGGATGGCGAGCCCGATCGCCGCCTCGGCGGCGGCGACCGTCAGCACGAAGAGCGTGAAGACCTGCCCGACCAGGTCGCCGAGATAGGCCGAGAAGGCGATGAAGTTGATGTTCACCGCCAGCAGCATCAGCTCGATCGACATCAGGATGATGATGACGTTCTTGCGGTTGATGAAGATGCCCACGATCCCGGTGACGAACAGGATCGCCGCCACCGTCAGGTAGTGCGCAGAGTCCGATCATTGGCCGCTCATGCCCCCTGCCCCGGCTTGATGTCGACGAGGTGCACCGCCGCCTTCGGGTCGCGGTACATCTGCTTCAGCACGTCCTGCCGCTTCACGTGCTTGCCGCTTGCTGAGCGTCAGCACGATCGCCCCGATCATCGCCACCAGCAGGATCAGCCCCGCCGCCTGGAACAGGAAGACGTACTTGGTGTAGATCAGCTTGCCGAGCGCCGTGGTGTTGTCGACCGACGTCCGGCGCCGGCGTGATCGCCTGCCGCGCCGCCATCGCCTGCGTCGCTCGTCTCCCAGGCCCCGAAGACGAAGCCGAGCTGCACCAGCAGCACCAGCCCGATCAGCAGCCCGATCGGCAGGAGCTTCGCCATCCCCTCGCGCAGCTCGGCGAAGTCGACGTCGAGCATCATCACGACGAAGAGGAACAGCACCGCCACCGCGCCGACGTAGACGATCAGCATGATCATCGCCACGAACTCGGCGCCGAGCAGCACGAAGAGCCCCGACGCCGCGAAGAACGCCAGGATCAGCCACAGCACCGAATGCACCGCGCTCCGCGCGAAGATCACCATGCACGCCGGAAACCACCGCGATGACGGCGAAGAGGTAGAAGGCGAACGTCGCGAACGCCCATCACATCCCCCTCAGCGGTACGGCGCGTCGAGCTCGAGGTTGCGCGCGATCTCCGCCTCCCAGCGGTCGCCGTTCGCGAGCAGCTTCGCCTTGTCGTAGAACAGCTCCTCGCGCGTCTCGGTGGCGAACTCGAAGTTCGGCCCCTCGACGATCGCATCCACCGGGCACGCCTCCTGGCAGAAGCCGCAGTAGATGCACTTGGTCATGTCGATGTCGTAGCGCGTCGTCCGCCGCGACCCGTCCTCGCGCGGCTCCGCGTCGATGGTGATCGCCTGCGCCGGACAGATCGCCTCGCAGAGCTTGCAGGCGATGCACCGCTCCTCGCCGTTCGGATAGCGCCGCAGCGCATGCTCCCCGCGGAACCGCGGCGAGAGCGGCCCCTTCTCGTGCGGATAGTTCAGCGTCGCCTTCGGCTTGAAGAAGTACTTCATCCCCACCTTGAACCCGAGGACGAAGTCCGTGAGCAGGAAGTACCAGGCCGCGCGGTTGAGCGGGATCGCCATCCTCAGCCTCCGATCCAGCGCTGGTAGGTTCCCCAGAACCAGCCGTACTGCGCCGCCAGCCCCACGAACACCACCCATCCGAGCGACAGCGGCAGGAACACCTTCCACCCGATCCGCATCAGCTGGTCGTAGCGGTAGCGCGGCACGATCGCCTTCACCATGGCGAACATGAAGAACCAGAACGAGCATCTTGCAGGAACAGCCACAGCGCCCCGTCCGGCATCCCCGGGATCGGCGACAGCCACCCGCCGAAGAACAGGACCGAGATCAGCGCGCACATGAAGAACACGCTCATCAGCTCGCCGATCATGAAGAGCAGGAACGGCGTCGAGGAATACTCCACCTGGTACCCCGCCACCAGCTCCGACTCCGCCTCCGGCAGGTCGAACGGCGGCCGGTTCGTCTCCGCCAGCGCGAGATGAAGAAGAGCACCACCATCGGCAAGTGCGGCAGCCAGTACCAGCTGAACAGCCCCCAGCCCCCGTCCTGCGCCTCGACGATCCGGCTGAGGTTCAGCGACCCGGTCACGATCAGCACGCCGACGATGATGAACCCCAGCGACACCTCGTAGGAGATCATCTGCGCCGCCGAGCGCAGGCACCCGAGGAACGGATACTTCGAGTTCGACGCCCAGCCCGCCCATGATGATCGCGTAGACGTGCATCGACGAGATGGCGAAGATGAACAGGATCCCGACGTTCATGTCGGAGATCACCCAGCCCGGCGCCCAGGGGATCACCGCCCAGACGATCACCGGCAGCACGAAGGAGATCATCGGCGCCAGCATGAAGACCGTCTTGTCGGCCCCCGCCGGGACGACGATCTCCTTCACGATGTACTTCAGGAAGTCCGCGAACGACTGCAGCAGCCCCCAGGGCCCCACCACGTTCGGCCCCCGGCGCAGCTGCACCGCCGCCCAGATCTTGCGGTCGCCGTACATCAGGAACGCGAGGCTGACGAGCACCACCAGCGTCACCGCCAGGCACTGCGCCAGGATCAGGATGAAGAGGCCGAAGCCGTGCGTGAAGAACTCCATGCCCCTACTCCGCCGCCATCGCCTGCCCGGCGCGGGCGTCCGCCAGCCGCGCCAGCTCCGCCATCACCTCGCTCGCCCGCATCACCGGGTTGGCGAGATAATGCGCGCCCGCCCAGCCCCCGATCCTGTCGCCGCTCATATCGCCGCGCCTCGACCGGCGTCCACGCATTCTCCGGCACCACGTCGATCCGCGCGAGATGCGGCACCTCCGCCACCATCCGCCGCCGCAGCTCCGCGAGCGAGTCGAACGGAAGCGTCTGCCCGAGCACCGCCGACAGCGCCCTGCAGGATCGCCCAGTTCTCCCGCGCCTCGCCCGGCGGGAACCCGGCGCGGTTCGCCATCTGCGGCCGCCCCTCGGTGTTGACGAAGATCCCCGGCTCCTCGGTCCAGGCCGCCCCCGGCAGGATCACGTCCGCCCGGTGCGCGCCCCGGTCGCCGTGGCTCCCCTGGTAGACCACGAACGGCCCCGCCGGGACCTCCACCTCGTCCGCCCCGAGGTTCAGGATCACGTCCGCCCTCCAGCGCCGCGGCGATCCCGCCCTCGGTCACGCAGCCGAGGTCCATCGCCCCGACCCGGCTCGCCGCCGTGTGCAGCACCAGGAGCCGCGAGCCCGTCAGCTCGCAGAGCGCCATCGCCTGCGCCAGCACCGCCGCGCCGTCGTCGCCGGCCAGCGCGCCCGCGCCCGACGATGACGAGGCGACGGGATCGCCCGCTCCTCCTCGCTCACCGTCTCGCCGGCTCAGCTCCGCCAGCGCGTCCACGCCCGGTCCCGAGCTCCGCCACCGGATAGGTCAGGTCCGCCGGCGCGCCCACCCGCGCGATCAGCGCCCCGTTCAGTCCAGGCCTTGCGGATGCGCGCGTTCAGCACCGGCGCCTCGAGCCGCGGGTTGGTCCCGACCAGCAGGATCCGCTTCGCCGCGTCGATGTCGGCGATCGCCGCCGTCCCGACATAGCCCGACCGGTTCCCCGCCGGCAGCGCCGCCCCGTCGGTGCGGCACTCCACCGTCCCGCCCAGGCTCTCGACCAGCGCCTTCAGCGCGAAGGCCGCCTCGACCGGACACGAGGTCCCCGACCAGCCCCGCGACCTGCTTCCCCTTCACCGCCGCGGCGACCGCCTCGAACGCCTCGCCCCAGGTCGCCGGCGCGCAGCCGCCCGCCCTCGCGCACGTACGGCCGGTCCAGCCGCTGCCGCCTGCAGCCCGTCCCAGACGAACCGCGACCGGTCCGCCAGCCACTCCTCGTTCACCCCGTCGTTGTTGCGCGGCAGGATGCGCATCACCTCGCGCCCCTTCGCGTCCACGCGGATGTTCGACCCCAGCGCGTCCATCACGTCGATCGACTCGGTCTTGGTCAGCTCCCACGGCCGCGCCGTGAAGGCATAGGGCTTCGAGGTCAGCGCCCCCACCGGGCAGAGGTCGATCACGTTCCCCTGCAGCTCGCTGGTCAGCATCGCCCCGAGGTAGCTGGTGATCTCGCTGTCCTCGCCGCGCCCGGTCTGCCCCATCTCCGGCACGCCCGGCCACCTCGGTGATGAACCGCACGCAGCGCGTGCAGGAGATGCAGCGCGTCATGCAGGTCGCCACCAGCGGCCCGAGGTCGAAGTCGATCGCCGCCCGCTTCGGCTCGCGGTAGCGCGAGAAGTCCACCCCGTAGGCCATCGCCTGGTCCTGCAGGTCGCACTCGCCGCCCTGGTCGCAGATCGGGCAGTCGAGCGGGTGGTTGATGAGCAGGAACTCCATCACCCCCTCGCGCGCCTTCTTCACCATCGGCGAGGTGGTCTTGACCTGCGGCGGCTGCCCCTCCGGCCCGGGCCGCAGATCCTTCACCTGCATCGCGCAGGACGCCGCCGGCTTCGGCGGCCCGCCCACCACCTCGACCAGGCACATCCGGCAGTTGCCGGCGATCGACAGCCGCTCGTGGTAGCAGAACCGCGGGATCTCGACCCCCGCCGGCCTCGCAGGCCTGCAGCAGCGTCAGCCGCGGATCGACCTCGATCTCGATGCCGTCGACGATGAGCTTCCGCAGGTCGGCCATCGTCTACCTCCCGCCGTGCCCCGCATGCGCCGGCCATTCCTTGAACGCCAGCACCCAGAGCGAGATGATGATTCGGCGAGCGGCACCAGCATCAGCAGCGCCCAGGCGCCGGAATGCCCGGTCCGCTGCCAGATCTTCCAGTAGGGGACCACCAGCAGCACCAGCAGGATCAGGACCGGGATCGATCCCGAATCCGCCGGTCCAGTAGTGCACGCTGGTCTCGGTCGTCGTCGTCTCCATCGCCTACTCCGCCGCCACCGCGCTGCAGTCCGCTCCCGCCAGAGCCGCGCCTCCTTCGCGCAGCGCCCAGCCGAAGGCATGCTCGCTGTCGCCGTGCGCCCGCAGGTGCGCCAGCCGCGCCAGCGCCTCCTCCAGCGTCGGCCGGTGCCCCTCCGGCACCCACCACATCACCAGATGCATCTCGCCCAGCACCTCGAACCACTCGCGCCGCCGCTCGTAGAACTGCCGGTGCACCGTGTTCCAGACGAACTGCTCCAGCGCCTCCGACGCTCTCCCAGACCGTCAGGTTCGACACGAACCGCGGATCGCCGCCGATCTTGGTCTCGGTGTTGCCCGGTCCCCGGCTCCCCCGAGCCCTCCATCATCCAGACGAACCCCGGCATCCGCTTGCCGAGCCCGTTGACCCGGTCGAGCGCCGCCATGAACTCCGCCACCCGCGGATCGTCGGTCTCCGCCACCAGCCGCCCGACGTTGAGCTGCGCCAGATGCACCCGTTAACCCTCCGACCCCGTGCACATCGCACTGGCATACGCCCCGTGCATGCGTTGTGCATGGATTGTGCATCGAACAAACCCGCCGTTAACCCTTGCCCCGCGCACGCCTTTCACTCCGCCGCCACCGCGCTGATCCGCCCGGTCCGCTTCGCCTTGATCCGGTCCTCGATCTCGTTCCGGAAGTGCCGCACCAGCCCCTGGATCGGCCAGGCCGCCGCGTCCCCGAGCGCGCAGATCGTATGCCCCTCCACCTGCTTGGTGACGTCGAGCAGCATGTCGATCTCCGTCGATCTCCGCGTCGCCCGTCACCAGCCGGTCCATCACCCGCATCATCCACCCCGTGCCCTCCCGGCACGGCGTGCACTGCCCGCAGCTCTCGTGCTTGTAGAACTTCGACAGCCGCCAGATCGCCTTGATGACGTCGGTCGACTGATCCATCACGATCACCGCCGCCGTCCCCAGCCCCGACCGCTGCTCCCGCAGCCAGTCGAAGTCCATTATCGCGTCATCACAAACACTTGCCGGCAGAAGCGGAACCGAGGCCCCGCCCGGAATCACCGCCTTCAGGTTCTTCCACCCGCCCCGCACCCCGCCGCAATGCTTGTCGATCAGGTCCCGCAGCGTGATCGACATCGCGTCCTCGACCACGCACGGCCGGTTCACGTGCCCCGACACCGCGAAGACCTTCGTCCCGGCATTGTTCGGCCGCCCGAAGCTCGCGAACCACCCCGGCCCCCGCCGCAGGATCGTCGGCACCACCGCGATCGACTCGACGTTGTTGACCGTGGACGGCGCCCCATAAAGCCCCGTATTCGCAGGAAAAGGCGGCTTCAGCCGCGGCATCCCCTTGCGCCCTTCCAGGCTCTCCAGCAGCGCCGTCTCCTCGCCGCAGATATACGCCCCCGCCCCATGATGCAGGTAAAGATCGAAGTCGAACCCCGTCCCGCAGGCATTCTTCCCGATCAGCCCGGCGTCATACGCCTCGTCGATCGCCACCTGCAGCGCCTCGCGCTCGCGGATGTACTCGCCCCGGATGTAGATGTACCCGGCATGCGCCCCCATGCCGAAGCCGGCGATCAGGCACCCCTCGACCAGCGTATGCGGGTCGTGGCGCATGATCTCGCGGTCCTTGCAGGTGCCGGGCTCGGATTCGTCAGCGTTCACAACCAGATAGTGCGGCCGCCCGTCCGACCCCTTCGGCATGAACGACCACTTCAGCCCGGTCGGGAACCCCGCGCCCCCGCGCCCGCGCAGCCCGCTCGCCTTCACCTCCTCGACGATCTTGTCCCGCCCGCGGCCGATCAGCCCGGCGGTGTCGTCCCACTGCCCGCGCGCCCGCGCGCCCGCCAGGCTGCGGTCGAACATGCCGTAGAGGTTGGTGAAGATCCGATCCTTGTCCGCCAGCATGCCCTTATTCCCTCACGTCAACTCGCCGCGGTCGACGCGCTGCGAATGCTCCGTCTCGCCGCCGGCCGCGAGGATCTTCGCCTGCCCGACCCAGTCGTCGCGCATCGCCCGCCCGTTGAAGCCCTCGAGATTCGCGTCGATCCACGCGATCTCCGCCGGCCCCCAGGCCGCGATCTGGTCGAAGTGGTAGATCCCGTGCGCGTTCAGGAGCTCCTCGAACTTCGGCCCGACCCCCTTGAGCCGCTTCAGATTGTCCGGCCCGCCCTTCCCGCGGCGCCGCCAGCGCCGCCGGCCGCCCCGCCGGGCTCGACGCCGGCGCAACCGGCGCCACGTCGCCCAGCGCCGCCCGCGCCGCCTCGCCCGCCGCCCGCGCCGCGTCGCGCACCCGCTCGCTGATCGCCCCCGCGTCCGGCGCCGGGCTGTGCGCCGGCGGCGCGACGGCGGCGCCACCGGCGCCGCGACCGGGGCCGCGACGGGCGCCGCCGGCGCCGCGGCCGCGGCGGCTCGCGCCGCGTGCGCGGCCGCCGGCAGATGCGGCGCCGCGTCGTCCGCCGGCGGGCCGAGATACCGGCTGAGCACCCAGGCCACGATCATGAAGGTGACGCCGCCGAAGATGATCCCCGCCGCCGCCTCGCCGAAGACCGCCGCGACGATCCAGCCGACCACGAGCGCGCGCCACGATCGCCGCGCCCCAGCTCACCAGCGACCAGAAAAGGCCGCTCCTCTCACGTGGCTTCCTGCCATCTTCCTATCCTCCAAGGCTCCCGTCCCCGTCACTCGTCCCTGATCCGCTCCTGGGCGTGGGGCGTGTCGCCCTCCTCCGCCAGCTCCCGCGCCTGCTCGACCCAGCCCTCGCGGGTGACGCGCCCGTGAAAACCCTCGAGGTTCTCGTCGACCCAGGCGACCTCCTCCGGGCGTCCAGGCGGCGATCTGGAAGAAATGGAAGTAGCCGAGCCGGTGCAGCATGTCCTCCAGCACCGGCCCCACCCCCTTGATCAGCTTGAGATCGTCCGGCCCCGCCCCCCGCGGCGCCGCCAGCCCCGCCGGCCGCGCCGGCGTCACCGCCGGCCCGTGGTCGCTCCGCTCGGAGCCGGTCGATCCGCGGCCGCCTCTGCGCTCCCGGCGATCGCCGTCCGCGGCGACGGCTCGTTGCCGGTGATCCGCGCCACCGTGTCGCCCAGCCGCTCCGCCAGCGTCACCGACGCGTTCGCCGCGTTCACCCGCTCCGCGCCGCTCAGCGACGTCAGCTCGCCCAGCGGCTCCGAGGCGAAGCGCCCGTTCTGCGGCCCCGGCCGCGGCACCTCGCCCCGCGCGAAGGCGTCGAGGATGCCCGCGAACCCCTCCGCCGTCAGATCCTCGTAGTAGTCCTTGCCGATCTGCGCCATCGGCGCGTTGGCGCAGGCGCCCGAGGCACTCGACCTCCTCCCAGGTGAACTTGCCGTCCGCCGAGAGCTCGTGCGCATGCGGCGCGATCTTCCGCTTGCAGACCTCGATCAGCTCCTCCGCCCCGCAGATCATGCAGCGACGTCGTGCCGCAGACCTGCACATGCGCAATCGCTGCCCGTGGGTTGCAGCTGGAACATGAAGTAGAAGGTCGCGACCTCCAGCACCCGGATATAGGCCATGCCCGAGCATCCGCGCGATCTCCTCGATCGCCGGCTTCGTGACCCACCCCTCCTGCTCCTGCGCCCGCCAGAGCAGCGGAATCACCGCGCTACGCCTGCCGCCCCTCCGGGATACTTGGCGATCTGCCCCTTCGCCCACTCCAGGTTGGCCGGCGTGAAGGCGAAATGCTCGGGCTGCTCATGATAGAGGCGGCGCAGCATCAGATGCAGTCACTCCGTCTACATCTGGCAGGTTGTCTCCGGCTGCAACTCGGCTACGTCCCTGACACATGGCTCTTGCCGATGCGCCGTCCTCGGCGTCATCTGACGCCCGTCTGAGTAACCAGAGCTCTCGTCTGGCGGATCGTACAGCTCGCAGCCGATTCTCGACCAGCGCCTCGAACGTCGCTTGCGCTCGGACGACGGTGACTGCAGCTATCCGATATCCTTCGCGGCAGTTCGGAGATTGTTCGGCAGTGACCGGATCAGCCGCCGACGCAAACAGCGTTACAAGGGATTCGCCAAGCTCTCATCGATCCACCTCCCCGAACACGATGTCGAGGACTCCCAGCGCCGCCGACACGTCCGCCAGCATGTGCCCCTTGCAGATGTGGTCCATCGCCGCGAGGTGCGGATACCCCGGCGCGCGCAGCTTCACCTTGTACGGCTTGTTGGTCCCGTCGCTGACACCAGGTACACCCCGAACTCCCCCTTCGGCGCCTCGACCGCGGCATAGACCTCGCCCTCCGGCACGTGGAAGCCCTCGGTGTAGAGCTTGAAGTGGTGGATCAGCGCCTCCATCGAGGTCTTCATCACCGCCCGCCGCGGCGGCGCGATCTTGCCCCGCGTCAGCACCTCCTCGCCCCGGCAGGTGGCGAGCTTCTCCACCGCCTGCAGGATGATCTTCGTCAACTCCCGCATCTCCCACATCCGGCAGAGGTAGCGGTCGTAGCAGTCGCCGTTGGTGCCGAGCGGGATCTCGAAGTCGAACTCGTCGTAGCACTCGTAGGGCTGCGACCGCCGCAGGTCCCAGGAGATCCCCGACCCCCGCACCATCACCCCGGAGAAGCCCAGCGCCTGCGCCTCCTCCTGGCTGACGACCGCGATGTCGACGTTGCGCTGCTTGAAGATGCGGTTCTCGGTGATCAGCGTCTCGATGTCGTCGAGCACCGCCGGGAACGCCCGCGCCCAGGTCGCGATGTCGGCGATCAGATCCTCCGGCAGGTCCTGGTGCACGCCGCCCGGCCGGAAATAGGCCGCATGCAGCCGCGCCCCGCAGGCCCGCTCGTAGAAGATCATCAGCTTCTCGCGCTCCTCGAACCCCCAGAGCGGCGGGGTCAGCGCGCCGACGTCCATCGCCTGCGTGGTGACGTTGAGCAGATGGTTCAGGATCCGCCCGATCTCGGAATAGAGCACCCGGATCAGCGACCCCCGCCGCGGCACCGGCGTCCCGGTCAGCTTCTCGATCGCCAGGCACCAGGCATGCTCCTGGTTCATCGGCGCCACATAGTCGAGCCGGTCGAGATACGGCAGGTTCTGCAGGTAGGTCCGGCTCTCCATCAGCTTCTCGGTGCCGCGGTGCAGCAGCCCGATATGCGGATCGACACCGCTCGACGATCTCGCCGTCGAGCTCCAGCACCAGCCGCAGGACCCCATGCGCCGCAGGATGCTGCGGCCCGAAGTTGATGTTGAAGTTGCGGATCTTCTGCTCGCCGACCAGAACGTCTGCCGTCCATGCTCAGGCTCCCTTCTTCTCGTCGCCCGGCAGGATGTACTCCGCACCCTCCCAGGGGCTCATGAAGTCGAAAAGCCGGTATTCCTGCGTCAGCTTCACCGGCTCGTACACCACCCGCTTCTGCTCCTCGTCGTAGCGGAGCTCGACGTAGCCCGTGGTCGGGAAATCCTTCCGCAGCGGATACCCGCGGAAGCCGTAGTCGGTCAGGATGCGCCGCAAATCCGGGTGCCCCGAGAACAGGATCCCGTACATGTCGAAGACCTCGCGCTCGTACCAGTCGGCCGAGGGGAACTCGCCGATGATCGACGGCACCAGCTCGTCCTCGCGCACCTCCGCCTTCACCCGCACCCGCTGGTTCAGGTGCATGCGAGAGGAAGTGGTAGACCACGTCGAAGCGCTTCTCCCGCGCCGGCCAGTCGACCGCGGTGATGTCGATGAGCGTGGTGAAGCGGCAGCTCGAGTCGGTCCTGAGATAGGCCACGAACTGCGGGATCGTCTCCGGCGGAACCGTCAGGTTCAGCTCGCCGTACCGGATCTCGGTGGCCAGGAGCGCGCGCTCCTGGCGCAGCGCGATGGTTTCCCTCAGCTCGTCGAGCGCCGTATCCATCCTCGGTCCTTCGCGGCCTTACCGGTGGCTAGGGTCCGTCTCAGCGGACGATCGTGCCGGTCCGCCTGATCTTCCGTTGCAGCTGCAGGATGCCGTAGAGCAGCGCCTCGGCGGTCGGCGGGCAGCCCGGCACGTAGACGTCCACCGGCACGATCCGGTCGCAGCCCGCGCACCACCGAGTAGCTGAAGTGATAGTAGCCCCCGCCGTTGGCGCAGGACCCCATGGAGATCACGTAGCGCGGCTCGGCCATCTGGTCGTAGACCTTGCGCAGGGCCGGCGCCATCTTGTTGGTCAGCGTCCCCGCCACGATCATCAGGTCCGACTGCCGCGGGCTGGCGCGCGGCGCCGTCCCGAACCGCTCCAGGTCGTAGCGCGGCATCGAGGTGTGCATCATCTCGACCGCGCAGCAGGCCAGCCCGAAGGTCATCCAGTGCAGGGATCCGGTGCGCGCCCAGTTGATCGCGTGCGCCGTCGAGGTGACGAGGAACCCCTTGTCGGCCAGCTCGTCCGACAGCGCCCGGGTCGCCGCCGGGTCGTGGGCCCGGGGATCGGCGAGCGGACGGTCTCCATCACTCCCATTCCAGCGCCCCCTTCTTCCACTCGTAGGCGAAGCCGATGGTCAGCACCGCCAGGAACACCATCATCGACCAGAAGCCGAACGCGCCCGACGTGCTGGAACGCCACCGCCCAGGGGAACAGGAACGCCACCTCGAGGTCGAAGATGATGAACAGGATCGACACCAGGTAGAAGCGCACGTCGAACTTCATCCGCGCGTCGTCGAAGGCGTTGAAGCCGCACTCGTAGGCCGAGATCTTCTCCGGGTCGGGATTCTTCACCGCCACCACCGCCGCCGCCAGCAGCAGCACCAGCCCGAGGGCGATCGCGAGGCCGAGGAAGATCAGGATCGGAAGGTATTCGCGCAGCAGCTCGCTCAACTCCGCCCTCCTTCGCTCGCGCCACGGTGACAACCCCGGCGCAACCCAACCGGAGGCTTATCTGCCGCATCGCACGAGGTCAACGCGGCGCGGCAGCGCCGGGATCGAGTGTGGCACGATATCTTCCGGCCTGCAAAGGGCTGCGGCGATTGAAACAGCCGTCGGATCGTGCCGACACGCGGCCGGCGTAGCGTCCCCCTAACGAAACCTTCCGTGAACGCTGCCCGTATGGGCTCCAGTGACCACCAGAACCCTCAGGACCCGACCGATGCCCCTCGACGCCGCCCTTCCCCGCCCCCGCACGCCGCTCCGCGACGCCATCGCCGAGACCCTCTTCCGCGCCGGCGACGCCGACCCGACGCCCGAGCTCCGCGCCCTCCTCGCCGCACGCGAGACCCCGGCCGACCGCCTCTTCACCCGCTACCGCGGCCGCCCGTCAGGCGCGCTTCCCCGCGGCCTCCCCTCCGCCTGGTAGGTCCCGCTCGACCGCGGTCCCCTATAGCGACGCTTCGAGCAGCGCGATCTCCTCGGGCGTCAGGTCGAACAGGCCGTAGACGATGCCGTCGATCCGGGCCTCGGCCGCGGCGATCTCGGCGGACAGGCGGACGATCTCGGCGCGGTCGCGCGCGATCCAGTCCTCCCAGCCCGACCGTTCGCCCAGGGGAATGTCGGCCTTGAACGCCTTCCTCACCTCGGCCCGGAAGGCGGCGAAGTCGGGCAGGGTCCACCACTCCCTGAGCGCCGTCGTCAGTTTCGGCTCGCGGCCCGCCGGGCAGAGGTCGGGGATGCGGCGCGCCAGCGCACGTTGCAAGGCGAGGCGCGTTCTGCGGCATTCTGGGCGCGCTCTGCGAGGCCAGCCAGATCCGCCTTGGCTCCGGCGGGCGTGATTGGGATCGGCAGCCGCTCGACGTACTGCACACGCAGTTCGTGATAGCCCCCGCGCACGGGCGGACTCATCGAGGACAAGACGAACCAGATCGTCCGGCTGTTGAGCAATGCCAACAGGGTCAGATCGCCGGACGCCACCATGTAGGTCTTGTCGTTCGAAAGCGCTCCGGTCTGCTCCAATGAGAAATTCCGGGCGTCGTTGAAATGCGGGTAGCTGATCTTCACGCCCTCGAAATGCGGGAGATACGCCTCCTGCGCCTGTTGCAGCTCGAACCATTCCTGCTTTGTCGCCCGCGCCTCCAGCGCTGCCCTAAAGGGTAGAAGCCAGTCGCGGATCGCCGGATAGTCCTCAATGCTCACGCGGTTCTTGGGAATGTAGATCAGCCACAGCCCGCGCGGCTCCGCCCGCCAGCGCTTCAGATCCTTGCCTTCGAGGAACGGTTTCAGCAGCTCGGCCGACCTTGGATCCTCGGCGCAGAGCCGCTCCTTCGTCGGCGTGTCGATCACGAACGCGTCGTTGAGGCCGGTGACGACACCTTGGCAGGGCGACCCGTAGACCTCCTTCAGCGTCTTCTTCCCCGCCCTAATCTTGTCCCGCAACGCGCGCAGGGCGGGGTTCTCCAGCTCCCATGACCCCGGCCCGAGCGCCGATTGCGGATACGGCCCGGCGGCGAACTCCCAGGCGGCGCTGAAGTTGCTCTCGGGCAGGGCGTCGACCTTCCAGAAGCGCAGCTCGTGCCCGGCGGGCGCGGGGCCGCGCTTCATCGTCACGATGGCGGGATAGGTGGTGACGCCCTCGAAAAGCTGGAGGTCGCCGAAGTCCACCACGCTCTCGATCGTCGCCTCGCGCAGCAGGTACTCGCGCAGCGGTCGGCCCGAGCCGGTCTTGAAGAAGGTGCTCGACGAGATGTAGCCGAGCCGCCCGCCCGGCTTCAGCAGCCGCAGCCCGCGGCTCGTAGAAATAGGCGTAGAGGTCGGCGCGGTCCGACACAACCTCGTAGCGGGTCTCCAAATAGGGCTTGAACGCCTTCAGCAGCTCCATCCGCACGTAGGGCGGGTTTCCGAGGACGACGTCGAAGCCATCCTCCTCGCCCATCACCTTCGGGAAGGCGCCGGCCCAGTCGAACCCGTGCGCGAGATAGGCGAAGTTCGCGTTCTCGATCAGGCTGTCGCCGACGCGGATGTTGGCCGACAGGCTGTCGAGCACCTTGCCGCGGCGGGCGGTCTTGATCCAGAGCGACAGCTTGGTGATCTCGACGCTCTCGGCGTTCACGTCCACCCCGAAAAGGTTGTTGGCGAGGATCTCGCTGTCGGGGTTGAGAAGGTCGTCGATGTGGCTCCCCCGGCCTTCGAGCTCGGCGATCTTGTCGTTGACCCGGGTGAGCTCGGCCTTGAGGAAGTCGAAGGCCATGATCAGGAAGACGCCCGACCCGCAGGCCGGATCGACGACCCGCAACGTTCGCAGCCGCTCACGATAGGCCCGCCAGGCCTCCACTTCGGCCGACTTCCGACGCCACTGGATCGCGGCATAGTCGCCGAGGGCCGCGCCCGTCTTGGCATGATCGCGGACGATGCCGGCGAAGGCTTCCGCCAGATGCGCGCCGAGCGTCTCGGCCACGATGAAGCGGGCGATGTAGTCGGGCGTATAGACCACCCCGTCCCGCTTGCGCCGCCCGCTGGTTCCGGACGCCTTCTCGGGCGGCTGGTCCTCGCCCCGCGCCTCCGCCTGCAGCCGTTCGACGTCGGCGATCGACTGCTCGAAGATGTGGCCGAGGATGGTGACGGAGACCTCCGAGGCGAAGTCGTAGCCGCCGATCGTATGGAAGCCTTCGCAGACGGAATCAGGCAGGCTCAGCCCGTCGATCGCGGCATCGGCCTCGAACAGGCCGCCATTGTAGCGCGGGATCCTCAGCGCCTCGCTGCCTTGGTCGATCGCCTTGAACAGGCCGATGAAATTGTCCCAGACCGGGCGCGGGTTGTAAGGGTCCCGGGTCTTGAAGGCGTCGCCGAGGGTGTTGCGCGGCAGGAGCCCGGTGTCCTCGGCGAAGGCGATGAAGAGCACGCGGTCGAGGATCTTTTGCGCGGTGGCGATCCCGGCCAGAGCGTGTACTCATACGAAACGTCTCATACGAAACGTCTGCTCTCGGCCGATTGTGTTGAAAAACTCCGCTTGCTGCGAGGCTTGATCGTTGATTCCATCATCATGAGGCCGGTGGAGAGTGCAGGCGATGATGGGACCGAGGCAGGTGGCGCAGGGCGCGCTATTCTACGAATTCTCGCTCGAACGGCACGTCCCCGAGGATCACCTGCTGAGGTCGATCGACCGGTTCGTCGAGCTTGGGGACGTTCGCGGGCGTCTGGCGCCTCTCTACAGCTCGACCGGCCGGCCGTCGGTCGATCCGGAGCTGATGATCCGGATGCTGCTCGTGGGCTACTGCTTCGGGATCCGCTCGGAGCGGCGGCTGTGCGAGGAGGTCCACCTCAACCTCGCCTACAGGTGGTTCTGCCGGCTCGACCTGGGGGATCCGGTCCCGGACCACTCGACCTTCTCCAAGAACCGGCACGGACGGTTCCGCGACTGCGACCTGCTCCGCCACGTCTTCGAGGCGACAGTGCGCCGGTGCATCGCGGAGGGGCTCGTCGGCGGCGAGCGTTTCGCCGTCGACGCCAGCCTGATCGCGGCGGACGCGAACAGGCAGCGCTCGACCGCCCGCGAGGACTGGGACCCGGCGGCGATCGATCCCGACACGGCGCCGCGCGCGGTCCGGGAGTACCTCGCGGTTCTCGACGACGCGGCCTTCGGCGCGGCGAGCCCGGTCGAGCCGAAGTTCACCTCGCCCGCCGATCCCGCGGCGCAATGGACCGGAGCCCTGAAGGGCCACGCCTTCTTCGCCTATGCGACCAACTACCTCGTCGACACCGACAACGCGATCATCGTCGACGTCGAGACGACGCGCGCCATCCGCCAGGCGGAGGTCGGCGCCGCGCGCACCATGATCGACCGCACGATGGACCGCTTCGGCCTCTACCCAGAGCGGCTGATCGCCGACAGCGCCTACGGCTCCGCGCCGATGCTGGGCTGGCTCGTCGAGGAGCGCGGGATCGAGCCGCACATCCCCGTATTCGACAAGTCGGGCCGAGCGACGGACATATCAGCGCGCCGACTTCGCCTACGACCACGGCGACGACGTCTACGTCTGTCCGGCGGGCAAGACGCTCAGGCAGTTCCACCGGCCGGCCGGCTCCTACAGCACGCCGCGCAGTGGTGTCGATGCCGAGGGCATGATGCGCTATCGCGCCAGCAAGCGGGACTGCGACGTCTGCCCGCTCAAGCCGCGCTGCTGTCCCGGCCAGCCCCAGCGAAAGATCATGCGCTCGATCCATGAGGGCGCGCGCGACATGGCCCGCGAGATCGCCACGACTGACGAGTACGTCGTCTCGCGGCGCCTCCGGAAGAAGGTCGAGATGCTCTTCGCCCACCTCAAGCGCATCCTGCACCTCGACCGGCTTCGGCTCCGTGGCCCCTGCGGCGCCCGCGACGAGTTCCACCTCGCCGCCGCCGCCCAGAACCTCCGGAAGCTCGCCAAGCTGAAGGCACCTCCCATGCCGCGGCCCGCCTGAAACGGGTGGCAGCCGGCTTCGGCTGTTCGGGGTCGCGTCACCGAACGACTTGCACGCCGCCTTCTTCAACGAAATCGGCCCTTTCGGGAGGTTCCTTCAGGCGGAGTCGCGTCGGGACGCAAACTCCACCATTAAAATGGGCGACGCGGCGCATTCCAAGTGTTACGATACCAAAGCAATCTAAAGGCTCTTCGCGAAAAAAAATCAGGCCACCAAGTCCCCAGCTAATCTCGCACTTAGCACCGCTAAAACGCTCACAGTCGCGTCAACGTTTGATATTTATTCAGAGCAAGACACTGCCGATAAGCTAATACTACCATATCTTGCTGTGACGCACGGCTTTCCGAAACCTGACAGCCTCGATTACCAAGCGCAGCACACAGTGGCGACCGATCCCGGCAAGAAAGGTGCCGGCCGAGGACACCGACACTCTTGGGCTGTTGTCGGCCAGGGCGCGGGCCAGTCCACTGCCGCATCGTCCACTCCCGCGAAGAGGACGTCGCCGGGCAGGTCGAGATAGACCGGGCCTCTACTCGTTGCTGCGGCCTGCGACAAATCCAACCCGGTCGCGAAGCAGGACGTGACCGAAGCCCTTTACGGGCGCGAGCGCCTGAAGCGGATTGGCGAACTTTCCTGAAGACCGATGCCGCGCCCGGTAGGCGCCGTCGGCTTCGACGCCATCAAGCACCTCGTGCTGTGCCGGGTCGAGAAGCGCCCGCCGAAGCTCGATCTCGACGTCTATCCCTATCTGCCGCGGGCCAACGTCGCCCGGACCTCGGCCGCCAGCTACATGTGCCTGGTGTCGGGGGGTGCGGCATGACGGACGCCCCCGAGATCCTGCTCGCCCATCATCTCAAGACGCTGAAGCTGCCGACCTTCTTGCGCGAATACGAGAAGCTGGCGCGCCAGTGCGCGAC